>JAMPFF010000010.1 GCA_023664605.1 Clostridium sp.
AGAGATAACTGACGGAGCGGTTGGACCAGATGAGCCTGCCTGTTACCTGCATTTCGAGATTAATACGGGAGCGGTTGTTTAGTTTAACATTAATGTCCAGCCGAAATTCTTTGCTTTTAATGGATTTCCCTAAGATAATAGGGTTTGTGATTTCCACGGATGCGATATCTTCTTCACGAAGATGCAAAAGTGAACAGATAAGACCGTGTAAAGCCTTGTTGTTGGTCTGAAAAACCGCTCTGAACATGTAATCGTTAGTCATACCGTAGGGGATGGCACCGTGGGCGTCCTTAAGCAGAGCGTTTGGAAGTAAATCATTTAGATTAGAAATTGAGGTTACATTTTTAAGATTTGTTGTTTTTTGATTCATAGACGTGACTCCTTTGTGATATAAGATAACGGAAAGCGTACAGGCGGCTTTCCATCAAATGAATTGGTCGAATGACCGAATATGGATTATTTATATCACATTTCAAAGAAAAATGCAATTATTTCTTTTGTAAAATTTTTCTTACGGCGGTTTTTCGATAAAAAACAGATGTTTGAAAGCCCCGTATTAAATTCCTATTACAAATCCTCAAACGCCTCATTCAGCGCCTCGCACCCCGCCAGAACAAATCTTCCCTCTATAATAATGGGAATCACTTCGTTATCCGCCGTCACCACAGACAGCTCCCCAAGCTCGTCATATGGGATGGTAATATCGGTATGGCAGTTGAAATACGCCTTAGAGGCATCTGTTTTACGAAGCAGGGAGACTTCATTGTCTCTTGCTATGATTTCCTTGCCGTCAGGATTATAAACTTTGACTTCCTCGGCGTGGGAATAACAGGTATCGCCCACGGCAAAGTGGGGGCCTGTCTTTTCTGCAATTAATATCGGCATTTTATCTTCTATATTATACTTTCTGGCAACCACATAGGCCGTCGTATTCGTGCCGATTGCAAACTCGCCCATCGGTAATGTGTCGTGGTGAAATAAAACGTTGTCCTTTATATATTTGCGGTTTTCCGCCTCTGACGCAAAATTCGTGCAGGAATATTCCGTAATCATGCCATCCTGAAAACGAAGCGAAATGTCTCTGTATTCCAATTCGTTTAAGAACACGCGGGTAACATGCAAAACGCCCTCGGTACCGGTAAGCTGCGGTGAAGTAAAGACCTCTCCTACCGGAATATTCACATCAGCGACACAGTTTTCAAAATTGGTCTCTTTCTCCGGGTTGTGCAGCGTATGGAGTTTTACTTTTAAATTGGTGCGATTATCTCCCATACCTTTAATCAGGACATAATCTCCCTTATCAAGCGTATTGATAATCGTCTGCTGAATGCCCTGATACAACTGATAATCCAGCGTATTGATACGGATAATTTCGTCAAAGATTTCATCATACGCTTTTCCTATCTCTGGCACGGGAAAGGCAATAATGGTAAAGCTTCTTTCCTCGCCTTTGATATATCGGTTTTGCATCGCGCCCGCCCGTGAAAGATACTCCACCGACAGTTTCTGCTGTTTTTCGGAGTATCTGCACGCCGTTTTTTTATTCTGCGGCACAAAGGGCTGCTCCCCAAATACCTCGATTACCGCCGGGCCGCCAAAAACAGCGGCCTCGTTTTTTAGCTTTTCATATGCGTTTTGTAAGCATTCCAGCCTGCGCTCTACTAATTGTTTATCCAGTATTAACGCCAAATCCTCTTTATGGTCATAATCAAATTGTTTATTGGGATTGGCTCCGAAATATCCCGTCTTATTCACATCCCGGCCGTCAAAGATATTGGAACCGGAACGCTGTATCGTCGGTTTTAATCCCATCTTCGCAAAATTTTCAACCGCGGCCTTTATCATCCGTTCAAAGCCGAGCGCATAGCGGATGCCGACCGTTTTTTTGATGGAAATATCCTTATTGCCGACTGCAAAGCCAATGCGATAGCCTTCCGTATAGGTATCCGCCATCAACTGTAACTTCTCCTGCGGAAGTTCTATCAGATGTTTGGCTGTCATTATTTCATTATCCGACACATATTCCCCGTAATAATACAGATACCGCAAATCCGACAAATCGCTTTCCATCACAATGCGGGCGGCAAAATCTTTCTGCCACAAAAGCAGATTCTCTACCTTTCTATCGCTTTCCGTCTCATAATAATCGCTGGCATACCAGTAAATTATCTGTCCGATTTCTTCTGCCAAGACGTCTTTTTCACCGTCTCCGTCCGCTTCCTGTAGTTTACATAAAACAGCCTGATATATCTCCAACAGCAGTTCCATCCGTATCACCATGCCGTGCATCGACTGTTCATAAGCGGCCGGTATCATCCCCCGCAGTTCCGCATACAGAACCGAAAGCATCCGCCCCATTTCCATGCCAAAGCAGGCGGCCGCATAATCCGGATTGGCATAGCTTTGTCCGTAATTTCCCGGTAGAATGTCTTCATACAAGACCCTGTTCTTTGTGCGAAGTTCTTCCAAAGAAGCGCGGTATAAACTGCCATCCGCCACAAAATCCCACGTTTCTTTCATAAGCAGCATAAACTCTGCCATCTTTACAAAATAATCCTGATATCCTTTATCGGTAAACGTATCTTCCGGTATCTGCGAAATTCGCTCCACCGCCAATGTAAAACGTTCTTTTTCCAATTCTTCCATCTGCGTTCCCGTCATATATTCCTGCATATCAAACCTCCAAGAATTTCTTCACCCTATTTCATACGCACCCGCATACAAGATAAGGCTCACGACGCCGAGCGCCAGCACATTTAATATAATGCCCAGATAAGAAAAAAAGTAATATTTGTCCCTTTCCGTGCGCGAAACGGCTCCCAGCCCCGCTCCGATAAAGGCAAAAAGCGTTACCAGCAACGCCGCCGCGCCATACTCGCGCGGTATCTGTCCGGCGCTTTGATAGCTCATGACAATGGCGTATCCGAGCGTGGCAAGGGAAATAATGCCGAGGATAGTCGCCATAATGCCTTTTTGCGTATGCGTTTTATTTGTAAACATATAGCTGTTTTTACGGCTCATGTAAATCTCCTCTTAAAAGCTGCCCCTCTAACGGGATTTTACACCTAAAAAGTCAGGCAATGCCGCCTGACTTCTTACTTTGTTTTCAGAATATTATTTTATTTCTGCCCGCCAGAAGTTTTGCGCCGCCTATGACAAGCAAAATACCGCTTGTAACCCCCAATACTAAAGAAACCACGCCGACCGCTATATTCATCGCGCCGGCTCCGCTCATTGTCTTATATGTTTTTTCTTCCATATCTGATACCATTCCTTTCCACAAATCCAATATCGTTATTTTACGCCGTACTGCTCATAATATGCGTCAATCGCTTTCTTTAGCGTATCGTCGATATACACCCTGCCATCGTACGGCTTATTATACAGGCATTCGACCACTTCGTCCATCGTCACGATGGCATTCGCTGCAAACCCATATTTCTCCCTGATTTCATCAAGCGCGCTCTTATCGCTTGTCAAACCTCTCTCCATGCGGTTTAGCGATACCATAAGCCCTTTGATTTCTACATCCGCCTGCGCCTTGATAATCGGAAACGTTTCTTCAATCGACTTGCCGGAAGTCGTCACGTCCTCGATGATAACGACCCTGTCGCCGTCTTTTAGCTTACTTCCTAACAAAATGCCCGTATCGCCGTGGTCTTTTACTTCCTTACGGTTGGAGCAGTACCTTATTTGTTTACCATATAATTCACTAAACGACATCACCGCCGCCACCGCAAGGGGGATACCCTTATATGCCGGTCCGAATAAGACGTCAAAATCCAGTCCGTAACAATCGTGAATCGCTCTGGCATAATACTCTCCCAGCTTATGAAGCTGCGCGCCCGTCACATATGCGCCCGCATTCATGAAAAAGGGGGATTTTCGTCCGCTTTTTAATGTAAAATCGCCAAATTTAAGAACCTCGCAGTCCACCATAAACTCTATAAATTGCCGTTTGTATTCTTCCATCTTCCTCCATGCCTTTCTCATAGCCTGCGCCGCCTGCCGTCACAGACCGCAATATTCGCAAGACAATATACATTTGCCTATCCAGTTTAGCATAAAACGGGGTTTTTTTCAATCGTTTTGGTCTTTTATTTCCTCTTTCTTATGATATTCGTCCTGATACTGCGCAATCATTTTTTCATGCATATGTTTTTTCAACCCGCGGTAAATCAGTTTCCTGATAATATCATAAATAACGGCAAATAACGGTACGCCGATAACCATGCCGACAATGCCCCACAGCCCGCCGAAAAGCAGGATGGAAAAAAGCACCCAGAAACTCGATACGCCCGTCGCGTTTCCTAAAATCTTCGGTCCGATAACATTACCGTCAAGCTGCTGTAAGACGATAATGAAAATCAAAAAGTACAGACAGTGCATCGGATTTTCCAAAAGTAAAAGCAGCGCGCACGGCACCGCGCCGATAAGCGGTCCGAAAAACGGAATAATATTGGTAACGCCGATAACTACGCTGATAAAAGCCGCCGCCTCGAATCCCATCAAAGTTGTGCCGATAAAGCACAGTACGCCGATAATGGCGGAATCTATGATTTTACCCATGAAAAATCCGTTAAACATCTTATCTATGTAGCGGACTTCCTCTTCTATAATGCGCGCCCACTTATCTGCAAAGACGCCATGTAAAATCAGCTTCGCCTGTGCCGCAAACAATCTTCTGCTCGCCAGCAGATAGGCGGAAATCAGAAAACCTAAAAACAAATTCTTAAACACGTTCACTACACCGATAACCTGTACGCTGATATTACCCAAAAGCCCCGGTATATTCTGTAAAATATCTGAGTCGAGCAGGGAGTTTATACTCGTATCCACCTGCTGCCAGGCGGTATCAAAATATATCTGCAGTTCCGGCTGGTTTTTTAACAGATTGTCAATCCATCCGCTTACGGTCTCTACTTCTCCCGGCAGCATATCCACGATTTTCATAATGCTTTCCCATACCTGCGGGATAATCAGCATAAATAACATCCATACCAGAAGCAGTGCAAAGATCAGGGATAGGATAATCGAGACAAAGGAAAGCGCCTTTTTTGTGCGCTCTGATTTTTTAGCCGCCATTTTGTGCAGCCTTTTTTCCAGCTTATTGCATAGCGGCGTCAGCAGATAGGCGATAACCGCGCCGTATAAAAAAGGCTTTAAAATATTCATCACATTCTGAAAGCCTGCTAAAAGCACATTTATATTAAACAGTAAAAAAGCGCAGACAATGCCCGCTATCAAAACCGCGGCGCCCGTGATTCCCATCTTGACATACTTTTTGTTTTCGCCATCATTCATAAAGTTCGTCCTCCTGTTATCAGAAAGAGGAATGTCAATCCGCCATTCCTCTTTTCGCCTATTATCTTAATTAAGCGCCTAACGATTCGCCAGCGCCCCCGCAATATCCTCTTTCATCGCAAGCACCGCCGCTCTGGACGCCTGTGCGAAATTCTCTTCGCCGTACTCTGCATACTCCGGCTGTTTATACGCCGCAATGATGCCTCTGGAGGAATTGACGATTGCGCCAAGCCCATCCTCGTTAAAGAAATGCACTAAATCCGCGCCTTTTCCTCCCTGTGCGCCGTAGCCGGGAACCAATATAAACGCTTTCGGCATGATTTTACGAAGCGTCTTTCCCTGTTCGGGATAGGTCGCGCCGACAACTGCGCCGACATAACTATAGGAATTGCCCATATAGTCCGCTCCCCACTGCGCCACTTTCTCCCCGACAATCTCATAGAGCGGTCTTTCTCCGTTCTCCTCCCGTATCATGCGGTCCTGAAATTCCCCGCTGCTGGGGTTGGAGGTCTTGACAAGGACAAAAATGCCTTTCTTTTCCTCTTTACATACTTTGATAAAAGGAGCCACGCCGTCCGAACCAAGATAGGGATTGACCGTGATAAAATCCTCGTCAAAGCCGCTGCAAAGCTTGCTTCCCACCTGTACTTTCCCCAGATGCCCCACCGCGTAGGCTTCCGATGTGGAACCGATATCGCCGCGCTTTACGTCTCCGATAACGACAAGCCCTTTTTGTTTACAGTATTCCACTGTTTTCTGAAACGCCAGCAGTCCTTCCACGCCGAACTGCTCATACATGGCTATCTGCGGTTTTACAGCCGGAACCAGGTCATAAATATTATCAACAATGTCTTTATTGAATAACCAGACAGCTTCCGCCGCTCCTTTTAATGTTTCGCCGTACCCGGCAAACGCTTTCTTCTTAATATGTTCCGGAATGTAGTGTAACATCGGGTCGAGTCCGACGACAATGGGCGCGCCGGTCTTTTGGATGCCCTTGATTAATTTCTGAATCATCGCTTATCCGCTCCTTTGTCTACAGCGTTTTGCCCTTTAAATCCTGCAGCACGAACTGGTTTTCAATGTATTCCTCAAACTGTTCCCTTTTGACCCACTCGTATTCGCCGTAGTCCTCCGATAAAACAATATGCCCCTCATCCTCCTCGGATATGGAACAGATATAGGCGATGCCGACACAGTGCGTCTCTCCTAACATGCTTGACCATGTATATTCTATTTTTTCAATCTTACCGTCGATGGACAACAATTCATGGATAGCGCGCAGCATCGCTTCATCCGGCGACTCTCCGTGATTTACCTCCGTATCTACAAACTCCCAGACAAATGGCTCGGGAATGCGGTCGTCCACCCACCTTTTTACCAGCAGATATTTATCCTGTTTCTTAATAATGCCCTTTACCCGTAAAAAAGTATCGCTCATATCGCTTCTCCTTTCTGCTACAATCTACTAAATATAGTATCATTGAGCCTTTCACTTGTCAACAAACATCATCATCTTGTTTTTAAGAACTGGTTTTCACGCTGCGCCGCCTCGTCGTCCGGATAGGTTTTTAAGTAATCGCTCATTAACGCCGCGGCGGTCTTATATTCCTCCATATATTCATAGGCGACGATTTCATTGAATTTCAACGTCTGCATCATCTCGTTGCCCTCGATATTCATCGCGGACTGAAACGCCATCAGCGCCAGCTCATATTCTCCCATCTGCATCCGGCAAAGCCCCAACTGGTTGTATATTTCCGCCTTGCTCTGGTCGTTTAAGGTATAGTCATTGTATATGCTGGAAGCGTAGTTGTAATCCCCCAGCGCTTCATACGTTCTGCCAAGATACAAAGACGCCTCGTAATCCGAGGATATCTTTACCTGCGAAAGATAGTTTTTGGCATTTTCATAATCTTCCAGATAGTAATAAATACGCCCTAAATCATAATTGGAAATGGATTTTTCATTATCGGCTATCACATGCTGTAAATATTCTTTTCCGGCCTCTTTATAACCGTTGTCCACCAGCGCGACATAAATCTGCAGCAGGCGGTCATAATTTTGCGCATCCAGTAAAATCGTACGGTCAAAGTCCTCTTTCGCGCTCTCGTAATCACCGTTACATAATTTTACGTATCCTCTCAAATAATATGCCTCTACCTCTTTCGGGCGAAGCGCTAAAATGGCGTCGTAAGAGTGAAGCGCATCCTGCGTTTGCCCGTTTTTAAAATAAGCCGTCGCCAGATAGTAATTAAGGTCATAATCCATATCCTGCAAACTGCCGTCGCTTAACTGCAATGCTTTCTCCAGATAGGCAATCGCCTCCTCATACTGCGAAAGCCCCATATACGCAAGCCCTATTCCGCGGCAGATTAATCTTTCGTCCTCTCCGTTTTCCAATGCGGCGCTAAAATACTGCATAGCTGCATTATATTCCAGGTTCTGCACCGCTTCCATGCCCAGACTGATATTATCCGTTTTCTCTTTCGCGCCGCATCCCGCCAAAACTAACATCAACGCCATGCCCAGCGCGGCTGTACTTACTCTCTTCATCCTTTATTCCTCAAATCCGTATCTTTTCTCTATCATATCATTTCTCGTAACTATTTGCCATGCTAAAATTTTCTCCCTCTATATCAAAATTTTCGTAACAGTTCAGCCATGCCATTCATAATTTGCCGGAATATACATTATGAATCCATTATTTATGAACTGGTCGGCAAATTATTCATGTTGGGCGTCTGCCCTATAGAAAGAATTTAATGACATCTCCTTAGTGCGCAAGCTCCCACGGAGATATCATCAAATCCTTTCTGCATGGCTGAACTGTTACAAATTCCCACACACCAAATCTTTCATTATCCCAAAAAACTCCCGCACCATGTTATTGAGCTGAAAATAAATATTAGACGGCGCCGCTATGCCGCAGACATTCCTAATTCCCAAATGCTTTGCCAGATGAACGCCCCTGAACACGTGGAAATTATTGGTAACGATACCCACGCTGTCGTTTTCCATATCTAAAAACCGGGCGCTGAACGCAATATTTTCCGAAGTGTCGGTCGATTTATCCTCCATAATGATACGGCTTTCGGAAATGCCCTTTTCCACCAGATAATCCCGCATCCCCTGTGCCTCGCTGTGCGGCTCGTTCGCACCCTGCCCGCCGGAGACAATGCAGACCGTATTCTCATTTTCCAACAGATAATCGCAGGCGGTATCCAGACGGAATTTCAACGCGGCGGAGGGGCCTTTTTCTTTCACCTGCGCCCCCAGCACAATCAAATAATCGAGATTCGCCTCTCCCTTTGCCCGGTAAGAGCTGATAATACAGCCCTCCGTAATAACAAACAGCGTTACGCCGATGATGAGGACGGCAAGAATCGTCTTTTGCAGCGCGCCGGGAAGCTTCGCCCACATATGGAAATGCAGAAAAAACATAAGCGCCAGGAAAAAGACGCCTCCCATCCCCCATATGAGATAAAAGCGGGTTCCCGATTTAATGCTGTATATCAAAAAACAGTACCCAAAACAAAATAAACTGCACAAAACGCACAAAATCTCTTTTTTCATACGCTCCTCTTTTCTTTTGGAATCATCTGGTTTACATAAAACTGTCTGTCACTCTTCCGGTTTCCATAAACATATCCACCGCCTCCTGCACTTCGTCTGTCAATTCCGTTAATTTTTCCCCGTCTTCAAAGGTGCAGTAAGCATACATCATATAGAGATTATTGTCGTCTTCCGCTATATAGTAAACCGCAGTTCCGCTTCCATCTTCACTGTAAATCGTAGTTTCCACCATAACGGTACGTCCGAGAAACGTAATGCCTGCATCCGCAATCACAGCATATTCGCTCCCGAGTTCTTCCACCAGAATCTCCTGCATCTCGTCCACATTCTCCAGCATGACATCCACTACGCCAAACGCCTCTTCCACTTCATAGATACACAATCCTAATAGTTGTGAATCACCGTCCGGTGCAAAAAACGTCTCATATTCATCGCTTACTTCTTCATCTATTTCCCACCCGTCCGGCAGGTTAAATGTAAGACAGTCCACGGTATAGACATTTCTGTATTTATTTTCAAATTTTTCTCTTCTGGTCTGTGCAAACGACTCATCCCAGCTAATATCCATCTGATAAAAGGAAGAAAGTTCCTCTATTATCTTTCCTGTTTCCTGTGTCATATTATCCGCATTCACAAAAAGCGTGACAAGCGCTGTCACATTATCGCCCAAATCATACAGGCTGTATACGGCATAATACGGCGTATAGGCGTCCTCGTACGAATCATATTCCATATAGCTGACTTCGCAGACCGCCCCGTCCTCTATCTCCTCTATATTACCAATCATCACATCATGGTAATTTTCATAATAATCCATCTCGCCATCAATATACTTCTGCAGGTTGGCGCGGATAGAATAATTTTCCGATTGATACTGTAAATATGGCTCCAAATCGACTTTCACATAAACGCCCGCTTCTTCGCTTCTGGCCGAAGCTTTTGAAACACGGGGGTTTCCTTCTTTGGGAATATAGACGCAGAAAGTCTTTTCCTCTTTGGATTCCGTCTTGGCAGTAGAGATAAGTTCTTCCGTCAAATAGGTAAAATCCTGATAGCCCGAAGCCTCAGAGGAACCAAATACAATCCCTTTTTTCGTTCCTGCGATTTCTACCGTTTCTTCCTCCGCTATCTCTTCTGTTCCCTCATCCTCCTGCGGCTTGGCATTCTCCTCCAGCGCCGCGGCCGGCTCTTTACGCTCCCTGTTTACCGTAATATCGGATGCATTGGGCGTACTGCTTCCACAGCCGCCAAGACATATTATAAGGCCTATACCGATAATTCCCATTCCTATTTTCTTTTTCACTATGATATCCATGCCCTTTCTAAAAACAAACGGGTTTGCCACTGTCAACCGCAAACCTGTACTTAAAGAATGAAAATGCCGGTTTCCGTGTGATAAGGAACCGGCATCCATAAGCTTATTTCTATCCGTTATATTTCTCAATGCAAGAAATGATTTTCTCCTGCACCGGTAAAATCTCTTTCAGTATGGGTCTTGCCTCCTCCGGTTTGCCGGCGCGTAATAAATCAACAATCTTCGTATATGCTTCATAAACGGGCGTAATGGAAAGATTTCCCGAAACGCCTTTAATGGCATGGGCTTTTTCGATAATGTCATTATAATCATTGCCGTCAAAATCCGCCTCTACCTTATATGTATTAATCGACTTTATAAAAGAGCCTAACAGTTTTGTATACAGAGCCTCGTTTCCGTTAATCCGCTTCAATCCTCCGTCAACATCGACGTCCAATGTTTTCAGTTCTTCCAATAAACTCATATGGCATATCCCCCTTATCTGATTTGATAACCACTTACTCTACTTATGAGTTCGGCACAGAAGCATAATCTGCTCCTGTGCCAAAATCATTCTTATCTCGTTTTTAATCACTATCAATATTTACCGAAGTCATCTCCTAAGGAAATTACCTGCTCGTTCATCTCGGAGGATGACGATGAATAGGAGGATGAGCCGCCTCTGTAAGAGGATGAGCTTCCGGAACCTAAGTTGTAAATGGAGAGCATCTCTCTCATTCTGGACGCCTGGTTGGAAAGTTCTTCACTTGCCGCCGCACACTCTTCACTCGTAGCGGAGTTGGTCTGTACAACCTGAGATACCTGCGTAATCGCCTGCTCAATCTGTGCAACCGCTGTTGCCTGGTAGTTGGAGGATTCAGCGATACCGTTAATAATCATCTCACTATCCTGTACGACTCTTGTAATCTCTTCCATTGCCTTGGATGTATCATCCACGATTTTGGAACCGGAGCTTACTTTCTCAATGGAATCTTCGATTAAATCAGCCGTCTCTGCGGACGCCGCCGCACTCTTAGCTGCAAGGCTTCTGACCTCTTCTGCAACAACTGCAAATCCCTTACCAGCCTCGCCTGCTCTTGCCGCTTCAACCGCTGCATTCAGTGCAAGGATATTGGTCTGGAATGCGATATCGTCGATTGTCTTAATAATCTTAGAAATATTTTCAGATGACTTGTTGATATCCTGCATAGCGGACATCGTATCCTGCATCTGTCTGTTGCCGCGTTTTACGTCGTCGATTGCTTTTGCAACAAGGGTAGCCGCCTCGTTTGCCTGCTCTGCGTTCTGTTTTGTCTTTTCTGCAATTTCATCAATAGAAGCCGTAATCTCTTCGATAGCGCTTGCCTGCTCTGTAGAACCCTGTGCCAATGCCTGTGATGCGCTTGCTACCTGTGATGCGCTGATGGTTACCTGAGAACCGGCCTCGGAGATGTTGGATAATGTATGAAGGTTATCCTCTACCAGTTTCTTTAAGGAGTTACCAAGCATATCTTCTGCGGACGCCGGATTTACGGAAACTGTCAGGTTGCCGTTGGATACTTCTTCAGCCACGCCTGCCTGATATTTAATGTTATCAATAACTTTCGTATATTCGTCTATCAATTCACCAAACTCGTCGTTGCCGCGTTTTGTCATTTCGATGTTGTTGACGCGTCCAAGAGCAATGTCTTTTGCCGCATCGGAGAGCTGTTTTACGGACGTTGCGATAACTTTAACCAATGCAAAGCCGATAATCAACGTAATAATAACGGAAACAACTAAAAGGACGATGCTAACCAGATTAGAAAGGTTCATATTCTGCTCTAAAGAATCTACCTGGCTTTCCTTATCGCTTTCCACAAAAGCTTTCATCTGCTCGCCATGGCTCTTTAACGTTGCTATGTTGTTTGCTGTGCCAGACTCTAAAACGTCGATTACCGCCTTGCGTTCTATCTCGTCAACATCCGACATCTTCATCAGTTCCGCTTCTACATTCGCCACATTCTCTTCATCCAGTGCGGCGACTGCTTCGGCTATCTGGTCCAAACCTGCCTCAATCTGCTGCGCGCTTGTCGTATTCATGGAAGTTATCGTATCAACCGCCTTATCGGTCACTATTACGCTTACTACTACATTGATAATCGTAAGTATAATCGGGATAGCAAAACCCATTATTAATTTTGTTCTTATCTTCATGTCTTTTAACATTTTTCATACCTCTCATTCTTCATCATTATTCATTTCGTTTGCCTGTTCCACAACTGATAAATCTTCATCATTTAACAACTTATCGGGGTCTAACAGCAGTTTGACTGCATCGCCGACTTTACCGATACCATAAACATATTTGTTCTGCACCTTGTCGCTGCGGCCGACGCTCGGAGGCGGCAGGATGTTGTCCTCTTTGATTTCCACAACCTCCGCTATCTTCTCAACAATCAGCCCGACCATCATGGACTTTATGTTTATGACTATAATACAGGTTCTATCGTTGTACTCAAACGGTTCCTGTTTGAACCGCAGCCTCACATCGACAACCGGAATGACTTTTCCTCTTAAGTTAATGAGACCTTTGATATAATCTTCCGACTCAGGGATTGCCGTAATCGCCTGCAACTGAATAATCTCACTAACATATTGGATTCCCAGTCCGAAGTACTCGTTTCCGGACTTAAAAGTCATGTACTTCCCCTTTTGTGTATCACTCTCATTGGAAGCGGCGCCGTCTTCAACCTGTCTTTTCAATTCACTTCTCTCTTCCATGCGATATACCGTTCCTTTCTCTTCATTTTATTCTATCAACCCGGGAGCGTCCAATATCAAAGCAATGCTTCCGTCGCCAAGCTGTGTACAACCGGATAATCCTTTTACTTTCTTAATGTAGGAAGGAATCGGTTTTACTACAATTTCCTGTTCGCCAACCAGCTTATCGACAAGGAGACAAACTTTTTTATCTTCTACCTCCAGAATTAACATAACACCATCTTCTACGGATTCCTTATATTTCTCCAATCCATACCATTGACCTAAACGAAGCACCGGGAAACACTCGCCGCGTATCATAATGTATTCTTCGCCGTTCGGCTCGTGAATCATCATATCTTCCTTTACGCGGACAAATTCTTTGATTGCGCCTGTCTCCATGACAAAAGAGGAATTTCCTATTTCCATGACGATGCCATCTATAATGGCAAGCGTAAGCGGTATCTTTAAACTCATGACACTGCCGAATCCCTTTTTGCTTTCAATCTCCAATGCGCCGCCGATTGCCTGAATATTCTGCACTACGACATCCATGCCGACGCCACGTCCGGAAATTTCCGTAACAACCTCGTTTGTGGAAAAACCGGGTAATGTGATGAACTGATATACTTCCTTATCGGAATAAGCGCTGTCCGGCTTGTTGTCATCCAAAAGCCCCTGTTTTCTCGCTTTGGCAAGAATCTTTTCTCTGTCAAGACCTGCGCCGTCATCCTCCACGCTAATCCATACCTTACCGGCTTCCGTCTTTGCCGAAAGCGTTACCTTGCCTTTTTCCGGCTTACCGCTCTCTAAACGCTCCTCCTTGGTTTCAATACCGTGGTCTACCGAGTTTCTGACGATGTGCATCAACGGGTCTGAAATATGCTCGATGATATTCTTATCCACCTCGGTCTGCTCGCCGACCATAATAAACTCGATATCCTTGCCAAGCTTTCTGGAAACGTCGAATACGATACGATTCATCTTCTGGAACGTATTGGCAAGCGGAACCATACGCATCGACATAATAACGTTTTGTAAGTCGGTGGAGTTTTTGGATAACTGCGCCGCCGCCTTATTGAAGTTATCCAGGTTTAACCCCGGCACTTTCAAATCGGCGCTCTGCAGTACCATGGACTCTGATATAACAAGCTCTCCAATCAAATCCATCAACTGGTCCATCTTTCTTACGTCTACGCTGATAAAGGAAGCTTTCTCTCCCTTAGGCTTATCCTTTGCCAGTTTCTTCTGCTTGCCGGGTTCTTTCGATTTAATAACGAAATCACCGGGCGCAATAGCAGGTTTTTCAGGTTTCTTTTCTTCTTTGGCTGCTCCGTCCGCTCCCTGCGTTCTCGCGTCTATCTCTTCCACGCTCGCATCAAGGTCGATTACCGGAGCGGTTGCAATGACGTCGTCATGCTCGCCGAAATCAAAGCCCTGTAAAAATTCCTCCGCTTTACACTCATAGATGTCTACCTTGTCGATATCGTATCCGACGCCGACAATCCGTCTGATATCCTCTTCGCTGCACTGTGCCTGTAATAAAATCTTAAATCCTTCTTTCAGGATTATCTCCGCACAGTCCGGGTCGGAAATGATATCCTCCGGAGAATACAGTAAATCTTCTGCAATCTCCTTTAAGGCGTATACAACTTTGTAAGCGTGTACATTCGCCATTTCCGTTTCCGGGAAAAAGGAAACATAAATCTTGTAAAAGTGGCTTGCGCTCGTGGCAACCGGCGCGATATAAAACTGCTTCGGTTCCTCGTGCTTATTAGCGGGCGGCTCTTCTCCTTTTTTCTTGCCTCCCTTGCCGCTGCCGCCGCCCTTGATTTTCTCTAAGAATTCATCAAGGCGTGCGACAATCTCTCCGGACTCTCCGTCCGCCGGGTCGCCGTTGCGGATTTTTTCCATTTCGCCTGAAATAAAATCCTCTACCTCCAATACATGGTCCACTAATTCCAAGTGGGGTACATTTTCGGGATGGGATTCCCTCAGATAGTAGAAAACATCCTCAAGCTTGTGCGCTACAGCCGTTATCTCATCGAACATCATAATGCCCGAAGAGCCTTTAATCGTATGCATGGTTCTGAATATTTCATTGATGCTGTCCTCATCGAAGCTGTCCGCATCTTTCTGGTCGAGAACCATTTCCTGAAGCTGCTCTAATAACTGTCCGTTCTCAAACAGGTACATATCCAGCATACCGTCTGTACTAAATTCTTCCGCCATCTTCTTCTCCTTTCCTGCATATTCTAAGTAAGTTCCTTTGTTAAATCCTAAATCAGGTTGAGTTTCTTCAAAGCTGTCTCAAATTTTTCCTGGTCGATGGGCTTGCCGGAATAGATTGTACATCCCAGTTCAAACGCCATTTTTACATTTGCTTCATCATTGAGCGCCGTCGTCATAATGACCTTAACCGCTTTATCTTCCGGTATGTTTCTTTCTTTTTCCAGATTGCGGATACCTACAAGCGACTGATAGCCGTCCATGACAGGCATCATGATATCAAGACATATCAAGTCGTAAGGTTCCCCATCCTCCAACGCCATCATAAATGCGTCCACTGCTTCCATACCGTCCACGGTTACATCGCACTCACCGTACTTTGACAGGAAATTCACCATGAATTTTCGTGTCGCAAAATCATCTTCGGCTAATAGAATCTTCATATCCTTTCTCCTTTACATTTTATTTAATAACGCATATGTCCGTCCAGCGATATCACCCAGTTTTTCCTGATATTCCACCGCTCCCAAATCATAAGCGACTTTGGGCATTCCATAAACCACGCAGGTCGATTCATCCTGTCCGATTGTCCTCGCTCCGGCTCTTCGCATGGATAAAAGTCCCTTACCGCCGTCGCCTCCCATGCCGGTTAGGATAATTCCCACCGCATCACGTCCGGCGCATTTTGCCACCGATTCAAACAGTACCTCTACCGACGGACAGTGTCCGTTTACTCTGGGGCCTTCTTTTATTTCGACATGATAGGCGCCGTTTACTTTAATCAGACGCATATGTCTGTCTCCGCCGGGTGCAATCAACATATGCCCCGGAAGCACCCTGTCGCCGTTCTCCGCCTCTTTTACCGAAATCCGGCACTGGTCGTTAAGCCTTTTGGCATACATTTCCGTAAACTTGGGCGGCATGTGCTGTACACAGACAATACCCGGTATATCGGTTCCATAATCCTTGACAACGGAATAAATTGCTTCCGTTCCGCCTGTCGAAGCGCCGATTGCCACGATTAAATCCTTCTTCTGTATGGACGGATGCGGCGCTGCTTCTTGCTGCATCATCACCGTCTTTTTAATATTGCTGATTTTTGCCGTCGAAGCGATTTTAATTTTTACCAAAAGTTCGTTTTTGATAAAATCCTCCAACTGCGCACGGTTCGACACTGACGGTTTCGCCACAAAATCGACCGCGCCGGCATTCATCGCGTCGAATACTTTATCGCTCAGGGCGCTGATTACAACGACCGGAAGCGGATACTGCGGTATCAATTTACGGAGGAAATCGATTCCGTTCATCCTTGGAAGTTCCACGTCCAGAGTCATGACATCCGGTTTATGCGCCAGAATCAGGTCTCTTGCCTCAAAAGGGTCTTTCGCCGTCGCTACAATCTTTATCGCCGGGTCTTTCCCCAGATTCTGAACCAAAAGCTCCCTGAATACGATGGAATCCTCCACAATTAATACTTTAATTGGCTGCATACCTCTAATTTCCCTCCCTCTTTCTAAAGATAGATGGCTGTATAATCTGGAACGGCGTACTGCCTCTGTCGATTGTTTCCGTCGTACCGATAAAGAAATACCCTCCAGGCACCATCGCATCATATATTCTCTGCACCAAATCGCGCTTTGTGTTATCGTCGAAATATATCATAACATTACGCAAAAACACAACATGCAGCGGTTTTTTAAAAGGAAGCGGATCCATTAAGTTGAACTTTCTATAAATCACTTCCTGCTTTAATTCATCCGTCACCTGATACTGGCTGCCGCCCGCAACCGACTTAAAAAAGTGCCTTTTCCACTGCTCCGGCAGTTTTTGAAGCTGCTCCGCGCTGTATACTCCCAACATCGCCTGCTGCAGGGCTTTGGTGGAAATATCCGTCGCCAGTATTTTCTTATCCCACTGATTTTTTTCAAGTCCGAAAAAATCGGATAAGACCATTGCTATCATATAGGGTTCTTCTCCTGTGGAAGCCGCACCGCACCAGATACGCAAATCCTTGTTTCTTTCTTCTTTCGTTCTAAGCCAGGGCAGCACTACGTTTCTCATATAATCGAAATGCTCAAATTCCCTCATAAAATAAGTATGGTTCGTTGTCAGGAAATTCACAAGTATTTTTTCCTGCATCCCTGTCTTATCATGTTCTACTGCGTCCATGAATTCATGATAATTCTTCCAGCCGTTTTTCTTGACATAGTTCTGCAATCTTCCGTTGACGATAACTTTCTTCTGACCCAGCTCTATTCCATAACGCTGCTTCATGAACACAGAAATTCTCTGTAGTTCTTCATCTGTAATCATCATCTTTCCATTCCCCCGAGAAAAATATATCTTACTGGAACTGCCTTGCTATCTTACAGCATATTCCGTATATGTCCGGATTAAACTTCACGCCGGACTCGCTTTCCATGCACGCAAGCGCCTCCTCTCTGCTATGAGCCTCTTTTTCCGTCAAAGACGTATACCGCTCCATCACGGCGACAATCTGTGCCGCCAGCGGAATCTTCTCGCCCTTTAATCCGTCCGGATATCCGCTGCCATCCCAGTTTTCATGATGATAGTGCGCAATATCAATCGCCGTACTGATAAACTCGTTATAGTCGCTGTTGACGTAAAGGTCGCTTAAAAGCCTCGCTCCCATATTGGTATGATTCTGCACGATAGCTTTCTCTTCTTCGCTCAGTTCACCCTTTTTCTTTAAAATTTCCACCGGAACGCCAATTTTTCCGATATCGCATAAGGGCGTGGCCAATTCTATCGTATCGACATAGGCATCCGAAATTCTGGCCTCAAACAACGGTGAAAGCTGCATACCCTGCGCTAAAATGCCGCAGTTTCGCTTCAACCGCTCCATATAATCGCTTTCGTAATCGGTATTTTGTATGGCAATATTAGCTAACGCATACAAAATATTCTTTTTCTCCAGTTCCATCTGCTTTAACTGCTCGCTGACGGAAATCTGCAAACGCCTGTTCATCTCCATCAGTTCGCTCCTGGCTTCATGCAGGCGCAGATGAACGCCCACACGCGCCTGTACCACTTCCGGTATAAAAGGCTTAGTAATATAATCTTCTCCGCCGATTAAAAATCCCTCTACAATATCCATAGGGTCGTCAAATGCGGAAATAAAAACAACGGGAATATGATTCGTCGCTTTATCCTTTTTTAAATGCCTGCACAGTTCATAGCCGTCCATTCCCGGCATGGAAATATCGCTCAATACCAGTTCCGGCAGATTTTCTTTTGCCAGTTTTAGGGCTTCTTCACCGCTTTCGGCCAGAATGGGCGCGCAGCCCATATCTTTGATGATTTCCTCTAAAACCAGTCTGTTTGTCTCAATATCATCGACAATCAGTACCGTCTCGCCGCCTGCTTTCCTTTTTTCATATTCCATCGGGCGCTATTCCCCCTTTCCTGCCAAGATACATCTATTTACGCATTTTCCTGTAAAAATTCATTCAACTCTTCATACCCGGCGGTTACTTTCTCATAGCTTTCTTTCTGTACCGCCATCTTAAGCTTTAAGAGGACACGGCTCACTTCCCTCGGCGCTCCCTGCGTGAGCTGCCTGATTGTCTCCATGAACATTTCCGCTTTTTCCCAATTCTCCATTTCCACACACAGAATCAGCTTCGAGAGATTCTTCTTTAACGCCTCCTTATTCTCCGGCGTTCCGTACTGTATCATGTTCTCCGTGTTGTCTTCTTCTTCCTGCGGCGCCATCGCAAAGAGGTTCGCTCTCGTATTGTCCGGTTCCGGCTGCATTGTTTCTTCGTCCTCACTGACGCCGACCCAGATGGAGAATGAAAACGTGCTTCCCTTGTTTTTCTCACTCTCCACTTCAATCTTACCGCCCATCAGTTCCGCAAGCTGTTTACAAATATTTAAACCAAGGCCTGTGCCGCCGTATTTTCTGGAAATAGAGGCGTCCACCTGTGAAAAGCTTTGGAACAGTTTATCCCTGTCCGCCTTGTCGATGCCGATACCCGTATCTTTTACAATAAAGAACAATTCTATCTTATCTTTGACCTGCGCCGTCTTTACAACCTCCACCGTAATCTTACCGACCGACGTAAACTTTAAGGCGTTGGATAAAAGATTGTTGAGAATCTGCATAATACGCAGTTCATCACCTATAATATGCTCCGGTATCTGCGGCGATACCGTCATGAAAAATCCGATTCCTTTTTCTGTCAGTTTATTAATATGTTGCGACCTTGCGTAGTCTAACATATTCCTGAAATTGAACTTTCGCGGCTCTAACGTAAACTTTCCCGCTTCCAGTTTGGAAAAATCAAGAATGTTATTGATGATTTTATTCATATCGCCGCAGCAGCGTTCAATCAAGCGCAATGACTTTAGAATATGTTCGTCCGTTACTTCATCCAGAAGTTCTCTTGTATTGCCGAGAACGCCGTTTACCGGGGTGCGCAGTTCATGCGTCACATTCGCGACAAACTCCGATTTTACTTTTAAGGCCTGTTCCGCTTCCTGCTTGACATGGGCAATCTCCCGATTCAAATATTCCTTTTCCAGAATGTCGTTTGCCATACAGATATAAGTATTTTGATGACGGCTGCTTTCTATGATTTTAGCTTCTACAGGAAAGCAGGTGAGATTTTTACGATATGCCACCAATGACTGCAATTCACTTCCAAACTGATAGTCTGTCGTAAAACCGTCCTGTTCCGCCTTAAACGTATTCGGAAAAATATCACTGATATATCTGCCGCAGAGTTCATCCGTATATTCCAGCTTCTTTCTGGCGGCGGCATTCGCATATGATATTTTACCCGTCCGGTCAAACACAAAAATCATTTCCAACGCATCTTCTATCGGAAATGCTCCATCTTCGTTCCAGTCCATCATATCCCCTCCACACAATCGCTCAGAACTTTTCTTATACCGAATGGTAAAAGGCAGCAAAAAAATCAACTTTCTTTGCTGCCTACTATTCATTTTTTATGCAAAATCAAACATTTTGATTACTTCCACAATGTTGAAGAAGTCTTCTTTAGCAAGCGCAAAACATTCCAATACGTCCGGTGCAAACTGTCCGCATTCTCCATTCATAATCATTTCATATGCCATGCTGTTGGCATATGCACTCTTATATACCCTGGGGCTTACCAGCGCGTCATAGACATCCGCGATAGCAACGACCTGTGTATAAATCGGGATTTCATTACCCGACAAGTGGTCGGGATATCCCTTGCCATCCCATCTTTCATGGTGATAACGGCAGATATCATAAGCGTATCTGTAAAACTCACTGGTCTGATCCTTATAGGATTTTTCCAGTATCTCGCATCCGATTGTCGTATGGGTTTTCATAATTTCAAATTCTTCCGACGTTAAACGTGCCGGTTTTAACAAAATTGCATCCGGAATACCAATTTTACCGATATCATGCAGCGCCGACGCTCTTGTAATCTCGTCAAGCTGTTCCTGCGTAATGCCGTATTTCGGATAATATTTCATCAAATACTTTAACATAATTCTCGTGAAATATTTGATTCTTCTCGTATGCTCTCCGGTCTCTGCGCTTCTGGCCTCTACGACCGAGCTTAACGTATCAATCATAAACTCGGAGTTTTCGCGGATTTTCTTCTCCTGCTGCCTGATTTCTTCTTCCTGCTCTTTCAGGCGCTGCTCCATATGATATTTATGACGGTACAAGTCAATGATATTCTTGCTTCTTCTCTTTACAATATGTGGATAAAACGGCTTATGTATAACGTCGGCCACACCGTAGGAGTATGCCTGGTCTTCACTGTCCAGCGCGTCCTCGCTTGTAATTAGGATGACCGGAATATCTTCCAACAGTTTCTGTTCGTCCATGTACGCCAGTACGCCGAACCCGTCCATAACAGGCATCACGATATCGAGCAGTACCAAAACAATGCGGTCATTGCTCTTTAACTTGGCAATGGCGTCCTCGCCGTCCTCCGCTTCAATCAGTTCGTACTCACCGTCGCGGAACATTTCTTTCAATATCTCTCTGTTGACCTCTTCATCATCAACTATCAGTATTTGTTTTTTCTTTTTTTCCGTATCCATCCCTTTTCACATCTCCTGCATTATTCTTTTTTGTTTATCTGCCTTAAGTAATCTGTCATTTTTTCATAAACTGCCACTACTTCTACTGCTAATAAAATAACACCATTTTACCATAATTGTCAACTATATCTGCTTAAAATAAAACAAAAAAATTTTATAAAATTTCTGGCATTTTCCGACTTTGTTCGCTATTACGCTATTTTTTGCGCCTATGACAATATTGCGTCCAGCGTGTCAAACAGCGTCTGAATGTCAATCGGTTTGGCAATATGACCGTTCATGCCGCACTTTAACGCTTCTTTTTTATCTTCTTCAAACGCGTTCGCCGTCATGGCAATAATCGGTATCGACGCCAATTCTTTATTTTGCAGCTTTCGTATGGCCCTTGTCGCTTCGTAACCGTTCATAACCGGCATCTGCACATCCATCAATATCAACTTATAATATCCCGGTTCGGATTTTTCCAGCATTTCTACGGCTATCTGCCCGTTTCCCGCTACTTCCGGCTCAAAGCCCGCCTCTCCTAAAATCGCCACCGCGATTTCCTGGTTGAGTTCCACATCCTCCGCCAGCAGAATGCGGCCTGTATGGCGTTTCTTTGGTTTTGGCGCATTTTGTGCGCTCGTTCCGTCCGCGGATGAAACAACGTCCGCTTCTGTCTGTTCGTCCTTTCCTATGATATGTAAACGGAACGGGAATATTACCGTAAATTCTGAGCCAACGCCCTGCGTGCTTTTAACGGTAATGGTTCCGTGCATCATATCCACGATATTTTTGGTAATCGCCATGCCAAGGCCCGTTCCCTGAATGCCGCTTATCGTACTCGTCTTTTCCCTTTCAAACGGTTCAAAAATATGCTCCACAAATTCCGGACTCATGCCGATGCCGTTATCCTTAATGTGAAACTCATACGCGGCAAAGCCCTCCGGCGCGCCGGATTTTTCCGTCACCCTCATATTGACCGTACCGCCCGCTTCCGTATATTTTACGGCATTGCCAAGCAGATTTAACAACACCTGATTAAGGCGCAGCTTATCGCAGTATACGTCATTGTCCACAACGTCTACCATCTCTATGTGCAGGGTAAGCTGTTTGGCATTGATGTCAGCCTGTAAAATATTATGCAGACTGTTGACAATTTCCGAGAGGCTGCACGGATTTTCTTCCAGTTGAATCTTACCGCTCTCGATATGGCTCATATCCAATACGTCATTAATCAGATTCAATAGATGATTTCCGGACGTCATAATCTTACCAAGATATTCCTCCACCTGCGTCTTATTATCAATATGCTTAATGGCCAGATTGGTGAACCCGACAATGGCATTCATCGGCGTACGGATATCATGCGACATATTGGAAAGGAATGCGCTCTTGGCCTTGCTGGCCCTGTTCGCCTGTGAAAGCGCGTCTTCCAACAGTTTCTTTTGTTCCACTTCTTTCTGCATTTCCTCGTCGATATTGCGCAGTCCTAATACGATACCGCTTCTTCCCCTGCCCACGCCTGTGCGAACCGCTTTCATCTGGAAATAAACGATACCCTCGGCGCTTATGGCACGGTAGTTTACATAATATTTTTCTTTTTCCGCCAGTTCCTTTTTCAATGTTTCCAGTGAAAAGGCCTGCCGCAGTTTTTCCTCATCTTCTTCATATACATATTCACGAATATAGCGTTCCATACTGTCAGGCAGCGCCAATTCGCTGTCAAAAAAGGAGTCGCGGACGGAACGTTTACCCTCGTCATCCCGCAGCAGCATTCCTTTTCCCGTATCCAAATCAAAAAAGAATACCAGGTTATAATCGATTCCCAGCGCCTGAATCAGTTCGTTTTGATGTCTCTCATTCTGCTTCTCCTGCATCTTCTGTGCCGTACAGTCTAACAGGAAACGCTGGTAAACCAGTTCCCCGCCTTCTTTCAGGAGTTTAATATTGCCCATAACGTGCCGTATTTCGTCATTTTTACCTCTGACGCGGTATTCCACGTTGACGCTGTCACCCTCTTTTTGCAGCGTGCGCATACGCGCCTGTAACATTTCCTTATCTTCATCCGCTACGGACGCCGCCACCCAGTTAAATCCGTCCTCCACCAATTCTTCATAGGAGTCGTATCCCAAAATTTCAAGCGCCGCCCTGTTGATGCTGAGTACATGCGCGCCGTCTGTCGTATGCCGGATAACGCCGCAGTCTATCGTTGTAAAAATCGTCTCCAACGTCTGGTTCTTTTTCGTAATTTCCTCTTCATAAGCGCGTTCCTGCGTCACGTCGATGGCAACGCCCACGGTACCCATAACGCTTCCGTCATGGTCGTATAAGGGTGATTTATAGGTCGTAAGCGTTCTCATCCCCTCGCCCGTTTTAATGACTTCTTCGGACACACAGGTCTGCTTTTTTTCCATTACTATGCTTTCCGACTCGATGCAGGCCGGGTCATCCTCCTCCACATCCCATATGTAGGCATGGCCGCGTCCTTCCACCTGTTCTCTTGTTTTGTTCACCGCCCTGCAAAAGCTGTCGTTTACTTTCTCATGAATCCCGTCTTTCGTTTTATACCAGACAAGCGTCGGCGTATGATTAATCGTCGCCTCCAAATACTGGCTGGTCTGCCAGTAATCCACGCTCTCTTTGTAAGCCTGCTGCCACTTCAAAAAACGGAACCGTATTTCCGCATCGCTCATTGGCAGCGTCCATATATCATGAATTTTGGGGAGATTTTCCGTATTTTCCGTAAGAAGCGCAATTTTAGCTGCATCCGCCAGCAAAATTATCTGCTTTTTCTCATTTGCCTCCATGCAGAGAACGCGCAGCGCCTCTCCCACATCCATATCCTCCAGATTAGCGATAATGACATCCGCCTTTTTAACCGATGCCGCCTCCAATCCGCCGCTTTGTATAAATTGATGCGAGAAACATTCCAATGCGGGCATTTCCCTGATGATTTCAAATGTTTGGCACGGCCGTCCCGTTATATAGAATCGAATATGGCAATGGTACATAGCCTTTCCTCCCTGTGCTGATAACAATACCTGTCATGAACAAAGCGTATCCTGATACACACGAGTGTAAAACAGAAAAAACCTATGTTACTATTTTATCAAGCGCGACTAATTATGTCAAGCCGCGGACAATGCTGTTTTTCTATTGAAAATCCAATATTTTCTACTCTTTGCCCTTATTCTGTGTTATACTGAAACAGAAACAAAACTGACGAAATCACGAACTATATAAGAAAGGCGCAGGGCTTATTATGATTGACAATGACAAAATACCAAAAATCCTATACGGCGGGGATTATAACCCCGAACAGTGGCCGGAAGAAATCTGGGATGAGGATATGCGGCTTCTCAAGCTTGCCCATATCGACACCGTAACGCTCAATGTTTTCAGTTGGGCAAGCCTCCAACCGGAAGAAGGCGTCTACCGGTTTGATAAACTTGATAAAATCATGGATATGGTGCGTGAAAACGGCCTCAAGGTCTGTCTGGCCACCGCTACCGGCGCCCATCCCGCATGGATGGCGAGAAAATATCCCGATATTCTCCGCACGGAATTTAACGGGATGAAGCGCAAATTCGGCGGACGCCACAATTCCTGTCCGAACAGCCCGACTTACCGCAAATATGCCAAAGCGTTGGCCTCCAAACTGGCAGAGCGTTACCGGGATTACGATAACATCATCGCCTGGCATATTTCCAACGAATACGGCGGCGTCTGCTACTGTGAAAACTGCGAGCGCAGATTCCGTGAGTGGCTGAAAGAAAAATACGGCACAATCGAAGAGGTCAACCGAGTCTGGGATACGGCTTTCTGGGGGCATACATTTTACGATTTTGAAGATATCGTGGTTCCCAATCAGCTCTCTGAGCATTATACGCCGAACAGAACCACTTTTCAGGGTATTTCTTTGGATTACAGGCGGTTTAATTCCGACAGTATATTAGAGTGTTTCCGTCTAGAATACGACGCCATCCACGCCATTACGCCGGATATTCCGATTACGACAAACCTTATGGGCGCTTTCTACGATTTGGACTATCAAAAATGGGCCAAGTACATGGATTTCATTTCATGGGATAACTACCCCGCAAACGATACCCCCATCGAAGAGACCGCATTTAGACACGAACTAATGCGCGGCATCAAACAGGGAAAACCGTTTGCCCTAATCGAGCAGACACCAAGCGTCACAAACTGGCTTCCCTATAACGCGCTCAAACGGCCGGGCGTCATGCGCCTTTTAAGTTATCAGGCGGTTGCCCACGGTTCAGACACTATCATGTTTTTCCAGATGCGCCGCACCATTGGCGCCTGCGAGAAATATCACGGCGCAGTTATTGACCATGTCGGTCATGAAAACACGAGAGTTTTCAGAGAAATTGAAGCGTTGGGCGCGGAACTTGAAAATATCGGCTCTTTGACACTCGGCGCACGCACTGACGCCCAGGCCGCCATTATCTTTGACTGGGATAACTGGTGGGCAACCGACCATTCCGCGGGTCCGAGCATCAACCTACACTACTGCGACGAAATATTAAACTATTATAAGGCTTTCCACAACTTAAACATTCCAGTGGACGTTATCGGCGTAGAGGACGATATCTCCAAATACCGCCTTGTCGTGGCGCCGCTTCTTTATATGATAAAACCCGGACACGACGAAAAAATCAGAGACTTTGTCGCGGGCGGCGGACGCTTTCTCACCACCTTTTTCAGCGGCTATGTGGATGAACACGATTTGGTTACGTTAGGCGGTTATCCGGGAAAATTAAGGGATATTTTAGGCATCTGGGTGGAAGAAGAGGATGCGCTGCCTGAAGATGCGGCAAACAGCTTTTCTTATAAGGGAGAAACTTATCCCGCCGCCCTCATCTGCGATTTGCTACATACCGAAGGCGCGGAGGCGCTCTGCTTCTATGACAGTGATTTTTACGCCGGAATGCCTGTTTTGACCCGTAACCGTTTCGGCAGCGGCTATGGCTACTATATGGCAACCCGCTCCAATGCAGACTTCTACCGCCGTCTTATCGGCGATATCTGCAAAGAAGCGGGCGTTAATGCGCTTATCGAAACGCCAAATTTTATAGAAGTGACGAAACGCAGCAATCAAAACGGCGCTTTTTTGTTTTTCTTAAATCATGACACACAAGAATGCGCCGTTACGCTTCCTTTTGCCGGAACGGACATTCTGACCGATACGGCTTATCAAAACGGTGAACGTTTGACGCTTGCAGCAAAGGGTGTGGCGATTTTGCTACTGTAACCTAAAATAACATAACTTTACATCCCCGTCCATTTTAATTGTCAGCTCCACCGGTGTCTGCCCTGTTTTTTTACTTTGTGACAGCTTGACTTTGACATCCGCATAAACCGGTTTCCAGCTTGCAATCCTCTCTTCGGTATCTTTTACCATCAGAGGACCCATCACCGGACGGGGATTTTGCACGTAAGTCCGTGTCTCCCCCTGCCAGCTCCCTGCCTTTTCTTTGTCAATTAACACTTCTACAGCGCCGCCTTTTTCACTGCAAAGATGCAGGATAATCTCTTTTGTTTCCGGCATAATCGCACAGTCTCTATAGATAAGGACGCCCTCTTTTTCCGGGTATAAAACCTGTGCCGCGCTATAGTGAAACTGTCCTTTTGTCAGGACAATATTCTCATAATCGTCGTAATGGTCGGCGGCGGTTTTTTGCGTCATATCGCGTACGCCCGGCGTATCGCCCGGAATCTCTATCTGCACGGCCAACTTATCGTCCGCGCTGGAAGCCCCCGCATAAACAGTATAAAGGCCCTTTTCCACCATCAACGAACGGCTGATGACATCATAGAAACGAAATTCCTCGACCGGAATCTCCATTTCCACCGTCCGGCTTTCTCCCGGCCCCATATTTTTCAGGCGTTTAAAACCTATAAGCTGCCTTATGGGCTTTTTCACACGGGAAGCGGGCGCGCTGCCATACACCTGCGCCACTTCGTCGCTGATTCGTGCGCCGATATTTTGTACGCTAAAGGATACCAGCAGTTTTCTTTTATCCGCCAGCTTCACGGACAGCCCGGAATAGGAAAATACCGAATAGGTCAGGCCGAAGCCGAACGGATAGAGCGTCTCGCCTATAAAATAACGGTAGGTACGTTTTCCCTTGATAATATCGTAATCGTCGATATCCGGCAGGCTTTTGTCATCACAGTGCCATGTCATATTTAACCGTCCCGCAGGCGCATTTTCCCCGAAAATCGTCTCCGCCAGCGCCTCGCCCATATCCTGGCTTCCCGTCGCACTCCATAAAATAGCGGGAATCTTTTCTTTTGCGGCGTTTACCGCATACGGATAATTGGATAATATCACCAGCACAATACGGGGATTTACCTTGTATACCGCTTCTAAGAGACGCTCCTGCGCCGAAGGAAGCGCAATCGTCGTACGGTCTACTTCTTCCCTTGCATTCACCATCGGATTACAGCCGAGCGCCAAAAGAACCGTTTCCTTGTCCTGCGCCAGTTTACATGCCGCCTCCACGCCGGACTCTGCCACTTCCAGCGTAAAAGAAATTTTGGACATAACCATGTCTCTTCCCGTGGTTTTCGCCGTTTCTATCTCCAGCCCTACGCTCGGCCCTATCTGTTCGCCGCCTTTCATCGACCACAAACTGCCGTCTTCTCCCGCCAGTACGGGTGAACCGAAGCGGTTCGTCAGTACCACCGTTTTATCGGGCTGCTCTTCCAGATGAAAAATCTCCATCACAAACCAATCGAACGGCTCGTCGATATCGGCAGCGATTTTCCCCAATTCCTCCGGCTTTACCTTTCCCGGATAGAACCTTGTATTCATATACTTTCCGGTACGGACGCAGCGGAAATACAGACTGCCTTCTCCCCAGTCCTCCATGAAAAAAGCATCCGGATTTTCAGACAGGATGAGCGAATTGTCCTCTGCCACGGCAATGCCTTTATTCCCGCATCTGAAAATCACTTTGTCGTAACCGTCCGCAAAACAAACTTCTCCGTTTTGCAGCTTCTCAATTCCCTGTTTTAACGTCGTTTTGCGAAGCGGCTCGCCGCAATACCAGTCACGATACCAGCAATCCCCCGCCGGACCGATTAAGGCCAGGGAATCTAACGGCGTATTTTTCGCAAGCGGAAGCATTTCCTTTTCATTTTTTAAAAGCACAGTGGACTCCCTTGATACCTGACGGCATATTTCCTGATGCCTTTCGGAATTGATATCTTCCTCCGTCACATTATCATAGGGATTACGGTTTACTTTATCATAAATGCCCAGACGAATCTTGGTACGGAACATATTGCGCAATGCCCTGTCAACATCCTCTCTCGTAATCAGGCCAAGTTCATAGGCTTCTCTCGCCGCCTGCTCCACCACTTCCGGATTATCCGACAGACCGTCTATTCCGGCTTTTAGCGCCATTGCCAGCGTTTCGGCGTGAAGCCCGCAGTAATGATGAAAATCCGCTACCAGCTCCATCGCGCCGCCATCACAGACCGCATGTTTTAGACCATATTGGTCTTTCAAAATACCCGTAACCTCCGGATTCAACATACCCGGAATGCCGTTAATCTTATTATATGCCGTCATAACCGCTTCCGCGCCGCCGTTTTCAATCGCCCTGCGGAAAGGCTCCAAATAAAGTTCGTATTTATTGCGCGGGTCAATGGAAGAATTTTTCCACCCCCGCCCGACTTCCGTATTATTGGCATAAAAATGCTTCAATGTGGACGCCACCCGAAGATAATGCGGGTCATCCCCCTGCATACCGCGGATATAGGCGGAAGACATTTCTCCAATAAGATACGGGTCTTCCCCATAGCCTTCTTCCGTCCTGCCCCATCTGGGGTCACGCTCCAAATCAATGGTCGGCGCCCAGCGGCTTAACCCCCTGTCGGGATGACGATGGTAAATCACACGTGCTTCCGTACCCGTTACCTCACCTGCCTCCCGAATCAGTTCCGTATTCCAGGTTGCACTCATACCGATAGGCTGTGGAAAAGAGGTTGTCGTTTCCGCCCCGCCCAGTTCGTTCTGGTCGTTTCGCGCCTCTACGCCATGCGCTGCTTCGCCGCCTACCGACATTGCCGGAATGCCAAGGCGCTCCAGCGCTGGAACTCTCGTAGCCAGCATTCCCAATTTTTCATCCATCGTCATTTCCGATAACAGCCAGTCCAGACGCTTCTCTACAGGTAACGACACATCCCAGAAAGGTGTATTCTTATTCGCTTCCATACCAATGCCCTCCTATGTTACAGAAAGGGTCCAACACCTTATGTATCAGACCCTTTTGTTTATCATATTACACTTACTCTATCCGGCAGAAACTGCCAGACGGTTTGATTTACTTTTACTGAATCTTTTCAGCAAGGAATGCCGTCATTTCTTCGTTTGCTTCGCTCATGCCGTTTGCTTCCAGTTCCGCTACCATAGCATCCCAGTTCGCGTCGAAATTAGCCTGTCCGCCGGTTACGCACTTAACCAGACCCGGCCATGCGATTTCGTTTAAGATATCTACTTTATTAGATAATTCCTGCGGAATCTGATATGCCCACAATGCGGAATAAGGAAGAAGTTCAAATTCATCCGGCTGCGGGAAGATATCGATTAACATATCTACGCCCCATGCTTCACAAGCTGCTTTCTGCTCTTCATTATACTCGTCGATTACGGACTGTCTGGTAACGGTTGTATAAGGATTGCCATTCTCATCTTCTGCGCCGTCGCCGTAAATCGGGAATCCCGTGTAGTTGCCGATACCGGTCTTTTTACCATAATCCGGGTCGGAATTAGCAGCGTCGATTTCTTCCTGCGTACGATATCTCATACCGTTTTCATCCAAGAAGTAGTTCTCGCCTTCAATACCCCATTTATGAAGAACCGCGCCCTCGTCGGAGCAGAGATAGTCAAGGAACTTAACCGCACGTACCGGATCCTCACAGCTCTTTGTGATAGCGATACCCCAGCCTACCTGAAGACCCTGATATAACAGCGCCGGAGCTTTCTGGTCTGCACGAAGCGTTACAGGAAGTCCGCAGTATGTCTTATCCATCTTGCCGTCGGCAATCAGCACCTGCTGTGCCTGGTTGTAATCCCATTCCGCATCCGTAATGGCTACCACGCGTCCGCTGGAAAGTTTAGCGATATAGTCATCATGTGTCTGGGTAGCGAAGTTCGGGTCAAGAATACCTTCATCATACATACGGCAGAGCCACTGGAAGTACTCTTTCTCTTCCGGCGTCGTATGTTTATAATAACAGTTGTAATTATCATCAATTACCCACTGTCCGTTATCCGGAGCGGCATCTGCAATGAAACCTGCCGGGTTGCCTAACGTAATCATCCAGTGCCAGTCGGATGCACTCATCGTGATGCCGATTGTCTCCAGACCGTCATCCGTTGTCGGATGCGCTTCCAGATACTTCTTAATCAACGCTTCATACTCTTCCAATGTCTTCGGATATTCGTAGTTGTTCTCTTTTAACGCTGCAAACTGAATCTGGCAGCCGCCGCCCGTCTTTAAGGTCTGTGCGCCGACACCCGCATAAGAAAGCTGATAAATGCCGTCATCACCGTTGCCCCATTTCAGTTTCTCCAACTCGTCACCATACATTTTCTTGATGTTCGGACCATACTGCTCAATCAGGTCTGTCATATCAATTAACGCGCCTGCCTCATACAAAGAAGTTGCCTCGCCCTTTGCATAAATGAAGTCCGGATACTCGTCGTTGGCAATCATAAGCGCAACATCCTGTTTTGCATCACCCTGAGAAGATACCGGATAGGAAATCTCCAGTGTAACGCCCGTTGCCTCCGTGATGGCATTGCCGACCGGGTTATCCCAACTGTCGTTATTTGCATCTGTCAGAAATACTTCAAACGTAATCGGAGACGTATCATCACCGGATGCCGCCGTGTCGCCGCTCCCGGAATCGGAAGCCGTGCTTGCCGTGTTACTGCCGCCTGCATTGTCGGAAGATGAAGAACTTCCGGAATCGCCGCCGCATCCCGCCAACAGGCTCGCACAAAGCGCCGAAACCGTCAACAGGGATAAAATCTTACGCATTTTCATAAATAAATCCTCCTTTTTTCTCTCTATATATATCCTGAGCGTATCCAGGTTATATATCATTGGTTAATCCTTAACGGAACCTACCGTCATACCGCCTACAAAGTACTTCTGTAAGAACGGATATACAATAATAATCGGAACTGTCGCCACTACCGTGACCGCCATACGGATTGCCATCGGCGTAACGGCCTGCGTCACATTGCTTGTCGCATGGGTGTCTAGCTGCATCTGCGCCTGCGACATAATTTCATACAGCCTGTATTGCAGGGTCGGAAGTTTCTTGGCATACAAATAGGTATCCATGAAAGAGTTCCACTGCCCTACCGCATAATACAAGGCGATTGTGGCGATAACAGGCGTACATAACGGCATTACCACCCTGTACCATATCTGGAAGTCGTTGGCCCCGTCCAGCATCGCCGCCTCCTGTAAGGCCGTCGGCAGCCCGTCGATAAAGGAACGCACTAAAATCATGTTATAGACCCATATCAGTCCGGGCAGAATATATACCATAAAGTTATTGCCAAGATGCAGTGTACGCATAATCAACAAATATTCCGGAATCAGACCGCCGCTCACATACATCGTCACAACGAATAAAATCGTAAACGGTTTATGGAAAACGAAATCCCGGCGGCTTAACGTATAAGCCAGCATCGCCGTGCAGATAACGCCGACGATTGTTCCTACAAGGGTCTTGGCTACAGATATGATAAAAGGCTTTATAATATCCGCATCCTGAAATACATATTTATAGTTGCTCCAGGTAAATTTACGCGGAATGATAAAGTTGATATTCCGCAGCGTATCCGTAGAGTCGTTTAAGGAAATCGCCAGTACGTTTAAGAAAGGATACAGTGTGATAATGACGATAATAACAAAAAACACTACCAGAAATATGTCAAACCATGTTTTTTTCTTTGCTATCATATCTACACCCCCTAAATCAGCTTATCTTCGCCGACCATACCGGCAATCTTGTTGGCAATCAACAGTAACGCCAGGCCGACTACAGACTGGAATACACCGATTGCAGTACCAAGACCGTAATCGCCCGTTCCGATACCTCTCTCATAAGAGAACCAGGAAAGAACCATCGTGTGATCCTGTACCAGCGGATTGCTAAGAAGCATCTGCCGCTCCATACCGACATTTAACGCGCCGCCGATATTCATAATCAGGAGTACGATAATCGTCGAACGGATACCCGGCAGCGTAATATGCCAAATTCTCTGCCATCTGTTGGCGCCGTCCATCTTCGCCGCCTCATAAAGCCCCGGGTCGATACCCGCCATCGAAGACAGATAGATAATGGCATTCCAGCCCATTTCTTTCCAACAGTTAATAATAACGATAACAAACCATATCAGGATAGAGTTGGTACTCATCAAATGCAAATTGGAGTTTGTCAGCGTATCAATCACACCGCCGTCATTGAAAATATTTTTCGCGATACTTGCAATGATAACCCATGATACGAAGTGAGGCAGATAGGAAATTGTCTGTGTCAGCTTCTTAAACCTGATGAACATCATTTCATTTAAAAGCACGGCAAACGCAATAGCAACGAGTGTTCCGAGACCGATATCAATAATACTGATGCCGATGGTATTAATCATGGTCTGCTTAAAGAGCCTGTCGTTAAAGGCTTTGGTAAAATTCTGGAATCCGGCAAACGCCCTCTCCCAAATCGGAATGGCAAACGTTGCCGGTTTTACCTCCTGAAAGGCCATCGTCCAGCCCCACAACGGTATGTATTTAAAGATAATAAGCCAGATGACAAACGGAAGCGACATCATTAACAGATACCGCTGCTTCCATAAAAGCTGCACGCTTATCTTCTGCTTACCCTTATTCGCATTTGCATTCTTTTTTGCCATATCCCCCACCCTTTCTGTCAAAATGCCTAATTTTTTCAGGTTTTTCTCATTTTTTCTTAGCATCTTGCTTAATTATAGCAGAATAAATTTTTGTTGAGCATGGCAAAAGTTAAGCAAATATACTATCATTTTTTAACATCCGGATTGTCTTTTGTGCAATTCCATGATATATTAGTTATGTTATATTGATTTTTTAGTTGTAGTAAAGGGTTTCTAAGGGATTCTTTCTGAAAGCGGTACATAATGACGAATAAAAAAAATAATCAACTGCTGTTAAATGCTGGCTCTGACGCGGAGGCTTCCGTATGTCTTACCCCCGCAGTCACTTGGAACGACGCATTGCAGTATATGCAAAATATTTATCAGCCGGACGGCACATTCAGGCATAATATTATTGTCCTGAAAGACCCGGACATCCTCTGTCCGGAACACACGCACAGCTTTTTTGAAATGGTATATGTCTTATCAGGGAACGAGATCCACCTGATTAATCAGAGTGCAAAATGTTTCTCTCCCGGAGACTTATACATACTGCCCCCGGCGGCAAAACACGCCCTGCCGGAAGACGCCGGAAGCTGCATCTGTATTCTGATTCATCCGGACGCCTTTGAAAATATTTTCTCAAGCATTCTTCACGGTGAAGACTGTCTGGGCAATTTTCTGATGAACAGCCTTTATCGAAATGATTCGGAAACCTATCTGACCTATCACACCGGACATAGCAAGGAACTTCCCAATATTATGATAAAGATGCTCGACCTTATGACAAATGCCGACGATTATACGGACAGAGTGCTTACCGGTATGCTGGTGCTGCTTTTTACATCATTGAGCCGCACTCACCAAAACGCAGCCAGAACCACTCCGGAAAATGACCGTAACAGCAAGATTCTTACGCTTATTTACGAGCAGTACAATACGATTACTCTTGCGGCGTTAGCGGAAGAACTCCACTACACCGTGCCATATTGTTCCAAATATCTGAAAAATCAGCTCGGCTGCACTTTTTCCGAACTGATTGGAAAAATCCGCTTTCAAAAGGCGGAAAGTTTCCTGCTGCATTCAGATATGACCGTTTCGCAGATCAGTCAGACGGTTGGCTATGAAAACCCCGAAAATTTCATGCGGGCATTCAAGCACAGATACCGGATGACGCCGTCGCAATACCGGATAGCGAGACGGCCGCCCTGCCCCCCCCGGACTTAAAATTGAAAAACTTATAGAAAAAGCAAGACTTTTTCAGAATGGAGGTTACCATGAAATTTCATTATGGCTGCTGGCTGTTAAAAGAGGGCATAGGCTGTTTTTCGCCTACGCAGATTTATCATGCCACTATCAGGGAAAAAGAAGTGACGCTGTGTGCGCCGACGCATCCCATTAACCACCGCGGCGATACGCTGGGCGGCGCAAATCTGACTATCCGCATCACTTCGCCGATGCCGGACGTCATCCGCGTACAAACCGACCATTATATGGGAACGCTTCCGAAAAGTCCGGTCTTCGATTTACATCTGAAAAATCCACAGACACTGCAGGTAACGGAAACCGAAGATACGCTGACAGTAACAAGCGGCTCCCTTTCTCTGGAACTCGGTAAAAAAAGCTGGTATATGCGCTATATCAGAGACGGAAAAACCATTACTCAGAGCGGCGCCAAAGACCTGGCCATGATGAAGGAAAACTGGACGGGCGACTGCTTTGACTTAGACGGCGATGCGCAGGATACCTGGATGCGCCAGCAGCTTAGTATCGGCGTAGGCGAACTGTTATACGGCACGGGTGAACATTTTACGCCCTTTGTCAAAAACGGCCAGAGTATAGACATCTATAATGAAGACGGCGGCACAAGCACCGAGCAGTCTTATAAAAATATTCCCTTTTATCTTTCCAATAAGGGGTATGGCATTCTCGTCAACCATCCCGAAAAGGTTTCGTTCGAGTTTGCTACGGAAAATGTGACAAAAGCGGCTTTCAGCGTCAAAGGCGGCAGTCTGGACTATTTCTTCTTTAACGGCCCGACCATGAAAGAAGCGCTGACCCGCTATACCGATTTAACCGGAAAACCGTCCTTACCCGCTCCCTGGACGTTCGGGCTGTGGCTTTCCACTTCCTTTACGACCAATTATGACGAAGCGACCGTAATGAGTTTTATCAATGGTATGTTAGAGCGAGACATTCCGTTGCGTACATTCCATTTCGACTGTTTCTGGATGAAGGGATTCCATTGGAGCGATTTTGTATGGGATGAGGAAGTTTTCCCCGACCCTGCGGGAATGCTTCGCCGGATAAAGGATAAAGGCTTAAATATCTGTGTCTGGATTAACCCCTATATCGGACAGGAATCCATATTATTTACAGAGGGTATGGAAAAGGGCTATTTTATCAAACGGCCCAACGGCGACGTATGGCAGTGGGATATGTGGCAGCCGGGCATGGCGTTAGTAGACTTTACCAATCCCGCCGCCTGCAAATGGTATCAGGATAAGCTGGAAGTTCTTCTTGATATGGGCGTGGACTGCTTTAAGACGGACTTTGGCGAGAGGATTCCCGTCAACTGCGTCTACTTTGACGGTTCCGACCCGGATAAGATGCATAACTTCTATACCTATTTATATAATAAAACCGTTTATGAACTATTAGTGAAAAAACGTAGCAAAAAAGACGCCGTATTGTTTGCGCGCTCCGCGACCGTCGGCGGCCAGAAGTTCCCCGTACACTGGGGCGGCGACTGCTGGTCAGATTATGAATCCATGGAAGAAAGCCTGCGCGGCGGCCTATCTTTGCTCATGTCAGGCTTTGGCTATTGGGCGCACGATATCGGCGGCTTTGAAAGCACCTCCACCGCGGACGTATACAAACGCTGGGTGGCATTCGGTCTGCTTTCCTCACACAGCCGTCTGCATGGAAGCCAATCCTACCGCGTACCCTGGCTATACGACGAGGAGGCGGTGGATGTTGTGAGAACTTTTACCAAGTTAAAAGCATCCTTAATGCCTTATTTATACAAGACGGCGGTTGACACCTCCCGCTCGGGCATTCCGATGATGCGCAGCATGGTTTTGGAATTTACGCAGGATAGGAACTGCCATTATCTGGATAAACAATATATGTTAGGCGACAATCTGTTAGTCGCTCCCATTTTCAATGAGGAAAGCAAAGGTATCTTCTATCTGCCAAAGGGATGCTGGACGGACTTTTTCACGGGAGAAACCATGGAGGGCGGCGCCTGGGTGGAAAAAGAATACGACTATCTGCATCTTCCGCTTATGGTAAAAGAAAACAGCATCATTGCCTTGGGGCGCGACGACAAGCCCGACTACGATTATGCCGACAATGCCGAGGTCAGAATCTACGCTTTGCAGGAGGGTGTGGAGGTTTTTTCTGTCATCTATAATATGGACGGGGAAAGCGATTTTACCATTTGTGCGAAAAAGCAGGGAAATAAAATCCTGTTACAGACCGTTTCTACAAAGCCTTATACTATCCGCCTTATCAATGTAAGCGGCGTTTCGGCTGCAGGCGCATCGATTCAAAAAGACGGGAATGATACGATTGTGATGCCATCCGCTGAAAAGATGGAGGTTTGTTTGTAGAAGAAAGGCTGTTGGAAAAAAGCGAATAGAAAGAGATAGAACGGAAAAAGACCGGCGGGCGCGCCGGTCTTTTTTGGATTGCACACGATATTACTCATCTTTTCCTTTCGCCAATTTCATGGCATACTTTATCAGTTGCTGCATGTTGTATCTCTTATCCCTGGGGCATTCTTTGATTACTTCAACAAAAGAGACTTCCTCTTTTCTATTTCCCGTCAAAAGATAATTGATATCAATATCCAATTTCCTATTTGCAAGCACGAGTTTCTCTAATGACAGTCCATGAATCCCCCGCTCAACTTTTCCATAATATGCCGGACTTATTTCTAAAATTTCAGCCATTTGCTCCTGCGTATAATCTAAGTTAATGCGGAAGATGCGAAGCCGCTTTCCCATTTCTACATACAGAGGATTATGTTCTTTATATGCAGAAGCGGCATCTTTGCGTACATTTGTTCCGGATTTCATAATTTCACCTCTAAATTAAGAATAAATATATACATATCATACCCGTATACTCGCGACTTATTAACACATATATACTTCTTATTTTAAGAACATATAGTACCTATTTGTGGAAATATAGAAAAAGACAAAAAAGACGGGCATTAAATTGAGTCTTCCAGCATTAATTTATACAATATATGTGGGGGGCTATAGATATCTTATCCTCTATTTGCGTCAGTAAATCCTCTCGCATTCCGGCTAAATTGCATTCTGTTTTTTGAAAAATATTGTTATATTCCTCCACAACAAATATTTCCCAATCTTTCATAGCATATAATTTTTTCATCATATACAAGCCGTTAAATAATGCGTTTATATTATATTTGCAATGTATTCTATAATACTCTCCCGTTTTATCTGCAAATAAAACCTCTTTCCTGACCTTATTAAAAGGGAAAAGCAGATCGTCACTGTTATGGGGCTGATTCACAGAGGTAAGTAAAAACTGGATATTTCCGTTTGAGTTCTGCTCCTCCAGCATTCTCTGAATATCGTCATTAAAATTTATTTCTTTATTAAACCAAATATAAATATTTCCTCTTCTAATATACCTGTTTAATTCTTTTAATATCTCCTCATTCTGTGATGCATTAAAAGAACCAAACACAAAATAACTCATCCCGGCGCATTCTCCTCGTAAAACACTTTTTTACAACAAAATCCCTAATCCGGCTTTATTATACGCAATTTGAGGATAAATGACAAGAGGTTTGCGCATAAATAGTTATTTTTATTGTTCTATTTATGAGAATAATCCGGCACTACAAGGTCTACCCCTATTGCCTCACAAATTGGTTGGAAATCTTTCTTATTACTGCTGCAAACTGCCATTTCATGTTTATCTTTCAATGCCTCTAAAGAAATAATCGTATCACCTAAAGTCATACAATTTCTCCCTCGATATTCTTTTTCATTCTCTTTTGCACGCTTAAGGATATCTATAATTTTTTTATCTACCCCATTTTGTTCCATGATTTTATCAATTTCACACTGACAATCTTTCCAAAAAGGACAAATATTACATATATTTTTTTCTTTCGTGCAACTGACCTGCGGCAAAGTAGGCACTTTTCCTTCATATGTAATCTCTCGATTGGCTCGAGCACATTTCGTTATATCTATTAACTTGTTTTCTATATCATCATAAAAAGCATCCTGTATTAAATCTACATATAATGAAAAGGCATCCTCAATTTCCTCAATATTATTATCACATATCTCTAAAATATTAAAATAAAGTTTATACATTCTTGCCTGACTTCTTCCAAATATGCACTCATTTATTTTTTTCCCTGTTTCATTAACATTCTTATCAACCATAAATAATGCATATAAAGTTACAAAATCATTAACGAGAGTACTATAGTATTCCCCTAATACATAAGTCGAGCAAAAAAGAGTATTATCTTTTAATACTTTCTCAACTGCCTTTTTCCGTTCTTTAGCACCCATCATCCTGTCAATTTGAATCGTTGTATCTAATAGTAAATTCATAATCACTCCCAAGCCGGCATTATCATTAGATGTTCTTTGCGGAATTCTCTGCTTAATTGAAGCATATCTTCTTTTTGAACATTTTCAGAAATCAGCAATGAAAGTCCTCTTTCTAATAATAATATCTGTTCTTTTGTAAAAATAACATCTGCAACATTCAAACGAATCACTGTTCTTAACAAAGTACAGATTTTTTTCCTTATTTCATTCTGTTGAATAAACTCTTTTTTCTTTACATTTTCTATCTTGACGACAATTACCGCCGCATATTGAATCTGCATTTTTATGTCCTGCGTTTCACTCCATTTTACTAAAATTTCAATGGCACGTTCTACTATCTCCCTACATTCCTGAAAATCGCTTTTATTACTTAAATCAATCTTATTAAGAGTATCGCTTTTTGATTGTTCTGATTCATCTATGAAAAGAACATTATAATCCGGTTTTCTCCGTGGACGCTTATATTGCTCAAGTTCTGACAGCCTATCTTTTATCTTTATCATTTCATCATCCATAGTCTGTACCTTTAAGAACATTAAATCGTTTATAAAAGTCCTATCATATTGTCTTTTAATAAAATCATCAGGCCTTATATTTCTTTCCCAAAGATTTTCCTGTAAAATTATGCGATTATCCAGCATTGTTTCTTCATCAACAGCCGGAATCTTTTGTATTTTTTCGGAAGCCATGTCCACTTCAACATTCCTCCATTTTCTTTTTCACAATTTCTAACTGATGTATTAACATATCTATATCTTCCTTGTCACAAACAAAGTAAACCTCAGTTTGTTTTTCATCATTCTCAAATAGAGTAATGCTATCTCTCATTTCCGCTAATCTTTTTTTAGAAGAAATATTAATAAATGCACAATTCATTTTGTCTCCATCTGACAAGTTGGATGTATAAATATTATAATTAAAACCGGATATCTTAGCACTGACAGACTCCTTTTTTAATTTATATCTTTTTCTCAACTTTTCTATATCAAATGAATCTTTCACAAACTCAAACTTATTACGGAGACTCATAACAGCATCCCGTACGCTTTTTTCTGACGCATCCTCGCTCACTGCCCTAATAGTCTTTTCAATTTTCTCTTCGTTTATATCTTTTCCATTTAATGTCTCATATAATAAATACAAGATTTCTGAATTAACAATTTCTAATATGTCCTCTCCTAATTTGACTTTTTCAATTTCATCAATATATATATCAAACTCTCTAAGATATCCCACTAACCAATATGCTTTTTCATTTTCAATTAAATCTTTCAGTTTTCTGACTGCTTCCTCAAACTGTTCCCATGGACTGCTATACCTAAAATTCTCAATCATGCCTTTTCTCCTTTAAAGCTATACTGTTTTTATAATATACTATTTACAATTTGTTTTCAATCATATTTTTATTAATTTATTCAATCCATTTTCCCCGTCACATTCCTACCGCTTCCTTGCCCTCCTAATAACCCAATCCACCGCCGCCTCGGCATGTGTGGGCAGGCTGCCATCAATCCGGCCGGCAGTTTCGTCTCCCGCTTCTTCGATGCCTGTATAAAAGGCGTTCATGGCATATTTTGCCAGCAGCCCCGAAACGCGGCCCCTCTCTATGGAATCTTCCGTTCCCAGAACAACAATGACCAAATCGTGTTCCATACTGCCGTCATCCACGGCCAGAGAGGTAACCAAACAGGCCCCGGCTCTGTTGGTCGTTCCGGTTTTTAAGCCGGTGACTTCAGACAGGTTATGCAAAAGCGGATTGGTATTGCGCACCTCAAGGTCAAGCGATTCCAAAACAGCCTTATCCAGCGAAGTGATATCCGTAATCTGTGGATAAACTTTTAAAAGATAAGATACCAGCCGGAACATATCCTCCGCGCTCATGCTGTTTTGACGCTTTGCGGGAATAACATCCTCTGCATAGGAAGGCAGTCCATTGCTGTTGAAAAAAACAGTCTGCGAAAGCCCCAGCTCCCTCGCTTTCTGATTCATCATTTGGACGAAAACTTCTTCCGAACCGGCAATCGTTTCCGCCAGACACAGGGCGCATTCATTGCTGGACGGTAAAAGAGCGCCCACCAAAAGTTCCTGCACGGTAATCTGCTCTCCGGCTTTTAGGGGAATCACGCCGTCACTGGAAGCGGATAACGCCTGCACCGCCTCGGATATTGTGACCTGTTCTTCAAGGGTAATCTGTCCTGCCGCAATGGCATCCATAGTCAAAAGGCAGGTCATAAGCTTAGAGGTGCTGGCTATCGGATAGGGCGTATCGGATTGATACCTATAATAGCATTCCCCGGTAGTGGCATCCCCCACCAACACGCTGTTGACCCCATCGAAATAGCCTGCCTGCTCTAACAAATCGGGAAAAACGCTGAACGGCTTTTGCGTATCAATCTGCCAAAATCCCTCCTCGGAAACGTCAATGCTCACATTTAAAATCATCGCCAAATCCGCCGCCATCATAAAACAATCGTAATCACCGGACGGCAGTTTCATAATCATTGTATAGTAAGATACCGTTTGTTCGTTTACTTTAAATTCATTCCGTCGCAAAGAAATATCCGGGTTTTCGTCATCTTCCCAGGCAATATTTTCCACACCCACAGGTTCATAGCTGCTTTCCGTATACAAAGATACGGTATTACCCGTAATTTTCAAAGAAAAGGATTTATCCGTGTCCTTAAGAAGCATGGCGATATCCCGCAGGGAAAGATAGGTATTGTAATCATAGGCATAATCCAGTGTTTTTACGGTACATACCTCTTCCGCATCCGCCTGCACCCGGCAGATGCCGGGAATTTCATAACTTGCGTCCGCCCTGATTGGCAGCATGGAACACAGCAGGGTAACGGACAATAGAATGGCGTTTATTTTCTGTAACATTGTTTTCATATCTTTCCCCCCGCTTATTCCGGCTGCTTCAAAGTATATACTATCGGGTAATTATCCGAAAACAGGCCGGAAGAAACAGCGCTGATTTCCTCGGACAAAATCAAATTAGAGTCCTTTCGGATATAGGCTTCCGTTTTTGTGCCGATAGAGTCTTTACCATCAAATTGTCTGGTCAAAATGCCCTCCGCCGCCTCATAAACGCCGCTGCCGTCATATCCGGCCTGCAAATCTTCCAAAGAAGGCAGCAGTGCAGGTCCGTAATCCATCAAATAAGAAGCCGTGGGCATTCCGAAAGTCTCGTTTACAAGAGCCTCTATTGCTTCTTCGTCCATACTGCCCGTATAGCCCGCCATCTGAAGCCTCTTCACCAAAAGGTTCCGAAACGCGGCGGCAAACGCCTCATAGGCAGCCTGCCTGCAGTCCGCATAACTCTCCGGAAGAACACTGCATTGAAAAGTTCCCTGCGAACGCTGCGTCTGTTCAAAAGTCACATTGACTATGATAGTCAAATCCTGCATATCAGATTCCATATCCTCCAAAGAAACGGAAACGCCTTCTATATCCTGTAACCAGCTAAAGGCTGCGGCTGCGGCCTGCTCTGTCATGTTCAGGCCGGCAGTCCACTCCCCCGAAAGGTCGTCGTCCTTTGGTGCGAAAAAGTGCAAATATGCCAAAAGTGCGGTAGAAATGCCCAAAGTCAAAAGCAGTAAGATAAACACCGCATTTTTTATTGTTTTTCCCATAAACATCCCCCTGCACGCGGAAACATACGCCGCCTTTTAGAAAGTTTCATCTTTCCCGGCTTATTCTTTCCTGCCATACCCGGTGATAACCGCCACTGCCAGCATCACCAGCATACAAATAGAATAATAGTTCACAAACGGTATCGACGCGGGCGCAACCGCAAATCCCTCTCCAAACTGAGCCGACTGCTGCGCCGGGATGACGCAATGCACTGTCCAGGGCGCCAAAAAGCAGAACACACAGCCTGTACAATCCATCAGATTGGCGCGGCGGTAGGGATTTATCCCCGCTTTTTCTCCGATTTCATTTACCAAATCACCAAGCGCCACGATTGCCACCGAAATAACCCCCGTTACCATGCTTAGAATGCCGACGGACAGCACAATAGCCGCCTCCGTGCTATGTTCATTTTGGGCAAAACGTGACAGAACCGTTCCAATATCCGCAAAAATGCCGCTGTATTCCAATACGCCAAGAAGCGCAAATACCGCAACCAACATGGCTACCGTACCCGCCGTTCCCGTAATGGCTTCTATGACTGCTCCCGACACCGAAAAGCCTCCGGGAAATGCAACCAGCGCATCCACCGTATAAATACCGAAAAGCAGTCCCGCGGCAATTCCCGCCAAAATTCCCCATGACAAAGCGGTAATCAGATGTTTTCTCATAAGGCACAACGCAATAATGACTACCGGCACTATCAGAATAACCAGACTGCGCGGATTGGCTGTCGCACCCGAAGCCTCAATTACCGCATTTTCGTCTGTCGTCTTGGAAAACAGCAGAAATAAAATAAATGCTCCCACCGCCGCCGGCAGGCTGTATCGCATTCTGGTTTTCACCACCGTTCCCAAATCCGCATGCTGCGTCGCAGACGAAGCGATTGTCGTATCTGAAATAGGGCCTAAGTTGTCACCGAATGCTGCGCCCGACACGATTGCGCCAATCATAAATTCCGGTGCAGCCCCCGTCATGACACCTACCGGGAACAAAATCGGAATCACCACAAAATAAGTTCCCACCGAGGTTCCCGTTGCAAACGCCAGCAGACAGGTGATAAGAAACGAAGCCGCCACAAAAAGTTTTCCCGTAAAACCTGCCGCCACCGCATACACCGCAATCGTCTGCACCGCTCCGCTCGCTGAAATCAGTTTTCCCGAAACGGCCGCTAGTATCACCGCCAATACAATCGTTGCAAACATTGGTTTACTAAGTCCATATACCAACGCTTCCCCGTATGCCTTTTCATCCTTTGCAAAAACAACCCCTGCCACTAACGCCGCGAAAAAAGCCAGCACATATCCATTCACATTTGACTGGCTGAACGCCGCCCATAAAATCATCACCGCCGCAACAACAAGCGGCATCAGTTTTCCTATATTTCCGAAACGAAATTCTATTCTTTTGGTATTCTGCTCCATCTTTTCCTCCGCATGATAACGACTCATATCTTAATTTACTGTTAAAAGTATACCATGTTCCTTATCTTTCTTCAAGCCCGTGACGAACATTTGTTCTCTACATTTTTCGTCAATAATTTCCCAATTCTATCCCGGCAGGCTTCCCTCCACGCAAAGCGCTCCATATCCCACCCGCTCATTCGGGTATACACTCTCTCCCCGTATCGGCTGCGCGCCCTTTCGCAGATATGCCTTTACTTTCTCGCCGTACAGATACGGGTCGTTTCCGTTTATGATGCCCCACTGCATTAGAATCGCCGCCGCTCCCGTGACAAACGGGGTGGCAAAGGAAGTACCGGAAACCTGAACGTATCCTCCTTCTCTGGCAGGCGCCAGAATGCCTACGCCGGGCGCAACAATATCGGGTTTGATAAAGGCCCCCTCCGTGCGGCTGCCAAGTCTGTCCTGATATAAATAACCGCGCCCGGAAAAATCCGCATATGCCTCTATACCGGTCTGGTACGCGCCCACGGTTATTACTTTCGAGGCCGTGGAAGGAATTGTCAGCGTCACATCAGGCGTCGGCCTGACAAAACGGGTCTGCGCGGAACGCACGGTTTCCGACGGCAGATAAAACGTATAGTTTCCCGTCACCGTCCTAACCGGCTCCAATGTAAAAATCCAGACGCCATTGTTTACATAACTTTGGTTTCCCATAGGTAAAAAATCAAAATAGATTTCCTGACTTGTCAGATACGGCGCCGGTTCCCCGTTATATAAAAGAATCCTTGTCTGCTCTAACGTATAGGTCTGCTTTCCCGCCCTATCCGTATCTACGCTAAACTCTTCACCGGCAGGAGAACGCAGATACACCCTGTAACGGTCGGCATAATCTTTCCATAGCTGTACATTTAGTCCTCGTTCATAGTTTCCGACAACCAGTTCTATGCTGACGGCTACCCTGCCCATTCCGGTGATGGCATCCGCCGTCACCCCCACGCTGCCTCCGGTATGTCCGCCGGACGCACCTTCGTTGCCGCTTCCCACACAGATAACATTTCTGCCGATTTCCGAGATATTATCAATAAATCGCTCCAGCAGGGAAGTGCCGTTATGCGCGCCGTAAGTATTTCCAAAACTCAAATTAACCGCTAACGGTTTTTGCAATGTCAGGGATTTTCTGACAACATAGGTGAGCGCCCGCATCAGTTCGGTTGTCCTTGGAAAAGAGCCTTCTCTTGGCGTTCCCAGCTTGACTATCAAAAGACCGCTCTGTGGCGCAACGCCCGCATATACGCCGTCTGAAGAAGCTCCGTTTCCCGCCGCTATCCCGGCAACGGCCGTTCCATGCCCCGATGTGTCCACACTCGGCACTAACAAGTCTCCTTCCATCTCCGAGGAGACTCTTAACGCTTCATCTATTTGTTCTTTCGTAAATTCCACGCCGCTGAAAAACCCCTCCGGCGGCTTATATGCATCTCTTCTTTCCTCCGGAAGCAGCCCTCTTTCGGCAATGCGTTCCCAAACCCGCTCCGCTTGCAGTGTCTGGTCCCACAGATACAGGATTCTGCTCGTTTTGTCCGCATTACAAAAATCACGGTTTCGCCAGGCAATGCCGGAGTCAATGACCGCCACCAGAATATCCTGTCCGCGCAGCGATAAAAAAAGCGGGCTGCCCGGTATGATACAGGAGGCGAGTTTTCCCTGTAAGGTATCAAAAAAAAGACGTTTTGGCTTCTCAATATATTCGATTTCCTCTACCCCGGATAACGCCTCCACCAAAGAAGCGGGTACGGTTAAAATTGCATACCCCGCTATCAGCTCTTCTATTTGTATCAATCCGCCCTGCGGTGAGCGAAAAAAAGAGGACATACCCTGATATAAATCACCGTGATATTTCACGATAAGTTCCCAGGTATTGTCCTCACTTTCATAACCAATATTCAGTTCCAGCGATTTATCCCGCTCCGCCTCCGGCGTATCTAGGGCAAGGTTTAGTATATTTTCAAACTTTTGAGAATCCATATGCGCTCCATGTTATACTTTATTATATGGGCAACTGCGAAACGGCTTTGATAATGCTGACTAGGGGTAACATATACGCTCCAACACGGGTCGCTTTCGCTACAGTTCAACCGTAACGGTGCATAACATACGAAAGTACCGCATGTGAAACACAAGACCACTTTCCGTGGTCTACGGTCTCACAGTACCCGCTTATGGAGCGTATATGTTACCCCTAGTCAAATAGTGGCTTCAGCGTTTCGCAATCGCCTATTACTAATTATAATATATGAGCGCGCATCATAAACAATTACAAACTCCTACGCGATGGAAACGACCTCGTAATCCAGCGCCTCCACGGTTTTTTTCAGTACGTCGTCCGCAACTTCCGACTGCAGCGTAACAAGCGCGTTTCCTTTCTCATGGCTGACCAGAGCTTCTTTTACTTCCGGCAGTTCCTCTAACGCCTTCTTGACCGCCGCCTCACAGTGTCCGCACATCATTCCTTTGATTTCCATTGTTTTTTCCATGTTCTTACTCTCCTTTTCTTTTATTAATTGATTTTCTATTGGTTGATTGCCTGTTTGTCGTTTTTCTATTTTTTGACATTCTATTTGTTGATTTTCTGCTTGCTGACCGTCTTTTTTGTGTAACTTCCGTTTCATTTTCCTGTCATGCTTCGTGCTGTACATATGAAACAGATTCAGGCGCAGCGCATTACTGACAACGCAGAAGCTTGACAGGCTCATAGCCGCCGCCGCAAACATCGGGTTGAGTTTCCATCCCAGTAAAGGATACCACAGACCCGCGGCAAGGGGAATCCCGATAACGTTATAGAAAAACGCCCAGAACAGGTTCTCGTGAATATTTTTAAGCGTCGCCCTGCTTAAACGGATAGCGGCAGGCACATCGCTTAATCTGCTCTTCATCAACACGATATCCGCCGCGTCTATCGCAATATCCGTTCCCGCGCCGATGGCTATTCCGATATCCGCCCGCGTCAGCGCCGGGGCGTCGTTAATGCCGTCCCCGACCATTACGACCGCGCCTCTTTTTTGCAAATCACGGATCACGCTTTCCTTACCGTCCGGCAGAACGCCCGCGATTACCTCATCTACGCCCGCCTGCGCGCCGATGGCGCGCGCCGTCCTTTCATTGTCGCCGGTCAGCATAACGACTTTGATGCCCATATTCTGCAACTGTTCTACGGCTCTTGCGCTGTCTTTCTTTATCACGTCCGCCACGGCGATAATCCCCTGAAAGACATTTGCCTTACTAAAAAACAGCGGTGTTTTTCCATCCTGCGCAAATTGTCTAGCTCGGTCAATAACCTCCTGCAGCACCTCTGTTTTCGTCTGTATAAATTCCAAGTTGCCGCCCGCCAGCTCTTCTTTATCCAGAAAACCGGTCAGGCCTTTGCCCGGTACGGCTGCAAAATCCTCCACTGCCTTAGCCGCTACGCCTTTTTCTTTCGCCATTTCCAAGACCGCCTTAGCAAGCGGATGTTCGCTCTTTTGCTCCAGCGCGCAGGCAAGCGCAAGCAGATTATCCTCCGTACAGCCGCCCGCCGGGGCGATATCCGTCACTTCCGGCTCACCGCTTGTAATGGTTCCGGTTTTATCTAACGCCGCAATCTGCATTTTGCCGGTCAGTTCCAAAGACTGCGCGGTCTTAAACATAATCCCGTTTTTCGCTCCCATACCGTTTCCGACCATGATAGCTACCGGCGTTGCCAGACCAAGGGCGCACGGACAGCTTATGACAAGTACGGAAATCGCTCTTCCCAGCGCAAAAGCAAAGCCTTCCCCCGCAAGCAGCCACACCGCGCCGGTCAGTACGGCAATCGCAATCACCGCCGGTACGAAAATGCCGGACACTCTGTCGGCAACTTTCGCTATCGGCGCTTTGGTCGCCGCCGCGTCGCTCACCATCTGTATAATCTGGGCAAGCGTCGTATCCTCGCCCACTCTTGTCGCCTGACATTTTAAGAATCCCGACTGGTTCAAGGTAGCCGCGGAAACACTGTCTCCCGCCTGTTTATCCACCGGAATGCTCTCCCCGGTCAGCGCCGCCTCATTGACCGCGCTTATTCCGTCTATGACAATACCGTCCACCGGAATATTTTCACCCGGTCTGACGACAAATTCATCGCCTTTTTTTACCTGCGCAATATCCACTTCTGTCTCTTCGCCGTCTCTTACAATCGTCGCTTTTTTGGGCGCCAGCTTCATCAAGCCCTTTAAGGCGTCCGTCGTCTTTCCTTTCGAGCGCGCCTCCAGCATTTTCCCTACCGTAATCAAAGTCAGTATGGTAGCGGCGGACTCAAAATAAAATTCGTCCATATAGTTCATAACCGCCGTCATATCATTTTTGACCTGCGCATCCGTCATTGCAAACAGCGCATATACGCTATAGATAAAAGACGCTCCCGCTCCCATGGCGACAAGCGTATCCATATTGGGCGCCCCGTGCATAACGCTCTTTGCGCCGCTTATGAAAAACTTCTGGTTAATCAACATAATCGCCATTGTCAAAAGTAACTGTAAAAGCCCCATCGCAACATGGTTGCCCTCAAAAAATGCGGGAATCGGCCATCCCCACATCATATGCCCCATGGAAAAATACATTAACGGCACAAGCAGACACAGGGAGATTATCATTCTTTTTTGCAAAACCGGCGTCTCTTTATCCGCCAGCATATCCTCATAGTCCGGCGTACCATGTGCGCTCTCTCCCGCTTTCGATGCGCCCGCTCCCTTTTTGGAGGCGCCGTATCCCGCCGCCTCCACTGCCGCAATAATCGCTTCCGCAGAAGCCGTACCTTCAACGCCCATGGAATTTGTCAACAGGCTGACCGAACAGGAGGTAACGCCGTTTACGCCCGATACCGCCTTCTCCACTCTTGTGCTGCATGCCGCACAGCTCATTCCTGTTACCGTATACTGCTCCATGATAAAATCTCCTTTCGCCCTACTATTTCATCAGTTTCTGTAATAGTATAACCAGTTCATCAATAACCTCGTCATTTCCCGCACGGATATTGTCCGCCACGCAGGTTCGGATATGACTTGCCAATAATGCTTTGTTAAAACTGTTTAAAGCGGCATTCACCGCTGCCACCTGCACAAGCACATCCGCACAGTAAGCGTCTTTTTGCAGCATTCCCTGAATGCCCCGCACCTGTCCCTCAATCCGTTTGAGCCGGTTCATCAGGTCTTTATATTCCTTATCGGAACGCTCTTTTCGTTTTTCCATTCCATAACCATGCCTTTCTCTCAGCCTGTCATATACCCCCGTCAGGTATATTTCTGCTACGATAATATACCCCGCGGAGGTATTTGTCAAGCAAAATAGTTTTATTGTCTGAAAAATATTCTTATTATTTGAAAAAAGTTCTTTGACTTACGTTTTTTTATATGCTATAATAATCTTACTTGTAGATATCTCGTTATTATTAATGAAAAATATTAATCTAATGAATCATATTAACAGGTCGCTTTAGTCACTATTAACAATCCCACTTATGATACAATTCAATACTTGGTTTATTTTTTAATAGGAAAGTAGTAATATCATGAATAAGGAAATGAAACAAAGCAAGATAATTCCCATGAAAACGGATTTTTTCACGACTGATGAGAATTTTTATGACAAAAGCAATTATGGTAATTTAGAATATCCGGTCAGCATCTATCAGGTTGACTTTGAACAGGCGCACACCCACTCTATCCGGTGGCACTGGCATGAAGAAATGGAAATTCTTCTCATTAATAACGGCTGCGCCAAGGTAACGACGGACGACCATGAGCAGATTCTGCGTCCGGGACAGGGTTTTATCCTCAACCAGAACGTGATGCACTCGATTCACAGTATAGAGGGGAACAACTGCACTTATTATTCACTCGTATTTCATCCGGATTTTTTATTCGGTTATAATAACTCCTATCTGCGGACAAACTTCCTGCTGCCGATGCAGAGTTTTTCCATATTAAAAACAATGCTGATAGATGAGGAAAACGCATGGCATAAGAGTATGCTCATCATCCTGGAAAAGGTGCTCGACGTCAACCGCGCCAAGAGTTTCGGCTATGAAATGGTTACAAAAGGGTATTTATGCCAGTTCTGGGCGACGCTTTTAAACAAACTGCCGATGGCAAACATTCCGCATTCGTCGAATACCTCGTTAAACGAACAGCGGGTAAAACAGGCTATGCTCTATATCCGCCTGCATCATGCCGACGCTGTCACTCTCGACGATATTGCCGCCAGCATCTCCGTCAGCAAGAGCGAATGCTGCCGCTGCTTTAAGGCAACCATCCAGATGACGCCGTTTGAATACCTCATGAAATACCGTATTTTTGCGGCAAGCAGGCTGATTCTGGACGACCATGACAACAGCCGCTCCATCGCGGAGCTTGCGCTGTCGGTCGGATTTAACAGCATCAGCTATTTCAACAAACTGTTCCGTCGGTATTTAGGCTGCACGCCGACCGAATACCGTATGCGGGTGGCGAAATCGACCTACAATATTGAGATGGAGCCGTTCGCCATACCCATGTTCTAACCGCGGCTTTCCACCGCTTATTGCTGATATGTTTTAGCGGACAGTTTCACTGTTTATTACTGCGTACGTTTTACCGGATAACTACCGGTAAAACGTGCGCAATGTTTTTATCAGATAGTCGATATCCTTTGCTCCCGCCGTCTCTAACGCAGAGTGCATCGCAAGCTGGGCCAGGCCGATATCCACCGTATCTACGGCTACCTGCGTTGTGGAAATATTTCCCAGCGTGCTTCCGCCTGTAATGTCGGAGCGATTGGCGTAAACCTGATACGGCACGCCCGCCCTGTTGCAGATATCTTTCATCACCGCCGCGGAATAGGCGTCCGTCGCGTATTTCTGACTGCCATGGTATTTGATGACAATACCGCCGTTCATGCAAGGGCGGTTGGCTGCGTCCGCTTTCTCCGGATGATTCGGATGAAGCGCATGTGCGTTATCCGCAGAAATGGAAAAACTTTCCGCAATCATACACCGGTAATCCTCTTCATCCATCCCCAGCTGCCCGCATATTCTGACAAGTACATCCTTTAAAAATGTAGAAGCGGCTCCCTGCTTCGTTCCTGAACCCACTTCCTCATTGTCAAAAATCAGACAAAGGTTGCAGTATGCTTCCGGTTTTTCGCTCACCAGTGCGCTTATCCCCGCAAACGCGCATTCCAAATCATCCAGTCTCGGACCCGCGATAAAGGCTTCATCCATACCGATAAGCCTGCATTTATCCCTATTGTAAAGAAACAAATCCGTTCCCAATATCTCCTCTTCCGACACGCCCGCCTCTTTCGCTATTTCCTTGAAAAAGCATCCCTTGCTATCCGCTCCGCCGATTAACGCCTCCATATCAGTCTGGGGATTGTACTCCACGCCCTTATTCATTTCTTTATTCATATGGATGGCAAGATTGGGGATGATAGCCGTGTCCTTATCCAGATTGACAAGGCGGCTCTCCAAGCCCGCCTCCTTTTTTACAATCACTCTTCCCGCGATAGACAGCGGTCTGTCCAGCCATGTTGAAAGAATCATGCCGCCGTACTTTTCCGTATTTAACTTCACATATAAGTTCTCAACGTCTATCTCCGCGCGCTCCTTTATTTTAAAGCAGGGGGAATCGCTGTGCGCCGCCACGATATGAAACCCCGCCGGGCTTTTATCCGGCAGTACGAACGCTGTCAGTGCGGAACCGTTTCGGTTTACATAATATTTTCCGCCCAATCTCACTTTTTCTTTCCAGGACTCCTTTTCCTCCAGACGGGTAAAACCCGCTTTATCCAGCATATTTTCCAGATTTGCCACGGCATGGAACGCAGTCGGGCTTTCGTTAATAAAAGCAAACATATCCTGTAACTGACTTGTTTTGTTCATGCGTTATAAACTCCCTTCTTTAATCTGCGGCGTTTTTATGCCGCCCTGTTATATAATACCATGTTCCCGTCAAATCCGCCAGAGCCCAGCCAATCGGCACCGCCATCCAGATACCGGTTACGCCGAGCGCGGGAATCGCCGACAGCAGATATGCCAAAACAACTCTTGTACCTAACGACACTACTGTCAGAATAACCGAAACGCCCGGTTTATTGACGGCGCGGTAATATCCGTAAAATAAGAACAACAGTCCGATACCAAAATAAAATGCCGCCTCAATATGCAGATAACCGACACCAACCGCAATCGTTTCTACACTCTCTTTATCAATGAACAGGCACATGAGCTGCCTCGCAAAACCGCATACCAGCACGGTAATAATCAGACAGAAAATGAAAACGCTGACAACGGCGTCGCGCATTCCCTTTCGGATCCTGTCCTGCCTGCCCGCGCCATAATTCTGCGCGACATAGGTGGAAAAGGCGTTCCCGAAGTCCTGCACAGGCGCATAGGCGAAAGAATCTATTTTGACCGCCGCCGCAAAAGCCGCCATCACGACAGCGCCAAAACTATTCACAAGCCCCTGCACCATCAGGATGCCGAAATTCATAATGGACTGCTGCACGCAGGTCAGCGCAGAAAGCCCCGCCAGTTCTTTTAAAATCCCTTTATCAAAACAGCGGTTTTCCTTTTTTACCCTAAGATTGGGATAGCGGGCAAAATAATAAAGTAAGATGCCAATCCCCGCCAGATATTGGGAAACCGCCGTCGCTGCCGCCGCACCGGAAACGCCCCAGCCAAAGCCTCTGATAAAAAGAATGTCTAACGCAATATTAAACAGCGCGGACGCGCCTAAAAAACAGAGTGGAACAAGCGAATTACCGACCGAACGCAGCAGATTCGCCACAAAATTATATAAAAAAACCGCCATAATGCCCGCAAATATCCACATAAAGTATTCTTTCATAAGCGGTACGATTTCATGCGGAACCCGCATAAAGAAAAAGATGCCGTCCATACCGGCATAGAGCAGAACATTTAAGAAAACCGACACGGCGCCAATCGTGACAAACGCAATAAAAAGACCTTTTTCCAGTCTGTCAAACGCTTTCGCGCCAAACTGCATAGAAAAAAAGGCGCTGCTTCCCATGCAGAGCCCTATGATAATCGACGTTACAAATACCATAAGCGTGTAGGCGCTGCCTACCGCCGCCAGCGCATTTTCCCCAAGGTAACGTCCGACAATCAGTGTATCGACAATATTGTATAACTGCTGCAGCATATTCCCTATCATAATCGGAAAGGCAAACTTCAACAGGTTTTTCATGATGCTTCCTTTGGTTAAATCCAGGTTCATACTGCGCAGTCCTTATCTTGTCAATTTTTTCCCGGCAGATTTAGTACCGTTTGATTTTCTTAGACGGCGTTTTTTCAAACTCCGTTTCCCGTGTTTTCATACGATAGATACGCTTATATACCGGCGCGCCCTGATTGTAATCGTCTATTATCTTTTGCAGAGCGGCTTCGATATCCGTGATCTTTTTCTTTTTGGCGTAATCGTAATCCGGGAAAATCTCCGCCTCGATAACGCCCTCGCTTTCACGGACAAGGATTTCCTGTACGAGACGCGCTTCGCCGATTTTATTTTCCAGTTCCTCAGGAGAAACATTCTCCCCGTTTTTCGTAATAATCAGATTTTTCTTTCTTCCGGTCAAAAAAACAAAACCGTTCTCGTCCGCGTAGCCCAAATCTCCGGTCGCCAGCCAGCCGTCGTGAAGCGCCTGCGCGGTTTCCTCCGGCATCTTATAATATCCCATCATAACGCTGCTGCCGCGGACCCACAGCTCCTCGTCCACGGTCTTTGCCTCACAGTTGGGAATCAACTGCCCTACGGACTCTTTTTTGATATTCCAGCTTACCGTCGTACTGATAACCGGCGCGCACTCCGTCATGCCGTAGCCCTGTAAGATGGTAATGCCGTATTTTTCAAATAAATCGATATACGCCGGATTTAAGTATGCGCCTCCGCTGCATATCGTATGGAACTGACTGCCGAATATCTGCTTTTTCACAAGCTTTTTGGGCAGACCCGACACGTCCTCCAGCTTCTTTGCAATCGTCTCTATCATCAGCGGAACCATCAAAATCATATGCGGCTGGAACAGCTTGATATTTTTTACCACGCGCAAAAGCGAGTCGTTGATGCAGATAACGGCGCCAAGCGACATTCCCTTTAAAATATCCATGCTTAAACAATAAGCATGATGAATCGGCAATACGGATAAAATAACCGTCCTTTCGGGAATCTTCATATCCAGACAGGTCGCATTTTCCGCCAGATTCCTATGGGTCAGCATAACGCCCTTGCTCTTTCCGGTCGTGCCTGACGTATACATAATCGTACAGAGCGCGTCCGGCGAAACCGATTCTTCGTATGTTCCCGTCTGCTTTTCCAGAAGTTCTTTTAAGGAAAGCACGCTGTCGTCATCCGGCGTTTCTTTCTGCATGGAAATGAGATGTTTTATCTGAGGGCAGCGTTCTTTTGCCATCTCCGCCACGTCGCGGCGCATCTCATCGAAAACAAATGTTGTCACGTCCGCCCTGTCAAGCAGCTCGCACATCTCCTCTGCCGGCAGGGAAGCGTCTAACGGAACCGCCACGCTTGAGCTGTTGACCGTTCCCAGATAGGTAATAAGCCACTCGTAGGACGTCGCACCCGTAACGGCGATATGGCTTCCTGTTTCCCCGAGTTTTTTTAAGGCAAGGGAAAAATGCTCGCTGTCCTGCTTTAACTGCGTATATGTTTTTGCCGCTACCTCGTTTTTGCCCGCTTTATAGCGGACGGCGTCCTCGCCGCCGAACTTTTTTTCCGTCTGCACGAGTATTTCACGAATTGTATTATATGTCATTTAGCGTCCTCCGTCAATGATTCCAGATATTCCACCGCTTCCTGTATCGTTCTGATATTAGCGGCTTTCTGCTCGTCCACCTCGATATCAAATTCATCCTCCAACTCTCCCAGCATACTCATGAAGTCAAAGGAAGTAAAGTCCAAATCCTCCATAAACCGTGACTGCGGCGTAATGTTCTCCGGTTTTACCTCCACATAATTACAGATAACGCTTACTAATTTCTCATACATATTCATCAACCTCTTTTCTTTCTAAATTCATTTCAGGTAATTGCGAAACGCCTTTGGAAAGCGTTTGGCATTGGGTAACATATACAAATCCATAAGCGGGGACTGTGAGACCGTCGGTGCTTATATGCGGTATTTTCGCATATTATGCACCGCTACGGTTGAACTGTAGCGAAAGCGACCCGCGTTGGATTGTATATGCTGCCCATAGGCAATACTTTGTTAGCGTTTTGCAATTACCTGTATCAATTTACTTTTTATACTAACATCATAATATCCCCTATCGGCATATCCGGATTTTCCGTTCCTTTAAACATAATCTTGCAAAGATAGTAATATAAGTATTCCAGCTCTTTTCGGGAAACGGCTTTAATCTGATGCTCAAAATTAAAGTCCAGCCCGTTATCGTCCGGTCTGTGCATAACCGTCAGATACATACCCTGTGTCGTCGCGCCGTTCGGGTACCACTTTGTCTTGTATTTGATGCCGCCCAGCCTGTCCAGTCCTTTTTCTTTCAGCGTAAGCGGCTGATAGGTCAGAGACATCGGCTCGTATGTCCGTCCGTTTTCAATATGATAATATTTTGTGCGGTGCGCAAAATAGGAAACGGGGTTATAGTTTGCATGGCGGAACATCTCGTTCTGCCTGTCGCGGATTTCATAAATGCCTTCTAAAAAAGTCTTTTCTTTCGGGATAATCGTTCTAAACGGAAAAGAATGAATCCTTGTGCCGCCGGATTTTTTCTCGGAAAGCGTCGCCCGTCTGGCAATCGCGGTATTAATAGAGACGTCGTCGTTGCCGTTCATCTTCTGGAAATATGTCCGAAGTCCCATCAATAACAGACAGGCTAACGATACATGATATTTCTCGCAAAAATCCATCAACCGTTTCGTCGGCTCCTCCTCCAGATGGAAAATATCGAGCGTAGCGTCTACCGAGTCGGACACATTGACAGCCGCCCGCAGTTTATCATTACCGCTTTTTTTTCTTTCCGCGTCTAACTTTTTCGTGCCGTCGATACCGTTATAAATCGGCTCCGAGCTTTCTATCAGGTTATGGAAAAACGCCTCGTCGCGCTCCTTTGCCTTACAGCCCGCCTCATAGGCAAGGTCTTTTTTCAACTGCTCGATATAGGACGCCATCTCGCTTGGATACTCGATTCCCTCATAGTTGGCGCTGCAATATATTTCTATAATGTCTTTCATAAAACAGATGAGGGACTGCGCGTCCATCGTAATATGGTCGGCTAAAAAGTAGATGCCGTTATAGCCGTCCGGCATATGAATCATAACAATCCTGTTAAGCGGCGCGTCGTGATGCTCAAACGGAACCTCTGTCCATTTCTGCATGATGCTCTCCGCTTCTTCTACCGTCTTATCCGAGAAGTCCACAAATTCGATATCGCGCTCCTCTTTATCCACCACATACTGGTACCAGTTGCCCTCCTTATCCTGCGCCAAGCGGAGCCGCATGGAATCGCAGCGTTCATACGCCTTATAAATCGCCTTTTTTAACTCGTTCCAGTTTAAGTCCACCTCAATCGTCAGACTCGTGCCAATGTTGACAACCTGTTTTTTCGGGCAGAACTCCAAATAATATAAATGGAATTTCTGCGCCACCGTCAGCGGATATACCGGATATCCTTTTCTTTTCTGCATCATTTCTTTTTAACCTCTACTCTTTCTGTTGCAATAAATTGTTACATTTCTATTTCTTTCCTAAACTCATCCAGCGCATTCTCATACGCCGCCGTGTCTATATAATAGCTTTCCGCATGTGCGGCGCCCGCTACTATCAACTTTTTCTTCGGCGCGCTGCAGTTATTGTAAATTTCCTCACACATACTGCACGGCACAAAGGTATCGGCGTCCCCGTGAATCATAAGAATGGGAACAACCGCTTTTTGCACTTCTCGCGCTGCATTGCACTCATCCATACCGTATCCTGCTTTTTTTCGGTTTACATAATCTGCTATCTGCATCAGCGGAAACGCCGGTAAATGATACATGGAATGCAGTACATGCGTAAAAACCTCTTTCGGTGAAGTAAAACCGCAGTCCGATACAATCCCCTTGACCTGACCGGGAAGTTTTAGACCGCTTGCCATTAAGACCGTCGCTCCGCCCATGGAGGTGCCATGCAGAAGAATCTCTACATCTTCGCCGCATGTTTCGATTACCCATGCAATCCATTGAAGCGCATCCTGCCTGTCCAGACAGCCGAAACCGATATAGTCGCCCTCGCTCTGTCCGTGCGCCCTCTCGTCCACCAAAAGCATCGCATAACCGTTATGTAAATAATAACCTGACAGTCCAATATAGTCTTTCATGCCCTCGCTTGTATAGCCGTGAAAGCAAATGACAAGTTTCTTACTTTTTTCGTTCGGAAAATAAACCCCATGCAGTTTCAAACCATCAAACGATTGGCAATATACATCTTCGTGGGGCTGTGCGAGCATATATTCCTTACGCTCCCCGATAAAGGGCATATGCCTACTCCAATCGGTTCCCGCCATTTTTATCGTCCGCTCTGTTTTTGCTTTCCCACGCTTCATTGTCCTTCTATAAAAATATGCCGCTTCCGCTATCTGCGCCGTCGCTATCACGCCCGCCGCTCCGGCTGCTGCCATTACGCCTTTTAAAGCCTTTTTCATATAATAACCATGCCTTTCTCCCTATCCGATACGTTACTTCTTCTTACTGTCAATCAGGCTCTTTAATTTCAGCGCCTTATCAATATTGCCCTCTACCTTTAATTTCTGCAAGGTAACCGCCATTATCGGGTCCTGCTCTCCTGAAGCAATTTTCATCAACGTCTCCGCTTTCGCCGTAAACATGGCGTCTCTGTCGAAATATTCATAGGGCTCCACATACAGCTTGCCGTCTTTTACCTCTACATAAAAAATGCCCTCAGCCTCACCGATAATATTGAACTGATAAGCCAGATGCTCCGTCACGTCGCTGACGTCCGCCTCCATAAACTGATTTTTTACCTGTGCGAAAAATTCCGCATATGTCATATCTTTATCCTCCCTCTTTTTGACAAAAATCGACCGCTAGTCGAATTAGTGTTATCATTAGATTATCACTATTCCGACCAGCGGTCAACTAATAAATTCGGATTGTATCGGGCTTTTATCATTTATAAATCGCTCTTCTTGTACCCAATCTCCACCTTTTCATTTTTCTTCTGAATTTCCGCTAACATCTGTTTCACGATATCTTTCGAGGTCGCTTCTACCTTAATCAGTTCATCCTCTGTCGTTTTCAGCATTAAAAAGAACATATCAAAGCTCGCCACGCCGCAGCAAAGCCTGCCGTTTACTTCCTCGATTCTAAGATATGCCTGCCGGACGGCTTCATACGGCAGCGTATACCATTTAAAACCTTTCTTATATGCAATTTCACTGTCTCTTAAATGAATCTTCTTATCTTCCATATAATTTCATACCTCCCGTTTCGATTGTCAGTGTTTCAAACCAGTAAAAAAGTAACGCCGCAATAGCTGCTATCAAAAAAATGAAAAAGCCTTTCAACACTTTTTTCACATAATGCATAAAATGCCTCCATCCCCATTTTCATCATAATATAAAACGACACAGCCGATTCGCAACTGTGCCGTTTAGAATTATTGCTATTTACTGTTGTAATAAAGCGTTTAATGCCTCGATATCAAAAAGGTCTGTCTCAAACGCAACAACATCCGCTGAGTTCGGCTGCCATAACTGGTCTTTTATCTCTACTTTGATGGTTGCCGTTGTCGGCGCGTCATAAGTTACATTTGCCAAAGCGCTGTTAAAGCTGTCAACATAAGCCGCAAACAATTTTTCTTTTAACTCGTCTTTGGAGGGCCTCTCCGCTGCGTTCAATGATTCCAATTCAGCTTCCAAGCTTTCCACTGCGTCTATATATGCCTGAATTGCCGGTGCAAACGCGTTAATCTGCTCATAGGAAACAGTTACTACATAAGAACCGTCATCCTGTTTCTCAGCGCCCTCAACCGTATATTTTGTTTTACCATAAATATCTTTCATGATTTCCTCAACCTGCACACGCTGCTCATCAGAAACCGGGCCTGCGCCTGATATTTCGATTAAGCTATCCACTTCGCCGCTTAAAGCTGTTTCATAAATTTCTGCCGCTTCTTCAGTAGTGCCGATTTTCATAGATACGAATTTGGTGGAATCATTTTTATAAGAGTTATCCAAAATTGCGCTGATATAGCCTGCCGCATCGAAAGACGCTCCACAGCCTCCCAGGAAAGCAGCCAGCATAACGCATACTAATATCACTGATAATTTTTTCATTTTCATTTCTGAATCCTCCCACATTTTGCCCGTGTACTTTAATGAATAAATCATCCAGAGAATAAATCTATCAGGCTTTGAGGGGTTTGTCAATAGGTTTTTGCTATTTTCAGGTTATGCAATTTCCTCAGAATTTCGTTTGATATTCTCCACTACTTCCATAATTTGTTTCGCAGTTTTCATATCATCCTTGAACAAAGTTGTAATACTGCCTACTGACCTGAACGGTTCTTCCATAAGCACTTTATTATCATCAATATTTCCGTTCGCAACAATATAATCTACAATAAGATTAACAAAACGTATCTGATTAATATTCAAACGCTCTTCTTTAAGGAATTCACTAAACGCTTCATTTACAGCAGTTCTATCTACTCCAATAATCCGGCGGACAAGCCTGCCGACAGGTGTATCCCCATATTCTTTTACATAGTCTTCTTTAGATCCAAGTTCCTGCCATAAAATACGTTCCAGTTCTTTAAGGTCACTTTCGGATAATTGCTTATTGTTCCTAAGTTTATATACAGAAATCCTATCACTATGTTCTTTTAAATAGAATTCAACTTTTTTACGATAATTCTGTAAATCACTGCTATCATAAATCGGCTCACCCTTAGCTGCATCAACAATAGTATCAGCAAAATTGGTATAATAAACCCTTTGTACAATCTTATCCAAATATTGCAGCAGTTCACGCATAGCTACCCTCACCGTATCAAGTTCCATAATCGTTGCCTGCTCCCAAAACTCTGCCTGCTGTACTCTCTCAATAACTTCTCTCTGTTCTGCCACCTGCGGGATTGCATACTTTGCAGACAAACGCTGTGCCGTTTGGATTACAATATTGACAGGCGTTTGGATTTTCTTACTTTGCAGTATTCCTAAGTCAATACTATATATCAGATAATCAAAACGTCTCGCAAGTTCATCTTCCTTTTTAGGTTTCACAAGCGGCGCAATATGTTCCTTAATCTCCGAAATCTCAACAGACTCAAGATTATTCCAGCTAGAACGGCTGCGATACATTTCAACATATCTCAAATGTCTTTTTACCATAAAACTGCCATTATTTAATTCCATAACTGATTGGTGCAAATCATCTGCCAAATTGTTTCTATAAGAAACATAATATTCATCAGTCATAAAAGATGAAGACTGTAGTTCCCGACAAATCTGTGCCTTTATATTATAAATTTTCTCACACAGTGTTTCCTGGATGCCGGTTTCGCTGCCGTTTTTATTCACTCTGAAATACTCAAAATTATTGCAAAAATCAAAAATTAAAAATCTTTCTTTATCAATTCCTTCTCCCAGCAAATTCGGACATAGCCTTGTTCCTCTGCCAATCATCTGCCAAAACTTTGCATAACTTCTGACTTTTTTAAAAAACACCAAGTTCAAAATTTCCGGGATATCAATCCCAGTATCAAGCATATCTACAGATACTGCAATCTGTGGCATTGTATTTTTTATGCTAAAATCATCTATCAAAGAATCACAATACTTAATACTATAATCAATCTGCTTTATAAAATCCCCGCCGCATTCCGGAAATAAAACGTTAAACCTCTTTACAATAATCTGTGCATGCAGGCTGTTTTTGGCAAAGATAATTGTTTTACCAAGTTTATCTCCTCCTTCAATTTTAAGTCCTTTTTCCATAAGTTCTTTTAATACCTTATCAATGGTATCCGTATTAAAAAGCCATGAGTTGATTGCAGAACTTGCAATATCATCTTCAATTGCCTCATCCTCTCCGAAAGTTTCCTCATATTCCTCTTTTTCTTCATCCGATAAATCATCATAATGAATGCCATCTTCCATGATTTTGGTCTTATACTCAAGGGTTGAATAAGTAACCAGATACCCTTCCTCAACAGCTTTTTCCAATTCATACGCGAAAGTAGGCACGCCTCTTTCAAGGTCAAAGATACTATATGTATTTTTATCAATTTCATTTTTAGGTGTTGCAGTCATACCCAAGAGCAGAGCATCAAAGTATTCAAAAACCTCCCGATATTTTCTGTAAATAGAGCGATGAACCTCATCACAGATAATCAAGTCAAAATGGCCCGGACTGAACAATCTTTCTCCAAACTTATTTTTCTTCTCATCAATTGCATTCATCATCGTCGGATAAGTAGAAAAAATCATGCGGGAAGACTCCGGGTCATCTTTGCTGTCCAGCAGATTACAACATGGCAAATCACTAAGCAGATTTGTATAACTGTTCTTTGCCTGTCTCACTAAGGCAGTTCTGTCCGCCAAAAAAAGAATATTTTTCACGTAATTATGACGTCTTAATACATCTACCACACTGATACTTACTCTTGTTTTACCAGAGCCAGTTGCCTGTACAATAAGCATTTTTCTATGTTTTTTAGCAATAGCATCACAAACAGCAGTAACCGCTTCTTTCTGATACGGACGATTCGTAATAGCATCACTGATTTCTATATTCTCTAATGGTTTACGCTGCTTTCTTCTATCAATTTCTAATTGCAATTCATTCTGTGTAAAAAATCCCGAAACCTCCCGGCTGGCATATCCCATATAATCATTCGTATAAAAAAACTCAAATCCGTTTGTCGTATAAATCAAAGGCCGTCTGCCATATCGATTTTGCATACAATCAGCATAAAGTTTTGCCTGCTGATTTCCGACCATTGCATTAACAGAGGCTTTCTTTGCCTCAACCACCGCAAGAGGAAGATTATCCTTTCCCCACAGTACATAATCTACATAACCAATTTTTGTACTATTAGGCATCCCTGTAACAGGCTCTTCAACCGTGCAGTTTCTTCCGATAATCCAACCGGCTTCCTGTAATTCCACATCAATATACTTCTTTCTCGTTTCTGCTTCACTAATTGTATCTATATGGAATTCTCTTGTCTGGGTATGATGCTTACGTTCTTCGGTCATTTGCCTGCGAAGGCTCTCATTTTCCTTAAGAACTTCCGCAAGTTTTTTATCTTTACTGCTTAAATTCTCATATAATAATTTTAATTCATCCGCCTTTATGCGTTTTTCGTCTCCAGATGATAAAATTGATTCATCAAAAGTTCTTTCTTCATACTCCTTGGAATAAGAATAGTCAATCCAATCACAAAATTCAAAGAGATCCCTTAAGGCAATAACAGCCTCATCTCTTTTTATATTACTATTTGTATGAACAGCAACATTTCCGAGGTGAATCGTATATTTTAACATAGGAAAAAGCCGCGGTTCAATGATATCGCGAAATGTCCGTTCATGAATCAGGCTGGAAACATTATCCTGATAGGGCAGTTTCAATTCCGCATCATAAGAATATACAAACCGCACTGCCAGTTCCAAAGCACGTCTTGATAATATAGCACAGGTTGCCGGAGAAATAGCAATACTCTTTTCCGCTTCCACTGCCTGCACGGCAAAATCTGCATATTCCTTTTTTTCTAATAAATAGTCAAAGTTAGTCTCCATGGATACCCGCCTTTTTACATTTGTATCTTTATCTTTTATCTGTGTTCTGGTAAAATCCTGTCATTTTTCAAAGGCTTTCCGTTTTATATACTGAATAGCCTTCATAATAATAACTGTAGTCAATACCTTTCATATATACTTCGCGGTCATCGACTTTATCGGTCAACGCACTTTTTAATAGACATTTTATCTCCGTGTCCTTAATCGGACTTCTTTCCATTGCCAGTAAGTAATCATCCTTATCAATCTTACTCCAGTCAACCACCATGTGAAGTTCCTGCTTCATCATCAAATCCAGCCATATCCGCACGCTTCTGCCATTTCCTTCACGGAAAGGATGCGCCACATTCATTTCAACATATTTTGCAACAATCTCATCAAAGGTCGATTGGGGCATTTCCTCAATATTTCTAAGCGCATCATTCAAATACATAACCGGTACAAATCTAAAATTCCCCTTTGCAATATTAACATTTCTTATCTTGCCTGCAAAATCATAAATTTCTTCAAAAAGAAACTTGTGTATCTTTAAAAGACTATCCAGCGTACCGGCTTTCAAAGTATATAAATATCCGTTTTCAAATAATAAAGCCGCTCTCTTTTTACTGATTTTTTCTTCTACCCGGGCAAGTTCCGAGGAATCGGTTATATTAAATTGATTTTCAAGCGACATAACAGCCTGCCTTTCCTATATTTCAATAATCATATCGCAAACGGATTGCTTGGGCATCCTATCTTTATTATCCATAAATCACCATTCCACTCTGCTTAATTTCCTTGTCAATTTCTGAATTTGGAATAATCTGTGATACATCAAACAAATCAACATTTTTTTCCAAAGATGTCACAACATCTTCAAGCAATCCAAAAAAAGCAAGTCCTTTTAACCCACTATCAACCATAATATCAATATCGCTCTGCTCTTTTGCAAATCCCTTTGCATAAGAACCAAAAAGAATTGCCTTTTTTACATTATAATCAGAAAATATTGGCTGCAATATCATCTGTATTTGTTGTATTGTATATATTTTATTCTGCATAATATCTCCTATTGTCCCAAGCATTATTACATAAAGTTCAACTATAACTTTTGAAATATCAGCAATAATATGTTATTTCTCCAAAAAAATCAATCCATTTTTGAATTACTTCACTGCTACGGGCTTCAATAATTCTCATAATATTACGCAATACTTTGGGAGGTATGCTAGAATTATTATGTGCCAGCAAACATTTTCCGGAAGCTGTAATCCATACTTTGGTTGCGCTTTCCGATGGGTTTCCTTCTGAGATATGCACATGAACAGGTTCATTTGGTCTGCCCTCATTTGCCCAAAAATATACCCAATAAGAACCAATTCTAAAAACCTGAGGCATTCATAAATCCCCCTTCTTTTGAAAACTCAATTATCAAATGTGCCGTAGACTTGATAATATCCATAAAATAATTAACTTCATCTTCTGAATATCCATTAATTTCCATACGATAGGATGGCAAATAGCAGGTCATACTATGAAAACAATCTCTTTCATTGGGCGTTTCAATATAAACCTTTACCTCACCATTTTCTAATTGTTCTGAATGGACAATCTCCGTATTATCTTCTAACGTCATAAATGGATACATCATAACTACTTCTCCTTCCAATTACCAGATTATTTTTAAGTGATTGCAACACCCTGTTTTTCAAAACGTCCGTTGTGTAATATAGACAAATCAACGCAGGCACGCTCGCGCTGCTTGTCGCTCACAGCGGTGCTAAGCTCGAAAAAACCTCGCTAAGCGCCGGTGGCTCCAAAGCACCTTGCTTATGATATTGTCTATATTACGCAACTAGATTTTGAAATTACGCATTTTCACAATTACCTGACTAAATTATTCCTACCCGAAATATTTCTGCATCAAAGAATCCATCAAGGTCTGGGTTTCATCTAAGGATTTTTGTATTTCAAGTTTCAGTTTGTCTACTTGACGGACAAATGCGGCAAATTGGTTTTGGATATCTATAGGCGGCATAGGAACTTTAAATTTTCTGAACTCTCCCATTGATACTCTTGGCATTTTTGCTCCAGCAACTTTTTTATTAATCATATTTACAAATTCATCACTTCTCAGCATAAAGGCTAAATACTCACGATTTATTTTTGACATCACTGGCTGCAATGAAACCAATTCTGATGTGGCATAACCACATCTATCCGGAATTACAACTTTATTTAAATATGGTCTAAGTTTTGAATACAACACATTGCTCGTATCAAATGTACATGTAGAATTTCCAACTTTATTTTTAGATACTATTAAATAATCTATTATTCTTCCTGTCTGTGCTTCTACCATATCAAGATTTAATAACCACACTTTATCTTCAAAATCACCTGAATAATTTATTGCTGGAGCAACATCATTCATTAACTCTGTTTTCCATCCTTTAGAATTAGAAACAGGGTAACCAAACATTTCCACAAACCGGGATTTGATTAAAAGATTAAATTCTTGAATCTGCTTTTTATACAAAGAAATTAACCCATTTGTTCTGTCTAATATCTCAACAACTTCTTTTTGCTCTACTAACTCAGGCAGATTTATTTTAATTTTCTTTAAATCAGAAACCGCAAAACTAGCTTGATTCACTGACTTTTTTGTAATTCTCATAATTTGTTCTTTAAAAATATAAGAAGAAAAATAATATTTTGCATATTTTGGATTCATTAAAGAAGAATTAGCTTTAAGTCTTAATAAATTCATTCCGTGAATTATTTTCTCATTTCCCATTTTTTCATATAATACAGTTCTTCCTAAATACTGAATACTATTAATATGCGACATTAATAAATCACTGTCTTCAAGCACATACGAAGCATATTTATCCAAATTATCAATTCCAGCATATCCCATTTTATCACGGTTAAATTGATTATTAGATATTGTTTCAATTCGAGTAATTGGATATCCTCCCTCCATAACACCTTGTTTTATATTTGCCCCATTTTGAATATGATAAAAACATTCTTCAACAGTTTTTATTTTCATTTTCATTTTCTCGCATCCCCACAAATCGGAATTTCCTATAATATAGCAAATGTCTCTTTCTCTAACAACGTTTTTGCATCATAACAAACAATTTTACCATCTTCAAAATATACATATACTGTATATTCTTCCGTTGGAACTACCTGAACTATTTTAGGGAACATACTCATCCTCACAAATCTTTTTCTTGACACCATTCATTATATCACATATTATATATCAAAATAAGCGGTTTTTACCGTATGGTCTCTTAGGCATCAAATAACGTACTCGCTTCTTTTTAGTAGAATATATATATTATACTATATTTTATTTATTAATAATAGCTATCTTTCTAATATTGGCACTATAACAGTATGGACTTTCCAATATCGGTTTTATATTGACAAGAAAACTAGCAGCAGGCAGAAAAAGAAAATTGACAGATAATATCAATACATGATAACATGAATATAAGGGTGAGTGTCTCTTTATTATTCACAAAAATTTCACAATTTGTTCGTTGATTGTTCTTTTAAATCAGCATATAATAAAATATAAGAAATCAGTGTGATTTCTATAGCGGTGAGTTTCTACCATTATAAATGAAACATTAAAATAGCGTGTGATTCCCCACCAGCAAGAGGGAAATGAAAATAGCGTGTGAGCCTACACCACAAAAAAAGGAATAAAAATAAGGAGCTGGCATAAGTCAGTTCCTTTTTTATACATAGGAGAAACATTATGAAAATTTACAGAATAAAAGATGAGTATATTGCATTTTTAAGAACTAAAGATTCAAAGGTTTTGACCAATAAAGAAGAACGGCGTCCCTATGTTGGCATTGTATACTCAATCAATAACTTAAATTATTACATACCATTAACTTCGCCTAAACCAAAACATAAAAAAATGAAAAACACAAAAGATTTCCATAAAATAAAAAATGGCGAATACGGAGCAATTAATTTTAATAAAATGCTTCCAGTAAAAGAAGAATGTATAGTGGAATTTAATTTTAAAAATGAGCAAGATAAAAATTATAGAATGCTTCTACAAAATCAATATAAAGAAATTAGTGCTTTAGAAGATATAATTAAGAAAAAGGCTGAAAATATATATAAACTCTTCCATACTGATGATTCAGAATTAACAAAAGCAGACTTATCTGTAAAAAATAGATGCTGTGATTTTGATTTATTAGAACAAATGTGCGTGAAATATAGAGAACGTCCTTAATTGTACTAAATATAATGCAACAATAAAGGGAACCGCAAAATGAGCCTCCCTTTATAAGTATGAGGACTATCCCACTTTCCCTACTCCTCAAGTAATTTTTTCAATTCAGCCATCTGTGTCTGAATCTGTGTTTCAATCTGCTCTATGCGGTTGATAATCACAGCCGGAGAGTCATATTCCACCTTTTCATATACAACCTCTTTATATTTATTGATAGAGAGGTCATAATCGTTTGACACAATTTCTTCTAACGGTACAAAAAAGCTTTGTTCCGTCCTTGCTCTGTCAACTTCGCCATTTAGATTATGGAATCTGCTTATAATGTCAGGAATATCACAGTCCGCTGTCTCCTGCCTTTTATCATCCAGACTGTAGCCATCCGCTTTCATATCGTAAAACCATACCTTATCAGTACCGCCGGAACCGGTCTTGGTAAACACAAGGATTGCCGTCGAAACTCCTGCATATGGCTTAAACACGCCGCTGGGCATGGAAATAACTGCATCCAGTTTATGCCGGGTCAGTATTTCCTTTCTAATCTCTTTATGTGCGTTACTGCTGCCAAACAATACCCCGTCCGGTACAATAACTGCCGCTCTTCCGCCCTTTTTCAAAATACGCAAAATAACGCAAGAAAAAGCAATTCTGTCTTTTTGGTCTTAGTAACTTTCAGTAAATCAGCGGATACCGCCTCATAATCAAGACTTCCTTTAAAAGGCGGATTGGCAAGTACCAATGTATATTTTTCCGTATCCGTATTCTGTTCAGACAGGCTGTCTCTATAAGAAATATCCGGATTATCAACGCCATGTAAAAGCATATTCATAGCGCCGATACGGAGCATCGTTCTATCCATATCATTGCCATAAAACATATCATTATTAAAATGGTTCCGCAGTTTTGCATCAAAAAACATATCTGCATGATTTTCTCGAAGATACTGCTGCGCTTCAATCAAAAATCCCGCGCTTCCCATAGCCGGATCAATAATAATATCATCTGGCTGTGGTTTTACCAACGCCACCATCATCTTAATAATATGTCTTGGCGTCCTAAATTGACCGTTTGTGCCCGCTGTCGCGACTTTTGACAATAAATATTCATATAAATCGCCTTTGGAATCTTCCTCACCGAGGTCTAATCTGTCGATTCCATCTACAATCTTAGACAGCATGGCTGCGGTGGGAATCTTAAAAATGGCATCACCCATATAACGTGCATATGCGGAATCTCCGTCCTGATGCAGATTTTTAATAAACGGGAATACCCCGTTAGCCACAATCTCATACATTTCTTCGGCAGAGCCTAAATTCTTAAATTTACTCCATCTGTATTTCTGGCATTCACCCGGAAACATAGATTCAAACGGCACTCCAAGGAAATTGCTCTCATTCTCTTTTGTCGTCTCTACCTCGTCCAGCTGTTTAATAAACAGCAAATAAGTAAACTGTTCAATCACATCTAGCGGATTCGTAATCCCGCCAGTCCAGAAAGTCTCCCATATTCTATCAATTCTATTTCGTATCTCGCCTGTAATCATATTGTTCTCCATATTTATAGTGTTTCTGCTTGGCAAGCCACACTTATACTTTTATTCACCAGAAAAATTTATTTGTTTAAAAATGCAGTTATATATAATTTATTGTAACACACCCTTACATAGATTTCATCAAAAAGAAAAATCGGTTCATTTTTGCTCAAAACAAACCGATTCCTTACAATTATTTTCAACTTTCTCCCATTTTAGCTAACTTCGCCGCCTGGTCGGCTGCTATGCAGGCGTCCAGTATCTCCTGGATATCCCCGTTCATCACCTTATCCAGCTTATACAATGTCAGGTTAATTCTATGGTCGGTCACGCGCCCCTGCGGGAAGTTATAAGTTCTGATTTTCTCGGAACGGTCGCCGGTTCCAATCTGGCTTTTCCGAAGTTCCGCTTCCGCATCATGCGCTTTCTGCTGCTCGATATCGTATAATTTTGCACGCAGAAGCGCAAATGCTTTCGCTTTGTTCTGGAGCTGTGACTTCTCCGTCTGGCTGTATACGACGATGCCCGTCGGATAATGCGTCAGCCGCACCGCTGAATCCGTCGTATTGACGCACTGGCCGCCGTTTCCGGAAGCGCGCATAACGTCGATTCGGATATCTTTTTCATCAATCTCCACATCCACTTCCTCCGCCTCCGGCATGACCGCCACCGTAATTGTGGAAGTATGGATACGCCCGCCGGACTCCGTTTCCGGTACACGCTGTACACGATGTACACCGCTTTCATATTTTAATACGGAATAGGCTCCCTGCCCCGTTACCATGAAAGTAACGCTTTTCATGCCGCCGATGCCGATTTCCTCCACTTCCGCAGTCTCCACTTTCCAACGTCTGCTCTCCGCATAATGCACATACATACGGTAGATTTCCGCCGCAAATAATGCCGCCTCATCGCCTCCGGCTCCGGCGCGGATTTCCACGATAACGTTTTTATCATCATTCGGGTCTTTGGGAAGCAGCAAAATCTTTAGCTCATGCTCCAGTTCCTCGATTCTTTTCTTGGATGCGGCAAGCTCCTCTTTTAGCATCTCCCGCATTTCTTCGTCCGACTCGCTGTCTAACATAGCCAAGCTGTCTTCCACGTCCTGATTGCACTTCCGGTATTCTTTATAAGCGTTCACGATAGGCGTAAGGTCGCTCTGCTCTTTCATCAGCGCGCGAAAACGCTCCTGATTATTCGCCACGGAAGGCTCGCTCAATTCATTCATAATCTCTTCAAATTTTCTCAGTAAATCATCTAATTTATCAAACATCCTAATTTCCATGCCTTTCTTTCAACCTGCGGCTTCTATAGGCTAAAGCGCTAACAGTGCTAAAACAATATCCGCAGAACAATACATTTTTCAACCTAATCTCTATTCTAAAACACGCTGTCATAAGACATTGCCGTCAAGGCTTCGTTCCATACACGACTCTGTCGAGTCCTGCAAAATCCTTTACAACTTCCACTTCTTTATATCCTGCCACCGTCATTATCTCTTTTACGGCTTCTCCCTCATCATATCCGATTTCAAAAAAAAGCATCCCGCCACCGGTCAGATAATCACCCGCCTGTTCTATGATGCGGCGGTAAAAATACAGACCGTCCTCTTTTCCGTCTAACGCAAGGCGCGGCTCAAACTCCCGCACTTCCGGCATCAGTGTATCAATGACGCTGCTCTGTATATAAGGCGGATTAGAGACAATAATTTCAAATGTATCAGCTTCCGTAAGCGGCTCAAATAAATCGCCCTGTAAAAAGGATACCCGGATATCTTCTTTTAAGTTCCTGATTTTTTCGGCGTTTTTTTCTGCAGTTTGCAGCGCGCTTCCGGAAATATCTATGCCCAGCCCCGTGCAGTCGTTGGAATAATACAAAAGACTTAACAAAATACAGCCCGAACCGGTACACATATCCAAAATGCGCATACCATCATGCAGATGCCGCATTACTTCCTCCACCAGTATCTCCGTATCCTGCCGCGGTATGAGGACATTCCCGTCTACGAAAAACGGCAACCCCATAAACTCCTGGATACCGGTGATATATTGCAACGGCCTGCGCGTCTTTCTTTCAGCAATATAGTTTACATAACATTCTTTCTCTTTTACCGAAACTTCCCGTTCCCCATGCGCTAACAGTGTGTTTCTATCCGTTTTACATACCGCTTCCAGCAGCAACCGGGCATCCGTTTCCGCTTCTGGAATATCGGCTTGTTGCAACTGTGACACACCCCATTCATATGCCTGCCTGTAATTCCATTTCATGCCTGCCGCTCCGTTATTTTTTAATCTTCCTCGTCTTCCTTTTTTTCGTCGTCATCCAGCCAGGAATCATCCACCTCATAACCGAACGCCTCATACAGATACGCTTTCCAATCAAAAACGGCCTCTACCGCCGCGATGGCAACTTCAACCATATCTTCGTCGGGTTCTTTGGTGGTCAGTCTTTGCAGCCACATACCCGGCGCGGAAATAATCCTTACGAAAATGTTATCGCTTTTTCCGGCCAGTCTGATAATCTCATAAGAGATACCGGCGATTACCGGTATCAAGGCGATACGAAGCAATACCTTATAGACCGGATTGTCTACCCGGATAAAGAAAAACAAAACAACGCTGACTAACATAACAAACAATAAGAAGCTGGTCCCACAGCGTTTATGCTGCTTGGAACTTCTCATGACATTACGCACGGTAAGCGGACGGCCTTTTTCGATGCAGTTGATACATTTATGCTCCGCGCCGTGATACATGTATACTCTCCTGATATCTTTCATCAAAGAGATACTGAAAACATAGATAACAAAAATCAAAATACGGATAACGCCCTCGATAATCGCCATCAAAGAAGCGTTCCTTACATAGTCCTGAAATAAAGACGTCAGATAGTAAGGCAGCACCATAAAAATGGCAATAGCCAGCACAACGGACAGGATGGTTACAATTCCCGTAAACGCCTTCTCCGCTTTATCTTTAAATATCCTGTCAAAGGCTTTATCCGCCGCCGTCTCTTTCGCTTCTTCCTCCTCATAAAATCCGGCGGAAAAATTCAGGCTCTTCATTCCCAACACCAGAGAATCTATAAAATTAAAAATCCCTCTGATAAAAGGAATTTTTAACAGTTTACTGTCATGCAGCACGCCATGGTAGGTGTCTACATCCACTTCAATTTCCCCGTTCGGCTTACGGACGGCTACCGCGTACTGCTCTTTATTCTTCATCATAATGCCTTCCAGAACAGCCTGCCCGCCGATTCCGGAATAACGGTTATGCTTCTTCCTCACTTTAATACCATGCCTTTCTCAGAGTGCGATGTTTGGCGCTTACGCGTCAAACTCGCGGCTGAAAGAACGCAGTGCTTTCAGCCTATTTAAATAAGGTTGAGATATGCACCCCAACCTTTTTTAAACCAAATTATTTGCTTTCCACACCGTACTTCCTATTGAACTTATCAATACGTCCACGAGCCTGTGCCGCTTTCTGCTGGCCTGTGTAGAATGAATGGCATTTGGAACATACTTCTACGTGAATTTCAGGTTTTGTGGAACCTGTTACAAATGTATTGCCGCAGTTGCAAGTTACGGTTGCCTGATAATATTCAGGATGTATTCCTTCTTTCATTTTATCGTACTCCCTCCTGTTTTATATGAATCAACAGCTTATACATTGTAGCATAGCGTGGGAGCGTATGCAAGCATTTTTTTAGAGAAACTTCATCTTTTTTACCATATTTACAAACTCGATGTTATTTCTGGTTCTTGCAAACATGTCTAAAACCTTGTCAACCGCTTCTTCCGGTTTTAAGCTGTTTAAGGCTTTGCGGATAATGTTGATTGCTTCCAGTTCTTCCGGCGCTAACAGCAAATCCTCTCTTCTTGTGCTGGACTTGGGAATATCGATTGCCGGGAACACTCTCTTTTCAGACAATTTTCTGTCAAGCACGATTTCCATATTACCGGTTCCCTTAAATTCCTCATAGACCACATCATCCATTTTGCTTCCGGTTTCTACCAAAGCCGTCGCCAGAATCGTCAGGCTGCCGCCCTCTCTCATATTTCTCGCCGCGCCAAAGAAACGTTTCGGCATATGCAGCGCCGCCGGATCCAGACCACCGGACAATGTACGTCCGCTCGGGGGAACCGTCAGGTTATAGGCTCTTGTCAGACGCGTAATGCTGTCTAACAGGATAACGACGTCTTTTCTATGTTCCACGAGACGCTTTCCGCGCTCTATTACCATCTCCGAAACTCTCTTATGATGCTCCGGTAATTCGTCAAATGTAGAATAGATAACTTCTACATTCGGTCCCTCAATCGCCTCTTTAATATCCGTTACTTCCTCCGGGCGTTCGTCAATCAACAGAATAATCAGATGCGCATCCGGCGTGCTTCTGGTGATGGATTTTGCCACTTCTTTTAATAAGGTTGTCTTACCGGCCTTAGGCGGAGACACAATCATACCTCTCTGTCCTTTGCCGACGGGGCTTATCAAATCCATAATCCGCATGGCCACGGAAGATCCCGGCACTTCCAGTTTCAAACGCTCATTGGGGAAAATCGGCGTTAAATCTTCAAAATTCGCTCTGCGCATAGCAATCTCGGGCGGATAGCCGTTGATGGATTTCACATAGAGCAAGGCGCTGAACTTCTCGCTCTGCGTCTTTACCCTTGTATTTCCCTCCAGAATGTCGCCTGTCTTAAGCCCGAATCTTCTAATCTGGCTCGGAGCCACATAGACATCATTTTCTCCCGGAAGATAATTCTCACAGCGGATGAAGCCGAAACCGTCGCTCATGACTTCCAAAATGCCATGCGCCAACTGTCCGCTGTCCAATTCCGCCGGAAATTTTTCCTCTTCTCCGCCTTCCCGTTCCTGTCTTTTTGGCACGATTGACTTTACCGCAACTTCTTTTCCTTCTGCCTTGTCCTTCTCGTCTTCCCGCAGCATCGCCTCTACCAAATCCGCCTTTTTCATCGTTGACGTTCCTTTGATGCCCCGCGCTTTCGCAATTTCCTTTAAATCCGTAAGCGCCAATGATTCATACTTTTCTCTCATAAAGTCCTCCTGTACTTTCGTAAATGATATCGAAGCAGAATATTTATCTATTTATTGAATCCTCACTAATTTATTCACTCTTTGGTTAAGGGGTTAGTTTCTGATATGTATTACCGAAATGACATCTTCACCTAATTAACAAATATATTATACACTAACATTTTCAAAATAGAAAGTGTTTTTTTAAATTTTTTATGAAAATATTGTCCAAAATAATATAAGTATATTGACTTTTTAGATTATGCAAGTATAATTGTATACAATCGCTCGGTTTATTATCTCTTTGCCGAGAAAAGTAATCGTTCAATTTACAGGCCGAGCGGAACGGAGGATGAACATGAAAGAAATACGATACAACCAACACACACATCTGTTAGAGGAAAACCAGTATGTTTACGGTCTGCAGGATGTGGAAAATCCGGAATTATTCAGGGAGATTTTCCCTTATGATATGGTTCCCAAGATTACCTACAACCACAGGCATGTGCCGATTAACATGCCGGAAGAAATCTACATATCGGACACTACGTTCCGCGATGGCCAGCAGTCCAGAACACCTTATACGGTTGAGCAGATTGTTACCATATATAAAATGCTGCATCAGTTGTCCGGTCCAAACGGCATTATCCGGCAGAGCGAATTTTTCGTCTATTCTAAAAGAGACCGCGACGCGATTGAAAAATGTATGGAGCTTGGCTACGAATTTCCGGAAATTACAACATGGATTCGCGCCACCAAGGAGGATTTTGCGCTTGCCAAAAGCATGGGCATCAAAGAAACCGGCATTCTCGTAAGCTGCTCCGATTATCATATTTTTAATAAAATGGGATTATCAAGAAGCCAGGCCATCGACAAATACCTTAAGGTTATCAAGGAATGTCTTGATGCCGGACTGCGCCCGCGCTGCCACTTTGAGGATATTACGCGCGCCGATTTTTACGGCTTTGTTATTCCTTTTGCCATAAAACTTAATGAACTTTCTGAAGAATACCAGATTCCGATTAAAATACGCGCTTGTGATACGCTGGGGCTTGGCGTCTCCTATCCCGGCGTATCTCTGCCCCGAAGCGTTCCCGGCATTATTTACGGTCTGTCTCACTATGCGGGTATCTCGAGCGATATGATTGAGTGGCACGGACATAACGACTTCTACAAGGGAGTTTCCAACGCCTCGACGGCATGGCTTTACGGCGCGTCAACCGTCAACTGTTCTTTACTTGGCATCGGAGAACGCACCGGGAATGTTCCTTTGGAGGCAATGGTCTTTGAATACGCTTCCTTTAAAGGCTCTTTTGACGGCATGGAGCCGACTGTCATTACCGATATCGCCCGCTATATCGCGGATGAGACCGGCTATGACATCCCGCCCATGACCCCGTTTATCGGCGATAATTTCAACCTGACTAAAGCGGGCATCCATGCGGACGGACTTTTAAAAGACGAGGAAATTTATAATATTTTCGATACCAAAAAGCTCTTAAACCGCCCGCCGCTTGTCGCTATCAACAATATTTCCGGCGTTGCGGGCATCGCCTACTGGCTGAACCAGTACTATAATAATACGGAAGAAAATATGATTTCCAAGAAAGACCCGCTTGTTTTGTATATTAAAAAGTGGGTGGACGAACAGTACGCGTCAGGGCGCATTACCTATATCACCACCTCCGAAATGTTATCCCTTGTCGATGAATACCGCGCGCAGAATAATTCATAACACGGAAGTCAATTTTCAGTTATCTTTCGCTTATGAAATGGCAGGACAGAGATAAATCCCTTGTCGGTACGCTTTCGCTTCATGAAAAATGTAACGGTAGTAAATTCGTGAAAAACCTCATTAACTACCGACATTTTTCGAGAACCGCTTCGGTATTTATCTCTGCCCTGTCAGCTTTAAAATGAAGCAATAACTGAAAATCGATTTCCGTACATTTATAAAAGGATTGCGGAAAAAAATACTATAATATATAATGGAAACAGTGAAAAAAAGAAAAACGAGGTATGACTATGACAACAAATGAAAAAGCTTTAGCGCTTCATGAAGAGTGGAACGGCAAACTGGAAACGGTTTCCAAAACGCCGGTCAAAACAAGGGAGGATTTGGCTCTTGCCTATACGCCGGGCGTAGCGGAACCATGCAAGGTGATTGCGGATAACAAAGACGCCGCTTACACTTATACATGGAAGGCAAATACTATCGCCGTTGTTTCCGACGGAAGCGCCGTTCTCGGTCTTGGCAATATCGGTTCCCACGCCGCTATGCCCGTCATGGAGGGAAAAGCTGTTTTATTCAAGGAATTTGGCGGCGTCAATGCCGTTCCCATCTGTCTTGATACGCAGGACACGGAGGAAATTATCAAAGCCGTAACGTATCTTGCGCCGGGCTTTGGCGGCATCAACTTAGAGGATATCAGCGCGCCGCGCTGCTTTGAAATAGAAGAAAGGCTAAAAGCGACTTTGGACATTCCCGTATTCCACGACGACCAGCACGGCACGGCCATCGTTGTGCTTGCGGGTACGATTAATGCACTGAAAGTCGTAGGCAAGCAGAAAGAAGACTGTAAGGTAGTCGTAAACGGTGCGGGAAGCGCAGGCATTGCTATTACAAAACTACTGTTAAATTACGGTTTTAAAGATATTATCCTGTGCGACAGCAAAGGTATTGTCTGCAAATCCAGAAATGGCTTAAATAAAGTAAAACAGCAGATAACGGAAATTACTAATTTAAAGAATGAATCCGGCACACTTGCCGATGCGTTAAAAGACGCTGATATTTTCATAGGTGTTTCCGCTCCCAATGTCGTAACGGCGGATATGGTATCTTCCATGAAAAAAGACTCTATCATCTTTGCCATGGCTAATCCTGTTCCCGAAATTATGCCGGATGTGGCAAAGGCTGCGGGCGCACGCGTTGTCGGCACGGGCCGTTCCGATTTCCCGAACCAGATTAATAACGTTGTCGCTTTCCCCGGTATTTTCAAAGGCGCACTGGAAGGCCGCGCAAAGCAGATTACGGAAGAAATGAAGCTTGCCGCCGCACTTGCTCTTGCCGCGCTTGTGCCGGATGATAAGTTAAACGAAGATAACGTAATGCCGGAAGCTTTCGACCCGAAAGTGGCGCAGACGGTTGCCGAAGCGGTCAAGGCTCACATCCATTCCTAACAGATTAGAAAGGCGTAAGAACCATTATGGTACAGGACTCTATGAATCAGGACAAGTTAATATTTTATAAGTTAATCGTCCTGTATATATTAAACCGCGCCGCTTTTCCGATTACCAAGGCGCAGGTTGCCGATTTTATTCTGGAAAAAGAATATATGGATTTTTTTACCTTACAGCAGGTTTTTTCCGAACTGGACGGCTCGGAAATGATATCGTCCAAATCTGTCCGCAACCGTACGCATCTTGCGATTACGGAACAGGGCAGGGAGACGCTGTACCTATTTCAAAACCGTATCAGCACCACAACGAAAGAAAAAATTGACGCATTTTTCAGGGAAAATGAGCTACAGATGCGTAACGAAGTGTCCATACTCTCCGACTATTACAAATCCACCTCCGGAGAGTATGAGGCGCATTTAAGCGCGACGGAAAGAAATGTCCGGCTTATCGATATCACCATATCAGTTCCGGACGAAGAAACCGCCTCATCCATCTGCGACAACTGGCAGAAAAAGAATCAGGCGGTTTATCAGCGTTTAATCGAAGATTTATTCTAATGATTTCTTATAATTTCATTCCAACCGGAGATTCCTATTATTTTCAGTGCAAAATCCGTATAGGTTGACGACTGGTCGGTATCGACATACTTATAGGCGTTATAGATGGACTTATGCCCTCCGCCTAAGGTGTTGATGCCAAGCGCCAGGCCCTGATTAACTTCCTCAGTGGCATCCGTCTGCCTGGAAAAAAGCATACTGTCAATGTATCGGTTCGCTTCTATCACCTTATACGCATAGACGAACGACGCCGCCTGTAAGTCCTGCCCCTGTGAGGAAGTATAGCCCATCTCGCTTAGTATCACATGGCGCACCTGCCCGGAATCCGTTAAAAATTCTTCTTTTTGCAGATAATTCGTAAGGACATGGATATTGCGGATGGAGATAACCGGCGTTGTCTCGGAATCTATTATGTAGGAACCCGCTTTGCCCGACGTACTCCATGCCTTTGCGCTCGTCAGCGGATAGTTGTACGGATGCTGCGCCATATCCCAGTCGATATTGCCGCCGCTTTTGATGTTGCGGTTAAACTCGTCAACAATGTCTTTCGCCGCATATCCGTTATTGGAATACAGGCTTTTGCCCCACTGCTGGTCTATGGAAATATAGACTCTGGCATTTCCGTTGATGCTCTTAATCGCGTTATAGAAAACGCGGAACGCTTTCGCGTATTCATCCACGTAACTTTCCGTATCCATATACTGGATGTAATTCCATTCGCTTCTGGCGTTAATCTCATTACCGATAATCCAGTTCATCACTGTTCCGTTTCCGCTGCCGGAATAACGGCTCGCCAGAAAGGAACCGACCGCTGCCAGATATTCCACGCCCTCCGATTCCGCCGCATTGAACGCATAATAAGGCGCACGGCCGCCGGAACGGGCCAGCGGATGTATTAACGTCATCGTATTATAGGCCATATCGTTTAAGATAACCGCCGTCGTTGTAATGCCTTTTCTGCTGAGAGAAGAAAAGACATAGTCATACTCCGCAATTATCTGTCCGTTAAAGGCATAACTTTTTCCATTATAAGTATAATAAACCGTCGGATAATATTCGTTGCTCGTATTTCCTAAGATTCTGCTTAACGGAATATTATAGATGGCATGTTTGACGCCCAAATCCTCCAATTCCGCACCCGCCAGTTTTTCCGGGTCTACTAACAGCCCTTTCTTGGAATTTGTAGCGATGAAAGAAGGATTATACCTGGCAATCGCTTCCGGGTTTGTAATATATTTGGGTTCGCTGATTGCCACAAACTTCCCGCCTTTACGCACCGCAACCACGAACTTGGAAAAAAGCCTGGAACCGACCGTATTGTAATTCAAATTGACCGAAAAAGTCAAATCGACATCTTTCTGGTCTTCCACAATATACTCTTCACCGGACAGTTCGCTCTGGTAAGTTTTTTCTTCAAAAAGATAATAATAACCGTCGTCGCTGATGGCAAGCCCCGGCGCGGACATCGTTACGTCTATCTTTCCCGTCTCACTGTTAATGACACAGCTTTCTATCGTGGCAAAATCGGCCGTATTGCTTTCCGTCAATTCAATTTCCGGCGGCCTGTTATGAATGCCGTCTATCATATAGCGCGCCGCATCCGCCAATGCCCTTGCCGCATCTTTCCCGGCGTTTTTGCGAAGCTGTTCCCTCATACGGTCTCTTTTATGCTGCGATTGGCTGTACTCGGCGAGTTCGACCGCCTCCATATGCACCATCGCTTCTATGGCCGCATTTTCCGCATTAACACGGTTAAAATAGGCGCGAATCTGTACAAATGCGACTGTGGAAACAGCAATCACTACGACGGCTGCCGCAATGGAGGCCGTTATCCATACTTTTTTCTTTTGGGCTGCTTCGGCCTTTTCCTGCGACGGTTCTTCCACCGTAAGCGTCTCTTCCACTTTAATCGTACGCTCTACAGCGCCCGCGTCGTTTACGACAACAGATTCCTCTATCTTCACTTCCTCTTCCAGAACATGACCCTGTTTCGCTTCCAGCTTCATCTGCGCTTTCCGCTCTTTTATCTGTTTCTTTAAACGCGCTTTCTTTTCCCTGTCTTTACGCTTCTTTTCTTTTATTTTCTTTTTGTTTTCTGCAATTTTTTCCTTGTCAACTGCTCTTTTTCGCAGCTTTTTTTTCTGATTATCCATTGCATTATTTTGACTCATGAGCAGTTTCTTCCTTTATACGTTTCATATGTTCCTTAATTTTCACTTCGTATCCGTTCCCGGAGGGGCGGTAAAACTCCCGTCCGTTTAACTCATATGGCAGATATTGCTGGTTGACATAATGATTCGGATAATCATGCGCATATAGATAGCCCGTGCCATGCCCAAGTTTGGCGGCTCCCTTATAGTGCGCATCCTGTAAATGTATCGGAATCGGCAGATTTCCGGTACTTTCCACCGCCTCCATCGCTTCAAAAATACCCTGGCTGCACGAATTGCTCTTCGGCGCGCAAGCCACATAAGCCGCCGCCTGTGCCAGAATAATCTGTGCCTCCGGCATTCCTACCCGTTCTGCCGCCAGCGATGCACTGACTGCCACAGTCAACGCGTTAGGGTCGGCATTTCCGACGTCCTCCGACGCGCATATCATAATTCTTCTGGCAATAAAGGTAACGCTCTCGCCCGCATAAAGCATCCGCCCCAGATAATAAAGCGCGGCGTCCGCGTCCGATCCTCTCATGCTTTTGATGAATGCCGATATCGTGTCGTAATGGCTGTCACCTGACTTATCATAGCGGATGACTCTCTTTTGGATACATTCCTCCGCTACTTTTAACGTAATATGTATCTTGCCATCCTCACTGCGGTTCGTCGTCATAATGCCGAGTTCGACGGCGTTTAGGGCATGTCTGGCATCTCCGCCGGAAAGTTCGGCAAGAAAGTCCACGGCATCCTCGTCAATGACGGCGTCGTAAGCCCCCATGCCTTTCTCTTTATCATATACCGCCCGCAAAAGAAGCGTCTTGATATCTTCTTCGGATAAGGGTTTTAACTCAAAAATAACTGAACGGGATATCAGCGCGCCGTTTACTTCAAAGTACGGATTTTCCGTAGTTGCGCCGATTAGGATAATCGTACCGTCTTCCACAAACGGCAGAAGATAGTCCTGCTGGCCTTTGTTAAAACGATGAATTTCGTCAATGAACAGAATGGTCTTTTTCCCATACATGCCGCTTACATTCTTCGCCTGCTCCACGACGGCTTCCATGTCTTTTTTACCCGCCACCGTTGCGTTTATCTGTGTAAACTCCGCACTGGTCGTATTGGCGATGACTTTCGCAAGCGTCGTCTTGCCGGTTCCCGGAGGGCCGTAAAAAATAATAGAACTAAGCTTGTCCGCCTGTATCGCACGGTACAGCAGTTTATCTTTTCCGATAATGTGCTGCTGCCCCACCACCTCGTCAAGCGTGACAGGCCGCAGTCTCGCCGCAAGGGGAGACTCTTTTTCCATGTTCGTATTCCGCATATATTCAAATAAATCCATGCCAGTTCACGCTTTCATCCGGTTGTCGCTGTCTATTCTTTTTGCATATCTCTTATATCTTACCATTTTACACAAAGAATCGCAAATATAATATTTTGGCAGTAAAAAAACAGGCTGCAGGGCTTTCGTGGAATTTATCTTAGCCCTGCCGTTCAACTTTTACCATATTATAATATAGATAAGCGTCAGAGCAGCCTTAAAAGCTGTACCAGCTCATGCGGCTCTTCTGTATCTGATACGGTCTGTCTGGTGTCAAACTGTGAAAAATGATTTGCTTTATAGAAATTCAGCAGTTTTTCCTCGTTTTCTGCTTCCAAAAATACCACCATGCCGCCAAACGTATATTGTCCTTCCTCAATCACCATCCAAGCAAGTTCAATAAGCGCATTCCCGGAAATTTCCTTATCCCTGCCATCCGTGTAATTTTTCCCAAGCTGGGCAATAAGATATGCAGACATAGTATAAGTATCTGAATCCCTATCCAACTCACTGACACGCAACAGTTTCCTTTTTGTGGTGTTACTTACCGTTTCGCCACGGATTGTTAATGGCTTTAATGCAAGGGTAAAATAAGCTAACATTTCTCCATTATCTTTGGAAAAAACAAGATATGTAACTGACTGGTTCTTTTTGGTAAACTC
>JAMPFF010000011.1 GCA_023664605.1 Clostridium sp.
TCTTCCAAATATTTTTCAGAGATATCCGACGGATAACTATAAATTATCCCTATCTTCCCATTCCTATCTCTATAAATATATTCAGAAAAATTATACCATACTCCTCACCTCCTTTATCCGCTATTTTCTCCCGATTTCCTGCAAATTTTGCCCTTTTCCCTCATGATGCACTACAAATACTACCCCACCTCGCTAACCGTCTCCACTACCGCCATCTTCCGCATCCGCTTCGCCGGAGCGTATACCGCCACAGCGCAGGATGATACCACAAGTAAAACAACAATGCCAAGCGCATCCGTCGGCACTTTCCACACGCCGCCGAAATGCGAAAGGATAAGCCTTATCGTCAGCAGCCTGTGAAGATAAAGACCCGCCGCAATGCCGATGCAAAGCCCAAGCGCGGCATATGTTACGGCTTCCGCGGCAATCATCTTCGTCAACTGGCGCGCATCCATGCCGACCGCACGCATCGCGCCGTACTGCTTCATTCTCGCCGATACGCTCATGGAAATGCTGTTCATAATGTTAAAAACCATAATCAGCGCAATAATTCCCAGAAAGCCGTATGCCGCAATCCGAAATACCCAGAAAGAAGAATGGAGCGTCTGATTATCCTCCCGCCTGTCTGTAAATTCATTTTCACCCGCCAGCGTCCGTAATATATCGACCGTTTCCTCCGATGCGTCTTTTGCCAGCTGCACATTCAGCAAAATATAATCCTCATCGCCCGTAATACGTTTAAACGTCTCTTCCGTACAGACTACCGACGGATGATTTTCATTCCCGACGCCCTCGGATACGACGCATACAATTTCCAGCTGCGTATCTCCTATCGTTATCTTATCCCCAACGTCCAAGCGGCTGTCTTGACTAAAAATAGTCATCGCATAGTCCGAATTATCCGTAATCTTTGTAATATCACCGCTTACCACAGATTTTTTCGACCAGTCAAACATATAGTCGTCATAGGACATCAAATCCACGCCTCCCGCGGCGCCGTTAATATCCGCAGGCGTATCAAAAGCAAAGGCGCTTCCAAAAACCGCTTCCACGCCGGGCAGACTCTCCATTTCACTTTTCAGGCTTTTGTCAATGGAATTTCTATTATCAGCCGCCGCAATGGAAATATCAGGATTCCAGTCGCTTTCGGATGGAAGAAGTTTTTTTACAAAATCAATTCCCGCAAAAAAGGTCAAAAACAGCGTGACGGTAAAGGCAAAGGACAACGTCATTAAAATCAGATTCTTTTTCGCCGATACCGCATGGTAAACGCCAAGCGCGCTCTCCACCTTAAACACGCGAAACATTCGGGTATCCGCAGAATGAAAGCCCTGCTTTGTCGTCCGGGCATTCCCCGATACCGCCTCTACAGGCGATACCCCCGCCGCTCGTTTTGCCGGTGAATGCGCCGCAATTAACACCGTCACCACGCCGACCAACGCGCCGCACGCAATACCGATGATGCTGAATCGGAATGTATAATCGTTAAATTCGCCGCCTACCAGATTTTTCAAAGCGATACATAAAACCCATGTCAGGGCAACGCCCAGACCGCATCCGATAGGAACCCCGCTCTTGCACCAGTTTAACGCTTCCAGTCTGACAAAGCGCATTATCTGCTTTTTGCTTGCGCCGACGCAGCGCATCATGCCGAAAAACTTTGTCCGCTGAGAAATGTTGCTATTCATACAGCTTGAAATCATCAATACGCCCGCCGTCAGAATCATCACAAACACCGCCGCCGCAAGAATATACAAACGATGGATATCCGCCCTGCTGCTTGCTCCCGACATACCGACAGTAATGATATTTTCCGAAACATCCGTATCTGAGAGCGCATACTCTGTTTTCACATTGGCAATCGCCTCTTTTAAGTCTGTTTTCTCTTTAAATCTGACATAGTATACCGGACTTTCCCCGTTGCCGCACATATTAGCAAGCGCATTAACTGTTACATAGGCGCAGACGCCGTCATAATCCGTATCATCCCGCATCATCTCATCTATGCAAAATCCCGACACCCTGTAAGTAAAATCGCCGTCCGGTGTATGAATCGTAATGCTTTCTCCCAGATGGAGTCCTAAGCTCTCTTTTGCGGACGCGCTTAACATGACCTCGTTGTCATTTTGCGGATAAAATCCTTCATACTCATAATTTCTGATATCCTGAAGATACGGCTGCTCCGCGCCATATAAAATGACCCTTTTATCATTTATTTTATAATTATCATAGTCCTTTTCTCCAACCGTGCGATACCATGACACAGATGTCACATTTTTCTGTTCTGCTATTTTCCCCGCCGTCTCTTCCGATATACCGCTTAGGATAATATGATAATTGCCATGTTTTCTAATCATTGCCTGCTCTTCTCCCTTTGATACAATCTCTGCAAAGGAAAAGACCGACGTGACAAGAAAAACCGCCAGAATAATGCAAATCAATATCAGCCGGTTCTGTTTCTTTCGGGTTTTCGCCGAAATAGGGATAAGGCTTAAATAACTTTTCATTCCGCACACCTCCCCAAATCAGTCAAAACGCCGTCCGATACCTGTAACACCCTGTCGGCGGTCTGCGCTATCATATTGTTATGTGTAATCATGATAATCGTCTGTTCGTATTTTTTAGACGCCTCTTTTAACAGGGCAATCACTTCCCTGCTGTTTTGCGAGTCCAGATTGCCTGTCGGCTCATCCGCCAGAATCAACGACGGGCGTGTAATAAGCGCGCGCCCGATTGCCACTCTCTGCTGCTGCCCGCCGGATAACTGACTCGGCAGATGATGGCGGCGTTCCTTTAAATTCAGTACGTCAAGCAATTCCTCCAGATACTTTTTATCCGGCTTCTGATAATCTAACAGCACCGGAAAAATCATATTCTGTTCCACATTAAGTTCCGGCACGAGATTAAACGCCTGAAAAATAAAACCGATATTTCTCCGTCTGAAAACCGTAAGTTCTCTTTCTTTCATGGAAAAAGTGTCTTTACCGTCAATCAGCACTTTCCCCGAGGTCGGCGTATCCAGCGCGCCTATCATATTAAGCAGCGTACTTTTGCCGGAACCGGACTCTCCGACAACCGCCACAAACTCGCCCTTAGGCACTGAAAAACTGACATTTTTTAACGCCTGCACGGCAGCCTCGCCGCTGCCGTATGTCTTGCAGATTCCTTTCACCTCTAATAAATTCATCTTACATAAGCCTCTCTTTCCAAGTAATACTTTTTTGTACAATGAAAGATTATCATTGTAATACTACAATCAGGCTTCCGTCAGATTACAATTTTGTAGGAATATTCTCTATACAGTCAAATATCCCTTGGGCGGATATTTGACTCTCGCGGCAGTCGCCAAATATACATGCAAGCACGTCTACTTGGCTCGTTGCTCGCGGAGATAAAAACAGATGACAAAAGCAGTTCCAATCCCTAAACGGCTCTCTGCTTCAATCGTGCCATGATGCGCCTCTATGACAGATTTGGACAACGCCAGTCCCAGACCAATACCCTGCGTGTCCTGAGAATATCTGCTACGGTAAAATCTTTTAAAAATATGATTCAAATCCTCCGGATGAATCCCGTCGCCATCGTCTTTTATCGTGATACGGACAGCCGAGGGCGACTGTTCCCATGCAATTTCCACATAATTTCCGCTCCCCGTATGGTCGAGTGCATTTTTGACAATATTTCCCACCGCCTCCACAATCCAGCAGCGATTGCATACGAAAAAGAGCGGCTCATCACCCTTTAAGATAATTTCTTTTCCCTCTTTTTTCGCGCGGAACAAAAACTGTTCTCTCACATCCGCCATGATTTCGGAAATATTTTCCCTCTTTTTCTCCATCACAATCGTTCCCGCGTCAAACTTTGTGATTTTTAAGAGGTTCTGCACCATGGTTTCTATCCGCTCCAGCTCCTTTTCGGATAAATCGGAAAACTCCTTAATCGTCGTAAGAGAACCCGCGTCCGCCTCCGACTGTATGATGCCGTTATAGATATCCAGCGCGGCAAGCGGCGTCTTTAACTGGTGCGAAATATCCGACATGGTATTTTGCAAAAAACGCCTCGATTTTTCCTCATTTTGCGCCTGCGCATTTAAAATAGCCGCCAAAGAGTTCACCTCATGAAACAGCCTGTACAGTTCCCCCTCTTCGTCGCATTCAATACGAGCGTCTCTGTCACCCGCTATAAACTCCCTAATCTGCGACACGGCTTTTTCCATCAACTTATCCTGTTTTTTAAAATATTGATAACAGACCGCAAGCGCCGCCATTCCCGCCAACAGGACGCATACCGGCACATAGACAGCCTCCCCTTTCAAACCCAGCGCCATCAATGCTGCCGGAGCAAAAACGGCTGCCGCTATACAAAGCGCAATCTGCACAAATAAAACTTTCGTTCTCTCATTCGCCAGTATTCTCATTTTTCAACGCCTTTCTTTTCGTCCACAACGCTCCATTTATATCCCATGCCGCGGACTGTCACAATCATCTTTGGCTCGCCGGGATTGTCCTCTATCTTCATACGAAGCCTGCGGATATATACGGTAAGCGTTTTATTATCAATATACTTTTCGTCACAATCCCATAACTTTCCTAAAATCTGCTCCGGAGAAAGCACGGCATTCGGATTTTCCATAAACAGACGCAGCAGCTTATATTCGCCGGACGTTAAATCGAGCGGAACGCCGTTTTTATCGCCCTCTCCATTTAACAGCCTAAGCGTAATGCCGTTAGAGGCTAACTCCGTATGAACATCGGCAAAATCGCCGCTTCTTCTAAGCAGCGCATTCACTCTGGATAAAAACACCGCCAGTTTAAAAGGCTTCGTGATATAATCGTCCGCGCCGATATCCAGCCCCATAATGATATCGCATTCCTCGTCCAAGGCGGTCAGAAACATAACCGGCACTTTCGAGGCGCGCCGTATTTTTTTACATATAGTAAAGCCGGAACCGTCGGGAAGCGACACGTCTAAAATCACCAAATCATATTTGCCATCCGCCCACAGCGTTTCCGCCTCTAAGCTCGTACGCGCAACATCCACCTCATATCCCTGCTTTTTTAACGCATATGTAAGCCCGCTTATCAAACTCAAATCATCTTCTATGAAAAAAATATGTTTCATTTGTCCGCTCCGTCCTTCTCAAAATTTCATCCGTAACGCCATTCGATAGGCTTGCGTTTATTATATGAAAAACTACCAAGAAGCTTACGCTTTCTGGTAGTTTATTGATACTATCACATTCTGAATATACCCGCGCTATTTATTTTGCATCTTTTCAATTATCCGCAGCGCCTCGTCGCTAATCGGTAAAGGCGTCTCTGCCGGTCTCGCCAGATAATAGCCCTGTAGTAAGTCCACGCCCAGTTCTAATACCTTTTGCAGTTCCTCTTCTGTCTCCACGCCCATGGCAACGATTAACATATCACGCTCACGCGCATATTCCACAATCTTACTGATAATCTGCTGCTTATTACTATCCTTATCTACGTCACGTACGACGCTGATATCCACCTTGATATACTTTGGACGCAGTTGCAGAAGACTGTTTTCGCCGTCCTCTCCACTCTTATAATTATCCAGTGCAAACATACCTGAGAAAACCTCCGTGCGGCTCTTTCTCTCCAGTATCTCCTTATCCAGATATTCCGCTCCGGTAAGTTCTACCACAATGCGGGAGTGCAGTGCGTCGTACAGTTCATGATATTCTTTCTTTTCTTTCTTGGTCAGGCATTCCCCGGCGATAGAATTGATAAATACCAACGCGTCTTCCTGCACAACGCCGCGTTCCAGTAATTTCTGGTAACACGCCGACGCATGGAACAAGGTAATACACTCCATGGCGTGCAGACGTTCCTCTTCTTTTGCAATGCCAAGCACCGTCTCCGGTTCGCGCAGCGCAGGGAAATTAGCCCGCATCAACGCTTCATACGCATGGACGGTGCCTGTCACACCATCAAAAATAGGCTGGAAGAAGTAATTGATATCCCGCGTTTCCAACATCTTATGGAATTCCAGTTTACTCTGATTCTGTAATAACTGCTGTTTGTAAAGATTTTCTTCAAACTCGCGGTATTCGCCTTTTTTGCTTCGTTTTACCTGATACATGGCAAAATCCGCATATTTCATCAGTTCCGATAATTCTCCGCTGTCCTCAGGGTACCATGCCACGCCTCCGGAGGCGCTAAGTCCCATGTTATCACCGTTTGGCAGAACAAACTCTATTTCACGTATCGCCTGATACAACGCTGCGATTTTTTCTCGTATCTCATCGCTGTTGTTATACCCGTAGAAAAGCAGGATAAACTCATCACCCGACATTCTGGCGCACAATGTATTCTCCGGCGTATTCTCCACGAAGCATCTGCCCGCGGTCTGGATATACAAATCTCCGAAATTATGTCCGAATCTGTCGTTGGTCGTTTTCAAATTATCCAAATCTATCATCAACAGTCCTGCATGTTTTAAAACTTCCGGCTTTAAGAACAGTTTATCCGCCTCTCGCCTGAATCCTCTTCTCGCATACAGTTTGGTAAGGCCGTCGCTGTCTCTCTCCCGCTCTATGCGCATTTTTTCAAGGGTGGAGACTGTTACGTCCTCTATCAATCCGACTTGTCTCCCGTCTTTTTTCTGCTGTTCAAAGCGCAGATAACGCAAGCTTCCATCCGCCTGCGGCACACTGTAAACAATGCTGCTATCCTCCGCCTCAAAATGGTCTAATGACTGATGAATTTTCTGCTGTAAGTTCAAAAACTCCTGCAAAGTCAGATTGCGGATATCTACATCCGAAACGCCCAGCATCGGGAAATATTTATCCGTCACATAAACGCCGTCGTTTTCCTCCTGCAGTTCATACCCCGCAAGCTCCACGCTCGCCATATCCATAATACTAAGTAATCGGGTGGAAGATGCCACTACTTCCCGCCCCAGACGGGAAATCGAATCCGCGAAGCGGTCAATCTCACGTATGCCGGTAGCCGGCAGTACGGGCATATTGTCCGGCTGCGCCTTTTCCACTTCTTCCGATAAATTTCTGATTGGCTTAGACAGCCTGAAACTTGCATAGATGATGCCCAACAGACCAATGATAAAGGTCAGCACAATCGAAATAAACAGCATTCTCTGCATCTGCCTGGAAAAGGCAAACAGATTTTTTCTGGAAGCGACTCCCAACAGATACCATTCATCTGAATCGAAAGGCGCATTATTGCTATACACTACTAACGGTTTTGCCGCTCCTAAATAATCTTTATCCGCGCTCTCAGCGCCGCTGTTATCTTCCGATAATACAAACTGCAGCTCCTGCGCCTGCTGTAACCGTATCGTATCGCTGGAGACCACAATCGGCGTCAGAAGTTTATCGTCGCCGGAATTTACAGCCAGAATATAAGTTCCCCGCTTGTCATCCAACAGTTCCGCATCAGGCAGAAGAGACTGCACATAATCCGACAAAAGTTCAATACCTAGCACACCATACAAAGTTCCATCATCCAAAATAAGCGGAATGGAATACGCAATGGAGCTGCGATTGTCTCCCTCCAGACTGTATGCTTTCGTGGTCCAATAGCCATAATCCTTTTCCTTTAATCTGCATCCGTCCTCATAGGCGGTCTGATAAGGTTTATAAAAGAAATCCTGTCCGATATCTTCCTGTGAAAAATTAGGTTTCCAGCCGGAATCCGTAGCGATATACGCCGATTTGATTAAATCTCCCGGAGCGCGCTCCCACAATAAATCCGCATTTCTCTCCGACGGCGTTGCCGTAGGGTCCAAATCCCGCAGATACACTCCCGGCAGTGAATTCGGCAAGCCGCTTTCCTTTAACCCATCCGTATAGAAGACCACAAAAATGCCTGAAATTTTTTTATTATACATCGTATCAATCAATTCAGGACTGATATCTTTTAATAATGTCACGCAAGCCGTACTGTTTTCCTTTAAATCATCCAGTTTCAGCGTTCCCTGAGACAATCTGCTCTGTACATCCGCATCAATCTCATCCGCCAGCAGTTCCAACCCCGACCAGTTTCCAATCATCTCACTCAACAGATAGTTTCCCCTGTTTTCCGTCTGTTTAGCAAGTATGTCCGTAACGTTTGTATCAAGCTGTTCCACAACGCCTCCAAATATAATGGAACCTACCATAAACAGCATTTCAAAGGCAAGCACAGCCAAAAGCGGTATTAAGATTTCACGAAAGATTGTTCTTTCCTTTTTCTTCACCGACACATGTTCCCCCTTGCCTATTTTCCCTCAAAAGCCTGGAGTTTCTGCAGTGTCTCCTCATACCATGCATCAAAATATGCATCCGTGCAAAACTCCGCACTCGCCTCTTCCAGAGTCTGTCCGGCAGCCAGTTTCTCTGCCACAACCGCGCGGTCCTGCGCCGCAATATCGCTCATAGCGTACTCTAAAATGTTGCGCGCCTGCGTTCCGCTCTCAAAAGCTTTCGTTGTATAAGTCACATTATTATTTACCATATCCACAGCCACCGGAAGTATTTTTTCCATATTCTGGCTGATTTCCGCACCGCTTTCCAAAATGGCGGTCTTGTCATTGGCTGTTTTGGTAACCGGCAGATATCCCGACTGCACGGAAAACAGAATATTCTGTTCATCCGCCGTAAACCATTTCAAAAACTCTACGGAAGCATATATTTCCGCCTCGCTTCCCTCTGTCACTACCATGCCCGCTCCCTGCTGCACCGCATAGGCTCCGCCGCCTGCAAAAGCGGGACAGGGAAGAACATCCATCTCAATAGGATAGCTTTCCGTATCACTTATACTTACCGTGTCCGGGAAGAAAGACGCACTGGAAGAAGAGCCTACAAAGGCAATGATGTTGCCGGTTTTAATATCGTCGCTGCGGAATCGTCCGGTAGCGGCAAAATAGCCTTTTACAAAAGGAATATAATAATTATCCCACAATCTTCTTACGGTCTCTTTTTCAAAATTCAACGTCATTTTACCGTCCGACACCTGAAAAATTTCCGTTCCCATCTGCATACTGCCGATTAACATATAATTTGCCATGGCATCCCTGCCAAATAACGCTTTTCCGTCTTCGTTCACATCCGGCGTCTGTGCATCCGTCCATTCATAATAGGACTGCGCCGTTTCCACCAGCCCCTCCATATCCGCTAAATCTTCATATGCCGCTCCGGTCTGCGCTGCAAATTCATCCCAGTCCGTCTTATTGAGTACCAGTACTTCTGTCGATTTTGCCATCGGAAAAATCTTGATTTCTCCGTTTCCGCTAAAATCTCCCTCGCTCATATAGCTGTCTATGTACGCGCTAATCTCATCTTCGCTCAAATACTGCTTTAAATCCACAATACCGCCCATCTGGTCCGCCGCATATGTCGTATCCGCATACGCCATGAAAATATTAGGCACTTCGGTCGCGCCGACCTCTCCCTTGAGTGCGGCAAGCACATTAGTCTCCAAATCATTCACGGAACCCTGGCTGCTGCCTTTGACAATAATTCCCTTTTCTTTTCCGACCGTCTCGTTAAACTCCTCCACCAGACTGTCAAAAGCGGTAAGCTGGTCGCCGTTATAGTAGTTCCAAACTTCAATCGTTACAGGATTTTTGGCATCCAAAGGCGACTTATCTCCACAGCCTGTCAATGCAAGCGCCATGATGCAAGCAAGTCCCGTTGCTGCTATTTTCTTTTGTTTCATAATACTCTCCATTCTCCCCACATCATATCCGGTCTCTATCGACCGTCTGTCATTTATGTACAATCCAAGACATTATAGCAGATAAGACGCATAAACGCAAGTCTGACGACCTGCGTTTAAATAATCCTTCTAACCGTAATAATACTGCGATATGTCGCCGACTCCGTCTTGATTCCCGTACGCTCGGTGCTGGCATGTACGATGCGCCCGTTACCGATATAGATGCCGACGTGTCCGCCATAGTATATGATATCGCCCGGCTGCGCTTCCGAATAGGAAACTCCCGTTCCCGCGCCGGACTGCGCATAGGAACTTCTCGGCAGGGAATAGCCGAACGATTTATAGACCGCCCAGACGAAACCGGAACAGTCCGCGCCCTCCGTCAGGCTCGTGCCGCCCGCTTTATAGGGATAGCCGACATACTGTAAGGCAAAATTGGCAATATCACGCCCTTTGGCGCTGCCGCCGGATGCGCTCACGGTATTCTGGAACGAGGAGCTGCTCCCGGAACCGCCGCTGTTTTGCGCCGCCAGCCGTGCTTCTTCCTCCGCTTTTTTTCGCGCTTCTTCTTCGGCTTTCCGTCTCGCCTCTTCCTCTTCCAGCTTCTTAATCTGCGCCGTTTCCTGTTTTATCTTCGTCGTATAGACTGCCGCCTCCTGCTTTGCCTTTGCCAGCATGACGTTATAATTTTCATATTCCTCTTTCTTCTGCGCAAGCACTTCTTCCACATAAGCCTGTTCTTCTTCGAGTTCATACTGCGACGTCTGCAGCTCGGATTTTTCTTCCTCCAGCTTATCCTGCAGCGCGGCGACCTGTTCGACCGTAACCTGATATTCCTCCAACAGTTTCCTGTCATATTCGTAGAGCTTCTCGACATACTCCGCCTTATTCACCATATCGCTGACGTCAAACGATTCCGTGAAAAGCTGTAAATAGGAAATCTCGCCCTGTTCATACATAAACTTAATACGAATCTTCATCGACTCGTACTGCTCGTCTTTCACCGCTACCGCCGCTTCATAATCCGCCTGCGTCACTTCGATTTCTTCTTCTTTGTTCGCGATAGCCTCTTTAATCAGATTGATATCGGTCAGCAGGCTTACGATTTCCGCGTCCAGTTCTTCGATTTCTTCCCCAATATCGGCCTGCGCGCCCTTATATCCGGAAATTTCCTTGTTAATACTATTCAGTTGTGCCTCGTTTGCTTTCTTCTCTTGCTGCAGTTCAGAAATTGTGGTAGCGCGTACCGGCTCTACGACAGCCGCCAATAAAGCCAGAACTGCCAGCACGCTCATAACCCGCCCGAATCGTCTTTTCATATGTGCCTCTTTTTGCTACAGTTCACAGTTGTTTACCGTTCTCGGGAACGGGATAACGTCTCTGATATTTCCCATTCCGGTCAAATACATCACACATCTTTCAAATCCCAGCCCGAAGCCCGCATGGCGCACGGAACCGTATTTTCGCAAATCCAGATAAAACTGATAATCATCTTTATTCAGATGCAGCTCGTCCATCCTCTTTTCCAACGTCTCCAAATCGTCTTCCCTCTGGCTGCCGCCGATAATCTCGCCGATACCCGGCACAAGGCAGTCCATAGCCGCCACGGTCTTTCCATCCTCGTTCAGTTTCATATAAAACGCCTTAATTTCCTTGGGGTAATCCGTTACAAAGACGGGGCGTTTAAATTCTTTTTCCGTCAGATAACGCTCATGCTCCGTCTGCAAATCACAGCCCCATGAAACCTTGTACTCAAACTCGTCGTTATGCTTTTCCAGTATCTTAATTGCCTCCGTATAGGTTACATGACCGAAATCGGAATTGAGAACGTGCTGTAACCTCTCTATCAGACCTTTATCGACAAACTGGTTAAAGAAATTCATCTCCTCCGGCGCGTTTTCCAGAACATAGCGGATAATATGCTTCAACATCGCCTCCGCCAGCATCATATCGTCCGTTAAATCGGCAAAAGCAATTTCCGGCTCAATCATCCAAAATTCCGCGGCGTGTCTTGTCGTATTGGAATTTTCCGCACGGAAAGTCGGTCCGAAAGTATATACGTTTTTAAATGCAAAAGCATATGTTTCTACGTTTAACTGTCCGCTGACGGTAAGACTCGTCGGTTTCCCAAAAAAATCCTGCGTATAGTCAACGCTTCCGTCCTCATTCCTCGGAATATTGTCCAAATCAAGCGTCGTCACCTGAAACATCTCGCCCGCGCCCTCGCAATCGCTGCTTGTGATAAGCGGCGTATGCACATAGACAAAGCCTCTCTCCTGGAAAAAAGTATGAATGGCGTAGGCAATCAGCGAACGGACGCGGAAAGTCGCCTGAAATGTATTGGTTCTTGGTCTTAAATGCGAAATCGTCCTTAAATATTCAAAAGTATGGCGTTTTTTCTGCAGCGGATAGTCCGCCGTGGACGCGCCCTCTATCATAATCTCCTCCGCCTGCATCTCAAAAGGCTGCTTCGCCTGCGGCGTCGCCACAATTTTTCCTCTTGCCACAATAGCGGAACCTACGTTCAATTTGGAAATGCTCTCAAAATTTGCAAGGCTGTCGCTGTATACAATCTGGAGCGTCTCAAAAAAAGTGCCGTCATTTACAACAATAAAGCCAAATGTTTTGGAATCTCTGATACTTCTGACCCATCCGCCGACCGTTACTTCCTTATCCATATAATTTTCTCTGTTACGGTATAAATCTCTGATATCTGTCAAGTCCATTTGAAAACCTCACCTTTCCTTATTATTCATAATCACTGTTCCATATGAATCTCTGCATTCTCTTCCAGAAAACCCATTACGTTTTCCGCCATCTGATATTCGTAGAAAACCTCTTCGCCTATTTCTTCCTTAAACGCCTCTACGGACTCATATCCTGAGCTTAACGCGTGTTCTTCCATCGCCTGCGCCATCTCCTCTTTTGTCAGATTTAATCCCTCGGCGTCGGCGATTGCCTGAAACATAATATACTGCTGCGCCACCTTGGCGGCGTCCTCCCGAAACATCTGCATATAGGCTTCCGAATCCATACTATACTGAGCCTGCATATAAGTATTTAAGTCCACGCCGTACTCCGCAAGCTGTGCCGTCATATCCTCAATCTGCATATTGCAGTAACGCTCGACCATTTTCTCCGGCGGCGTTTCAAAAATGCATCCCGCCATAACCGCCTGCACGATTTTTCCCGTTACTTCTGTTTCATAAGCGCTTGCTGCATTTGCATAAAAATAATCATAGAGATAGTTCTCAAAATCCTCTACCGTCTCATATTCTTCCTGCGTCAGTTCTTTGATAAAGTCATCTGTCAGCTCCTGCGGCTCTATAATGGAAATACTGTTGATTGTCACCTCGAACGTCACTGCCACCCCTGCCATTTCCGTATTGCGGTAGTTTTCCGGGAATGTCAAATCCAGCGAGACTGTCTCGCCGACTTCTTTACCGATTAACCCGTCCTCAAAACCCGGTATAAAACTGCCCGAACCGATTGTTAAATCCTGTCCTGCTGCCGTGCCGCCCTCAAAAGCCGTGCCGTCACGGTACCCGGCATAGTCGATATTCACCGTATCGCCCTCTTCCACCAGCGTCCTGTCCGTCACCGGAACCGTTATTCCATTCATAAGTTCCAAATCGGCTATTGAATCCGCCATGTTCTTCTGCGCCACAGCTTCGGGGTCTGATACCGTTATCTCAATGCCTTTATACGTTCCAAGCGTCACATAATCGGACGCTTTTATTTTGCTTATATATTCCACATCTTTTCCGCAGGCGGATAAAACGCCCGCCATGAGCGTCGCCGCCATAAGCAGCGCTATTTTCTTTTTCATATATCATCCATGCCTTTCTTTCAGCGTGTGAAAAATTTATTTTTTACATTTACCATACTAAAATATATCATAGTTTCTTTGCAAAATCCATAAGAAATCTTGCTTAATGTCAAAATCAATGCTAAAATATTTGTTACCAAAATAAGTCATCAAGAAAATTTCGGAGGTATTCTCATGAGTACATGGTCAATCGTATTATTGTGCATTTTAGCCGTTCTTATTATCGCCGTTGTCGCTTTATATTTTTTAGGACGGAATATGCAAAAGAAACAGAATGCGCAGCAAGCGCAGATAGACGCTATGAAACAGACCGTTTCCATGCTGATTATTGATAAAAAACGGATGAAGATAAAAGATTCCGGGCTGCCGCAGATGGTGATTGAGCAGACTCCCAAGCTTTTGCGCAGTTCCAAGCTTCCCGTAGTAAAAGCCAAGGTCGGCCCCCAGATTATGACGTTAATCTCCGATGAAAAGATTTTTGATTCCATTCCTGTAAAAAAAGAAGTGAAAGCCGTTGTCAGCGGCATCTATATTACCGATGTAAAAGGGCTTCACGGCAAACTGGCCCCGGTAGAAGCCAAGAAAAAAGGCTTCTTCAAACGCGCATTGGAAAAAGCGCAGGAAAAAGCCGGTGCAACACCCATTAAATAGAACTGCGAATTGTAATGAGTATCCTGCGTTTTGCAAGGTACTCATTATTTTGTTCCAACCGATAATCCACTTCAATCGTAATCTCGTCATCTTTATTTATCATATTGATTTTCTCCGTATCGACGCCAAGCAGAATATCTCCGTACGGCGTATGATACTCCGTCATATGCTTCTTATTTTCCTCAAATATCATTCGCATACATAAAGAACCGTTTCTGGAAAGCTCCAGAAAATGCTCCCCGAATTTTAATTTGCTCATCACGGGCTTTGGCGCTCCCTCTATGTTCTCCTCATAGACGACATAGCGGCTTTCGCCTTTTTCATAATAAGCGCCGGACACCATAGTCCGGATATCATCTTCCATTTCCTCTCCGTTTTGAAACTGCGTTCCTTTTATCGACAGCCATACCTCTTTTGTCACCTTGCAAACCCATGCCTTTCACTAAAATTCCTCAATATTGATGGTTTTCGCGGAAAGAATCCCGTACGGGATAATGGAATTGGCAAATTTCTGGAACTTATCCGCCGCGTCACTGACAAAGAAACGGTACAGTTCCGTGCCAAGTTCCGGTCTTTTTTCGCTCTCCAGCCCTTCTCGTTCCAATAAATCTTTCAACGCATGTGCCGTTTCATATGCCGGATTAACCAAAGTCACTTTATCGCCCATAACCCGTCCGAGCGTGGAACGTATGAGTGGATAATGGGTGCATCCCAAAATCAGCGTATCGATATCAATATCGATTAATTCCGTCAAATACCTTCTGGCAATTTCATCCGTAACAGGGTCTTCCCACAATCCCTCTTCCACGAGCGGCACAAAGAGCGGACAGGCTTTTCCGATAACACTGACACTACTGTCATTTTCTTCTATGTATCTTTTATAAATGCCGCTTTTAATGGTCGCCTCCGTGGCGATAACGCCGATTTTTCCGTTATGGGTCGCCTCTATGGCCGTTTTAGCGCCAGGCCGTACCACATCCACAATCGGCAGTTCCGCTTCTTCTTCCAGCGCATCCAGCGCACAGGCGGTCGCCGAATTGCAGGCAATCACTATCGCCTTTACATGCTGTGTCTGTAAAAACCTTACAATCTGTCTGGAATATCTGGTAAGGGTTTCCGGAGATTTACTTCCGTAGGGAACCCGCGCCGTATCGCCAAAATAAACTATCCTTTCATTCGGTAACTGCCGCATAATCTCTCTCGCTACCGTCAAACCGCCGACTCCCGAATCAAAAACGCCAATCGGCGCATTGCAAAGCGACTCTTTTTCTTTCATTTCACATTCAGACTCCTTTTTTTCATCCATTCCCACAGTCTGCTTTCTATGACAATCTCTTCTCCGCCCGCTTTCATCAGTTGACGGAACAATTCCTCTTCACAGACTTCTTTCGGTTCTGTCTCATCATATATTACGTCATAGGTATCCTGCGGGAAACACAGTTCCGGATAAAGAACTACCCACCACACAACCGCCAGCGCACCCGCCGCCATACCTGCCGCCATCTTTCTTATACGGGAAAATAAATTTCGTTTCATTTTTATACCCATGCCTTTCCCCAGCATCCGAACGTCTATTGTCCGAAATTTTTCTGGTTTGCAAGGAGTATTCCCGTTTTGATGCGTAATATTCTACTTTTCTCTTTCCATCCGTATCTGCCTGATAATCGATTTTTCCTGATTATCAATATGGAGTTTGGCCGCCCTGGCCGCTCCCTCCTTATCGTGACGGACAATGCTGTCATAAATCATCCTATGCTCTTTCACCAGATGATTATGCTTATCTTCGTCTTTAATATATTCAAATCGGTATCGGTACATCTGTTCCGCTAAGTTATTGACAAGCTGTATCAGCCTCTCGTTACCGGTCGCCGCCACGATAATGTCATGCAGCGCCACATCTGCCTGCGCTATTATCGTCGCATCCTTTGTAACCGTCGCCTTTTCAAACTCATTGCAGGCTTTTTGAAGCTGCCTTTTTCCCTCCTCGGTAATCCTGTCGCAGGCAAGTTCCGCACAGAGCGCATCCAAAGCTCTCCTGACCTCCAATACGTCCTTTAAGCTTTTCTCCGTAATCTGCGCCACCTCAGCGCCGCGTCTCGGAATCATAATAACAAGACCTTCCAGCTCCAGCTTACGGATGGCCTCTCTAATAGGCGTCCTGCTGACGCCAAGTTGATTGGCAAGATGGATTTCCATTAACCGCTCGCCCGGTTTTAACTCCCCGGTCAGAATTGCCTTTCGCAGCGTATTAAAAACCACATCCCGCAAAGGAAGAAATTCATCAATATTTGTCTGCAACTGCATTCCATAATCCTCCTTTCTTTATACATAAAATCCGCTCACAAAAACCTCTTTTGCCAAATTCTTTTCCTTTATCTGCGACGCCGCCCGCCCCGCGCTTTCCTCTTTCGTAAAGATACCGAAAACCGTAGGCCCGCTGCCGCTCATCAGCGCATTTTCTGCACCGGCGTTTTTCATCATTTTCTTTATCTCATCAATGACAGGGTATTCCCGCACCGTGACCGTTTCCAACACATTTCCGAGCCTGTCCGTAATTCCTTTTAAGTTTCCGTCCTTAATCGCCCCCGCCATGCCGTCGATATCCGGATGGAACGATAAGCTTTCCACATGCAGATTTTCGTATACAAATTTCGTAGAAACATTAATATCCGGCTTGGCAATCACCAAAACACACTTCGGCGGCGGCGGAAGTTTCGTTAAAACCTCTCCGATTCCCTCCGATAAAGCGCAGCCGCCCATCAAACAATACGGAATATCCGCGCCTAACGCAACGCCAATTTTTTGCAGTTTTTCCAGCGAAAAGCCAAGCGCAAACAGTTCATTTAATCCCGTAAGCGTCGCTGCGGCGTCCGTACTGCCGCCTGCCATTCCCGCGGCAATCGGGATTCTTTTTTGCAGCGTAATCTCTACGCCTTTTGTAATGCCCGCCTCTTTCATCAGAGACGCTGCCGCCTTATAAATGAGATTATCCGTTCCCGCAGATAATTCTTCTTTATCTGTTTTTAAGAAAATTCCTGGCTCTTTTTTCATGGTGAACGTCAGCGTATCGTAAATATCAATGGTCTGCATAATCATCCTGACTTCATGATAGCCGTCCGCTCTTTTTCTCAGCACATCCAATCCTAAATTGATTTTGGCATATGCTTTTTTCTGAATCTGCTCCATATGAATCATCATGCCTTTCCTATAATATGCGAATGAACAGGATTTTTGTATACAGTATGCAAAAATTAGATTGTACTTAATTTTATACAATCTATGAAAGTTTGTCAATGTATAATGAATTTAATGGAGGATGAGAATCATGAATCAGAAAAAACTAACGCAGATACAGACGATACTTCAGGAAATGGTGGCAGAGCATTTTGTCTCCGGCGTTACCTGTATGGTTATCCAAAACGGCGAAAAACAGTGCTATTATGAAGCCGGATACCGCGATATGGAAAATAAACTGCCGATGACAAAAGACACTATTTTCCGGCTCTATTCCATGTCGAAGCCGGTCACGGCCACAGCCGTCATGATGCTGCTGGAAGAGGGAAAGCTCGATTTATTAGACCCTGTCTGTCAATATCTGCCCGGTTTTATGAACCAGCATATTTTTGAAAACGGCAAAATGATTCCCGCCGCCCGCCCCGTTACGATACAGGATTTGCTGAATATGACTTCCGGACTCGTATATCCGGGAGAAAATAATATTGCAGAGGTCAGAACAGGCGTTTTAATGGAAGAAATCATCAAGACCCTGACCTCGGACCATCCGCTTGCCACCGTAGAAATCATGAACCGTCTGGGGGAAATCCCCCTTGCCTTTCATCCCGGCGAAAGATGGCAGTACGGCATGTCGGCGGATGTTCTCGGCGCCGTCGTGGAAGTGGTTTCCGGCATGAGATTCGGAGAATTTTTAGCGCAGAGAATTTTTGAACCGCTTGGCATGAAAGATACTGCATTTTATGTTCCACAGGAAAAGCAAAACCGGCTTGCCAAGGTCTATGAGGAAAACAACGGAAAATTACAGGAATATCATACGCCGCATCTTGGCATCCAGAACCGCATGGAAATTGCCCCCGCATTTGAATCGGGCGGCGCAGGGCTTGTCTCTACGATAGAAGACTATGCCTCCTTTACGCAGATGCTGTTAAATAAAGGCTCTTATGCAGGGCAGGAACTTATATCGCCCAAGACCGTGGAATTTATGACCGGCGCCCACTTAACGCCCTCACAGCAGCCCTATGTCTGGCAATGGGAAAATCTCCCCGGTTATACCTATGCAAACTTACTGCGTATTATGGTTGACCCCGGCGCGGCAGTCTCTTTCAGCAGTCAGGGAGAATATGGCTGGGATGGCTGGCTGGGGCCGTATATGACAAACGATCCCGCCCATCATCTGACACTGCTTATGATGCAGCAGAAAACCAACAGCGGCACTACCGTATATACGAGAAAGATTCGGAATATTCTCTATTCCGCATTAGATTAAACAAAAAAACTCCCAATCCGAAAACCGGATTGAGAGTTTTTATTTGCTGTTTAGTTGTTGGTTGTAAGTCCCGCTTCTTCAGCCATCTTATCGAAACCCTGCATAACGGCGTCATATGTTCTCTTGGAAATATCCGGCAGTTCGCCGCCCCATGTCTTTTCAGCCTGTTTGTAGCCTTTCTTGAAAGCCTCGCGCATTTCTTCAATCTTGCTCGGATCTCCGCCTGTCAGCGCCGTAGCGAAATCAAGAATACGTTCTGAAGTCTGTTTTACGCCCCAGTAACCGTCTTCTGCGATATCTTTTTCTGCCTGTGCCTTTGTCGCTGCATCAACCGTAAAGTTTCCGCTTGATAAAATGCTCCAGATACCGTTTGCTTTATTATAAGTATCGCCCTGCTTTGACAGCATCTTATTTACGATATCCTGTAACTGCTGCTGTCTGCTTTCCTGGTCTGCTTTTAATTTAGCAACTAAGTCCGTATTCTGTGTGTAGGTCTTCTTGGTGGAAGAAGTTGTCGCTGCATCTTTTGACTGCTCATAAACAACGCCTGTCTCCTTCTCTGTGGACTCCGCCGCTGTCTGCTCTTTTGCTGCCGTAGATGCCTGGCTTGTCTGGTAAGCTGTTTCGTAAGTGCTGGTTGAATTGGTAACTCCGTTTACGCTCATGTCTATCCCTCCTTGGAAATTTTAAATCTACCTGGAATCTGCCGATTCCGTCAGTTCTGTATATTATATCGTACCGCCATCCCAAAAACATTAGAGCAAAATGGCAGTTTTTTCAATTTTTTTATACTTTTCATGACAAAAGTACGTCCGCTCATGACATTTTTATTTGGAAGCTAAAATAACTTCCTCTACCCACGTATGAGCAAGCTCTATCCACGACTGGCATTCCGGCTCTATTTCCTTCCCTGACATACTGACCGTCCTCTCGTCGGCAAGCCCAAGACCATGGCCGCCTTTCGCATATAAATGCAGTTCCACCGGAATATTCTGTTCTCTCATTGCCAATGCAAGCAACAAGGAATTTTCCGCCGGAACAGTCGCATCTTCGTTCGTATGCCAGATAAAGGCCGGCGGCGTGTCTTCGTTTACCTGATTTTCCAAAGACAGCTCTTCTTTCATCGCCTCGTAATTTTCCTCCAGCAAACGCCTGAAAGAACCCTCGTGCGCATACTCTCCGGAAGTAATGACCGGATAATTTAAAATCATGCCCGCCGGACGAAGAAGTTCAGAGGATACGCCCAGCTTCTGCGCCAGAAATCCCCTGTTCCAAAACATACTGTAATTGGCCGCCAGATGTCCGCCCGCCGACGAACCCTCTATCAGAATTTTATCGGCCATAATATGCCACTCGTCCGCGTGTTCCCTCATAAACCTTACGGCAGCCGCAAGCTGTAACAGCGCTGTCGGATAAACCGTGGCCGGACTAATGGAATAGCGAAGCACCGCCGCATGATATCCAAAAGACGCCCACTGTAATGCCAGCATCTCTCCTTCCCTGTCGGAGACATGCTCATAACCGCCTCCCGGGCATATGATAATCAACGGTCTTTTATCAACGCCGACGCTTTCCGAATGGGATATCAAATATGTAATTAACGTCGCCTCTTCTTCCATTCCCTCTATACGGATTGGATATTCTTTATAAATCATAGCAACAAACCTGCCTTAAGCTTTTTTCATGGAAGATTCCGCAGATGCGTTATTCTGCGTATTATCCTGACTTGTCTTATCCTTACCGAATTTGCTGCCTGACGCATCATCCGCAGCATTCGTCATCGTACATCTGCCGTCGAAGCTTGCGTCTTCATCGACAACAAGAGAACGTGCTGTAATATTGCCGACCAGTTTTGCCGTGGAAAGAAGTTCCAGTTTTCCATGCGCAATAATGTCACCGTCTACTTTTCCGGAAATAACAACATTCTGTGCCGTGATATCGCCGTTAATCTTTCCCTCTACGCCGACAATGAACATCGCTTTGCAGTTACAGTTTCCATTGACCGTACCGTCTACGCGGATTGTTTCCGGCGCCTCCAGATTACCGTCAAAAACCGCTCCTTTTCCAATCAGTGTTCCAACTTTTGCGCGCGCGTCCGCCGCAGTATTTTTGTTTTTACTCATCATTATATTATCCTCCTTTTATCCTTTCGCTTCAATAACCGTAAGCGGGTCTATCGGTTCTCCCTCAAAGAGAATCTGATAATCCAGTTGTGAATCGTCTATTGTAATGGTAAATAAGGTATCGCCCGCTTCCACCTGCGCGCCTTCCGTCGCCTGTACTTCCGCTTCCTGACGGCACATATAGCGCGTCTGATAGCCTTTGTCATGTTCCACTTCCACAATAACCGGATAGGTATCATCCGACGTTACCGTGGTTATCGTGCCGTTGCCTGTCGCAACAATATTTCCTTCCGTATGTGTGCTGATAGCAAGATAGGGCTGTTCTTCGGAGTAAGAAGAAAGCCTCCCGCTCGTTCCGGAAGTCGGATAGCGTCTGGGAATGCCGGCATCATCATTCGCTGCCACCTCGGCTTCTGCCAGCGCTGCTTCACTGTACTGCTCCACTGTCTGGAGTAAACTCTCGTTCTCCTGCTGTAATGCCAGCAGTTCATTACTCAAATTTTCTTTTTCCGCCTCCAACTGCTGCATTAGCTGTGTCTGCTCATCCACCTGCGCGCGCAGCTTATTCTGTTCCATGCCCGCTAACGGATTCTGCGCTAATACCCATATCGCGCCTCCGACAGCCACGCAGACAATAAGCAGTAAAACAATAAGCAGCCGGGATGCAAAACGTGTAATACGAAATTGCCTGTTACGCTGCCCCGTATTGGAAATCAGGAGTATGGAAAAAGATTCCTTATGATTATGTCCTTTACGTTTCATATCGTTCCCCTTTCAGCTTTATGCAGAAAGCATTTTCTGATATATCATATCATAATTTTTTGTAAAAGTAAAACCATAAACAGAAAACCGAACGGAAATTCTCGCGTATTTCCATTCGGTTCCCATATCTTGTATTATGAAATACCTTTCACCACTAAAATTTTATCTCCGGCCTTAATTTCTTCCGAAACCAGTTCGTTTACTTCTTTCAACTGCGCAATCGGCACATAGTACCTTTTACCGATATCCCAGAGCGTATCCCCCGTTCCCGCAATATAGATAACAATACCCGGAAGTTCGCTTATTTTATTCATATCCAGTTCTTCCACTTTAATATCCGTGATAAGGCTGGTTTTCCCTGTCGTAAAGACAAGGACGTCAAAATTCAGCACCGCTTTTATATCCAGTTCATCGCTGTCTAACATTGTCACAATAAGCTGCTCTATGTTCCAGTGGATATGGCTGATAACGGACGGTTCCATATCCTGCACCTCAATGAAATGGGTAAAAGGCAGCGCACTCTTCGTCGCATACAGCGTATTTTGCCCATTTGTACATAAATAGATGGTCGTAATATAGAGCGTTCCGTTAATATTGATACCGTTATCCGCGGCCGCTTCCTCTTCTATCTGAATCTCGCCCTCGCTATGTAAAAGCTGGTACATGTGCATTTCCGTATTTTGGATCTTAGCATGTTCCGCTATTTTACATTTCCCATTTCCATGCAGCAGCAGGCTCTTGAGGGAAACTTCCGTTGTGACGGCCTCGATTTCTTTGGACACACCGTAAATATCCGACAATACTTCCAGATTTTCCTCTTCATAAAGGCGGATTTCCATATCCAGCACGCTTTCCACGCATAACACTCTTTCCTCTCCGTCAAAGTCCGGTTTGACCTCGACGCTGCACTGCGCGTTCGTATAGCGGATATCCGGAATCATATTTTCCCGGCATCCATGACATTCTATCATGCCGCTGAACGGTACGGTATTTTCATACCAGAGCGTCCTGTCGTTATCCCCCTCGCCCTCATAGAGGAAAAAGGCTTTCAGCTCGCCCTGCAGGGCGATTTTTTCATCCAATGCCTTGAACTCTACATTATTTAACGTAATGCTGTGCCAGACTACCTGAAACACGTTAGGCAGGTTGCTTGGCAGTTCCATTTCTTCCTTGATGCGGAAAATGTCTTTTTTGTTGACGGCAATCTGTAACAACGGATGCGTTTTTTTACGGTATTCCACCGGTTCCTCATGATAAATATCGACGGCCGCCTCCTGCTCTGTTTTTTCTTCCAGTTCCAGTTCAAAAGAAAGCATCGCCTGCACGCTCATCTTTCTGGAATTAATCAAGCCGACGTTCAAATCTTCAATCTTCCAGGAATACAATACCGTATCGCCGTTATGCACGCCCTCCATATTGATTTTTTCATCAAAGGGAATTGCCGCTTCCATCCCGGCACACATGCCGTTTTCTTCCGTCAGATACAGCATCCTCACTTGCAGCCTGCCTTTTAAATTGACCCGGTCGTCATTGACGCGGATCTCATCTACAACGACATCCCCCTTGACGGCAATCAAATGACTGGCATCCGGTCTGTTATCTGATATATTTACATCCTCTTCCAACACCATCTGGGTTCCGGCCTTGCTTGCAATGCGGTCCATATGTATCTTTTTTTTCACTAATTCCACAAAAATACCTCCATGCGTATACTTATTGTATTGTATGACGCATGGAGGAGAAAATATTCCAGATTGAAAGAATTACATTCTTTATATTACCGCCCCGATTAACTCCCGGATATCCTCTACTTCGTACTGCTTCATATAACTTTCGATTCCCTCGATAACTTCTATCGTTGCATAAGGATTGACAAAATTCATCGCGCCTACCGCTACGGCCGAGGCTCCGGCCAGTATAAACTCAATGGCGTCCTGTGCCGTCGCAATGCCGCCCATGCCGATAATCGGAATCTTTATCGCCCGGGCCGCCTGATATACCATCCTGACCGCCACAGGTTTGATGGCAGGACCCGAAAGCCCGCCCGTCTTATTGGCCAGCACGAATTTCCTTTTATGAATGTCTATCTTCATACCCGTCAGCGTATTAATCATGGACAGTGCATCCGCGCCTGCCGCCTCCGCCGCTTTCGCCATTTCCGTAATATCCGTCACGTTTGGGCTGAGTTTCATGATAACAGGCTGCTTCGCTTTCTTTTTGATTTGGGCGGTAATGTCGTACAGACAGTCCGCCTTCTGTCCGAAAGCGATTGCCCCCTCTTTTACATTCGGGCAGGAAACATTGATTTCCAGCATATCTATCGGCTCATCGCCAAGTCTTTCCACTACTTCCAGATAATCTTCCACCGTTTTGCCGCAGACATTCACAATGACAGTCGTGTCATATTCTTTCAAAAAAGGAATATCACGCTCTATGAACACATCTATCCCCGGATTCTGTAAGCCGATGGCATTTAGCATCCCGCCATAAGTTTCCGCCACTCTGGGTACGGGATTTCCCGGCCATGGCACATTGGCAACGCCCTTTGTCACGACCGCCCCCAGCCGGTTCAAATCTACAAAATCACTGTATTCCATCCCTGAACCAAAAGTTCCCGATGCCGTCATAACCGGATTTTTCAACGTAACTCCTGCAATTTCTACTTTTGTATTCATCAGATATCCACCTCTCTTACTTCAAATACCGGGCCATCCGTGCAGATACGCGCGTTATGCACATGGGAATGCGCATCGATTTCTTTTGTTTTGCAGACGCACCCGAGGCAGGCTCCCACGCCGCAGGCCATCCGTTCCTCCAGAGAAATATAGGCTTCTATCCCGTTTTCCTGCGCATATTTTTTGATGGCGCGAAGCATCGGCATCGGTCCGCAGGCCATAATCACGTCCGCTTGTAAGTTATTTTCCCGTATAGCGTCCATAACGTTTCCTTTGCTGCCGACGCTGCCATCTTCCGTTGCAATATATACGGTTCCGTTTTTAGCCAAATCTTTTTGTAAAAATAAATCCCGGTTCCGATAGCCGACAATAATCCGCTTGTCGGCGTCCAGTTCTTTAGAAAGCTGTAAAAGCGGCGGAATCCCGATGCCGCCTCCCATGATAAATACGCTTTTTTTCTGCGCTTTTTCCAGCGGGAAGCCATTGCCCAGAACGCCTAATATAAAAATTTCGTCTCCGGCTTTATAAGTAGAAAATTCCTCCGTGCCTTTTCCCGCCACCCGGTAGACAAGACGCAGTCTGTTTTGCTGCCTGTCCGCCTCACAGATACTGACAGGCCTTGGCAGAAGCGTTGCGGCATTTTTCGGATAGACCCCTATAAACTGACCGGGATGTGCGTCCTTTGCAGCTTCCGTTTCCAGCCACATATCATAAATATGCTCTGCTATTTCATTTTGTGACACTACTGTCGCTTTTGTTTTTTTCTTCTGCGCCATATGCGTTCCTCTCTTTTCATGCCGTCTGCATGTTATTTTATTCCGTATCCGTTCCTATACACAATCTTTCCGCCGCATATCGTATAAGTAACGACGCCCGGCAGGGTCTCTCCGATAAATGGGGAATTACATGCTTTCGAGGCAAACTTTTCCTTTTCCACTTTCCACTCTGCATCTTTTTGGAAAATAACAAAATCCGCCGGAGCGTTTACTCCAATATATCCTGCATCCAGGTGATACAGTTTCGCCGGTGCCAGACTCATCTTCCGAATGAGTTCCATCATATCTAAATAACCCGGAGCCACCAGTTCCCTGATACCAAGCGATAATGCCGTTTCCAGTCCGATAATGCCGCTTGGCGCCTCCGTTATCGGTTTTGCCTTTTCTTCTTCGCTATGGGGCGCATGGTCTGTCGCTATCATATCGATTGTGCCATCCCGCAGCCCCTCTATAATCGCCATTCTGTCATCTTCCTCACGAAGCGGCGGATTCATCTTGGCAAGCGTGCCATGTATAATGGCGGCCTCCTGTGTCAGCGTAAAATGATGCGGCGTCGCTTCGGCGTAAATATGCGCGCTTCGTTTTTTCGCCTGTCTGACAAGCTCCACCGCCTCTTTCGTACTGATATGCTGAATGGACATATCCGCCTCTTCCTCAATGGAAGCTTGCGCATCCATGGCTATTTGAATATCCCGCTCTACCATGCTGATTTCCGCTTCTCTGGGAGAACCCCCAATATGATAATGCGCCGACGCCTTACCCGCATGAATGCCGTTATTCGTAATATACGCAGGGTCTTCTTCATGCAGGCTGATTGGCTTATGCAGCCTTGCGGCATTTTGCAATGCTTTTCGTAAAATTTCTTCTTCCATAATGGGAATGCCGTCATCCGTAAATCCCACTGCCCCGGCCTGGCTTAACGCCTCCATATCCACCAGCTTCTGCCCTTTCATTCCCATCGTTACATTCGCGCATGTATGCACATGGATACCGGTTTGTTTTCCCTTCTCCAAAACATAGGAAAGCGTCTCCGGCGTATCTACCGCAGGTTTTGTATTAGCCATCAGCACAACCGTTGTGAATCCGCCCTTTGCGGCCGCTGCCGCCCCGCTTATGATATCTTCCTTATACGTAAAGCCGGGGTCTCTGAAATGAACATGCACATCCACTAGTCCGGGCGCAATTATCTGTCCGTCCGCGTCAATTTGTTCTATCTTATCTGTCCTGCCCGCACCGTCTGCCGGTTTGCACTCTGTTTCCCCTGCTTCTTTTAACAGCCGGGAAAGAGGCGTACCCCGCCCGGCAATCGCCGCTATTTTTTCGTCCTTTACCAGAATATCCCGATAATCCTGCAATCCTGATTTCGGGTCTATGACATAACCGTTAATAATATGAATCATATCAAATCCTGCTCTCTTCCCGGTCTGTGATGTTACTGTCAGGAGGCGGATGCCGGTATCGTTTCCGCCTCCCTAAGTCCGTATCTATTTTATCATAATTTTCAGTCAAACACTACCGGCTTTGATACATTTTCCGTTTTCACAACGATGTACGGATAGGTCGGCGCATTCTTTCCTTTTTCCTCCGGCCCCGGGCCAATCAGATTAGTGTCTATGTACACTGCGTTACCCGTCTCATATAAGGCGTTGACCGATATGCTGTAACCGGCCGTCTCCTGCTGCCCATAGCCAACACAAATATAGAGAAACCCCCGGTCTTCAAAAGTCATCTTAAAAGAATCCGCCTTTTTTTCTTCAATCATCGCCAACAGTTCCTCCGGTAGTTTATCCTCCGCAATAACCGTAAAATCCAAATCCTTAATTTTTTCCATCGGGCTTTGCTTATCAGCCCCGCAGGCAATAACGCTTATGCACAGCATCCCTACAAGCAAAACGCTAAACAATCTTTTCTCCCATTCACCCATCGTAATAAACTTTTCCTTTCTACGCTGATAAAACGCGGTATACTTTGGTTATTACTAATTTATTAGCGAACGGAAAAGTCTATTCCTATTGAATAAAAAACCAAAGTCCACTATAATAAGTTGAAAGAATTGCATTCTTTCAACTGCGAGTTTGCGGCTACGCCTCAAACATCGCAAGTCGAGGAAGGAGTATAGTTATGATTCGATTTATTTTGGTTGCGCTTTTTGTGGTATTATTTCTGATTTTCAGTATTCCCTTAATGATAATTGAATATTTTATCGGCAAATTTAATATGGACATTAAAAACCGTTCTTCCCTCGCCATTGTCAACTGGGCTTTCCGCTGCTGCCTGTTTTTTGCCGGCACGAAAATCACTGTGCTTGGTGAGGAGAATGTTCCGAAAGACGTGCCTGTTTTATACATTGGCAACCACCGAAGCTATTTTGATATCGTCATGACATATGTGCGGGTTCCCAGGCCGACCGGCTATATCGCCAAAAAAGAAATGCTGCGCTATCCGCTTCTGCGCACCTGGATGAAATATCTGCACTGCCTGTTCCTTGACCGGAACGACATCAAACAGGGCATGAAAACGATACTGGAGGGAATCGATAAAATCCATGCAGGCATTTCCATCTGCATTTTCCCGGAAGGAACCCGAAATAAAGTCAACGACACTTTCCTGCCCTTTCATGAAGGCAGCTTTAAAATCGCGGAAAAAAGCGGATGTCCTATCGTTCCCATGAGCATTAACAACGCCGCGGATATCTTTGAAGACCATTTCCCGAAGATAAAGAAAACACATGTCGTCATCGAATACGGAAAACCCGTTTACATGAATGAAATGACGCGGGAAGAAAAGAAAGGCATCGGCGTAAAGGTGCAGGCGATTATTAAGGAAATGTATTTCAAAAATAAAGAACTGGTATAAAACCGGTTCTTTATTTTTCCGCCAATTCTTCCTCTATCACACTCATAAACAAAATAAACTGCGCATTCAAATCCATCTGCTTCATAATATTGATTTTGCCCTCATTATTATCCGTATTATCAATGTATTTGACAGACTGCGCATTTCTTCCCAGAAAATAATGCAAATGATTTTCTAAAACCATCAGATACTCGTGGTTGGTAATAATATGGTCTACAACCGCCATCCGCGCCATTTTCTGCAAGAGTTCATTGTTATTGCTCTGCTCCAAATTCCCTTCCGTCAAATATTTGGAACTCTTGGAGTTTAAAGAAATCTTTTCCACGGCCGCCAGCAGCTTTGTAATAACCTTGTCGCACAAAGTCACATCCACTCTCTGTTTCGTGGACAAATACGTAACGCAGCCCCAGAAAACATAATCGTTTTCTACTATATTCGGCTCGCTTTCCTCTTTTAAATACTTTAATACCGCATCATGATAACCATATGTGCCGGTCGCCCGGTACAGTTCCGCCGCCGCAAAAAAATATTCCTCCTTGGAAATATTTTCCGGATACTTTTCCACATACCGATAGGCTCTGTCTGCGGCTCTTAAACACTGTGTTGCAAAATCCCTGTCATAACCCTGGTACAGATAGCTGAACTTCGCCATAGTGGCCGCAAACTGAATGGTAGCGTTCATCGTCGCAGGCTCCACATACAAAACATATGCCGCATCGGGATTTTCAATCACGCTGACTGCCGAATAAACCGCCCCGCTCGTGGAATCCTGCATCTTAAGCAGCCAGTCTGTCTCATATTTCACTTCATCCAACACATCCGGAATGCCGTTGCCGCTCTCCGGGATGCCGACGTCATCAGTAAAAATGCCGCCATATAATTCATAGGCCAACAGCAGATTATTCACCGCCTGACAGCCGCTTATCACGTCTCTGTTTCCTTTCCCGTCAATATGCCAGCCTCCCGCCACGTCAATCTGTACGGTAGTATCTTCTTTTAACTGCGCGGTTTTGGTATGGCAGGCATTATGCGCCGCCCCCCTTGCAAGCTGTGTAGATAACGTCAGCCCGCAGCGGTTATAATAATACTGTTTTAATGCTTCCGTGAAAATATTCTCATACGGATTATTCTCAATCACAAACAAATAGGATTGTCCGATGATATCCGCCTGTAAATAATAGGTTCCCGGAACCGTATAATCCGTAAAATCACCGTAGCTGATATTCTCTTTTGTGGTTTCATTGTACCCTTTTGGCTCAATTTCTCCCGTGTATACAATATCCCCGGTCTCGGCGTTCACCAAATCATATGTATCGGGCAGCGTTTCTCCGCGAAACACTGCAACTTTATTGCTATCTGATGCATAGCCCACCTGATTCACCATAATATCCGGAATGCTTTTTGGCACTTCGTAATCAAATTCAGGCGTCAGCCCCAGACTGACCATTTCCTCTTCGCTTTCCGTCTTTTTATCCCCCGCCGCGGGCGACTCAAGTTCGGCGCAGGCGGAAAGAAAAAGTGCTGTTATTAAAACAGGCACTATCGTTTTTAAATGTCTTTTTTTCATAAAACTCCTTTTATGCATTATTCATCATTCTTGTAAACTCGAAAGCCCGTGCTATCGCACTCATTGTTTGACTTCGTCAAACGCTTTCTCGTTAATACCGCAAGAAAAGTAAATGTCGGCTTCGCCGCCGCTTCCTTTTCTTTTGCGGTTATTATATCACAAATCTTGCATGTTTTCATCATGATATACAATTTTTCCCTCAATTATTGTATATAATGCTTTGGTAGATACTTCTAACGGACTGCCGTCAAAGATGGCAACATCGCCGTCCTTGCCTACTTCCAAGCTGCCGACCCTATCCGCAACGCCGCAAATTTTCGCCGCGTTTATCGTAATGGCGCGAAACCCTTCTTCCTCATCAAGGCCTGATTTTACCGCCAGTCCTGCACAGATAGGCAGAAACTGTATCATGGAAACCGGATGATCCGTCATGATAGCCGTACAGACGCCGGCCTGACTCAAAATGCCGACCGTTTTAAAAGCCATATTCTGCACTTCGATTTTATTTCTGCTCGCCATATCCGGCCCCACAATCGCCGGAAATCCGCTTTCTTTAATTTCCTCGGCAATCAAATGCCCTTCACTGCAATGGTCAAGCGTCATGGACAGACCAAATTCTTTGGCAATCCTGATGGCGGTTAAAATATCGTCCGCACGGTGGACGTGAGCCTTTAACGGAATCTCTCCCTCCAAAACCGGAATCCAGCATTCATAACGGAAATCTTTCTCCTGATTTTTATTCTCTTTTCGCTTTTTCCAATATGCCCTCGCCTCAAAAAGCTCCCGGCGCAGCATCGCGGCAATCGCCATTCTGGTGGCCGGAGATACATTTTGTCCTGCATAATTCACTTTCGGGTTTTCTCCAAAAGCAATTTTCATGGCTGCAGGCGCCTTGACAATCATGTTGTCGATACATCTGCCATGCGTTTTGATAAAAGCAAACTGCCCGCCTACCACATTGGAACTTCCCGGGCCTACCATGGCGGAGGTGATTCCTGCGCGAAGCGCATCATCAAACGCCGCATCCATGGGATTGATAGCGTCAATAGCGCGCAGCCAGGGCGTCACCGGTTCCACGCTTTCATTACAGTCATCCCCCTCCATGCCTTTCTTTTCCTCCGTGATGCCCATATGACAGTGCGCTTCTACAATGCCGGGCAGCACCAGATTCCCTTTTGCATTCAGAACGCCGCTATCGCCCTCTTTCACAGGACAGTCTTTCATATCTCCGATGGCGGTAATCTTTCCGTCTTCTATCTGCAAAAATCCGTCCTGATAATACGCCTGCGCCATTGTCATAATTTCCCCGTGAATAATTGTAAGCATCCGTGCTGCCTTTCTTTTTCTATTTTTTCAGTTTACTGATTGGATTAACCGGTTGTCCGTCCTTCGTCAGTTTAAAATAGACATTTGCGCCCTCCGTGCTGTAATACTTCGTTGGCGACGCCACGCTGCCGATAATGTCTCCGGTAACGACATAGCTGCCCTCGCTCACGGTAATATTGTCAAGCTGTCCGTAAGTCAATTCATACTGATTTCCTAAATCCATAACCACCGTATTGCCGAGCTGTGTGTCATAAGAGACGGAAACTACCCTGCCTTCCGCGGCAGCCGCAATAGACTCTCCTACCGTTGCGGAAATTACAATGGCCGGATGATATTTATACTGCTGCAGCGTCGGGAAATAAACCGTCTTGTCCATGCTGTAATTGATTAAAATATTTCCTGCAATCGGCCATACCAGCTCGTCCTCTTCGCCAAAATCCAGTATGGGCTGTACCGTCGTCGCGATTGCCTCCGTGTCTTCCGGTTCATCTAACATCGTTTCCTCGGATTCGTCAAACATACCTTCCTTACTTCCGTCGCTCTCTGTCTGTGCCTCGTTCTTTTTGGCGTCCTGCTTTGTGGAAGCGCTTGGCTTATTTTCTGATTCTTCCGATTCCTTTACGTTTCCCTTTTCCGTATCGTCCGTTTCTTTCTGATTTTTACTGGTTATCGCGTTTTCTACATGTCCGGAATTGGCCTCCTGGAAATAGGGGTCATAATCTAAGTCATCCGTTCCCACCTCCGCAAAGAGCGTGTCCAAATCCTCATCCGACATAATGCTTTCCGCACTTTCTTCCACGCGGTTTTCAATGACACTGAAATCCACCACATTGCTTTCGTCTTCTTTCTGGCGGCTGTTTCTGACAAACACACCCGTCACCGTAAGCGCAGTCAGCACCAGCGCTGATGATGCCAGCATAATAATTCGTTCTTTCCTTACACCATTTCTATTTCTTCTCATACCCATGATTCCAACTTTGCCTCCTGTTATCGTATCAGTTTTTTTGAGAAATTATTTTATGGTGTTTAGTCTTTCCCGAATTTGACACATTATTCAATTTTTACTAATTCTGCCTGAAAAAAGTAATTTGCTAAAATCTCATCAAAAGTTTCTCCCGAAACAGCTCTTTCATTGGCGTCATACTGACTCATTCCCAGTCCATGCCCGACGCCTTTCACGAAAAAAACGACTTCCCGTTCTCCCCACTCGGCGTAAAAACTGGAAGAGGCAAGCCCAAGTGCGCTCCGGAAAATTTCTCCGCTGCATGTATGCCCGTTGACCGACGCCTCTTTCACATACTCTGCACTGTCATAGGTAAGTTCCAGCCGGTTCCAGACTTCCTCCTTTGTATCTTCCATGGCAAAAAGCGTTCTGACCAGGCTGCAGTACTTCTCCTTTTCAATGCTTACACGGCTTTGATAGTCTTTCGCCAGAATATCCTGTCCGCATTCTATGCTGATTAAATAGGGATAACTTTCCCCGTCCACAATTTCCGACGCATTTCTCGTCCGCCCGTTACTGACAGGAAAATACGCCGCTTTTATAGGTTCCTTTTCATAAGATAAATAAATGCCATCCGTTTTACAAACCGCATTTCTATAAAGCGTTTCCGTTTCCCGACTGTATTGATTTTCCCCGTAATGAAAAAAGGCGTCGTCCTGCAAGGTAAGCGTATTTTCATTGCCTTTCCGGTAATTTTCCCATAACTGCGTTCTTAACAGCACTGCCTGTGCCTTTAAAGCCTCTTCTTCATATTTTATTGCCATCCCGTCTTCTTCATCACAGGGCATGACAAACTTTAACTTCCATATCAGATATTCCTGCATATTCATCCGTTTACTTCCCCACTCCCCGCAAAGGCGCACTTCATACATCATGTCAATCCATTCGTCATCCTCTTCATCCTGTATAAAAAGAAGCGCCGCTTCTTGGCCGACATGCCCCCACAAACAGGAGATTACATATGGAAGCAAAAAAACAAACAAAAGTACCGTAAGTGCATCCCTAAGCGGACTGCTTTCATACTTCCTTTTGTTTGTTCTTTTCAAGACGATTCTAAATAAATTCATCAGGACACCTCTTCTCATTGTATGTATCAGTGTCCTAATTCATAACTATTCCATTCCAATGGAATTAACCTTAGCGTACCAAATCCAAATGCTGCACCGTACCCACACCGCCGTTTTCATACAAGAAAATACCGGTATTTCTGATGACTCCGTTCGTGTGATTATCCTTCATGGAATTAACGGCAAATTCCGTCCGGGCATTCTGTAAACAGATAGCGCCCACACCGGCCTCCGACAAATGATAAAGTTTATCGTTCCCGTCTTCATCTTTTGTCCAGATTAAAAGCTTATCCCAGATGTCATCACCCTCATCAATCCAGCCGTTGCCGTCCGCGTCATACTTCGCCAAATCGGCAAACCCGTTGCCTGACTTCGTACCGAACAGCTCGCTGCCGTCGTTAATGACTCCATCCTGATTCAAATCCAGCGCCAGATAGCCGCTGCCGGAACCTAAAGTGGATATTTCCTCTTTCGTGCCGTCACAATCCAAATCAAAGAAAAAAGTCTGGTCGGAAAGTTCTGCAATATTACTGTCTAAGTTAATGACAAGCGGGTCTGTATAGTGCAACTGTCCGATATCGTAACTTTCCTCGTAATACTCCGTGAAACTCCTGCTCATTTCCAGATTGAGACCGAAATTAATTTCCCTGCCGTCGGCAGTCTTTACTACTCCGGTTGTAGCAAAAGAAGTTGTTTCCGTCTCGCTATGGTAATACGTATTTGTAATGCCGTAGGACTGCGTATCGCTCAAGGTTTGTGAAGAGTTTGTTCCGGTTCCCCAGAACTCGTCCAGCTCCCTCTTATGACGGTCGCCAAACAAAAGATACATCAAAAATTTCATGCACTGCTGCCTGACTGTCTCCCTGGCGTCCTTTTCCTCCCTACTGGCTGTTACCCTGCCCGTATTGGACAGATTGCGGAAGTGGAGCGAAACATCCTGTAAAGTAGTCTGCGCATTACTACTTTTATCGGCATCCTCTGCCTCCCCTTCCATTCCCCAAAAGCTTCCTAGAAATCCATTTCCTCCCCCGGTTGTCATGCTCTTGGGCCTGCCCGCGTAAGTACGGGCAGTTCTCACTGTTACAGAAGAATAACTTCTGGCGGATTCCATTCCTATCATACTGGAACTAATTCGCAATGATACCTCCTTTTTTGCCACAAAAAAATGGCATTTTCAGGGGAAATTCCTTTTCCTAAAAAATACCATCCGTGGTCAAGATTTGTAAATTCAAGGAATGACCGTCTGGCCAGAAGCAGCCATCCCTTGTAACTTATATATCGACCGTTTTCATTTTTTCCTTAATCTGCCTGCGCAGATTTTTATTTTTCATTTTTATCAGCTATCTGCACTGATATAAGAGGTATAAATATTGCTAATCTGGTTCTCATCCAAGAGGCTGTTCCAGATACGAACCTCGTCGTAACATGCGCGGAACATCCTGTCAAAACAGTTAATGCCCAGATAAGTATGCATATTCCCTTCGTCAAAACACATCTTGGAAACGGCGTCACTGCCAATCATTTCACTGTTCAAATACAGATACGCCATCACTTTGCTATCGTCGCCCTCTACGCCCTGCGTACCGTCCACCCGGACGGTAATATAATTCCACTTATTCAAATCAATGCATTTTTTGTCTTCCAGCGAAGGACGAACCTCACAGGAATTTTCATACACCGCATTAATCGTGTTAAATATCGGTACCACTTCTTCTCCGTCTTCGTCGGTCTTCTTATTAAAGCAGACATAATTCTGCGTAGCATTAACGTCCATCAAATTGGAACCGATTATCATAAACGGAGACCAATCGCACAACTCCTCCGCCTTAAACCAGAAAGCAATCGTATAAGAATCCGCAAGCGGCGCAATATCGGAAAGTTCTATGCCATAGCTCCCGTCCAGATAAATGGCTTCCCCCTCTATTCCCTCCGTGAACAGCGGTGACTTCTCCACATTCTCCTCAGGATACGCACCGGCCTCATTATATCCGCCGTAATCGCCCTGTCTGGACACCACCTTGGCATTACCTAACTTTTTATTGAAAGAATAAGAGTAATCCGCCGCCGGAACATTACCTAAAATGCTGTCGTTTACAATTTCCTTTGTGGATTCCTCCTCCGGCTCTTCTCCGTCTAACATAGCCAAAAGCGACGGCTGCGCTTCCTCAATTTCAATTTCTAAGGCTCTTCTGGCCGCTTTTACTTCCGAGTTCTGCATTCCTGTCCGGTTTTCCGCAAACACACACAGCATAACCAGTCCTCCCAAAAAGCAGACCGTAAAAACTGTTTTCATTAAAAAATGTCGTTTTTGATTGCTATCCCACTTACCCATAAAGTTTCTGTCATAAATTACATCAGCCGCTTATTCATCGACCCTGTTATAATTAATCAGACATCCTTTCAAAATAATTTGACGTTCTTCGTCAGTTAATTCCCCCAACTGCATTGTAAAAGGATGCAGGGAATCCTCTTTTACCGATACCGTATAGGCGGTAATGTCTTCCCATTTCTCCTCTACTGCCTTCTTAATCTCCGGAATAAAAAGATAATCCAGATTCTTAAACGGTAACGCTCCCTCTTTGATGACAAACGGAAGCATACCCCAGTTTATCAGATTGGAACGATATCTTTTCGTCGCATACTCATTCGCGATATTCGCCCAGCCGCCCAATACTTTCTGGCAGCTTGCCGCCTGCTCCCTCGCCGAACCGTCGCCCGGTTTCACTGCGAAAATCGTGGAACCGAATCCGGTATTCTCATGAGAAGCATCCGCAAAAGTCTTCTTCACCACATTCATAACCGGTTTTACGTCCGGATGCGCCTGACAGGGATGTTCTCCCGCCATTCTGGCTTTCTCCGCTTTCTGAATGTCCTTTGCGCGGCCTACATATTCGGGGTCTTTTCTGGACAATGCAAACTCGGCAAGCCCTAACGGGTTCGAGCGGTAGGATGATGTTTCCCCGGACGGAATCAACTCATCAGTCGTCGTAACGGGGTCATGAATTTCCGAAACAACGCGCAACACCAAATTCTCCGGTAACGCTCCCATCGCAGGCCAGTCTTTAATATTCGGCCCCAACTGGATGGCAACGCTTTCATCCGCCACGCCATGGGAATCGAAAACACGGTTTGCATAGATATTCGCATCAAAGTAATATTGATAAACGCCAATTTTGCCGTCAAACTCCGTTGCCGGCGTCAGTACGCCTTTATTGGCCGCCGTAGCCGCAATGGAACGTGCGTCCATCAACGCTACGGAAGATATCTGTCCGTTTTGCAGTTTAGAACCCTCCCTGTTCGGGAAGTTCCTTGTAGAATGACGAATGCTGAATGCGTTATTCGCCGGCGTATCACCTGCACCGAAGCAGGGTCCGCAAAACGCCGTCTTCATAACGGCTCCCGTTTCCAGAATCGCCGCCGCACATCCGTTTTTAATCAACTCCATATAAATCGGCATGGAAGCCGGATATACGCTCAAGGTAAAACCGTCCGAACCGATATAAGAACCTTTCAGGATATCGGCCGCCGCACAGATATTCTCAAAACCGCCGCCCGCACAGCCCGCGATAATTCCCTGGTCTACCATGAACTTACCGTTCACTATCTTTTCCTGTAAGGAATAAGGCACCGCGCCGTCGAGGCTGACCTGCGCTTTTTCTTCCACGTCATGCAAAATATCGGAAAGATTGGCATTCAACTCGTCTATTGTATAAGTATTGCTCGGATGGAACGGCATTGCTATCATCGGCCTGATTGCCGATAAGTCCACTTCAATCATGCCGTCGTAATATGTAACCTCATCCGGAAGCAGCTCTTGATATTCTTCTTTTCTTCCATGAATATCATAAAACTCCTGAATTTTCTCATCTGTCACCCAAATGGAGGACAGACAGGTCGTCTCCGTCGTCATAACGTCGATGCCGATACGGAAATCTGCGCTTAAATTTTTCACGCCCGGACCTACAAATTCCATCACTTTATTCTTAACATATCCATTATGGAACACTGCGCCGATAATTGCAAGTGCTACATCTTGTGGTCCCACCCCCTTAACGGGCGCACCTTTTAGATAAACGCCTACCACTTCGGGCATGTTGATATCATAAGTCTGGGAAAGAAGCTGCTTGACAAGTTCCGGACCGCCCTCGCCTACCGCCATCGTACCCAGTGCGCCATATCTTGTATGGGAGTCGGAACCTAAAATCATCTTTCCGCCGCCTGCCAACATCTCTCGTGCAAATTGATGGATGACCGCCTGATGCGGAGGAACATAGACGCCGCCGTATCTTTTAGCGCAGGTCAGTCCAAACATATGGTCGTCCTCATTGATAGTGCCGCCTACGGCGCATAAAGAATTATGACAGTTTGTGAGTACGTAAGGAATCGGAAACTTTGTCAGCCCTGACGCCCTTGCCGTCTGAATAATGCCTACGAAAGTAATATCATGCGAAGTCAGTTTATCAAACTTGATTTTCAGTTTTTCCATATTGCCGGAAGTATTATGTTCCTTTAAAATATGGTAGGCAATCGTACCTTGTGCCGCTGCCTTTTTGGTAATCTCTTTACCCGTCTTACTTTTTATCTGTGCGGCAGCATCCGCCTGTTCCGCCATTAATTCGTCATTACGAATCAGATACGCTCCGCTATTCCATAATTTTATCATAGCAATTCCTCCTAATTAAAGTCTCTCCTACTTCAGTCTCGCTAATCTCTCTTCATAACGCAATTTTTTACTATCCGTCATAATGAAGTCCTTAACTATTAATTATATAGGATAAACGGGTTTGACGCAATGAATTTCGGAGGAATTTCCTATACAATAAAAACCCTCCGGACAAATTCAACCGGAGGGTTCTATTATTTCTTATATTCTCTGCCTTTAGCGCGATTCTTAATAATTTATGCGGGTAAGGAGAATTTTGCAATCAGTGCATCCAACGAAGCCGCCTGTGCCGCTAACTCCTGGCTGGTAGCCGAAGACTGCTGCGCAACCGCCGCATTCGTCTGGATAACGTCGGAAATCTGATTGATTCCCTCTTCCGCCTCTTTCATCGTAAGCGCCTGATTTGCGGAAATGTTGCTTAACTCCTTGGAGGATTCCGCTACTTTCTTGATACCCTCCACTACCACTTCGATAGAAGATACGGCGCGTTCCGCTACCTTGCCGCCGTTTTCAATTTCTAACATAGCGCCTTCAATCAATGTTCTGGTATCAACCGCAGATTTACTGCTCTGCTCTGCAAGCTGCCTAATCTGGTCAGCTACTACGGAGAATCCGCGTCCCGCCTCGCCTGCTCTTGCCGCCTCAATAGAAGCGTTTAAGGAAAGCAGATTGGTCTGTGAAGCAATGCTTTCAATTTCCGAAATAATATTGCCTATCTTCATAGACGCTTCATTGATGCGAGCCATTGCGTCTACCATTGCCCTGATATCTGTACTGCTGTTGTTTGCCATATCGGCATATTCCTGTGACTGGTTATAAGCTTCTTCTGCATTCTCCGCCGCTTTTTCGGATGCCTCTGCAATCGTGGTAATGGTCGCCTGTAACTCTTCCACCGCGCTTGCCTGCTCCGTCGCGCCCTCCGCCAGACTTAAAGAAGTCTCTGAAAGGTTGCCGGAACCTGCCGTAACCTGTATGGAGGACTGCTCGATAAAGTGCATTGTATCAACCATACAGTCTCTCAGTTTCTTGGAGGAATCAAATAACTGCCTGAAATCTCCTATGTATTTCGTGCCGTCCTGAGACCTTACGGTATAATCCGTATCCGCCATCTTACCTAAGATATGTTCCATATCGCTGATGATAAAGTCCAGCGACTCCGCCATATCGTTTGCCGACGCTATCATATCGGCAACCTCATCCTTAGTATCAACCGTCGGGAACGGACTGAACAAATCGCCCTGTGCAAATCCTTCGAGTCTGTCGCCAAGTTCCTGCATCGGTTTCGCAATATCGTTCGCAATGTTTTTACCAAGCAGACGCGCCAATAACATTGCTCCCACAATCGCAATGCCAATTACTACCGCCAGTACATCGCATACGATACTCAACATATCCGAATTAGCGTCTCCATGTTCCACTTTAATATCCATAATGGACGTCAACTGTGAATAAATATCATCAAACATTGGCGCCAAATCATTCATTGCCATGTTCTGTGCCTGTGTTGCAATCGCTCTGTCCGTCGTTGCGCCCAATTCTATAATTTCCGCATCCAGCTTCCAGTAATCTTCTAACTTATCGGCAATATCATTATAAATTGCTTTGTTTTCCTCTGTCACCATGGTGTGTGCCAAATCGGCAAAGCTCTTCTCGAACAATGCCACATTCTCATCATGGCTGGCTTTCATGTTCTCAATCGCGCTCATTTCATCATAACCGATAACGCCGCGAAGCGCCGACCTTGCCTCTGCAAAATACGTCATCGCCTTACCGACATCCCCCTGCGCAAACCCGTAATTCACCAGAGATTTGCTGTAAATGCTTGATACCACAATCATAACCACCAACGCTATGACCGCCGCAATCGCCGGAATACCGGACGCAACCAGAAACGCATGTTCCAAACGTTTCCCAATTCGATACTTTCTCAATCTTTTACTCATTAACTCTTCTCCTCCTTGTACTAGACCATAGAATCCCTACTATCATTCGTAAATGATTCAGACTTAAAACCGAAAACTGTCTTTGCATCGAACATTCTATAGCTGCACAACCTAAGAAGAGTAACACATAAAATGCTATTATAAATACTTATATAAAACCTATAATAATACTAATATAAAACTCATATAAATACTGTTATAAATGCTATAAAAATACTATATAATTTGGATGACTGGCAATCTTCCGTCCCCTTTTATCTGATTGCATTATATCGTACCACATGAAACTATATTAGTCAACAATAAAACTATATTATTTCCCATTTTTTCCATATATTTACTGACATTCCAGTGATTTTATGAAATGCAAAAGCAAAATAGTGTTAAAAGTATGTTATATTAAATACTTTTTGTAATATTGATAGTCCTGCGTTTTACAGTTTAATTTCATAAAAACGCCCTCCGCTTTATACTGCGTATCATAGACCACGGCATTCTCATTTAGGTAAGAGACCGCCCTGCCGTCGGTATAAGGAATCAGCATCTCACACTCCCTGTAACCGTCCGCCAGTTTTTCCTCTATCAGGCAGATTAACTCCTCCATGCCGACTTTTTCTTTCGCAGATAAGTAAATGCCGTCACGGTTTACTATGGGAAGTTTATGAATATCGCTTTGTACTTTATCCGCCTTATTATATACATAAATGATAGGAATCCCGTCCGCGCCAAGCTCTTTTAACGTACTCTCCGTTACGCTTATCTGCTCTTTATAATGGCTGTCGCTGTAGTCTATCACCTGTAATAAAATATCCGCTTCCTTCGCCTCCTCTAATGTAGAGCGGAAAGCCTCCACCAGATGATGCGGCAGTTTATGGATAAAACCCACCGTATCCGAAAGCAGAAAATCGTGGTGGTTCTCCGGACTTATTTTGCGTACGGTCGTATCGAGCGTGGCAAACAGCATATCCTTTTCCATGACCTTTTTTTCGTCCACGTCAATTTCATCCACGCCGTACAGTTCCAGCATAGCGTTTAACAGCGTGGATTTTCCCGCATTGGTATACCCCACAAGGGCAATGCGCGGCATACCGGAATCCGCGCGTTTTTTCCGCTGGTTTTTCCGCTGGGCGCTTACCTCTTTTAATTCCCTGCGGTACTCCGCCAGCCTATGCTCTAAAACACGCCTGTCCAGTTCCAATTTTTTCTCACCGGCTCCTTTATTACTCAAAGCGCCGCTGCCTCCGCCCTGACGGCTAAGAGCCGCATGAAGCCCTACCAGACGCGGCAGCATATATTGCAGCCTTGCCACTTCCACCTGTAATTTCGCTTCTCTGGTGCGGGCGCGTCTGGCAAAGATGTCCAATATTAATGTACTTCTGTCCAGAATCGGTTTCCCGATTTTATCCTGTAAGTTCCGTATCTGCATCGGTGAAAGCGAATTGTCGAATATGACGACGTCCACGTCCTGATTTTGCGCCTCTTGTTTTACTTCCTCCACTTTTCCCGTACCGATATAGAACGCCTTATGCACCTCGGGCAGATTTTGTTCGACTATGCCCGCAACTTCCATATCGCAGGCGTTCGCCAGACTTTCCAGTTCCTCCAAAGAAAGCTTATAGTCCTCTCCGTTATTTAGATTCATTCCTACCAGTATTGCTTTTTCCATCACTATAACCTCGCTTTCTTCCTGTCTGCGGCTTATGCAAAAGAGCCATTGTTCCGGTAGACGTTATCTACTTTTGCAACAGCTCTTTCCAAATAGCATATGCTATACAGCCTCTTTTTATTTACCTATCTTTTTCGGTATCACTACCTTATCCAGTTTCCAGATATCATCCACATATTCCTGAATGGTTCTGTCAGAAGTGAACTTACCGGAACACGCCACGTTTAAAATCGCGCTTCTTGCCCATCTCTTCTCGTCCTTATACGCTTCTTCCACCTTGCGCTGCGCCGCCGCGTAAGACTTGAAGTCTTTCAGGATAAAATAAGTATCAGCCTTGGATGTACTCTGCGTATTTAACAAAGAGTTATACAATGTCCTGAACAGGTCAGGGTCATTCGGTGAATAGGTTCCGTTAATCAACTGCATCAGCACTTTTCTGATATCAGGGTCGTTATTGAAAATATCCATCGGGTCATATCCGCCGTAATTTTCATATTTGATAACCTCGTCGGAACTTAAACCGAAAATAAAGGCATTTTCTTCCCCGACTTCCTCCACAATTTCCACATTGGCGCCGTCCATCGTGCCAATCGTCAGCGCGCCGTTTAACATAAACTTCATGTTACCGGTTCCGGAAGCCTCCTTACTTGCCGTTGAAATCTGCTCCGATACATCGGACGCCGCAAAAATCATCTCTGCATTGGATACACGGTAGTTTTCGATAAATACCACTTTAATCTTACCATTTATGCTCTCGTCATTATTAATAACATCTGCAACCGAATTAATCAGCTTAATCGTCAGCTTCGCATTCATATAACCTGCCGCCGCCTTTGCGCCGAAGATAAAGGTTCTCGGATAAAATTCCATATCCGGATGTTCCTTTAATTCATTATACAGATACATAACGTGCAGAATGTTCATTAACTGGCGTTTATATTCATGCAGTCTCTTAACCTGTACGTCGAAGATAGAACGCGGGTCTACTTCAATACCGTTATGCTCCAAGATATATTTGGCAAGACGCACCTTGTTCTGATACTTGATATTCATAAACTCCTGCTGCGCCTTTTCATCATCGGCATATACTTTTAATTTATTAATCTTGGGCAAATCCGTAATCCAGTCGCTTCCCACATGCGCCGTTACCCAGTCGGCAAGAAGCGGATTGCCGTGCAGAAGGAAACGTCTCTGCGTAATGCCGTTTGTCTTATTATTGAACTTCTCCGGCATCATCTCATAGAAATCTTTCAATTCCTGGTTCTTCAAAATCTCCGTATGTAATCTTGCAACGCCGTTTACGGAATAACCTGCGGCAATGGCAAGATGCGCCATCTTCACCTGACCGTCATAGATAATCGCCATCTTACTGATTTTTTCCTGATTGCCCGGATACATCTGCTCGATTCTGGCAATAAATCTGCGGTTAATTTCTTCCACAATTTGATATACACGGGGGAGCAGTCTGGAGAACAGTTCAATCGGCCATTTTTCCAATGCTTCCGCCATAATCGTGTGGTTCGTGTATGCACAGGTCTTGGTCGTAACCTCCCATGCCTCATCCCATGTCAAATAATAGTCATCCATCAAAATACGCATCAATTCCGCAACGGCTACCGTCGGATGGGTGTCGTTTAACTGGAACGTTACCTTTTCATGGAATTTCTTAATATTTTTATGCTTGCGCATATATTTTTCCACCGCTTCCTGTACGGATGCGGAAATAAAGAAATACTGCTGTTTTAAGCGAAGCTCTTTGCCCGCGTAGTGATTGTCGTTTGGATAAAGCACCTCGACGATATTTCTGGCGAGGTTCTCCTGCTCCACCGCCTTGTGGTAATCGCCTTTATCAAAGGAATCAAGCTGGAAGCATTCCACCGGTTCCGCGTCCCAGATACGCAGCGTATTGACAATGCCGTTGCCGTATCCGACAATCGGGATATCATAAGGAATCGCCCTTACGGACTGGTAGCCCTCCTGCTTGAAGTTGTTTCTGCCGTTCTCATCCACATAGACATTCACATAGCCGCCGAATTTTACCTCTTTGGCATATTCCGGTCTGCGCAGTTCAAACGGATTGCCGTCTTTTAACCAGTTATCCGGCACTTCCACCTGATAACCGTCCTTAATTTCCTGTTTAAACATACCATAGCGGTAACGGATGCCGCAGCCATACGCCGCATATCCCAATGTCGCAAGGGAATCCAGAAAACACGCCGCCAGCCTTCCCAGACCGCCGTTACCAAGCGCCGCATCCGGCTCCTGATCCTCTACCACATTGAGGTCAATGCCAAGTTCCTCCAACGCTTTCTTAAACACATCATATGCCTGTAAGTTAATCAGATTGTTGCCAAGCGCGCGTCCCATCAAAAACTCCATGGACAGATAATATACCATCTTAGGGTCCTGTTTTTCATATTCCTGCTGGCTCGTCAACCACTGGTCCACGATAGCATCCTTAATCGCATAGGACACCGCCTGAAAAATCTGCTGGTCGGTCGCCTCCTCCAATGTTTTACGATACAGCGTCTTAACATTATAAAGTACGCTTCGCTTAAACAACTCCGTATCAAATGTCGCTGCTTTCTTCTGCATCTGACTTCCTCCTTGTCTGTCTTTCGCTCTAAAAAATATCTATACAGATTTTATTATATCCTGTATTTCTTTTTTTGACTACCATCAATCTGCTAAAATTATCATTTGATAGTTTTCCCCTACACTTTTTCTATCGCAATGACTACTTTCTCGCCGTTGACATTCCACTCTTTCGATACCGGCAGGGCTTTTCCCTCCACAATGCTTTTGGCAAGCACTTTGGCGGCAATCATTTCTTCATTCTTTCGTACGATGTCCATAATCTTGTCGTTATCACAGATAGATACGGTAATGTTATCCATCACCTCAAAATCGGCGTCCTTGCGCATCGTCTGAATCTTGCTGATAACTTCGTATACAAAGCCCTCTTCAATCAGTTCTTTTGTTAAATTGGTGTCAAGCACAACGGTCATAACATTGTCCGCTTCCGATACATAACCGTCTTTCTGCGCCATCTCAATCAATAAATCATCTTTTTCCAGAACCACTTTCACACCGTCGATATCAAAGGTCAGCGCGCCGTCTGCATTCAGCGTATCCATCGCCTGATTGCTGTCCAAAGAAGCCAGCGTTTTCTGGATGCCGCCAAGCTGTTTGCCGTATTTAGGTCCCACGGTGCGAAGCTGCGGTTTAAAGCTGTAGCTGGTAAACGCCCTGACGTCGTCCGTAAACTGAATTTCTTTTACGTTTAACTCGTCTTTTACAATCTCCTGATAAAATTCGCCCAGCGCATTCTCCGCTTTGACAAACATCATGCCGATGGGCTGGCGGTTTTTGATATTCGCCGCGTTACGCGCCGCGCGTCCCATGACGACGATTTTCAAAACTTCCTCCATATCTTCTTCGAGTTTCGTATCAATCATCTTTTCATCCTCGACAGGAAAGTCGCACAGATGAATGCTCTCCGGCGCGTCTTTATCGATGCTTTTTACCAGATTCAGATATATTTCCTCCGTCATGAAAGGAATCATAGGCGCGGCGCACTTGCTAATCGTTACAAGAGCCGTATAGAGCGTCATATACGCATTGATTTTATCCTGCTCCATGCCCTTTGCCCAGAAACGCTCGCGGCTTCTTCTGACATACCAGTTGCTCATCTCGTCCACAAAGTTGTCAAGGACTCTTGCCGCCTCCGGAATTTTATATTCATTCAGGTTATTATCCACTTCTTTTACCGCGGTATTTAACTTGGATAACAGCCATTTATCCATAACCGGAAGATTATCATAATCCAATGTATATTGCGTAGCGTCGAAATTATCAATATTCGCATACAAAACAAAGAACGCATAGGTATTCCATAACGTGCCGAGGAATTTACGCTGTCCCTCCTGTACCGCCTTACCGTGGAAACGGTTGGGAAGCCACGGCGCGGAATTGATATAGAAATACCAGCGGATAGCGTCCGCCCCGTATGTCTCCAACGCCTCAAACGGATCTACGGCATTGCCCTTGGACTTCGACATCTTCTGCCCGTTTTCATCCTGCACATGACCTAATACGATGACGTTTTCAAACGGCGCTTTATTGAATAAAAGCGTAGACTCCGCCATCAGGGAATAGAACCAGCCGCGAGTCTGGTCAACAGCCTCGGAAATAAACTGCGCCGGGAACTGCTGCTCAAAAAGTTCCTTATTTTCAAACGGATAATGATGCTGTGCGAAAGGCATGGCCCCCGAATCAAACCAGCAGTCGATAACTTCCGGCACTCTCTTCATCGTCTTGCCGCATTTCGGACAGGTAATGGTGATTTCATCAATGTACGGTCTGTGAAGTTCCACCGTCTGCGCATTCGGATTGCCGCTCATTTTAGCAAGCTCCTCACGGGAACCGATGGATTCCATATGTCCGCATTCGCCGCATTCCCATACGTTGAGCGGCGTTCCCCAGTAACGGTTACGGGAAATGCCCCAGTCCTGGATATTCTCCAGCCAGTTGCCGAAACGTCCTTCACCGATGGATTCGGGAATCCAGTTGACCGTCTTGTTATTGCGGACTAAATCGTTCCGCACCGCCGTCATTTTGATAAACCACGATTCGCGCGCATAGTAGATAAGCGGCGTATCGCATCTCCAGCAGAACGGATAATCATGTTCAAATTTAGGCGCGTCGAATAATTTTCCCTCTTTGTCCAAATCCTTTAAAATTTCCGGGTCGGCTTTTTTTACGAAAAGACCCGCGTAAGCCGTCTCCTGCGTCATCTCGCCCTTGCCGTCAACAAACTGTACAAACGGCAAATCATATTTACGTCCCACCTGTGCGTCGTCCTCACCGAATGCAGGCGCAATATGGACGATACCCGTACCGTCCGTCATCGTAACATAATTATCACATGTCACATAGTGGCCTTTTTTATGCTGTTTTGCCGCCGCCTCTCCCGCACAGGCAAATAAAGGCTCATATTCCTTATATTCCAAGTCAGTTCCTTTATAAGTTTCCAATATCGTATATGGCGCGCTGTCTGCATTATCGGAATCACCTTCCGCTTTCAGTTTACCAAGTACGCTGTCCAAAAGCGCCTGTGCCATATAATAAGTATAGCCGTCCGCCGCCTTTACTTTCACATATTGTTCATCAGGATTGACGCAGAGCGCCACGTTAGAAGGAAGCGTCCACGGCGTTGTCGTCCATGCAAGAAAATAAGCGTCCTCACCCATTACTTTAAAACGCACTACCGCAGAACGTTCTTTTACCGCTTTATATCCCTGCGCCACCTCATGGGAGGAAAGCGGCGTTCCACAGCGCGGGCAGTACGGTACAATCTTAAATCCTTTATATAATAATCCTTTATCCCAAATCTGTTTTAACGCCCACCACTCCGACTCGATAAAATCATCATGATAGGTAACATACGGGTCGTTCATATCCGCCCAGAATCCGACCGTGCCGGAGAAATCCTCCCACATACCTTTATATTTCCAGACAGATTCCTTACATTTGCTGATAAAAGGGTCTAAGCCGTATTCTTCTATCTGTTCTTTCCCATCCAGTCCCAACAGTTTCTCGACTTCCAGCTCCACCGGAAGCCCGTGCGTATCCCAGCCCGCTTTTCGCGGCACCATATATCCTTTCATGGTACGGTAACGCGGAATCATATCTTTGATAACGCGGGTTAAAACATGTCCAATATGCGGCTTTCCGTTTGCCGTCGGCGGACCGTCATAAAACGTGTATGTCTCACCTTCTTTTCGATTTTCCATACTCTTTTCAAAAATATTGTTTTCTTTCCAGAACTGACAGACTTCTTTTTCTCTGTCCACAAAATTTAAGCTGGCATCGACTTTCTGATACATAATTATTCTCCTCCCTAATAAAGCAAAGTTTTAAATATTCTGCTGCTTTTACTGCTCCATCACGGTTCCGTTTGTCGCAAGTTTCATCTGTTTATATTCTTCTTTCATTCTAAAACCATCCTCTATTGTTGAACCACGAAGTTCCATATATTGTAACATATCAACACATGGCGTACCCGGAAAAGCATAATATCCTGTATAGTTATCCTCATCCGGTCCATATACTGTAAGACCTTCCCATTCTATTTCATAACACTCCCGATATACATAATAGGAAGAACGTTTCAAAGGAAGTTTCTCTATATAACGTCCTGTCTGGCAAATCAGACATATCATTAGTGCCGCCAGCATAAAAGGCATTGCTGTCTGATAACATTTTACGGCTGTCTCTTTTTGACTCTCCAGCATATGAATGATTACCATACAGGGAATCAAAAATAAAACAATACTGCCGTACCTGTCAAGCGGCGCTAACAGCAGCCAGTATGCAAACTGTGCAAGGACTGTAATATTAAGTACAATATCATAGGGTTGCTGTTTTTTTCTAATTTTTATAATATTTATCATGACAAAAACAGGAAGCAGCACAAGATGGGAAGCAAGCATTATTTTAAACCATAATTCTTTTGCCTGCCACCACTCGGGAAACCACTCCATAATAGACATATCCCATACTTCACGATATCTGAATATATCATACACGCCTTTTCCATATGCCGCAATTTCCATTTTATCAAATTCTACCGAATACGGCAGCATTTTCCAGTCTACGTCAAAAAATCCCGATACTGTCATCGGATACACGAAATAGCCCGATATGATAAAATTTCTGATACAAAACGGCAGTAAAATAAACAATCCGGCCGTAATCAAAACACCTATCGTTTTGCCCCGTTTTGCTTTTATCAGTTCCACTGCGGGCTTTAGCGTCAAAATCATAATCATGGCAACGGACAATTTTACGGTCAGGGCATACAATGCCAGTAGGCAAAGCAGTCCGTATGCTTCCGACGGGGTTTCTTTTTCCTCTGCGTAATCGCACCACTTACTTAATAAATACAGTAAAAACAACAAAACAAAGTGGTCCGTTCCCGGAGAAGCCATCGTTCCCATATTTATCATATCATATAAAATAATTACCGGCATAAAGCAGTTCGATGCTTTATATTTTCCTTTTTGACACGGAAATTTGATAAGCGCATACACAGTGACAAGCATACATAAATATGCGTTCATCACGTGCATGGACTGGTCTATTAAAAACGCCCAGCTATATAAAGCCTGCAGCGGCATAAATGCGCTATTATAGGCAAAGCGATTATGCAGATTGCCAAGCCCCTTTACAACACCGTATTCTTCCAGCCACCTAATAGCCTGGGCATGATATAAATCAGTATCCGCATGATACGCTCTCTGGCACGCAATAAACCAAAATAACATAAATACCGCCACGATAAGCGTTGCATGGATAACCGTCGATTTGGACAATTTTGCCTTTTTTATGCACAAGGCTTTCTGATACAGCATTTTTAGCAAATCAGCAATTTGCTTTCTGCATAAAACCGCGGTTAAAATACAAAGGAGAAGTAAAAACGCATTCGCCAGTCCGGCTACTTTATAAAAAAGGCTGAAAATCTCGGCATAAGCCGTCACAAAAGCGATTCCCGTAAAAAGGCATACATCCGCTTCCTTACACGCATATCCGGTCGTCTTTTTTAACAAGGTCAAAACGCCAATCCCCATGATTGCGGCGGTCAACGTTATATAAAACCAGTTTATGAATGTTAAAATCATTTATTTTCCATTTATCCTCCGATAATATACTATACCAAAAATATGAAATAGCGCAAGTGGGGTTTTAGTTATGCGGAGTTTTGGTCCTGCGTGTCTTTAAAGACAAACAGTTTACCAAGGATGTAGTTTAGCGCCGTCGTTATAACAATCATCACCATTTTTCCTAGTTTGTCATCTATGAAAAAAACATCCACAAGTACAATCAAACCGACAAAATCAACAACACCAGTAAATCCTCTGCCCAGAATATAACGAATAATTTCTGTCAACTGCTCTTTAAAATTCGTCTTGGTGCGGAAAACAAATTTTTTATTCGTACAATAAGCAAATACTTTCGTTATGATAAGACTGAGCAAATTAGCAATCTGATATGCCAAAAATTGTTTTAAGAAAAGATAACTGAAATAATTGAGCAACACAGTCATAACACCCCAGAATATATAGCGGCATGCTTCTTTTTTTTCAAATATATTGTCAATTTTCAATCTGTGTCACTTCCCTACCCTTTATTTTTCCACTGATTTTTACCAACTGTTGAAACGGTAATATCCGAATCGCACATCTGCCAACAGAAGTTTTAAAAAAGGCTAATATAAAATATAACAAAACTCCTTTTATTTGTATCTTTTGGCTGACCTTATCAAATTCTAAGCCATACTCGGGAAAAGACTTCATTTGTTTTGCCCGAACCGCAATCTGCTTCTTCTTATAAGTAACTACCTTATTCTGCGTCTTAATAATAGCCTTTTCATCCGCAGATTCGGCATATATAATACCCTGTCCTTTTACAGCATCAAACAACTGTTTTCCCGTATCTGTTCTTACGATAACTCTTGAAAACCCCTGCCCTTTCTCCCATGCATCCCCGACAGAAATATCTGCAAATTCGCCGCTATAATCAAAACATTTCCAACATCGCTTTGGGGAAAATAAAAGATTCAAAAACGTATACCCATGTTTATTAACAAAAAATTCCCCACCATTTTTTTCTTTTATATAAAATCCTGTGTCATTTCCCCTTTTATACCGGTAGCTTATATATTCTATATTTTCTTTCCGGATTTTGCTCTTAGCAATTAAATAATCCGTTGCCTCATACTCCATGTTAAAACCACAAAATGGCGCAAGCAAAACAACAACCTGTTCCTTTAACCAGACGTTTTTATCCATTGCCTTTCTCATTCCGTGAATCTGACATGGCAGTCCCACGTATGCTACCTTTTTACCGCTCTTTTTAATATCGCGAATCACCTGATTAACCGGCAACATAACATATTTCGACTGTGCCGCCTCTATAATCTGCTCTCTGTTTTTTGCAATAAAAGATTCAAATTCACATGGAGAATTCTTTTTTCTTCTAACACCGACAACGCCCTCAACCACATTTTTCTCTAATAAAAATAAAAGCAACTGCGTAATAACGCCGCCGGAAGAGCCAATATGGCGGATTTTCTCTTCTTTTGCATAAGCATTCCAAATACTTTGATACGCACCAAATAATTTCCCTGTATCATAGCTTTTTTCAAACAATTTTTCAGACCATTCGGGAAAAGAAAACTCTTTTCCCGGACAAACATCTCTGCACATACCGCACTGAATACAACGATTATCCGTATTGGTAATCTTTTCCTTTGTATATGAAAGAGTATTTACCGGACATATGCCGATACAGGTTCCACAGCGTGTACACAAATCACACTCTATGACTTCCGTTTTTAATGCATCAAATCCCGTTCCTTTCATGGCATCAGTACCTTTTCTTCCATCTGCTCACTGTCAAAATGAAATACTCTCTGTATTCTGATATTGTTTATATCCGGGTACTGTTTCCTGCTGTGACAGCCGATATCCGACAGTGAAAAAAACTTTCCCGAAGCTACATGCCGCAATGAAAAACTATCTGCACATTCCAGGCAAATCTTGTCCTGACTGGAAATAACATCATCTATCACAATTTTATCTTTTTGTAAAAATATCATTCTTTCAAACCGGATATTTGTTTTTTTATCCACTAAAATAATCAGTCTTTTTAACATACCGATAATTCTATTTCCTACAATCGCCGATACGACGCGCAGACCAAAAAGCATAAACGGTGTGGCAACTTTTTGTTTTACCATATTCATATGTCCGCTTATTTTGATTCTGCATGCCTCATACTCTATTTGGTAATCCGCACTCTGCCAATTAGTTGCCGCCACTTTCCCCTCATCCAGTTTCACACGATAACCATAATCGGCAAAGCATTCCTTATCACCTTTAAAAATCCTGCACACACCGCCTTTCGATGCACCGACTATCATATAGATATTGCCTCTGGTACAGGAAAGTAATCCTGCCTCCGCAAAATAATGCTCCTGCTCATAAGCAAACGGCAGTTTCACATCGGGCTGTGTCTTATTTTTTCCATCCTTTGCTTTTTCAATCGCCCGCAGAAAAGAATGCAGCAGATAATGGGAAAAATAACGGTCATCCACTGCATCAAGGAAATAAAAATCTTTTTCGCAGTTACGATATAAAAACTGCAGCATCGCCGCTGCATCCTGATTGCCCAGATTGCTCATAACCTGAAGCCCATTCGGTAAAAAATAAATCGTATTTCGGGAAGCATACTCTCCTCCCACTGAAACATCCGGATGTACAAAATATTTCAAAAATCCCATCATTTTGTTTAATGGCTCCAGAACTTTCTCATCATGGCTCATCCAGTAATACTCCGCCAGCATATCTAAGGACACGCTTAAGTATCCGATATCCGCCCCGCCATATTCAGGAAACCAGCCTTCTTTGGACTGTAATGCTAAGATTCTTTCCAGTTTTTTATTTAATCCATCTAAAATCCAATCTTTTTGTAAAACAGTATAGGCCGAATATAATGCCGCAATAGAGGCCAGTTCCTGATTATACGCCTTCTTTTCTATGTGTGCAGACAAATATCCGGCCGTCTTTTCAAATGCCTGCAAGATGTTTTCATCCTGCATATCCAGACGTTTATATACTTCACACATTGCATAAAGAGAAAACGCCGTCGGTGGAAAACCATGCTCGTGCGGATAATATTCGTTAAAGCTTCCATCCTTTAACTGAATAGACTTCCAATAATAAACTGTACCTATCGCCCATTCCCGCACAACGTCTTTCTGATAAAAACAGTTTCCCGGAAAATCCACCATATATAGTAATGCCAATGTCAGCCCCGTCTGCTGTAAGATTGCGGAAGAAAAATCCCGAATTTTTAAATGCCAATGATTCCTATCGCAGTCACCGTAATTCTTAGAATGTTTATCTCTGTCCACTTGCGTCAATACTCTAGGCGCCATTTTTAATACATATTCCGAATACATTACTTTTTCTCCTGATTGTCATACTCCATTTTTTTAAGATGATATTTAATTTCTTCAATCATTTTGCGGTTTGCCGCCATAACATCAGCATGTAAACCCACAATATAAGTTTGTACGCCTATCAATAATAAAATAGCTGCCAAAATTAATGATTGAACATGTCCGGCATGAGGGTCATTTGCTAAATAAATCAGATAACGGATTCCCAGCAGCATTCCCATCGTAAATGGAATCGTGCCGATAATACTGAAAAATTTAAGCGGCTTATACATCATAAAAGCTCTTATAATTGTCAAAGCAGACTTTTTAATATAAGCGCGCATACTATGAAAAAGCCTGGACGGCCGCAATTCCGCATTCGTCCGTATGGGAACGGAAGTAATCGCAATTTTCTCCTGTCCTGCCTGTATGATAGTCTCTAACGTATATGTATACTCATTAATGACATGCAGACGCATAGCCGCATCCCGGGAAATAGCGCGAAAACCACTGGGCGCATCCGGAATATCCGTATCAGACGCCACCCTGACAAACCAGGAGCCTAAATGCTGCAGCTTCTTTTTCAAAAAGGAAAAATGGGAAATCGAATCAATCGGACGCGCTCCAATGACAATATCGGCTTTTTCCTCAAGAATCGGAGTCACCAGCTTTTCAATATCGTCACCGCAGTACTGATTGTCCGCATCGGTATTGACAATAATATCCCCCCCCTGCTTTAATGCCTCATCCAATCCTGCCATAAACCCGCGGGCAAGCCCTTTATTTCTTTTAAAATTAACAATATAATGAACACCCCAGTTCTTTGCAACTTCCACCGTTTTGTCCATACTGCCGTCGTTAATAATCAAATATTCTATTTCGTCAATACCATCAATGTGTTTTGGAAGTGCATTTAAAGCAATCTCCAATGTTTCCTCTTCGTTATAGCATGGAATCTGTATTATCAGTTTCATATTATTGCGCCTTTCTTTGTATGATGACATAGTCCTTTACCTGCAGACACATAGCATATCCTTCATCGGCATAATCCGCATAATCCTGTTCGGACATTACGATATACGGAGAACCCGTTATCGCATTCATTTGACTTTTATCGATACCGATAACCGCCTTATCCACCACTCTCGTCTGCAAATCATAGGCTGGTTTTCCTTCCGCAGTCGTATAAATAATGTCTTCTTTTTTTGTATTTTCATTCAAAAAATCAAAAATCTGCGCATATTGCTGTATATAATCATTTTCTCCTCTTATCACGATACGCATACACGCCAGTGCGGTTGTAGAAAAAAAGAAGATAAGCAATAAACATATAATATAGCGGTTTATTTTCTTTGGCATCTTTGTCAGGGAAAATATCCAACAAAGTGTGCCTACACATATTGCAATTAACACACACTTTAAAACGCTGAACTCTCCCAGCCAGTGAAAAACATAGATTCCCACTGCCGAAACCGTATTTAAATAAAAGTTTTCTATATCTTTTAAATTGTAATATACAATAAATGATACTGTCAAATAAATTGCATAAACCGGCATTATATGGGCTGCATATGTTTTTTTCTCTCTTTTTTCATATAAGAAAAGCAAGGCCATCATAGTAAAAAATCCCAATAAAACATCACTATATCTTCCATAAAATAAAGTGTCTATCCGAACCATACTTTCCGTAGGATTAACAGCATTTTCAATAAAAAACAGGCTCGTCATCGCTATTGTTCCGGCCAATGCGATAAGTGGAAATATATATAAACTAATATTTAACTTTTCCTTTAGCGCCCTTATTCCTTTATCAATACAAAAAACAATCCCCAGCCCGGCCAATAAATAAGTTGCCGATAAAAGCTGCCATATCTGACCAATAGTATTAAGAAGAAAACTTTTTATCCCATCTGTTGTCAAAATTTCCCTAAATTTTCCCATCTGTCCGGAAAGCGTATTCGCCCCTCCTGAAGCAATGTTGCCCCCTGCATTTTGCAACACGGTATTATTTACCAGTAAATCATTAAAATACTGCTTTCCAATGGAGGAAAGCCCAAACAATAAAACTATTGCAATCACTACGGATAAAAAATGCCGTATTCTGATTTTTTTTGTCCATACCAGCAGAAGCATTGTCAATATCAATGCAGCAATAACAGCCAACATCCTGTTATGAACCATATAGGCATATCCGGCTGTCAAGCCAATTAAAATACCTTTTCCAATGCCCGGCTTTTCTTCCAATAGAATCAACTCATATAAAAGCAGCCACAGCAAAAAAACAAGCAATGTCTCGCTCCATCCGATATAGGAATTGAAAATATAAGTGGAATAAGATGTTGCCGTAAATGCTATGGCTCCTATCGGCAATACTCCGGAAATCTCCGGCGCAGCTTTTTGTATCACTTTAAAAGCCAGCCAGAAATTTATCAGGCTTAGCACAATATTGATAATTACCGCCATTCTATACATGACAAGCATATTTGTCGTAATCAAGAAAAGAGGCGCCAAAAGCAGGCTGTAACCGAAAGCATACCACGGCATATTCTGCATAACTCCCGCCCATGTATGACCGGTCACGGCTGCGGCATGGCCCCAATATCCCAATTCATCCGTATAGACAAACGGCCCCTTTACTTTTGTAATATAAAAAATTCTTACAAGAAATGTACCAAGGAAAAACATTCCTAATAATATTTTATCTTTTTGTTTTGCTGTCATAGTATCATCCTCATTATTGTTCTAACAGTCTCTCCCTAATACTCTCCCTGTTCTTTTCCAAATAGGAATCGCTCATATGAACACCATCCACCAGTTCGTCCTCACTTACATAGATAATGCTGTCCATATAACGATTTAACAATTCCTCTTCGCCCTCAAAATACAGTCTATCCTGCATTTCTTCCAAAAAATATTCATAATTTTCCGGAATAGGGGGGGCTAATAAATGGAATCTAATATTCTTTTCGTCACAAACCGCTTTCATTTTTCCCAAATAAATGGCAGCCATATCCATTTCTTCCCCGCCGTCTGCCTTTCTTTTCATCTGTTGTATACGCCGGCGTCCGTTTTGATAGATATCCAGCAATTTCGGATATTTGGCAAGCATCCATTTCGGGAACTCCCTGCTCACAAAAAAACGTCCATAAACATTCTCCAGTTCCGCTTTTGTTTCCGGCTCTAAATATTGCAGAAACAACTCGTTATATAAAGGTGTCACAAAATAACTGTATGTGTATATGAAATTAGGATTCCCCATAATGCTGTCCGGCCGCGCTATATAATACACATCTTCTATCTGAGGATTGTTTTCTAGAAACCGCTCCATCAATACGAAATTGCCGATGGTTGTAACCGCCTGATTGGTCGCAAGATAACATATATCATCGCTTTCCTCCTGATATTTCGGCTGAAAAATCTGTCTTGCCACACTGTCGCCCAAAACCAATCCCGTATAGCCGTCATTGACGCCCGCTTTATCCGCCGCGTCATAAACTTCAAACGCCACCTGTCTGGAATCTTTTGTCATTACATAATAGGCTATATTCAACAGCAGAAACAGAAAACACGCCCCGCATACAATTCCCGCCGTTCTTATCAAAAACTTTTTCAACTTTATAACCTACCCTTTCCTATAAAGCCTTTTAAAATTGGAAATAAATAAAAGTTCCACTGTCAATCCCATATTTACAATAATAGAGCATGGCTATCATAAATACAATACTCACCTGATATCCATGGAATATCTTTTCTTTCCCCTTTTCCTGCATCCGGTCGAAAAAGAATAATAACAGTAAAAATATGCCTAAAAGGCAAACCTGCATTTTCGGCAGCTCCAATAACTGAATGCCTCCCGTTATATAAGCGCCGAATGCACCGACGCCGTCCAAGCAATGCCTGAGGACAAAAACTGCGTCCGCTAGGGAATCCATCCTAAAAAAGACCCACATAATGCTCACTAACACAAACGTAACTATCTGCCTGCCAATTTTAGGAAAAGAATGTATATGCACATTTTTTCTAAATACGCTTTCCACCACCTGCAGCGCTCCATTTAGTCCACCCCATATCAAAAATGTCCAGGCTGCCCCATGCCACAATCCGCTCAATAAATATACACACATCACGTTTCTGTATATTTTCCAATCAGACACCCTGCTGCCGCCAAGCGGAATGTATATATACTCGCGAAACCATGAGGTAAGAGAAATATGCCACCTCTTCCAAAAATCCTTTAAGGAATCAGCAAAATAGGGCTGTCTGAAATTGGGCTGTATATGGATGCCGAATAATCCTGCCACACCGATGGCAATATCCGAATAGCCGGAAAAATCACAATAAATCTGGACAGAGTAAAATAAAATTGCCAAAAGAAGCGGAAATCCCCTGTAAGTTTCCATGTCTCCATAAATTCTGTCAATCACAGCCGCCAGACTGTCCGCAATAATCATTTTTTTCATATAGCCCAATAAAATGCGTTGTAACGCCATGCAGGCATTTTCATAGGAGAATACCTTTTCTTCCCTAAACTGCGCGGTCAGACGCTGGATTCTCTCAATCGGCCCCGCCAATAAAATCGGGAAAAAGATAACGCTCTCCAAAAAACAGCCAATGTGCTTCTCCGGTAAGATTTTTCCGGTATATACGTCTATCACATAAGCAAGCGTTTGAAAAATATAAAAAGAAATTCCAACCGGCAAAACCAGTTGAAAAACAGAAATCTGTGCGGAATTTCCAAACAAAGATAAAATATCATTGCATATTTCCCCAAAAAAGCCGAGATATTTAAATACAAATAAAACGGCCAGTTCAAAAACAATATCCGCAATCAATATTACTTTTCTGCAGCGCTCCTGCTTATTTTCCATACAGCGCGCAGCCATATAGGAGAATGCCGCCACAACCAAAATTAACGCAATATATTTTATATTCCACAAAGAATAATAAAAACAGCCTGCCGCCAACATGAGAACCCATCTGTAACGCGGCGGCATTTTCCAGTAGCATACCCATATTATTAAAAGAAAAACAATAAATTCAACAGACTGAAATAACATGACATGCTCCTTACATTTTTTATCTTTCAATTATATACTACTACCCGTATTTTGACAATTTTATTTTTTCTTAACTTGCAAAGTTTGCCATCATACCGTATGATAAAAGAAGTATTTTATATCAAAATAAAGAGGGAAAACATTATGCTTCGTATTATTACCGATTCCGCAAGCGATTTACCTAAAGATTATATTAAAGAACACAATCTCCATGTCATCCCGACGCCTGTTGTCATAGATGACGTGGATTATTTTGACGGCACAACGATTCAAACGGAAGAGTTTTATAATATTCTGGATGATATCAAACGCGATGTAAAAACTTACCACATCAATCCCGCCATGTTTACGGACGCTTTTACGCCGTATGCACAGGCGAAAGACACTATTATTTACCTCTGCTTTTCAACGGGAATCGCAGGAACCTTTAATGCCGCCAACATTGCCAAAAACAATGTTCTGGAGGACTATCCCGACTTTGACTTAACGATTATCGACTCCAAATGCGCATCGATTGGTTTTGGCCTGCTTGTTTCCAAACTGGTTACTATGTTAGAGAAAGGCGCGTCTAAAGAAGAAATTATAGAAGCGGCGGACTATTTTATATCGCATATCAAACACGTTTTTACCGTCCAGACGCTTGCCTATCTCATAAAAGGCGGACGTCTTACCAAGTTCAAAGGCACGCTTGCCGAAACGCTGGATATGAAACCGGTACTGATAGTCGATGACAAAGGCGCCCTGTCCGTTATCAAAACGGTGCGCGGGCGCAAAAAATCGCTTCGCTATCTTATCGAATACGCAAATGAGGCCGGATTCCATCTGGAAAATCAGACAGTTGCGCTCTGCCATGGGGAAGACCGTGAATCGCTTGCCTTTGTTCAGGATATGGTCGAAGAGACTTTTCATCCCAAATCCGTTATGACTTCTGTTGTCGGATGCGCAATCGGCGCACATACCGGCCGCGGCATTATCGGCTTTTGCTTCTTTGATGCAGACAACGGCAAATATGCCAAATATTTTACGAAATAAGAAGTCAGAATGGGGAACTTTTATGAGTGAGATACAGCAATATACTTATATCGAGGAAAACGGAAATTTTAAAATGCGGGAACTGGGGGAAAACGACTTGGAACAGTTCAACGCACTGCTGCAATATGCTTTTCAGGTCACCTCTTACGACCTTTTTCAAACAGGCTGGCAGCAGGAGGAAATCAAATCCGCCAAAAGCCCGATACTGAAAGAAGCTTATGTCTTAGGCTGGTTTTATCAGGAAAAACTGGCCTCTATGATTGTTGTATACTCCATGAAAGTAAATATTCTGGATGAAATTATGGATATGGGCGGCATTACCGGTGTTGCCACCTATCCGGAATATACCGGCAGAGGATTGATTCACTCTCTTATGAGACATGCCCTCGATTACATACATCAAAACGGTATGCTGATTTCCTTTCTCTATCCATATTCCATTCCTTTCTATCGAAAAATGGGATGGGAAATCGTATCGGACAAACTCACCTTTGTCGTAAAAGACACGCAGCTTCCCAAAGCGGTTCCGGTAGACGGCATGGTGGAACGGGTCAGCCTGGATTCTGAAGACTACCATAATGTACATTCCTATTTTGCCCTGCAAAGGCATGGCGCGCTCATTCGCGATAATCTGGCATGGGAAGAATACTGGCGTTGGGATAACGAGGATATCATTGCCGCAGTCTACTACAGTAAAGAACATAAACCTCTTGGCTATGTTGTCTATTATATTGCCAATGAAATTTTCCACATCAAAGAAATGGTTTATTTGAATATTGAGGCCAACTACGGCCTATGGAACTATATCAGTGCGCATTTTTCCATGATTACGCAGGTACAGGGAAATAACTATTCCGGTGAAACGATGGCGTACTTATTTGAAGACAGCGAAATTACGGAAACTATCTCCCCATACATTATGGCGCGTATTGTTGATGTAAAAGAATTTTTGACGGAATATCCCTATCAGATACAGCCTGAAGACCTCAAACTCCACTTTCTTGTCCATGACCGGATGGCTCCTTGGAACGAGGGCGACTATATGCTTTCCTGGCATAACGGCAAGACGATATGCGAGCGGGTGGAAAACAACCAGTCCATCAACGTTGTGGAATTGTCTATCAATACCTTAACAACCATGCTGATGGGGTATAAAAGACCTACTTATCTCTATGAGCATGAAAAACTCCAAACGGAATACTATATGCTGACATGGCTGGAACGCCTGATTCCGGTAGAGAAACCATATTTTTCAGATTATTTCTAGCCCCCGGACGGCTTTCTCTGCACTCCGCCCCAGTTACACGGACAATAGCAATTCCGTAAGAAGCCCGGCTGTCGTATACAGCACATCCGGATTTACCAAAAACGCAGGATGATGAATCGGATGCCCGATTCCGGTTCCGACTTTTAAATAGCAGCCCGGTATTTTTTCTTCATAAAACGAGAAATCATCTCCGCCTAAAGAACTTTCTTCCAAAACAACTTTCATGCCTGATTCTTTTGCCTTTCGGGCGCAAAAATCCGCCATTTCCTTATCATTATACGTCGCCGGGGAACCCGCAATCCATTCCACCTGCGCCTCCGCGCCATATGCCTTGGCCGTATTTACCACTATTTCCTGTATTTTTTTCTCATAAAGGGTTCTATCCTCCCGCTCCATGGTACGGACGGTTCCCTCCATAACAGCCTGCGCGGGGATAACGTTCCATGTTGTGCCTGCATTTATCCTTGTCACGCTCAGTAACGACGGATGAAACGCATTGACATTTCTGCTGACGATAGACTGCAATGCCTGAATGATTGCTGCCGATACCAAAATTGGGTCAATACCGTCATCCGGATGCGCGCCATGGCAGCCCACCCCTTTTACCGTAATGACAAATCTGTCCACGGCCGCCGTAACGTATCCCTCTCTAATGCCAATCGTACCGGCCACGTTCGTCGGGTCTGCATGGAATCCCCAAATGCGGCTTACATCCTCCATAACATCGGTCTCCAGAATCTTTAACGCACCAAGAGAAGTTTCCTCCGCCGGTTGAAAAATAATTTTAACATTTCCCTGTAATTTACTTCTTCTTTGCTGCAGCAGCACGGCGCAGCCAAGCCCCGCCGTAATATGCATATCATGTCCGCAGGCGTGCATCTTACCCTGTATTTCGGAACGATACGCTAAGTCTGTTTTTTCTTCTATCGGAAGCGCGTCAATATCGCAGCGAAGCGCCTGCACTGCGCCGTCTTTTTCCCCGCGGATAATGGCTGCCAGTCCGGTTTCCAGTTCATATGGTAAAATTTCGATGTCATGCGCCGTCAAAAACTCCCGGATTTTCTTTGTTGTCTCATATTCTTCATAAGACAGTTCCGGATGTCTGTGAAACCAGTAAAACGCTTCCTTTAATTCCTGCTCCAACTCCTGCATAGTAATCCCTGCTTTCTTTTCACTAACGTTTCCCACCATTCGGGTCAAGTGCATCTCTTAATGCATCCCCGACAAAATTAATTGCAATAACCAATATAATAATCAACAGCCCCGGCGGAATCCACAGCCACGGCTTATCGGTCAGCACCGTTAAAGACTGCGCGCCGTTTAACATATTGCCCAGACTCGCTGTCGGCGGCTGCACGCCCATGCCGAGAAAACTAAGCGCCGCTTCGTCCAATATGGAAATAGCCAGAACGGACGTTGCATAAACGAGAATCGGCGCAACCGTATTCGGCAGTATCTCGGAAAATAAAATATGACGCAGCGGCATACCCGCCACAATATTTCCCTTTACGAAATTGGTTTCCCGCAAGGACAATACATTGCCTCTTACAAGCCTTGCGATACCCGGCCAATCCACAAAACCGAGAATCAAGATAATATTCCAAAGACCAGGTTTAAAGACAGCGGCTGCAACCAGCACCAATAAAATATACGGAAACGACATTACCATATCCGTAAAACGCATGATCACCATATCCACAACGCCGCCGAAATATCCTGCCAAAAGCCCCAGCACAACGCCTACCGCCGTCGATATCAACGTCGCCATAACCCCTACTAACAAAGAAATTCTCATCGCGTAGAGCAGTCTGCTCAACACATCCCTGCCTATCTGATCCGTTCCCAATATAAATTCCCGGCATGGCGCACCGCTGAATGTACCGACGATTGTATCCGGGTCATAGGGAGCGATAACGGGCGCTAAAACGGCCGCGCCGCATAAAAATGCCAAAACTACCAGACTATACGCTGCCAGATGATGTTTTCTAAATCTTCTAAAAACAGTCTGCCCATAACTTTCCGTTGCAATTTTATCCATTTCCATAGCCTGTGATTCCATTATTTTTCTCCATGATTTATTAATCTATTGCAGTTGAATGGTCGGGTCTACCAGCGCATAGAGGATATCCGTCAGTAAATTGCCGATTAAAACGACAACCGCGGAAAGCAGGCACACCCCCATAATCACGGGATAATCCCTGTTGCTGATCGCGCTCATTGTCATAAGTCCAAGTCCCGGCCAGGAAAAAACCTGTTCAATAATAATTGCGCCTCCAAAAAGCATCGGAATTTCCATGCCGATTACCGTGACAATCGGCACTAACGCATTTCTTAAAGCATGTTTATAAATGACTTTAAATCTGCCAATTCCCTTTGCTCTGGCCGTTCGCAAATAATCCTGCTGCAAAATCTCCAATACCGCGCTTCTGATATAGCGGATATTGCTGCCCGCCATAGAAGCCGCCAGTACAATGACCGGCATTACCATATGCCTGGCTACATCCCCGGCGCCGCCCTCCGTTCCCAGCGTAATCATGCCGCTGGACGGTAAAATTCCCAGCCGGACGGTAAAAATATAAATCAACAATAACGACAGAAAAAATCCCGGCACACTGCTTCCCAGAAAAGAAAGCGTCACAACGGCGTAATCTCCCTTGGAATACTGGTGAACCGCACTGTATATGCCTGCCGGAATTGCAATAAACAGGCTGACAATCAAAGATACGCCCATCAAAAGCAGCGTAGGCCCTAAATGACCTCCTATTAAAGAAGCGACCGACTGATAAGACTTAATGGAATATCCCAGGTTGCCATGTAAAAGCTGTCCTAACCAGACAAAATACTGTATATAAAACGGTTTATCCAGACCAAGCGCAATCTTTTTCGCTTCCAGCGCCCCCTCGGAGACTCTTGGGCCTTGCAGCATCTCCAGCGGACTGCCGGCCAGACACATAATGGCATAATCAATAATTGTAATGCCAATCAGAACGGGAATTGCGATGACTATTCTTTTTAAAATATATTTACCCATGCCGACGCCTCCACTCACTTATCATTCCAACAGGCCACACAATGTCCGCCAGCCGCGCCCTTAGCCTCTTTTATCACAGGCTCGTTCCTACCGCACTCATCCAGCGCATAAGGACACCTTGTATGAAATCTGCATCCGGACGGCGGGTTGACGCTGCTGCCAACCTCTCCCTGTAAAATACCATGCTCCAAAACATTCTCCTCCGGATTGGGAACCGGCGCCGCATCCAACAACGCTTTTGTATAGGGATGTACCGGATTCCTAAAGATTTCTTTTGCCTCTCCCATTTCTACAATTTTGCCAAGATACATGACAGCGATTCTATCGCTGACATAGTTTACCGCGCCAAGCCCATGCCCTACAAAAAGCAACGTCAAATGCAGTTCTTTCTGCAGGCTTTTTAATAAATTCAAAATCTGCGCCTGTATGGAAACATCCAGCGCGCTTACCGGTTCGTCACAGACAATAAATTCCGGATGTAAAGACAGCGCTTTTGCAATGCCAATGCGCTGTCTTTGCCCGCCGGAAAATTCATGCGGATACCTGCCCAGCGTATTCTTTGGCAGTCCCACCATGTCCAGAATCTTCAAAATATCCTTTTCAACGGAATCTTTCGCAGACACTTTATGGTACAGCATCGGCTGCGCCAGAATTTCGTATATATGTTTTCTCGGATTTAGGGAAGAATATGGATCCTGAAACACCATCTGCAGCCCGGTACGAATCTGCTGCATCTCTTTTTTCCCCATATCGGCCAGATTCTTTCCCTTATAGTAAACCGCGCCGCCCGTCGGTCTTTCCAGTCCGACTAACTGTCTGCCAATCGTAGACTTACCGCAGCCCGATTCTCCTACCAGCCCCAATGTTTCCCCTTTCATAATGGAAAAACTGACATCATCCACCGCCTTCACATAGCCTGTCGTATGTGTAATCATCCCGCCCTTAACGGGATAATATTTTTTCATCCTCTCCACCTGAATCAGTGGCGTCCGTTCCGTATTCATACTGCATTCTCTCTTTCCACAGAATTGTCTCCGACAATTCTGTCAGGCGAACTTATTCGCCGGACAAACTCGTTTGTCTTGTACACTTAACCGTATGGCCGGGAAGCACTTCGTAATCCATCTGCTCCTTATCGCATTTCGCGCAGTAGTACTGACACCTTTGGGCAAAACGGCATCCCGTAATATCATCATAATTTTCAGGCACGATTCCCGGTATGGATACCAACTTCCTGTCGGCATCATCCCTTATCGTCGGCACAGAGGCCAAAAGCGCCTGCGTATACGGATGTCTCGGATGTTGGAATAATTCCGTCACGGACGCCTCTTCAATCAACTGCCCTGCATACATCACAAGCACCCTGTCCGCCATACGCGCAACCAGTCCGATATCATGCGTAATTAAAATGACAGACATGTCATTTTCCTGCTGTAATTCTTTTATTAATTTCATTATCTGCGCCTGAATCGTAACATCCAGCGCGGTAGTCGGCTCATCCGCAATTAAAAGCTGCGGATTACAGGATAACGCCATGGCAATCATAACCCTCTGGCGCATACCACCGGAAAGCGTGTGCGGGAATTTTTTCATTGCGCGCTTTGCATCCGGCATACCGACTCTTGTAAGCAGCATCTGCGCTCTTTTTTCCGCTTCTGCTCTGGAAAGCCCCATATGTGTCCTGATACTCTCCGTAATCTGGTTTCCTATCGTAAAAACAGGATTCAACGACGTAAGCGGGTCCTGAAAAATCATGGTCATCTGATTGCCCCTGACATCGTCCAATTCCCGCTGCGTCATTTCAAACAGATTGCGCCCGTCAAAATAAACTGCCCCGTCCGTCACTTCCCCGTCTCTGGCTAACAGCCCCATGATGGAAAGCGATGTAACGCTTTTCCCGCAGCCGGACTCTCCCACAATACAGACAGTCTCTCCCTTATCCACATAAAAATGAATATGGTCCACGCTTATATTTTCCCCGTAATCTCCCTTAAAAGCCGTTGTAAGCCCGTCAACTTCCAGCAAATGTGACATGATTTTTCCCCACTGATTATCAATTATTTTCCCTGCGCTATACTGCAACAAATACCACAGACGGTCTTACGCCATCTGTGGTATTACACTTATCGTTTTTTATATTATCATCCATGCTTATTGATTGCAAGTTATTGTGCAACATCCCATTCATGCACATTGGTAAAGAATCCGTAAACATTCGCATTAACTCCCGTCAATCTCTTGCTGACGGCCCCCTGCGCGCTAATAACATAGGCGGAAAACATCGGTACATCTTCCTGCACTTTTTTATCGACAACGGAATAAAACTTTTTCATTTCCTCAACGCTGCCCGCCGTCTGTGTAGAAGCCAGCGCGTCGTTAATTTCATCACTGCCATATCCGGTCCAGCTTCCCTCGCCGCCAAGTAGCCATGCAATGTCCGGATAAGGATCAACCGGCGCATATGTATACTGCACCGCAAAGAAATCATAGTCGGTCGTACCCGCAATCGTCATCAGCGTTGCCAAATCAACCGTCTGAATCTCCACCTTAATGCCTACGTCCGCCCACTGCGCCGCCATAACCTGTGCCGCATTCACAAACGTGCCATCACCGGAATTGACATAAAAGCGAAGTGTCCGGGAACTATCCCATCCCGCCTCTTCCAATAATGTCTTCGCTTTCTCCGGGTCATACGGCAGCGGCGTAATCGTTTCATCAAAAAACGGACCGGCGGAAGAAAGGAAACCGTCTACGATTTCGCCATGTCCTTTCATCAACTGCTCTAAAATCTGGTTCCTGTCAATCGCATATACAAGCGCCTGCCGCACCCTTACATCCGGAATATTTTCCGTCTGGATAAATACGGACTGATTGGTAATCGGTGAACCGTATACCACATCAATATTTTCCAATGCTTCTATATTTTCATAGTCTTCCTGCGGAATTGCCGTCATCGTATGATGTGTGACATCTATTTCCCCAGACTGTAAACCTGCATAAATCTGGCTGGAATCCAGAATCCGAAAATTCAGCTTATCAATTTTCGGCGCGCCTTTCCAGTAATTTTCATTGGCCGTATAGGAAATATAATGGTCAACGTCATAATCCGTCACCCTGTAAGGACCGCTTATAACGTCAGGATGGTTAAACCAATCCAATGTGGAAAGTTCCGCCTCACTGTAACCCTCCAGCACATGTTTCGGTAATGTATGAATATAAAAAGCGTACGTATTTTCAAATGTAGTCAGCGCTATCGGATATTTGGTCGTAAACTGAACCGTCTTATCATCCAGGATCTTGATTCCCTCTACGCTGTTTGCGCCCTCTTCTACAAAGCCTTCATCGTTTACCCCTTCAAAGGCATACAGCATCAAAGTCGGATTGGCTATCACAGGACTCGCCAGACGGCAGAACGTAAACTCAACATCCTGCGCCGTAACCGGCGTACCGTCCGACCACGCGGCATTTTCATCAATATGAACGATGAAATTTATATTATCCTCCGTCGTCACGGAATCCGCCAGCATGGGCTGGAATTCCAAATTTTCATCCAAATCTACCAGCGGAAGGAATTCTAATCCTATTGCATATTTATTAATCCAGGTCTGGTCGATTGTCAAGGGATTCATGCCGCCCAAAGAATCCGTAATGCCGATATTGACTACCTTTCCGTCCGCAGACGCACTATCCTGCGTCTCTACCGCGTTATCTGCGGATGCGCCGCCCTGCTCTTCTGATGAACCACAGCCTGTCATCACAAACAGCATTGTCCATACAAGCGCAATACTGACAGCTTTACCAAACAACTTTTTCATTATAAACTCCTCCTCCCATTTCCTAGTATTCAACTAGGAACTGTGTTAAATTATATTTCCAGAACCCTCTATTGTCAACATTTTTTTCCAAAAAACTGACATTTATTAAAATGCCTCTTAAATGCGTGCTTTATCGGACAGGCAAACGTATCATAGCACATTCTTGACAAAAAAATCAATACGTTGTATATTACAATCACTTTTATGCTGTTTTATGTCGAAGAAACATCGGAAAGGAACATGGATTCCACATGAAAAATTTACTCAATTATCAATCCAGCGAATATGACTGCGGTCCGGTTACGCTTACCAATGCCGTCCGCTATCTTTTTGAAAGAGAAGATATCTATCCGGACATTATTAAATACATTATGCTTTATTGCCTGGATTCCTATAATGAAAACGGCGAGGTTGGAAAACATGGCACTTCCGCTACCGCTATGATGTTTCTTTCTAATTGGCTCAACCAGTTTGGTCAGATGAAAAACTTCCCGATTTCCTGTGAATTTATATCGGGTGAAGATGTACATATCAACCAGACCAGTAAAATCCTGTATGCCTTACAACAAGGCGGCGTTGTTGTTCTGCGCGTATTTTTAGACGTAGGACACTATGTACTTTTAACGGGCGTTGAGGGTGACAATATCTACCTCTTTGACCCTTATTATGAGGAAGAAGATGACCCTGAATTAAGCGAAGAATACTCCGAACCGGGCATCACCTTTATAACGGACCAGCCCAAACGTGCCAACCGTCTTGTCTCTATCGAACGTTTAAACCGTACCGGCGAAGGCTTTTACGAGATGGGGCCGTATCCCATCCGGGAGGCGGTCATCATCTTTAATAATAATACCCGTCTTCTCCCGGAAGATACGATAGACTATTTTATATAATCACTGTTCCATTTGCCTGCCCAAAAAACCTGCCGCGGACTGAATCAATTTCTGCTCCACCTCGCCCATTTTGGATTTGTTATCCATTTCCAAAAGAATAACGGCGCCAATCACATCCCCCTCACATATAATGGGGCTGATTGCCTCATGGTGGTATTCTTCACCGGCCTCGTGGCAGACAGGGATAAAATTTCTGTCTCCCTTAGTCGCTACCACACTCTCTCTGTTATTGATTTTTTCTTCCAAGTCTCTGCTGATGGATTTTCCCAAAACATTTTTCATGCCTCCGGAAACGGCAATAAACTGGTCTCTGTCGGATATCATTGCAATATGTCCGGATACCTGTGCCATACTCTCGGCATACTGTTTTGCAAACGTTCCCATCTCTCCAATAGGCGAATATTTCTTCAGAATAATTTCGCCTTCTCTGTCGGTATAAATTTCCAGCGGGTCGGCTTCTCTGATGCGCAGTGTCCGACGAATTTCCTTCGGAATGACAATACGCCCTAAATCATCTATTCTTCTAACAATTCCCGTTGCTTTCATATACTAAAAACCTCCATTTACTCTAATCGTATTTTATATAAACCGTGCTAGTAGTATCTGTAAATGGTGGGAGTTTATACCTGAATCTTATTATTTTCTATATGATTTTTATATCGCCCTCTTTATTTTTTTACACCCTTTGCGCCGGAAAGGCTGGCATTTTGCAAAATATTGCTTTCAAAGGAAGTTAAAAGATTATTCTCTTCACGCTCCCTTTTTAATGCAAGTTTTACCATATCATCCAACAACTCCGCATACGGCTTTCCCACGGCCTCCCATAGATAAAAAGCAAGCGACCCCGGAATGGAGTTGATTTCATTCACATATACCTTGTTCGTATCTTTATCAATCATAAAGTCAATTCTGGACACTCCGTTACAATCCAATGCCCGGAATGTTTTTACCGCAAGGCTGCGGATTTCCTCCCGCAGCTCGGGCGTCAGATTGGCAGGCAGTTCCCTTTTCGCTGTCCGCATTCCCTCGGACCCGGATTTATTCCCCGCCACATACTTATCTTCATAACTTAAAATTTCATCACTGGAAACCGGCTCTTCACATTCGGATGCCTGCGCGCTCTCATAATCCCCTAAAACCGCGCAGTTGATTTCCCGCAGATTCATAATCGCTCTTTCTATCAGCACTTTCTGCCCAAATTCATAGGCATATTCCAAAGCCTCCCGTAATTCCTCCCTGTTTTTCGCAATTTTAATCCCTACGCTGGACCCCAGATTGACCGGCTTTACAATAACCGGATATGCCACCTTGTTTTCTACCTTATGGTATGCACTCTCTTCATCTTTCTGGTATTCCGACACATGCAGCGTAACGCAGTCCAGTATCGGAATGTCATTATCTTTTAACACCGCTTTCATAACATATTTATCCATGGAAACCGCCGCAGGCGCCACATCACAGCCTACGAGCGGCACATTATAGTGGCGTAAAAAACCCTGCAAAGATCCGTCTTCCACGTTGGCTCCATGCACAACCGGGAACGCTACATCAATATAATCTACCACGGAACTTCCAAATTTCTTCTCCGGATACTGCACAAGATTTAATTTTCCCTGCTCGCAGATACAAAAGATTCTAATACTCTTTTTCAATAACTCCGGAATATTTTTATAATTTTCAATCTCTCCTGCCGCCTCTCCGGTATACATTTCATTTTCTTTTGTAATATAAATGGGAATCGCTTCGTATTTCTCTTTATCAAAGGCCTTCAATGCCTGAATGCCGGAAATAACGGAAACCTCATGTTCCACACTTTTTCCTCCAAAAAAAACGCCTACTTTAATTTTCATAATCTTTACCATACCTTTCCCGCCGCCTGCAAATCCGGACACAGACACAAAGACGCAGACGTAAAGTTTCTTATGCGCCGTTACATATAATTATCCGGCAAATCATTTTCAATCAAAACAACCTTCTGTTTCTCGCCGGGTATCGCATTCACCATCTGAAACGCCTCCTGAAGCGTGTCTACGACAATCATTTTCTGTTTGGCAAAACCGGATTCCAGCAGACCGTCCTGTATCGGCTTGGTCTGTTCCTTTCCTACCAGTACCGCATAATCGCATTTATCATGCGCATATATGCCTATTTCCTTATTTTCCTCATACTGCCGTTCCCCCAGTTCCACCATACCGGGCGTCACTAAGATTCTAAGTTCTTCAAACATTGCCAATGTATCCAAAGCGGCCTTAAATCCGCTTTTATTGGAATTATAAGCATCATCCAATATGGTCCGGCTTCCCTGCTTGATTAACTGCAGTCTGTGAGGTACGCTCTCCAGTTGTTTCACCGGAAATATCAGTTTTTCCATCGAAATGCCCAGCGTATTGGCAACCGCGATAGCTCCGGCAATGTTTTGCACATTATGATTGCCGACCAGTTTCGTATGAAACTCATATTCCGCGCCCTGTTTGTCTTTCATCTTAAAAAATGAGCCTTCTTTTGACACTCTGATATCATAGGCCGCGTAATCCGTATTTTCTCCTGATGTGCCATAGCTGACAAACGGTTTGTCTGTTTTTTTATCCCTGATATAAGGATTATCATAATTTAAAAAAACTTTCCCGTCAGACGGTATGGCGTCGGCCAATTCAAATTTCGTGCCGATGACATTCTCAATCGTATGAAAGCTTTGCAGATGCTGCGGTCCTATCGAAGTGATAATGCCATATTTTGGATTCACTAAGTCGCAGATTTCCTTAATATCCCCTACCTGCCTTGCTCCCATCTCACAGATAAAAATTTCATGGAAAGACTTCATATGCTCCCTGATAGTTCTGACAACCCCCAGAGTCGTGTTGTAATTACCAGGCGTATGCAAAACATTAAACTGTTGTGACAGCAGCTTGCTAAGAAAATACTTAACGCTGGTCTTTCCATAACTTCCGGTAACGCCTATCACCGTTAAATCCGGCATCCTGCTTAAAATCCGCGCCGCATCATTAATATAATATCTGTCAATGGCCTGCTCTATCGGATGATTGATAAAATTCACCAACAACACCAAAACAGGAAGCAGCACAAATAACGCCGATAAAACCACACTGCATGTTCCGGCGATATCCGCCCTGCGGATAAAAGAACACAAAATGCCAATGATGAATAAAATGCCTGTCGTTATCAGCATTCTCTTGACTCTTGCCGTATAAACAAGCGGTTTTTTAGCTTTGCGGGGTTTATTGACCAGTATAGTCATTACATTCATCAGGCACGCCGCAACAAGGCACCCTCGCCCGCCAATCATAAGTAACGGCAGGCAAATCAGGCTGTAAAGCGTTTTTCCAAGCAGTCTTCCGATATTCCCGGTTACTGCAAGCCATTCCCGGTATTCCGTCGATTTATAGGAATTTTGCTGAAACATATGCAAGATATAAAGTTCAAAACAAACCGCTCCGGGTATATACGTGCCGAACCAGATAATCCACAAAAAGATATCCATAAATGCTTTCTAATTCCTTTCTCTTCTTCCAACATCCTCTATCCGAAAAAGCTCTGCAATGCACCGTGTACTTTTGCGGGCTGTTCCAGGAAAGAATAATGCCCCGCTCCCTCGCATACCACAAGCCCTGCATCTTTTATCAGCCGCTCCATTGTCCGGGCATCCTCAATCGGCGTTGCCGTATCCGCATCTCCCCAAATAAGAAGCGTCGGACATTTTATTTTGGAAATAAGCGGTTCCAAATCTTCATTCACAACTTTTACCAACGTAGCCCGCATAATCGGCGTCGCATTATTATAATCCGCGGATCCCCTCTTTTTCCTCATATCCTCCACCGCATCAGGGTATAAAAAATGCAATACTTTCGTACTCATAATGCTGCTTGCCATCTTATAAAGGCGCAGGCTCACTTTCTGCTTCCATGTCTTTTTCGGCATAATTCCCGCACTGTCAATCAAAACCGCCTTACGGATTGTATAGGGAAGATTCTGCCTCGCATTCATCTTAAATAGGACTCTGCCGCCAAAGGAATGCACTACGATACTTACCTCCTTTAATTGCAGACTCTCCATAAACTTCATCACGAAGTCCACATAGTCATCCACGCACCACGGCGTCTGCGGCTCCGGTGTTTTGCCAAATCCCGGCATATCCGGCGCAATTACTCTGTGCTTTGCAGAAAGAGTCTTGATAATCCCATCAAACAGGGTAATATTAGAACCCCACCCATGCAATAATAAAATTACATCGCCTGTTCCCTCATCTATATAATTCACCGGAATATTATCAACTCTAATAATCACACAGACCTCCACACTATTTTCCACAACACGGATTATGAATGAATGGTATTGCACTTTCGTTATCTTAACATATAATATATGCCATTTCATCCCATCATACAACACTTAATTCAATTCCGGTGTTCTACATATTCTTCATAATCCGTCTCGCTTGCAAACAACATATAGACACCCTCCACATATCCCATATAACCGCTTTCCACCGTGTATCCTTTCATAAATGCCATCTCCTTTCAGAATCTGTTTTATTGTTCTGAAAATAGAATAGCATTTATAAAGTACCATAAACCGGTCTTTGATGAACAACCGTTCGACTTAAGCTACTGCACTGCTATATTTTTTCCCAAAAGAAGTTCCTCCATATCGCCCAATAGCTGTTCCGTCAAGGATAAAAGCATTTCTTCATTTTTTTCCACCAAATCGCATTTTCTATACCGATACCGGAAAGCCGGAGTGCCTTTCGGGTCAAACAAAAGTTTTCCCTCATATTTCTGCACCAGCAAAGGAATATTCTCCACCTTTATCGGCGCATCCGTCCTAAATAGGAATTGCAGCAATTCATTTTTCCCTTTCACTTCAGGCATAAAAAGGTTGTGTGCCTTTACCCGGATAAGCGCAATCCGCAGCAAATTGTCTACGGACTTGGGGATTTCCCCGAAACGGTCAAGAAGTTCTTCTTTCATGTCGTCGCATTCCCTGTCATTTTCAATTCCGGCAATCCGCTTATAGATATCCAGCTTTTGAATCTCATTGACAATATAGGAGGGCGGAATATAGGCATCCACATCCAAATCAATCGTCGTGTTAAAATCCTCTATGACAGGGATTCCCTTTATATTTTTTACCGCCTCATTTAGCATTTTACAGTATAAATCATATCCTACCGCCTGCATATGCCCATGCTGTCTTGCACCGAGAATATTGCCCGCGCCGCGGATTTCCAAATCGCGCATGGCAATTTTAAAACCGCTTCCCAAATCGGTAAACTCCCGGATTGCTTCCAGACGTTTCTCTGCCACTTCTTTTAACATCTTATCTCTCTTATACATGAGGAAAGCGTATGCCGTCCGGTTGGAACGCCCTACCCTGCCGCGCAGCTGATAAAGCTGGGAAAGTCCCATATTATCGGAATCATGAATAATCATGGTATTCACATTCGTGATATCCAATCCGGTTTCGATAATGGTAGTAGATACCAAAATATCAATCTCTCCGGCGATAAAATCATACATGATACGCTCTAATTCCCTCTCTTTCATCTGTCCATGCGCAAAGGCCACCGTTGCTTCCGGAACCAGATTTTGGACAGAGGCCGCAATATCTGCAATATGCGCAACCCTGTTATAAACATAATATACCTGTCCTTTTCTGGCAAGTTCCCTGACAATCGCCTCCCGTACCAGCTCCTCATTGTATTCGCAGACAAAGGTCTGTATCGGCAGCCTGTCGTTCGGTCCCTCCTCTAACACACTCATATCGCGGATGCCGATAAGGCTCATATGGAGCGTCCTGGGAATCGGCGTCGCCGTCAGCGTCAATACGTCAACATCTTCTTTCATCTTCTTAATCTTTTCTTTATGCGTCACGCCAAAACGCTGTTCCTCATCTACAATTAATAATCCTAAATCCTTAAAAACAACATCATCCGAAAGCACTCTGTGCGTACCGATAACGATATCCACCATGCCTTTTCGCAGCGCTTCTATCGTCTTTTTCTGCTCCGGTGCAGTACGGAAACGGGAAAGCAGTTCGATACGCACCGGAAAGTCTTTCATACGCTGTATAAAGGTATTATAATGCTGCTGCGCCAAAATCGTCGTCGGAACCAGATAAACCACCTGTTTTCCCTCCTGCACCGCCTTAAACGCGGCGCGGATGGCTATTTCCGTCTTTCCATAGCCGACGTCTCCGCAAATCAAGCGATCCATTATCTTAACGCTTTCCATATCCGCCTTGGTATCGGCGATAGCGTTTAACTGATCCTCCGTCTCCTCATAGGGAAACATTTCTTCAAATTCTTTCTGCCAGACCGTATCCTCCCCGTACTGATAACCGTTTCTCTGCTGCCTGTGCGCATATAATTCCACCAAATCCTGTGCTATTTCATTGACTGCGCTGCGTACTTTGGTCTTTGTCTTATTCCATTCCTGCGTGCCTAATTTATTTAATTTCGGCGTTCCGGCATCCGCAGACGCGTATTTTTGAATAACATCCAGTCCTGTCGCCAGAATATACAGATTTCCGCCATCCCGGTACTCTATTTTAATATAGTCCTTTGTGACTTTCTCCACTTCCACTTTCTCAATGCCACGGTATATGCCGAGGCCGTGCGTCTCATGCACGACATAATCGCCGACTTTCAGTTCCGCAAAATCATTAATTTTCTGCCCTTCATAAATCTTTTTCTTCTTCTTTTTCTTTTTCTGGACGCCGAAGATATCGCTCTCCGAAATGACGATAAACTTAAGCAGCGGATATTCAAATCCCTTTAGCACCCGTCCGTAATAAGTCATCACCTCTCCCGGCTGTACTTCCCGTTCCGGGTCTTCACTGTAAAAAGCGGAAATCTCCTGCTCCCGCAAATCCTCGGCAAGTCTTTTGGCTCTCGTTCTGGAACCTGACAGAAGCAGCACCCGGTATCCGTTCTTTTTATATCTTGATAAGTCTTTCACCAGTGCGTCAAAACTGTTATTATAAGAGGGCAGGCTTCTTGCCTGAATATCAAATTTCCGCTCCGTCTTAAACAACGGATTTTTCCCGTCCATCATGGACAGCGCCACAACTCTTCTGTCCGCAAGTTTTGCGGAAACCTCCTCACATCTGAATAAAACGTCCATCTGCCCCGGTAAAATATAACCTTTCTCCACACGGTGCATCATGCTTTCCCTGAATTCAAATTCCACCGCACCCGCATATTCGCCGACACGGATAGGCTCGTCTATAAAAACGCAGCTTTGCTCTACCGGAAAAAATTCCAGAAAAGTCGTAAGCTTCGGATAAAAATACCGGATATAGCTTTCCAGATTCACCGCATTAAAAGAAAATCCAAGTTCCAAAAGCTGTTCTTTCAATTCTTCTATCTGTTTATGAATGCGGTGCGCCTCCTCCGTCTTCATTTCGGCGCGCAGTTTGGCCTCATATTCTTTTTCCTCTTTTTCAATGGCCTTAAGGCCCGTACGCAGTTGTTCTTCGCTTAAGGCAATTTCCGTCGCGGGATAAATGGAAACGGACTCTAATTTTTCAATGGAACGCTGGCTCAACACATCAAAACTCCGGATAGACTCTACATCCTCCCCCCACAGTTCAATGCGGTAGGGATTTTCCTCCGTTAAATCAAAAATATCAATAATGCCGCCCCGGATACTGAACTGCCCGGGCGCTTCCACCTGATAGTTTTTCTCATACCCTAATGAGGTTAATTTCATGGCCAGACCGTTTTCGTCAACGCTGTTTTCTTTATTAATGGAAATAATATTCTCTTTCTGCACCGATAACGGAACCTGCGGCGCCATCAATGCGTCAAAGGTCGTAATGATGGTCGCGGGCTTTTTTTCCATCAGCCTGCGTAGCGCTTTCATACGCTGCATAATCAACTGATTGCCATGAATATCAGCCTGAAAAAATATCAGGTCCTTGGCCGGATAAATCATGACATTTCTGTCATAAAACTTATAATCTTCATACAATTCCTTTGCTTTCAGTTCATCAAAAGTAACGATGATTTTATATCGAAAACCATCGCCAAGTCCGTATATCATATGCAGCTTTTCAGAATCAACACAGCCGCTTAACGCAACCGCCGCATTGTCCTTTTTCAGCATTTTTTTAATTTCGTCATATTCTCCCAGTTCATGCAGGGGCGCCAGTAATGCCCTCATGGTTGTTGTCCTGCTCCTTTCACCGTCTTTTTATTAAATTGGTTCATTGCCGCATCAGCTCCGTCCGTTATCATAACTTCCATTGCCTCTACCGCTTTTTTTACACAGTCTTCTATTATTGTTCTGTCTTCTGCTCCGAAATGCCCTAACACATAATCCACCAAATCATAATCGGTCGGTTTTTCCCCTACGCCGATTTTAATCCGCTGAAATTCATCATGTCCAAGATGCAGGATAATATTTTTAAGGCCGTTATGTCCGCCTGCGCTGCCCTTTTTACGGATACGGAGCATTCCCACATCCAGGCTGATATCGTCGGAAATGACGATAAGTTCCGATTTTTCTTCTATTTTATAATAGTCTATGACCTCTCTTATACTTTCACCACTGAGATTCATAAAAGTCTGCGGCTTTACCAGAATTACTTTTTCACCGCCAATCATACCCTTTCCGATTAACGCCTTATGCTTTTTTTCCGTTACCGCGATATGATGCTTTTCTGCCGCTGCATCAATTACCATAAACCCTGCATTATGGCGTGTATTTTCATATTTTCCACCCGGATTTCCCAAACCTGCGATAATGTACATAGCCTCTCCCTGTTTGTGGCTGACAAAAAAGGATGCCTAAGCATCCTTTTTGCCAATTACTCACTCAATCCATTATTCGTCATTCGGTTCTAAAAGCGCTTTCTCATAGCTGTCCAAAATAATACTTTGAATACGTTCTCTGGTAGTCGAATTAATCGGATGTGCAATATCCCGATATTCGCCATCAGTCGCCTTCTTGCTTGGCATAGCAATAAAAAGTCCTTTTTCGCCCTCAATTACTTTAATGTCATGCACTACAAACTCGTCGTCAATGGTAATTGAGACGATTGCTTTCATCTTGCTGTCTTGAGTCATTTTACGTACGCGGACATCAGTAATTCTCATGAAGCTCAGCCTCCTTATCATATGATACCGAACAGGTTCCCGTCGGCTTTCACAAGCTTTTCCACACAAGTCATACTTATCAAGCCACGCAGCTTGTAATCAACAACATCTTTATCCATTCAATCTATCAGACCTACTTCGGATACAATAACATTAAATAACATATCTGTCATTATGTTCTACCACAATTTCTATTCCGTTTTCCCCTCTGTAATATGAATTTGCCCTAATTGTTCCCCGGCTTTCAACAATACAATTCTCAATATGCGTATTATCTCCGATATAAACATCATTTAAAATGATGGAATTCTTAATATAGCAGTTGTTTCCAACATAGGTCTTTTTAAAGATAACTGAATCCTCTACAGTACCATTTACAATACAGCCGCTTGAAATCAGGCTGTTCCTTATTTTTGCTCCTACGTTATATTTTGCCGGCGGATTATCATCTACCTTGGAGTATACATCCGGATACTGTTTAAAGAAATAATTTCTGATATCCGGCTGTAAGAAATCCATATTTGTCTTGAAATAATCTTCCACCGTCGCAATGTTGCTCCAGTACTCCTTAATTTTATAACCAAAGATTCTCTTAATGTCTTTATAACGAATCAGAATGTCTTTTACAAAATCGTACCGGTCTTCTTCGGCGCATTTCTCAATCATTTCGATAAGCTGTCGTCTTCTGACAATATATACGCCGCAGGAAATCGTGTTGGATTTTGCTACTACCGGCTTTTCTTCAAACTCTTCAATACGGCTTTCCTCATTCATCTTAACCGTACCGAAACGTTCTATATTGGCGTCGGCCCCCATCTCCTTACATACTACCGTAATATCAGCCTTTTTTTCAATATGATATTCCAATACCTTATTATAATCCATCTTATAAACACAGTCACCGGAAGAAATGACTACATATGGTTCATGGCTGTTTTTCAAAAAAGCAAGGTTCTGGGCTATAGCGTCCGCTGTGCCGCGATACCACGCATTGCTCTCTGCCGTCGTCGCAGGGGTAAAAAGAAATAATCCACCCTGTTTACGTCCGAAATCCCACCACTTGGATGAACTTAAATGTTCATTTAAGCTGCCCGCATTATACTGGGTAAATACCGCAACCTTATTGATATGGGAATTGGTCATGTTACTGAGTGCAAAGTCGATACCGCGATAACTTCCTGCAATCGGCATAGCACAGACAGCACGCTTTCTCGTCAATTCTTTCATTCTGTGGTTGTTACCGCCGGCTAAAATAATTCCTATCGCTCTCACTGTTCATCACCTGCCTTAATCAATGTTCTACCGCTCGGAAGATATAAGTTGTCATAATCTTCGGCAGTGGTCGCGCCAAATACAACGGAGTTCTTCCCTATCGTAACGTTGTCAGGAATAACGCTCTTTTCCCCGATTGTTACAAGGCCGTGATTATAAATATGCGGGTCCGTCATATTGGGAACTTCATCCCCGATTCCCAGTTTCACGTTATCTCCCAAGGTCACGTTCTCCGCTACGATGGCTTTATATAATTCACAGTTTTTGCCAATTTCCGTAGAATTCATGACTATGGAATCCCTGATAACAGTGTCTGCTCCAATCGTTACGCCGCAGCCGATAACGGAATTATAAACTTTTCCGTATACCTCGCTTCCCTCTCCGATAATGCTTCTTTCCACCACGCTGTCGGGAGCCAGATACTGAGGCGGCAGCGTCTCGCATTTCGTATAAATCTTCCAGTACTCTTCATATAAATTAAATTCCGGAACAATGTCAATCAGTTCCATATTGGCTTCCCAATAAGAACTCAGCGTTCCTACGTCTTTCCAATATCCGTTAAATTCATATGCGTAAAGAGGCGCGCCTTTTTTATGGCAGTATGGAATAATATGTTTACCAAAGTCCAGGCCTGACTGTTCCGCATTGACAAGCAGCGCTTCTTTCAGGGTCTTCCAGTTAAAAATATAAATTCCCATGGAAGCGAGATTGCTTCTCGGCTGCTCCGGTTTCTCCTCGAAGTCAGTAATCCTGCGGTTCTCATCGGTAATCATAATACCGAACCGCTTCGCCTCCTCCATAGGAACCGGCATAACCGCAATGGTGGCTTCCGCACCGTTCTGCTTGTGGAAATCCAGCATTACTTCGTAGTCCATCTTGTAGATATGGTCGCCCGAAAGAATCAGGATATATTCGGGGTTAAAACTCTCCATATAGGCAATGTTCTGGTAGATTGCATTCGCCGTGCCTGTATACCATTCACTGTGTACGCTCTTCTCGTAAGGAGGAAGCACGGTAACGCCGCCGATATTCCTGTCCAAATCCCACGGAATGCCAATGCCGATATGCGTATTCAAACGAAGCGGCTGGTACTGTGTCAGGACACCCACCGTATCAATGCCGGAATTGATACAATTACTTAGTGGAAAATCAATAATCCTGTACTTGCTGCCAAATGATACGGCAGGCTTCGCCACTTTGGAAGTCAACACCCCCAGTCTGCTTCCCTGACCGCCCGCTAACAGCATGGCAATCATCTCTTTCTTAACCATATCCTCACCTCTTGTTTCTGATAAATTTATTTAAAATAAAAATAATAATTTTATTTTGTTCCATAATTATATCACACTCCAATCAGAAAGTGAATATTATTTACAAAATAATTCTCTTTTTATCTTTCTTCCTTTATTCATATATTACAATATTTTTTATATATTTTTGTATTTTTTATCAATATTATATAATTTTATCTTTTTCCTCCCTGTGTTCCTCGTATATTTTTCCAAACTTTATTCTCACAAATAAATATTGGTTTTTTTGGAAGAAATGCGTATAATACTTATAATAGTTATATCATTCATAAAATATAAAAGATAGGAAGTCATAAATATGTATCAAATCGATTTTGAAAATCCGATTCATGTATTTTTTATAGGCATAGGCGGCATCAGTATGAGCGGCCTTGCCGAAATTCTTCTCTCAAAAGGATTTACGGTATCCGGTTCCGACAGACAGCAATCTTCTCTCACCGAGGCTTTGACCGGCAAAGGCGCTCATGTTTATTATGGACAGAAAAAAGAAAACCTTGCATACCGTCCTGATTTAATTGTATATACAAGCGCCATCAAAAATGACAATCCGGAATTTGTGGCCGGCATGGAGCTTGGCATCCCGTTTTTGACCAGAGCGCAGCTTCTCGGACAGATGATGAAAAATTACAAAATCCCCGTCGCTGTCAGCGGCACACACGGGAAAACAACCACGACCTCCATGTTATCCCAGATTTTACTGGAAGCGGACTGTGACCCGACCTTGTCCATTGGCGGCATCTATCAGGCTATCGGCGGCAATATCCGTGTCGGAGGCTCCGACTATTTTGTAACCGAAGCATGTGAATACACGAACAGTTTTTTAAGCTTTTTCCCCAAAATCGGGATTATCCTGAATGTCGAAGAAGACCATATGGATTTTTTCAAAGATATTGATGATATCCGCCACTCCTTCCACAAATTTGCCGGGCTGCTGCCTCCCGAAGGAACGCTTATTATCAACGGCGATATTCCACAAATACAAAAAATAGCAAGCGGACTGTCCTGCCATATCGTTACTTACGGGGCGTCTTCTGCCTACGATTATTATCCCGCCGATATCACTTATGACGAGTTTGGACACCCGTCTTTTACGCTGATGGAAAAAGGCGGCCATACGGCCGGTTCCTATACCCTCCGCGTTCCGGGCCTCTATAATGTATACAATGCCATTGCCGCCATTGCTGCCGCCAAGGTTCTTGCCATCGCCGACGACGCAATCGCTGGCGCCTTACTTCACTTTAACGGAACCGACAGGCGCTTCGAGTACAAGGGGCAGGTAAACGGCATCACTATAATAGATGATTATGCGCATCATCCCACAGAAATTACTGCA
>JAMPFF010000012.1 GCA_023664605.1 Clostridium sp.
ACGTTTTGGTTAAGTAAGTTATTTACTTTACTTGTATTATATATCGGTGGCTTTTCGATTTACTTTAGAGGTAAATTGAAATTTTTTTAATTTTATTTCTTATTATCATAAAACTGAGGCGCTACACAATTCAGATTATTCATATTGTTATAGTAACCTCTCGCCACTTTGGATTTAGACACACCGTTACGGATAGCTGTACGCGCTTTCTTAAACTGATTTTCCGCTAATACCTTATTCCGCATATTCCCTGCATTTACCGTTACCACTTTATCGGTAATCTGCTGAATCAGTTCCTGCATCGCTGCAATTTCCTGACGGTATTTATCCTTATCACGCATCATGTCTTCGCGGACACGGTCATATAAAGATTCAAATCCGGCGTCTAACTGCTCCAACTGTTCAATCAATTTGTTCTGTGCATCCACGGTTTCTTCAAACGTATCCATATCGAATTCTTCCTGTTTGAGAATCGTTTCCTGAAGCGTATTCTGTTCTATTATCCTGTTTAAAGTCTCGCTTTTCTTTTCCAGACTCTGCACTAATATCTGCACACAATTTTCCATGTCAAACCTCTTTTATGCTTAGTGAGCGCGTTTCATAACCTCTTTCCAGGTATCGCGCATACTTCTAAGATGCGTGTTTACTTCTTCGAGAATTTCTTTATCTTTCTTGACATTCGCTTCAAACAATCTCTGTAGAACATATACATACACTCGGTCGAAATCCTCCCATACCGGATACTTATGATCCAGCGTATTACGGAATTCTTCAATAATACGCTGGGTCTTTATAATATTAGTATGCGCCTTTTCGATATCATTTTGTTCAATCCCCATAATCGCTATGTTACAAAACTTAATAGCGCCTTCATATAGCATCAATGTAAGTTCCGCCGGAGAGGCCGTTAAAATCTTACTATTGTTATACTGTGCATATGGGTTTGGTGTCTGCATCGTACTTCTCCTCCTTGATTCGCTGCACAGGCAGATTTCTCATGCTTCCATACCGCCTTATCAGCCGCTGAACATACCTGAAATCGCACTGTTTTTGGATTCCAGTTTTGCGAGCGCTGTCTCCATTTTAGAGAATTTGCTGTACCACTTATCCATCAGGTCGTTTAACTTAGATTCCTGTTTTGCTATCTTTTCGGTATAAGCGTCGTACTCTTCTTTCATCTCTTTATCATTGTAAACAGTAAACGCACTGCTCATTGTAGTGGCGCTCATTTTGCCCATCAAGTCATCATGCATATTATTAGCTAACTGCGAAAAGAATGAAATGACACTGTCCGGGTCGGAAGCAATCATGGCACGAAGCTTATCTTCTTCGTTCTTCGTATTGGCATCTTCCGTATCGCCATCGATATGATATACGCCCTTTTCATTATCTCCTGCATTAAAATAGCCTAATGTGTTAATACCGAAATCGGACAGATACATCTGCTTTCCGTTTACGGTAGCGCCCTTTAACATAATGGACTTCATAGCGTCTTTTACTGTTCCCAATGTAGAATCCCGGCGAAGCAAAGACTCTTTAATCTTCTTCTCCCACTCTTCAATCTCGGAATCAGACATAGAATCTTTTTCTTCTGATGTAAGCGGATCATATCCTTTGGAAGAATCTGCATTATAAAGAGTATCCATCTCTTTAATCAGATTATTGTATTCCGTAAAGAAATTCTTAATCATATTATAGATACCTTCGGTATCTTCACCGGTCGATAACGTAATCGTCTCGCTCGTCTCCGCTAACATTGTCATCGTAAGGCCATTGATTTCAAAGGTATTGGTGGATGATGTAAATTCAGCGCCGTTTAATGTAATCACGGCATCCTGACCTTTTACTTTGGTTGCGCCGTCAGAAGCTGTATAGCTGCTAAGATTATTTACGACAGCCTTAGCGTCATTAATCTTCTGGTCAAAATCTGTTTTTACTTTCGTTTCCAAAGCCGATGTTCCGGATACCACATCTTTGCCATCTTCTTGTGTTACGCTGAAATACTGTGCATTGTCAGCAATCTTCGCCGTATTATCATTCAGCTTTGTCTGCAGCTCTGTTATCTTATCATCAATGACTTTGATATCGTCTGCAGTTAAAGTAGTATCGCTCTTCTGCGTATTAAGTGCATCAAGCTGTTCCTGAATGCTCTTATTCTCTGCCGTTAAGCTGTCATTTTCTTTCTTATAAGCCTCTGCTCGCTTAAGTATTTCCGCATCAATCGCTGCCTGGCCTGCCGCCGTAAAGTTACCGCTGCCATCGCCGTAGTCATTCGCCCATGTTTTATAAGCGTCAGCATTTAAACTCTCTGCTGTCAGCATACCCAAGGACGAAAGAATATCCATACCAGCCGTATTGTTTCCAACCAGATTAAAGTTTGCTTTTTCTCCGCTGTTTTGGGAACTTACAAAAAATCTCTGTGATTTTTCATCAAAACTTGCATTCAATCCTGCCGCTTTAAGTTGGTTTACCAGACCGGAAATCGTCGTATTTTCATCTACATTAATATCCGTATACTTATCACCCACAACAACACTGAAACTGCCTGCGCTTGTGATACCCAAATCAGCCATTGTGGAACTCGCTGTAAGCGTCTTGCCGGTTTTCTTTGACAAGTCAGCGCCTGTCAGATAACCCTGCTTTGCAAGATTGGTAATCTTTAAATCCTGTACGCCGTTTACCGCTTTAGAGCCGGTAACAACACTGACTGCATTGGAATTAGACACTTTCGTCGTCTTCTTCTGATAAGAAGCCTGAAATCTCATGCCATCCAATACATTCGTATAGAAATTATAAATTTTCGTATTGAGCGCTTTCCAAGCGTCCTGCTTCCAGCTTAACTTGGTCTGTGCCTTTGTCAAAGATGACTTTTTTACGCTCTGTGCGGAAACAAGTTCGCTGATAATACTTTCTGTATCCAATCCTGAATACATACCGGTAATTCTGATTGCCATTCTATATTCCCTCCTGTCTTATCTTTTCTCGTCCACAAGAATGCCGGCCATCTCCCAAACTTTAGCAATCATGTCTAAAGTTTTCTCCGGCGGGAACTCTTTGATTACTTCTTTTGTGTCCTTATCCACAATTTTAATCGTAATCCTGTTCGTTTTCTCATGAACGCCAAAAACTGCCTCTTCGTTACTGTTACCGATTTTTCGGTTCATTTCCGCGACTGCTCTTTTCATGTTCTCCGTCGCTGCCTGAGAAGCTGCGGACTGCTGCTGTCCACCGTTCTTTTCACTGCCGCTTTGTTCATTCTCTGCCTGTGCCTGCGCTACGGATGCAGTCGTAGTGTCTACGTTTACTGTCTGTCCACCAGCCGGAACTTCCGTGTTCACTGGTTCTGTCGGCGCCGCCTTTACGATTGGCTGAGCCTGAAATGTCATTACGCTGTTTAATGGTTCAATTGCCATTTTCAATCACCTCCATGTGATATTTTGTTAATAGTATCTTAATAAAATAGAATCGTCCGGAATCTGCGCACAGAATCCTTTGCTATGTATATCGGAAAAAATTTTAAATAATTTAGGGCAAAAAAGAAATTTATTCAGGAAATAAAACAGAAATTATTTTCTGAAGCTGGTGTTTATATGTATAGCAGTTTTTCACTTTCTGATAGCCGTTATATCCGATTTTAATCCGTTCTTTCTCATGTCTCAGATAATAATCTATTTTTTCAATCATTTCCTCCGGCGTTTTAAATAAAACAATCTCTTTGTCCTCTTCAAAAAGTTCCGCAGCTTCCTCCTGATAGTTGGACAATACAAAGCCCCCAACGCTCATAATATCAAAAACCCGCAGCGGTACGCCGCTTTCTATGCTGCGTAAGGTAATATTTAAATTAATTTTACTCGCATAAAATACTCTATAGGCGTCATCCGGATTTACTTCCGGAAACCTTGCGATTTCCGGGGGAACAATTTCTTTTTCTCTGGTATATAAACGCAGACGATACTGCTGCGCCAGCACGGAAAGTAATAAAGTTCGCTCTACATTCGTCAGTTTCCTGCCAAGAAACCACTGTCTGACATAATAATCCTCCGGCATATCATAACACTCCATATGAGCGCGCATCTGTGGATAAAACGTTCTGACGGCCTCAATCACTTTATCCGACATAAAAGCCTCAAGACGGCTTTGCCCATCCCATATAAAAGCGCTTCCTTCTATTGCCAAAGTAAAAATATCCTGAATATCTGCAGGAAAGTTCTGTATATATTCATCATAGACATTCTGGGAATACAGACTGCCGACAAAAGAAATATCACTGGCAAATTTTTGTATCTCCTTTTCTGTAATAACAAGCTTCTCCGCCTGAAAAATATCTGCCGCCAACGGAAGATAATACGCATTGTTACAACCTGCCGATTTTATTATCTCATATTCCTTTTTATCAAAATAGAAAAAATAACAATTATCATATGTAAAGGCGTTTGTTTGCCATGTGCTAAACATTGGCGAATCCATCCCATATATGGCAACCTTTATCCCATATCTTCCCGCCTGCCTCACAACTGCTTCTATATAAATATGCGCCAAGATAAAATCCACCGGATTATTCTGCAAAAAATGGGAAAATCTTTCTTCCTGCGCCTCATCCTCATCAATATCCTCTGCAAATTCCGGATAATACGCCACAGTATGCCCCATTCTGTCCAGCTCGAACATCGCGTTCATAGTCTGCTGTATTTTACTCGTAATAAATAAAACTTTCATTTTTCTGTATTTTTCCTTTTAAAATTACTTTTCTTCCCGGTTATGTCAATATAAAACCGAAATCAGCTTATTCAACTGCTGCTCATAGGAATAACAGTTTTTCACTTTCTGATAGCCATTGATGCTGATTTTGACTCTTTCTTCTTCATGGGCAAGATAATAATCTATTTTTTCAATCATTTCTTCCGGTGTTTTAAATAGGACAATCTCCTTATCCTCTTCAAAAAGTTCCGCCAACTCCTCCTGCCAGTTGGACAAGGCAAAACCGCCTACGCTCATGATATCAAAAATCCGCAGCGGTACGCCGCTTTCAATACTGCGAAGCGTAATATTGAGGTTAATTTTGCTGGCGTAATACACTTTATATGCGCCATCAACATCCGTCTCCGGGAATCTTTTTACCCCGGGCGGAACAATTTCTTTCTCCCTTGTATATAAATGGAAATGCTGATAACGTTCCGCCAATAGCTCCACAAGCAGCGTCCGTTCAATATTTGTCAATTTCCTATTAAAAAACCACGCTTTAATATACTGCATTTCCGGCAGATTATATTCTTTTAATTCTTCAAACACTCTTGAAAACCGTTCTTTGACTTCGTCTATCATTTCCTGTGTTAAAAGAGCGCCCATTCTGTCTTTTCCATCCCATAAAAAAGCGCACTCTTCCATGATTTCAGACATTGCATTTTTAAACTTTGGAGAAAAATACTGCGTATACTCATCATAGAGATTTTCGGAGTATAAACTGCCAACAAAGGAAATATCACAACCAAGGTTTCGTACTTCCTCATCTGTAATGACAATATTTCCAGCCCGATGGATTGCCGCCGCCAAAGGCAGATAGTAAGCATTGCTGCAGCCCATATTTTTTGCCATCTGATACTCTTTTTTATCAAAATAAAAATAATAGCAGTGAGTATAGGAAAAAGCTTCTTGCCACCATGTTTCAAATGATGGCGAATCCACGGAATATACGGCAAACTTGACTCCGTATTTCTTCGTCTGTCTTGCCACTGCTCCTATATAAAAATGCGACAATACAAAATCCACCCGGTTATCACGCAGGAAATTGCCAAACTTCTCTTCATGTTCCTCATCCTGTTGAATCTCGTCATCATTTTCCGGATAACAGAATGTCTCATGCCCCATCCTGTCTAACGCCATTAATGCGCTGATATTCTGCAGGCTTGCACTTTGAATAAATAATATCTTCATTTTTCCTTTTTCCTCTTGGAACTTATCCCCATTTCGGTTACACTTATATATGTATTATTCAATATAAGAATAACATAATCACAAATCATTTGTCTATAAGGAGCCGTTTATGGAAATTTTGTTTTACCGCTATAACAGCATATGTGAGCCGGATATTTTACAGGTCTTTACCGGCTTTGGCGTCACCGTACATACGGAAGATATGGAGATGACGGATAAAAGCATCACGCCCGCACAGTGCGCGGCGAAAGTGACCGAGTGGATTACAGGGCATCCATTAGCCTTTGTATTCAGCATCAACTTTTTTCCGGCAATTTCCTATACCTGTAATCATTTCAAGGTTCCATATGTCTGCTGGAGTGTGGACAGCCCCGTGCCGGAGCTGTTTTCCAATGCCCTCAAAAATAAATGGAACCGGATTTTTCTCTTTGACAGGGCGCAGTATGAGTTTTTCCATCCTTATAACCCCGATAATATTTATTATCTGCCGCTTGCCACTAATGCTAAACGGATGGAGCAGGTGATTCTTTCCATGACGGAAGAAGATTTTTCTAAATATGACAATGATGTCGTTTTTGTTGGTTCCCTCTATTCGGAAAAATGCCGCTATGATAAGTTAAGCGGGCTTTCCGACTATACAAAAGGCTATGTAAACGGCTTAATCCAGGCGCAGATGCGGGTGTTTGGCTATAATTTTATTTATGACGCATTACCGGAGCGCGTGATAGATGAAATTGCCGCCGCCGATTCCGAATTTTATAAGGGAGAGGATGTTTTCTTAGATACCGACCGCTATCTGAGCGCCCATCAATATATCGGCATGAAGCTTGCCAACGTCGAGCGGGAACATATTCTCCGCGCGCTTTCGGAAAAGTTTAACGTATCGCTTTATACATACAGCGATACTTCCATGCTTCCCAAAGTACATAACAAAGGCGGCGCCAATACCCTGACGCAGATGCCTAAGATTTTCCATGCCGGTAAAATCAACCTCAATATCACCATGCGCCCGATTGAAACCGGCCTTTCCCTGCGTATCTGGGATGTGCTTGGCTGTGGCGGTTTCCTTATCAGCAACTATCAGGCGGAAATCCCGGAATATTTCGAGATTGGCAAAGATTTGGATGTTTATGAAAGCGAGTCCGATTTAATGGCCAAAGTCGATTACTATCTGACACACGACGCACAGCGGATGGAAATCGCCATAAGCGGATATGAAAAAGTGGCGAAATACCATACTTATGAGATACGTCTTACCGAGATGTTACGCATGTTATATAACAATCCACTCTGAACCATACTTCTCTAACAATTCGGCCCATTTCTCCAAATAGTTCCGCATCAGTCTGTTTAATTCCGGAACATTCTCTTTTGTCAATTCCATCTCTAATAATGCCTGTATCATCATATTCCAGCCATCCGTTCCCTCGACAACATAGGAATTATTGCGTATATTAGGAAATAATTGGAGCGTTATTTTCTTAAAAAGATTCAGTTCCTCTTCGGATATGATATCTCCTCTGGCAATCAGCATCCTGATACTCATCTTAAGGCCCCACCCGTAAAACATATATTCCAGTTCCTTATAATACTTCTCAAGCAATCCTCTTTCTTCAAAATCTTTTACAATATGCAGCCACACCTGAATATTATCAAACTTCTTATCATCCCAGCTGCTTCTCATACTACTGTTTGGAGACTGAAAATAGCAGTAAAGTTCTGCATATATTAAAACATGTTTCCTTTCATATACCCGAACCGGTAATGTAAAAGAGGGTTCTTCACAAATTAAATGTTCCGCAAAGCGAATATGATTATCCTGTATCATATGTAAACGATATATTTTATTCCAGCACCCCAATCCGCAGTCATCAGTACAATACATCAGAAATGTCTTTTTATCCTCGTCATCCTCATCAAATTCCCTTATTTCACATTTTATTTTTTCTTCTATCCCTGTCGCAATGTCCGTTCCTTCCATATACTTATCCGGCATATCCGGATTTATTTCCGTTACTTCTTCAAATTGAAACTCCACCACATCTGCCGCATGCTTTACGGCTATGCGGTATAATATCTCCATAGCATCCAGTTTAAGCCAGTCATCCGCATCACAGAACATAAGATACTCACCGCCGGCATATAACACTCCGACATTCCTCGCCCCCCCCTGGCGTAAATTTTGCTCAAGCGGGATGACTATAATATTATCGGAGTATCTTTTTTCATACTCCATCATTAAGGACAGCGTAGCGCCATTGTCTGTCGAAGCATCATCCACAAGGATAATCTCTATATTTTCCAGCCCTATTGTCTGTTTCAATATAGATTCCATACACCTGTCCAAATACTCCGCCGCATTATAACATGGTATCACTACGCTTATCTTTTTCATAATTTTATACTCCTTCGCTTCTTCTAAAAACAGTGCATAAAGTGCAAAAAGGAGAAGCAGTTACCATTTCCACTTCTCCATCTTATCATGTTTATTCTTCTCACTTCAACAGATTCTGCAATGCTTCCAGCCCGTCCACGTTGACCGCTTCTTTATTGGCGTCTTGAATCTGTATATAAACTTCTTTACGGTATACAGGTACTTCTTTCGGTGCGTTAATGCCAAGCTTTACCTGTTCTCCCTTAATTTCCAGCACCGTTACTTCCACGTTATTGTTAATAACAAGCGCTTCGCCTTTTTTTCTGGATAAAGCTAACATTTATTCACCCACTTTCTCTTTATTCTGATTCAGGATATCATAAATCGGGAATTTCACCGGATATTCATCACCCTCAACAATAACCTGCGTCGCTTTTTTTTCGGCCGCGTTGATGATGATGGGACCTTTTAAATTGACGGACATCTTCGTCAAATCCTTAGGCACGGTAACCGTCACAAGCACCAACAGTTCCTCCGTATTTAACTCTCCCAAAGGTTTTAAAAGTTCATCATCCACTTCCGGGTTATAGTCAGGACATACAATCAACGGGTCCATGACTGGCATGGCAAATGCCGGTTCCTGTAAGGACTGTAACCAATGGATGGAATCCGAACCTTTCTCGGAATCATGCAAAAGCGCAAACTCCGTCAAATCCGGGAAACCAACAATTCCCTTTGGAAATGTTATGATTCTGTCATCATCAATCGTAATCTCACCAAATACTTTTGTTGTTACATTCATAAGTTTTCCCTCTATTCTTCCCTTTTAGATATAGTTCATCAGATTTGTCTGCATAATCTTACTGGTTGCCATCAGCGCCGCCTCATAAGCCAGTTCAGAACTCTTTAACTGCACGGCCACTTCCGTTACATCCACATCCTCATTATTGCTCTGCAAATCCTTAAAAGTAGCTTTCTGGTTCATCAGTCTGTCACTGATTAAATCCAGACGGCTTCCTCTTGTTCCGTTGTTCGTCACCGCTACATTCGCATCATCAATGTACTTCTGGTATCTTGTAATCTGGTTTTCAAACTTCGTCTGCACATTATCCCTGATATAAGTATAGGCCTTATTCATGGCATCCAGTTGCTTCTTCAAATCCGCGTACTGCGTACTGTCTTCCGCATACTCTTTCATTTTATCTTCGATATTAGCGATTTTAGCCTCCGCATCCTGAAGCTGTTTTAAGTAAATGGTAAAATCATCTATATCTCTTTGCGCGCCATGTGTAAATACTTCGTCCGCATGGGTATTTACCTGAATGGTCTGATTGAAACCTACATTATAATAAATATCCTGGTCTCTGCCGTCGGCGTTATACTCGATGGCATTTCTCATGATGGCATCGACGTCCGCCTGCGCCGCGTCAACATCCGCCTGCGCCGTATCGATAGCGCCCTGCCATGTTGCAATCTGCGTCCTTAAAGTATTCACCTGCGCTTGTGCCGCTGCTATAGCGCCCGCATTTGTCGCCAGTCTCAAATCTCTCTTGGCTTTCTCCAAGTCTTTCTGCGCCTGTTCTATCTTTGGCTCATTTTCCTGCTTCGCAATCGCCAGTGTATTCTGTGCCTGCTGCAAAACAGTCTGTTTATCCGACAGGGTCATGGCCGCGTCCGCATGCTGCGCATCCGTTGCCACACATTTAAAGTAATGAACAGGATTGATGTCGCCTGTCTGCCAGTTGCTCTTTGCGTATTTCACAGAAATTCCCGAACTTTCCGTTAATTTGCTATAATAATCTTCATTGAAGACAATCTCACCGCTTTCCGCCACATAAGCAAGACCTTTCTCGCTGCCGTCGGCAAGCGCCTTATAAGCCGATTCCGCATCCGCATAGGCCGTTACCGTCATTGGATTGCCGTCTTTATCGGTAATCTGGAACACATCATCTATCGGATTCGGCGTAGCGGTATTATTCATAGGATAAGTGATGGCATTGCCGCCCGCATCCGTTGTCTTTAAGTTCAAATTATCATAAGACAAACGATAGCGGTACAGTTTGGTGTTGGTTACGTCCAATTCCGTTCCCTCTGCATCACCTGTAGTGGTATTAGTCGTAATCTTAGACCAATCCGTATAACTTACGCTTAAAATATCATGATAGCCCATGCTTTCCTGGATAACATAAGTTTTCAGGTTCTCCGGGTCTTTTGTAAACTCTTTAATATCCTCTTCCCTGAAAGTAATCGGTGTATCGGTCCTAAAACCGGAGAAAACATATCTTCCCGCATAATCCACATTACCGCTTGCATAAAACTCATTTGTCAAAGACTTCATCTGTGTCACAAGAATTTCCAAATCTTCCGCCGTATAGGACTTCTGGGAAGCTTCCGTTACCTGCTCGTACAGATTCTTCAATACGCTGCCCACCGTATCAAGGGCATCTCCCGTAATACTCAGCCAGCTATCTGCATCCGGCGCGTTTTTATCATAATACTGCGTTACGGTCGTAACATTCGTACGCAGACGAAGCGCTCTGATTGCCACAACCGGGTCATCGGACGGTCTCGTAATCTTACTCTGATTCGTCATCTGGTTGCTCAACTTATCTTCCAGAATCTTATTCTGGTTGATATTATACAGCGAATTATTCCGCATGATTTTATTCGTCATTCTCATAGTCGTACCACACCTTTCTATACGCCTGTATCTAAAATCAACTTATCATAAATTTCCGTCAAAACCGAAATCATCTTGGACGCCAACGTGTAGGAGTTCTGGTATTTTACAAGGCTTACCGCCTCTTCGTCCTCATCAACGCCGGAGATTGAGATTCTCTGGTTATCGATGCTCGTCTCCAGGCTTAAATATGTCGTGTAGAATGTTTCGGCATTCTCCGCGCTGAGAGCCGCGTCGTCCAAAACGCATTCCAGAAATCCGCCCGCATCCCTTCCACGGAAAGAGAACTGGTTGGTATCGGACTGCATGGAAATGACTTTCTTCACCTGATCGCATTCCTCAACGCCGTTCGTCGCATCGCCCCTTGTTCCTAAAAGGGAAGCGTCTTTAATTAATTCTTCGACAATGGCAACGTTGCCTGCCGTCATATAATAATAACCTTTGCCGTTTCTTCTGGAATCATTCAATTCCGCCTCTTTATACTGTCCGACTCCGGTTGCATAATTACCTGTCATGATAATTCCCGCATCATCCCCGTCTGCCGTTACACCATCCGTGAAGATGCCGTTAAGAGCCTTGGCGAAATCACGCAGCCATTCGTTCATCTGCTTCATATAGTAAGGAACGCCCTGATATTTTACTTCCGCGCCGATGGAAACGTCTCTTCCCTCTTTGCCGGGCAATAACGGCTGGTCGCTCTTTACATTATCAATCGTAAAGGTATAGTTGCCGTCTCCGTCATAAGTCCAGTCGGTATAGTAATAAATCTGGCTGCCGATATTGATTTTTCCGCCGGTATCGGACAGATTACATTTACTCATATTATTCAAATGAAGTGCCGTCGTGCTGACCGTTATCGTCGTTGTCTCTTTATGATAATAGAGGCCTTCCATTGTGCCGTTAAAATATTCTCCGTTGTTACCGTCACGCATCTGAACCAGTCCGCGCAGTTCGCCGCCCATCGACTCATTGTAAAGGCCAAACTCGATGCCGTCCGTCCAAGCGATATCATAAAGTCCGTCAACATCCGACTGATTGACTTTCTCTTCTTTCGTCCTTGCGACGCATTCCAACTGTCTGTAATCATCCTGGTCTACCAAAATCTGGTCTCCCGCAATCCTGACAATACATCTGTACGCGCCGGATTCCCTTCCATCCTGGTCTAAAATCGGCGTTTCCTGTACTTTAATATTCACAATGCCCGAAAGCTGGTCTAACATCACGTCTCTTTTATCGCGAAGCTCATTTGCCACCACGCCCGTCAGCTCGATAACGCTAATCTGCTTATTGACGCTGGCTAATTCCTGCGCCAGAGAGTTAATGGTGTCAACGCGCATCTTAATTTCGTCGTTGACGTCGGACTGTAAATTCTGCATATTGCCATACATATTATTAAAATAATCCGTCATGCTCTTTACGCTGGAAACATACTGCGCTTTTGTAGAAGTGGAGCTGGCGTTTTTCGTAATCTCCTCCAACGCATTTGACATCTGGTTGAAAATCGTCTTAAAACCTGTCACATTATTATCCGTCAGGTAATTTTCTATGGTACGCATATAATATGCTTTCACGTCATATTCGCCAAGACGCGTCTCATTCTCACGATATTTATTATCATAAAAATTATCGCGGATACGCTCAATGGCAATCGTCTCAACGCCTGCGCCCGCACAACCATATGATGCAAAAACGCGGAGCGCATTTGCTGCCTCTGTGATAACAGTCTGACGGCTGTAGCCTTCCGTACTGGCATTGCTGATATTATTACCGGTCGTATTGAGCGCCGCATTTGCTGCCCGCAGTCCCGAAGATGCTATTGTTAATCCAAAAAATGTTGACGGCATAACTCTACCTCCCGTTATCCTTTCTCTATCTGCCTAATGTTGTAATAATGTGTTCCAGCATTTCGCTGATAACGTTAATATATCGGCTGGAAGCATTATAGGCATTCTGAAACATAATCATATTTGTCAATTCTTCATCCGAAGAAACGCCAACTACCTGCTCTCTGGCGTTGCACAGGGAATCGGTTGTAAGCGTCTGGCTTTCCATAACGTCTCCGAATACAGCTCCGGAATTTGCCACCTGCGATACCAGATTCTTATAATAATCAGTGAAGCAGACCGGCGTCTGTACATTCGGATTCAATGTATAAATCGTCTCCTGAAAAGCAGTTTTTAACTTCTCCATCGTCGCATTGTCTTCCGAACTGTCCGTCAGCCTAAAGGACAGTAACGACGGATTCTGGCGAAGTTCCATATTAATCGTCACATTTCCTACGCTCCATCCGGCATCCACCACCGTTCCGTCCGGCAATGTATAAGTCTCGCCGTCGTCTACGATTTTTTCAAACAACTGATAAGGATTGCCGTTTGCATCCCGTAAATACATGGAATCGGGATAGGTCGCTCTTTCCAAATCGGCCGCATCGCTTAAAATTCCGTTAATTTTCGTAACGACCGCATTAATCAACTGGTCAAACTCCGCCTGGATATTCATAATGATGGACTGTGAAATATGTCTGTCATACCAGCCCTCTTCATATTCGTTCTCATTATTGATATCTTTTATTTCCTGTGCCGTCGCGCGATGGTCGCCTCTTGCCAGCACCGTACTCTTTAAAGAGCCGATATCCGTATTCAAATCGGAAGATATCGTTCTGGTAAGGTCAAATACCTGACAGGAAACCAGTTCTTCTTTCGGCAGATATTTATTGCCATATTCATCATAGCTGTAATGCGCCAGCATCTTCCAGTACGGCGTATAAAAACCGGTAAGCGGGTCGGTATAAAGCAGCATCTCGTTGACAAGTCCGCCTTTTACCAAATCCACGCCCTCTAACTTCACGCTGACATATCCCGAGATATCTTCACTATAGGAAATGGAGGCCAACTGGGAAAGCTGATCTAAAAGATAGTTTCTCTGGTCTCTCAAGTCATTGGCATGTTCCACGCCGCCCTCTACTCTGGCAATCTGTTTATTTAATGCTTCTATCTGCTGTGCGTACTGGTTGATGGTATCAACATCTTCCGCCACCGTTTTATTCATATTGTCCTGATATTCGCATAGACTGTTATAAACAGCCTGCGCTTTCGTAATAAATTCATAAGAACGCGTTACGAATAAATTCTGATTTACCGACGCCGTAGGGTCTTTGCTCAACTCCTCTACAGCCGTCCACAAATCAGTAACCGCTATGGAAAAAGCATGGCCGTCATAGGACTCGCCTATGATGTCCTCAATCTCTTCCATTGCATTATAAGAAACCTCGTAAAAAGCGCTTCTGCCCGATTCACGACGGTAATTTTTGTCCAAAAAATAATCTCTTACTTGTCTTGTTTGGGAATAAGTGACGCCCAGACCTAACTGCTGCCAACTGGTAGACTGGCTTTTGTTAATCGTAATATAACTTTTCGTAGCCTGTGCTACCTGCTGTCTCGTATAACCAAGAGTGTCCAGGTTTGACATATTATGCGCTGTCGTATTAAGCGCATTATTTGAAGTTTGTAATCCCGATACGCCTAAATAGAGGCTTCCCATTAATGACATAACGTTACCATCCTTAACAATTACTTACTTTTCTACTGTTTCGCATCAAATGATTTTGCACTCGCGCCAATCACGTCTCCGGTATTATAAGCTCCCTTATTATAATTGGCTGTTTCCGGAGCCATCTTCATTGCCTGAAGAACATTCATGTTGAACTGTACCATATCCAATGCGCTTTGAATCAATTCCCTATTCTGCTCATTAATTCTTGCAACATGCCGCACATTTAACTGCAGCTTGTCAAAAACTGCTGCCAGCTTCTGCTGTTCTTCCGGTCTTTGGCCGAGCATTTTAATCAAATCTACAATTTTTAAATTAGTAACATCCTTGTTAAGTACATTCGCTATATCATGGACAGCCTCATTCCTTAAAGTATCCAAATGATTAATCCTGCTTACGATATACTGTTCTTCATCCGTGATTTTCTCTAACTGTTCCAGATTCTCAGACACAATGACCGGTGTTTTTTGCATGGACAAGTTTAATAAGTTCTCGTATTCCATGTTTTCTTTTTCTAAAACATCTATCAAGTTCTCCATTAAGCTTGCCACGCTAAACCCTCACTTCTTACACTGAAAATATTCTGGAACTTTCTTCATATTTCTGCAGTAATCTCTCTGCAAAGCTCTCCCCGCTTACAAAATAGCTGCCATTCTGAATTTCAGCTTTCAGAGGAGCGATTACATCTTCCCTGATATCACTGCTTGCATTCACTGCCGCTTTTGCAGACTGGAAATCTTTACCGATACTGGAAATCTGTATCTGGTCGGATTTGCTTCCGCTTGCCGTTACAGGTGTCTTTACCGCTTTCTTAGAATTATTATATAACTGCTGGACCTGAGTATATGCTTCAACACGCATTTTTGACTCCTCCTTCCTGTCCGTTCCATGATTCTTCGTTGATAATCTGAATCCTTATTTATCAACTGCTATTAAATGTATCGGATAATTTTTCAAAGACTTTAGAGGGTCATCCTAATTTTTTTTAATTGCAGTCCACAAAATATTAATCTAACAGATATTCCGCGGCTATACGGCACAAATGCCCGCACGTTTCTTCTCCCCATGAATAATTCGGCATATATCGGCCGTCAAATAAGGTGTCTTTTATACATTTTCCATCCAATACCTCATAATAATCACAGTTAATCTCCTGTTTATTGATATGGCAGCTTCCTCTCGCACTGTCAAATATATTCTCCACGCCGTATTCCTTAAACATCATGCGCAGATAAAGGATTGCCTTACGGTAAAGTCCTTTTACCCTTTCATCATAGCGTCTGTTTTCCCAGAGCATTTCCACCGCTTTTTTCATGCTGACTTCACCGCCGTTATCAATGCAAAGCGCAAATAGCTCTTTGGCTTTCTGATTGGAAAAAGTCACCAGTTCCCCGTCTATAAAAACATCAAATTCGCCAAATGTACGGACCATGACCCTTTTGCGCAGCCTGCCGGATAAATATCGGACTCTCTCAAGCGCATCAGCCACATCCGCCGCACTGTATGGCTTCAATATATAATAGTCCGCCTTTATGTCCACAATCGCTTCCTTTATATATTCTTCATAAGCGCTGATATAAATAATGAGCATATCGCGATTGATCTGCTTCAATTTTCTGCCAAGCGCGATACCGTCCATATCCGGCAGTTTCACATCCAAAAACGCAAGCTCCACCGTATGTTCCCCGGCATAGGCAAGCGCCGTTTCGGCGTCCGTAAAACATTCCCGCAGCTCGATATCCATATCCTGACATTCGATGAAAAACTGTTTCATGCTCCATGGCTCATCATCCACCAAAATAGCCCTTATCCTCATGATGCACCATCCTTTCTGATTGTTTATCCTCCGGCGTTTTAGGAATATGTAAGGTAACAACCGTGCCGACTCCCAATAAACTCTCCATCTCCAAACTGCCGTCCGCCATATTTTCCATTAAATATTTTACCCTTTGCAATCCGCCCGCCTGCGCGCTGTCATCAGCAGGCAGCACACTGTATTGCGACGTTTCAAACCCGATGCCGTCATCCTCCACCTGTACAATGTATTCCGCAGCGGTCTGATATGTCCGAAGCGTCACCATGCCCTTTCTTCTGCCTCTTTGCAGCCCGTGCCTGACGGCATTGTCCACAAGCGGAGGCAGCGATAACGGCGGCAGCATAAAATCTTCCGTCTGAATATCCGTATGGAACATAATATTATCGCCAAACCTCATCTTTTCCAGATTAAGATAAGTAATCACATGCGCCGCCTCTTCTCTAAAAAGGATATTTTCCCTATGCGTCAACGTGTGAAGCACGGCTCTTAGGTACTTTGAAAAGTCATAAATCATATCGTAGGCCAAATCGGCATTGGTCTTGGCAGCAATGCGGATAGCGCCCAGCGTGTTGAAAATAAAATGAGGGTCTATCTGATGTATAATGCGTTCTCTTTCCTGTTCCTTTATCTTTTCCGTCTCTTCAGGACTATCATATTTACAGCTTTGTTTCATAACTCTTTAGCATTTCTGATATTGTAACAATATATTCCGAATATCTTCCCTATCATATGGCTTCAACAGACAGCCGCTCATTTCGGCGGATACCGCCCCGTCGTCCGCCGTGACAGCGATAATCGGCAGCCCGCTGTCTTTTCTGTCCATATTCCTGATGGCCCGAACCGCTTCCATACCGCTTATCTTTGGCATATGAATATCCATTAAAACCACATCATAATAGTTTTCCTCTGAGCGCCTAAAAATTTCTATGACTTCCCTGCCGTCACGGCTTATATCCGCCGCAACCCCCAATTCATACAGATATTGGCACAAAACCGCCATATTGCCTTCTTCATCTTCCGCAATTAAGGCTCTTTTTACGGTAATTATCTCATCCGGACAAGTCTCTGGCGCACAGGATGCGGATGACGCCGCCAAATCATACAGCATATCGTCAGCGTCCGCTTCCAGATTTACGGACACTTTCGTTCCTGCTCCAACCTGACTGGCAATAACTATTTCTCCCTGTAAAAGCTCCACCAGACGCTTCGTTATCGTAAGGCCCAGACCGCTTCCCTGCGCCGTCTTTTTCCTCCGCTCTCTTGTATAGCTTTCCCACGCCGCAGGTAAAAATGCCTGTTCCATACCGATTCCCGTATCTGTCACCTCTAAAAGGAGCCTGACCCTTTTTTCTTCCAGATATGTCTGCGCCATGCGGCAGACAACGCTGCCCCCGCTGTCGGTATATTTGATTGCATTGGAAATCAAATTCGTAAGAATCTGCCGGATAACATCCTTATATAGATACAGATATTGGTATATCGGTTTTTCCGATAAAAACTCCAATCGGACATTCTTCTTCGTCGCCTCTGTTTCAAACATCCTCCGGAGGCAGTCTGCCAGTTCCTCCATAGTGACAGTTTCTAATTTCATGACATTTTTCCTGTCCTCTATCGCTGAAATTTGCAAAACGCTGCTTGCCAGACGCTGCAAATAGTCCGCAGAAAAAACGGCATTCTCCAAATATCTGTTTTCCCCAAACGTCTCTCTGTCCGCCTGTAGAATATGCAGATTTCCGCAAAGGCTGTTGAGAGACGATCTGATTTCATGCGCAAGATACGCCGTAATATCCTCTCGGGAACGCTCTTGTATGGCATCGGTCACATCTTCACCGATGGCAATGATATTTTTTCCGGAGTCTTCCCGAAGAAAAGTTATCCTTTTGCCGTACATATGTCCTTTTATTAATACATGACACTGTACCATGTACTTCCCCTCCAGGGAAAGTTTTCCGGTAATATGAGCTAATTTCATATTTTCGGAAAACTCCTCCCTACCGGTATCAAGCCCGCTTTGCAGGCTTTGCAGCAAATCCTCGTATCTTCCTTCTTTTTGCAGGGAATATGGCAGGTTTCTCTTTTTGTACTTCCTAATATACGTGCCTTTGCGTATATTAATATACAATACGAAATCGAAGATTCCTTCTGCCAAAATAAGATTGACCTGTTTTTTCGCATAATGGTCTTCCAGGAATTTAAACATAACGGAGTCTCCAGATATTCTCATGTGCCGTCTGATTCTACAGTTTTTTCATGAACGCAATCTCATCTTTTGCAATATCCGGATTCATTTCTTCACGCAAAAGATACATATCCGGGCGGTTTGCATGAAGCCATTTGGAAATTGCCTCATATTGGATAACGCCTTTTCCAAGAGGCACAGGCCGGTAATTTCCTTTTTCATCAAAATAAAAGTCCTTGATGTGCATTGCCTCTATGTATTTCCCCGTGCATTCCAGCCACTCGCCCCAATATGCGCTCTGGTCGGTCGTATCGGGAAACTCTAACAGGTTGGAGGCATCAAAAATCATCCGCAGATATTTCTCGTCTCCTACTTTATCCATAACATCCAAGACGGCTTCCAGATTTTCCAAAGGATGCCAGTAAACAGGCTCTATCGCCAGTTTTACATCTAAACGCGCCGCCTCTTCCACAACGCGTTTGACGCCGTCTATCATGGACGGATACCATTTCGCCTTTTGTTCCGCGCTCAGATGGGGATAGGCGGTCTCCGTGCCGACCACGTTCGCGCCGACTTCCTTGCTGTAAGCCAGGCACTTTTTTAATGTCCGCACCGCATAATCCCTGACTTCCTCATCCGGATTGCCCAAATCCATATAGCAGCCGAATACCGGAATTTCCACTTTCCATTCCTCAAAGGCTCTCCGAATCCGCTCTAAATGGCTTCCCGTAATATCCTCGTAGCTGTCGATTCCCGTAAAGACTTTCGGCAGCGCAAGCTGCGCCGCTTCATATCCTTCTTCATGGAGCGTCTGCGCCGCTTTTTCAATTTCCATTTTTCCGTAATCATGCGCTCTTACGCCTATTTTCATATTAATCCTCCATTCTTGCTCAACTTGCGTAAACCGAGCAAGTTCGGTTGAAAAATTCATTTTTCACATTAATCGAGATGGAACAGCGGTTTTAAATCTATCGACACCGGGCTGTTATCAGGGTTGGTCTCCATGATATCCGCCATAAAATCCCACCATTTCCGGTTAATTGCCGTATCCGCGCCCTTTGCCCAGAGTTCTTCATCCTCTATCTCAATATAGCCAAATAATGTCAGCGTTTCCTTGTCCAGAAAAATCGAATAATTTTTCCCGCCATGCTCATGTATCATGTCTTTCATTTCCTGCCACAGTTCATTATGGCGTTTTTCATACTCCGCTTCCTGTCCGGGATACAGCTTCATTTTAAAACCTTTAATCATAGTGTTTGTCTCCTTTTTTCATCATATTTTCTCTATACCGCTAAAAATGTACTTATATTGTATCATACCCGCGCCGGAATCTCTACAGCTATTTTCAGCCTATTTAGTGTATATATAAGCAGTGTCATTCGTGCGTACAGAGCTACAACTCATGCATAAAATGAATTTTATATTCCTGATATGTTACCATCGCAGTATCACGATTTCCGTCTTCTTTGACATTATGGTCGAAATTGCTGTATTTTTGTATGAAAGCAATATAGCGGAAAAAGGCGATTTTTTGTATAATAAACATATTATGGAAGGAGGGTTTATTATGCAGTTAGAATTTAACAAAGAACAGATTGAAGATGTGATTGACAGAATCGTGGATAGGACCATGAAAATGGACTTAACATGGGACTGGCCGTGCGGCGTGGCTTACTACGGCATCAGCGAGGCTTATGAGAAAACGAAGAAAGAAAAATACCTGACGCTTTTAAAAGACCGTATAGATGAATTAATTGCGCTTGGCCTCCCCAAGGTATGGACCGTCAATGCCTGTGCTATGGGCCACTGCCTGGTTACGCTCTATCAGGCCACCGGTGAACAGAAATACTGGGATCTTGTCATGAGCAAAATAGAATATTTGCAAAAAGAAGCTCTCCGCTTCGGCGATAACGTATTACAGCATACGGTATCCGCCAACAACGATTTTCCGGAACAGGCATGGGCCGATACGCTGTTTATGGCAGCCTTTTTCTTACTCCGGGTAGGCGTTATCAATAAAGATGAAGAAATGATTGAAGATGCCCTGAATCAATGGTACTGGCACATCAATTATTTACAGGATGACAAAACAGGCTTTTATTATCATGGCTATAACAATATTACCAAAGACCATATGTCCGGCATTTACTGGGGCAGAGCCAATGCCTGGGCGGCATATACGATGTCCAAGGTGGGCAGCGTTTTACCGGAATGCTATCTTTATCCGAAATATCTGAATATCGCGGGTTCTTTAAATGACCAGCTTGCCGCTTTGAAAACGGTACAGACGCCGAACGGTCTCTGGCGCACGGTCTTAAACGACGAACAGTCCTATGAAGAAATTTCGGCCGCAGCGGGTATCGCCGCAGCCATGCTGGAACGCGGCAATCCGTTACATATCCGCTATATCAATAAGGCGATTCAGGGGCTTTTGGACAATGTCAGTGAAGACGGACGGGTGATGAACGTATCGGGCGGCACCGCCGTTATGAAAGATATCGAGGGCTACCGCGGCATTTCCAGACGCTGGATTCAGGGCTGGGGTCAGGGTCTTGCACTCGCCTTTTTCAGCAATGTATTAGTTTCCGCAGATATCGCCAAGGACGGCGCGCTCTAAGATTTATCGGGAAAAAGAGGCTCTTTTGGTATGTATAGACAGAACTATTATTTTTCATCAGATTCCGGCTTTGACAAAGCGGATGACGCCCAAGATACCATCTATGTCAAGGCCGAAGACTTATATACGGACGAACGGGGATACGGTTTTATCACACAGCAGAACATGGAAAACCAGCCGCTTTTGATGTTTCCTGAATATAACGGCGGCTTTATGCCGGTTCCCTGGTACCGCGTCTTAGACTTTAGCAAAGTCGATAAACGAAGACAGATTCCTCTGCGTTTTAAATGCGCGGTTCCCGAGGATGGCAGTTACCGGATTACCATGACAATCCATGCCCGGAAAGATATGTCCGATATTCGTATTTTTACAGGCAGGCGTTGTCTTGCCGCTTATATAGAAAAGCTTCCTGCGGGAGAGACTTTCTGTCAGGATATGTATGTGGAAGTATGCGGCATCATCCCCCGCGGACAGGAAAAGCCGTATGAGAACCGCTGTATCGAGCTGTCAATTACTTCCGACAGAGCGATGACAGCTGACGGGGCTGTGGCAGATGGAGCGATGGCATCCGATGGAGCGGCGGCAGATGAAGCGTTTGCAGAGGCGGCTGTCAAGATAGAAATAGAAGAAATTAGCTGTCCGGTACTTTATATCGCCGGGGATTCCACGGTAACCGACCAGTCCGCGGAATATCCTTACGCCCCGCAGACAAGCTATGCGGGCTGGGGGCAGATGCTTCCTTATTTTATCAAAGGCGTGCTGACGGTCTCCAATCACTCCCACTCGGGGCTGACTACGGAGAGTTTCCGCAGCGAGGGTCATGCGGACATTCCCATGAGCCGCTCTAAAGCGGGTGATTACATGCTCTTTCAGTTCGGGCATAACGACCAGAAACTCATGCACTTAAAGGCGTATGAGGGTTACTCTTCCAATCTGGAAAGATATATTACAGAATGCCGCGAAAAGGGCGTTTATCCGATATTAGTCACTCCCGTTGCACGCAATACCTGGCGCGGCAGCGACGGTACCTACAATGACTTATTGAAAGACTATGCCGACGCCTGTTTGGAACTTGGACAGCGTCTGTCCGTTCCGGTTTTGGATTTGCACCGTTTCAGCATGGAATTTATCATAGGCTTGCAAAAAGAAAACGCCAAAAAATATTTCTATCCGTCTGATTATACGCACCATAACGATTTCGGCGCGCAGCGGATGGCCGCCATTATCTGTGAACAAATCCGACAGACATGCCGGGATGTGGGTACAGGCTATGCGTGGCTCGCCGCACAAATGGACGAACGGCCCCGCCTCTGGAACGAACCGGAACCTATGGAACCTTTACAGAAACCGGAAGATTTTTCCCTGGAGGATGCTCCCGAGGAATTTGCAGAACCCGACAGACTGTCGGACATTCTGCTGCGGGCGGAAGCTTTGGATATGGTTATCCGCAGAGCCGGATTTTTTATGACAAATGTTTATAATGATTATTTTACCGATATTGTCGGTCATGAGTGGTATGCCGGCATTATAGAATGCGGACTATCAAACGGCATTATCAACGCGGCGGACTATCCGGATAAAAAATTCGAGCCGCAAGAGCCGGTAACACTGTTAGATTTTATCAGATTTCTGATGATGGCATATAAAAGCAGAAAAACACTGCCGCCAGTGCAGCCCTGTCCTTATGACGACGTTGTGGATAAGCCACTGCAGCCTCTTGTATCGGCGGCTTATCAACTGGACATTCTTGCACAGGACGGCACGGACGTTCTAAATCATTCCATCGACCGCCATCAGGGTGCGGCGTTATGCCGGAAATTGAAAATTATGTAGGAGGGATTATATATGGAAAAGCAACGTGGCGGCTTTACGCTGCCGGGAGAATCAGGCTATGAAGAACTCACTTTAAAACTTGCCGAAAAATGGGGTGCGGATGTTATCCGCGACAGCGACGGCACGGAATTATCGGAGGACATAATCCACGCGGGATACGGTATTTATTCCACGCTCTGCATTATCCGCGACCACAACGAATGGGCAAAGGAAAACCGCGATAAACTGCAGCAGACGTTTTTATGCACCGAACCGGTAACCGCTGTATCCACAGACAGCCAAGGGCTGACGATAGCGTTGATGGATGATTTTTTTACGGAGCAGTTTGAGATAAACGACTGTCCTGCCTCCATGAAATACTGGCAGGTCTATGACAGGACTTCCAATACGCTTCTTCCCACCGCCGGCTGGACATACGATAAAGCGCAGGGAACCGTTACGATACATAATGTGACGCCGTGGCATAAATATACGGTAAGTTTTCTTGCCTACCGTATTTGGGAAGAAATTTCCATGTACAACCATACCACCAACAACTGGGATAAAGAGCATTTGATGCAGATTGACCCCAGATACCCGGAAACCCGTGAATATTTAACCGGCTGGCTGAAAAAATGGTGTGAATCCCATCCCGATACGACCGTTGTGCGTTTTACGTCGCTTTTTTATAATTTCGTCTGGATTTGGGGTTCGCACGAAGAATGCCGCTCTCTTTTCACGGACTGGGGCTCTTATGATTTTACGGTGAGCGAACGGGCGTTGGACGAGTTTGCCGAACAGTACGGCTACTCTATGACCGCGGAGGACTTCATCAACCAGGGCAAGCGCCATGTGACGCATATGCCGGGCGACGCGCACAAATCCGACTGGATGAAATTTATTAACGACTTTGTTATCTCCTTTGGAAAACAATTAGTCGATATCGTACATAGCTATGGCAAAAAGGCTTATGTCTTTTACGACGACAGCTGGGTTGGCTTAGAGCCTTACAACGGAAGATTTGGCGAATTTGGCTTTGACGGTCTGATTAAGTGCGTCTTTTCCGGTTACGAGGCAAGACTTTGTGCGGGAGTCGATGTACCCGTGCACGAACTCAGATTACATCCGTACCTGTTCCCGGTGGGGCTTGGCGGCGCGCCGACCTTTATGGAGGGCGGAGACCCTACGACGGAGGCAAAACGTTACTGGAACCATATCAGACGGGCGCTTTTACGCTCTCCGGTAGACAGAATCGGACTTGGCGGCTATCTGCATTTAACGGAAGGATTTCCTGATTTCTGTGATTATATCGAGCAGCTTACGCAGGAATTTCATATGATTCAGGATTTTCATAAAAAAGGAGCGCCCTACTGCATCAAAACTAAAGTTGCGGTACTGCATTCCTGGGGCGCGCTGCGTTCCTGGACGCTGTCAGGGCATTTCCATGAAACGTACCAGCACGACTTAATCCATATCAACGAGGCTCTTGCAGGACTTCCGGTGGAAGTATCTTTCCTTTTCTTTGAGGATGTGAAAGCAGGACGCCTAAATGGCATCGACGTCGTTATCAACGCCGGTTACGCAGGAAGCGCATGGAGCGGCGGGGACGCATGGAAAGACGATAAGCTTATAGAAGTTTTAACGGAGTGGGTATACCGGGGCGGTACTTTTATCGGCGTCAACGAGCCGTCCGCAACGACCGGTTACGATACATATTTCAGAATGGCTCATGTACTCGGTGTGGACGAGGACACCGGAGAAAGAATCTGCCACGGGAAATGGCTCTTTGACGCCTCCGATGCACAAGGATTAGTTCCCGACGGCGCGGCGCTTGTGGCTAAACCGAACCGTTATCTGACGGACGGCAAGGCGAAAGTGTTGATGGCGCAAGATACGACGCCGGTATTGTCTGTACATGATTTTGGCAAAGGTAAAGGAATCTATCTGTCCTCATTCCAGTTTACGGACGCTAACACGAGGCTTCTGTATCAGCTTATCCGTTACGCGGGAGGTGAAAAGCCTGCCGGAATGTATATGACGGATAACTGTTACACCGAATGCGCTTATTATCCGGAAAGCAAGACATTAGTTGTCATCAACAATAGTGAAGAGGTGCAGACGACACGGGTAGAAACCCATGCCGGTGTAAAAGAACTGACATTGGACGCGTTTGCAACGGTATTTATCAATCTGTGATGGAATCACCATTCAGGGGACATCCAGCCGGAATATTCCATAATGGACATATTCTGCGCCTGCTTGTCCGACTGGAGCATCTGCCGTCTGTATTCTCTGGGCGACTGTTGCATCAGGCGGAAAAAATAACGGTTATAGCTGGAAACAGACTGGAATCCTACCGCCTCCGAGATGCTTAAAATAGAATCGTCCGTACTGCAGAGCAGGCTGCACGATTTCTGGATGCGGGTATTATTGACATAGTTTAAAGGCGAAATTCTCATAATGGAGTTAAAAATCCGCCTGAAATGCGTCGGGCTCCAATGGCACAAATCAGCGAGAAATTCGATGCTGAACTGACGCATATAGTTATTCTCAATATAATCCAGTGCGGGAGCGATGGAAAGCGGACTTGCCGAATCGGAAAATCCCTTGTCCGGTTCGCCGTCTGCCTCTTCCGCCTGGGATTGTATACGGTAAATTTCAATATAAAGAGACAATAACAGTCCCTTTACCGAGAACTGGTACCCTAATCTTTCCGCTTTCAACTCTTTTAAGATAACGTCAAGGAGCTGATAGACGGTGGGATATTCATCTTTATTCAGAATATATTGAAAATTTTTGAAAAAATAAGGCGTCAGGTCATAGTTTTCCCATGTGGAGGGCAAAGAATGCCTGAACAGCTCTTTCGGGTCTATATAGATATACGACCATTGGCTCGCCGTTCCCGGATTACTGTATGTGGTATGCGGCACATTACGGGGAATAATCGTAACATCCCCCCCCTGGAAAGGAAAACGCTCTCCATATAATTCCATTGTTCCCCCCTCCGAATGGCAGATACCGATTTCCAGACAATTATGGAAATGGAGCCTTTCACTCGGTTTATCCGAAATTTTCCAATGCTCTCCGGTAAGCAGCAGAATTGGAAAATGCGGCGGAAGATAATAGTTACGGTATTCTGTTATTGCATTTGCAGGTTTTGACATATTTATATTCCCCATTCTAAAGAGTTCCCCGATATAAAATCGGGGAACTCTTTTGTCATACTACTATAGCTTACTTTATCTTACTATACTTCTTATTTGAAGAACTGTGCTGCCTGCTCTACATAGTCGCCATTGTCAAAAGCAGCTTTCTTCTCATCAATGATTGCCTGGTAACCTGCAGCAAGGTATTCCTCACATGCAGCCGCATAGTTTGCTTCAAAGTCTGCTTCGGAACCCATGACAATCTTGTCACGAAGCTCTGCATACTTGGTATACAAAGTATCCTTGTACTCATCATTTGCCGCGATAGATACAGTAAATGAGCAGTCCGGAGATGCCATACCTGCATCATAGCAAGCAAGCTGTCCTTCGTAGTTAGCCTTAATATCTGCAAAGAACTGGTCAGAATCAGGATAGCCAAGAGGCGTGATTGCCTGAATGTCCTTGTCAACGCTACCCTGGGAAGCGGTAGCTGTTACCAGACACCACATATCTACGTTGTTGTTATGACTCATTACTTTATCTGCAGGCTGCTCTTCTACAGGAATAGCCTTAGGAGTGCCATTCTCATCATAGTTGAAGTTTACACCCTCTTCGCCCCACTGTAATGTGAAGAGAACATCCGGCTGGCTCATCCATTCAAGATACATAGCGAACGCTTTCATCTCATCTTCTGACGCCGTAGCAGAGAAACCGATATACTGTCCGAAAATGCTGTTCGGACGGAAACCTGAGCAGGAACCATCTGAATAAGTTACAGGACCCGGATTTACTATGATGCCAAGTTTACCGTCAGGATTTGCCTCATAGAACTGGTCTAACGCCTGTACATTATTGGTTGAATAGCATGAATATGTGAAGCTCTTTCCGGATACAAAATCACTGATTTGATAATCAGCCGTCTTAGTATTATACTCTTTGTCAATATAGCCTAAATTATACAGCTTGTTGGTCCACTGCAATAATGCTTTCTGTGCATCTGTCGGCAGAGCCGGAATATCATAATCACCTGTAGTAGCCCAGAGTTCCTTATCCTGAGGATAGCTTCTGTAAGCGTAGTTCTGGTCTACACCGTTACCTTCAATCTTAGTTCCACCAAGGATAGAATCGCCGGTGCTCAGACCAAGTTCATCAATCTTCGCATACATCTCTAACAAATCAGCCGGGTCTGTAGGATATTCATCATAACCTGCAGCCTCCACCCAGTCCTTACGGTAGAAAGTTACAGCCTGATAATTGGTCTGTCCATAAGGTCTTACGCCGATTAACAGAACATTCTCGCCGTTAATCTTGGTAAACTCATCCAAACCGTTCTCTTCCATTGCTGCCCAATAAGTAGGCGCAATCTGCTTGAACCATTCCACATCATACTCCTGCAGATAACCTTCACTCTGATATAAGGTTAAGTCGGGATAGTCATACTCGAAGCATACGGTCGGAAGAGCCTGTACGGAAGCCCACTGTGCATACATAGCATTCTCTTCGCCACGGGGAATAACCCAATCTTTGAAGTTTACATCAATGTTATACTTCTCGCCGAACTCCTTCTGAATCCATGCGGTCCAGTAGTTATCGCCCGCATCCGCTGCGCCGTTCGGCGTAGCGCGCTGATAAACAGGAATATTCAAAGTTACCGTGTTCTCAAAGGGAACAAAACCGTCAATCCCTGCAACTGCCGCAGTATCCGCCACCGTAGTATCCGCTGCAGGCGCACTGGTATCCGCGCTGCTGGAAGAACTGCTGCTGTCTGTTGTTGTGTTCGCTGTGTCTGTCGTACTTGACGTGTCTGCGCTGCTGCTTGAATCATCGCCGCTGCTTCCGCAGGCTGTCAAAGTACCTACCGCCATAACGCCCGCAAGCGCTAAAGCAAGTACTTTCTGAAGACTTTTCTTCTTCATAAATCTAATCCTCCTTTAAAATTGTGTATAGTTTATAGATACCCGGATATCCGGGAAAACTATCCTTTAACGGCTCCTACCATAGCTCCCTTTACAAAGTACTTCTGTAAGAAAGGATAAATGATAATAATAGGAACTGACACGAACATAATACATGCTGCCTGTAAAACCTCCGGCGTTGTAACATTGGAAGCTCCGCCCGTATCCCCAAGGGATGTTGAAATGGATGCCTCCGCGCCCTGCACAAGCAGAGCCAGTTTATACTGAATCATACGCTTGGAATCAGACCTGATATAGTACATATGGTCTGCGTATGCATTCCAACGCCCTACTGCATAGAACAGGGAAAGCGTCGCAATAATAGGCTTACTTAACGGCAGTACAATCTTCGCTAATATCTGGAAGTTCGTAGCTCCATCCAGAAACGCCGATTCCTCAAGGGAATCCGGAATGCTGCTCTGAAGATACGTTTTCATAACGAGCATATTGTAAGGCGAATAAATCAAGGGCAGAATCAATACCCACATTGAGTCAATCAGTTTCAGGTTATACATCAGGATAAAAGATGGAATCATACCCGCTGTAAAATACATCGGAACCATCAATACAAATGTGAAAAACCCTTTGCCTTTCAATCTCTTCTTGGAAAGCGGATATGCCGCACAGGTACAGACAATCATGCCTAATGCCGTAAAAATCACTGTTACCACTACGCTGTAAATCATGGAACGCACCATGGATTTATCCGCAAAAACCTTGCTGTATGCGCTAAAGTTAATTTCCTTGGGCCAGAAGATAACTTCTTTCATCATAACCGGCATATCGCCTGAAATGGATTTCACCAAAAGGTGCCAGAACGGAAGGACACAGGTAGCGCATAAAATGACAAGCACTGCAATAATCAGCACGTCGCTGATATGAAATTTACTAATCGCACGGCTTCCGTCAGAAGCCGTCGCTTCCATATTTTTCTTTGCCATATTCTCCCCTCCTATAACAAACCGTCTTCGCCAAGCGCCTTAGCGATTTTATCAGACAACAGAACCAGCACTACGCCGACTAACGACTGGAAGAGACCTACAGCGGTACCTTCCGAATATTTACCGGCGCCCATACCTTTTTCATAAATAAAGATAGCAAGCTGATACTGGAAATCCCTGACCTGCGTATTGTCAAAAGCGGTCAGACGCTCCAGGTTACTGCCCATAACGCGCCCTAAATTCATAATTAACAGCGTAACAATCGTGCTGCGGATGCCCGGCAGCGTAACATGCCACATCTTCTGCCACTTGTTAGCGCCGTCGATGATACACGCTTCATACAACTCGCCGTTGATACTGGTAATCGCCGCCAGATACAGGATGGTTCCCCAGCCCATGCCCTGCCATACGCCTACCAGCAGATATGTAACAGCCCAGTGCCATTTCTCATTCAAAAAGGGAATACCCTCTGTAATCGCTCCAATATTCGTCAACACGATATTAACAAGACCCGTGGACGGACGGAACATTGTATAGGCAACAGAACCGATGATTGCCCATGAAAGGAAGTGGGGCAGATAAAGAATGGTCTGCGTCACTTTTTTAAATTTCATAAAACGTAATTCATTTAACATCAGCGCCAGAATAATAGGCATCGGGAAGCCTACCAGCAAATCCAGTAAGTTAAACACGATGGAGTTTCTAAGCGACCTGATAAAATCAGAATCCTTAAATATCTTCTGAAATACCTCCATGCCGACCCAATCGCTGCCCGCGAACCCTTTCATCGGCTTGTAATTCATGAACGCCATACGAAGCCCCGGATACGCCGCATAGTTAAATACCACAACTAAGGCAACCGGAATCAGCAGCATCAAGTATAACTGCCAGTCTCTCTTTAACGCGCTTTTCCACGTCGTTTTCGTCTTTACGCCAGGCGTAGACTTTGGCTTTGCCATAAAATCATCCTCCCTCTTTACTAACGCTTTTTGTTGATATTGTACATTTCTACAATATCGGTGTTCTTATTATAGGATAAATTGACAAAGCATTCTATTCAATATATCCCTCAAACTATGCAAAAACGACCATTTACAAAAGCGCAACCCTGACGGCTTGCGCTCCAAGAATTTACTGTGTAAATTCTTGCTGCATTTCCGCTGCGATTGTATTCATTTGCATTACGCATCATTTATGCTACAATAATAAGGAATTACAAATGATATGAAAAAGGGGAAAGGCGCTCCATGCCGCGCCATATGATAACTCAATGAGTACTGATTTTAAAAAATATATTATTTTCTGGCTGAGCCAGTCGGTATCGCAGTTAGGGAGCGCGATGACAGGCTTCGCCCTGATTTTATGGGCTTATACGCAGAACCATTCCGCACTGACGGTTTCTCTGATGTCATTTTGCAGCTATGTTCCTTATATTATTGTCAGCCTGTTTGCGGGAACTTTTGTGGATAATCATAATAAGAAAAAAATCATGCTGGCGGCGGATACGGGCGCGGCTCTTGCTTCCGTATGCGTCTTACTGCTTTACCTCACAGGCGGACTGCGGATAGGTCATATTTACCTTGTAAACTGCATTATCGGCTTTATGAACGCTTTCCAGTCCCCCGCCTCGTCCGTTGCCATCGGCAGGATTGTACCTAAGAATAAACTTGCCAACGTCAGCGGGATGAACTCTTTCTCCGCTAACTTAACATCCGTACTAACGCCCGTGCTTGCCGCATTCCTGTTTGCGCTAGACGGGTTAAGGCTGATTCTGATAATTGATTTTGCAAGCTTTCTTTTTGCTTTTTTTGTCCTGCTTTTTCTGATTTCCATCCCGGAAACGGAAAAAACGAATGCCAAAAAAGCCTCCCTGTTCGCAGGCTGTAAGGAGGGCTTTGCTTTCCTACGGGAAAACCGCGGGATTTTTACCATCATACTGACGATGGCGTTATTGAACTTCTTTTCCAGACTGACCTATGAAAATATTCTCTCGCCGATGATTCTGTCGCGAAGCGGCGGCGACAGCGTCGCGCTCGATATTGTGAACGCGGTTATGGGAATTGGCGGCATCGTCGGCGGCATTCTGGTATCGGCTGGAAAACTTTCCAAAAATAATGTGAAGATGATATATGTATCCGCCGCCGTTTCGTTCCTTTTAGGGGATTTGCTGATGGGGACGGGTCGAAACGTCATCGTCTGGTCGCTTGCAGGGCTTGCGGCAAGCCTGCCGATTCCCTTTATCAATGCCGGACAGAATGTCATCTTATATCAAAAAGTGCCGGACGAAATACAGGGCAGGGTTTTTGCCGTGCGCAGCGCCATCCAGTACAGCACCATCCCCGCCGGCATTTTATTGGGCGGTTTTCTTGCCGATTATGTATTCGAGCCATATATGCGCACGGACAGTCCCGTTACGGATTTTCTGCATCTGCTGGTCGGAAACGGCGCAGGCAGCGGCATGGCGGTTATGTTCCTATGTACCGGCGTCTGCGGCGCTATATTCAGCTGTCTGTCGTACCGCAGCCGGGAAATACAAAAACTTGGATAAAAATGCAACCCCGGCGGCTTGCACGCCACCACGATTACAACAATTTTCGATAAAAAACGGGCGTTATTAACGCCCGTTTATAAAATGTATCAATTTCTTTACCGCTTCTTCTATGTGTTTGTCGTTCTCCATCGGCAGCGACTCCCGCATTCCGTTAAGCGCTTTTAAATCCTCATTATCCAATGTGATAACGTGTTCCTGTTCATTGTCCGGTTTCGGAATCGCATATGCGTCCATCTCCTTTTCCAGTTCATTTAAGCGGCGCATAATATCGGTAATCTGCACTCTTCCCAAATCCACTGCGTCAAGAAGCTCCCCGTAGATATCTGCTATCTTCTGGCAATCCGGAATATCTTCATATATCAGTTCCGGGTCCTCCATGATGCCGGATTCATTACCGTTTCCATAGACATACCTGTTGTCTTTGATATTTCTGTCCAGGAAATTCAATGTCTGCGTTATCGTACCGCCTTCCACTGTGATAATAAGCTTTGCCATAGCCCGTATCCTCCTTTTACGACATCTTTGTATAAAATTTTGCGCATATATTCTAGCACATCTTATACAAAAAATTCAATATCTTTGCCGGAGGATTTTTAATATTTTTCTCGAATATTTTTCTATCCGATAGAAAGTTCAGCGCATATTTCATCCACAAAGCGATTCCATTCCCCGTTCAGCGTTTCCATTGCCTCATCATAGGGAAACACGCTCCTTGCTCCATAAGAAAATTTCCGGTAAAGAAAGGCAATATAGACGGACGCCTTAATCGCTTCCAAAGGAAGTTCCATCCCGACATATGCCTCCCAATAGTCATAGGAAAGGCCGCCGTTTCCCAAAAGCAGAGGGTCGTCATTGGCAATCACGCAGCAAATGCCGTTTTTCATCAATTCATACGCCGAATGATTGCGGATATCATGATAATAATGCAAAAGCTGGTTGCTGATAGGACAGATTTCCAGTACCGGCTCGATTAATTTCTCCCGCTCCTCCCCCTCATGATAAGCCGTAATCTCATCCGCCGTCGCCCGGAACAAATTCATATTAAAGCCATGCCCGATTCTGTGTCTGGAAACGATTGCCGCGTCCGTTACATTATCATCCGCTTTCCAACAGCTCTCCCCGTCATGCAAAAAGAAGTTGATACGCTTGATTCTTTCGCTTTTATCCGGACTCTCATGCCCATAACCCGTACCGAAAGGCTGATAAATAACAGTCTCCACATAAGCCGACGTCGGCTGCCCGCGGTCTTCCTCGCTTACAAAGTCAAAACCGATAATCCGCTTCGCATATGCAGGATTTTCTTTTAATGTGATTGCCGCGTCCACTTTCATCGAGAGTTTAGCCAGTTCCGCTTCTTTTGCCGGGTCTAAATCCCTTCTGGCGTTTAAAATAAGCCTGAAAGAAAATGTTTCGGGAACCAGTCCTCTTTGCACCGCCTCTAAACGCGCTTCTTCCAAAAGAATCAGGAAGCGTTCATCGGGATGGTGCGGGTCTGTCTGCGCCGTCAATTCCTTAAAGTACAAATGCCGGTCAACATGATATTCCTGATGCCTGCCTGCATAACTCCAAATTTCGTTTTCCATCTCAGAAGAACAAAATTCCTGAAAACCGCTGCGCATTTCCACATAACCGATATTATCCCCGGCACATTCCTTAAAAAAGGCAATATGATATTCCCGGTAAAAATCTTCATTAGTAAAAAGATTATCGATTCTGGCAAAAATATGATTAAATTCCGTCCAGATATCCACTGTCTTTTCACTCTCGTCACTGCAGATGGAAAGTTTCCTTTTTAAATTTTCCATTTCCATCTCATTATCCATAATGTGCGCAAAGCTGACAACCTCTATATTTTCCGCTCCCCTTAGCTGATATACAAATAAAAGCATACCCTCCAAATATTTCGTCTCCCCCTCTTCGCACCTTGTCACAACCACAATCGGCGGAAATTTATCCGGCTCATGCAGCGCTTTGACGCTCCATTCTTTTAACAGCTCCAAATAAGCGTCCGTTGACAACGCCGCCGCGCTATGGACGTGTAAAAGCCCGCCCTTTGGCATTTTACGGAAAATGCGCCACAACGTATCGCCTTTTTCTTTTATCCATTCTTTGACATGATAAAAAGGGATTGCCGCAGGATAAAGTTCCTCTCCCCGTATCATTTTTTGCTTCATATCCTCCCGCAGGGCGTCCATGTACTGCTTTAATTTTGCTTCTTTCGGATTGTCTTTCCCGATTTTAATATCTAACCGCTTATAAAACCAACGCGCTTCGTTCAGGATGTCGATTGCTTTCTTCTCCCATCCGTATTTTGTTATATCATCTTGATATACGCTGTTTCCCATATTCTTCCTCCTCACCATTTTTTCATAAAAAATACATTAAAAATGCAGGCAGTACAGAATACTGCCCGCATCCTAAACATTTTTATGCCGGAATAAAGATTCCGTTTGCATAGTCATATGTGATTGTCTGCTCGGACACCGAACCCTCGTATGCCACTTCAATCGCATTGCTGAATTCTCTTGTGGTAACGACGCCGTTATCCACATCAGCGGCAAGAAATACTTTTAATTTCTCTTTCGGCGCCATAACAGCAGTATGATTGTAAGGAAGCGTGATGACGTTAATCGGATTGCCCATCTGCAGTTCGTCATTGACTCTTACCGGCTGCGCCAAGCCAAATGACAGATACGGATACATACTCATTTCGTTTCTTACGCCATATTCATTCTTGTTTACGCAATCATCTGCTTTCGCATTCTGGAATACCGCGTTTTCAAACTGGTACAGCACATTGTCAACTGCCTGTTCTTCCGATAATTTAGTGATAATCGCGCCGCTTTGCGTCTCCTGTCTGGATGAATAAAGGAAATAATCCTCTTCCCACTCGATGGTATTTACTTCAAACGGCAGCGTGGATACCCAGATTACGCTCTTTCCTTTATTTCCCGTAACCTCCTTGGTAATCGCCAGTTTTTCGCCCGACGCATAAATAGCGTTTAAGGCGTCTTTGTCAAACTTTACTATTAACTTATAACTAGACATTTTTTGTCTCCTTTCTGATTTTCCTTGTTTTTTTTGACGTCATTTTTGAGCTCACTTACATAATACAATATTATGTAAATCACTTTTTTTGTTTTTCAATCAATTAAGTGATTACGAAACTTTATTTTTATAACCTTGTATTGTGCCATATAGACAATTTTCAAACGCCTACCTCGTTATCCAGCCGATAGCTAACCGTTATCTGCCCAAAAAAGAAAAAATTTTGAAAAAATAATAAAAAGCAGTTGACATTGTGAAATTAATATTGTATTAAGTGAAGCATCCGCAAAGCGTAAAGAGCGTTTCAATTCAATGAACGGATTCAGATACCCAGCATATCCATCCTGTGCCGTTTTTCTTCTATGGAAGAGAGCGTATAGATTCTTGTGGTTTCCAGATTGGCATGACCTAAGATATCTCCGAGTTCCGCCAGATTGCCATATTTATTCATATAGGTTTTGGCAAACAGATGACGGAAGCTGTGCGGACTTACTTTTTTCCTGTCCACTCCCGCCCGATACGCAAGTTTATTTAACATCTGCCAGACGGCGTTTCTACTGATTTCCTTTCCCTTTTCTCCCTCAAATAAAATCCCGGCGTCAATGTGTTCCTCCAGACAATACTGTAAAAGCGTTTTCGCCAGTTCACCGGGAATATAAATTTCACGGCTTTTCCCTTTATTATAGACGTCAACGCTTCCCGCCCTTACGGCTTCCACCGTAATATAACGCAGTTCACCCACGCGGATTCCTGTTCCCGCAAGCACCCTCATAATCATGTAATATTTTTTCCTGCCTGTCTGTGCGGCATAATCCAACAGTTTATAATACTCTTGTATGGAAAGTACGTTGTTTAGGCTTCTCCTTGCCTGTATGCGATTGGTTTTTACAATATAGCCGGGGTATCCCGCCCATTTCAGATAGCGGTTCAGGGAAATAATATAGATGTTGACCGTTCTTGGCCGGTAGATGGTTTTGATATGTTCCACATACTGTTGAATCATGTTTTTGTCATGTTCCCAGTTTTGGCATACCGTTACAAAATCTTTTGCCCTTGCTACATACAAAAGAATTGTATTTTGGCTTAATCCTGCCTCTTTTAAAAACATTTCATAAGCTATTATTGTTTTCTGTTCCATATTGTATTTTCCTCCTTTATCCAAAAGGTCTGCGCCGTTTTCTGCCTCACAAAGTATGTGGCATCCGGCGGAGAGCGGGAAAATACGCTGTCCGTACTCATAACATTATTTTATACTGTCTGCGGGGCAAATATGGTTTTAGGGGAAAAAATGCAGGAAAAACGGCAAAAAAAACAATGTGGGCAGGACAGAGATGAATCCCTTGTCGGTACGCTCTCGCTTCGTGACAGATAATTTACAGAGTAAATTTTCTGTTAAACATAAACGGCAGTAAATTCGTAAAAGACCTCATTAACTGCCGGTGTTTTTCAAGAACCTCTGCGGGATTCATGTCTGCCTTGCCAAGTCTAAACTAAAACAATAGATGAAAATTGATTTTCCTTGCCTACAAATAAAGCGCGTGCTATACTGGGTTTAAATATCATATGAGGTAATTGTGAAAGAGAGGCGACGTATTCTATGCGTATAAAGAAAATGTTTAGCGCGCTTATGGCGGCTGTCCTGATATCAGTCCTTTTCGTTATGCCGGTTTCCGCCCACGGGCATCATGGGCATAGTTCCCATCACAGCCAGACAACCAAAACAACGATAACGGCGGCGGATACCGACTGTCCTGTCTGCACCGTAGACGGATGCACCGAAACGGGGAAGCATATGCACGACGGGCATGAGTACTGCGGGTCTATCCATAAATACAGGCATCATTGTCATTCATAATCAAGCACAAAGCCCTTGGAAACATTCTGTTTCCAAGGGCTTTTATTAATTGTCCTGATTCCGCATACACCGCACAGTGACGCGGTTGGCGCCGCCATAGGTACAGGTGAAAAGCGTCAGGCTGTATCCGGCTCCGGTCATCTCTTCTAACGCTTCCGGGGCAAGCACGTCCACCGCGTCCACGGTATAGCGGTATACAGTGCCGTCCATATCCGTAAACAACACTTCGTTTCCTTTTTCCAGCTTCGAGAGCATCCCAAAATGATACGGGTAGTTGTGGGCTGCGATCACCAGATTATCCTCATCTGTCGAACCGTAGTACCGACAGGGCGCGATTTTTAACCTTTCATAATTCCATCTGTCCATAACCGGCAGCTCTAACTGCAGGCACGGCACGCTGACATATCCGATATAGTCATAACCGTCGATTTCTTCCGCCGGGTCAGCGTTGCTTTCACCGGCGCTTTCACCGATATTTATATGAACTTCGGGCTGGCTGTTTTCTATCGTATCTTTTACCTTTACAAGCGCCGTCTGCGACATATCCTGCGCGGCGCGCGCTTCGCGCCTGTTCCATAAAAAGAGGCTGAGTCCTGACAATATAAGCAAAACGCCTATGATGATATTTGCCGGAACGCTTCTTTTTGGTCTGCCCATGCGACGCGCTATCCCAAACAGAACCATTGCCGCGCCGCTGAGCGCCAATACGGGAACGGGCCAGTTCATCTGCCCGGTCTGGGGCAGTTTCGTCTTTATTTCCACTTCCTGCGAAAGCGGCATCCATGGCGCGGGTGTCTCCGCGTATGCGGTTTCCGCCTCCCAGTACGGGTCGGGGTCGGGATCTGGGTCTGGGTCGGGATCCGGGTCTGGATCGGGGTCGGGGTCGGGATCAGGATCCGGGTCCGGGTCAGGGTCAATCGTTATCATCCTTAGGGAAAACTTGCTGCGGGCATCCACATCATACACATAATCCCCATTTTCCAGAAGCGGCACCGACACCAGAAACGGATTTAACGGTTCATAGCCCTGTGACGCTTCGCTCTGGCGGATCAGATACACGCCTGTCGGCAGATTTTTAAACACTACCTTGCCGTCTACATTTTCTTCTATATAATAATAGCCGTCCAGCTTATTTTTTTCATGCTTCTTTTGTTCCGTGCCATTGGTCTGGCTGAAATTTTCCGGGTTGTCTTGGTCTTGGTTGTCCTTGTCTTGGTTTTCCTGCTCTTTTTCGTACTCCGCTTCGATGTTCTGCACATACGCCGCCAGTCCGGCTGCCAAATCAGCGGATTGTATGTCGGTCAGTTCTCCTCCATAATCGACAAAAGGCTCTGTCCAGCCGAATTTGTAACGGATGCGTCTTTCTTCGCTTTGATATTCCACAATCTGTCCTACCCGGTAGGCTTTTAAGACTCCACCGATGACGGCTTCGCCGTTATACTTCATTTCTACCGTGATAGAACCCTTGCGTCCGGCGTCAGGACGCGGAAACGCCTCTTCGCCCTCCCACTGCGCGCGGACAGTAAGAGGCGTATGAGAAAAAGAAACAAAAAGGCATACTGCGAGCGCAGCGGTCAGAAACCTGACTGCCGTGTGTCCGACGCTATGCGCGCATACGCGTTTTCTTTTCTTCCATCTATTTCCCATTATCCTGCATTTCCTATCCTGTTAGTTTCCATACCGAAACTTCAACTTTCATTCCGGCTCGTTCCTTTCGTTCCTGGCGCGCTCTTTCTTCCGCATATTCTTAGCGCGGCACGCGCGGTACACGAGCGCAATCAGAAACAGTACAAGCATCGGCGCCGCCGCTGCCGAAACAACTAATGGCGTCTCAATCTGTACGGCGTCCGCGGTGATGCGGACCGTTTCCTGTGCCGTCTGCTGCTCTATCCTCCTGCCCCGCACCAGCATCCGATGGGAATTGACCCCGTACGGCGTACAGGTCACCAGGGTGCATAAATCCTCGCCCGGAACGATGGCAAGCGCCTCCGTTTCTTCCGGCAGTACCACAAGGATTTGGTCTATTTCATAGGTCATCACTTCGTCCAGCACGCAGAGCAGGAATATATCCCCCTCCGCCATCCTGTCCAAATCGGTAAAAAGCCTTGCGCTTGGGAGCCCTCTGTGTCCCGACAATACGCTGTGGACGCTTTCGCCGCCCACCGGAAGGGAACTTCCCTCCAAATGTCCTATCGCCGTCTGCAGAACGCCCTCCGACGTCCCATGATAAATCGGCAGCCGACAGTCTATCTTCGGTATTTCGATATATCCCATAACGCCCTGTCCGCCGATGTTAAGCTGCGCTTCATACCGTTCTTCCCATGCCTCCGGCAGTTCGACCGCCCCGCCGATTTCGGCAAGTTCCTCATTATAGGCATGAGCGTCCGATAAAATTTTCATATAATCCTCATCATCCAGAGACGCCGTCGCCTCGGCATATCCGGTAATCGCACGGCTCTGGTGCATCTGATTCCAGCGGTCGCTCACTGTCGGATAAAGAATCAGTGAAAGCCCCGCCAGAAAAATCAATATAAAGATGACCGTAGTCAGATGCCTGCGCATGAAACGCCTCCTTCAAAAATGCTGTATTCGATACCGCGTAAATTACTCTTTTTTAGCGTCCGCGCGCCTTTTGACGATGAAGAAAGCTGCCGCCGCCAGCATCAGCACAACGCCGCACACATAGAAAAGAGTCGTACCCATGCCGCCCGTAGCCGGTAAGAAAGTACCGTCGCTGTTGGCAACGTGCGCGATGACTTCCTGCGTGGTATAGCCATCACCCGTCATTATGCTTCCCGTTGTCGTGTCGATGACCGCGTTAATCACGACCGTTTCAGGGTCTTTTAACAGGTTATAGCCTGCGGGCGCTTCTACCTCAATCAGATAGTAAGTGCCGTTTGCCAGACCCGCAAATGAAGCTGCTCCGTTATTATCTGTCGTCACTACCGTGATACCGCTTGTCGTTAAATCCGGCACAGTCGGCGTACCATCCGCAGCATCGGCGGATTTTACCCATTCTATATTTGTCAGATTAGCCGGGTCGGTATTAGCGTCTGTCCCTGAAAAAGTTCCCTTATAGTATTCCGCGTCATTTCCCGTATTTCTTTTCAGGACAAACTTCGCGCCCGGCAATTTCGCGCTCATATCCGTCTCATCCTGCACTTTTTTATACTTATCGACGATAACGCTGGAGCTTAACGTCCTGACAATCTGCGGCGTAGATTCCGCCAGGCTGTCAGGGTCGGTGCCGTATTCGAGTTTGGCTTCATTTTCGGATATCACGTTTACCGCGTCTTTATTGACCTTGGCGGTATATGTAATCGTGATATCATCACCGCTGGCATACTTATAGTTGTCCCCGCTTTTTTCCAGCAAATCCAGCGACAGGTTAAAACCGCCGCCGCTTGTACCGGCTACCGGATCCGTATAGCGGATTTTATTGCCCGTCAACGTACCGCTTTCGGTTGTCTCTGTAAGAGTAACCGTCTGCGTGCCGATTTTGACGGTCACGTCCTTTTGGAAAGTCAATCCTTTCTGCATGGTATCTGCCGCACGGTATATATAGGTCGCCGCGCCGGAAGTGTCCGGCACTTTTCCCGTAATCGTATAAGTAATCGTCTGCCCTACCTGTACGTCTTTGCCCGTCACCGGATCGTCGCCGGTAAACGTCTCCGTATCGATAGCCGAAATCTCTTTTTCAAAAGGCGTATCGTTCTTATCGCTGATGGTTGCGTCGGGCGTCGTAGTCGTCAAATTACAGAGCGCCTGCGTCGCTTCCCCATTTTTGCTCAATACGAAATAGTAGCCTAACGCCAGGTTTTGCGCGGTTAAACTTGTCTGGCTCTCCCCGGCGGGTCCCATCGAAAAATTCGCAGAAATGCTGCCGACGTTAGCCTTTAAATGGTTGGCAAAACCAGCCGCGCTGAACGCGCTTTCCTCAATGCTCACCACATACTCGTCCGCGCCCGCCGCTTTTGTCAGAATCAGCCCGTTACCCGCGGTATCCGCATAATTTTTTACAATCGTATACCAATCGGAAGTTCCCGACAGGGAATAACTGTAAGAAGTCGTACCTCCCAAAGTCCTATAGGTGACGTCAAAAATCTTATAGCCGTAATAAGTCACCCCGTCCTTGGGATTACTGACGGTGATGCTTCCTTTTCCCGCGTCATCTATGGATGACTGTTCCGTTGACGTCGCCCGCGCCGTTAATGGCAGCGCCGCGCAGACTGCCGCCGCCAGCATGATACATGCCGTTAATGCGGCAAGCTTTTTTCTTATGTGTCCTTTTTGTTTCATTGCCTCACTCTCCTTTGTGTGTTGTTGTGTTTCGTTACCAGACCGGCCCGATGCCGTTTGCCCCCCACAGGCGCAATACAATCCTGCCGATGACATCTTCTTTTGCAATACATCCAATCTGTGCGTTCCTGCTGTCCGCGGAAATATCTCTTGCATCCCCTAAGACGAAATACTCTCCTTCGGGAACGCTGCATGGCAGTTCTATACTACAGGTTCCTGCGCTTCTGTCTGTCAGATACGATTCAAACAGAGGCGCCCCGTCCACATAGACCATGCCGTCCGCGGCAATGTCCACCTGACTGCCCGGTTCCGCAATCAGGCGTTTTACCAATATTTTATTGTGGTACCAAAAAGCGATGATATCTCCCTGACGCCAGTCCTGCCCTTTCAGCGCCGCCACCATTTCCCCTTTCTCCAATGTTGGCGACATGGAGTTTCCGTAAATACGAAATACCGGCATAAAGAGAGTTCCCGCCAAAACCGCCGCTGCGGCGATGATAAGAATCATGCCGCGGATGCGCGCGCCGAAAGTCCGTTTCCGGGACGGCGCCGCTACTTCTTTCTGCGCTGCCATTGCAGCTGTACTACCCGTATCAGGACTTTGCACAGCATGGCGGGCGTCATTTTCTTTTGCTGCTTTTTCTCCCGTTGTTTTCTCCTCCCTCCCCATAAAACTGCATTGGCGGATAGTATCATCGCGCCTGTTATATAGAACGGAAGGACGCCAACCCCTCCGGTAATCGGGAATTTCAGACCGGGGTCGTCGTATACCGGCAAGACCTCGTCTCTCCTGCTAATCTTATAAAAGCTTTCGTCTAACTTAAAGCCTGTCGGCGGGTCTAACTCCCGCACATAATATCCGTCGTCCTCCAAACCTGTCCAGAGGATTTCACCATCGGCGTTGGTAACACTGAAGTCTTTCAGGTACAATTTCATCGCCGCGTCGGAGCTGTCGCCGTAATCCGCTGTCAGCATCGACTGTAAAACGGAGCCGTAGCGTTCCAGCCACTCGAAACGTTCGCCGTCCTTTTCAGTGATAGCGGATAAATCTATCATCTGCGCCACATCGGTGGTATAAAGCCCAAAAAGCGCGTCCGAAAGGAATAATATCTTTTCTTTGTCTTTATCGTCCGTCGGGTCGTAGCCCTTGCTTCTGCTGTCCATCTTGAACAACTGCCCCGTCCAGACTTTACTCTGGTTGGTGACGACAATGACCGGTTCGTAAAGCTCGTCATATACAAATTCCGACGTCAACTGTCCGTTTACTTTCACCGTAAACAGGGGCAGATCTTCCGGCGCCGTAACCTGCTTTACCACATAGGAAGCGCCGTCCTCCCAGAAGAAGCTCTCGTCGCCGCTTTGCTCTTTCCACCATACTACTTCCGGTTCCAGATTGCGGATATTGCGCAGTTCCCTGTTATTTTCACTCTGTCCCGTTCCTACCGTGACACTGAAACGAAGCTGCTGCGCCGCAATCGCGGTGCCGTCCTCTCTGACGCCTTCTTCCTTATCTATCGTAAAGGTAAATTCCTGCGGCTCTTTTGTATTGACATACGGATTCTGCCCATAGTCAATCAACTTCTCGTACAGTATCGGAATCGCCGGAATCTGTACGCCCGTACGGATGGAAGAAGCCTCCATCGCCGAAGCGTTACTGAAACGCTCAAAGCGGTACCCGAAAGAGTTCCATGCGCACTGTCCGGGCGTCGGCGTTTCTACGCCCTCCGGCGTCACTCCGGTCTCTATCGCCGCCCGGTATTGGACGACGATGGTCCGCCCCGCTTTCATTAAGGAGCGGTAAGCGTCGGCGTTCGCCGCGTCGAACACCGTGTTGGGGTCTTTTATTTCAATACGGAAAGAACGCGCTTTTGTGATATCCCCAAATTCTTCCGCGGTTTTCCAGCCGTTCGCCGCCAGACTATCCGCCGTCGTCGTATTCCATCCGGCGTCGTCCGCCTGGAAGAGCCAGTCGCTCGACGCTACGCTCGTATTCTCGCTGTATAGAATCTGGTAGCAGTCCTTGGGAAGTTCCCGCAGCTTATCTTCGTCTATGTCCGTGCCGTCTCCCGCGCCCACGTCAGCGGTATCGCCGGCGTCGGCGAAAGCGGAAGCAGAGGCGGTATCGGTATCGGCGTCATAATAGTAGAGTTCCAAATGGAAACCGTCCTTAGCGGGCGTCACCGTAAAGTCGGAATTACGGGGAACTTTGCTGTTAAACGGCATCTTGTCCCCCACATACGGCAGAGTGTTTATGATAACCATATTCTTAATGGAATACAGCCTGTCCGCCTCGCTCTGCACCGTATCGCCCGCATTCGCCACATGGTTTAGTACGCTCAACGTATATGTCAGCGTATTCTCGGTATCCTGCTGCAAAATCTTATTTTCCCGGGTGAGGACGTCGCGGATATCGTCCGAAATTTCCGGTTCGGTCTCTTCCTCGCCCGCTTTTTTATTCTCTTTTACTTTTATCCATGCCGCCGTGGACTGTCCGGTGCTGACGGACACATAGCCTAACGCCATAATGCCCGCCGGCGTATCCGTATCGCTTGCGACAGGATCCCCCGCGCTATCGATGGCAATACCCTCGCTCACATCCGCTTTCGTATAAGGCTGCGCCGGTTCCATCACAACGCGGTTCGCATAGGAAGAACGGGTCGAGTCCTGACTGTGGTACATATCATAGCTTGTCCAATAGCTTAACTTCCTGCTGTTTTCCACCACTTTGCCGTTTGCAAAAGAGGCGGGACCGACGCCGTAAATCTTATCCCCGGTAAAATCAAACTCCATCGTTTCCGCGGGATGCCCGTCGCCGAATACATCCTCTTTATAGAAGTAAACCCGCACGCCGCCAAAGACTTCCGCATAGCATCCGCTGCCTTCTTTCATTGCTATGTCTCTGCTTTCGGCAACCTGCACTGTCTCGGAGCCGATTTTGAGTTTATCCCTGTCCGTTTTCTCCACCGGTTCGCCGTTTTCCAGCTTCGTTTGTTCCGTAAAGCGCGTTATGGTAAACGTCCTATCGTAATTGATTCCCATTTGAGAAGTCATCTTCACTTCGCCGTTAAATACATAAGGCCACTGCACGCTGTCTTTTACGACATAATCCGTCAAAGAGTTCGTGCCGCCATTGACAAGTTCCGCTTCCCACTGCACTATATGTTCTAAGGCGGCGCCGTCCTGCGGGTCATACGCAGTCTCGCCCTGCGCCACTTTCTTCTGCACGGGAGCGCCTTTCGTCACGCCCGGTTTCGCCTCTTCACGCGTCATGGTCGGCGCGGACGCCACCCACTTGCCTGTATCGGAGGGGTTAGGATGCAAAAAGCCGCACTCTGCAGCAATCTCGTCGCTCTCCCAAAACTCCGCCATACCCTCGTTGGAATTTTGATAACTGCTTCTATGCGCGTCCACGCCCTCTACCTGCGTAATCTGTCCCACACGGTAAGAATCGTCTACGGGCATCGCCGCGGATAAATCCACTTCGTCCGGCGTATTCTGATAAGCGTCCACCTCGAAACGGACTTCCATCGCAAGATATTGTCCCGGTCTTAAGAAATATTTTCCCGCCACCCTGTCATAAACATCTGTATAAGTATCTCCAAGCGCGATATCTAACTCCGCTTCATTCGGCCTTTGTCCGTCCGCTTCCTGTCCGCCGTCCGGATAATAATAGGAAACTTTCACGCCAATGATATCCACCCTCCGAATACTGCCGGGCGGGGATTCGTCCGTTACCGACACATCCGTCACATTCCAGTTCGGCAGATTGGTCGTCACATAGTATTTCGGCGGAGCTTTTAAGGTAAATCCCTCCGGAATCTTGATATGGACGGGATTGAGGAACAGGTTGCTCTTGCCGTGGTTATAAATGACAACATAATATTTCACAAGGCGCGTTTCTTCATCACTGTTCGCATACACATACCCATACGGGTCGCCGTCCGTGCCATAAACGCCGGTCTTTAAAAACACCTGCGTCGGTCTGGCTATCTGATGTAATATCCTGCCGGTAAGGCTCTGGTAATGGACAGTATTATATATATTGTCGTCCGCCGCCGCAGCGCTGTATGCGTTCCAATCCTCCTGCTTTTGCGGGAACTGCAGGGTGACATAGATATATAAGGTCCTGTTATAAGGTATGGTAAAATCCGCAAACGAGAGCTTATACTGCCCTGCCGCCTTTTCCACGCCGTCCGCCGTCTCATCCACGAGGTCTATGCGGGCAAAACCCGCACCGCCCGGATCATAGGCTTCATATTCCGCGCTCTGCCCTTTTGGGGCAACCCGCTCTTTTAAGGCGTACGACACCTGTACGTTCTCATTTAACTTCCATGCAAACTGCCCGTATGTGCAAGGCAGCATATCGTATAATTCTCCCTCTTTTAACGTATAATCCCCAATCCAATATTCATCAAAAGACAATCGGTAGGTGACGGACGTTCCCACGCCCAGATACGTCATATTCTGGTCTTTCGCCACCTCTTCCTGCTTCGTGCCGATTGCTTCGGGATTGGTGATAATCTCCTTTTTCAAAACTTCCTGCCGATAGCCGCCGCTGTATATCGCATACAGGCGGGTAGAGAAGTTATTGCTTTTATAATTATTGGCGTACAGCACGGAACTTGCCGACGGACGCGTCTGTCCGCCGTCCGCTTCCTGTACGGCGTTCGGTTCCATCACATATGTCAATAACTGATATTTACGCGTACCCTTGGGGCTTATGCTTTTCTCATACCATCTAAGCTGCGTCTGTTCATCGCCCTGCGTGGACGCCAGCGAAACGGAATCGACATAAAAATCCGCCTCCATGCCGCCCAGCCACACGCCGGAGAGCTGTTCTGCGTTTTCCGTAGGTTTTATCATATAATATGTCTTATCTTTAAAAACAAAGGTATCATATCCCTTATCCGCAAGCGCGGCATTTAACTCCACGGGCGCCAGCAGACATTGGTTCGTATCTAACGTCTGCATAAAGGGCAAATCCTCATGGACAATGCTGTTGCCGTTCATATATTCCATCTTGTACCATAGGACAATGCCCGGGCATATCCATTGCGCCTCATCCGCCCCTACCAGCAGTTCCTCCCCCGTATTGCCATCGATACCCGTAACGTTCATCTTCAATGTGGACGTATTGTAATTCGTATCCCTGACCGACTTTGCCACATCATAAAGAGAGCCGTTTTCATTCTTCAGGGTAAAGACAGCCTGCGCCGTAGGCCGCCTGTTATCCGACGTATCGAACAAATGATATGTATGCTGGGAATCTGCGCTCAAATAGCGGTGTCCCTGCATTTCATCCGTCTTGACCGTAGCCTGATAGGAGCCTATCGTCCAAAGATAGGTTTTCCCCTCCGCATCCGTATACGGTCCCACTTCCTTACTCCTTGCCGCGTCGGTGACATTCCATGTAATCTTATAAAGCCCCGTCGGAACCAGATAGCCGTTTTCTTCTAACGCCGCCTGAATATTCGCCTCCAGCGTGTCTTTGTCCTCTGAAAAAGGAATCGACTGCGTCTCCCCGTTATTGACTTTAATAGTCAACCCAACAGGCTTTCTTGCCGTGGACGTATCTGCACCGCCGTCTCCCGTCTCCGTCCCGTCGTCCGTATCAACCGCCGCCTCCCATTCTACCGTCAGGGTAAGCGTCGCCTTAGACGCCGGGCTAATGTCTCGATAGGTATTAAGAAGATTCTCCTCCGTTGTGGAGACAGCGTCCGTTCCGGTATGGAACACGCCCAGTTTATAGGAGCCGCCCTGATAAAGCGCCGCATCCTGAATCACTATTGTGTCCGTCTCTATATATTCGCTCTCCCCCAGAACGATATCCGCCATCTGTCCCGCCGAAAGATAGAGATAACCGTTATCGTTCACTACCTCGTCCGTAATCTTATAGAGGCTGACACGGGAAGAGTTGGGTCCCTTATTTTCCGCGACAAAAGAGATATCCATCTCCATGCCGCGCCCTCTTTCTTTCGGAAAATCATATCGGCGGTAGAGTTCCACGATACCCTCGGTGGGCGTTAAGAACTCATAGGCAGTAATCTCCTGCGTCTCGTCGGGTTCTGAAAACTGGTAATAAAAGACAGCCTTGATCTTATATTCGATTTTCTGCCCCAAGTCCTGATAAAAATCATAGTCCTCCCCAATAAGGACGGCGGCGTTGGAATAATCGGCATAGCTTAACCAGAGAGAGTAAAGAAGTCTATTGTATATATTGCCGTTTGCATCCGTAATAGAATAGCTATACTCATAAACAAGTTCCCTGCCATCCTCACTGATGGAAATAACCTCTCCTTTCGAAGGGCTGAGCCTCGCCGCGACGGTGTCCGCATCCGCCCAGTATAACCCCTCCGGCAGCGTAACCGTATAATGAAGTCGGATGTCGGTGACTGCATCCTTTCCATACTTCGTGGAATTTAACGCCGCGCCATCCCTATATACAGTCTTGGGGGATATCCCTCCATGCCGGTCTTTAAATTTCGGTTTATGCGTCGCAGTGTCAATCGTAGCCTGCGTGGTTCTCTTATAGCCACTAGCGGTCAATTCATAGAGGTTTCGCTTCGTTCCCCACGCCAGCATCATATAATTAACGTCGCCGGAGAAGCCGCCGAATACCTCGTCGTCCTCATCATCGCCGCCAGCCTGCGTATCGTCCGGTATCTCCCCCCAGACGCAGAGCCCGCCGCCCCAGACCCCTATCGGGTACATCACCGATTCGCTGTCCGTAAAGGCGACGCCGTTCCATGTCAGGGTCGCGCCCGCAGGCAGGGCAAAAGAAACGCAGTAACAGCCCGATATCCTGTCATATTCAATCTTTGCCAGCTTAGAGTATTTCGTATTATTGACGACATACTCTATCTGATGCGTACCCGTGCCAATACCCTCAAACTGCGGGTCGGACGCCTCGAAATACACACGGAAAGGCGTCTCTAAATTGCCCGTACCGTATGTCTGCGCCGTCAGGTCGAAAGCAACTCCCTCCCCCGTCAAAAGGCGGTAGGCGTCCTCTTTATACTCCGGCTCGCCGGAGCCGGATGTTTTACGGAGCGTTATCGTCATCTTCCCCACGTTAGGATTGGTATAGGTCAGGGAACGCATGGGTTTTCCCCTGCCGGAAACATCTTCATCCCCCTCTTCCAGCCCCGTGTTCTCAAACGCTTTCTTAATGGCGGGCGTACCGTTTGCGCCAAACAGCGCGTTTGCCTCTTTGCGCGTGGTAACGCCATTGACGACGGACAGCGTCGGGCAGTCCGCAAAAGCGCGCGCGCTTAAGGTAATCTGTCCGGGATTTGCTGCCGTAACGCTCTCCAAATCAGCCGCCGCCATGACCGCATGTTGGATAACGCCTGTTACTCTATAAGTGCGGGCATACCTGCTATCCACGTCCGCCATCATCTCCTGCGTGGTGGTAATCGCCGACGGTATATAAAGCGAGGTAACGCCGGGCGGACAGTATGCGAGAGACGCCGTCCCCGCCGTCGGATTCAGGGCATAGAGAACCCCCTCCTGCGTTACATAGTAAGCCCCCTCCAGCGCATTGACCGGATAGGGCGCGTTAGGAAAGACTTCCTGCCCCGCCTCCGGCTCTAAGATAACCACGTTGGGTCCCACAAAATTGACTTCCGAATACTTCTGCCAAAACGTCTGCGCCGTCAAATGGTTGACCGCAGTATCGATATAGAGCGTGGACGACGACGATATACCGCGGTCTCCCAGCAGTACGGACCAATCCGCGCTCCCGCCGTCCGCTTCCGCCATAGCGCGATCGTCATCCCCCCGAAACCAGACCGTATTCACATAAGAGTGCACAACAGAAGATGATATATAATACGGCACAATGCTGCTGTAACTGCCGCTGCCGCTTTTTAACGCCGGCGCCATGCCCGTATGCAGCGTCGTCAAACCCTTACAATTCCGAAATGCCTCGCTAACTATCGTACAGGGCGCATCCGGCAGATATAAATTCTCTCCTAACTTCTCACAGTAATAAAAAGCCTCTTTGCCAATCATTTTGACGCCGTCGGGAATCCGCAAATCTCCGGTCAGGCTGCGGCAATTATAAAATGCCCTCTCTCCTATCTCCGTCAGCGCGGCGGGCAGTTTTATATCTCCCGCCAATCCGCAGCCTTCAAATGCTTTCGCACCGATACGCTTGACGCCGTCGGGAAAATTGACGCCGCACTCCGCGCTTGGATTGATACCAGCTAGCTTATTAGCATATATAAACAAGCTGTCGGGTATCTCTTCTAAGGTTTCCGGCAGATGCACTTCCACCAGCTCATTCTTATAAATCGCGCCCGCATCGATAAGCGTAATCCCCTCTTTTGCCGTCAGCTTCGTCACATACTGCATACCCTGAAAGCCCATCTTATCCGTGATATGTACAAGACCTCCCGGAATTTCCACTTCCTTTAAATTCCTACAGGAATTATACGCATCCGCCGGAGCCTCTATATCCGTTAATTCTTCCGGGAAATGGATGGTCTGCATACCGCAGGAATCAAAGGCACGGCTTCCCAACTGCAGCTTCCTCGTATTTCCGCTACCGTCCGCAAAGACGACGTCGGTTATCTTGCCAGCGCCATATTTAAATGCCTCATCATCAATGATTGTCAGGCTCTCCGGCAGGTGCATCTTCCCGCTTAACGCACCGCAATAGTAAAAAGCGCTTTTGCCTATCCGCGTAATCCCCTCCGGGATATTGACAGCATACTCTTCGTTCGGATTGATGCGGGCAAGGTTCGTAGCATATGCAAACAAACTGTCGGATATCTCCCCTAAACTGCCCGGCAGATGTACTTCCACCAGATTATTCGGATAAATCGCACCCGTATCGACAGCCGTAATGCCATCGCTTATCGTAAGGTCGGTTATGTTTGTCATGTTCTGGAAGCCCATATCTGTCGTGATATGCTCAAGACCTTTGGGAATCGTCAGTCTCGTCAGCTTATTACAACCCTTATAGGTATTTTGATATTTGCCGTCGGAAACGACCCCGGTTAGCGACGTAAGGTTTTGCGGAAACACTATCTCTTCCAATAGTGAACAGTAGCTAAAACTCTCTGTTCCAAAGGTAAGCTCTCTCTTGTCTCCGCCCTCGGCAAAGACAATCTCCGTCACCTTAGTGCAGAAAGTAAAAGCGTTTGCACCTATCTCCGTCAGGCTTTCCGGCAGACACACTCTACCGCTTAACGCGCCGCAGTTACGAAAGGCGTCGCTGCCTATCCGCGTAATCCCCTCCGGGATATTGACAGCATACTCTTCAGTCGGATTGATGCGGACAAGGTTTGAAGCTCCGAAGAACAAGCCGTTGGGTATCTCCTTTAAGCTGTCCGGCAGATGCACTTCCACCAAGCTCCTATTCTTTGCAGAATCTTTATTACTATTAAAGAGGTTCTCCTCGATAGCCGTAATCCCATCGCCTATCGTGAGGTCTGTTACGGCTGTCATGTACTGGAATCCCATATCCGCCGTGATAGTCCCAAGGCTTCCCGGAATCGTCAGTTTCGTCAGCTTATTACAACCCTTATAGGTATTTTGATATTTGTCATCGGAAATGACCCCGGTTAGCGACGTGAGATTTTCCGGAAACACTATCTCTTCCAATGACGAACAGTTCTGAAAACTATAGGCGTCAAAGGTAAGCGCGCCGGTTTTGCTTTTGGCAAAGACAAATTTCGTCACTTTATTGCAGTTATAAAAAGCTTCTTTGCCTATCTGCGTCAAACCCTCCGGCAGATACACTATCCCGCTTAACTCCTGGCAGTTATAAAAGGCTTGGCTGCCTATCCGCGTAAGCGCCGACGGAAGATTGATATCACGCTCATCGGTCGGATTGATGCGGGCAAGTTTAGTAGCGCCGGAAAACAATTTGTCGGGTATCTCTTCTAAGTCGTCCGGCAGATATACTTCCTCCAGATTATTCGCCCAAATCGCGCCCGACTCGACAGCCGTAATCCCATCGCTTATCGTAAGGTTGGTTATATATTGCATATGCCGGAAGCCCATATCTGTCGTGATAACAGGTCCAAGACTTCCCGGAATCTTCAGTGTATTCAGATTATAACAACCGCTGTAGGTACCGGCAATAGCCCCTTTCAACGATGTAAGGTTTTCCGGGAACACTATCTCTTCCAACAGCGAGCAGCCAGTAAAACTAGAGCTTCCAAAGGTAAGCTCCCTGTTTTCTCCGCCCTCGGCAAAGACAATCTTCGTCACATTACTACAGCCATAAAAAGCGGATGCGCCTATCTCCTCTAAGCCCTCCGGCAGACGCACTGTCCCGCTTAACGCTTTGCAATACTGAAAAGCGTTTGCCCCTATCCGTTTAACCCCCGCCGGGATATTGATATCGCATTCCGGGGTCGGATTGATGCGGGCAAGGGGCGCATTAGAAGCAACGTAAAACAAACTGTTGGATATCTCCTCTAAACTCTCCGGCAGATTTACTTCCACCAGGCTGCTCTTAGGCAGCGCGTTCCCCTCGATAGCCGTAATGCCCTCTCCCACCGTAAGTTTTTCTATAGGCATATACTGGAAGCCCATCCCCGTCGTGACAGTCCCGAGGCTTCCCGGAATCGTCATTTCTTTTAGGGACGTGCAGGCATTACACGCATTGCTATAAACTGACAGGGACGTCAGTCCTTGCGGGAAATGGAGCGATTCCAGCGCGCTGCAGTAAGAAAACGCATTGTAGTCAATCGTCAGTTCCCTGGGACTGCCGCCGTCTTGTATATATATCTCGGTGATAGCCGTACACCCTGAAAAAGCAGTATTGCCAATCCTGGTAACGGTCGTTGGCAGGGTGACTTTCTCTATCGTCGTGCAGTCCCTAAAAGCTCCGTTTCTAACGACGGTTACGCCCTCTTCTATCACGACTTTTTTTACATCGAGGTCTTTCCACGCGCTCGCAGAGTTGTCCATCGCGCCCGTGCCGCTTATGACTAACGTCTCCGTATCGGCGTCGTATGTCCATGTGACGTTGGCGCCGCAGGTTCCGCTGTTCTCCGTGGCTTCTTCCGCCAGCGCAGCCAGCTTCTCTTTATCGTCCGGCTCTGCGTCTTTCTCCGCTTCTACGTCTTTGTCCGCCTCTTCGCCATCCTCCGCGTCCCCGTCCGCGCCGTCCTCAACATCTTCGCCATCTTCCAGTTCGCCGTCTGCGGCGTCGGGGTCTTTGTCAGGGTCTTTTTCGGTGTTATCGCCGGGGGTGCTGCCTGTGTTGCCGTTCGGGTCTTTATCAGAGTTGGTGTCGGGGTCTTTGTCGGTATTGGTGTTCGGGTCTTTGTTCGTGTTATCGCCCGTATTACCGCCGGAGGTGTTGTCTGTGTTACCGCCGGAATTGTTGTCCGTGTTGGTGTCGGGGTTGTTGCTCGTATCGCCGCCGGGGGTGCTGCCTGTGTTGGTATCACCGCCGGAGGTGTTGTCGGTATTGTTATTCGTATTGTTGTCAGGGGTTTTGTCCGCACCGCCGCTGCCGGAGTTATCTGCACTGCTGACGGCGGCGACTGTGAATGCTGCCACGCTGGCGGTGGTATTCGGGCTGCCGGATGTGGCTGTGAATGTTGCCGCGTTGGCGGTGCTGTTAGCTGTGGTATTGAGGTTGCCGGATGTGGCTGCGAATGTTGCCGCGTTGGCGGTATTTGCCGCCGCAAGGGAAAGTGCATTAACGTCGGAGGTGTTGCGTTTAGATGTATTGAATTTAGACGTAGTAAGTTCAGGGGTATTAAGTACAGACGTAGTAAGCCCGGAAGTATTGAGTTCAGATATATTGAGTTCGGATGTATTGATTTTAAGCGTATCCGCGGCAGGAAAAATTGCAGGGGCTATTTTACCCCCCCCGAAAGGGAAACGCTGTGGAGTACGCTGTTTGCACTGACATGAGAAACCGCTCCAAAAGAGGCATAGACCACACCACAAGTAACCATCTCATTGGAGCATACCATTGAGACAGCCAGGATTACTGCAATTATCCTCAGAATACCTGTCTTGTATTTCATTGCTGCGTTTCCTTTATCCTCTCTTTTAGCGGCTGGAATCGTTAGAATCATTTTTTGTCAAATAGTACCTATATTTTACATGATTCCAAAATATTTTACAATGTTTTTTTGTGTTTTGCCTTTTGAGAAAAGAATGCCTCCTATCCCGCCGCCCTATTTTCTTGTATTTGATTTCAGCATTTCTATTTTATCGAGAAGTTCTTTGATAGTTTTCTCATTTTCGGCAAGTTTTGCGTCCCGTTCGGCAAGTTTGGCGTCTTTTTCGACAATAATCTTCTTATCTTCTGCAATAATCTTTTCCCTTTCCGCAAGCATCTTCTTATCTTCTTCGATAATCTTCTTGCTCTCCGCAATCTCTCTTTCATACGCCCGTATATCCAGACAATATTCTTCACGGTCACGGCAGCGCTTAAGAATCTGCTCTTCGGCGCTTAACTGAAAAATGGTTTTGGATGCTTCGTTAATGTAGGGGTCTTTCGCTGCTAACATCTTGATCTCCTCCCATGTGGCGGCTTTAAAGAGCTTAGCCCAGTCATAAATATGATATTTTTTGTCGTCATCGGTTGCAAGTTCTATACGAGATAAGTCTACCACACTTAAGGTCAGGTTGTCACTATAAAGATGATGATTTTTTACGTTAAGAAGTTTATAAGTGGCATAAAATTCAGGATAATCATCAAACAGCGTGTAATCCAGAAAGCCGATATGTATGACGGGTTTAACCTCTGCATAATCCTGACCGTGGTTCAGCATATCAAAAGAGCGGCAGAGATAACTGACGGAGCGGTTGGACCAGATGAGCCTGCCCGTCACCTGCATTTCAAGATTAATACGGGAGCGGTTATTTAATTTAACATTAATGTCCAGACGAAATTCCTTGTTTTTAATGGATTCCCCTAAGATGATAGGATTTGTGATTTCCACGGATGCGATATCTTCTTCATGAAGATGGAGAAGTGAACAGATAAGACCGTGCAAAGCCTTGTTGTTAGTCTGGAAAACCGCCCTGAACATATAGTCGTTAGTCATGCTGTAGGGAATAGCTCCGTGGGCGTCCTTAAGTAAATCGTTTGGAAGTACGTCATTTGGAAGTAAATCATCTGGATTAAAAATTGAGGCTGCATTTTTAAGATTTGTTGTTTTTGATTTGTCATTTTTTGATTCATAGATATGTCTCCTTATGTGGTGTAAGATAACAGAAAGCATACAGTCTGCTTTCCATCAAATGAATTAGTCGAATGACCGAATATAAATTATTTATATCACATTTAAGAGAAAAATGCAATTATTTCTTTTGTAAAATTTTTCTTTACATAAAAGTGGAAAAACTCAAATTTTTTGTGTATAATTGCACAATACTATATCCAGTATTTTTCAGCTCAAATTAAGGTATTTTCTACTATATCTATACGCAAAATAACAGTTGTCGTGATTTCGTATATATTTTTTCTACACGCATTTAGGGCGGAAGTTTTTGCATTTTGTTTCCGGCTATGGTATAAAGATATCAACGCTTCGCTTTTTTTCACGGAAAGCACTGTGCAGTTCTGAAACGGATTACCGTATGTCAATCTATTCTATTTATTCTACGAAAGGGATTTTTCATGTCAAATAAAAAACACAATACTAACTGGCACGAGGCGGCAGTCTGCGCTATACAAATTGATTTGCAGGAATACAGCCACCTTTTGCAGTTCCTATCTGAATATGCGCTCGGCAAAAATCATTACCGTATCGACCTGCTTGTCATCAAAAAACTATGCACGGAGGTAATCCCGAAAAACATTGCCCGCATCTTTAAAACCTACAACCTGTTTGAGATAAAAGGGGTTGGTTCAAGCATTAACACGGATTCTTATTACAAGGCTATCGGTTATGCCGGGCTTCTCATCCATCAGAGCGGAAAGCGCAACCAATACAGCGCGCTGGATATCAGCCTGTCTTTTTTAAGTTTTCACTATCCGAAGAGGTTAATGGAGCATTTGCAAAAAGAACGGAAATTAGTAGTTGAAAAAATTTCTAAAGGAGTGTATTATATCATTAATGAGATATTTAATATTCAAATTATCGTTACTAAGGAGCTCCCTCCGGAAGATAACCTATATCTGCATTGCCTGACCGATAATCTAAGTAATGCCGCCCTTATCAACAGGCTGGTTAATGATTATCGATCACACCGTGAACAGGATATTTATATAAAATATATGAACCAACTGACAAACGCCAATTCAAATAAGAAAGGAACATCGCCTATGTTTGAAGAAATGATGGAACGCGCAAGAATGGAAGCTGAGGCTTATTATAACAATTTAGTAGATACGTTGAACGCAAAAATTGAGCAGTTAGCTTCTTCTAATGAACAGTTAGCTTCTTCTATTAAAAAGTTATCTTCTGATAATAAGCAGTTATCTTCTCTATATGAACAAACGGCTTTGGAAGTTGACTATCTGAAGAATCTGCTGAAGCAAAACAATATTCAATTTACTTAAACTAAAAAATTTACGGGCTGGCAGAACGTTAAATTCCCTTCCAGCCCGTTTTCGCAGAATTTATTGCTATGAGGCGAGGCGTTTTGTCTCTCCCGGCTCAATTTTTTCCATGTCTCCGCCTACGCTAATCCATACCGGAATTGCGTTCGGATTATAGACCATATCGCCCGCCGCGGAGAATTTCAGGTTTGCCGCGGCGTTCATATAATCTACAATTTCAATATTGGTCGCATACCAGATATCATCCCTGCCGCCGATATATTCGCAGAACCTCTCCATCTTTGCCCATTCATTATCATCTTCGCCGAATTCATAGCTGTGACCCCAGACATACATCATATAAAGATACTGTGTCTTATGCAGGTCGGCAAAACGCTCCGCATTTTCCATCAGATTGTGATTGTGATGGCAGGTCGATTTCCATTCCAGATAATCCGCCGGGAAAGCAAAATCATCCGTATTGCCGACAACGCGGCTGTATTCTATGCCGCAGGCGGGAAGCATCTGCATAATTTCCTTACTGTAGGAGCCGTTCGGGTAGCTAAGCCCCCGTACCGGATAGCCGCATGCCGCCTCCAACACTTTTCTGTCCTCTATAATCTGCTGCACCACCTGAGACAGCGGGCATCTGGCTATGGTCGGATGCGTATAAGTATGGCAGGACACCTCATGCCCCTTATATAATTCTTTCACCTCGTCAAACCGTATTCGCGGGATTTCCCCCATATCGTCAAAAAGTCCTTTCCCATTGATATGGAAAGTGCCTTTGATACCATATTTATTAAATATGGCAATCAGCCTGCGGTCATGGATTTTACCGTCGTCATAGCTCATTGTCAAAACCTTGTGTTTCCCGCCGGGAAAACAGGTATAAATGGTTGTGAATTTTTGCTGTTTAGGTGTCATTGTTTTTGCTCCTTTCCGGGATTTATATTGTTGTTTCCGATGCTTCTACCGAATCATCCGTGAAAACCTGCGTAGGGATATCCGGAAGAGCAATCTGCACCTCCGCGTTCTCCGCTTTGCCTTGCGGGTCATATTCTTCAGGCTCTTCTTCCTCGCCCCAAAGAGAATCATATTTCTCATGTTCTTCCATCTGATGAATCATCTGCGCACTCTTTGCCGCCTGATATAACTCGTCACTGTACTCTAACAGTTTTTTCTCATCCGTATAAGGCACTTCGTCTCCGTTTGACATTCTCCTTGCCACAGTCATAATTTTAGACAATTCAATGCCCATATCCTGCATAACGTCTGCCTGCTGCTTACTGACTTCCGCATTCCATACCGCCGCATACTGCTCTGTTAAAGAATCCAATACTTTCTGGTTTTCATCAAATTTTTCCTGCGTTGCTTCTATGGAAAGCTGTAAAGTCGCCGCCTGTTCCGAAAATTGAGAAGAGCCTGTCGTTTCAAACTTCTTCTGCGCCTCGTCTCTTTGCTTAATAAGGGTTTTCGTCTGATTAATTAAATCCTGCCTGTAGGCACGATAGATAGATTGAGCCTCTGATATTTTCATAGTGTCCGCCATCCTTTACGATTGTATTGCACATCCTTGTGCTACTATAGTTATCGTCATTTTCTGAAATTATTTTAATAGCTTCCTCCATTCCGAAGCGTCACAAATTCCAGGTTGAAAAAAATGCTCATCAGAGATTTTTTTCAACCTTTTCCTCAATCCACCATTTATCTATATAGGGATTTCCGTCCTCATCCCATAAAATAATAAACTGCGCCAATGCCACACACTGTACGTTTCCGCCCTCACCGGACAGATATTCGGACGCCTGTAATGCGTTTTTCCCCTGATATTTTACCGGGTGCAGGTCGTAAAAACCTCTTACATTGCCGCCTACCCAATGCGCTTCTTTTGCCGGTTCAAATACATTTTCCGCAGTAAAATAAAGATTTTCCTTCAAATAATCGCAGTATGCGCTATAGCGGTTCTTCTCCGGTTCCTGATATACCATAATAGTAATTCCCCTGTCATACTCTTCCAGCAAATCCGACGGCAGCTCCATCCTTTTAAAACCATGATGTTGATACTTCAAAACCGCCTTATAGGAATCGCCTACAGCGCCGCAGCCGGTTCCCTGCATACTGAGTACAATTTCCAGCTTTTCATCATTATCAATATCCTCCGCAAAAAAATCAAACCCTCCATAATAGCAGGCCTCCTCTTCCGCAAAACAGTATGGTTCATCTTCATTCATATAAATCCACACGCAGCCGGAACCATAAGGCGTCAGAAATTCTTCCTCTTCTCCACGTTCCAAAATCATGACAAGCAAATCGTCCTGCCCATTTTTGTCCATATCATTTATGACTAATCCGGTCAACATCATCATATCATCTTGGAAAATGTTATCCGCAAGAATCCTTTTCCAATACTTTTGCGCTTTCTTTCTCTCGATTCCCTGTTTATCGGCGTTTTCATAGAATAAAACGGCGTTGCCGGAGTCGGCTTGCGCAGTATTCTGTGACTGTTCTTTATATGAAAAAAGCATTCTACCGCACAAGAAAATCATTCCTGTGCAAAATAAAACGCCTGTTATTATCATTATTTTTTTATTCAGTTTCTCCACCATGCTCTCCTCCTGTATGTATCGTTCCATTACGTTCTATTGTACAGGAGAAAAGCATCATAATCGTATCATAATTGCATCATAGTTGCATCATTTTTATATTATCTAAATCTATATTTTCCCTTTCCATAACCTGCTGCCGGCTCAATTACATCCGCTTCCAGCAGTTTTTTTAATAATTCTGATGCAGCAGAATCCTGTATCCCTAATCTTTCCTTTACTGCACTTCTTCCAAATATACGCTCTTTTCCAAAATATCGAAAAAGGTCTTGCGTATGCCGTATTGTCTTTTTTGTATACTGCTGCATCCTGCGACTGTATACGACATCTGCGCCAATGTCCGGTTTTCGGATTCCAATATACGGTTTTTGTGTATCAATGTCCGGTTCGTGTACACTATTATCTATTTTTCTATATTCCTTAAAAATTCCACTAATATGCATTGACCTATTGTGCAATTCATTTTTCTCATCAAGCAATAAATTTTTTAAAAACAACTCCAAAAACTCTGTTGTCGCATGCACATCATTTTTCAAGTCATTATAATTTGCCCTTACAAGCGCATTCCTGAAATACCACGCATTCTCGGCAAAAATATCGTTTGTGATATCAAACCCCAGCGTCCTGAGATATTTGATGAAAAATACCGCCGTCGTCCTTGTATTTCCTTCGGCAAACACATGAATCTGCCATAACTTGGATATAAAAACAGCAAGGTGATGGATAATCTCATCCATCGCCAATCCGTTATAACTGTAATTTTTTTCCTGTAAAAAATCGTACTCCAACGTTGCACGAAGCTCTGATGCACTACCATATAAGATTGTCGCCCCGTCTAACACCCATTCCTTTTTGGTAATATTATAATTGCGTAATTTTCCGGCATGTGCATAAATTCCTTGAAATAACCTTTTATGAATTGAAATGTATTCATTCGGCGTAAAACTGAATGCCCTTTCAGAAAGCAGCTTTGCAATACGCGCGGACACCTTGTCCGCCTCCTCTATGCGATTGCCCGATTTTTCAGGATTTTGGGCATAATATCTGTCCAAAAGTTCCTGTGCCTCCTCAATGGTAATCTCACCCTCAATATTTTGCATAGCTGTATCTTTCAAATACTTCGACGGCTTTAATCCATCAACAGCCTGAAGCCCCATTGCAATATGCCAAGCATAGCCTCTATCGCGCTTGCTTGGTTCTGTTTGTTTTATATACTCTTTAAAAGGGTCTCTATCCATTCAAATTCCTCTTGTTCCCATCCACGTAAACACTTATTCATTCCAAATATTCGCAACGTCGGAAGATTTCACTGCTCCTTTTAAAAAATTGCCTTTTATATCTGTATGTCCAGTGAATTTCCGGCGTCTGACCGGACGGCAGACTCTGCATTTTCTCCATATTCTTTTTTCAACCGCGCCAGCTCATCATTATAAATAGAGGTAAATACTCTGGCTCTCGCAAACTCTGCGTCAGTGCTTATAGCTTTCCAATTTCCGGATTCCGGATTGTAAGAAAGCGTTTTATTCCCATTCGCATCCCAGAACATACACGCCGCATTCATTTTGCCGCCTGTCTTTTTCATACTGGATTCATAAATCGCTTTTCTGTCCGGCGATACCGTTTCGCCATGCCGCATACACAATTCCCTGTATGCTGCGTCATCCCTTTTTCCGGTCGAAAACTCTTTTCTGGCAAGTTCTTTTATCGCTTCTTCAAATTCCTCCTCCGACATCACTGGCTTATCACGTTTTGTCATAATCGTATTCCAGTTTGGTTTCGTAAACTTGATATCAACAGGCGTAAAGCGCAACGCAAAATTTCCGTAATCGCATTGCGCCAACGGACTGTTTATCTTTTTCTTATTTCCAAACATATGCTGCACCATATCAGCATACTGCGAATAATTATCTCTTGTTACCTGCATCTGCATCTCTCCTTATAATCTCCTGATAATGCTAACACTGGAATTTATATATATTTCATTATTAATATCGGATATCTTTGTCATTATTTTTAGATGCGCCATATGAAAGGCGGTTTTTATTCGTCTTATACTTTAACAAACGGAGGTCTGTTGTCAGAAAGCAATCACATCACATCCTGCAATAATTGCGCTTGCGCATCATATGGGCGATTAAATATAGTATATCCGCTCTTTTGAAATTATGCAAGAATAAGAGCAGACCAAACGCATCAAGCCTCAAAACTCCTCTCTTTCCTATCCACAATATAACTCGTCGTAATGGCCACCTGTGAAGGCACATAGCATGTCCAGACAAGCAGACAGATTACATGGTAAAATACAGTAACGGAAACGGTTGACGAATCTGCAAAAAGCGTACGAATCATAATGGAACCGTCGCAGCCTAAAAATAAGGTCATTCCTGTTGCAAAAAGCAGTGATTTACAGGATTTTTCTTTTATATAGTATATCCATGCAATAATCATGTTGATAACCAACTGCGTCATGGACCATGCAGCTATAGCGTAGGGCAATGACAGTTTACCACAGGCATACAACACACCCAGTAAAAGTATATATGCCACAATTCTGATTCCGCCAATCAAGGGTGTCATTTTCAAATAGAACGCATAAACCGTCTGCACCAACGCAAAGAATAAATATCCAAAGACCAGCAGTTCCTTACCTCCAATTAAAACCAGAAATACATCTGCACATGCCGTCAACAGCAATGCAAGCGGAATCCCCCATACGCTTATGCTTTTTTTGTTAATCTCCGGCATTTGGCTGTTAAATTCAGAACAGGCATAGATAATCACAATAAGATTTAAGAAAATAGCAGAATACATAAACAAGTGTAAAATCCACGGCTTTGCTGTCTGTTCTGCAATCTTGATTGCGCAAAAAATGACAAACTCTATAACAATATAAGCTGCCAGCCGTTTTTCATAAGATTCCTTTTTCATCATAAAAGTGTCCTCCTAAATAGTGAAATACACTTTTATCATACAACAGACAGCTATAAAAATCAGTAATCTTGCCAAAGAAGAGCAAAATATGGCAAAATTTGCTGGTTACTCATTATTTACTTCCTTATATACCAATTATATCCGAAAAAAATCAATGTCTGCCTTCTACCGGCAAAAATATCACGCAATGTTCTTTTCATCCATAACCTGACATCCTCTTCCGTTAATTCCCCGCTCTCTATTTTTACATTCACATTTGACTGTATCATCATAAATGCAATAAAATCATCTAATTCAAAATCATACTCCATTTCATAACTTATCTGTTTCTCCATCACAAAACCATGCGATAAATCTTCCTGTTTCCAAATATCTTCCTTTCTGGGCGGCTTAGGAAATTTTTGCAGATATTGTTTTTGATACCATTCCGTATATTCTGCATTTCCTCTCATACCATCTGTTATCCAAAAATCGTATATAACCATAAGACCATTCTCTTTCATAATCTGACTTGCCTTATGCAGAAACTTTTCTCTGTCTACCCAGTTGATAACGCCCGCCGCCGTCATGACGTCATACTTTTCCTCCGGTATGATTGTTTCCTCAGCCTTTGCAACATAAAAATGATATGTCTTATCTTTATAAAGATAATTGCAAACATTTATCATTTCGGGTGAAATATCCGTTCCGGTCACCTTTTCGCATATCAGCTTTAATCCCTTTGTTGATAATCCTGCACCACAGCCTACATCCAGCCCGTTCTGAAAGCTGTTTGTGACGCCGCAGTCTTTTTTTATCTGCTCCATTACCTGTTTGTGAAGCCACGGTCTTTTTGTGTATCCTTCTGCAATTCTCCGGCTGTCAAATGATTTACTGTCCATGTTCCGCACTTCCTGATGCTATTGCCATAAGTTTATTTTTCCGCCCCAACGCTTTCCAACAGTTTCTTCGTATATTCCCTGATTACGCCGACAGATTCTTTAAATCTTGCCAGCTCTTTCGGCGTCATATGGATTTCTAATACATCTGATACGCCGCTGCGGTTTAAGACTACCGGCACGCCCGCGTAAACATCTTTTTCGCCGTATTCGCCCTCTAACAGTGTAGATACCGGGATAATCCGGTTTTCATCATTTAAAATCGCCTTGATGATTCCTGCACAGGTAGTTGCAATTCCATAGTAAGTGGTTCCTTTCCGGTTGAGAATCTCCCAGCCTTCCTGTGTAATTTTATAGAGAAGTTCTTCCAAGTCAACCTCCCCGACCAGTTCCTTGTTATCGGCAATCACATCATAAAAAGGCTTGCCCGCTACGGTTACGGTTGACCACGGAACCATCTGCGAATCCCCATGTTCTCCCATCGAATAGGCATGAACGCTTCTGGGGTCTACTTTCACAAGCTGAGCAATCATGTTTTGCAGTCTTGCAGAATCAATCGCGGTGCCTGTTCCGATTACCTGATTTTTCGGCAGTCCTGATAATATCTTTACATAGTGTGTGATGATATCCACCGGATTGGAAATTACCAGAAAAATCCCGTCAAACCCGCTTGCCATAATAGGGTCAATAATAGATTTACAGATTTTGGCGCTGAGTTCCAAAGTATCCAGTCTTGTCTGTCCCTGTTTGGGCGGCGCACCCGCCGTTATCACAATAATATCCACATCCCCGCAGTCGCTATATTCACCTGTCTTTACCTTGACATTGCGGTTAAGATATTCTATGGAATCCTGCAAATCAAGCATCTCGCCATAAGCACGCTCCTTATTAATATCAATCATCAACACTTCATCACAGATTCCCTGGGTAATTAAGCTGAATGCCGTGGTAGAACCTACCAGACCGCATCCCACAATCGCAACTTTACTTCTTGTAATTTTCATGGTAACCTCCTTCATTCTATCTCATGCTATTTTATCAATTCAACAATACGCCACAAAAGCCGCAAATATTTTCCTGCTGCTTTCATCTTTTTGATGGGAAAATTCGGGATGCCACTGCACTCCCCAGACAAAGTTTTTCGATTCCATACATACAGCTTCCACAATCCCATCTTCCGACACTGCCATAACCTGTAATCCGGGAGCTATCATTTTAACAGCCTGATGGTGATAGCTGTTTACCCCAATCACATCTGTCCGTAACAGATGATACAAAGCGGAATCTCTCATAATCTTTACCGTATGGCATACCTCATCATAAGGCGGCGGCATATGATGCTCTATCTTAGACGGATGCTGCAAGGGGATATCCTGATACAAGTTTCCGCCCAAAGCCGCATTGATAAACTGGATGCCGCGGCATATGCCAAGAACCGCCTTATCGTGTGCAAGGGCATAGTCAAGAACCTGTTTTTCCAACTTATCCCTCATCTCACAGCTTGCAACGAGCTCCGGTATCGGTTTTTCTCCATACATTTCCGGAGAGACGTCATGACCGCCCGTAAATAAAAATCCACCGCACAAATCGCACAGTTGCACAACTTCCTCACCATCCGCTTTCATTGGAAAAATAATCGGCAGTCCGCCAGCTTCCGCAATGCCGTCAAGATAGCCCGGCAGCATCCAAAGACTTTCCTTTTCATCATCCCATAGGGGTAATATACCAATTACTTTTTTCATCTGTCAATACCGCCTTATCAAATCAACTTGTTATACAGCTTATTTTCCCTGTAAAAATTCTTTTCATAAATTCACACCATACGATATATCAGCTTAAACACTGCCGTATCCGCATAGGTAAGCGGCTCGTTATGGGCAAAAAATACAATGCCGTCCACCGGGGATTTTAAAATCTCTTTTACTTCTCCCTCGTAAGGGTCTATAATGCGGGCAAGAATCTGTTCTTTTAAAACCTCTTCGCCTACCTTGACCGCCGACTCAAAGATGCCCGATACACCGGTACGCACCGATATCATATCCGTATCCTGCACCACATGGGAGATATAACCCTCATGTCCGTGATAGTCCACAATTCCTTCTTTCGATAAAAAAGTAAGGATGCTGTGGACCGCCGACGCAGCGCTTTCTTTATCAATGCTTACGGTTGTCGTCGTATACAGGCTGAACGCATGGGTTTCCCATATCTGCCAGTTATAATTTAACGTAGTCGTATCATAAGGGCGCGGGTTTCTCACCACCACATAGGGCATACCGAATTTCTTTGCCAGTTCCACATCCTCGAAACCGGTTTTCATCATCCGCACATGGGGCGTAAAATTCCCCGGCATATAGAAAGATGATAGCTGGATACCGTAGCGATACTCCTGAATCGCCTTAAAGATACCCGCAGCAATCCGCTGTGTCGTCTCTCCTTTATCATATCCCGGAAACATTCTGTTAATATCCGTGTTGTCCGTAGGCCAGAACCGCTTCCCGATATTCATGGAATAAGGATTGGCGGAGGGAATCACCATAAGACTGCATCTTTCCGTAATCTCTCCCGCCGCTTCCATTTCTTTAAAGCGTTTCACAAGCTGTGAACAGACATAAAGCTGCTGCACTTCATTCCCACGGATATTGCCCAGAATACAGACTGACTTTTCCCCCTGTCCGAACTGATAGCCGCTCACCCTGAAATTGTCGCGATATAAAGATTCCGTTTCATATATAATCGTCTTTTTCAATCTAACCTCCTCTATGTCTAGGAGAATGCCATATTCTAGGCATTCTCCAGCGTGAGAAAGATTTGCCTATGGCAAATCGTAGTACTTCTCCGCGAAGCAACCTTTGCTGCAAGCGGCTAGAAGTACTTCTCACGCTCTGCCCGTAACAGCCGCCCAATCAACGACCCTGCATCCACAATGGGATATTCCCGAATGGTAAAGAGAATACCGTCAATGGGGGAAAGAATCTTATCCAACACAGCCCCTTTTAACGGGTCGATAATGCTGCCGATAGGCTCGCCTTTTTTTAAATTTTCCCAATGTTTCACATGCGGAATGAATACGCCCGCGGTGCTGGCGTTTAAAAAGCATACGTCGTCCGGCTCTTCGGAAATAATAGGAACGCGGGGCTTTTTCGTTTCTCCCTGCCAGATTCCCATTTCGCGCATTAAATTCATAATACCGTCGGTAAGCTGCTCACAGTAGCTTTGGGTAATACGCATCCCTACGCCCATTTCCACCACAAGCGTAGGTACGTTTCTGCTGTTTAAGCTGTAGGCAAGCGTTGATTCTAACACGGTACTTGCCCCATGCACCCAGATAAAATCTACATTTGTCATCGCCGCTAACGGCACCAGTTTTTCTTTGTGCAGTTCATTAATTCTAATCTGGGGAATTTCTGTCAGATAAATATTGCTGGCGTGAATGTCCATGCACACATCGGAACCCTCAATATCCTCTATAATCTTCGCCGCCAGATATTCCGTCATATCCCCGTCTTCATTGCCCGGGAAAAGACGGTTCATATCCAAATCAAACGCCGGAATACCACGGGTAATGGAGTCAATCCCTAAAGGATTCATCGCCGGATAAATATCCACAATACCCGTCAGTTTTTCTTTCTGCGCTTCTATCCTGCGAATCAGTTCAAAGCACACATACTGCCCCTCTAATTCGTCTCCATGGATTCCCGTGACAATACTGATTCTTTTTTCCTTTCCCGTAATGCCGCCGTCCGGTATCAGGCGGTTCTTTTTTATCCGCAGTGTTTCATCCACGGGAAGCCCTACGGACGCAATAGTCTGAATCATAACTATAACTGCCTTTCTTTTAACTTATCATAATAGCTTCGCTTTCCGTCACTTTCACCGAAACTTCCATATTCTGCCTGCCGCCGCCTTTCATGATGCCTCTGTTAATCATGCAGTCGGCGGCGTCTCTGCCGTTTCCGATTTTAATATGCTCATCTTCCACAATTAAATCGTTTGTGGGGTCTAAGGCATACCATTTCCCATCCGCCAGTATTTCAATCCAGGCGTGGCTGTAGCCCTCCCCCACCATCATACCCGTTACATAACGCGCCGGTATCTCTGCAAGGCGGCAGAGCGTTATCAGGATATGGGCATAGTCCTGACAGACGCCTTTTCGTATATTCCATGCCTCTTCCGCTGTGGTATCTACCCCCGTAACGCTTTTTTCATAAGTAAAATCATGATACAGGCGGTGCATCATAAAAACTGCCCTCTCGTAATCGGACATTTTTTCTTCCAAGATAAGACTCTCATAGTATGCCGTTAAACCGTCCCCCGGCATTGTTAGTTTAGAAGGGTATTTATATAATGCGTTTTTTTCTTCCGCCCCCGCTTCTTCATAGCCGCAAAGCCCGGTCTGCACCCCGCCTTTGATATGGAATACAAAAAAATCGTGCGCAGCGTCCACCCGTCCGGTAATCAGCCGGTTGCCAAAAGAATCCTTCCCGACCGTATGGTTATCTTCGGGCATGATTTCTATTTCCATCCCCTTTAAAGACTGCGCCTTTGTTTCCATTGGAATACAACGGATGGTATAATGGCACACCCCTACCGGTTCCGCATACGAAATACGCATCGTATAATCAAATAATAGATTTTTCAAGCTGACCGCCCCTTATCAAACATCACAAACTGCTTCCACTTCGTCCACAATTTTATAATAATTGATTTCGTGCGCCTGCACAAGTTCCTTTAACGATTCTATTCTTTCCTCATCATATTTGATGCCGCAGCGTTCTATCCGGTGGGTCATACGGTTAATCTCGCGCACGAGTTCTTTTCTTTCCATGCCAAGTCTGGCAAACAGGTCAATCCGCTCAACCCTCTTCCCGATTTTGATAATATTTCTGACCTGCTCGCTTTCAATAATATCATCGGCAATCCCCCAGAAAGCAAGGATATTGTCAATCACCCTCTGCATTTCAATCAATGGCGAACGGCTGATTTTCGCCTTATTCATGTCATAGATTGCCAGCTGAATATAAGAAAGGGTTTCCGAGCCGATTTCTTCCCGCAGCACGATTGCATTATCGTATGCCCTGTTTAAATTGCTGAGAATGGAATCCGGATTTGTTTCCTCAAAGGGATAACTCTCCTTGAATTTTTCTTTTGAACCATAGATATCCGGAATATCAATCATCCTGCAAAAATCTTCATAATGATACACCTTTTTATCAATCATATTATCAAAGCTGTTAGAATAAAGCCGCAGCGTCGTATAGACCCGCTCCGAATATCTGCCTAACCAAAATAATCTGTTTGTCTGTTCTACTGAGATAACACCCATGTGTCTTTAAATCCTCCTCCCTGAGATGAATTAACGATAAAAGAATCCGGATTTCTGGAAAATCTGGTAAGCCCGCTTTTCCATACCAGAGGCTCTTCTGCCATCAATACAAAAGCACGCAAATCCGCTTTTCTTGGAACATATTCGCTTCCCTCCAAAATATCAATATCCAGAAAGTCAATCACTTCCTGCGCGATAAATCTTCTCGGCTCTCTTTTTAGCAGTGCGATAAAATCTTCTTTCTGTGCCGCGCTCATGGAAGAGCCAAATACTACGCCGTATCCGCCCGCTTCCGCCACATCTTTTAATACCAGCTTATCAAAGTTTTCCAATACATATTTCATATCCTTTTCATAAAAAGGCAGATAAGTCGGTGCATTGCCTAAAATCGGTTCTTCATCCAGATAATAGCGTATCATTGCCGGCACAAAATAATAAATTCCTTTATCGTCCGCAACGCCGTTGCCCGGCGCATTGATAAGCGCAACATTTCCTTTGCGGAAAACATCATAAATATGCGGAATGCCAATGACCGAATCCGGGTTAAAATTCATCGGGTCAAGATACTCGTCGGAAATTCTGCGGTAAACCGCGCCAACCCGTTCCAGCTCGCCGTTATAGTTTACATAATATAGCTTATCATCTTCCACTCTAAGTTCTGCGCCGTTTACCAGATGCGCCCCCGTCTTTTCCGCCAGATAAGAATGCTCGAAATACGCCGCATTGTACCGTCCCGGCGTTAAAATGACCGTATGACCGCCCACATTGACATAGTCCATCGTTTTCCGAAGCAGGCTGGCATAATCTCTGTTATCTTCCAACATAATATGCTCAAAAGTGGCAGGACTGCTGCGTCTGCATAATTCCCTTGCAATCATCGGATAGGACGCGCCGGATGGAACCCTTAAGTTATCCTCTAATATGTACCAGTTTTTATCTTTTCCCTGTACTAAATCGATTCCCGAAATATGAGAATAAATCCCCTTGGCGGGCATAACGCCCTCACACTCCGCCATATAGCCGCTGGATGCAAAAATAAACTCTTCCGGAATAACTTTATCTTTCACAATCTTTTTATCAGCATAAATATCTTTCAAAAACAGATTAAGCGCCGTCACCCGCTGCTTCAACCCCTTTTCCAGATATGCAAATTCTTTTTTTTCAATAATTCTTGGAATCGCATCAAAGGGAAAAAGCTGTTCCTTGAACTGATTGTTTTTATAAATGCCAAATTTTACGCCATAGCGCGCCAATAGTTCATTCACCGTATCTTTATGCTCCAACAAATCCAAATCATACATACGCAGACCTCCCTCTCTTAAACGAGAAAATCGCTTTGCGATCATCTACTACGAAAAAAAGCATTCCACTTTCAAAAAGTGAAACGCCTTTGTTTCTTAAATCGTACCGTACATAAAATAAAAGACGCCCATATTTTAGGCGTCTTTGCTCTACAATTAAGCAGTATAATGGCTTTAGGATGATTTGTCAAGCATTTCTTTTTTCAGCTCAATCGGCATACTTCTCGGTCCACGCACCGCGTATACGCCGAACTGTTTTATCCGTTCAAACGCCCATACGCCCGGCTCGTACTTTTCGATAAGTTCTACTTTCATCGCCTGTTTCAGAGTCAAATTCTCATCTGAAAATTCATAGGGAATATCTACTTCTATCGCCCTGCATTTATATAAAATAGCCGAATACGGCGCCGCCACATACATATAAATCATATCGCCCACATGGATATCGCTGCTCTGCTTCCAAGTCACGATATTGGAAGCCTCAAAAGCGCCGACCACGTCATAATATTTCGGATTTGCCGGAATAATCCAGTCTTTGGGTTCTGTACGATTCGATTTTCTTCTCTGTACAGCGTCACCCTTGGAAATACCAAGCACTCTGCAAATCTGCGCTTCTGCTGCGTCAGGATATTTTTCTTTCATATGGCTCACGATCCGTTCCCACGATTCCTGCGGCGTTTCCCGATATGCGGACGTGACATAGTCATACCCCCATATATGCTCCGGCGTGGAATACACGGCAATAGACCAGCCATAACTTTCCCCTTTCTTATTTTTCCGCTGTCTGAAATCTCTTGCGCAAAGATACAGCTTCATTTCCAGGTCGGTGACAGTGCCTTCAAAATTCTTCTCTCCCTCTTTGCCAAAACCGGCGTTCTTTTTTACCTCGAAAGAATACAGCTCCGCGTCCGCATTCTCCTCTGCAAAAAGATCCATAATCTTTTTCTGGCGCATAGAAGCCTTTTCATCATCCCAGAGCGCGTCAAAATCATACCCGTCTCTGCGGTAATTGGCAAAATAAGGAATCCACTCCTTGGAAATAAATCCCGCTTTCTTATCAAAGAACTTGCCGTAAGCTATCTGTCCGCTTCCGGCAATTATTTCTCTCCATTCCCACGGGTCACGCGCTATATCTCCGCTCCACCAGTATTCCGGCACTGTTCTTTCCTCCAGAGAAAATCCGGGAATATCGTTTTTAAATAACGGCAGGAAACCGACTTCGTTAATATATGTAATTGCCTCTTCTACCGTATGGATGCACACAGGGTCATCCCCGGTCACGCCATAGATAATCCATGTGCCCGATTCATTTGCCATCTCGTTATGCTCCGTCCAATCCGTTTTTCCTATCTCATTGTAACAAACGTTTTTGCAGTTCTTTTTCCAGATATTTGTATCTTAGGCGTTTTTCTTCCTTTGCAAAATGCGTCTCTCTTGACTGTATGGGATTGTCCTCATAGGAAAGCGCCTCATTGCCAAACTGCTCGCTTGTCAAATCAAATACACAGCCGCCCGCCACGTTGTAACAATGATAATTTCCGTCCGGTCTTAAAATGCCATAAACATCCCCGCCAAAGACATCCTGCGCCAGAAAAGCAGTGATGGAACACTGTCCCAGCGTCATATTTTCTTTCGTCCAGCTATCCCGCATTCTCGGCGCGCAGGTATCCGCGCACCATATCTCTGAAAGCAAATCATACAAATGTCTGGGATTTTTTATCTGCTTGTACGTTTCGGCTGCGGCAGGAACATCGGCGTGTTCCCAGCCGTAAAATTTATATTCTTTCATTGTAGACCATGCCTTTCCTCAGCCTTTTTCAACCTTTTACCGAATATAATAAACATAGTCTGCTTTTCTAGGCGCTGCTTCTTTCAGCGGCGCGGACGCATAGCCAAGCGCCAGATGACCGATACCCTCATAGTTTCCTTCTATGCCAAGGCTTTTTAAAATTTCTCTGCCCTCTTGTGATTCAAATTCCTCTTTTGCCCTGTGAATCCAGCAGCTATCCACGCCCAAATCAGCCGCCGCATTCATAAGATTCCCCATGACAAGGCTGCCGTCATAAACGTAGGTCGGCACATCTTTATTCGCAAGGACAATCAACAGTTCCGGCGCGCCATAGAACGGGTCGAAATCTTCTCCCTGTCCCATAATCTTTGCATTCATGGCGGAAATTTTATCGCGCATTTCCTTATTTGTCACCGCAATAATAATCGGCGACTGTTTTCCCATACCCGTTGCCGCATAGGTTCCAGCCTTGATAATCGCCTGCAGTTTCTCCTCCTCGACTAACTCCGGCTTGTATGCGCGGCAGCTTCTTCTGGTTTCTAATACTTTTAATGTTTCTGACATTTTGGGTTTCCTCCTATTTTTAAAATATCTGCACAAAATCTATGCCCTATTTTTATATCACTTCATATTTCATCCAGAGCCTCCCGCAAATCACCAAGACTCTTATACCCTTTTACATTCGGGTCATCCGCAATCTTTCTTCCCTCTGCTATTGCCGCCCTTGTTATTTCATTGGGCGTATTCAACTTTAAAGAAAACGGTATGCCATTTTCCCGAATTGTCTGTTTTAAGAACATATTGACTGCTGTAGTCATATTTAAGCCAAGTTCTGCAAAGATACTCTCTGCCGCTTCTTTTACTGCTTTCTCTGTTCGTATATTCAAATTTGTTACGGTTGCCATATTATAACCTCCATTTTTATCATATCATGCAAAACTATTCTATTATTATTCATTATATGCTAACAGCTTTACACCGTCAATATACTATGCGCATATCAAACGAGTTTTAGTCAAACAAACTTCTCCCTTTACCAATGCGCATTTGTAGCGGCTTCGTTTGAAGTATTATCACGATAGCTTATCAGCAGACAAAGGGCATCCAACGTAATATGTAAACTTTGGTCAAACAGCGAGCTTAATAATTGAACCGACCCTCTTGCTTCTTTCGCATCTCCTTTCACCGTACCGGGTATCACCAGAACGTGACTTGCTAAAGCTGCCAGCGGAGACTCCGGTTTGCTTGTGACTGTAATCACTACGCACCCCTTATCCGACGCTTTCTTTGCGTCATTTATTACATTCATGCTCTTCCCTGAACCGGATACGGCAATAAATATGTCATTTTCTTTCACGGCGGGCGTAATCGTTTCCCCCACCGCATACACGGTATATCCTAAGTGCATCAGACGCATGGCAAAACCTTTTGCCGAAAGACCAGAGCGCCCCTCTCCACAAACAAATATTCTTCTGTTTTTATCCATCTCATTTATAATCGCCTGAAGTTCCTCTTCTTTCACCTTACCAAGCACATCCTCTATCTCGCTCATAATTGTTCTTAATACATCCATCATGGTTTCTTTACCTCCTATCTGATAGCTTCCGCAAACTTTCTTGCCGCTTCGGCAATATCCCGCTGCCTCGTAATCGCGCCGCCTACAATAACAATATCCACACCCGCCCGTTTCATCATATCCAGCGTATCTAACGTAACGCCGCCCGCTACGGCAATTTTGTCAATCCCCTCCAACTGCCCGCACATATGTCCGACCAATTCCTGAAGCCCATCACCCTGCTTATCAGAGGGAAGATGCAGACAGAAAATTGCCTCTGAAAATTGCTTTTTCAATTCCGCAAGCTTTTCTTCCGACACTTCCAAAAGGTCAATCATATATTCCTTTTGGTATTCCTGTGCCACTTTCTGACATGCCTTAAGCGTTGCAAGAGAAGAAAAACCCATTACCGTAGGGATATCGCATCCCGCCGCATAAGCTTTTCTAAATTCATATTCCCCCTCGTCGCAGGTTTTCATATCTGCCAAAATACGCTGTCCGGGGTATTTATCTCTCAGCATTTTCACGCTGCCTGACAGTCCGAAATCTTTAATTAAAGAAGTGCCTATTTCGATAATATCTGCATATCTGCCGGTAAGCCTTATTATTTCATCCGCCTTTTCCAGAGATACTCTGTCTATCGCCACTTGTATGCGCATTCGGGGTGTCCTCCTTGATTTGACTTTAGCAAAGAGTGATTCTGATATCTATGATACCATATAAACAGCTCTCCTTGACAGATATTTTTCAGAATGGCTAAATGGAAAAAACCATATGAAGAAAAACAGCTCACTATCGCCCCTTGGAAAGAAATTTCTTCTTTTTGCATCACTGAAGAAACAAATCCTATTATTTTTGTAAACGAGGAATGAATATGAAAACAGATACCGTTATTAAACAGGAGGGCATCAAGAATCTATAGCGCAAAATATAGAAAAAATGGTTAAATCCGGTGTATTTCACCTTGAAAACACCGGATTTTACATAGTATATCTGTCGTTACCGATGCGCCTTGCAATAACTTTGCAAGCATTGGAGCCGCCTATTTAATTTGCAATGAATCCAGCCATTCACTGAATTCTTTCCTGACATCATCATTTGCCGTACCCGCATTAATTGTAAAACCTTCCAGTATCTCTGCATCGGAACATAGTTCCCCTATCTGGTCAATCATTCTTCCAAACCTGCTCCCAAGATGAATCCCAAAAGGAACAATCGTTTTCCCGGATAAATCATTTTCAGTCAAGAAAGTTCTGACAGCAGGCGGAAGTTCATTCGACCATACTGGCATTCCAAGAAATACCACATTATATTGCTTTATGTTTTCTACCTGAGATTGCAGCGGCGGCAGTGTTCCGTTCTGTATCTGCTCTATTGCTCCTCCAAGCATTGTTGAATAATCCGGATCAAATGGCTCCTGCATAAGAATTGAAAAAACTTCTGCTCCTTTACTATTTTATTTATTTCTTTATATTCTTTGGATGGTATCTAACCCAAATTCCATCACCCGGCAGCTTTTGAACATCTACCAGAGAAAATGTTACCGGCGCAGTCCTTGTCAAATGGTGATAACAGTCAAAAACAGATGCCGTATCAGTCTGACCGTCAGCCGCAGGACATATCACAAGGCTCATTTCATCAATCAATCCCGCTTGTAGAAAAGTCCAGTCAATAACTCCCCCGCCAATTACCATCAACGTGTCAATTCCAAATGCACGTTTTAACTCACAAACCGCAAACTCCGCATCAAACTGCTTCTTTCCCGCAAAAAGATAAGATACCCCTGCATCACGCAAATGACACAAATGCGCATCCGATACGGATTCTGATAAAATAACGATGGCATGAGCTTCCGATTGCCCCGGACGGCAGATAACGCCATTTTCCCATTGAAGTTTTCCCTCCATATCAACTACAACATTATAATGGCTCTCATTATGTTCAGCAATCCATGTTTCCCGCGAAAAGACTTGCGATATCCCTGCTTTGTCTGATTCAACTTTACATTGATAAATTTCCGCTGCTGTAACCGCTCCACACACAGTAGCCTTACACTGATAGTCCGCACGAATCTTTCTATATGCAGCGCTTATCGGTTCAAGTTCCGGCACACGAAAAAAATCACCTGCAATTTTCCCATTCACGGCGCTTAAAATATGACAAACAATAAATGGTTTTTCCTTATTCATGATTCCTCCTTTTCTCCCTGCACTTTGTAAGATGCCCCACCATATACCGATAATTCCATCTGATTCAGTGCATTGTCAATCTGCGTTACTTCCTCTTTCGACAGTTTAATCTCTGCTGCTCCGGCATTTTCACGCAGTCGCTCCGCTTTTCTTGAACCCGGAATTGGAACAAGATAAGATTTTTTACAAAGCATCCATGCCAGAGAGATTTGAGCGGGCGTAGCATTTTTTTCATCTGCATATCGGCGTACAAGTTCAATGACAGGAGCATTTTCTGTATAACCCTTTTCAGTATACTGCGGCATATTGCGGCGGTAATCATCCTTATCCGTGAAAACCTCATTCTGGTAAGCCGCCGTCAGAAATCCATTTGCAAGTGGACTGAACGCCACATAACCTATATGAAGTTCCTCCAACACCGGGAACAGTGTTTCATGCCACCTTGCCATCATGGAATACCTGTTCTGAATTGCCGTAACCGGACATACTGCATGAGCGCGGCGAAGATAACTTTCATCTGTTTCAGAAATTCCCCAATACAGAATTTTACCCTCTTTGATAAGTTCTGCCATAACGCCGGCAATCTCCTCCGGCGAAATATTGGGGTCAATTCGATGTTGGTAATAAAGGTCAATATAATCTGTGCCAAGCCTTTTTAAACTGCCTTCCACACTGCTCCGTATTGTCTGAGGACGGGAGTCCAACAGCATTTCTCCTTCTGCCGTGACGCCAATCCCAAACTTTGTAGCGATTTTGACCTTATTCCGACAGCCTGCAAGCGCATCTCCTACAAGTTCTTCATTCCATAG
>JAMPFF010000013.1 GCA_023664605.1 Clostridium sp.
TAAGTTTTAAAGATATAGGCAATGTTTTTAGGAATCACTTCTTCACACAATTTTTTGATGATAAGTAAATCGATACGATAATTATTTTTGCCAAGGATATATTCAGATTGAAATTGCAGCAGATGCTTATACTCCTGTAATTCAATTTGTATGGCACACGTTGCTGCTTCATGCCAGTTAGTATTGTGTTTTTTACTGGATGTTACTTGGGGCAACAAGATAGAAGTGGATGAATCGGTATGCTGATATGACATGCAAAATTCCTTTCGTAGAGTAAATAGAGTCTTTAGATGTGAAGAATATGATATATTTATATCATAAATAGAGATAGAATGTAAGACTTTTATAAATTTAGCATGTAGAAAAAATATATTCTAAATTTCGATAACAGTTGCTGTATGTGGAAATATAGTAGAAAATATTTCTATTGCGGTTATGACATACTAAATATGGTATTGTGCATTTTTCCTACAATATCTTATTAATGATATAATAACACCATTGGAGAATTTTCAACTGTTCATTTCCTAAGATATGAAAAAATGTATATAATATATAATAAAGTGTTGATGTACAGAAAATTGTACGTTATAATATGAGTACAGAAAATTTACTTGTTTTAGGAGGTGTTTCATTATGTTGGCAGTAAATTATACAAATCTTCGTGAGAATATGAAAATGTATATGGATAAAGTCACTGATGATTATGAAACTATGATTGTTACAAGAAAAGATAATAAGAATGTCGTTATGATATCAGAAGAGTCATATAATAATCTTATGGAAAATATTTATGTTATGGGAAATAAAGAAAACTATGATTGGTTAATGAAAGGTAAAGAACAATTAGAGAATGGTCAATGCTCTGTCCACGAATTATTTGAGGTAGAGGATGATGAATAAGATATTTGCAGATACTGGCTGGGAAGATTATCTTTATTGGCAGATTGAAGACCGGAAGACGCTTAAAAAAATTAATCAGTTGATTAATGATATTAGTAGAAACGGCAATGAAGGAATAGGAAAACCGGAACCGTTAAGTGGAAATTTATCTGGTTATTGGAGCAGAAGAATTAATGATAAAGACCGACTGATTTATAGAATAGGTGAAGACAATATATATATTTTGGCTTGTCGATATCATTATGGAGATAAATAAAATAGAATTAGAACTTATAGATAGCAAAAGTGTTTGGAAATTGAAATGCCCCTTGTCCAGTAGACCGATAAAAAATAGTAGAGAAAAAGCATACAGGACATATTAGGTATCACCCCGCCCCTATCTGCATATACATTAACGAAGAACGATTTCAGGTTAATCTATGCGCATTTTTTCTAAATTTCAAAAACATCATGTAAATATATTCAAAATTATCATCCTCATGGCAGTTATCTTTTTTACGGCCGGTGAAATCCGGATAACGGCCCGGGCAGATGCGTTGCAAAGTGTGGTAGAGTATAATACGGCAGAACAAAACGCGGCGCAAAGAAGTGAAACATCACCGGACGAAGCGCCGCAGTTACAGTTGTACGCACAGGCGGCGGTCTTAATGGATGCCGATTCCGGGCGTGTTTTATATGGAAAAAATGAAAGCGAAATGCTGCCAATGGCAAGCACAACGAAGATTATGACCTGTATTCTGGCATTGGAATACGGCAATTTGGACGATATCGTAGAAGTTTCCGATTATGCGGCAAGCATGCCCAAAGTGAAACTGTACGTGAACCCGGGGGAAAAATACCGGCTTGGGGATTTGCTGTATTCTTTAATGTTGGAATCGCATAACGATTCTGCCGTTGTTATTGCGGAAGCGGTGGGCGGAAGCATAGAGGAATTCGCAGCTATGATGAATCAGAAAGCGCGGGATATCGGCTGCTATGACACCTATTTTATTACGCCGAACGGATTGGATGCGGTTGTCAATAATACCGGCAAGATTCATTCGACAACGGCAGCGGATTTGGCCAGAATTATGGCCTATTGTGTGACACAGTCCGCGGCAAAAGACGAATTTTTGGAAATTACCCAGACGAGGGAATATACTTTTTATGATGCGGACGGCAAGCGAAGTTTTCATTGCAGCAATCACAACAGCTTCTTAAATATGATGGATGAGGCGCTCTCCGGGAAGACGGGTTTTACGAATAAAGCCGGATACTGCTATGTGGGGGCGGTAGAAAGCGAGGGCAGAATCTTTACCGTTGCGCTTCTTGCCTGCGGCTGGCCCAATCATAAGACCTATAAATGGAGCGACATGAAAAAACTTGCGGATTATGGTATGGAAAACTATGAATACAGAGATATTTATGAAAAAAAAGAGTTTGAACGTTTTATGGTGCAAAACGGCATTGCAGGGGAAGAAGCCACACCTTATGATATAGCTTATATTAAGGCGGATTTGGAAGAGGATGCGCCCCAAAGCCTGCCGTATCTGCTTTGTGCGCGGGATGTGGTAGAGGTTAAGACAAGTCTGGTAAAGACGCTGAAAGCGCCGGTTCATGCAGGGGAAAAGGTGGGAGAGGTATCTTATTATTTAAACGGGGAACTGCTTCAGGCATATCCCGTTATCAGTATGGAGGAAGTAGAAGCCATAGATTACCGTTTTATACTGCAATACATAGTAACACTTTTTTTGCCGCTGTAGTCTGGGAACCTGTGTTTTGCAAATTTGCGCCCTTCCATTACAAATATCGCAGGCTGCGAGAAAGGCATGGTTATTAGATAGAAAACCGAAATTTGAAAAATTTGTTAATAGTGTGCATATTTTTCAAATTTTGTCTGGTCGTTTTCTGTAATATATGATAAACTTATTTATGTGTGTATAAGTTTTTATTATTTTTAAAGATAAATGGAGGGCTGAAAAATGAGTACTACTTCTCAAGCGGGTCAAAGAATCAATGCTTTGCTCGATGAAAACAGTTTCGTTGAGATTGGTGCGCTTGTTACGGCAAGAGCAACGGATTTCAATCTGAAACAGACAGAGACTCCGTCAGACGGTGTTATTACCGGTTATGGAGTCATTGACGGCAATCTTGTGTATGTATACAGCCAGGATGCTTCCGTATTGAGCGGAACCGTTGGTGAGATGCATGCAAAGAAGATTGCAAACCTCTATGATTTGGCGATGAAGACAGGTGCGCCGGTTATCGGTCTGCTTGATTCTGCCGGTCTTAGATTACAGGAAGCGACGGATGCTTTAAATGGATTTGGTGAAATTTATATGAAGCAGACGCTGGCATCAGGTGTTATTCCGCAGATTACAGCGGTGTTCGGTACTTGCGGCGGCGGACTTGCCGTTGTTCCCGGTCTGACGGATTTTACTTTTATGGAAAAGGACAAGGCGAAATTATTCGTTAATTCCCCTAATGCGTTAGAGGGCAATGAGATTTCCAAGTGTGATACGAGTGCGGCCGCATTCCAGAGCGAGGAAGCCGGAACGGTGGATGTAGTTGCCGATGAAGCGTCCATTCTGGCGCAGATTAGACAGCTTGTCTCCATGCTGCCCGCCAATAATGCAGAAATTGCAATCGCGGATTGTACGGATGATTTAAACAGGGGATGTCCGGAAATCGCAAACTGCGTGGGAGATACTTCTATCGCCTTATCACAGATTGCAGATAACGGCGTTTTTGTGGAAGTAAAACAAAATTATGCAAAAGATATGGTTGCAGGCTTTTTACGTTTAAATGGGGCAACCGTCGGTGCGGTTGCAAACCGTACGGAAGTATATAACGAAAACGGCGAAGTGACAGAGAAATTCGATGCGGCATTGTCTGTAAGAGGCGCGGAAAAAGCAGCCGAGTTTGTTAATTTCTGTGACGCTTTTGATATTCCGGTATTATCCCTGACCAACGTAAAGGGATTTGCGGCGACGAAATGCGCAGAGAAGAGAATGGCCAAAGCGGTGGCAAAACTTACATATGCATTTGCAAACGCAACTGTTCCGAAAGTGAACGTTGTCATTGGCAAGGCATACGGCAGCGCATATGTGGCAATGAACTCTAAGGCTGTCGGCGCGGATATTACAATGGCATGGCCGAATGCGGAAATCGGAACAATGGACGCTATTCTTGCGGCGAAAATTATTTGTGACGGACAAGGTTCCGAAGCCATTAACGCATGTGCAAAAGATTACGCGGCGTTACAGAACAATGTGACAAGCGCAGCGAAAAGAGGGTATGTAGACCAGATAGTAGAGCCTGCCGATACCAGAAAATATATTATCGGCGCATTCGAGATGCTGGCTACAAAAAGTGAGGGCCGTCCGGAGAAAAAGCACGGTACAGTTTAGAAAGGATGATACTTAATATGAAAAAAATATTAGCAATATTAGGTATGATTACCTGTATGATTGGTCTGACTGCCTGCGGTACATCCGAAGAGCAGACATTGAATGCGGAAGAGCAGGAATATTTCTTAACCTATGGTGAGAATACCGTCAATTATCTCTGGCAGCGTATCAATGCGGGAGCGGAAGCGGAGTTGGCCTCTCATGATATCTTATACAACGGCGCTCTGAATTTAAAAAGCGCGTTGGAGGATATGGGTAGTTATAAGGGTACGCAAAAAGGTACTGTAGAAGTAAAGGACGACGAGGTCATTGTGAATGTAAATGTATTGGGTACAGAACATGATGCCGTTGCCGAGATTGTAATGAACAGTGAGGGAACCGATTGGATCAGCATTTCCACGAATGTGATATATTCAACGGGAGAAAAAATGGAAAAAGCGGCTTTAAATACCTTACTTGGTATGGGAACCGTATTTGCAGTTTTAATCCTGATTAGTTTGATTATTTCAGCATTTGGCATGATTCCCAAGCTTTTTGCCTCCAATAAAAAAGCGGACGAAAAGGTTCCGGCACAAAGTGCGGATAAAGTTGTTGCGCAGATTGTGGAGAATGAAGAACTGAATGATGATTTAGAACTGGTAGCGGTTATTTCCGCAGCGATTGCTGCTTATGAGGGTTCCGCTTCCACGGATGGCTTTGTTGTAAGGTCTATCAGAAAAGCACATAAAAGGTAAACGGCAAAATGCCTGACAATAGGTAGAAGAAGATAGAAAGGAATGGTTGATAAAATGAAAAATTACACAATTACCGTAAACGGAAACGTATATGATGTAGTAGTAGAAGAGGGTGCAACAAGCGGCGCACCGGTGGCGGCAGCTCCCGCAGCGCCTAAGGCGGCTCCCAAAGCAGCTCCGGCAGCTGCGCCTAAAGCAGCGGGCGGCGCAGCAGGAAGCATTAAAATCGAAGCAGGTGCGGCAGGCAAGGTATTTAAGCTGGAAGCAAGCGTAGGACAGGCAGTAAAGAAAGGTGATGCGGTCGTGATTCTGGAAGCTATGAAGATGGAAATTCCTGTTGTTGCTCCTGAAGATGGTACGGTAGCAAGTATTGATGTAGCTGTCGGCGACCCTGTAGAAGCGGGCGCGTTACTTGCTACATTAAACTAATCGGCTGTTTGACAGCGATTATATTTGTATCATTATTGACTACTATAGGAGGTAAAAACATGGATTACATAGCAAATACGCTATCTAATTTAATACATCAGACAGCTTTCTTCAATTTAACATGGGGAAATTATCTGATGATTTTGGTAGCTCTGGTATTCCTATTTCTGGCTATCCGATTTGAGTTTGAACCGCTTCTTTTGGTTCCGATAGCCTTTGGTATGCTGCTTGTTAATATCTATCCGGATATTATGGCTGAGTACGGTGAAGGCGGAGCAGGCGGCGGCTTACTGTATTATTTCTATAAACTGGATGAATGGGCAATCCTGCCGTCCCTTATCTTTATGGGCGTCGGCGCAATGACGGACTTCGGACCCCTGATTGCCAATCCGAAAAGTTTCCTGCTTGGAGCAGCGGCGCAGTTTGGTATTTTTGGAGCTTACTTCATGGCAATTTTCATGGGCTTCAATGATAAAGCGGCAGCGGCGATTTCCATTATCGGCGGTGCAGACGGCCCTACTTCCATCTTCCTTGCCGGAAAATTACAGCAGACAACGCTGCTTGGACCGATTGCAGTGGCGGCATATTCGTATATGTCTTTAGTGCCGATTATCCAGCCGCCCATTATGAAACTTTTGACAACGGAAAAAGAGAGAAAAATTAAAATGGGCCAGCTTCGACCCGTATCAAAATTAGAGAAGATTTTATTCCCTATTGTTGTTACGATTGTTGTTTCGTTGATTCTTCCGACAACGGCGCCTCTTATCGGAATGCTGATGCTTGGTAATCTATTCAGGGAATCAGGCGTCGTAAGACAGTTACAGGAGACAGCATCCAATGCCCTTATGTATATCGTAGTTATTATTCTGGGTACATCCGTAGGCGCGACGACAAGCGCGGAGGCTTTCTTAAATGTCGATACGCTTAAGATTGTAGTGCTTGGTCTGGTTGCATTCGCTGTCGGTACTGCGATGGGCGTGCTGTTTGGTAAGTTGATGTGCATTGCAACGAAAGGCGCGGTCAATCCTTTGATTGGCTCCGCAGGCGTATCCGCCGTTCCGATGGCGGCAAGAGTTTCCCAGAAAGTCGGTGCGGAAGCAGACCCTACCAATTTCCTGTTAATGCATGCTATGGGTCCTAACGTAGCAGGCGTTATTGGTACTGCGGTAGCGGCAGGTACCTTTATGGCAGTATTTGGGGTATTCTAATAAAGTGAAAAATAGGAGGAAATAGAAATGGCAGAACAGGCTAAAAAACCGGTTGGAATCATGGAAACCATTCTGCGTGACGCGCATCAGTCTCTGATTGCGACCAGAATGCCTACCGAGATGATGCTTCCAATCGTAGAGAAAATGGATAAAGTTGGTTATCATGCAGTAGAGTGCTGGGGCGGCGCGACATTTGACGCATCTCTTCGTTTCTTGAAAGAAGACCCGTGGGATAGACTTAGGAAGTTAAGAGACGGCTTTAAAAATACAAAACTGCAGATGCTTTTCAGAGGTCAGAACATCTTAGGTTACAGACCTTATGCAGATGACGTTGTTGACAGCTTTGTAGAAAAATCCATTGCAAACGGTATTGATATTATCCGTATCTTTGACTGTTTGAATGATTTAAGAAACTTGCAGGAAGCGGTTAATGCGACCAATAAGGTAAAGGCAAGAGAGGGCAGAGGACATGCGCAGGTTGCTCTTTCCTATACCTTAGGTGACGCCTATACAATGGAATACTGGATGGATATGGCGAAAAAGATTGAGGAGATGGGAGCGGATTCCATCTGTATCAAGGATATGGCGGGACTTCTTGTGCCGTATAAGGCTTCGGAAATGATTTCCGCTATGAAATCCGCGACAAAACTGCCGATTCAGTTGCATACCCACTATACTTCCGGCGTAGCGGGCATGACATATTTGAAAGCGGTAGAAGCGGGCGTAGACGTTATCGACTGTGCAATTTCACCGTTTGCCATGGGTACTTCCCAGCCGGCAACGGAAGTGATGGTTGAGACTTTCAAAGGAACGCCTTATGATACGGGTTACGACCAGAATCTGCTTGCTGAAATCGCAGATTATTTCAGACCATATAGAGATAAATGTCTTGCAGACGGTCTGCTCAATCCTAAGGTTATGGGCGTTGATATTAAAACCTTATTATATCAGGTACCGGGCGGTATGCTTTCTAACATGGTGAGCCAGTTGAAAGAGCAGAATGCGGAAGATAAATACTATGACGTATTGAAAGAAATTCCGCAGGTTAGAAAAGACCTTGGTGAGCCGCCGCTTGTTACGCCGTCATCCCAGATTGTTGGTACACAGGCTGTATTCAACGTATTGATGGGTGAGAGATACAAGATGGCGACAAAAGAGACAAAGGCCGTTCTTCGCGGTGAGTACGGACAGACCGTAAAACCGATGAACCAGGAAGTAATTGATAAAGTTATCCCGGGCGAGAAGAGAATTACCTGCCGTCCCGCCGATTTATTGGAAAACGAGATGGATAAACTCGAAGCAGAAATGAAAGAGTGGAAACAGCAGGATGAAGACGTTTTATCCTACGCATTGTTCCCGCAGGTGGCAACTGACTTCTTCAAATATCGTCAGGCACAGCAGGAAAAAGTGGATATGACGCATGCCGATACCAAGAATGCGGCATATCCGGTCTAATACGCAGCCCTTTGCGGCCTGCGTTCCAAGAATCTACTGTGTAAATTCTTGCCTGTGCAATTACAGCATTCTCTTAAATACCCCCGCCGAAAGGCGGGGATATTTTTTGCCATTTAATAAGGAGCTTATAAAGTTTCTACAAAGCCGTTGATAAAGTTCTAAAATTTTGTATTGACGCAGGTTACATAATATATTATAATGATAACATACGTTATAGAAACTGACGTTATAAAAACTTATGTTACGGAACTTGTGTTACATAACAGGATTTATGTATAGGGGGAAAAGAAAGGATGGAGGTACTATGGCAAGAAAAGAAACGATTACTAAAAATGATATTTTAAACGCAGCGTTTGCAATGGCAAGCGAGGAGGGCTTTTCGCATGTAACGGCAAGGACGCTTGCGGCGAAGGCAGGCTGTTCCACACAGCCGATTTTCAGGGTCTATAAAAATATGGAGGAGCTGGGAACAGAATTATTTGAGAAAGTAATTACGTTTTTTGCTGAATATTATGAAAAATTTCCCAAGAAAAACGATACGCCTTTTGTCAATCTCGGGCTTGCCTATATTCAGTTTGCGCAGGAGAATCCGAAATTATTTCAGTTGTTATTTGATTCCGAGAACAGACACGGAAAGAGTTTATATGATATTTTGAACGGTTCCGGGGGAGCCGTGGTGAAAGAAATTAATAACGCCCGGTTTGCCGGCTGCAAAGACCCGAGCGCCATGTTTATGAAAATGTGGATTTTTATTCATGGGGCGGCCTGCATGTCCTTAACGGGTGATTATGATTTGAGTGAGACGGAGACGATTGCGCTTTTGGAGGAATCCTACCATGCTTTTTCAGAAAGGCTGTAGGTGGCTTTTATGGAGAATCGTTATGATATTATCACCCGGATTAACGACCATTATGGTAAAATGAGCAAGAGTCAGAAAGTGATAGCGAGTTTTATTTATGACCATTATGACCAGGCGGTGTTTATGACGGCGGCCAAAATGGGGGAGACGCTCGGCGTCAGCGAATCCACGGTGGTGCGGTTTGCTTCTTTTATCGGTTACAGCGGATATCCGGAATTTCAGAAGGATTTGGAAGAATGGGTACAGGATAAAATCAATTCCGTGCAGAAAATCGGGGCGAAATACGGGCGGAGTACACAGTCGGAGATTTTGACGTCCGTACTGACGGCCGATATTGAGAAAATTAAGGATACGATTGATAATCTCGACCCGGTGGCTTTCGAGACGGCGGTTAGAATCATTTTAGAGGCCAAAAACGTTTATATTATGGGAATCAGAAGCTGTGCGCCATTAGCGGATTTTTTACATTTTTATCTGAATATGATACGCGGGAATGTAATACTTCTTCGGACAACCAGTGTGTCAGAGACGTTTGAGCAGATGATTCGCATAGATGAAAACGACGCCATTATCGGCATCAGCTTTCCGCGTTATTCCATGAGGACTTTAAAGGCAATGGAGTTTGCAAACGACAGAAACGCCAAAGTTATCACGATTACGGATACGGTGCATTCGCCGATGAATCTGTATTCGTCTTGCAATCTGCTGGCTAGAAGTGATATGGTTTCCATTGTCGATTCTCTGGTGGCGCCTCTTAGCCTTATCAACGCGCTGGTGGTGGCGATGTGCTTAAAGAGACCGGAGGAAGTAAAACAGAGTTTGAAAGATTTGGAATATGCCTGGAATAATTATCAGGTTTACTTAAACGATGAAATCAACTTTATCGATGAGGAACCGATGTTGAATTATCCGCTGCGCAATCCGGCAAAGGATGAAGAATCATGAAAAGAGTGATTGTTGTCGGCGGCGGTGCGGCCGGTATGATGGCGGCTGTTGTGGCGGCGCGTCAGGGTCATCAGGTACTTTTATTAGAGCAGAATGAAAAACTGGGGAAAAAGATTTTCATTACGGGTAAAGGCAGATGTAATGTGACAAATGCCTGTGAAATGGAAAAATTGTTTGAAAATGTAGTTTCCAACCCTAAGTTTTTATATAGCGCCTTTTATACATTTAATAACAGACAGATGATGGATTTGTTGGAAAATGCGGGCTGTCCGCTCAAAGTGGAGCGGGGGGAGAGGGTATTTCCGGTTTCCGACCATTCATCGGATATTATCGCGGCCTTGCAGCGTATGCTTCATAAGGAACAGGTGGAAATTCGCCTGCATACGAAAGTAACCTCCCTGCTGTTAGATACGGACGATACGGGTAAGGAAAGCGGCGGCGGGCGAAAGGTTTGCGGCGTATGTCTGGCGGATGGCGCAAAAGAGTGCGCAGACGCGGTCATTCTCGCCACCGGAGGGCTTTCCTATCCCTCGACGGGAGCGACGGGAGACGGTTACCGGATGGCACAGTCCGTGGGGCATAAGATAAAGACGTGCGTGCCGTCTTTGACGCCTTTTGAAACGGCTGAAAAATGGTGCGCCGATTTGCAGGGGCTGTCCTTAAAAAATGTGGAACTTACCATGTATGACGGCAAAAAGACGGCATACCGGGGCTTTGGCGAAATGCTGTTTACCCATTTCGGCGTCAGCGGGCCGCTTATTTTAAGCGCAAGCAGTTTTTACGGGAAATGTAAAAAGAAAGAGGCTGTGACGTTGGAACTGGATTTAAAACCGGCTCTCTCCGAAGAGCAGCTTGATAAAAGGATATTACGTAATTTTGAAGAAAATAAAAATAAGCAGTTTAAAAATGTCGTCGGCGGTTTGTTCCCGGCAAAGCTTACACCTGTTATGATTACGCTGACCGGCATTCTGCCTGAAAAAAAGGTGCATGAGATTACAAAAGAGGAACGAGGACGGCTTGTGCATTTAACCAAGCATCTTATTTTACACATAACAGGCGTTAGGGATTTTTCCGAGGCCATTATCACGCAGGGCGGTGTGTCTGTCAAAGAGGTCAATCCCTCCACAATGGAGTCGAAACTGGCAAAAGGGTTGTTTTTTGCAGGCGAATTATTGGATGTGGACGCTTTGACAGGCGGATTTAATTTGCAGATAGCCTGGTCTACGGGGTATCTGGCAGGAGAAATGGGAGGTTAGTGTGAAAAATAAATTTTTCACAGACAAATGTATTTGTCTTGCGAATATTGTGCCTTGCGGCAGCAAATGTCGCAGGCTGAGAGAAAGGCATGGTAATTGAAATGGGATTTCAGATTGCGATTGACGGACCGGCGGGCGCCGGAAAGAGTACGATAGCCAAAAAAGTGGCGAGCCGGCTTGGTTTCATTTATGTAGATACCGGAGCGATGTACAGGGCGATGGCGCTTTTTTTGATGCGCTCGCAGATTGCGCCGCAGGATGCGGATGCGGTCGCTGCAAAATGCGGAGAGGCGGATATTACCATCCGTTATGAAAATAAAGAACAGGTGGTATATTTAAACGGAGAGAACGTGAACGGACTGATTCGGACAGAGGAAGTCGGCAATATGGCGTCGCAGACAAGCGCGAACCCGAAAGTCAGGGAAAAACTGGTGAAATTACAGCAAAAGCTTGCGGCAGACGCGGATGTTGTCATGGACGGACGGGATATTGGCACCTGTGTGCTGCCGAATGCAGAGGTAAAGATTTTCCTTACGGCAAGCAGCAAGGTGCGCGCCGAAAGAAGATATAAGGAACTGACGGCCAAGGGGGAGGATTGTGATATTGACCTTATTGAAAAGGACATTATCGCGCGCGACCACCAGGATATGACAAGAGAAATTTCGCCGCTTGTACCGGCTGACGATTCCGTGTTGATAGATTCTTCCTATATGACAATAGATGAAGTGGCGGCGGAAATTATGAAACGGGCAGAAAGGAAATAGTTATATGGAAGTCATTTTAGCTAAGAAAGCCGGTTTCTGTTTTGGTGTAAAAAGAGCCGTCGAGACCGTTTATGAACAGGTAGAGACGGGAGAGGCGATTTATACGTACGGACCGATTATCCACAATGAAGAAGTGGTAAGAGATTTGGAAAAAAAGAAAGTCCGCGTGATAGAATCACAGACACAGCTATCGCAGATACATGAGGGAACCGTGGTTATCCGTTCCCATGGCGTTGAAAAAAGCATTTATGAACAAATTGAAAAACAAGGGCTTACATGTGTGGACGCTACATGCCCTTTTGTCAAAAGAATCCATGATATTGTGGAAAAAGAGAGCGAGGCGGGTAAGCAGATAGTCATTATCGGCAATGCAGGCCACCCGGAAGTCGAGGGTATCGTGGGATGGTGCAAAACGCCCGCAATCGTGATAGAATCCATGGAAGAAGCGGATAAATTCCATTATGACGGGGAAAAAGAGTTATGTATCGTGTCGCAGACGACATATAACTACAATAAATTTCAAGATATAGTTGAAATTTTTAAGCAAAAAGGTTACAATGTTATTGTTGTGAATACTATATGTAACGCTACGGAAGAGCGACAAACCGAAGCAAGGAAAATAGCAGCTCAGGTTGATGTAATGATAGTAATAGGTGGCAATCATAGTTCTAATACACGGAAGTTATATGAAATTTGTATGCAGGAATGTGAAAACACATATTTTATACAGACATTGAATGACTTGCAGTTAGAGTTACCTGAATCTGTTCGGCTGGTAGGTATTACAGCAGGGGCCTCTACCCCAAATAATATTATCGAGGAGGTTCAAAATTATGTCAGAATTAACTTTTGAACAAATGTTAGAGGAGTCATTAAAGACAATACACACAGGGGAGGTTGTTGAAGGTACGGTCATCGATGTGAAACCCGAAGAAATTGTACTCAATATTGGATATAAATCAGATGGTATCTTAACCAGAAACGAATATACAAATGAACCTAATGTTGATTTAACAACCATAGTAAAACCCGGCGATACAATGGAGGTAAAAGTATTAAAGGTAAATGACGGTGAAGGACAAGTTCTTCTTACTTACAAGCGTCTGGCTGCAGACAGAGGTAATAAGCGGATTGAAGAAGCATATAATAATAAAGAAGTTTTGACCGCTAAAGTTGCGCAGGTACTTGCCGGGGGCTTAAGCGTTGTCGTAGAGGAAGTCAGAGTCTTTATTCCGGCAAGCCTCGTGTCCGACAGCTATGAAAAAGACCTCAGCAAATATGCGGGGCAGGATATTCAATTCGTTATCAGCGAATATAATCCGAAGAGAAGAAGATATATCGGTGACAGGAAACAGCTTTTGGTGGCTGAAAAGGCGGAAATGCAGCGTAAACTCTTTGAAAGCATCAAAGAGGGAGACATGGTGGAAGGCGTTGTCAAGAATGTAACGGATTTTGGTGCGTTTATCGACTTGGGAGGCGCTGACGGACTGCTTCATATTTCCGAAATGTCATGGGGCAGAGTGGAGAACCCGAAGAAAGTATTTAAAGTCGGCGAGAAACTGAAAGTCTTGATTAAAGAGATTTCAGGGAATAAAATTGCTTTAAGCCTTAAATTTGAGGACTCGAATCCGTGGAAAGACGCGGCGGCAAAATATGCAGTTGGCAGCGAGGTAACCGGTAAAGTAGCGCGTATGACCGATTTTGGCGCATTTATTGAACTGGAATCCGGTATTGACGCATTACTGCATGTATCACAGATTTCCAAGGAGCATATTGACAAACCGTCCGATGTTTTGAAAGTGGGCGAAGAAGTAACGGCAAAAGTAGTCGATTTTAATGAAGAAGATAAGAAAATCAGCTTAAGCATCAAGGCGATGCTTGCGCCGGAGCCGAAAGAGGAAAAAACAGATGATGAAGATGCGGATGTGGTATCTGTGGATATAGAATCCGTAATCGCTAACGAAAGTGAAGAAGAGGCATAAGTATAAGCAAATAAAAAGTAAAATATAAGGATAACGAAAGTGAGATTTGCATATGGCATACGATTATGAGTATTTTAAAAAAGCGGTTCTCGACTTGACCAAGATTGATTTGGATGCTTATAAAGAAAAGCAGATGAAACGTCGCATTGATACTTTGATTGCCAAAAATAAGATTGTCGGCTATGAGAATTATGTTGCGGCACTTAAAGCAAACCCCAGAATGTTCGAGGAATTTGTCAATTATCTGACGATTAATGTTTCGGAGTTTTACCGTAACCCCGACCAGTGGCAGATTATGGATAAGGAAATTATTCCGGAACTGATTCAGAGGTTTGGCAAAAATCTCAAAATCTGGAGTGCGGCATGTTCCACCGGAGATGAACCATATTCCCTTGTTATGGCGTTTTCCAGACACCTTCCCTTAAATCAGATTAAGATATTTGCGACTGATTTGGATAAACAGGTTATCGCCAAGGCAAAAGCCGGATTATATGCGGAGAAGAGTATTGCCAGCGTACCGGATGATTTTAAGAGGAAATATTTCACAAAGATAGGACCGTCTTATCAGATTTCGGATGAAATTAAGTCCAGAGTGGAATTTAAAGAACATAATCTGTTAAAAGATACTTATCCGACCGACTGTCATTTAATTGTCTGCCGTAACGTATTAATTTACTTTACGGAAGAGGCAAAAGAGGAAGTATTCCGTAAATTCCATAAGAGCCTCAAACCGGGAGCGTTTTTGTTCATCGGTTCCACGGAGCAGATTATCAACCACAAAGAAATCGGTTATGACAGGAAAAATTCATTTTTCTACGAGAAACCACAGAGATAACAATATAAAAAGTCAGGCGTTAAAACGCCTGGCTTTTTTAGGCATTCAGCATTTTTTGTAAGATATAGCCTGCGTATACGGAAAAGAGCGCGCGGTCTTTTTTTCTTTCGTCGGTCAGTTCAAAGAACAGTTCCCTGCTCTGATAAGTCCGTTTGAAGAACGGCTCAACCTGCACATCCCACTGTGGAAGATAAGTGGAGAATTTACGGGTATAGCAGGTCGCCGCGCTTGCCTGTACGCGGTGGTCTTTATCCACGAAAGAGGCAACTGATTTGTGCATGGCGGCGTCCTCGGCGGGAAGATAGTAGTAATCTTTATAATTGGAGTAAAAATATTTCATTTCCTCCTGATAAAGCGGCACTTTTAATACGCCCTCTTTTTCCTCTCCGTTAAAACAGCATCCGTTGGAAATGGCGGAAATAGGACGGGGAAGAGTCTGCGGCAGTTCCAGTTTCATAAGCAGGACGTGGCGCTCGACGCCGTCCATATCCTCATAGGTGTTCGCCTGTACCTTCTTAGCGCGAAGTTTACCGTTAAATAAATCATAATAGGCGAGCAGGGAAGTAAGCTGTAACATGCCTTTCATATCGTCGCTGTTATGTAAGAGCAGAAGCTGGTAGTTAAACTCCGTCGGACGTTTCACATATTTATGGTAAATATTGATAAGCTGTCCGCCGTTATACATATCCCTGCGGTCAACGCCCAAAAAGGTTTCCAGCGTTTTCTGCTTGCAGTTAGGCGTATTTAAGAAAAATTTATAGGGAGAAATCCTTTTATATAAGTCGATTCCCTCAAAATCGTCAAAATTATAAGGAAGTTCATACTGCGTACATTTTTGCAATAAATAGGGCAGGTCAAAATTGTTGCCGTTAAAATGAACCAGATGGCTATAGGGAGCGGCGAAAGCAAAAAATGCGTCCAAAAGCTGCTTTTCCTCTTCATACTCCTCGGCAAACCATTGCTTCAAACACCAGTAACCCGCCTGATAATAGGCTGCGCCGATTAGGTACAGGGAGGAACTTTGGGCGGCGAATCCGGTCGTCTCAATATCGATGAATAAAATTTCCTCCAACGGGGCGATTTTATCCAGCGGATATGACATTTTATAATTTTCCAGTTTCAAATTTTCAATACGCATATGTATCAGCATCCATTCATTTATGTATATTACCAAAATATCATAACATATTTTGGAACCCTGTACATAAATAATAACATATTTTTTGAATTTGCAGTAGTATTTTCCGTCGAAAAATAGTATATTTAATTAGAAGATAGAAAGAAAGAGGGGCAGCGAATGGCAAAATTAACATTTCTGGGTGGAATCCATCCATATGATGGAAAAGATATTTCCAAGGATAAGCCTATTAAAGAGATATTGCCGAAAGGCGATTTGGTTTATCCGTTGTCGCAGCATATAGGCGCGCCGGCGAAACCGATAGTGGAAAAAGGCGACCATGTACTGACCGGGCAAAAAATTGCGGAAGCGTCCGGCTTTGTGTCCGCGCCTGTTTACGCGACGGTATCAGGAACGGTCAAGGCAATCGAGCCGAGGCGGGTAGTGACCGGAGACAGCGTTATGAGCATTATAGTGGAAAATGACGGCTTATATGAAGAAGTGGAATATGCGCCGGTCAAACCGCTTGATGAGATGAGTAAAGAAGAAATCATCGAGCGGATAAAGGAAGCCGGTATTGTAGGTATGGGTGGCGCAGGCTTTCCTACTTTCATTAAACTTTCGCCTAAGGAACCGGAAAAAATCGATTATGTAATTGCGAACTGCGCGGAGTGTGAACCATATCTGACGTCTGATTATAGAAGAATGCTGGAGGAACCGGAAAAGCTGGTAGAGGGTCTGAAAATCTCGTTAAGCTTATTCGACAACGCCAGAGGGATTCTTGCAGTGGAGGACAATAAACCCGACTGTGTGGAGATTCTTAAAAAACTGACAAAAGACGAACCGAAAATCAGCGTAAAGGCGCTTAAAACCAAATATCCGCAGGGTGCGGAAAGACAGCTTATCTATGCGGCGACGGGAAGAAAAATCAATTCCTCCATGCTGCCGGCGGACGCGGGCTGCGTCGTCAACAATGTGGATACGATTGTAGCGATTTATCATGCGGTTGTCGAGGGAAAGCCGTTGATGAACCGTATTGTGACGGTAACGGGAGACGCGATTGCGAATCCGCAGAACTTTATCGTCAGGATTGGAACAAACTACCATGAGCTGATTGAGGAAGCCGGCGGATTTAAGAAAGACCCTGTTAAAATTGTTTCCGGCGGGCCGATGATGGGCTTTGCGCTGTTTGATTTGGATGTGCCGACGACGAAAACGGCATCCGCGCTGCTTTGTATGACGGAGGATGATGTTTCCGCTATGGAGCCTAGTGCCTGCATTAACTGCGGACGGTGCGTGGAAGTGTGTCCGGGCCGTGTTGTGCCGAAGTTACTGGCGGATTATGCCGAAAATGGCAATGAAGAGGCCTTTCTTGCCCATGACGGAATGGAATGCTGCGAATGCGGCTGCTGCAGTTATATTTGTCCGGCGAAGAGACCGTTGACACAGTCGATTAAGTCCATGCGGAAAATACAGCTTGCAAAGAAGAAAAAGTAGGAGGTAGGCAGGATGAGTGATTTGATGAAAGTATCGTCCAATCCCCATATTAGGTCGAAATCATCTACAAGCGGTATTATGCTTGCCGTTGTGATAGCGCTTTTACCCGCAGCGGGATTTGGTATTTATAATTTTGGATTGGATGCACTGATTTTAATTCTGGTAACAGTTCTATCCACTGTCTTAACAGAATATATATTTGAGAAAATTATAGGGAAAAAGTCTACGATAGGAGATTATTCCGCGGTTGTGACCGGACTTCTTTTAGCGATGAATCTGCCGTCTTCGGCGCCGTGGTGGATTGGCGTAATCGGCGGTATTTTTGCGATTCTTGTCGTGAAGATGCTGTTTGGCGGATTGGGTCAGAATTTTATGAACCCGGCTTTGGGCGCAAGATGTTTTCTCTTAATATCCTTTACGTCGATTATGACGAATTTCGACTGTGACGCCTACAGTGGCGCGACGCCTCTTGCCGCGTTAAAAAACGGGGAGGCAGTAGATATTTATAATATGGTGATTGGTAAGACGGCGGGAACAATCGGTGAAACGTCCATGATTGCCATTGTCATTGGGGCATGTTTCTTAATTTTGCTGGGCATTATCGACTTACGCATTCCCGGCAGCTATATTGTCAGCTTTGTGATTTTTATTACCATATTCGGTGGTCATGGATTTGACTACGCATACATATCCGCACATCTGGCCGGAGGCGGTCTGATGCTGGGTGCGTTTTTCATGGCGACAGATTATGTGACAAGGCCGATTACGGTGAAAGGACAATATGTGTACGGTATTTTGCTTGGCATACTGACCGGTATTTTCCGTATTTTTGGCGCCTCGGCGGAGGGCGTTTCCTATGCGATTATTCTTGGCAACCTTTTAGTGCCGCTGATTGAAAGAGTAACGTTTCCGACGGCATTTGGGAAAGGAGGCGCTAAGGTATGAGTAAGATGATAAAAGATACGATAATTTTATTAATGATTACGCTGATTTCCGGGCTGCTGCTCGGCCTGGTTTACCAGATTACGAAAGAACCGATAGCGCAGCAAAAAGAAAAGGCAAAGCAGGAGGCGTACCGGGAGGTTTTTGCGGCGGCGGATTCCTTTGAAGAGATGGAGATTATAGCGGTAGACGAACAGGAATGGGCGGCTGCGGGCTTTGCACAGGAATCGGTTGACGAAGTGATGGCGGCAAAGGACGCGTCGGGGAATGTGATAGGGTGCGTGATTACCGTTACCACGAAAGAAGGGTACGGCGGGGATATCCGTTTTACTATCGGCATTATGAATGACGGCACGGTGAACGGCATTTCTCTTCTGGAAATTGCCGAAACGGCGGGGCTTGGTATGCGCGCCGGGGAAGTGCTTGTGCCGCAGTTTGCAAATAAGAGTGTGGAAAAGTTTGAATATGTCAAGTCGGGAGCGTCCGCGGACAATCAGATAGACGCAATTTCCGGCGCGACGATTACGACAAATGCAGTGACTAATGGAGTCAATGCAGGCCTGTATTACTTCCAGGCAGAAATCATGAAAGGGGGAAGCGGCAATGAATAGTGTAAAAGAACGTCTCGTCAATGGACTGATAAAAGAAAATCCAACCTTTGTTTTGATGCTTGGTATGTGTCCGACTCTTGCCGTTACTACTTCCGCGATAAACGGTCTTGGTATGGGGCTTACGACAATGGTGGTTTTAGCATTGAGTAACGCGTTTATTTCTCTGCTTCGGAATATTATTCCCGGTAAGGTCAGGATTCCGGCATTTATCGTTATTATTGCTTCTTTTGTAACAATCGTGGAGTTGTTGTTGGAGGGATTTATTCCGACGCTGTATGATGCGCTTGGCATCTATATTCCGCTTATCGTCGTAAACTGTATTATTTTAGGGCGTGCGGAAAGTTATGCCTCTAAAAACCCCGTGATTCCGTCCTTATTCGACGGTATCGGCATGGGGCTTGGGTTTTCTTTCGCGCTGACCTGTATCGGCGCGGTGCGGGAATTAATCGGAGCCGGTACGTTATTCGGCATTTCCGTTATGCCGGACAGTTACGTTCCGTGTGCAATCTTTATCATGGCGCCGGGTGCGTTCTTTGTTCTGGCGGCGCTGACGGCGATTCAGAATAAGATTAAGATTGCCGGTGAAAGAAAAGGAAAAGATATGTCTAAAATACAGTCCGGCTGCGGAAACGACTGCATGAATTGTTCCGATACGGGCTGTACAAAGCGTATTTACGACGAGAAGAAAGAGGAGGGAAAATAAGATGATAAAAGAATTATTAATTATTTTAATCAGTTCCTCTCTTGTAAGTAACGTTGTGTTAAGCCAGTTTCTGGGGCTGTGTCCGTTCCTGGGCGTTTCTAAAAAGACAAATACGGCAAGCGGCATGGGCGTGGCGGTTATTTTTGTTATCACACTTGCCTCTGCGGTGGCGGGCGTTATTTACAAATATGTGTTAGTGCCTCTTGATATTACATACTTGCAGACGATTGTTTTTATTTTAGTCATTGCGGCTCTGGTACAGTTTGTAGAGATGTTTCTGCGGAAGTTTATTCCTTCTTTGTATGAATCGTTAGGGGTATATCTGCCGCTTATTACGACAAACTGCGCGGTGCTTGGCGTGGCGCTTACCAATGTACAGAAAAATTACGGAATTTTAGCGGGCGTTGTCAATGGTTTTGCGACGGCCGTAGGATTTACCATTGCGATTATTATTCTGGCGGGCATCAGGGAGAAGATGGAGTATAACGACATACCGGAATCCTTTAGGGGAATGCCGATTGTATTAGTCACAGCGGGGCTGATGGCGATTGCGTTCTGCGGCTTCTCCGGATTGCTTTAGAAAGGAGCGTGGTGATTGATGGAAATGACCGGAATTTTGGTGGCAACGCTGATTGTTGGAGGAGTAGGGCTTTTTGTCGGGGTATTCCTCGGCGTTGCGGCAATTAAATTTAAAGTGGAAGTGGATGAAAAAGAAGAGGCGGTGCTTGGCGTACTGCCGGGAAATAACTGCGGCGGCTGCGGCTTTGCGGGCTGTTCCAGTCTGGCGGCGGCCATTGCCAAAGGGGAGGCTCCTGTCAATGCCTGTCCGGTAGGCGGTGAAAAAGTCGGTAAGCTGATTGCGGATATCATGGGCGTGGAAGCGCAGGACAGCGTCAGGCAGGTGGCTTTTGTACAGTGTCAGGGCGATTGCGAGAAAGCAAAAGTGGATTATGAATATCACGGGGTGGAGGATTGTAAGATGCTCTCCTTTGTGCCGGGCGGCGGCGCAAAAACCTGTAATTATGGCTGCCTTGGCTATGGAAATTGTGTAAAGGCGTGTCCTTTTGACGCGATTCATGTTGTAAACGGCGTCGCGCTTGTGGATAAAGAAAAGTGTAAGGCTTGCGGAAAATGTGTCGCAGCCTGCCCGAAGAATCTGATTACATTGATTCCGTATGAGGCAAAATATGCGGTGGCATGTTCGTCGCACGATAAAGGACCGGTCACGATGAAAGCCTGTGATGTTGGCTGTATCGGCTGTCAGTTATGTAAAAAGAACTGTCCTGCGGACGCGGTTGCGATTGATGATTTTAACGCGACGATTGACCAGGAAAAATGCACCGGATGCGGAACTTGTAAGGAGAAGTGTCCGAAAAAAGCGATTGTACCTGTAGGCGCTGCCGAAAACGCTTAAATATGGCGCGGGGGCAAAACGAGCATGAGAGGAGAAAACTGCATGGAGTCTGTTAGACTGGGAAGAACAGAAATTGTAACGAATAAAAACGGGTTCGGCGCTCTGCCCATTCAAAGAATTTCCGATAAGGACGCCGTTTATCTTTTACAAAAGGCGTATGAGAACGGCATGACCTATTTTGATACGGCAAGATGGTATACGGACAGTGAACATAAGCTGGGACTTGCTTTTAACAAAGGAATGCGTGATAAGATATGGATTGCGACCAAAACAGGAGCCAAAAACGCGGAGGATTTCTGGAAAGATTTGGAAACGAGCCTGAATAATCTGCAGACGGATTATATCGATGTATATCAATTCCACAATCCCGCCGTATGTCCGAAACCGGGAGACGGAAGCGGCCTTTATGAAGCGATACTTAAGGCTAAAGAGCAGGGGAAAATCAGGCATATCGGCATCACCAACCACAGGCTTGCCGTGGCGGATGAAGCGATTGAAAGCGGTCTCTATGAGACTTTGCAGTTCCCGTTCTGCTATCTGGCGACGGAGAAAGATATTGCGCTTGTCAAAAAGTGTAAGGAAAAAGACATGGGATTTATCGCTATGAAAGCATTATCCGGCGGATTGATTACCAATTCCGCGGCGGCGTATGCCTATCTGGCGCAATTTGATAATGTGCTTCCTATCTGGGGCGTACAGCGTGAAAATGAGCTGGATGAATTTCTTTCTTATATTGAGAATCCGCCGAAGATGAATGAGGAAATTTCGGCATTGATTGAAAAAGACAGAAAAGAACTGCTCGGAGAGTTCTGCAGAGGCTGCGGCTATTGTATGCCGTGTCCGATGGGTATTGAAATTAATAACTGCGCAAGAATGTCCTTACTGCTTCGCCGTTCTCCGTCCGCGTCGCATTTAAGCAAAGAAGGGCAGGAGAAAATGATGAAGATAGAAAACTGCATCCACTGTAACCAGTGTAAAAGTAAATGTCCTTACGGATTGGATACGCCGACGCTTTTGCAAAAGAATCTGGAAGATTATAAGAACGTGCTGGCCGGAAAAGTACAGGTATAAAATATTTCGATACAAAAGAGAGCGGGTTTTCAAAGCCCGCTCGAATAATGTAACCTATAATCATCCGTAATAAAAACAGCTTCTACGCCGTCTAGAGATTCAACCAGTTCCATGCCCTCATCCAGACCAAGTACGAAACAGGTCGTGGAGAGCGCGTCTCCCGTTGTAGAAGAATCCGAAAGAATCGTGACGCCAAGAAGATTGTTCTGCACGGGATATCCGTTTGCAGTGTCTAATATATGATGGTAGAGAACATCGTCCTGATAAAAGTACCGCTCATAGACGCCGGAAGAGACGACGGATTTATCGGAAACGGAAAGCGTCGTAATCGGAACGCCCTGCTCATCAAAAGGCGTCTGGATACCAAACCTAAACGGCGTACCGTCAGGTTTTATACCGACGGCCAAAAGGTTGCCGCCCAGATTGATAATCGCGCTTTCGACATTTTGGGAAACTAAATATTCTTTTATTTTATCGGCAATATAGCCTTTGGCGATAAAGCCGAGACTGACAGCGCTGTCAGTATCAAGCAGGGTGACAGTGTTATCCTCTATTAACAGATTATGATAGTCCACATGTATAAGCGCTTCTGTAAGCGTTTTTTTGTCGGGAATCTGTCCTAATGAGGCATCATCCGCATGAAAATCCCACAGCGCGCTGACGGTTTCCATAGTCAAATCAATGCGGCCGCCGCTCATTTCACAGTAAGAAAGGGCAGTGTTAAGCAGACTGGCGGTTTCGTTAGAAACGGTGACGGAACGGCCGCCGCTGTGGTTAATGTTCCAGATATCAGACCCCTCTATCGTAGGGCTTAACATATTCTCATATTTTTCCGCAAGCGACATACAGCCGTCCAGACAATCTTTTTTCCCGGCGTCATAAATGGTAATCTGAATAACGGTATCAAAATAAAACCCGGATGCAGTAACGGGTTCATCCGCTTTTTTGCATCCGCCGACCCAAAAAACAAAAAGAAAAACCGATATCAGAAGAAAAATTTTCTTTTTTCTTTTTCTCATGCTGCGCCTTCTTTGCTTTTCGTTGCCAATCGCGCTATTTCATGATAAAATAATGCTGTCTGGCAATTTGGTTATCATAAGGATTGTCATCATAATAGATTATAATGGATGCGGGATATTTTTTCCATCTAAACATCGCAGACTGAGAAAGGAGCATGGTTATAAATATGAAATTACCGGGTGAAGACGAGCAAAAGCCGGTGGGCTTTTCCGTGATATATATGGTGATAGGCGTATCAGCCTTTGTACTGATTCTGCTTCTTTCTGTCATGAAAAACAATAAGAAGGAGCAGGAAAGAAAAGAATATATACAGAATGCCGCGAAGCAGGAGGAAACGGTGCAGCCGGAAGAAGAGGCTGCCACAGAACCGGAACAAAAACTGCGTGCGGAGGATTTAAGTTTTTGGGATATGTATCCTGTAGAGGAAGAGAAAGATAAGACACAGGCTTCTCGGAGAGAGGACGGGGAAAGCACGTCGGCTTCCACGACCAAGAGCGATGAAAACAGCGATGATAAAACGCAGGAGCAGAAGGAGGTTGTGCAGGAAGACCCGTCCACGGACGGCAAGCATACGTTGATCAAACATTCCGACGGCACGGAGGAGTGGGTGTTAATCAGCCCGTATCTGACAAAAAACAACTACGATTTTACCAATATCTCGGAAACCGCCAATTTGCGTAAATATACGGATAACGGTAAAAAAATCTCCTATATGGGCGTTGATATCTCCAAGCATAACGGCAACGTTAATTTCCGCAGTATGAAAGCCGCCGGGATAGATTATGTGATGATTCGCCTTGGCGCGAGGGGATACAGCACAGGTCAGATTTCGCTGGACGATAATTTCGTGCAGAATATAGAAGCGGCGATAGATGCCGAAATGGACATCGGCGTGTATTTTTATTCGCAGGCGGTGACATTGGAAGAGGTAACACAGGAGGCCAACTTTGTAGTGCAGAATCTGGCGCCTTATAAAGAGCATATCAACTATCCGGTTGCCTTTGACATGGAAAATGTCTCGAATGATAAGGCAAGGATTGACGGACTTTCCAGAGACGATAAGACGGCGATTGCGGCAGCCTTTTTAAGCGGCGTTCAGGCGGCGGGGTATACGCCGATGATATACGGTAATAAGGAATGGCTGATTAAAAATATTGATTTGGCGCAGTTGCAAAATTATGACGTATGGCTTTCGCAGGACGAGGATATTCCGGATTATCCGTATCAGTATACGATGTGGCAGTATACGACGACGGGCGTATTAAACGGCATAACGGGAGACGCGAATCTGAATCTTTGTTTTGTCAGCTATTCGGACAGATAATGTTCTATTTTGGGAGAAACTTTAATTTTATTATATAAGTCGGCGTAAGAAGCGGGCGACATATTTTCCATGTAATTGGGAGTATAAGCCTTTGCTACGCCGGCTTTTTTTAAGTAATCAATGGCCTTATTGTAGGCGATAGCGGCCTCATCCTCCGTATCATAGACGCCCACGGTATAATTTCCTCTAATGTGGATTTTGGTTTTATAGCGCAGTTTTCCATCCCGGAAAAAAGAGGAGACGCCGTGATAGGCATTCATAATTTCTATATTTTCATAGCGGTAGTCGTTGGTATTTCCGTTGATAAAGCGGTAATCTTTGTCCACAACGGCATAGTTTTTGATGCCGTAGCGGTTCATAATATTAAGCTGCATACCGTAATCGGCAATAAAGTAATGGCCGCCGCGGCGTGAAATTTTATGATTGGCATAGTAAAATAAATCATCCCTGTCGAAGATAAAAAAATGCGACGGAGAAAAATAATAATAAAAGAAAGCGGGACGGATATAAATCGGGTTGGAAAAATAGAGGCCGTTATCGCGGAAGTTGATTAAGCAGACCCATTTTTCAAATAAAAGAGCGCAGTCCGGCTGATAATGCGAAATCATAACGGACTTGTCCTGTAAAATATGGCCGGCTAGCAGATAAGCGGCGTGGGCGTCATCCGGCGTCTGATAACTGCCCAGACTGATATGCTTTGCGCGATAAGTTACAGAGGAACGATAGTATATCGTTCCGTCTTTCTTTTTAGCCGTATAAACACCGGGCAGCTGCGCCATCATTAAGTCTCCAATCTTTAACTATATTTCTTAATATTGGCATTAGTATAACATATTTTTCCGGATTTCTGTATAAAATATTACAGAAGTGTTAAAAGACAGACAAACTTGTTTGTCTTGTGCGTATTATATCTGCGATATAAACATCGCAAGTAAATGAAAGGTATGTTTAGTAAGATGTATAAAAAATATTTCGCAATATTGCTCTTGATGAATATGACTTTTTTTACATCATGGATTTGTATCAAAGAATTAAAAATCAACCGGGTGGCGGCAACACAGGCTTTTCGTATGGAATTTATGAGCGCGACAATGGAGGAGGACAAAAAAAGCTTTTTGGAGGTCGTGGCCTGTGTTTCTTCCGGTCAGCGGGTTGTGGATTATGAAATTCTGGAACAAAAGAAAAAATACCAGTTATCCGAGCAGGATTATGATTCGCTGCTAAGGATTGTGGAAGCGGAGGCCGGGGGCGAAGATGAAGATGGTAAACTGCTTGTGGCCAATGTTGTGTTAAACCGTGTCAATAACGAAATGTTCCCTGATACCGTCACGGCGGTTGTGATGCAGAAAGAACAGGGCGTTGCACAGTTTTCCCCGACGGTGGACGGGCGTTTTCAGACAATTACGGTCAGCGAAGAGACCTATGAAGCGGTAGAGCGTGCGCTTTATGGGGAGGATATTTCACAGGGCGCTCTGTATTTTTGCGCCAGAAACCGTGCAGATGCCGGAAAAATGAAATGGTTTGACCAGAAACTGACCAGATTGTTTGCTTATGGAAATCATGAATTTTTTTCCTAGTAAATTTCAGGCATTGGGAAGCGTGCGCGGCAAGTTGCAAGCTTTGGCGCTTTATGCTATAATGCTTAGTGTGAAAAATAAATTTTTTGCAGACAAATGTATTTGTCTGGCGGATATTGCGCTGGCGCTGTTAGCGTTTTGGAATGTAAAGTCCGCAGGCTGGACATAAGAGAGGGTCAGGATGGAAGTATTATATAGCAGTACAAGAGACAATTCTAAGAAAGTACAGGCTTCACAGGCGATTTTACAGGGGCTTTCGGAGGATGGCGGGCTGTTTGTGCCGGACCAGATTCCGGCATTGGAAAAGTCCTTAAAGGAACTGTCCGGGATGGATTATCAGGAAATTGCATATGAGGTCATGAAACTGTTTTTGACTGATTTTACAAAAGAAGAGTTACAAGACTGCATCCGCAGGGCATACGATTCCAAATTCGATACGAAAGAAATAGCGCCGCTTGTAGAAGCTGATAATACATATTATCTGGAATTGTTCCACGGCGCGACGATTGCGTTTAAGGATATGGCGTTATCCATTCTGCCGCATTTGATGATTACTTCCGCGAAGAAGAACCATGTGGAGGATACCATCGTTATTTTAACGGCGACGTCAGGAGATACGGGAAAAGCCGCGCTGGCGGGATTTGCTGACGTAGAGGGAACGAAAATCATTGTTTTTTATCCGAAAAACGGAGTCAGCCCGATTCAGGAAAAGCAGATGGTGACGCAGAAAGGAAACAATACTTACGTAGTCGGCATACACGGTAATTTTGATGATGCACAGACGGGCGTGAAACAGATTTTTTCCGATAAGGAGTTGGGAAAGGTGATGGCGAAAAACCATCTTCGCTTCTCATCCGCTAATTCCATTAATATCGGGCGTCTTGTTCCGCAGATTGTCTATTATGTATATGCTTATGCCAAACTCTTAAAGGAAGAAAGAATAGAGGATAATGAGCCGGTTAATGTCGTTGTGCCGACGGGTAACTTCGGCAATATCCTTGCCGCGTTTTATGCCAAAAATATGGGTGTGCCGATTGGAAAACTGATTTGCGCCTCCAATGAAAATAAGGTGTTATATGACTTTTTTAAAACCGGGGATTATGACCGTAACCGGGAGTTTGTATTGACAAGCTCCCCGTCCATGGATATTTTGATATCCAGTAATTTAGAGCGTCTGATTTACCGCATTGCGGGCAGTGACGCCGTAAAAAACGCGGAGTTTATGGCGGCGTTATCGGCAAAGGGAAGCTACCATATTACAGAGGAAATGAAGAGCGGTTTAACGGACTTTTACGGTAATTATGCAAGCGAGAAAGAGACGGCGGCAAGAATTAAACAACTGTATGAAAAAACGGGATATGTCATTGATACGCATACCGCGGTAGCAAGCGCCGTATATCAGAAATATAAAGAAGAGACAAAGGATAACACACCTACAGTCATTGCTTCAACCGCAAGCCCGTTCAAATTTACAAGAAGCGTTATGAAGGCAATCGATACGGAATATGATAAGATGACTGATTTTGAACTGGTGGACGAGCTTTCCAAAATCGCAGGCGTCAAAGTGCCGGATGCCATAGAACAAATCAGAACCGCTCCAGTATTGCATGATACAGTCTGTGATAAGAGCATGATGAAAGAAACCGTTAAAAGCATTCTTGGAATTGTTTAACATCCTGAACGGGAAAGGACTGATAAAGTATGTATTTTAGTGTAATGGATTTTATTTATATTTTCACCGGAGCCTATCTGGCATATGCGGGAATCGTTATGAAAACGCAGGGCAGGATTATCGAAAACGTTGTATTCGGGAAAGGCGCCAATGAAAATTCCATCCGTGATAAAGAGGGATTTATGAAGTATCTGTCCGGACGGTTAGTCATAATCGGGATTGTCATTATCTTGACGGGCATAGCCGGTCTGATTAGCGATTATCTGGGTAGCAACGGTATTGCCTCATTTGTTACATGCGCTGTTTTTGTAGCGGCCTTGGTGGTATATGGCAAGGCCGCCGGCAATGCAATACAAAAGTTTGGCAAATAAGAAAATCTGATTCGCGCTCAGGCATCCTGCCGCTCTGTTATGGGAATGTATTGTCTGTCTTTACAAATCGGCTTGTAAGCAGGGCGGATAATCTTACCGTTATTGGCAAGTTCCTCCATCCGATGCGCGCTCCATCCGGCGATTCTCGCAATGGCAAAAATCGGTGTATACAACTCTTTCGGAAGATTCAACATGCTGTAAACAAAGCCGGAATAAAAGTCCACGTTAATATTAACGCCTTTATACATCTGTCTTTCTTTGGCAATAATGTCCGGCGCCAGACGTTCTACAAGAGAGTAGAGTGCAAATTCATCCTGCAAGCCTTTTTCCACGGACAGTCTTTCCACAAAAGATTTGAAGATAACCGCTCTCGGGTCTGACTTGGAATATACGGCATGACCGACGCCGTAGATAAGCCCTGCGTGGTCGAATGCCTCTTTATGCAGCAGTTTGGTTAAATAGTCAGCGACCTGTTCTTCGTCTTTCCAGTCGGCTACTTTCTGTTTCATATCGTCAAACATCTGTACAACTTTAATGTTGGCGCCGCCGTGTCTGGGTCCTTTTAAGGAGCCGATTGCAGCGGCAATAACGGAATAAGTGTCCGTCAAAGAAGAGGTGACAACATGCGTCGTAAAAGTGGAGTTGTTACCGCCGCCGTGTTCCATATGAAGAACGAGCGCAATATCAAGAATTTTTGCTTCTAACGGCGTATAACTGCTGTCGGGGCGTAAAATATGTAGGATATTTTCAGCCGTGGATAATTCCGCTTTGGGCTGATGGATAAACAAACTCTTTCCGTCGTGATAGTGGCTGTATGCCTGATAACCGTAAATGGAAAGTAACGGGAAAAGGCTGATAAGCTGTAAGCACTGCCTAAGCACATTGGGAAGGGAAGTGTCATCCGCTCTGTCATCATAAGAATACAGGGTCAATACGCTTCTTGCCAGCGTGTTCATCATATCGTTGCTGGGCGCTTTCATAATAATATCGCGCACGAAACTGGTCGGAAGAGAGCGGTAACCCGATAAAAGATTCTTAAACATTTCCAGTTCTTCCGTAGTTGGAAGCTTGTCAAAAAGTAATAAATAAGTAATTTCTTCGTAGCCGAAGTTTTTATCCGGTGCAAATCCATTGACGAGGTCTTTGACATCATATCCTCTGTAAAAAAGCCGTCCGTGAGTTGGAACCTGGACACCGTCAACTATCTTGTTCGCGCGTACGTCGGAGATATTGGTTAATCCCGCCAGTACGCCCTTGCCGTTTAAATCGCGCAGACCGCGTTTCACATCATACTTCGTAAACAGTTCCGTATCGATAATGCCTGCCTCTTTACTCATATTGGCAAGACGAAAAATTTCCGGTGTAATTTCCGAATAGCTGTTATGATCCATGGTATACATGAGATTAGGCCTCCTTTCATCGTGATTCAATTTGTTAGGTGATTGCAAAACGTTTCCATGAGTGGTGTGTACGGATAACATATACAGTTCAACACGGGTCGCTTTCGCTACAACTCAACCGCAGCGGTATATAATATGCGAAAGTACCGCATATAAGTACCGGCGGTTTCACAGTACCCGCTTATGAACTGTATATGTTATCCTATATATCTAACGTTATCAAAAATGTTTCGCAATCGCCTATGTTCCATATTTAGTATAGCATGAAAACACCCGAAAAAATGAAATTGAAGAAAAATTTTAGAAAGTTTTAACAAATTGCACAATTTTATTGTTATTGCGAATGCCGGAAAAAGGTATTAAAATAGGTATCAGAAATAGTAGAGAAAGGCATGGTTGTGAAGATGAATAAACAGGAAATATTAAGTCATGTAGACCATACGTTATTGAAACCGTATGCGACATGGGAGGATATTGTGGAGTTGTGCGATGACGCCATTTTATATCAGACGGCATCTGTCTGCGTGCCGCCCGCATATGTAAAACGGATTCACGATACATATGATAAAGAAGTAAATATCTGTACGGTTATCGGCTTCCCCTTAGGTTACTGCGTGACGCAGGCCAAGGTGGAGGAGGCTCTCCAGGCGATAAAGGACGGTGCGAATGAGATTGATATGGTCATTAATATCACGGATGTGAAAAACGGGCTGTATGATAAGGTGGAAGAGGAAATCCGGCAGGTCAAGAAAGCATGCGGCGGGCATATATTGAAAGTGATTATTGAGACCTGCTATCTGGACGAAGCGCAAAAAATCGCCATGTGCCATGCGGTGACGAATGCAGGCGCGGATTATATCAAAACTTCAACGGGATTTGGCACGGCCGGAGCGGCGATAGAGGATATCAGACTATTTAAAAACCATATCGGTTCCCAGGTGAAAATCAAAGCGGCCGGAGGCATTTCCACATTGGAGGACATGGAAGCGTTTTTAGCCGAAGGGTGTGAACGAATTGGCACTTCCAGAGCCGTAGGTTTATTGAAAGGGGTATCATGATAACATGGAAGTAAAAGATAAAATTGCGCTTTTACAGGCCGAAATGGAAAAAGAGCAGATAGACTTTTATCTGATTCCCACATCGGATTATCATAACTCGGAATATGTCAGCGACTATTTTAAGGTACGGGAATATTTTTCCGGTTTTACCGGTTCAAACGGCACGCTGCTTGTCGAGCGTACGAGAGCGGGTCTTTGGACGGACGGACGTTATTTTATCCAAGCACAGAAAGAACTGGCGGGAAGCGGCATTACCCTGTTTCGGATGCAGGAAGAGGGCGTACCGACGATAGAACAGTATTTGGCTGACAATATGAAAGACGGTGAAAGTCTCGGCTTTGACGGCAGGGTTGTGACGGCGTCCTACGGTAATACGTTGAAAAAAGTTTTACAGCATAAAAATATTACTTTCCGATATGAAAAAGATATTGCGGGAAGTCTCTGGGAAGGACGGCCGGATATGCCGGGCGGGCCTGTTTTTGCGTTGCCGCAGGACTATTGCGGGCAGAGCGTGGAAGAAAAACTTGCGCAGGTTAGGGAAAAGATGCGGCAGGAAAAATGTACGGCGCATTTACTGGCAAAACTCGATGATTTGATGTGGATATTAAACATCAGGGGCGGGGATGTGGAGTGTAATCCGGTGGCCTTATCTTACGGCGTTATCACGATGACGGACTGCTATCTTTTTATCCGGCCAAAAGCGGTAGATGATAAGCTGGCGCAATATGCCGCCCAATGGAATATTACGCTGAAAGAGTATGACAAGATAGAGACATTTTTAAGACAAATGCCGGTAGACAGAATCCTGTTAGATGATAAAAATATTAATTATACGCTGTATCAATGTCTGGCAGACAGAGCGGAAACGGTCATTTGCGCAAATCCGTCGCAGCAGTTAAAAGCCGTTAAAAATCCGGTGGAATTGGCGCATATGGAAGAGGTGTATTTGAAAGACAGCGTTGCCTTGATAAAATTCATTTACTGGTTAAAAAACAGTATCGGGAAAATACCGATTAATGAGTATTCAGCGGCCATGAAGTTAGACGGTCTGCGAAAAGAAGTGGAAGGCTTTTTGGACTTATCTTTCCCGACGATAAGCGCGTATAAAGAAAATGCAGCCATGATGCACTATGAGGCGACAGCGTCCGACCATAAGGAATTGGAAGCGGCAGGGATGCTGTTGGTTGACTCTGGCGGTCAATACATGGGCGGCACGACGGACGTTACCAGGACGATTGTGCTGGGTGAAATCAGCGAAGAAGTAAAGCGGCATTTTACGGCGGTTGCAGTCGGTATGCTGCGGCTTAGCGCGGCGAAATTTTTATATGGATGCACCGGAAGAAATCTGGACATTCTGGCAAGAGAGCCGTTGTGGGAATTAAACATTGATTATAAGTGCGGTACGGGGCATGGCGTGGGCTATATTTTAAACGTGCATGAAGGGCCGCAGAGTATTCGCTGGCGGTATGCGAAAGAGGCGGAAGAAGCCGTTATCGAAGAGGGCATGGTAATTTCCAATGAGCCGGGCGTCTATATAGAAAAAAGCCACGGCATCCGTACGGAAAATATTATTGTGGCAAAGCGCGGCGTCAAAAACGGAGACGGCCAGTTTATGTATTTTGACACACTGACTTATGTGCCGATTGATTTGGAGGCAATAGAGCTGTCCTATATGCAGGATATTGATATCAAGAGGTTAAATGCCTATCATGAAAAAGTTTATGAAAAGGCGGCGCCTTATTTAGAGGAAGAAGAGCGTAAGTGGCTTCGTAAAGTAACTTCGCCTGTTGTAAAAGGCTGACAGCATATTTGGGGGATGTATGAAATTTTATAAAAATCTGTATATCGGAGACACTATAAAAGAGCCGAATAAGGTAAAAAGAAAATTGAAACATCATGCCGGACAGTTACGGGTATTTGTCATTATACTGGCCTCGGGAAGCGACCAGCTTGAAATATGCCATAATATGCTGTTAGAACAGCCCTATTATAAAAAGAAAGAAAATGCGCCGTATATTATCGGCATTGCGGGCAGTTATGAAGAGGCGGTTGCCTTGGTCTGCGAAATTGCGAAAGAGGCGGTAGCGCAAAATGGCGACGCCGATTTAAAAAAATATTTGTTCCCCGAATTTCAGGCGGCAGGAAAGGCATAGTAAGCGATGTTACATATAGTGTTGCTGATTTTGAAAATAATAGGAATCATAATAGGCGTCCTGCTTGGCCTTATCCTTTTAGGGATTTGTCTTGCCCTGTTTGTTCCCGTCCGCTACAGGATAGATGCAAAGCGTGTGGAGGGAGAGGGAAATCCGCCGGTAGAGGTCAGCGCAAAAATTACCTGGCTTTTGCATATTATCAATATCAGGGCCGGTTATTCCACGCAGCTTTGGGCAAGGGCGCGGATATTTATTTTTACCGTGTTCAGGCTGCCGAAAAAGGAAAAGGCGCATAAAAAGGCAAAAAAACACAAAACCCGGAAAGCCGATGCGCCCCGTGAGGATGTAAAAGGGCAGGAATCCGATACACCAAAAGAGACTTTACAAGAGCAGAAAGCGGCTGCGCCGCGAGAAAGCAGTGATGAACAGAGTACTGGCGCACCACAGGAAACAGACGCTAAATGGGAAACAGACGGCGGACAGACGGCGGACGCTATAGAGCCGGAAACGTCCGAAAAGCCGCCCAAAATTTCCATAAAAGCGCGTATTTCACGCTGGATAGCGAAAATCTGCGGCATCTTTCAAAATATATGGTACACAATTAAGGGAATCTGTGATAAAATAAAAAAGATACGGGAAAATATAGAATACTATTGTAATGTTATACAAAGCGAAACATTTAAACAAAGCTATTCTTTATGTAAGGAAGAACTGATTCGTATTTTTTCTTATATAAAACCGCGAAAATTTCAGGCTGACCTGGTAATCGGCACGGGCGACCCGGCATCTACGGCCGATATTCTGGCCTATTACGGAATGCTGTATCCGCTTATCGGCGGGAATGTGAACATCACACCGGATTTTGACGAAAAGAGAGTCGAGGGCGATGTTCATATCAGAGGAAAGATAAAACTGTTTACGTTTATAAGGGCCGCGGTTCGTATTTATTTTAATAAGGATATCAGAAAATTACTCAAACTGTTTAAAAAGGAGGACGCATAAATGGCAGAGAATAATTTTACCGGTGTAATAGAATCCCTTATGAAAGGGATGAATGCCGTTTTATCGACAAAGACGGTCATAGGAGAGGCGACGCAGATTGGAGATACCATTATCTTACCGCTTGTGGACGTTACATTTGGCGTCGGCGCAGGCGCGAGCGCGGCGGATAAGAAAAACGGCGGGGGCGGCGGATTTTCCGCGAAGATGAGTCCGAGTGCGGTGCTGGTTATCAAAAACGGCTCGACGAAACTTGTCAATATCAAGAACCAGGATACGATTACGAAAGTCCTTGACATGATTCCCGACATTGTGGATAAATTTACCGCGCCGAAAGAAGAAATGATAGCGGATGACGCGGCAGTGGATATCGCTTTCCCGGATGAAAATAAGGAAAATTCATAAGAGGTAAGGCTTCTTATGCCGCACACCAACGGCATGTTTGCTGCATATGATAATAAAAAGCATAAACAGGAAGAGTGTATGAAGAAATTGATTGGACTTGTAGCATTTTGTGTTGCGGCGGGTATGCTGGTTATGCTTTTTATGACGAATCGTTTTGTGGGATTTATTTTGATTGTATTATTAATGTTAATCGGTTATAATTTTTTTTGCTGTGACTAAGTTTGTACCTTTCAGCCCCCAATATTGCAGACTGGGCGGAAAGCATGTTTATTAGATGAAAAAGGCATAGGTAGTTATGATGGAAGAAAAAATGGTAAGTGACGATATGATAAATGACGCTGTAAGCGAGGAAGCGGTCAATGAGGAGGCTGTCAATAGCGATGCAGCAGATAACCATTTGGCAGAAAGTGGCGATGCTGCGGGCAAAAGTATAGAAAATATAGAAGAAATACTAAAAAACGGCTCGCAGGATGAACTGAATAAGTTAAAATCGTGGCTGTTTCGGGAGAATGTCAGGCTGATAACGGCGGCCAGGGAACTGGAAGAGAATCAGGAACAGTTTGCCAAGGAAAAAGAGCAGTTTCAGGAGGAAATGAAAGCGTTGAACCGCAAAATGTCTGTAGAAAAACAGCGGTTAAAAGATGACGCTCTCTTTTTCGAGAAAAAAATGGATATTTTAAAAGGCGGCTTCGAGCAGCTCGATATGGACCGCAGGCGTTTAGAAAAGGAACGCGCTAAAATGGAGGCGCAGAGGGAAGTTATGGAGCAGCCCTCCTATGGCATGGGAAGAGACGTTTCCGCTTTCTTTAGAGGCGTGAAAAATCCGCTTGCGTTAAAAAAACGTTATAAGGATTTGATTAAGATTTTTCATCCCGATAATGTAGCGGGGGATAAAGAGATTATTCAGATGATTAATAAAGAATACGAAAATTTGAAGAGTGATTATGACATTGGAAAATGGGCGTAAAAATATAAAAAAGACATGATATCGAATGATATCATGTCTTTCCTATATCTGCATTACTTAAGCTCTTTCAACTTTTCCGGATTTTAAGCACTGTGTGCATACATGCAATTTCTTGGATGCACCGTTTACTTTGCATTTTACATTCTGAATATTAGAATGCCAGATTCTGTTAGATCTTCTATGAGAATGGCTGACGTTATTTCCGAAATGAGCGCCTTTACCACAAATATCACATTTAGCCATCTTTGCACCTCCTAACAATTTATCGATTCTTTGTCTGAAATGAAACAACATTTGTATAATATCAGAAATGAAGAAAGATTGCAAGCATAAATTTCATAAAAATCCCATTTCAAACTACGGAAACTTCACAAGAAAAAAAACTTTACTGATAGGGGAATTCATGATAGAATTGTTTAGAATAAATTTTTCTAAAATTTACAATTATGGAAGAGAGGTAAAAGATATGGCAGTAATCGATTTGAGCAAGTACGGTATTACCGGAACAACGGAAATCGTACACAATCCTTCCTTTGACGTATTGTATGAGGAAGAGACAAAGTCCGGACTGGAAGGCTATGAGAAAGGTCAGGTAACGGAGCTTGGCGCTGTGAATGTTATGACCGGTATTTATACCGGACGTTCTCCGAAAGACAAGTACATAGTAATGGATGCAAACTCCAAGGATACCGTTTGGTGGACGTCAGACGAGTACAAGAATGATAACCATCCTATGACAGAGGCTACATGGGCGACTGTAAAGGACATTGCAAAGAACGAATTGTCCGGCAAGAGACTCTTTGTTGTAGACGCTTTCTGCGGAGCTAACAAAGATACCCGTATGGCTGTCCGCTTTATTATGGAAGTTGCATGGCAGGCGCATTTTATTAAGAATATGTTCATTCAGCCCAGTGATGAGGAACTGAAGAACTTCGAGCCTGATTTTGTTGTTTACAATGCTTCCAAAGCAAAAGTTGAGAATTACAAAGATTTAGGCTTAAATTCCGAGACTTGCGTTGCTTTCAACATTACAAGCCGCGAGCAGGTTATTATCAATACATGGTATGGCGGCGAGATGAAGAAAGGTATGTTCTCCATGATGAACTACTATCTGCCTTTGAAAGGCATTGCTTCCATGCACTGTTCCGCAAATACGGATATGGACGGCAAGAATACGGCGGTATTCTTCGGACTTTCCGGAACAGGAAAGACAACGCTTTCCACAGACCCTAAGAGACTCTTAATCGGCGATGACGAGCATGGCTGGGACGATAACGGCGTATTCAACTTTGAAGGCGGATGCTATGCAAAGGTTATCAACCTGGACAAGGATTCCGAGCCTGATATTTACAATGCAATCAAACGCGACGCTTTGTTAGAGAACGTTACCGTAGATGCAAACGGTAAGATTGATTTTGATGATAAGAGCGTAACGGAGAATACTCGTGTTTCTTATCCGATTAACCATATTAAGAATATTGTACGTCCTGTATCTTCCGCACCGGCAGCTAAGAACGTAATCTTTTTGTCAGCGGATGCTTTCGGCGTACTTCCTCCGGTATCTATCCTTACGCCGGAACAGACGCAGTATTACTTCTTGTCAGGTTTTACTGCTAAGTTAGCCGGTACGGAGCGTGGTATCACAGAGCCTACGCCTACATTCTCCGCTTGCTTCGGTCAGGCGTTCTTAGAGCTTCATCCTACAAAATACGGTGAAGAACTTGTTAAGAAGATGCAGTTAAACGGCGCTAAGGCGTATCTGGTAAATACCGGATGGAACGGCACAGGCAAACGTATTACCATTAAAGATACCCGCGGTATCATCGATGCTATTTTGAATGGTGATATTTTAAATGCGCCTACCAAGAAGATTCCTTACTTTAACTTTGAAGTTCCTACAGAACTTCCCGGCGTAGACACGAATATCCTTGACCCTCGCGATACCTATGCGGACGCTTCAGAATGGGAGACCAAGGCAAAAGATTTGGCGGGCAGATTTGTGAAAAACTTTGCAAAATATGAAGGCAATGATGCAGGTAAGGCATTGGTTGCAGCCGGTCCTCAGGTATAATTAGTTATCATAGCAAAAAGCAATATGCACCAAAAGGGATATATATCATATATATCCCTTTTTTTGGTTATATTATCGCGTAAATAGTAGTTGTATTTTCGCTCCCACTTGGATATAATAGAATTAACCTGGGATGCACGATAATTCTTGTTATTTTGAACCTACAGTTACTTTAAACGGGATTCCTACATCGTTATGTGGATGTCAGGCCTCCGGTTCGTTATGAACATTGTGCAGTGGAAGGCAGAAGCATAGCTGCGGTTACCCACCTAGCTATAGCTAGGAGTCAAAATACAGGATTCGGCATTTTGGGGAATATACAAAAGAAGAAGCAGTCGTTATGACTGCTTTTTCTTTTCATAAACAAAAAGGAGACTGCATGAGGGGAAAGGTAAGAAAAGAAAATCTGAATAATCTGCTGAAACTGCTGGCGATTATAGCGGGCATGATTTTCTTATTCTGGCTGTGGCTGCACCGGATGGAGTCCGGTGGGAGGCTGGAAGAGCCGGAGGGGGAAAAGATAAGCATAGAAGATGTACAAATCCTATTACAGGCGTTACAGCTGCCCGTTACGATAGAGGAGGAAAACGGCAGGGAAACGGAAGAAAATCACGAAAACAACGGAAGTGAAAACAGCGGCGGCGGACAGATAAATCTTACATATAAACAGTATAAAAATATATATGAACAGATAGGAGGCGCAGAGAAGCAGATACCGGATTTTGCGGGGAAATACGAAGAGGAACACGCGCTTTTAAAGGAGGACTGGTATCAGGCGTACCAGTTTATGCTTGCACATTATGACGCCCGTTCGTCCGTCTGGAAAACAACAGTGTTTATTTTAAAGATAAACGAGCAGGAAAAGAAAGCGTACACGCAGAATAACGAATATATATACTGTTCCTCTTCCTTTGCGGATTCTACCTTTTCCAAAGAAGAAGTCTATGTGAAAGATAATGAGCTTTTAACAAGCATCCGCGTTCTGGACGAGAAAACGATTCTGGAAAATGTCTGGGTCATGGAGGTGTCGGATGATAACGGCGCTGCTACGCTGGAATGTTTTTACCACCAGTTGACGTTTCCGGTAACGACGAAAGAAGAGGCGGCGCGGGAACTTATTGCGGATTTGACCTTTGAAAATCAGAAATTGATACGGATACAGCAAAAAGAGGAAAAAATCCGTGGAAAACTGTTAAGCGTATCAACAGACAGCATCGAGGTGGAGGGATACGGCGTATACGAAACGGACAAAAATCTGGAGGTCTATAAGCTTTGCGGGACACTGGAGGCTAAAAAAAAGACGGATTTAATGATTGGCTATGACTATACGGATTTTGTTGTCTGGGAAAATAAAATCTGCGCCTGTCTCGTTTCCAGAGAGGGAGAAATAGACCAAATCCGTGTACTATTAAAAAATACGGCGGACGGCGGCTATTACTATGAAGAGGCGTCCGTTACGGTAGACGGGGAGCAGACGAAAATACGCGCCGACGAATTACAGGACGGAGAGCGGCGGGTTTTTCAATGCCAGGCATTGACCGATAAAGTCAAACTGGAAATTGCGGGAATTTCAAAAGAAGAACCGTATTACAGGGGCGCGCTGGAGTTTTATAAAACGCCGCAGGGCATGGTGATTATCAATGAACTGCCGTTAGAAGAGTATCTGTATGCCGTCGTGCCAAGCGAGATGCCTGCGTCCTATCCGAAGGAGGCACTAAAAGCGCAGGCAGTCTGTGCCAGAACTTATGCGTTCCGTCATATCTTACACGCCTCCCTTGCCGGTCTGGGCGCGCACTTAGACGATACGACGTCCTATCAGGTCTATCATAACATTGCGGAAAATGCGGCGACTACCACGGCGGTGAAAGAGACAAGCGGGATGATGTTATATTATCAGGGGCAGCTTGCGGACAATTATTATTATTCCACTTCCTGTGGTTACGGCACGGATACGACGATATGGAAATCGGAAAGCGGGGAGGCGGTTTCCTATATCAAACCCGGAAAGCTGGCACCGGAAGAGGCAGCACAAAATGCAAAAAGCGCGGAGGAAATGGCAGAGGAAGAAAATTTCGCCGAATTTATCCAAAGCGTAGACGGGAACGATTTTGAAAGCGGGGAAGCCTGGTACAGATGGCAGTACCGGGTGGAGGATATTGATATGGATGCCATGTTGGAACGGATAAAGGAGCGGTACCGGGCAAACGGGGCGCTTATTCTCACCCGGAAGACAAACGCGGATGGGGATTATTATGTATCGGAGCCGATAGATGATATCGGCAGGTTAAAAGACATTGCCATTACCAAACGGGGCGCGGGCGGCATTGCGGACGAAATGGTGATAACAGGAAGCAAAAAGACCATAAAAATCATATCAGAATACAACATCCGACGTATTTTATGCGACGGCGAAAGCATGGTCGTCAGGCAGGATAAAAAAAGCGTAGCGGCCAAAACGCTTCTTCCGAGTGCGTTTTTTATTATAGAAACTGGAAAATTGAGAGAAGATGTGGTAGGATATACTTTGATTGGCGGCGGCTACGGACACGGCGTCGGCATGTCACAAAATGGTGCAAAAGAAATGGGCAGCCGCGGATATGACTATCAGGAAATTTTGAAAAGTTTTTTCGCAGACTGTGAGGTACATGAATGAGAACATTAATGAGACTGGTTTTAATAGGCAAGGATTTTTCTACGCAGATGACGCGTAAAAATATCAGCGCGTTTGCGGCAAGCGCGGCGTTTTTCCTTTTTTTATCAATGGTTCCGCTTTTGATGGCGTTGTGCGCCATTCTGCCGTATACGTCTTTGACTGCGGAAAATTTAATTATGGTGATTATGAAAGCAGTGCCGGAGTCGATGAGCGGTTTTATAGCGAGTATTGTTTATGATGTATATGAGAGAACGGCGGGAACGATTACGGTATTCGCCGTTGTTACCATCTGGTCTGCGGCAAAGGCGATGCTTGCGCTGATACAGGGATTAAACGAAGTCAATGATATCGAGGAGAAACGTAACTATCTGCTCCTTAGGACAATCGCCTGTCTGTATACGGTGATTATGTTAGTTGCTATTATTCTTTCTATTTTTATCATGGTATTCGGCAACGTTATTGTTAATATTGCCCTGCATGATTTTCCGCAGCTGCAGTTGGTCGTGCAATTTATCATGCGCTTTCGCTTTTTGTTTTCGTGGGTTGTATTAACGCTCATATTTGCGATGATTTATACTTTTGTACCGAGTGTGAAATTAAAGTTTCGCAGGCAGCTTCCGGGAGCCGCTTTTTCGGCTGTGGTATGGAGTATCGCCTCTTACTTTTTTTCCGTATATGTGGAATATTTCAATGGTTTTGGCACATACGGCAGCCTGACAACCATCGTCATCTTGATGTTCTGGTTCTATATGATGATGTATATTTTATTGATAGGGGCGCATATTAACCGTTATTTCGGACCGGTGTATAAATTTCTGTTCGGATGGCTTGACAAGTCGCACAAAACTCATTAAACTAAGAGCTATAAAGAATATAAAGGCTGTGAAAGCGTCAGTAGGGCAGTATTTTCTTACAGAGAGAAGGAGTCGTCGGCTGTAAGCTCCTTTAAGTTCAGATAGTGTTCCGAATTTCCCGCTGGAGCTGCTTAAGGGAAAGACTTGTGGATTTTTAGAAAAAGACATAGAAATTCCACATGGTTTAGTACTTTAAGACGTAGGTGTACGTTACACACATAGAGCGTCTGCTTTTTATTAGCAGGAATCTGGGTGGTACCGCGGTTTATTCGTCCCATATGTCATTTTGGCATATGGGATTATTTATGTAATAGAAAATTGCTGTAATCGTGGTGGAACGTAAGCAAGAATTTACGCAGTAAATTCTTGGAGCGCAAGCCGCTGGGGTTGCGCTTTTTTATGTAATAATATGAAAAAGAAAGGAAAGAAAGCATGAAAGAAAAATTAGAGCAGCTCAAAGCAGAAGCGTTGCGCCAGATTGAGGCAAGCGACGCTTTGGAAAAACTAAATGACGTGCGTGTCAGTTTTCTTGGCAAAAAAGGGGAATTGACAAGCGTGTTAAAGGGGATGAAAGACGTTGCGCCCGAGGACAGACCGAAAGTAGGCCAGCTTGTCAACGAAACAAGGGAGCAGATTGAAAAGGTGCTTGAAGAAGCCATCGCCAAAATGGAGCGGGCGGCAAGAGAGACGCAGATGAAGGCGGAAGTCATCGACGTGACGCTGCCTGCCAAAAAAGCGGAATCAGGACACCGCCACCCCAATACGATTGCATTAGAGGAAGTGGAGCGTATCTTTGTCGGCATGGGTTATGAAGTTGTGGAGGGTCCTGAAATAGAAACCGATTATTATAATTTTGAGGCGTTAAACATTCCCGCCGACCATCCGGCCAAAGACGAGCAGGACACCTTTTATATCAGCGGTGATTTTCTGCTGCGTACCCAGACGTCGGGAACGCAGGTGCATGAGATGGAAAAAGGGAAACTGCCGATTCGCATGATTGCGCCCGGACGGGTATTCCGCTCCGACGAGGTGGACGCGACGCATTCCCCGTCTTTCCATCAGATAGAGGGACTTGTTATCGATAAGCATATTACGCTTGCCGATTTAAAGGGAACGCTGGCGGAGTTTGCCAAGGAACTGTTCGGAGAGGAAACAAAAGTAAAATTCAGACCGCATCACTTTAACTTTACGGAGCCGAGCGCGGAGATGGATGTAAGCTGCTTTAAATGCGGCGGAAGCGGATGCCGTTTCTGCAAAGGTTCCGGCTGGATTGAAATTTTAGGCTGCGGCATGGTGCATCCGAATGTGCTCCGCATGAGCGGAATCGACCCGGAAAGCTATTCCGGCTTTGCATTCGGTATCGGTTTGGAGAGAATCGCACTGTTAAAATACGAAATAGACGATATGAGACTCTTATATGAAAACGATATCAGATTCTTGAAACAGTTTTAAGGGAATATAGAGACAGAAAGGAAAATGGAAAAATGAATACTGCATTATCATGGATTAAGGCATATGTTCCGGAACTTTCCTGCACCGATAAAGAATACGCGGATGCTATGACATTGACCGGAACAAAGGTGGAAACCTATGAGCGATTAGATAAAAATTTGGAAAAAATCGTCATCGGACAGATTGAAAAAATTGAGAAGCACCCGGATGCGGATAAACTGATTGTCTGTCAGGTAAATATTGGCAGCGAGACGATTCAGATTGTAACCGGCGCGCCGAATGTAAAAGAGGGCGACAAAGTACCGGTCGTGCTTGACGGCGGTAAGGTTGCAGGCGGACACGACGGCGGACCGCTGCCGGAAAACGGCATTGCCATCAAGGCTGGAAAACTGCGCGGCGTAGAATCTAACGGCATGATGTGTTCCATTGAGGAACTCGGTTCCTCCAGGGATATGTATCCGGAAGCGCCCGAAGATGGCATTTATATCTTTCCGGAGGATGCGAAGGTCGGCGACGACGCGATAGAGGCGCTGGGATTAAGAGATACCGTATTCGAGTATGAAATTACATCTAACAGGGTAGACTGCTATAGTGTTTTGGGCATTGCCCGAGAAGCGGCGGCTACCTTTAAGAAGCCTTTTATCGCGCCGAAAGTGGAAGTAAAAGCGAATCATGAAAAGGTAGAGGATTATATCAGTGTGGAAGTCAAGGGCACCGAACTTTGCACACGCTATTGCGCAAGAGTATGTACGAATATTAAAATCGGACCGTCTCCGAAATGGCTGCAAAGAAGATTGGCGGGAAGCGGCATCCGTCCGATTAATAACCTGGTGGATATTACCAACTATGTCATGGAAGAATACGGCCAGCCGATGCACGCGTTTGATTTGGATACGATAGCGGGACATAAGATTATCGTACGCCGCGCTAAGGACGGGGATGTGTTCCAGACGTTAGACGGGCAGATGCGGACGTTGGATTCCGATATGTTAATGATATGCGACGCCGAAAAAGAAATTGGTATTGCGGGTATCATGGGCGGTGAAAATTCCAAGATAACGGACAATGTAAAGACGGTTGTTTTTGAAGCGGCGACCTTTAACGGCGCCAATATCCGTAAATCCGCAAAGCGGCTGGGACTTCGCACCGACGCTTCCGGTATTTTTGAAAAAGGACTGGAACCAAGCAACGCGCAGGCGGCAATCGACAGGGCGTGCCAGTTGATACAGGAGCTTGGCTGCGGCGACGTTGTAGACGGCATGGTGGATTTTGGCGCGCCGATAAAAGAGCTTAGAAGAATCCGTTTTGACAGCGGGCGCATCAACTCGCTTCTGGGAACCGATATTTCCGAAAAAGAGATGGAGGAGATTTTTGCAAGACTGGAACTTGTCATGGAAACGGAATCCGACGGCACGAAAGTTCTTGTGATTCCGGCATTTCGACAGGATTTGGAGGGCATCGCGGACATCGCGGAGGAAGTGGCGCGTTTTTACGGTTATGATAAGATTCCGATGACACTGCCGAGCGGGGAGGCGACGACAGGAAAGCTGTCCTTTAAATTGCGGATTGAGCAAAAGGCAAGGGATATCGCGGAATTTTGCGGTTTTTCACAGGGCATGTGCTATTCCTTTGAAAGCCCGAAAGTATTTGATAAACTGTTACTGGATAAAGACGATATTTTAAGGCGGGCGATTACGATTGCGAATCCGTTAGGCGAGGATTTTTCCATTATGAGGACGATTTCCCTAAACGGTATGCTGACAAGCCTTGCTACTAACTATAATAGAAGAAATAAAAATGTCAGGCTCTATGAACTTGGCAATATTTACCTGCCTAAAAAGCTGCCGCTAGAGGAGCTTCCTGACGAGAGGATGCAGTTTACGCTGGGTATGTACGGAGAGGGCGATTTCTTTACCATGAAAGGCGTGGTAGAGGAGTTTTTTGAAAGCATCGGCATGAAGAAAAAAGCCGTTTATGACCCGAAAGCGGGTAAAAACTTCCTGCACCCGGGCAGACAGGCGAATATCTGTTATGACGGGAAAGTGATAGGTTATCTGGGCGAAGTGCATCCGGAGGTATGTGACAATTACGACTTAAAGACCAAGGTATATGTCGCGGTTTTGGATATGCCGGAGATTTTACCGTTTGCGACGTTTGACAGAAAATATGAAAGCCTTGCCAGATATCCGGCGGTATCGCGTGATATCAGTATGGTTGTGCCGAAAAATATCATGGTGGGAGAGATTGAGGCGGTCATCGCGCAGCGCGGCGGAAAGATTTTAGAAGACTACAAGCTGTTCGATATTTACGAGGGCAGCCAGATTAAGGACGGCTATAAATCAGTCGCTTATTCCATCACGTTTCGGGCAAAGGATAAAACGCTGGAGGATGCCGACGTTAGTGGCGTTATGAAAAAGATTTTGAACGGACTGGACAGTATGGGAATCGAACTGCGCAGTTAAGGATGCGCGGAGAACGGAAATAAAAAATAGAAATTAGAAAAGGAGAGTATATTTTATGGAAACGAAGAATACATGGGAAACCTATGACCAAAAACAGGTAAAAAAAGTAGATGAATTTGCCAGACAGTACATGGATTTTTTGGATAATGGCAAGACGGAGCGGGAATGTATCGACGTGATTGTCAATGAGATTGAAAAAGCGGGATATCAGGAATTAAGTACGCTTATTAAGAAAAAAACGGCTTTAAAATGCGGCGATAAGGTATATTCCGTCTGGATGAATAAATCTATTGTCATGTTCCAAATCGGGGAAAAAGCAATGTCCGAAGGTCTTAATATTTTAGGGGCGCATATCGATTCCCCGCGTCTGGATATCAAACAGAATCCCTTGTACGAAGACGGCGGTTTTGCCTATTTGGACACGCATTATTACGGCGGCGTGAAAAAATATCAGTGGGTGGCAATTCCTTTGGCGATTCATGGCGTTATCGTGAAAAAGGACGGAACGACCATAGAAGTCAATGTCGGGGAAAACGAGGACGACCCTGTATTTTTCGTATCGGACTTATTGATTCATCTGGCGCAGGAGCAGTTGGAAAAGAAAGCGTCAAAGGTAATCGAAGGGGAGGCTTTGGATATCATTATCGGCAACATGCCTCTTGTGATTGATAAAAAGAAAAAGGACAAAGAAGAAAAGGATTCGGCGGAAAAAGACGCGGTAAAAAAGAATATCCTCTCTATTTTAAAAGACAGTTATGAAATCGAGGAGGAGGACTTTATTTCGGCGGAACTGGAAGTCGTTCCGGCGGGAAAGGCAAGAGAAGCTGGTTTTGATAAAAGCATGATTCTTTCCTATGGACAGGATGACAGAGTATGCGCGTTTTCTTCTTTAAAGGCAATGTTGGAAGTTGAAAAGATAAAAAGAACCGCCTGCTGCATTCTGGTGGATAAAGAGGAAATCGGCAGCGTAGGAGCAACGGGTATGCAGTCTAAATTTTTTGAAAATGCGGTAGCGGAAGTCATGAATCTGGCAGGGGAGTACAGCGAATTAAATGTCAGAAGATGCCTGGCGGCTTCCTGTATGCTTTCTTCCGACGTCAGCAGCGCATACGACCCGACTTATGCATCCAGTTTCGATAAGAAAAACGTGGCTTATCTTGGCGGCGGTATGGTATTTAATAAATTTACCGGTTCCAGAGGAAAATCCGGTTCCAACGACGCCAATGCGGAATACCTTGCGCATATCAGGGATATTTTTGAGAAAGAGAGCGTTAATTTTCAGACGGCGGAGCTTGGCAAAGTGGATTTGGGCGGCGGCGGAACGATTGCTTATATTCTGGCGCTGTATGGCATGAACGTGATTGACAGCGGCGTTGCGGTTTTAAATATGCATGCGCCGTGGGAAGCAACCAGCAAGGCGGACGTCTATGAAGCCAAGAGAGGTTATGTGGCTTTCCTAGAGAATGCGGATTTATAGAAAATTTTCCGGATGCGGGAATGGGGGATAAGGGTGTACCGGATGCCCCAAACCCACAGACTGAGGAGAGGCATGGTTATCAATATGATAAACGAGTTACGGAAATCCGATTTTTATTATGAGCTGCCGCCGGAGTTGATTGCGCAGGACCCCTTAGAGGAACGCAGCGCGTCAAGGCTGCTTATGTTAGATAAAGAGACAGGAAAAATCGAACATCATATTTTCCATGAAATTGCGGAATATTTACATCCGGGCGATTGTCTGGTATTAAACGATACGAAAGTCATCCCGGCAAGGCTTATGGGCGTACGGAAAGATACGGGCGCGGCGGTCGAGGTATTGCTTTTAAAACGCAGGGAGCATGATATATGGGAGACGTTAGTTAAACCGGGTAAAAAGGCAAGACCGGGTATGAGTCTGTCTTTTGGCGGCGGGCTTTTGCAGGCGGATGTGTTGGAGATTGTAGAAGAGGGCAATAGGCTTATCCGTTTTCATTATGAGGGCATTTTTGAAGAAGTGCTGGATAAACTCGGAGAAATGCCGCTGCCGCCGTATATTACCCATAAATTGCAGGACAAAAACAGATACCAGACCGTGTATGCCAAATATGAGGGTTCTGCGGCTGCGCCGACGGCGGGACTGCATTTTACAAAAAAGCTGCTTGACGAAATCGAAAAAAAGGGTGTGGAAATTGCCTATGTCACGCTTCATGTAGGGCTTGGCACATTCCGTCCGGTAAAGACGGAAAATATCTTGGAACATCATATGCACTCGGAATATTATCAGGTATCAAAGGAAGCGGCGGAGAAGATTAATAAAGCAAAGATAAGCGGACACCGCGTTATCTGCGTCGGCACGACAAGCTGTCGGACGATAGAAAGCGCGGCGGATGAAAACGGCAGATTAAAAGAATGCTGCGGCAATACGCAGATATTCATTTATCCCGGCTATCGCTTTAAGGTGTTGGATGCTTTGATTACCAACTTCCACCTGCCGGAATCCACGCTTTTGATGCTGGTCAGTGCGCTGGCGGGGAGAGAGCAGGTGCTGTGCGCATATGAGGAAGCTGTTAAAGAAAAATACCGTTTTTTCAGTTTCGGCGATGCTATGTTTATCTATTGACATGTTTCTGAAGCCAAAACCTTTACTTAAATGTCAAAAATAGGTATAATAGAAATTGCAACAAAAAACGCCAGAGAAAGGTATATGGGGAAACATGGAAGAAAGAAGAAGGAACAGGCGGATGGAATTAACCTCCCGGCTGTTGATTAAGAACTTGACCGGCACGGAAAACGAAGAAGTGTCAATAGAAGTAACGGATATGTCCAAAACAGGGGTCGGATTTATCTGTGAAAGCCTGCTGAATCTTGGCACTGTTTACGAAGCTTTTTTAACAATCTGGATGAAAGAGTCTATTCATGCTTTTTTGGAGATTGTCAGAATCGAAAAGCTGGAAGATAATAAGTACAGTTACGGAGCCATTTTTATCGGCATGTCGGAAATGGATACGAAGCGTATCGAGGTATTTGATACGATGGGAAGCATGGAGAATTAGCAGTGTGACTTATGGATGAGAAGAAAAAACGGAATTTATGGTTGGAACTGGCTGTTATTTTTGTATCGATTATCGGTTTGATGCTGCTTGTATATTTTGTTGTTGTGTTGTCTTTTCAAAAGGGAGAGCAGTCCATCAGCGAGACTATGGATATTTCAGCAAGAATTGCGCGCTATATTTCAGACGAGCCGACAGACGGTGAAATCAGAACGATTAACCAAATGCTGCGTTTTGCGGCGCATCTTGGTCTGTTTTTTGCCGTGGGCATGGTAACAACTTTTGTCAGCATGGTTATTTTCAGAAGATATTACCGCATTCTTGGCGTGTTGGCTTCCGGGGTACTCTGCTATATGCTGGCTTATTACACTGAATACTATAAACAATTCGTAGAGGGCAGACATTATGAGGAAATAGACGTTACCTTGAACAAATACGGAAGTCTGCTTGGTATTGGCTGTATGGTGGTTTCCTACTTCTTAAACAGGCTTTTAGTAAAATTGTCATCATAAAAAACCCTGCGTTTATTTGCGCAGAGTTTTTAAGTCCTGATAGAAGGACGGGTAGCTGATATTGACGCATTCTTCTCCCTGAATTGTCGTTTCTCCACGGGCAAGCAGTGCGGCAATGGCAAAACTCATGGCGATTCTGTGGTCTAAATGGGAATCGAGTGCCGCGCCGTGCAGTTCTTTTCCGCCCTCGATTATCATACCGTCATCCGTCGGCGTAATCTGCGCGCCCATGGCGCTTAGATTTTCACACATCACATCAATGCGGTTGGATTCCTTGACTTTTAATTCCGCCGCGTCTTTTATTATCGTTGTTCCCTCGGCTGCGGCAGCCATAATATTGATAACGGGAATTTCATCGATTAGAGTAGGGATAATATCCCCTTCGATGGTAATACCGTGTAAAGAGCTGGATTTTACAAGTAAATCGGCGGTCGGTTCCCCGTCGTGTTTTTCATTTAATAATGTAATATCGCCGCCCATGGCAAGCGCGACCTTTAAAATACCGTCTCTTGTAGGATTGATGCCGACATTTTTAATCAGTATTTCGGAATTTGGCACGCACAGCCCTGCGGCAATGAAATAAGCGGCGGAAGAAATATCGCCCGGCACGTTCACTGGCTGTCCGCTTAACTTTACGGGCGGTTTTAAAATGGCCGTTTTCCCCTCAGAATGGATATCGGCTCCAAAATAACGCAGCATGATTTCAGAGTGGTTGCGGCTGATAACGGGTTCCGAGACCCTTGTTTCCTCATCTGTATACAGTCCGGCAAGCAAAATAGAAGATTTTACCTGTGCGGAAGCCACTTTGGAATGATAGTGGATGCCGTGAAGCGCACGGCCCGTAATATGAAGCGGCGCACAGTCATTGCCGTTTATGCTGGTAATATCCGCGCCCATCATGGAAAGCGGTTCCATAATTCTTTTCATGGGCCTTTGCTGAATGGACGCATCTCCGGTTATATCTGATGCAAAAGGCTGGGCGGCAAGAATACCGGAAATTAACCGCATCGTCGTACCGCTGTTGCCGACGTCCAAAGCGGAAGCGGGGGCGTGTAAGCCCCGCAGCCCTTTTCCATGGACGGTTATTTTATCGGATGTATTTTCAATTTCAATGCCTAATTTACGGAAGCAGGAAATCGTGGAAAGACAATCCGCTCCCTGTAAAAAATTAGTAACTTCCGTCAGCCCGTCCGCAATGGAACCGAACATGACGGCTCTGTGTGAAATGGATTTATCGCCGGGAATGGTAACTTCACCCCGCAGCCCGGCAGTAGTTTGATTTTTCATAGTCGTTTTCTCCTTTAGGCTTTTGTATGGATGGAATAGCCGTGTTCACGCAGTATTCCGGTCGCGTTTCCTAACGCCGTATCGTCATAAAATTCAATCCGCAGCGCGCCCTCCGCCAGTTCTCTGTTGTGGTTGATACCGATATTTTTAATGCTCACATCATGCATGGCAAGCAAAGAGGCAATCGCCGCAATCGCGCCGGGTTTATCGGCAATATCGACCGTAATCACATATTCCGTTTTGATAGGGCCGCTGGAGACATTGATAAAAGACTCTCTGTAGGTTCTTGCCGTATCGAAAAAATCATACAGCGCAGCCATGTCTTTAGATTCCAGGCTGGCGCGGAGTTTCGTTAAATCCTCCATATACTGCGTCAGTAAAGAGACAATATTGTCCGTGTTGGTAAGGCATATCTGCTGCCACATGGCGGGAGAGGAAGAGGCAATGCGTGTAATATCCTTAAACCCTCCGGCCGCAATCATTTTCATAATGCCCTCTTTGGAGTCCGTATTTTTAACAAGATTGACCAAAGAAGCGGCAATGACATGCGGCAGATGCGAGATTGCCGCGGTCACATAGTCATGCTGCTCACAGGTAAGCACAAGCGGAATCGCGCCTATCGTTTTGACAAGCGTCTGATAGGCGGTAACTTTTTCGGGCGGTACAGAAACGGTCGGGGTCAGAATATAATAGGCGTTTTCAAAAAGAGACGCCTTGGAATTGGCATAGCCGAAACGCTCGGAGCCGGTCATCGGATGCCCGCCGATAAACTGCGCTTCCAATCCCATGGAGGCAATGTGTTCATGAATCCCCGTCTTGACGCTGCCGACATCGGTAAGGAGCGTACGGGCGGATAAATGCTTTTTTAAGGCCTTGAGATTTTCGTCGTTATGCGATACCGGCGCGCATAAAAAGATATAGTCACAGCCGCTGAAAGCATCGTCAATATCCGTACAGGCTTTTGTTATGACGCCCTCTTTTAACGCAAGTTCTAAAGAGGCGGCGTTTATATCATACGCGATAATGTTACTTTCCGGTAATTTATAATGAATCGCTTTGGCGATAGAGCCGCCGATTAATCCCAGACCGATAAATCCATAAGTAAAAGCTGTCATAAAAAGACTCCTTTTTAAAAGAATACTTATGAATATAATCATATCTCAACATCCGCCGTTCGTCAAATAGCCGATATCGGCACGTCCGGCGCTTCCTTTCGGAAAAGCATTCTTGTAATTACAGCGTATCCGCCTTACCCGACAGATAAAATGTGCAAAATATGCAAAATAGATTGCAATTTTTAAAAAACTTTAGTAAAATATACACATCATATCATATAGGGCGGCGAATGTTTCTTGTAACTATTTGCCATGAGACAAAATAGACGGAATTGGAGGATAAGATATGAATGTTTACACAACTGACAAAATTCGTAACGTAGTGCTGTTAGGTCATGGCGGCTGCGGAAAGACCAGCCTAGTGGAAGCAATGGCATATCTTGCCGGAGTGACTTCCCGTATGGGGAAAGTGGCGGATGGCAATACCATCAGCGATTATGGTAAGGAGGAGCAGAAACGCCAGATATCTATCGCAACCTCCGTTGTTCCGATTGAATGGGAGGGCGTGAAAATCAATCTGCTGGATACGCCCGGATTTTTTGATTTTGTAGGAGAAGTGGAAGAGGCGGTCAGTGCGGCGGACGCGGCGGTTATCGTCGTTTCCGGTAAAGCGGGCGTGGAAGTAGGCGCGGAGAAAGCATGGGAGCTTTGTGAAAAGTATAAACTGCCGCGTTTTGTATTTGTAACGGATATGGATATTGATAACGCTTCCTTTAGACAGGTTGTGGAGGATATGACGGATAAGTACGGCAAGAGGCTTGCGCCGTTCCATCTGCCTATCCGTGAGAATGAGAAGTTTGTAGGTTATATCAATGTGATTACGGAGCAGGCATACCGCTGGCAGGGCAAAGAGGTAGTAGAATGCGAGATGCCTGAATACAGCAAGGCAAACTTACAGATTTGCCGCGACGCTTTGATGGAGGCGGTAGCGGAGACAAGCGAAGAGTTTATGGAACGCTATTTTAACGGCGACGCTTTTTCCGAGGCGGAAATCAGGGCGGCTCTGCGCGGTAATGTGATGGAAAGCAGCATCGTTCCGATGTCTATGGGTTCCAGCCTTTTGTGCCAAGGTATTTATACGCTGCTCGACGATATCGTGAAGTATATGCCGAGTCCGGAGAACAGGGAGATGGCGGGCATCAACTTAAAGACGAACGAAATTTTTGCCGCCGACTTTGATTTTGCAAAGCCGAAGTCAGCCTATATCTTCAAGACGATTGTAGACCCTTTTATCGGCAAATATTCGCTGATTAAAGTATGTTCCGGCGTATTGAAAAACGATGATTTGATTTATAACGAGGAAAAAGATGTTGAAGAAAAGATAAGCAAGTTATATGTTTTGCAGGGCAGCAAGCCGATTGAGGTAAAAGAACTCCATGCGGGCGATATCGGCGCGATTGCCAAGCTGACGGCGGCAAGGACGGGCAATACGCTTTCTACCAAGGCGCATCCGATTCGTTACGGCAAGGCGGAAATTTCCACGCCGTATACGGTTATGCGTTATCAGGCGCAGAATAAGGCGGATATTGATAAGATATCCCAGTCGTTGCAGAAGATGACGCATGAGGATCAGACCTTGAAAGTCGTAAACGATGCGGAGAACAAACAGACATTGTTATACGGTATGGGCGATTTGCATTTAGAGGTTGTGACAAGCAGGCTGCTCAGTGAATATAAGGCGGGCATCAAATTATCCGCGCCGAAAGTGGCTTATAAGGAGACCATCCAGAAAAAGTCCGATGTGGAATACAAATATAAGAAACAGTCGGGCGGACACGGTCAGTACGGACACGTCAAAATGAAATTTGAGCCGTCGGGTTCCTTAGAAGAGCCTTATGTATTTGAACAGCAGGTTGTCGGCGGCGCAGTGCCGAAAAATTTCTTCCCGGCAGTGGAGAAAGGACTGCAGGATTCCGTTGCCAGCGGACCGATGGCGGCGTATCCGGTAGTCGGCGTAAAAGCGATTTTATACGATGGTTCCTACCATCCGGTAGACTCTTCGGAAATGGCGTTTAAGATGGCGACGATTCAGGCGTTTAAGAAAGGCTTTATGGAGGCGAAACCGATTCTTCTTGAGCCGATTGCTTCCTTAAAAGTAACCGTGCCGGACGCTTATACGGGCGATATCATGGGCGATTTGAATAAACGCCGCGGCAGGGTGCTTGGCATGAATCCTACTGCGGACGGCAAGCAGGTCATTGAAGCGGATATTCCGGTTTCCTGCTTACAGGGCTACTGCACCGATTTGCGTTCTATGACGGGCGGCAGAGGCGCTTATGAATACCAGTTTGCAAGATATGAGCAGGCGCCAAGCGATGTGCAGGAGAAAGAAGTGGCGGCGAGAGCGGCTAAAGTGGAAGCCGGCGAAGAATAACAGCGTGTGTACAAAGGGTTTACCTTTTTAGAGAAGAAAAACAGGGTGCGTATGTATTGGGGAATACGAGCATCCTGTTTTTGCGTCCATGGACAGGAATTAAAGATTGACAAATTATCCCGGTATAGTAAAATGGTAGATATTATGAAACTGCGAAAGGACAGGTTAAAAATGGCTGAAGTTTACAATCACAGAGAAGTGGAACAGAAATGGCAGAAGATTTGGGACGACGAGAAGGCGTTTAAAACCTCCGACGATTATTCCAAACCGAAATACTATGCGCTGGTGGAATTTCCGTATCCGTCGGGACAGGGGCTCCATGTAGGGCATCCGAGACCTTATACGGCGTTAGATATCGTGGCGAGAAAGAGAAGAATGCAGGGATATAATGTGCTGTATCCGATGGGGTGGGACGCGTTTGGTCTGCCGACCGAAAACTATGCCATCAGCAACCATATTCATCCTAAGATTGTGACGAAAAACAATGTGGAGCATTTTAAACACCAGCTTCATTCGTTGGGCTATTCTTTTGACTGGGACAGGGAGATAAATACGACCGACCCCGGCTATTATAAATGGACACAATGGATTTTCTTAAAATTATTCAAGGCGGGTCTTGCCTATAAGTCCGAGATGCCGATTAACTGGTGTACCTCCTGTAAGGTCGGGCTTGCGAATGAGGAAGTCGTAAACGGCGTCTGTGAAAGATGCGGTTCCGAGGTAGTCCGCAAGGTAAAAAGCCAGTGGATGTTAAAGATTACGGAATATGCCGATAAGCTGATTCAGGGACTTGATACGGTCGATTATGTGGAAAGAGTCAAAGTTTCCCAGAAAAACTGGATAGGAAAATCGACGGGCGCGGAAGTGGATTTTGCGATTAAGGGAAAAGAAGATAAACTGCGCGTTTATACGACAAGATGCGATACGCTTTTTGGCGCGACCTATATGGTTGTATCGCCGGAGCATCCGTTAATTGATAAATATAAGGACGAGTTGAAAAACTGGGATGACGTATGCGCCTACAGGGAACAGGCGGCCAGAAAATCCGACTTTGAAAGAGCGGAACTGGCAAAGGATAAAACGGGCGTAAAACTGGAGGGTATGTCCGCCGTTAATCCGGTAAACGGCAAAGAAATCCCGATTTTCATTTCCGATTATGTTTTAATGAGCTATGGAACCGGCGCTATTATGGCGGTTCCGGCGCATGATGAAAGAGACTGGGATTTTGCCAAGAAATTCGACCTGCCGATTATCGAAGTCGTAGCGGGCGGTAAAAACGTACAGGAGGAAGTCTATACGGACGTAGCGACCGGAACGCTCTGCAATTCCGATTTTCTGAACGGACTTAGCGTGGCGCAGGCAAAAGAAAAAATGATTGCCTTTTTGGAAGAAAAAGGCATCGGCAGCGCCAAGACAAACTTTAAGCTAAGGGATTGGGTATTTTCCAGACAGCGTTACTGGGGAGAGCCGATTCCGATTGTCTATTGTGAAAAATGCGGTTATGTGCCGCTTGATGAAAGCGAGCTGCCGTTAGAGCTGCCGGAAGTGGAAAGCTATATGCCGACAGATAACGGAGAATCGCCGTTAGCGACAATGACTGAATGGGTCAATACAACGTGCCCGCACTGCGGCGCGCCGGCAAAGAGGGAGACCGATACCATGCCGCAGTGGGCGGGTTCCTCATGGTATTTTTTGCGTTATACAGACCCGGATAATAAAGAGGCGCTTGCAAGCAAAGAGGCGCTTGACTACTGGATGCCGGTAGACTGGTATAACGGCGGTATGGAGCATACGACGCTGCATTTGTTATATTCCCGTTTCTGGCATAAATTTCTCTATGACGAAAAGGCAGTGCCTTGTCCGGAACCTTATGCGAAAAGAACCTCGCATGGTATCATTCTGGGGGAAAATGGGGAGAAAATGAGTAAATCCCGTGGCAATGTTGTCAATCCTGATGATATCGTAAGGGATTATGGAGCAGATACGCTTAGAACTTATGAAATGTTTATCGGCGCGTTCGATTTATCTGCATCTTGGTCGGAGGACGGTGTCAAAGGATGCCGCCGTTTCTTGGAAAGAGTCTGGAAATTGCAGGATATCGTAAATGACGAGCCGGGCTATTCAAAAGACATGGAAACGAAGATGCACCAGACGATTAAAAAAGTCAGCAATGATTATGAGAATCTGAAATATAATACGGCGATTGCCGCCATGATGGCGTTAATCAATGATTTTTACAAGAAAAACGAAGTGACAAAGGGCGAGTACCGGACGCTTTTAATCCTTTTAAATCCCGTTGCGCCGCATATTACAGAAGAACTTTGGCAGATGGCGGGGTTTGAGAACAGATTGTACCAGGCGTCGTGGGTAGAATACGACGAGGCGAAAACGGTAGAATCGACCGTGGAAATTGCGGTGCAGATTAACGGCAAGACGAGAGCGACGCTCCTTATCGGCAAAGACGACGCCAAAGAGGACGTTATCGCCAAGGCGAGAGAGACCGTCGCAGATAAACTGACGGGAACGATTGTCAAAGAAATTTATGTGCCGGGCAGAATTGTCAATATCGTTCAAAGGTGAAGACTTTCTAAAGCTTCACCTTTTTCCGTTTTGATTCTTGCGGAATAATGCTATCATTTTATTCATTTTCTCAATTTCATCGGGAGCGGCGTATTTTTGCAATGTCTTAATAATCGTATCCATTTCCTCTGGTGAAAAATTGATATTATTTTCCCTTCCCCGCTTGGAAACGGCCATTAAAAAGGGCAGCATCTGCTCTTTGGAAAGAGAGCTGCTTTCAAAGACAAGCATCTGTAGAAAATCCAGTTTGGATTTATCAATATGGGAAACATCAGGGTCATCCATCCAGGACGCCATAAGCCACACCTCCTAATTTATAATAGTATTATCATTTAAAAACCCATTCTTATGGTTGACTGCTAAAGGCTTCGTACATTGCTTTTTGTTCAGGGGTCAGCATTCCCATCAGGATATCTTCCATAGAAGAGTTATTGAGTCCGCCGGAAGCCATATCGGGAAACATTTCCTGCATGGCGTTCATTGTCTGGCTCATTTCCTGATACATTTCCATTGTCTGGAACATGGATTCCATCTGTTCTAACTGTTTTGCTTCCGCCTGTGTGCAATACGGTTTTAATTCACGGAAAAGCTTTTTGATATCCGGTTTTTGGGCCTCAATGGAAGCGGCGCGGATTTGAAAAGGGTGTTTTCGGACAAAGTCCAGTGTGTATTTTAATTCCATATATTTGATATAGACAGCCATGTTTTTTTGCATGGAAGGCTCTATGTAAGGGAGGAGGACCTTTAATTTCTGTATTTGGTTGTTGGTATATAAGGCATCAAATGCCATAACGTTTGAGCAGTCCTCTTTCATTGTTCCCTGTGCCTTTCAGTGCCTGTTATAACTTATAAAGTATATGCATGTTAAGAGAAAAATAGGCTCGCTTAAGGAGCCTATTTTTCAGATGTGTCTACTAGAAGTGAAAGAAAATTAGCAGAAAGAATTTCCGCAGCAGCTAAGAAGAACTAACAGCCAGATGATAGAACTGCATCCGCCGCCATCATTGTTAAAAAGGCTGATACCGTTTCCGCATCCGCAGCCGTCATTGTTATTTCCGCAGATAGAAAGTAAAATGAGAATCCAGATTAAGGAACAGCATCCGTTGCCGCCTTCTCTTGTGTTGTTGCATCCGCATTGAGTTGCTGATAAATCACTCATGTTTTATTGCCTCCATATTTTCATTTTGTTTTGTTTATGCTTTATCTTATGTATGTAGCAAGTCCAGGTTTCCGCAAAATGAGATAAATTTTTGACAAAGAGGTGACGGACAAAGAAAATAGTGTTATAATGCTTAAATGGTTGGAAGAAAATGAAGGTTATTGGGGAGAGAGGAAAATGAATATAGAAGTACAATGCTGCGGCATTGCCATTTTATTATTATTATGGATATTCTATTTGAAAAATAAGCCTCTGGGGCTTGATTCCGTAAAACTTTTTTTGATTACCATGGGAATTACTTCTTTTTGCGTTATCATGGATATCGTTTCGATTGTGGCTATTACTTACAGGGAGCAGATTCCGGCGTTTTTACTGGCTCTTATCTGTAAAACCTATATTGTCTCGCTGGTATGGGTGGGGTATTTTGGACTGCTTTATTCCGGCACGGATTTTACGGATGAGCAGCACAGACGAAAGAAATTAAACGAACTTTATACCGTGCTTGTAGTGGCCGGAACCATCTTAATATACGCCCTGCCGATTCATTATTATCTGGACGGCAGAGAAGTTTATACATACGGGCCAAGCTGTCTGGCGACTTACACGTTTGCGTTGATATTTATTGTGATTACCCTGTATCAGGTGACGGTCAGGGGAAAAGAAATGAATGCCAAACGCCGCAGCGCCGTGATTACATGGATGGCTATTTGGATAATTGCGGCATTTGCGCAGTTTATAAACGCAAAACTGCTGTTAGTCGGTTTTGCATCGGTGCTTGGCATGGTGATTCTTTTCTTTGAATTGGAGAATCCGGAAGCTAATTTGGACAGAGAGACAAGCGTATACAATGCACATGCGCTGAGTGAATATATGCGGCAGTTTTATGAAAGAAAAGAGTCCTTTTCTTCCATTTTACTTGCTTTTACGGATATGGGAAAGCGACATGATGATGACGGGGGCGACGCTCACTGGGAGGCGTTGATGCCGGAAATGGTGCGTTATCTGGAAAAGATAAAAGACGTAAAAGTATTTAAGACGCCGGAGCGGGAATTGATTTTAATGATTCCCGGAGAGGAGCGGATGCAGCAGATTTTTTTGATGCTGCAGGAACGCTTTGAAAATTCCTGGTATGATAAAGTACATGAAAAATCCGTTGTTTTACACCCTTATTATGTGCTGTTGGGAGATTCCTCCATCATCCGGGATGAAAACGAAATTTTCCAGATGCTTCGATATTTCAGGATAGAGGGTAAGAAATCCGAAAAGCATATTACGATACTCGATGAAAAGAAAATAGAGGCATTAAGGGAACAGGACAGAACGGAGAGAATGATTCTTTCTGCCCTGGAAGAAGACAGGATTGCCGTTTTTTATCAGCCTATTTATTCCACGCATAGTCAGAAGTTTGTCTCGGCGGAGGCCCTTGTGCGGATTCGGGATAAGGACGGCGCCGTGATACCGCCCGGAAAGTTTGTGCCGATTGCGGAAAAAACAGGCCTAATAACCCGTATCGGCGAAGCGGTATTTGAAAAGACATGCGCATTTATCAGCAAAAATAACTTAAAAGAGCGTTACGGCATCGAATATGTCGAAGTCAATCTTTCCGTAAAGCAGTGCGAAAAAAGAAAACTTGCACAGACCTTTATCGGAATTATGCAAAAATATAATGTACAGCCGGATTGTATTAACCTTGAAATTACGGAATCCGCGCCAATACAGACCAGACATATTTTCCTGGAAAATGTGCAGACGCTTTTGGATTACGGCGTTACCTTTTCGCTGGATGATTTCGGCAGCGGCGAGAGCAACTTGAACTATATCGTGGAAATGCCGGTCTCCATCGTGAAATTCGACCGGGGAATGACGCAGGCGTATTTTGATGATTTCAGGGCAAGATTTGTCATGGAGGCGGCCATGCGCATGATTCAGGATATGGAGTTAAAAATCGTGTCGGAGGGCGTGGAGACCAAAGAACAGATGGAAACGATAGTCGCGCTTGGCATTGATTACATACAGGGCTATTATTTTTCCAAACCGTTGCAGGAAGAAGAGTTTTTACAGTTTGTGGAAAAATGGGAAAATGCCTCCCTGTAAAATTGCACAATACAATATGTTGTTTCAATTTCTCTTTTTGCAATATTTGGAAAACCATATCTTGATACAAAATAAAGATTAACGATATTTCGTTAATATTTTTTCTATTTGTCTTTCTTCCCAAGCTGTGATATAAGTAACTTATCATCTGGCATTTCTTAGAATATTCTTATCCTGCATGACGGGAGTCTTATGCTATCGTGAAGAATTACAATTCAGGAAAAGATGAAACAAATAAAAACGAAAGGAGAATGGGAAATGAAAGAAAAAAGTAACATGGGGAGGAGAAAAAGAGGCATCAAAAAATCAGCCGCAGCGGCCGCTGCAGTAATATCATTCACGGCAGCATTAGCGTGGACAACTCCCGTATTGGCGGATTTTGAGCAAAAGAGCCGGGGAAATCTTACTCTGGAGGGAGGAGAAATCGATATCGCCGCGGAGGATGTTGATATGCTGCGGGAACAGGTAAATGCTTTATATGAAGAAATACCGGAGACTTCAAATGTGCCTGCTGAGAATCTGAAACGGAAAGATGCCTTACAATCAAAGGGAAATATTGATTATAATGATGGAAAGATTGTGGTATGTGCGGATGATTTGGTCTGTCTGGCAAATGAAATTGATTTACTGGAAAATAGCTGTAAAATTAATATGATGAATGCCTTAAACGGTATTGGCACTTATTTTACGGTAAACGGCACGATTGTCCATGAGAGCGATAATCCGGACGGATTGGAAGAATCCGCGGTGAAACTGCCGTTTAACAGGCTGTATGAGGGTATTTTAAATTCCCAGTCGGTGGACCATCTTGCGGACAGGCAGATTTATGCGGCCGTATCCGATAATCTCTCAAACGGAACGGCGGCCTGGGTCAATGGCAAATTGATTATCGGAAACGGGGCGGATAATAACGCTTTTTATGAGAAAGGATATGTTGACGGGTTTCAGAAAGCGACGGACAGCGTTGACATAGTCTATGCTTATCATGAGCATAGCGGGGAACAGGAGGGGGAAGGCACGGGATGCTATACCGGGCGTCACCGCCATACAAGCGCCTGCCCGGAAACGGAAGTCAACGACGGCGTATGCCCGGGGTCCATAGTCTACATTTCCCCTGGCGAGTACCGCTGTACGGAATGCTATTATGGCGGACAGGGTAACGGAGGCGGCAGCCATCACCGATATCATACGGAGTATTTATGCGGCGGACAGCCCTATAATGAATGGCCGGCAACGTGTGGAAAGACGCCGGGCGTCACGATAGAATCGGCAACGCTGATATTTAAGTAATGGCATACCTGCAAGAGGCTGATGCCGCCTGCTTATGAAAAACTTGCATTAATTTGCAGATATAGTAAAATAAGAACATATGTTAAGTTGAGATAAGGAGTTGTTCTTATTATGGCTGACTTTAATGTTGCAGGAAGACAGTTTAGGACGCAGACGGACTATAATGCGGCGGTGCGTGACCAGAAGCAGATAGAGGCGATTAGGGCAAAAACAAATATGGAACAGCCGGGCGAGGTTATTAGTCTTGCAGAGGAGTTAAAGGCCGGAAAATACCGCCTGATGACGATTGTAGGAACTGATTTTAAGGAAGAAATACAGGAACTGGCGGAGAAATATAAAAAACAGGGCTATACAAAAGACAGTAAAATCAAAGCCTCCAAACAGAAAAAGAAACAGACAAAACCAACTAAAAAAGACAGCAAAAAACCAGTCTCTCTGGATGCTTATGACGAGAAAATGCAGCAGGAGATTAAAGCTGTTTTAAAGCAGAAAGAGAGAAAGAGAAAACTGATTGTTGTTTTATGCAGCATAGTGGCATTGGCATGTTTTGGCTACTATGGCGTTTATTACTATTTTGCAGACAGAACACAGTCGGACTATGAAGAGCTGGCAGATTTAAGGGGAAATGATTCTATTATCATGAAAACGCCCACCATTCATTATACGGAAAAAGAGGAAGAGGTTGAATTGACCGTGCTGGATGAATATGCGGCGCTCTATAATAAGAATAAAAGGCTGATAGGATGGCTGAAGATTGATGGAACCAATATTGATTATCCGGTTATGCAGACAACGAACAATGAATATTACCTCGACCATAACTATAATCAGGAATATGATAAAAACGGCAGCCTTTTTCTGGACGCAGACTGTGATGTTGTACACCGGAATACTAATCTTATTATTTACGGGCATCATATGAAATCCGGGAAAATGTTTGGAAATTTGAACCAGTACAGCAGTGAAAAGTATGGCAAAGAGCATTCCATTATTCAGTTCGATACGATTTATGAAAAAGGCACTTATGAAGTGATGTATGTATTCCGTTCCAGAATTTATAATGAAGATGAAATTGTGTTTAAATATTATCAGTTTTTTGATGCCACATCAGAGAGGGAATTTAATTCCAATATGAATGAAATGGCGGCGATTGCGTTGTATGATACGGGCGTAACGGCAAGTTATGGGGATGAACTGCTTACGTTATCGACCTGTGACAGTTCCGAAACAGACGGACGCTTTGTTGTTGTGGCTAAAAGAATCAGTTAGCAGTACGGCCCAAAGGCCGGGAAGGAGTGTATGATTATGTTAGAACAAAAAGATATAGAAATCATAAGAAATATATTTGATGAAAGTTTAGAGAAAGGTTTGGACAAGCGCCTTCGCCCCCTGGAGCAGGATGTGGCAGAGCTGAAACAAGACGTGGCGGAGTTGAAACAAGATGTAGCAGAGCTGAAACAAGACGTGGCAGAGCTGAAACAAGATGTAGCAGAACTGAAACGGGATATGGCAGAAGTAAAGCAGGACATAGTAGTCCTCAAGGAGGAAGTAGCTATCCTCAAGCAGGACGTGGAAGTACTCAAGCAAGACGTAGCGGAGCTGAAACAAGACGTAGCAGAACTGAAACGGGATATGGCGGAGGTAAAGCAGGACATAGTAGTCCTCAAGGAGGAAGTAGCCGTCCTCAAGCAGGATATGGCAGAGGTAAAGCAAGATGTAGCCCTCCTCAAACAGAACGTAACGTTGCTTAATCAGGATGTACTGGAACTGCAAAAGGATGTAACAGGCCTCAATCAGAACGTTAGAAATATCAACTTATTATTAGAAAACGACGTCAAACCGCGCCTGAATACAATAGAAGCCTGCTATACCTCTACATACAGCCGATATGTCGAGGGGATTGAACAATTTGAAACCATGCAGGTGGATATTGATATTTTAAAAGAGACGGCAGCGGTACATGCGGAAAAATTGCAGAAACTGGCTTGATAAACCGCATAAGGAACATTTTTAGGCCGGAACCCCCATCAGGTTCCGGCCTTATTTATCCCCATCCCCGCCAATTTTTCAAAATTGTGAAGAAAATATGAAAAAACTTGCATAAATTCTCAGATATAGTATAATAAATTTATATGTTAATCGTTTAAAAGGGGTCTGGAATAAAAAAGTCTAATTAATTGACTCAAAATTGACGATATAAATACTGATGGTCTTTCTATGCTTTTTTTCATGCAGCAAACTTCCATGTGGCAAACGGCAAACATGGAACTGCACAAGCGTGAAACTGCGCCATATATGGCGCAGCATCGAGCATAAGGAATGATTGTTAGTAGTTTTCTTATGAAAAGAAGTGTTACTGACAGAAGGAGAGATTGATATGTCCAAGAAAACACCGGTTAAGAAATCTAAAAGGAGATTAAAAAGGAGCGTAAGACGTTCTCTGGCGGCAGTTTTGATGATAACGGCGATTGCCGTAGCGGCGATTCCGGTACCGGAAAACGCAGCGGCGACGGGAGATAATAATGCAAGGGCCGAATCGGATGTAAAAGTATTGCAGAATTATGCTTATCCACAGGGACTTCCGTTTATTGACTTACCCTATAATAATGACCCTGTCAGCTTAAAGCTGAAAACAAAGACGGAAAATGGTGTTGAAGTTCCGGCCGAGACTGTTTATACGACATATTTTATTACTCCGTCAACGAGTGGAGGCCGGACCGTCTATACGATGAACTGGCAGTTCGACTTCTTTATGCGTAAGATACAGAAAGTAAATTACGGTATTATTTGTGATTATAACTATACGGCGGGGCATGTGTCACGGCTGGAAGTGCCGAAAAACCCGATTTATCAATATGTGACTGTTCCCCTTGCTACGGTAAATGATTTTATTAAAAAGCATTATGGCAGCGGGCCGGTTGGCGGAAGCGGCGGCACGACAAGCGACGGCACAACGGGCAGCGGCGGAACAGCCGGTGTCACAAATCCCGGCACGGTCGTTGTAAAAGACTGGGGCAGACCGGGTGAAGACACGGAGAAAGATGACAAAATCAAATTATATTTTGGCGATAAGGTTTATGATGACCAGGTAGCGAAGTACCAGAAGTATGATGCCGATTTAGCACAGTATAGGACGGATTTGGCAGCATGGAATGCTAATCCGAACCATACGGCGGATACAAAGCCGACAATGCCGACGGAACCTGATTTGGTAACAAAATATGCCTCGGAATTTGGCAACAGCATCAATGAACAGTGGCGTCTTTTCTATTGTGAGAAAAGTTCTCATACATATGATATCAAAGATGAGAGCGGTAACGTAACGGCTACCAATACGATTTCCTTGAAAGGATATATATTGGAAGAAGTAGTGGACGCCAAAAACAGCGGCGCGCAGGCATTGCCGGTATATATTCCGAGAAGATTGTCTGATACAGATGACGATGGCGCTGATGTGGATGAATATGGATTTTTAGTACAGGATAGAACCAGCATTAAAGGTATTGCAGAACGTGCATTCTATATGGTGCAGGATGTAGATGTCATCGCTCTGGATAGCGATGTGCAGTATATCGGGGATTCCGCATTCCAGGGTTCCTTTATTCAGGGAATAGAGACCTATGCGGAAAATATCGGTAACCGGGCGTTTTATGACTGTAAGTATTTAACGAACATCAAATTGCAGCAGGGCGTATCCCGTATCGGTACGGAGGCGTTTGCCAAGGAGCCGTTACTGACCTCTGTGGAATTTCCGGCGTCGCTTACTTATATAGGACTGGGCGCGTTTGCTAACTGCAGTACGCTGCGGACGCTTGACTTTTCCAAGACAACGGCGGCGGCTTATATAGACGATTATGCGTTTTATGATGATATCGGCCTGACGACGGTGAACTTTACCAAGGACGGCACTACGCCGGTAGAGATTGCGACAATCGGAAAAGCAGCCTTTGCGGTAAGGCAGGGCATAACGGGAAGCTTGGTTGACTTTACGATGCCTTCCGGTATTTCTAAGGTGAAAGCGAAAGTTGCCAGCAGTCAGATAAATGCAGATGGCGAACCGATTCCTGATGAGAGTTATAATCCGTTCGGAAGCGCCAGTGAAATATCTGACGGTGTCTATACCGGCTTGGGCGATTATATATTTGCCGGCAGGGTGAACTTACAGAAAGTGACGATGCCGAGTAGCTTCGGCAGCGCGACGGAGGCGACCGTACCGGATTATCTTTTCTTTAACTGTATTGCCTTGGAGAGAGTGGTCTTCCCGCATACGGGAACAACATGCGGTTTGGCGACGTATAATCCGGATAAACTGTTTGCGACGGTATCGAATACGAATTTCTGCGTAGAGGGACCGGAATTAATGCAGCCGACCTTGGATGACCCGGCATATCCGAGAAAGGCAACCTGGGCGGCGGTGAGCGCGGTATCGAAAGTAATACCGTATATCTATTATGACAGAGACGGCGTGGAATACAGGGAAGTCAGTGACGGAACGTATCTGGAGTGTATTGACCAGAACGGTATTTTGATTGATTGTAAATTGAAACCGCCGGTACCGGATGTGATAGACGATATTTATCTGCCCATCCCTGCGGAAGTAGCAGGCGTGAAAGTAAAAGGCATTGCCAGCAACTGCTTTAAAGACGATAGATTGAACCAGCATGTTGTCGTTTTGACGATTATGGACGGTTCCGAACTGGCGACCATCGATTCTTCCGTATTTAAGGGATGGCATAACTTGGAGAAAGTATATATTGGCGATTCCGTTAGGAGTATTGGCGCGGAGGCTTTTGCCGACTGCGAGCATTTAGTGGATGTTTCTTTCAATACGGAAGAGCAGAATGCGGCCGATTTTTCAGTAGGAGCAAATGCGTTTAATACCGGCGGTACGGCGCTTACGTTCCATGGACTGATAGATGCAAATTACGGACCGTATAAATATGCAATGCAGCCGGATACCAGAATCGGCGCAGCGCAGATTCGCGTATGCTATAAGAGTATGCTGCCGTCCTACCAGACGGTTATGTATGACGGTAAAACGGGGGATGTTACCCTCTTGGATTATCCGAAATACGACCAGGTAGGAAATCTTCTGGGTGAAGAATACGCAACGAAGCATAACGAGAACTGGCAGGATATGGGATATAAGAGTGCGGAGGCATATTATAATGCCAAGATGGAACAGTTCTATTATGATTCCTATTCCGGTGATGAATGGAACTCCATGCGTACGGCATTTAAAGAAGCCTGGGATAAGGCGGCAACGGCAGATGAGGTATATAACGACTTTACGGTTTATGGGCCGTGGGTAACGGAAGACTATGTGAATACGACGTTCCTTTCCACTGCTAAGGCGGATGAGAATATAAATGTTTCGGTGTCTGCAATGGATTGGCTGTTTAAGCCCCTTGTTGCAGAGGCGGCTCTTACGGAAACTCCGTTACCGTATTTTGATAAATATCCTTATGATGTTTATGCGAATTACACCAGACCGACTGAGGAAAAGCACGGAAGTTATATGACCTCTACACAGGATGAAGAACTTGCTTTTCAGGCGACGCAGAGGATGAAAGTGCCGGATGGCGTTACCTCTATCGACGTATTCGGCTATGTCGGCGACGAGGGCGCGACGGCGGCGCAGTATCTGTCGGCTCGCGTATTGGGTTCTTCGACGAGAAATATGTATTATGATATTGATGATTCGGGTAGAAAATCAGAGGTAGAGCTGCCGAATGCGGGTACGGATTATCATAAAGACGTTATAGCCGGGCTTTTCAGCGGTTCCTATGCGGATAAGAAAGCGGATGATCCCGACGTAAATCCGGATAAAGGAAATGACAGGCTGAGAGAAATCGATTTGAACCAGGTAAAATCGTTACCGGCCTATGCTTTTGATAACTGTGATAAACTGGAAAAAGTAACGATTGGCGCGGCTTGTACCGATATTGGGCAGTTGCCGTTTAGAGGCTGCCCGTCCTTAAAGACGTTAAACGTTGCGGATACGAATACAAAATATTTTGCGGAAAACAGGCTGCTTTATGAGAGAAACCTGAATGACCCCGGCTATAGTGAAAGCAGTCCTGTCTATACGATAGTGGAATGCCTGGAGTCAAGAGGCGAGGGAAATGATAACGTAACGGTGACGGCCGCTGCAGATACCGGCATTGCAAATGTGAAGTATATTGCGCGGGCGGCATTTGAAGAGTGTAATAATCTTTCCACGATTAATCTGACGGATGCCGAGAAGCTGACGGAGATTCCGGAAAACTGCTTTAAGGGCTGCGATGCGTTAGATGAAGTGAGACTGCCGGCGTCCTTAAATAAGATTAATAAAGGCGCTTTCTATGACGATTCTTTACGAAGCGTCAGAGTTCCGGGCAGGGAGGTATTTATTTCGACTGAGGCGTTTAAGGATGAGGGAAGTAAGAAACCGAATCCGACGCATATCATAACTTACAATGATTCCTCTGCGCGCCGTTATGCGGATACATATCAGACGGCTTATAATCTGGTATGGGAGGATATCGGAGAGTTATGGAGCGTTAATTTCTACGACTATGACGGCCGCCTTGTAAAAGCCATGAGCGTTAAGGATGGCGATGGAGTAAAACCGAAAGAGATACCGGAAGTTTCCCGCGACGGCTATGAGTTTATCGGCTGGCTTGGAACCAATGGCGTAGATATAGAAAATGATGAAATTACACGGGATACGGATTTCATTGCGCAGTATAGGTCTATCAGCGCGATGGTAGATGGTAAGTGGATTGTAACCTTTACCGATGGTATGACGGGCGAACCGTTCTGGCCGGCACAGTATGTAGAGGATGGAAAGACTATGGACTCCGCGCCGACCGAAGCGAATGTGCCTTACCATGAGGGATATAAGTTCCTGAAATTCAGTAAGGACTTTGCAGGTGAAATAACGTCGAATATGGATGTTGTGGCATTATTTGAGGTAGACCCTACGGCTAATAATGGCGGTAATACCACATCCGGAGGCTCTACAACGACATCCGGCGGAACCAGTAACAGTGGAAACTCTTCCAGCTCCGGCTCGACGAGTACTTCCGGCAGCTCCACATCGACGACGAGTTCTACCGGCGAGAAAGCAAGGCATACGGTAACCGTTGTAAACGGCTACGGAAGCGGCAGCTATGCGGAGGGCGAGACGGTTATTATCGTAGCGAACGAACCCGCGGCAGGACAGAAGTTCAGCCAGTGGAGAACGGAATCCGAAGGCGTAGAACTGGTTATGATACTGGCATCCGCGACAACGTTTGTCATGCCGGCTAACAATGTTTTAGTAACGGCTGAATTTACGGCAGGCTCAACAACACCGTCAACGACGCTGCCTTCACCGGTAACCGGAACGGTGGCTACGAGAACCGGCGGCAATACGACGTCAGACAGTGGTAACGGTAATACGAGAGTTGATATTACGAAGCCGGGCATCAGTAATAAGAATCTGGCAACGGCGAATGTCAACGGCTCTACCGATAACTTTATTGTTAAGATTTCCGAGACACCGGAGGCGACACAGGCGGTTATCAATGCTTTGTCAAATAAATATGGCAACATAGAGAATATATTGTATTACGCAATGGATATCAGTCTGTATGATTCTACGGGAACAACGAAGATTACAGATACGTCGGGACTTTCGGTTGATATTACGATTCCGCTTCCGGATGCGCTTGTTGCCTACGGCGGTAACAATATGATGGGTGCGGTAGTAAATGGAGACCAGCTTGAGGATATGAGCGAACGGTTTACGACAATCGGAGGCGTTCCGTGCATCAGCTTTACGGCGACGCACTTCTCACCGTATACGATTTATGTCGATACGCAGAATCTGTCGGAAGGTTTATTGGATATCACGCCTAAGACGGGCGACCCGATTCATCCGAAGTGGTTCTTATCGATTGGCCTGGCATCCTTGTCCATCATTCTGTTTATGAAAAAAGACAAGAAGGCAGCGGTTAAAACGGCGTAACTTGAGATTCCTGGGGGAACTCCTATGGGGAAAAAATTAAGAAGATGTGCAGGCGCTCTGTTGATGGCGATAGGTATCGCCATCACACAGATACCTGTAGCGGATGTGGAAGCAGTGGACTCTGCTTCTGCATCTGATTTTCAAATGAGTGGAACTACATTAGTAAAGTATACAGGCACGGCGGCGAACGTGTCTATTTCTAATTCTGTAGAAAAAATAGAGGCGGAGGCGTTCGCCGGTAATGAAACGATAGAAAACGTTACCATAGGAAACGGCGTTAAGAGTATCGGTTCGGGCGCATTTGAGGGTTGTAACGCGCTGCGTTCCGTTACGATTTCCGATTCGGTGGAAGAGATAGGAAAAGCGGCTTTTGCAAGCTGTCCGTCTTTAAGCAATGTCAGAATCGGCAGTGGGCTTGCCTCCATGGGTAACGGCGTTTTCGCGGGGGATGTCAGTTTAGCGAATGTAAGTTTTAGCAGCAGCAACCCGAATTTTACCTGTGATGATAGCGCTATTTATAATAAGGACGGATGGGATACCCTGTATGCCTTGCTGGCAGGCAGAAACGGCGCGACTTATACGATGCCGTCCACCGTTAAGAAGATACTGCCGTATGCTTTCTGGGGCAATAAGCATTTAGAGGGAGTTGCCATCAGCGGCAATGTGGGAGAGATTTCCGCCTATGCTTTTTCCAACTGTTCCAATTTAAGGGACGTCAATATTCCTTATTCGGTGAAAACCATTAATATTAAAGCGTTTGAAGACTGTATACGGCTGCGCAATATTACGATTCCGATATCGGTCACATCGATACACAATACGGCTTTTGACGGCTGTACGAAACTGAAAATTGACGCTCCGGCAGGCAGCGTGGCGAAAAAGTTCGCCGACGGTCTGGTATTGGAAGATATAGAAGTGGCGGAGTATGAAGATACGCCCTTAGATACGGTCAATGAAACGGATGCCGGTGACGAATCGGGCGAGCTGCAGGCAGAAAAAGAACCCGTTGTTATTACGGATTATTATAATGAAGTAACGCATATGAACCCGCTGGAATCGGAAGAAGACGATTCCGTAAAGGGAAAATCCCGTATTGTGGGCAACGAAGTCTTTGTCTTTATGGACAATGCTTCCGCTACGGTCAATTCCGGCAATGTTGACGTGATAAAACTGGAAGGAATCGCCATCGGTGAAACGGGCGATACCATTGCCAGCATTTCCGGGAATGCGGAGGGGAAAGGTTCTTCTTTCCCGAAATATGAGATAGTGGATGGTAAAATTATTGCCAATCAGGCGTATTATAATGATGATAGGACGGCTATCGGAATACCGGATGGCATTACGGAAATTGGCGATTTCGCCTTTGCGCGTTCGGCGCTTATGGACGTAGTGATTCCGGAGGGTGTGGAAAAGATTGGTTATGCGGCGTTTTATCATTGCAACGATTTGACCAATGTAGTCATTCCTGATTCCGTCAAGGAAATTGCGCCGTCGGCTTTTGCCAAGACGCCCTGGCTGCAAAACTGGGAGCAGAGCGGAAACGGTGATTTTCTGATTGTCGGAGACGGTATTTTGCTTGCTTACCGCGGCAGTAACGGCGTTGTCTCAATACCGGATGGCGTAAAGACGGTAGGCGCAGGCGCGCTGGCTTCTCATGCGGGCATTACGAAAGTCATTCTGCCTGAGAGCGTGGAGGTTATCGGAGAGGGCGCTTTTGCCGGCTGTAGTAATCTGACACAGATAGAGGGCGGTAATGCTGTTAAGCAGATACAGGACAGAGCCTATCAGGGCTGTCCGCTTACGGATATCAGAATCCCGGCTTCCGTGGAAGAGATTGGTTTAAGGGCGTTTGACGTAGCCGCTTCCGTAAAAGAAGCGGGAAACGGCGTCGTTACGTTTGAGGGTTCTATGCTGCCCGCCATATCTTACGGGGATGCTTCGGGGAAATTATATAATGATGCTTACAGAGGACTTGTGTTTGACGGCGTTCAGACGGCGGTTGTGCCGGACGGCGTAAGCGATTATGACGGCACGGTTTTAGACGGGAAGCTTTCAGGTTTCAGGGGTACGGTGAAAACCGCGGCTGACGGAAGCGGACAGCAGACGGATGCCGGTCAAAGCGACAACGGGCAGACAGCAGATGCCGGTCAAAGCGATAACGGGCAGGAACAGGCAGATGACAGTGCGGTTCAGCAGATTGCTGCCGCAGAGTCGGATGATACGTCCGGTGTGACCGTTAGAATCAGCAGCCTTTCGATTAAAAGCGACGACGCGGCAAGCGCGGTTTTGGACGGCGCGGAGGGCGGCTATCTGTTAAAGATTGTAGACAGCGAGGGCGCTGAAAATGCGATTCAGAATGCCTACCGGAAAATTTATGGCAATCAACTGCCCGCGAATTTAAAGGCATACGAGGTATCTTTGCAGGAGACGGCAACCGCCATTCCGATTACCGGCCTCGGCAGACAGAAAATAGAGATAACAATACCGGTTCCGGACGGAGTCGAAGAGACGAATCTGCATGTTGTCTGTCTGGATGCAAATGGGCAGTTAGAGGAACTGGCAAGCAGGATAACGTCGATTGACGGCATTAGCTGTGTGACTTTTACCACAAACCATTTTTCACCGTACGGAATCTATAATTATGTTTCCGCATCTTCGGCTGCGGTTTCTGCGCCTGTGACCGGCTGGCAGGCGGTATTTACGGGTCTGTTGCCTGATAATAGCGCCGGCAACAAAGATGTTTCCCCGAATACGGGCGATACCAGCATCCATCCGAAATGGTTTCTTGTGATAGGGCTTTGCTGCACGGGCCTGGCGCTTATTTTCTACCGCAAGGGCGGGAAGAGGAAATATATGACGCAGGAATGATGAGCAGGACGACAAGAAAGAACAACAAGGCAAGAAAGAACGGCCAGAACAGAATACTTAGAGTCACCAAATAAAAACTCCCGGCATAAGATAAGAAAAAGCCGGGAGTTTGTTATGTATCGCGTCAAAAAGCAGTTGGGCTGCAGCGAACATCTGCAGCAGTCATGCAAAGGCTCTCCGGTTACGGTTGCAGTGCTGGATACGGGAATTTATCCTCATCCGGATTTGACAGGCAGGATATTGGCGTTTCAGGATTTTGTAAATTATAAAAACAAAATTTATGATGACAGCGGACACGGAACGCATGTCGCGGGTTGTATCGGCGCAAGCGGTCTGATGTCCAATGGAAAATACAGCGGTATCGCGCCGCAGTGCCTTTTTTGCATTGGAAAAGTATTGAATCAAAACGGCGAAGGCTCTATTGAGAGCATGTATCATGGTCTGTTGTGGGTATTGCAGAATCGTCTGCATCATCATATCCGCATCTTAAATATATCGGTCGGTATAGGGAAACCCGATAATGAAAATAGAATAGAAGAGGTCGTAGGACTGTTGGAGGCGGTATGGCAGTCGGGGATTGTCGTGGTGTGTGCCGCGGGCAATTCCGGTCCGGGAGACGGTACGATATCCCCGCTTGGGAACAGCCGCAAAGTCATTACGGTAGGCTGCCATGAGGACGGTTATTTCGGGGGCAGGAAAGGGCTGTGTGAGGATTATTCCGGCAGAGGCGAGGTTTCCGTGTTGTATCGTAAGCCGGACATTGTCGCGCCCGGAACGGATATTATATCTTGTAACAGCAGGGGAAACGGTTATGTCAAAAAAAGCGGCACTTCCATGGCAACGCCCATCGTTTCCGGAGCGGCGGCTCTTTTATTGCAAAAATATCCCTATTTAAATAACGACCAGGTCAAACGCAAAATTGTATACAGCGCCAGGGATTTGGGGGATGCCTGGAACAAGCAGGGCTGGGGAATGCTGGATATCGGGAAATTAATCAGCATGTAGACGGCCTTTGCCAAATGCCTGTGTAAAAAAGCACAGCTTTGACGGTTTGATGATTAAAAAAGCGTATTATACTTGACAATGGGCGTGGGATTGTATACAATTATACAAGGTTGAAAAGGTTGAAGGAATTGCATTCCTTCAACCACGAGTTTGTGCAAGCGTTGTAAACGTTCGCACAAACATCGTAAGTTGTGAAATAGTCATGTGTAGACGGAAAATAGTCATGTGTAGACGGAAAATAGTCATGTGTAGACGGAAAGTAGTCATGTATAGACGGGAAAAGAGTCATGCATAGATGGGGAAAGAGGCGTTATTGCTGGAATGAATAATTATGATATCAAACAGAGCGTAAACGACAGTTATTCTCTGCGGGGCAGGGTGTTCCAGAAAATCCGGGAAGACATTTTAAGCGGAAAATATAAGGAACATGAGGAACTAAAGGAAGTCGCTATCGGAACGGAGTTAGGCGTCAGCCGCACACCCGTCAGGGAGGCTTTCAGGCAGTTGGAGCTGGAGGGATTAATCCAGATTATTCCCAATAAGGGCGCGTATGTAACCGGCATTACGGCTAAGGACGTTAAAGATATTTATATGATACGTTCCTTATTGGAGGGACTTTGTGCGCGGATGGCGACGGAGAAGATTACCAAAGAACAGCTTGAGGAAATGGAAGAGAATATTTATCTGGCGGAATTTCATGCGGACAGAGGGCATATGGACCAGATGGCGGAGTTGGACAACCGTTTTCATGATATTCTCTATGAGGCGTGTGATTCCAAGATGTTAGAGCATCTGCTAAAGGATTTTCACGGCTATGTGCTTCGCGTCAGACAAAAGACGCTCTCAACGAATACCCGCGGACGCGCTTCCAATGATGAGCATAGGCAGATTATGGAGGCTATCAAGGCCAAAGACGCTAAAAAGGCGGAAAAACTTGCCAACCGGCATATGATTAACGCCTATGACAATATGGTAAAAAACGGCTTGTACGATATCTATGGAGAGACAGCGCAGGACTCATAAAAAATAAGCAGGAGGATGGATGATGGAAAAGATTAAGATGACGACGCCCTTGGTGGAGATGGACGGGGACGAAATGACGAGGATTCTCTGGAAAATGATTAAGGAAGAACTTTTACTGCCTTATATTGATTTAAAAACGGAGTATTATGATTTGGGGTTGGAACATCGTAATGAGACGGATGATAAAGTGACGTTAGAGAGCGCGGAGGCGACCAAAAAATACGGCGTTGCCGTAAAATGTGCGACGATTACGCCCAATGCGGCAAGAATGATGGAATATTACTT
>JAMPFF010000014.1 GCA_023664605.1 Clostridium sp.
CGACCATTTTCAGACCTATAATATTAATGCGGATGATGCGGCGTGTGCCGTGGCAAAGGCTGTAGGCGCGGAAAAACTGGCGTTTTTGACTGATATTGAGGGCTTGTATAAGGATATCAACGACAAAGAATCCTTTATCTCCAGAATATCAACATCACAGGCGGACAAGCTGATAGAGGAGGGCTTTATCGGCGGCGGTATGCTGCCGAAGTTAAATAATTGTACAAGCGCGATTAAAAACGGCGTAAACCGCGTACATATTTTAGACGGACGCATCCCGCATTGTCTGCTTTTGGAGATTTTCACCAAAAAGGGTATCGGTACGGCGATTGTGAAAGACGAAGATATTGACGTGATGGATTTGGAGTCATTTTAACATTTAAAAGATATGCCTGCGGCAGTAAATGCGGCGGGTGAAAGGAAAGGATATGGGTACAAATATGAAAATGCAGGAATATATTGATGAAGCGGAATCAGTGTTATTGCACACTTATAACCGGTACAGGATTGTATTTGACAGGGGAGAAGGCGTTTACCTTCGCGATATAGAAGGAAATAAATATCTGGATTTTGTGGCGGGTATTGCGGTTTTTGCGCTGGGATATCAGAATAAAGAGTATAATGACGCTTTAAAAGCGCAGATTGACAAAGTCATTCATACTTCTAACTACTATTATAATGTGCCGGCGATTAGGGCGGCTAAGAAGTTAAAGGCAATTTCCGGCATGGACAGGGTATTTTTTACAAACAGCGGCGCGGAAGCTGTCGAGGGAGCGATTAAGGCGGCGCGAAAGTACGCATACTTAAAAGACGGCACGACAGACCATGAGATTATCGCGATGAATCATTCTTTTCACGGCAGGACGATGGGTGCGCTTTCCGTTACCGGGAATTCGCATTACAGAAAAGCGTTTGAGCCGATGATTGGCAATATCAAATTTGCTGATTTGAATGATTTTGACAGCGTGCTGGCGAATGTTAATGAAAAAACATGCGCTATTATATTTGAGACAGTGCAGGGAGAGGGCGGTATCTATCCTGCTACGGAAGATTTTATGAGAAAGGTAAAAGCGCTGTGTGAAGAAAGGGATATTTTATTGATTCTGGATGAAATCCAGTGCGGCATGGGAAGAACGGGCTATATGTTCGCATGGCAGAAGTATGGCATCAAGCCGGATATCATGACAACGGCCAAAGCGCTTGGCTGCGGCGTTCCGGTCGGGGCATTTTTAATGACGGAAAAGGTCGGTGAGAATTCCCTTACCGTGGGAGACCACGGAACGACTTACGGAGGAAATCCGTTTGTCTGTGCAGCAGTCTCCAAAGTCATTGAGTTATTTGAAAAAGAACAGGTAATTGAAAATGTGAATGAAGTCGCTCCGTATCTGGAAAAGAGGCTGGATGAGCTTGTGGAAAAATATGATAAGATTGAAGCAAGGCGCGGCGCCGGACTGATGCAGGGGCTTGTGTTTAGCGAACCTGTAGGCGGAATTATTGATAAGGCGCTTACCAAAGGCCTTATCCTTATCAATGCGGGAACCAATATTATTCGTCTTGTTCCGCCGCTTGTCATTGCCAAACAGCATGTGGATGAGATGATAAGCATTTTGGAGCAGTGTCTGTAAAATAGGAGAAGATGGAAGTGACTTTAAAAAAGAGAATTATCACAGTCTTGTTGATAGCGTGCGCGATTGGAGGCGTTTACGGTGTCAGTAGGAGCGGGCTTTTAGTGCATCAGGCGGATGAGCCGCAAGAGATAGATGAACCGCTTTTTGCCCATCGTGAGACATTGTATTTATGGTATACGGATGAAGCGTTGACGGAATATCTTAACAGCGTGGCGGTTTCCTATAATGATTATCAGAAAGAAACGCGCGTGATACCGGTATATACGTCCGGTTTGGAATATCTGGAGACAATCAATCAGGCGTCTTTGCAGACACAAGAGGTTCCGGATTTATATATTATAGGAAATGATTCACTGGAAAAGGCATATTTGGCGGGGCTTGCCTCAGAAATCAGGCTGCCGGATACCGTGGCGTCATTGGATGGCTATTTCCCGGAATCCTCCATTCATGCGGTGACTTATCATGAAAAGCAGATTGGCTATCCGCTCTATTTTGAGACAAGCTCGTTTCTTTACAATAAGACATATTTAAAAGATTGGGCTTATGCGCAGATAGAGGCGCAGATGGACGAAGAGGCTGCCAATGAAGCGCAGGAGGCGTTGGAAAAAGACGGCCCGGAGGAAAATGCGGCTGATGGAGAGGAAAATGAAGCGGACGTTCCGGATGAGAGTGAAGTAGAGGCGCGTGTGGAAGAAACATTACCAAAGACGATAGACGATATTTTATCTTTTGCCGAGGTATATGATACGCCGGAACAGGTAGAGGCTATTTTTAAATGGGATGTGTCCGATATCTTTTATAATTATTTCTTCGTCGGAAATTATATTGACGTAGGAGGCAGTGCGGGCGATGAGAGCGACTCTATCAATATCTATAATGAAAACGCTATCCGCTGTATGCGTGTTTACCAGAATCTGAACCAGTTTTTTTCGATTGATACGGAAGAAATCAGTTATGACGATATTTTGCAGGATTTTATCGACGGCAAGATTGTCTATACCGTTGTCACGACGGATGCTTTGGCTAAAATAGAAGAAGCAAAAGCAAACGGAGAGTTTCAATATGAATATGGAACTTCGGTTATACCGGATGTGAATGAAGAATTGATATCGAGGTCGTTATCCGTAACACAGTGCGTCGTTATCAACGGATATTCCACGAATAAGGATATGGCCAATGATTTTGCGGCATATTTAGCCTGTTATAACGCCGAACACTTATACGACAGGACAGGGAAGATGCCGGCGTGTAAGAATGTGGAATTTGCCAATTCCAATGTGGAAGCTTTTATAGAGGAATATGAAAAGTCCGTTCCTAACCCGAAAATGATAGGAACAAGCAATTACTGGGTAGAAATGGAGATTGCCTTTGCCAGAATCTGGGAAAGCAATGATGCGAATGCCGAGTTAAAGGCATTATCGGAGAAAATTATGACGCAGGTAAGAGGCGAGGCTTATACGGAAGAGTATATCGATGTGCCGGAGGAAAACACAGAGGAAGACGAGTATATCGAGGACTGGGAAGAGGAAGCGGAAAAAGAGCCGGAGGACGGGAATGCCGGATAGGCGTATATTTTCCGGTGAAAAGGATATGATAGTACAAGATGGTTTTGGCTGTCTTGTACTTTTTTATGACCTAGAAGTATGCCGTAACCATAAAACAGGAAAGGTTGGGGTTTTTCATGTTTGGATTTTTAATCGCTTTATTATCCGGCGCACTTATGAGCATTCAGGGGGTATTCAATACACAGGTTACAAAGTCGTCCACTATCTGGGTGGCAAATGCGTTTGTTCAGTGTACGGCGCTTTTGGTCTGTCTGGGAGCATGGCTTATCACGGACCGTTCTTCTTTTGGGGCGTTGTTTAAGGTGCAGCCCAAATATATGCTGCTTGGCGGCGCGATTGGCGCGTTTATTACCTATACCGTAATCAAGGCAATGGAAATGTTAGGGCCTGCAAAATCGGTTATGCTGATTGTCATTTCACAGTTAATTGTGGCCTATGTCATAGAGCTGTTTGGCTTATTCGGTGTGGAAAAACAGCCGCTGGAAGTCAGGAAACTGACGGGCATGGGAATTGCAATTCTGGGAATTATTATTTTTAAGTGGACATAGGCCAAAATTTATTTTACAATGAAAATACAGTGCATGGTGGGGGCCTCCTGTCTGCCGAAAAGGCAGAAAGGAAACTATGCGTATATTAATAAAAAATCTGTTAAAAAGAGGAATATTTCTGCTGTTTTTTCTCCCGGTATTTGTGTTGACGGCGTGTACAAGCAAAAATGAGATAGTATGGGAACCGGACGCACAGGATAACGGGGATATGCCGCAGGAAACAGGAAATGCCGTAGAGACGGGCTTCGATATGCAGGAGACGGCAGCCGCGCCGGACACGGAGGCTGCGCCAGGCACGGAGGCGGTACCCGAAAAGATTTATGTACATATCTGCGGTGCGGTGGAAAGGCCGGGCGTTTATACGCTGGCCAAGGGCAGCAGGATATTTGAGGGTATCGAGGCAGCGGGAGGCTTTACGCAGGATGCTTGTGAAGATTTTATCAATCTGGCGCAGACTATGCAGGACGGACAAAGGATTGTCATACCGACGCTTGAAGAAGTGGAAAGCGCCATGGCGGACGGCTTCTATCAGGAGCAGTGGACGTATGAAGAACCGCAGGAGCAGGACGCGGACGGCCGCGTCAACATCAACACGGCGGGTGAAGCGGAACTGAGCGCGATAAGCGGCATTGGCGCGGGCAAGGCGGCGGCCATTGTGCAGTACCGGCAGGAAAACGGAAAATTTTCCTGTATAGAGGATATTATGAAAGTAAACGGCATTAAAGAGGGAACGTATGAAAAAATAAAGGATAAGATTATCGTAAAATAGTGATGCAGGGGGAGAAATGGGAAAGAGAGTATTGGTCGTTGACGACGAGAAATTAATTGTTAAGGGTATTCGTTTCAGTTTGGAGCAGGACGGCATGGATGTGGACTGTGCCTATGACGGCGAGGAAGCGTTGGAATTTGCCAAAAACAATCAATATGACATGATTCTATTGGATGTGATGCTGCCGAAGATGAATGGTTTTGAAGTATGCCAGCAGATTCGGGAGTTTTCCAATACGCCTATCGTCATGCTGACCGCCAAGGGAGAGGATATGGACAAGATTTTGGGGCTGGAATACGGCGCGGACGACTATATCACCAAACCTTTTAATATTTTGGAGGTAAAAGCGAGGATTAAGGCAATCATGCGCAGAACCGGCAAGAAAGCGGAGGAGAAAGCTTCGGAGAAGATAATTGAAAACCGCGATATGCGGCTGGACTGCGAAAGCAGAAGAGTCTATATAGCCGGTGAAGAAGTGAATCTGACAGCCAAGGAATTTGAGGTACTGGAACTGTTAATGAAAAACCCGAATAAGGTGTACAGCAGGGAAAACCTGTTAAATATTGTCTGGGGCAGCGATTATCCGGGAGACGTGCGTACAGTTGATGTACATATCCGCCGGCTGCGTGAAAAAATCGAGAAGAAGCCGAGTGAGCCGATGTATGTGCATACAAAATGGGGAGTAGGTTATTACTTTGCATAAGCTGAATTTTAAGAAATTAGAATATCTGCGCAGCCTGAAAGTACGTATTTTTTTGATTGTTTTTATCGTCGGGCTGATACCGTGTATCATTATGCGGTATATGATTGTACAGAACTATGAGCAGCGTGCCGTCAGCGTAAGGACTTCCGATGTACAGGCACAATTAAAAATTTTAGCCAATCACCTGATTGCATACCGTTATCTGCAGGATAGTTCCTCGGAGGTTATCAACGCGGAATTAAACCAGTTTTCCAATCTTTATGACGGACGGGTTCTGATTATCAATAATAATCTGAAAGTCGTTAAGGACACCTACAGTTTAAGCGAGGGAAAAACCGTTATTTCGGAAGAGGTAATCCGCTCTTTACGGGGAGAAAACATCAGTCAGTACGATGCCGAGAACGGTTACATAGAAATGACGATTCCGATTACGGATACATTAGCCACAGAGATGACCGCGGATAAGCCGTCGCAGGGCAGCAGGGTAAGCGGCGTCATGTTAATCAGCGTATCAACGGACAATATCGCCGTTACGATGGAGATTTTGAACAGAAAAGCGCTGGTCGTGGAAGTCATTGTCATTATTGCGGTTTTTACCGTATCGCTGATAGTCGCATATGCACTGATTAAGCCTTTTGAAAAGATAACGGACGCATTAAGCCGGGTGAAAGCGGGCTATACGAACGACCCGATTTCCGTGCCGGATTATCTGGAAACGGAACATATTGGAGACGCCTTTAATGAGTTATTGGGGCGGATGAAAGTATTGGACGATTCCAGACAGGAGTTTGTCTCCAATGTCTCCCATGAGCTGAAAACGCCGATTACCTCGATTAAAGTATTGGCGGATTCCCTGCGCGGGCAGGAGGATGTACCGATTGAACTGTACCGGGAATTTATGGAGGATATCGCTACCGAAATTGACAGGGAGAATGAGATTATCAATGACCTGCTTGCTCTGATTAAGATGGATAGGGCGGCTTCTGATTTGAATGTTTCCCAGGTGGATGTCAATATGCTGGTGGAACTGATTTTAAGAAGACTGCGTCCGATTGCGGTAAAAAGGGATATCGAACTTGTTTATGAGAGCCTTAGGCCTGTTGTGGCGGAGATAGACGAGGTTAAAATAACGCTTGTTATAACAAACCTTGTGGAAAATGCCATCAAATACAATAAGGAACACGGATGGGTCAAGGTAACGTTGGATGCGGATTATCAGTATTTTACGATAGAAGTCGCGGATTCCGGCATTGGCATTCCGGCGGATTCCATAGAACATATCTATGAGCGTTTTTACCGGGTGGATAAGTCTCATTCCAAAGAGATTGACGGTACGGGGCTTGGACTTGCAATTACGCGAAGCGCTATCCTAATGCACAGGGGGTCTATTAAAGTCGTCAGTGAAGAGGGAGACGGAACGACGTTTACGGTGAAAATTCCGTTGACCTATATCTCGGTTGCATAATCGGATGGATGGGCTGTACCGGAAAGGAAAAGGGGATGCGGCTTAACATGAAAACAAAAAGAAAATTGTTTCTGCCGATAGTATTGCTATTGCTGTATCTCCTGACGGGGTGCGGGCAGCAGGAACAGAGTACGGCAGGCAAGGCGTATAATATTTACTATGTGGACAATGACGAGACAAAGATTTTTGCGCAAACTTACCGGACGGAAACGACGGACGGGCAGAAGTTGTTGGAGGAGTTGTTGGAAGAACTTTCTGTAAAACCTGATAAAATGCAGTATAAAGCGCCCCTGACGCAGGATTTTGAACTGCTTGGCTGTATATGGGAGGGCGGTCAGCTTACGCTGAATTTTGATGTGCGTTATAAAGAGATGGATAATATCAAGGAAATCCTTGTACGCGCCGCGATTGTCAGAACGCTTTCACAGATAGAAAATGTCAATTATATTTCCTTTACCGTACAGAACGAACCGCTTATGGACAGCACGGGCGTGGCGGTCGGAACCATGTCGGCGGATACTTTTATTGATAATGCCGGACATGAGATAAACACTTATGAGAAAGCGAATCTCAGGCTCTATTTTGCCAATGAAAACGGCGATATGCTGATAGAGGAAAACCAGAGGAACGTCGTATATAACAGCAATGTTTCTTTGGAAAAGCTTGTTGTGGAGAAGTTGATTGAAGGCCCGGCAACGGCGGGGCATTATCCGACCATTAATCCGTCCACGAAAATCGTCAGCGTTACCGTCAATGATAGGATATGTTATGTAAACTTAGATGAGAATTTTTTAAGCCAGCCCTATAACGTGACGTCCGATGTCACGATTTACTCTCTTACCAACTCCCTGGTGGAACTGCCCAATATCAATAAGGTGCAGATTTCCATTAACGGTGAAACCGCGGTTCTTTATAAGGAAACCGTTAATTTAACTAATATGTTTGAAAGGAATCTTGATTTGGTTACCAATGCCGCATCTACGGCGGAATGATAGGCTGAGAGAAAGGAATAATATGAGAAGACCAGTATGTCTTATCGGTCTGGCCTTTGTCCTGATGCTATGGATATATTTCTATATAAATCCTCTTCCCGAAACTTCTTTCGGGGAAGACTGCCGGCACACGGTAGTTCTGATAGGTCAGGTCGATAAGAAAGAATATCGCATTTCTAAGGAACGGGAAGTTCCGGTCATTTATCTGAAAAATGTCCAGATTTTAAATTCACAGACAGAAAATGCACAATCTATAGAAACAGAGCAGACACTAATGCTATCGCAGATAGAAGGTGTCATATGCTATATGGAAGAGGAAAAAGGGGCGGAAACGGCGCCTAAAATAGGAAGTTATGTCCGAATGCAGGGCAGGCTGCGGGCCTTTTCGCAAGCGACAAACCCCGGCGAGTTCAATTCACGGCGTTATTATCAGATACTGCATATTCAGGCGCGGCTGCAAAATGCGCAGCTATTGCAGGAGAGCATATCTTATCATAAATTCCGTGAAAAGCTTTGGCAGATAAAGACGTACCTTGCGGCCTTATTGGATGCCAGCTATGAAAAAGATGACGCCGCGCTTATGAAAGCGATGCTGCTTGGGGAAAAAAGCGGACTTGATGAAGAGACAAAGCAGCTTTATCAGTTAAACGGCATTATTCATATCTTGTCAATCAGTGGACTGCATATTTCCCTGATAGGAATGGGCTTTTATAAGATACTGCGCAAGCTTGGATGTCCGAGGCTTGTAACAACGTTTCTGGCCATTGGCTTTATGTATTCTTACGGCTTCATGACGGGAATGAGCATTTCTGCGCTTCGGGCGGTTGTGATGTTTGCGTTCCGCATTATGGCAGAAGTTTTGAAAAGGACGTATGATATGCTGACGGCAATGACGATTGTTGCAGTTTCCGTTTTGATAGAGCAGCCGCTTTATCTGTACCATAGCGGTTTTCTCTTTTCCTTTGGCGCCATTGTGGCAATCGGGCTGTTTCTTCCGGTAGTGGAGGAAAATTTGCTCGGTAAAACAAAATTGGAAAAAGTTATGTCAACCAGTCTTTCCGTTTCCATTATTACGCTGCCGGTCTATTTGTGCTTTTATTATGAATATCCGCTCTATTCCTTATTTCTAAATCTTTTGATTATCCCCGGAACCGGATTTATCGTAGCGGATGGGCTGATAAGCCTTGTTGCGGCAGCATACTGCCTGCCGTTTGGAAAATATCTGGCGGTTCCGGCGCATCTTATGTTTTCTTTTTATGAGTGTTGCTGCAGACTTACCTTGAAACTGCCGGGCAGCAGGAATATTATGGGAAAACCGGAAAACTGGCAGGTTATTTTATTTATTATTATCATAACACTCGCTATTTTTACCAGTAAAAAATGGAGCAGACTACAATTCTGGCAGTGTGTTTTGCTTGCGCTTTTATGTATTACGCTGCGTTTTGAAGAGGGGCTGCAAATAACGCTTATTGATGTGGGGCAGGGAGACGCAATTTACATTGCGGATGGCATGGGCGGACATTATCTGATTGACGGGGGAAGTTCTGATAAAAGCGATACGGGAACCTATCAGATACTGCCTTTTCTAAAGTATGAGGGCGTGGATACGCTGGATGCGGTCTTTGTGACGCATATGGACAGCGACCACTATAACGGGATTCAGACCTTGATAGAGCAGATGGATACAAGCGGGATTATCATAAAAAACCTGATACTGCCGGATATCGGGGAGGAGGGTAAAAGTGAGGCATACAAGGAACTGGCGCGGTCAGCCGCACGTCAGAAAATCAGCGTGTGCTATCTGCATAAGGGAGATATGCTGTGCCATGGGAAACTGCGCCTTATCTGTCTGCACCCCGAAAGCGGAAGCAATCAGGAGACCAATGAGGCTTCTATTGTGCTGTATCTGGAATATGATGATTTTACGGCGCTTTTTACCGGAGATTTGGAGGGAAGCGGGGAAGAGAGCGTCAGAGAACAGCTTGAAAGCTTATTGGCTGAAAAAAAGGAACTTGCCGTCTTAAAAGTGGCGCACCACGGTTCCAGAAACTCTACGAAAGAGGCGTTCCTGGAAACAACGTCGCCTGATATCGCGCTGATTTCTGCGGGAAAAGATAACAGTTACGGGCATCCGCATGAAGAACTGATAGAGCGGCTGACACAGGCGGGGAGCCATATTTACCAGACAAACGAAAGCGGCGCGCTGACAGTCACTTATCGCAGACATAGGATAAATGTGGAATGCTTCCAAGGCGTACCGCCAGATAATCGGCATTTTTAGCCTTTTTTGGTACCTGTACGATTTGTTTTTCGCCGGCGTACAAGATAAACCGGTCGCTTTCTTCCACATATTTGGTAATTTGGCTTATTTCATATGTCTTGACAACGCCGAATGAATTTCTGACGGACAGCGTATGGGAATCCATTGAGACTTTCCATAGAAACGCTTTCGTCATCTCTTTAAGAATAAACAGTATGCTTATTATCATGAGAAGATGATAAAACGGTTCAAATCCGCTCCATATCATATATACCCAAAGGATGGAGAAGAAGAAAAATGCGATAACGCTCCAGATAATATCGCTTTTTTTGGCAGTCACGGAAATGTTTTCCTGAATCGGGATATATTCTATTCTTCCGGTTTGCTCAAAAAGATGGTACAAAAGGTCAAAGCCTAGTATATCATCATCAATGGAGCATACTTTTTTCCCGTTATGATAGATAGTCAGAATCCTTCTTTCACCGTCGGATATGCCTGTTGTGTCCGTGCTGTATTTGACGCTGCTTATTTCGTTTGCTTTTATTTTTTTTACCGGAAAAAGGGGCGTATAAAGGATAAGGGAATCCGTCGTGATGATACATCTGCCAAACCGCCCGTAAAGGCACAAGTAAACGCCTAAAAGTTCAAAAAAGTAAAAAATGGCAAACCCTAAAAGCGCGCCTTTATCCATAGCAAGAAGAAACAGGATGACAGGGATGGCAAAACCGATACTGCCCAATATCCCCACATAAAAGTATGCAGGCGACGAAGGCAGGATGACAAGGATATCGTTTATGACAGATAAAAGACATCTTTTCTGCCGCAGATATTCGATAAGGATTATCATGATAATGAATAAAACCGCCGTGATGCCGATAATAAGCCTTTCCATGGATGAACGCCCCTTTTTACGATTTACCATTATATTACCTCGAATGGCGCAGTTTTTCCAGAGGGAAATTTTCAGGCGGGGCAAGACTGGTAAAAATGTATGAGAGATAGTATAATAAACGTAAGCTTAACAGCTAACGTTGCGTATGCCGGACGGCTTGACAGGATATAGGAAAGGGCATTTTATATGCAGAAGTTGAATGAAGAGATAAAAACAGGTCAGTTAAAACAGATTTATCTGCTCTATGGCGAGGAGGACTATCTGCGCAAGCAGTATCGGGATAGACTGAAAAACGCGCTGTTAGGCGATGGCGATACCATGAATTATCACTACTTCGAGGGAAAAGATGTTCCGGTAGGAGAAATAATTGATTTAGCGGAAACAATGCCTTTTTTAGCTGACAGGCGTGTTATTATGATAGAAAACAGCGGCTTGTTTAAAAGCGGCGGGGAACAGCTTGCGGAATATTTGAAAGAACCCGCCGATACGGCTTTTTTCGTACTGACGGAAAGGGAAGTGGATAAGCGCAGCAGACTTTTCAAGGCAGTATCGACAAAAGGGCGGGCGATTGAGTGTAAGGCGCAGGATGAAATGATTTTAAAACGCTGGGTCATCGGCATTTTAAAAAAAGAAAATAAGAAGATGACGGAGCGCGATTTGGAGTATTTTCTGGAAAAAACCGGAACCGGTATGGAAAATATCAGTAAGGAAATGGAAAAACTCGTCTGTTACCGTATGGACGAAGAAGTCATTACCAGACAGGATATTGATGAAATCTGTGTCAGACAGGTGAATAACCAGATTTTTGATATGATAAACGCCATTGCCGATAAAAGGCAGAAAGAGGCGATGGAATTATATTATGATTTATTGACCTTAAAAGAGCCGCCCATGCGGATTCTCTTTCTGCTGGCGAGGCAGTTTAATCTGTTATTACAGGTCAAAGAACTGCATAAAAAGGGATATCCCGCCAAAGTTATCGGGGAAAATGTGGGTCTGCCCGGATTTATCGCCGGAAAATATGTGAGCCAGTCCGAAAAATTTTCCACAAAAAACCTGCGCATGGCGGTCACCGACTGCGTGGAAGCCGAAGAAGCCGTGAAAACAGGAAAGATGAACGATGTTTTGAGCGTGGAGCTTTTGCTTGTAAAATACAGCGCATAGAGGACACAGAAAAAAGGACAGGGTTAAGATAAATCCCTTGTCGGTACGCTTCCGCTTCATGAAAAATGTAGCGGCAGTAAATTCGTAAAAAACCTCATTAACTGCCGACATTTTTCAAGAACCTCCGCGGGATTTATCTTGACCTTGCCAATTTTAAGTTAGAGCAATAACTGTAAAAAGAAAGGAGTATGAGCAGGAAATGTTTGGAATTATATGGTTTATTATCGTGGGAATTATTATTTATAATGTAGTAAAAAGGCGTTCTAATGAAGTATCGGACACAGAGCGGCAGAGTATGCCGCCGGTGCAGCGCACGATGCAGCAAAAACAGCAGGCAAACCGAATGGGAAATAATATGCCGCCGCAGAATGCGCGGCAGAATAGGCAGCAGCAGACGGCGCAGCCAAGCCCTCAGGGTTCAACCATGGCGTATCTGGAAGAAAAAGCCAGACAGGACGAAATAGAACACGCAAAAGAAAAGCAGGAGGAGACAAGACGCCTCTACCGGAACGCGGGCGGGCTTCGCGCGGCGGAAAGGCTTTATGAGGGCGACGGCGTACCAAACGGAAAAAGGTGCGTTATTTGCGACTATTGCGGCGCCGAAAATCTGGTTCCGACAGCATCCAGAGAGCAATACAGTTGTTATTTTTGCAGGGAGGCGTTGCGGTAGGAAATGTTATAGATGATAAAAAATATTTTTTTAAAAGGAGATAAGACACAATGAGCAAAATTGACGAAGTAAGAGCAGAAATGGTTACGGCAATGAAAAACAAGGATAAGGAAAGAAAAGATTCCCTTTCCATGCTGTTGTCGGCGTTAAAAAACAAAGCAATCGATAAGCGGGAGGATTTGACGGAAGCGGAGGAATTTGAAGTAATCGCTAAAGAAATCAAGCAGACGAAAGAAACGCTTGAAACCGCGCCCGCCGATAGAACGGATATCAGGCAGCAGTGCGGGAAACGGCTTGCGGTCTATCAGGAATTTGCACCGGCGCAGATGAGCGAGGACGAAATCAAGAATACCATACAAGAAGTATTGACGTCGCTTGGCATTTCAGAACCCTCCGGCAAAGATAAAGGAAAGGTCATGAAAGAGTTAATGCCGAAAGTAAAAGGACGTGCAGACGGTTCCCTTGTCAATAAACTGGTCGGGGAACTATTAGGATAACTGGTTTTGTCTTTTTCTACACATCGTGGAATGAAAATCTTTCATCATCTTATCAAAACAAGGTGGTCTTTTATAGTATAGCAAAGACTGCCTTGTATTTTTTTGACTCCCCATCAAGTCCTATTTATCGTACTCCCTTTCTGCTATTCTATATTTATCAAATACCTCAGACGAAATAAAGATTGAAAAAAACGAACATTTGTTTTATTATAATATTAGAACATCTGTTCTGATTCAAAGCAGAGGAAAGGAGAATGGTTATCTATGAAAGGAAAGAATTTTTCCCGAAAAAGAGTTTCCCGGAAAAATATTTCATTTGTAATCGCAATTATATTGTCCGTTCTGGTGGTGCTACTTGGCGCAAAGGAAACTGTGATGAGTCAGGGCAGGACACAAAACGGCAGTCAGAGCCGTTATTATGCTTCTATGGAAAAGGAATACCGCGCCGGGATGAAGAAAGTGCTGGAGGAAAATGGTTACGCTGACAGCGGTATTACTGTCAGGTGGGTGTCGGAAAACGGAGAGGCAAGAGTGTATACGGTGATGATACATCATAAGAGGATAGAGAGACTGGACGAGGAGGGAAAGGAGGAACTGCTGCGCAAACTTGCCCGGACAGAGTTTAGAGACGCACGGTGTAGTTTTCAATATGAATTTATAACATAACATCCGGTGAGCAGTCCGGTCATTTTATGTAATAGAAAATTGCTGTAATCGTGGTGGAAACTTAAGCGCAAGACACAGGGGTTGCGCTATTTATGAAAGAATTAAGAAATGAAGTGAATGACATTTTACAGGTTTGGGATTATAATAATACGAGAACAATAGTAAGGCATTAACTATCAGAAACGTATGAATAATAGAAATGGAGTAAAACATGAGACATAACCCACAACCACAGGAGATGTACAGACACTTTAAAGGCAATCTGTATCAGGTCAGATGTCTTGCAAAGCATAGTGAAACAGGGGAAATGATGGTCGTATATCAGGCAATGTACGGAGATTTTCAGGTTTATGTCAGACCTCTTGATTCTTTTATGGAAGAGGTTGACACGGAAAAATATCCGAATGCGGACGCAAAATACCGGTTTGAATTAATGAGTGCGCAGGACGCCAATCAGATGGCCCAAACCTATGTTAATGCAGAAAGGGAAAAACCGGCACGGCAGGAAGAAAGGGATGCAAATGTGCCGGACGAAGCACAAAAACTACAGGAAGAACAGGAAGAACTGAATATCGATCCTTTGGTATTGCAATTTCTGGATGCGGATTCTTACGAACGCCGGTTGGAGATTTTAAGCATGCTTCACAGCCGCATTGACCATGATATGATTAATACGATGGCAGTTGCGGTGGATGTTGAAATCAAGGAAGGGGATATAGAAGACAGATACGAGGAGTTAAAGAATTGTCTTTTGACCTTTGCCAAATACGAGTGCAGCAGATTAAGATAGGAAAAGCAATATAAAACGGCGGCGGATATCTTTATATGGGGCATCCTGGCAGAGAATTGATAACAGGTTCTTAGGTTCATTTTTATGTCAGGAGGGATAGTATGTCTTATGATTTGGAGAAAAAACTGGTTGTAGGGGTTTCTTCCAGAGCCTTGTTTGATTTATCCTGTGAAAATCAAATATTTGAAACGGACGGCGTAGAAGCCTATTGCAGGTATCAGGTAGCGCATGAGGATGAGATTTTGCGGCCGGGTCCGGGATTTCCGCTTATTAGGGCGTTGTTGAATCTGAATAATCTGCCGGGCAAAGAAGACTGTGTAGAAGTGATTATTATGTCCCGTAACAGTCCGGATACATCGCTTCGCGTATTTAATGCCATCAAATATTATGGTTTAAATATTACAAGAGCCGTATTAGCGAGCGGCGCATCCCTTGCGCCGTATTTGGAGGCATTTAGAACGGATTTGTTTTTGTCGGCATATGAAGATGATGTACAAAGTGCAATAGATTCCAATATTGCCGCCGGAATTATCTGTAACGACGAGATACATACGTATGACTGCGAGCATCAGATTAAACAGATACGGATAGCGTTTGACGGGGATGCCGTATTGTTTTCGGATGAATCGGAGCGTATTTTTAAAGAACAGGGATTGGAAGCATTCGAGGAAAATGAAAGGAAGAACGCCGATAATCCGTTACAGGCAGGCCCATTCGCCAGATTTTTGAAGATATTGTCGGAGTTACAGAGCGGCTACGCGGTGGAAGAAGCCCCTATCAGAACCGCGCTTGTAACGTCCAGATGCGCGCCCGCGCATGAAAGAGTTATCCGCACCCTGCGGGCATGGAATGTCAGAATTGATGAGGCATTTTTCTTAGGAGGAGTTCAGAAAACGGATGTACTGAAAGCATTCGGAGCGCATATCTTTTTTGACGACCAGGCGGTGCATACGAAAACGGCTTCCAGAGTAGTTCCGGCGGCCAGAGTGCCTTATAAGAACAGAGCGGCGTGGGATAATTCCTCTTAAAAATAAGAAAGTGGTATGAAAAGTTGTTAGAGAAAATAGTAAAACCCCTGCTTGCGTGGTATGATAAGGGGAAACGGATTCTGCCATGGCGCCAATCCCCAACGCCTTATCATGTATGGGTTTCCGAAATCATGTTACAACAGACACGAGTGGAGGCTGTGAAGCCTTATTACGACAGATTTATGCAGGAACTGCCGGACATTCAGGCTCTTGCCGAGACAGACGAAGAAAAGTTGTTGAAATTGTGGGAAGGGCTTGGCTATTATAATCGTGCCAGAAATTTGAAGAAAGCGGCCGATAAAATCGTTATAGAGTATGACGGGCGGATGCCGGATTCCTATGAAGAACTTATCAAACTGCCCGGTATCGGCAGCTATACGGCGGGAGCTATTGCATCCATCGCTTTCGGCAGACCTCATCCTGCGGTGGACGGTAACGTTCTTCGTATTTTGGCAAGGCTTAGGCTGGATGAACGGGATATTCTGGACGCCGGGGTAAAGCGTGCGGTTGAAGCGGAAATATTACAGATAATGCCGGGCGACAGACCGGGCGATTTCAATCAGGCTTTGATGGAATTGGGAGCGGTTGTCTGTATTCCCAACGGAACGGCCAAATGCGGCATATGTCCGTTAGCGGCGTTTTGTGAGGCATCGCGGACGGAACGTGTGGCGGAATTTCCGAAAAAATCGTTGAAAAAACAGCGTAGTGTCGAGGAAAAGACGGTTCTTGTTATCCGAAAGGATGATAAGGTCGCGTTGCGAAAACGCAAAGACAAAGGTTTACTGGCGGGGATGTATGAATTTCCGTCTATGGATGGAACGCAGACGGCTGGGAGAGTGCTTGCTCATATAAAGTCAATGGGTATGATGCCTCTTAAAATTGAGAAACTGACAACGGCAAAGCATATTTTTACCCATAAAGAATGGCATATGACGGGATTTTCGGTACGGATAGATGAACTGGAGAAGAAAGAGCCGACCGATGAATTATTTTTTGCCACGCTGCAGGAATTGGAGGAGAGATATCCGGTTCCGTCGGCATTTAGCGCATACATGAAGTTTTTGGGTACACAGGAACGGTCTGTTTAAAACAGTAATCGAAAACGGAGGAGAAGCAGAGGATGAAACTTTTATCAATAGCAGTGCCATGTTATAATTCGGAGGCCTATATGCGCAAGTGCGTGGAATCTTTGCTGACAGGCGGTGCAGATGTAGAGATTTTGATTGTAGACGATGGTTCTACGGATAAGACAGCAAGTATCGCGGATGAATATGAGACGGCATATCCGGGGATTGTCAGGGCGATTCATCAGGAAAACGGCGGTCACGGCGCGGCGGTCAATGCAGGGCTGGCGCATGCGTCAGGACTCTATTTTAAAGTAGTGGACAGTGATGACTGGGTTAAGGAGAGCGCTTATCAGAAAATATTGCAGATATTGCGGGAACTGGCGGGCGGCAGCCCGGTGTTAGACATGCTGATTAGCAATTTTGTCTATGAAAAAGAGGGCGAGAAAAAAAATAAAGTCATGAAGTATCATCATGCGCTGCCAAAAGATAAATTATTCACATGGGATGAGGTCAGGCATTTCCATAAAGGACAGTATATTTTGATGCACTCTGTTATTTTCAGGACGAAACTGTTAAAAGAATGCGGGCTGAAACTGCCGGAGCATACATTTTATGTGGACAACCTTTTTGTTTTTGAGCCGCTTCCTTACGTAAAGACCATGTATTACCTGGACGTTAATTTTTACAGATACTATATCGGGCGGGAAGGACAGTCTGTTAATGAGCAGGTTATGATATCCAGAATTGACCAGCAGATTTATGTCAATAAGTTGATGTTAGACTATCTGGTGCAGAAAAAGGCGGAGATATATAAGAAACGTAAAATGCGCGTTTATATGGTAAATTATCTGGAAATTATTACCGTGATTTCTTCTATATTATTAATACGTGCAGATACGGAGGAAAGTCTTGCAAAGAAAAAAGAACTTTGGAATACCATTAGGCAGAAAGATATCTTTTTGTATATCAGACTCAGATACGGCATTATGGGAAATTCCATGAATCTTCCGGGCAGGGGCGGTCGGAAAATATCCGTAGAGGGTTATAAAATCTGCCAGCGTTTCTTTAAATTCAACTAAACTAATCCATCATAAAATAAAAAGCCGGAATCAGAGGATTCCTGATTCCGGTTTTCTTTTATGCTTATTCTCATAATTATGTTTCAGATTCAGTAGAACATCGGAGCGGTATACAATCAGATACATGACAGCAGCCATAATGAAAGCAGTCATAACGTCAAACATCGAATGCTGCTTAATCAATACGGTTGACATAATAATCGAAATACAAAGCGCCAGGGAAGCAATGCGGACTCCCTTATGATGCTTGAAGTGTTTGCTCTTGGCAATCGCAAAGTGGCATCCGAGCGAATTATATACATGAATGCTGGGCCACAGGTTAGTAGGCGTATCAGTGCGGTACAGGAAAGAAACCAACTGTGTGAAAATATTATCCCGCGGCATGGTAAAGGGCCTTAAGTGATGCCCGTTAGGAGCAACCGTGGAAACTAATAAAAAGATGGTCATTCCAGTAAAGAGGAAAGTGCAGCTTTTGAAATATTCGTCTTTATCTTTAAAAAAGAAAAAGAGGACGGTAGCTGCAACATAGGCAAACCATAATAAGTAGGGAACCACAAATGCCTCACAGAACGGAATATAATCGTCCAGCGCAACATGTATGACTTTGTAATGTCTTACGGTAAGTTCCAGGTGACTGAACCATGTAAGATAGATAATGGAATAAATAATCAGTGGAACCGCGTGTTTATATTGATACCAAAATGATTTCATCACTTTCATTGTAATACCTGTCTCCTCTTTACGCCGGAAATGATATTTCTAAGCGTGTATTGTTTTCAATTCATTTATATTACATATTATATTGAAAACAATCTTAGCAGAATACAGAAAAAAGTCAAAATCATTTTTGTATAAAAATTTTTCTTTTTTTGCATAAAAAATAGCTAAAATGTTCAAATTAGGCAAAAGCGCCATCCGTTTAATTCAAAAAGTTTAAGGTCTGCTTTTCACAGGTAATGGCTATATGGTCGGATTTGTAATGTACTTCCCCGTCCGTATGTACCCAGAGCGGGGCGGAGGTCTTTATTTCCACCTGTTTTGCCCGGTAATGGGTTATGTGAGGAAACATATAGTGTTTTCCGAAAAAAGCGGTAGGCAGCGCAATCAAAATGAGAAGCTTTGGCAGGCTGCCGACAAAACATAAGTCAAGCACGCCGTCTTCGGCGTCGGCGTCGGGGCAGAATTTGAATCCACCGCCTTCATAACGGCGGATCATGAATGCACTGAAAAGAAATCGGTTTACATAAATTGGAGAACCGCCGTCCAGAGTCAGTTCGCACGATACCGGTTTTGCGGTAATTAATTGTTTGAGCGCAATGCCAAGATAGGTCAGCTTTCCGAGTTTTAATTTGTTCAGCACATTTTTTATGCGGGAGGAAAGAGCCTCCTCACATACGGCAGCATCAAAGCCGATGCCGCTGCTGACGGCAAAATAACGTGTATCTATAGAAAGCGAATCCCGGGAATCATTCATTTTTACGGAAGCCTGCGCGCGGTTTTGATAAGTGAGCAGGCCAATGTCGGCTTTCCGGGAAGTGTTTTTATCTAAAATGGTCTCCAGTATGGCAAGCGGGTCTTTGCCTAAATTCATGTCTCTTGCCAAATCATTGCTGGAACCGGTGGGAATATAGCCGATATTTGTTTTGGAAAAATCCCGGATGCCCTGTAACGCCTCGTTCATCGTGCCGTCGCCGCCTAAAATGATAAGGTTGATAATAGCATCGGAACTTGTAATTTTCCTGACAAGTTCGGTGACATGTCCGTTGTGTTTGGATAGCATCACCTTATATGGAATATTTTTTTCTTTTAAAACAGGTTCCAGCTTTTGCCATATTTGCAGGCCTCGGCCTGACTTGGAAGCCGGATTTACTATAATATAGTACATCTTCGTATCCTCTTTATCCAAACTCGCAAACTTACGTTTATTATATTATCTCCGCAGTGTCCACTCGGAAAACCTGCAGTTTTCCTTATTCGCGGGCTTCGCCCTATCGCTCCGCAATCTGAAAAAATTGTCAGCAGGCTGCCATTTTGTCATCTTACTTCGTGGCACTGCTCATTGCCATCGCGTACATTATATCATAAACTCGCAAACTCGCGCTTTCAGCGCTCTTTGTCCGATTTCATCGGACATTTGCTCGTTAATGCCCGCAGAAAAACAAATGTCTGCTTCGCAGCCGCTTGTTTTTCTTATGCGTACATTATATCATGATTTATGATTTACGGAAAGTGGGAATAAGATATTGCGTCCTAATCCATCCTTGTGATATACTTACACTGGTTTTTTATAAATAATAGAACAGGAAGTATAAAAAGAAAGGCAGGAACAGAAATGTATTCATTAGATGAAGTAAAGGCAGTGGACCCGGAAATAGCGCAGGCAATCGTTGACGAACAGAATCGTCAGAACTCGCATATTGAGTTAATCGCATCGGAAAACTGGGTAAGTAAGGCAGTTATGGCGGCAATGGGCAGCCCTTTAACAAATAAATATGCGGAAGGGTATCCGGCCAAAAGATATTACGGCGGCTGTGAATGCGTTGATGTAGTGGAAAATCTTGCAATAGAAAGAGCAAAAGAACTGTTTGGCTGTGAGTATGTCAATGTACAGCCGCATTCGGGCGCACAGGCGAATATGGCGGTATTTTTTGCGGTAATGGAGCCGGGCGACACTTTTATGGGAATGAACCTTGACCACGGCGGACATCTTTCCCACGGTTCACCGGTCAATATGTCCGGTAAATATTTTCACTGTGTGCCTTATGGCGTAAATGACGACGGCTTTCTTGATTATGATAAGGTCAGAGAGATTGCATTGGAATGTAAACCGAAAATGATTGTAGCGGGCGCGTCCGCTTATGCAAGAACGCTGGATTTTAAAAAGTTCAGGGAGATTGCGGACGAAGTGGGAGCCGTTTTGATGGTAGATATCGCGCATATTGCGGGACTGGTAGCGGCAGGGCTGCATCCGAGTCCGATTCCGTATGCGCATGTAACGACAACGACAACGCATAAGACGCTGCGCGGACCCCGCGGCGGCATGATTATGTCCTCTAAGGAGGTTGCCGATAAATATAATTTTAACAAAGCGATTTTCCCGGGCATTCAGGGAGGACCTTTAATGCACGTGATTGCGGCCAAAGCGGTTTGTTTCAAAGAAGCGCTTTCTCCGGCGTTTAAAGAGTATCAGCAGGGCATTATAGACAATGCGCAGGCACTTTGCAAAGGGCTTCTGTCCAGGGATATCAGGATTGTTTCCGGCGGTACGGACAACCATCTGATGTTAGTGGATTTGACAAATTATGATTTGACCGGAAAGGCAGTGGAAAAGCTTTTGGATGAAGCGCATATTACCGCCAATAAGAATACGATTCCGAATGACCCGAAGTCTCCGTTTGTCACAAGCGGCATCAGGCTAGGTACGCCGGCGGCTACCTCCCGTGGTTTAAAAACGGATGACATGGATCAGGTAGCGGAAGCAATAGCAACTGTTATTAAAGAGGGAGAAGCGGGCATTCAGAAAGCGCGCGGCATTATCAAGACATTAACGGATAAATATCCGCTGAACTAAGGAGAGAAAGAGAGGCTGGACGGAAAATGATTCAGGTAGCAGTTTTAGGATACGGTACGGTGGGAAGCGGTGTCGTAGAAGTGATTGAAACCAACAAAGCAGAAATCAACAAGAAAGCGGGCGAGGAATTAAATATTAAATATATTCTGGACTTGCGAGACTTTCCGGGTGATGCTTATGAACATAAGGTGGTTCATGATTTTAATATCATTTTAAATGACCCTGAGGTTTCCATTATCTGTGAGACGATGGGAGGACTCAGACCGGCCTATGATTTTTCCAAACAGGCGCTGCTTGCGGGAAAAAGTGTCTGTACTTCCAATAAGGAGCTTGTTGCGGACCACGGTGCAGAGTTGATTGAACTGGCGAAGCAGAATCATTGCAACTATCTTTTTGAAGCGAGCGTAGGCGGCGGCATTCCGATTATCCGGCCTTTGAATTATTCTCTGACGGCTGAAAAAATTGATGCCATTACAGGTATTTTAAACGGTACGACAAACTATATTTTAACCAAAATGGATAAAAACGGCGCAGATTTTGCCGAAGTTTTAAAAGAAGCGCAGGATAACGGTTATGCCGAGAGAAATCCGGAAGCGGATATAGAAGGGTATGACGCCTGTAGAAAAATCGCGATTCTTTCTTCTTTGATGAAAGGGGAAAACGTTAATTACGAGGATATTTATACCGAGGGAATTACCAAAATTTCCCGGGCGGATTTTTTGTATGCAAAGAAGATGGGGCGTTCCGTCAAACTGCTTGCTATGAGCAGGAATACGGAAAACGGCTTTTATGCGATGGTGGCGCCTTTTATGATTTCCAAAGAGCATCCGCTTTACAGCGTAAATGATGTTTTCAATGCCGTTTATATACACAGCAATATGCTTGGGGATTCCATGTACTACGGGCGCGGAGCGGGCAAACTGCCAACGGCGAGCGCGGTCGTTTCCGATGTCGTGGATTGTGCAAGGCATCCGGGTAAGACGGTTATGTGCTTCTGGGATAATAAGAGAGTAAACTTAATGGATATTGCAGATACGAAACACAGATTCTTTGTTCGTGTAAAAGCGGCCGGGAAAGAAAACGCACTGGCGGCTTTTGGCGCGGTAGAGGAAATTGACGTAGGGATAGCCGGAGAATTTGCTTTCATAACAAGTGTTATGACAGAAAAGGCATTCAATGAAAAAATTTCCGCTATCGGCGGTATGATTAACAGAATCCGTATTGAGGGATAAGAATAAGAAGGAGTACAGAAATGGACAGGAAGTATATTATCGTTTTGGGAGACGGTATGGCGGATGAGCCGATAGAGAGCCTGGGCGGACAGACGCCGCTTGCCTATGCTAAGACGCCTGCGATGGATGAGCTGAGTAAAAAAGCGGAGATTGGGATGGTGCATACGATTCCGGAGGGAATGAAGCCGGGTTCCGATACGGCAAATCTCTCTGTTTTAGGATATGACCCGAAAAAGTATTATTCCGGACGTTCGCCGTTAGAGGCGCTTAGTATCGGTGTGCCGATGAAAGATACGGATATTGCGCTTCGCTGTAATATTGTAACGCTTTCCGAGGATGACGTTCCATTTGAAGAAAGAACCATTATAGACCACAGTTCCGGTGAAATCAGTACAGAAGACTGCACCGTTTTATTAAATGCGGTCAAGAAGGAACTGGAAAACGAAACATACAAGTTTTATGCGGGAACGAGTTACAGGCATTGCCTGATATGGGATAAAGGGGAAGTGATAGAATTAACGCAGCCTCATGATGTGCTGACACAGAAAATCGGACAGCATCTTCCCGAAAATCAGGCTTTACGGGAAATGATGAAAAAAAGCTATGATATTTTAGTCAATCATCCGATTAATACAGAAAGAAAAAAGAACGGCTTAAACCCTGCCAACTGCTGTTGGTTTTGGGGAGCGGGAACGAAACCGTTACTTTCCTCTTTTGAAGAGAAGACGGGTAAAAAAGGCATGATGGTATCGGCGGTCGATTTATTAAAAGGCATTGCCGTCGGCGCAGGCATGGGCGTGGCGCAGGTAGAGGGCGCAAACGGCGGTCTGCATACCAATTATGAGGGAAAAGTACAGGCTGCGCTTACCGCGCTTTTAAAGGACGGTTATGATTTTGCCTATATTCATCTGGAGGCTCCGGACGAGATGGGGCATCAGGGCAGCGTGGAACGTAAGGTGCAGGCGATAGAATATCTGGATGCAAGAGTGGTTGCGCCGCTGGTGGAAAAACTGGATGCAGAGGGCGTACCTTACCGTATGCTGATACTGCCGGATCATCCGACGCCGATAAGGGTCAGGACGCATACGGCCGACAGCGTACCGTATCTGCTTTATGACAGCGAACATCCACTTGATGAAACATGGCATTACAATGAAAAAGAAGGCAGCGCCAGCGGTAATTATATTCCGGTCGGGCATACGCTGATAAATCATTTATTTGAACGATAAAAGGAAGGCTGGTTGTGAAAGATGAGAAAAGTAGTGAAATTTGGCGGAAGTTCTCTTGCCAGTGCGGAGCAGTTTAAGAAAGTCGGCGATATTATTCATGCGGATAAAGAACGTAAATTTGTCGTACCGTCTGCACCCGGAAAAAGATATGCGGATGATACAAAAGTAACGGATATGCTGTATGCATGTTATGACTTGGCCGATGCGGGCAAAGATTTTAAGGAAGAGTTGAAGGCAATTAAGGAAAGATATCAGGAAATTATCGACGGTTTATCTTTGACGCTTTCATTGGAAGAAGAGTTTAAGACGATTGCTAAAAATTTCAAAAATAAAATTGGAAAAGATTATGCGGCGTCCAGAGGGGAGTATTTAAACGGTATTATTATGGCGGCCTATCTGGGCTTTGAGTTTATAGACGCAGCCAGCGTTATTCGCTTTGATGAAAACGGAGAATTTGATGCAAAAGAGACAAATACGTTAATGAAAGAACGACTGTTATCTTTGGAAACGGCAGTCATTCCGGGATTTTACGGCGCGTACGCGGATGGAATCGTCAAAACATTTTCCCGCGGCGGTTCCGATATTACCGGTTCTATCGTGGCAAGAGCGGTCAAAGCGGACGTCTATGAAAACTGGACGGACGTTTCGGGCTTTATGGTCGCCGACCCTAGAATTATTTATAAACCCGAAACCATTGAGACAATTACTTATAAAGAGCTTAGAGAGCTGGCCTATATGGGAGCGAGCGTACTGCATGAGGACGCTATTTTCCCGGTCAGAAGCGAGGGTATTCCCATTAATATCCGCAATACGAATGCACCGGAGGATGCGGGAACCTGGATTGTGGAAAGCACCTGTCAAAAACCCAAGTATGTCATTACCGGTATTGCCGGAAAGAAAGGCTTTTGCGCCGTCAACATTGAAAAAGACCAGATGAACTCCGAAATCGGCTTCGGACGTAAAGTGTTACAGGTTTTTGAAGACAACGGCATTTCCTTTGAGCATGTACCGTCCGGTATTGATACGATGACCGTTTTTGTGCATCAGGACGAATTTATGCACAAGGAACAGAAAGTGGTTTCCGGCATTCACAGGCTTGCCGACCCTGATGCGATTGATATTGAAGCCGATCTTGCGTTAATTGCCGTTGTGGGGCGCGGTATGAAATCCACAAGAGGAACGGCGGGAAGAATCTTTTCCGCACTGGCGCATTCCAATGTCAATGTCAAGATGATAGACCAGGGTTCCAGTGAGTTGAATATTATTATCGGAGTTGCCAATGCGGATTTTGAAACGGCGATTAAGGCGATTTATGATATTTTTGTATTGTATCAGCTTTGATTATCAGTAGCCTAAATCCTCCGCAACCAGATATACATGGATTCTGCCGGTATGTCCGCTTCTTCTCGTTATGACGATTTGATTGCAGAAACAGTCCGGTGACAGGCAGTCATGACAGTGGCCGCTTGCGGCGCAGGGCAGTTTCTTATTCAGGCGGATGGCATTGGCCGGGGAAGCCATGTTTCTGGCTCTGGCAACGCCGCTTTCTACATCCGTAACGATTTTATTCATGCCGACAACGATAATGACATGGGACGGCCCTTGAATCAGGCAGGCAACGCGGTTGCCGTTGCCGTCGATATTAATCAGCTCTCCGTTTATGGTAAGCGCATTGCTACTCATCAAATAATAATCGGCGAGAACGGTTTTGGCATAGATTTGTCTTGCCTCGTCGGAATTTTTGGCGCTCATTCTGTCAATTAACTCATAGGAGCCGTTCTGGATGGCGTCCATCAGACCAATTTCCTTAATTGTTTCGCTGCCGCCCCAGCCGATGGAACTGCCCTCGGGAATGGATTCCATGATTGCCCGCACGCACTCTGCGCCTGTTTCAAAGTAATATCCCGACATATTCCTTTTTTCCAGATTTTCAATAATGGAATGCGCCATAGCGGCAAATGCTGTTGTTTTGTGTGACATGGTTGTAACCTCCGTTTCCTTTTTTATAATATGCTGCTTGTCAATATTTTAGCAGTTTTTATAGGGTAGATTTAACTGTATAATCAGGGAAAATAAGGAAAAAATGAGATAATATGGAAAAAATGAAAAAAAGTTGTAAAAATTAAAAGAAATTTTGAAAAATGTGTTGACAAATTAAAAGCATATGATATAATAAACTTACAAAAACAAATTCACATAGATACTACAATAGAGGTGAGGCAAACAGGACTCACATCTATGGAAAAGGAGGTACGGTCCGCCGAAAACGTAAATTAAAATCCATTTTAAAGTACAAATGAATAAGGAACTAAAGACAAAACAAAATAGAATATTTCCGAAAGGAAAACATCTATTAGAATCGTAATCGAGTACAGAAGAAAAAGTAACGAAGAACAAGAGAGAAAAGAAAAACCGTTACAGTATATTCATACAAAAGAAAAGGTGGAAAGAGTACGAAAGAGGAAAAATGGAGGTAAGGACCAGTGGACAGTATAGTTTAGAAGCGGGTGTTAATCGAAAAGATTGATACCCGCTTCCTCGTTGTTCTTTACCCGGAAAGCCCACATGGCAGAGGCAAAATGTATGTGCGCAGGCACCTTTGTTTGAATCGTTTTTCTCGAAAATAAAAAGAAATAGAGAGAAAGATAAAAAATATGTGGTAAAATGTATAAAAATAGGGTATCATATACTATATCTTGTATGTAAGGTTGAAAAGAACATAAGGATTGGAGAATTGTATGGGAAAATTGATTAACCGTAAAAAACATCTTTTTTCAGAGGAGGAACTGGAAGATGATGAGATAGATGACATCGAGGATGAAGATATTGATATGGACGAAGATGACGACGATGATGAAGATGAAGACAACGAAGATGATGACGACGAAGAAGATAACGACGATATAGAAGAAGACGACATGGAAGAAGAGGAAGAGAGTGAAGAAGACAGGCGTTTTTACAGACACAAAAGGCGTATCAGGAATCAGATTATCTCCTACACTGTTGTCGGTCTTATTATAATCGCACTGGCAGCAGGCGGAATTATTGCGGGAGGACGGATTGCTTCCGCGGCAAAAGAGAAGAAACAGGCCGCAGAGATGGAAGCAGCTCATCTGGAGAACGCAGCGGAAGCAGAACCGCAGAATATGATTGTGGAAGCGCCTCCGGAAATAGAGGTAGCGACTATGGATGAACAACTTAATGAGCTTGTAAATAATTATATAGAAACAATGCCTTTGGAAGATAAGGTAGCGGGGCTTTTTATTATTACGCCGGAGGCGTTGACCGGAGTGGGAACCGTTACCCAGGCGGGCGACGCGACGCAGGAAGCGTTAAATAAGTATGCAGTTGGCGGGTTGATTTATTTTAGCCAGAATATCATAGATAAAGAACAGTTGACGGAAATGCTTTCAAGTACGCCGCCTAAGAGCAAATATCCCATGTTCCTTGCAGTGGATGAAGAGGGTGGAGAGGTCAGCCGTGTGGCGAACAGTGATATTGAAGTGATTAAGGTGGATAATATGGCGGATATCGGGGAAAATGGCGATGCTTCCGCCGCTTATGAAACCGGTATTACCATAGGTTCCTATTTGAGTGAACTGGGATTCAACTTAAATTTTGCGCCCGTGGCGGATGTTGTTACCGAAGAAGGAAGCGGGGTATTGGGAAAACGCTCATTCGGGGCGGATGCCGGAGTTTGTGCGGAAATGGTGGCAAATGTGGTAGACGGTATGCAGGGAACGGGAGTCAGCGCATGTTTAAAACATTTTCCCGGTATTGGTTCGGCTAACGAGGATACGCATGACGGAAAAGTGGAGCTGGAGGCGACATTGGACAGCATGAAAAATTCCGACTTTCTTCCTTTTCAGGCGGGGATTGAAGCCGGAGCGGATTTCGTGATGGTCGGACATGTAATAGCGTCTTCTTTAGACGCGGAACTGGTACCAAGTTCTTTGTCAAAAGCGGTTGTCACGGATATTCTTCGTGGAGAGCTGGGATTTGACGGCGTTGTCATTACGGACGCGCTGGACATGGGTGCGATTACGGAGGATTATACTTCGGAAGAAGCTGCGGTAAAAGCAATTGAGGCGGGCGTGGATATCCTTTTGATGCCTGAAGATTTTGAAGCGGCTTATAATGGGCTTTTGGCGGCGGTTAGAGAGGGAACGATTTCCGAGGACAGAATCGACGAGTCGCTGCGGCGGATTTACCGTATCAAATGCGCTGATAAACTGGCGTAGAATGAGGGTTTACTTTGATGAGACTATTTTTAAAATTTTTCGTTGACAAAAATTATTAAGTGTAGTATGCTATTATTTGTCCGACGGTGCAGAGGTCTGTTAGTTCGTTTGGATGAATAATTTGCGCGAGTGGCTCAGTTGGTGGAGTACGACCTTGCCAAGGTCGGGGTCGCGGGTTCGAGTCCCGTCTCGCGCTTTTTTTAATGGAGCGGAAATGCTGATATTTCAAGCATTTTCGCCCTTTTTATTTTGTGAAAGTGAAAAATACTCACAAAAATACTCACAGAAAAACATTTTGTTATAAATATTTTATTTCATGCGGAAATAGTATATAATACTTACAGAATAGCAGAGATGTATCTGGAGAAAGGGTGAAAACGATGACAGCGTTAAGACGTGAGGCAATTCAATTAGTGGAACAAATGCCGGAAGAGCATATGCCATATATCATTGAATATATACGTGCGTTAAAAGATAAAGTTTTAGATAATAACCGAAATACTACAGAAACAATAACACCTAAAATGACAGCATTCTTTGAATTGGAAAAAATGATTGTTCCTGCATTGACGGAATTGGATTATGATAAGGAGTTGGCAGAGGCGAGAGATGAAAAATATGGTTATTTTAATTGACACAAATATTGCCTTAGATTTTTTGACTATGAGACAGCCATATTATGATGCTGCCAGAGAAATTATTAGATTATGTGCGAGTGAGAAAATTAAAGGTTATATTGCTTTCCATAGTATTCCTAATATTTTCTATATTTTAAGGAAAAATTATTCAGAAGTGGATAGACGGAAAATGCTGAAAAAGTTATGTTTTGTTTTACAAGTGACAGGGGCAAGTCACGAGAAAATTTATGATGCAATAGAGCGAGTGGAATTTACAGATTTTGAAGATTGTTTGCAAGATAAATGTGCTAAAGAAGTTAATGCAGATTTTATTGTTACTAGAAATACAGAAGATTTTCGATACTCACAAGTTAAGGCAATACCACCTCAGAAATTTTTGGAGATTATCGAAGTATGATTAATGAGAGTTTGAGATTAGTAATACTTATAGTTAGCTTAGAAATTGGATAATGAGTATTAGGAAGTATGCCCTCCGTTAAATCCAGAAAAGCAGGATTTTATTATGCACATAAGGAAACGCGTTTTGGGATGTTTGTAAGAATTGCGATATTAAAAGGTCAAATGATAGCAGTATAAAGAATGTAACACCTACTGATATTCCTAATCTTTTGAAAAGAACGTCAATTAAACAAAGATATGCAAATGGAAAAAAGCAGAGAAACAATATAATAAATTGGTCAAACCATACACTGGTATGGACATAATTCCGTTAGTATCTTCTAGTAGTGCGTATAATTATGACAAGAAAGCTAAGAAAAAAGTAACTGAGCAAGAAAAGAAACAAATGTGGAAAAAAGCGATTGAATTGATTTAGTGAAAGAAATGTATTTTTGACAAGAGGTTATGTAGATGCATACCATGGATAAGCCTTTATACGTTGATATACGAATTAAGGATTTGGAAATATTTGATTTGATAAGGGAAATGGATGAGACTGAGTTATTATAATCAAAAACTCAACAGCCTTGCGGTTATAACTGCAAGGCTGTTGATAAGTTACTTAATGTGTTTATCTTTGAAACAATAACTGGATATAGGTCATCATTTAAGCATACTTGATAAAGAATTAAATGCTCCATTAAGATATTGCGAAATATATATATCAGGAAGAGGTGTGCCTTCTAACCAATCAAAAGTGTTATCCGCACACAAAATATGCAGCTTGCCATCCACTAAAAAGAAATCCCATGCCAGTAAATCTATATCCGGATATTTGTTACATCCTTCAATTCCATCCGGAAAAAGAGCCGGGTAAGTGACAATAACAATTTCACTGCCGGATTCTTTTACTAAAGCGGTAAAAGGCGAGCGGGGGTTTGCTGCCATATAATCAGCTAACGCATTCTTAGCGCTTTGCACATTTTCCGCCGGACTTAGATTTTTGAATGCGTATGACCGATAGGTAACTCCATAGGCATCCGTTGATTCAACCACTGTATTTTGCAATTCGCCATCCCATCCTATATGACCGCCTGTCATTTTACTGCCGGAATCATAGGTCTGCGACCAAATACTGCTCCCTGCTACCATGGACGAGCCGCCGCCTGTTTCTATTTTTACGGTTGCTGCAGGTATAGACAGGGATGAAAGTGAAGGCGCCGCTGTTTCTGCGATTGTTATTCCTGAATCTGATAACAGCGTTTCAACTGATTCCGTATTGGCGGCTTCAATCTCTTCCTGGTCGATAGATTCCTTTGCGGCAAGATAGTCCTGTAATGCCATATACTTGTATTCCGTGATTCCGGCCCAGGTTTCATCCGTATTATAGGAAATATTCTTAATCACATTTCCATGTTCATTATATTCCGTACAACTCATGGATTCCATTACGCCGTCAGAATAATAGGTGTATCTAACTTGCCGACCATCTGTGTCATACTCATATTCCGACAAATAACTTGCGGTATAATAATCATAATTAGATTCGGTTGACCGCTTTATCATATTGCCACGGTTATCATATTCAGACTCTGTAAGCATATATCCGCTGCCGTCAGCATTTGTCTGCGTTTCTTTTATGACATGGCTCTCGGCATCATACTCCCTGTCTACCGTTGAAGTTACGGAACCGTCTGCATCGTATGCTGTTTCTGTGATGCAATTTCCTGCGCTGTCATAGGCGTATTCACAGGTTTGACTGACCGTGATTCCATCGTCTGCATAATAAATTGCTTTAATCATCCGGTTATTATCATCGTATTCCCATTCACTGCCCATGATATAGGTCTCTAAACCATCGCCAAAATCAGACATTTGTGTTGTGGTTTGTTTGATTTGATTTTCGTTATCATCATACTCATTTTTCGATATATGGGATCTTATTATATTCCCGTCCGCATCATAGCTGGTTCCCCCGGAATACTTCGTATAATCGCCGTTATCCTCTTCTTCAGGTTTTGCCGGTTCATATATTTCGGTTATATTTCCCTCTGTATCATAGGAAATGCTTTTTGTGAGCAAACCGTCTGCGCCGCGTTCATACTCCGTTGATGATTCCAAAGAAGCATCTGCACCGTAAGTAATCTCTTTTACTCTATTACCGGACTCATCATAAATAAATTTTTTGATTTCTTTCACCGAACCGTCCGCGTTATATTCTGTTGTTTGCAAATTTATGTAATTTGTTTCAGTTTCGGGTTCTGCTGTTTCTGCGTCCTCCGTTTCTTCGGATGCGGTCTCGTTAGTAGTCTCCGTCGATTCATCTGTCGTGGCAGTCTCTTCAGATTCTGCTATAGAGGTCTGCTCTTCCGTCTCTGTGTTGCCCCCCCGCAACCTGTCAAGACTGTGCCTGTCATGGTCGCTGCCATGATGAGCATCATTATCTTTTTGTTCATTTGTGTCAGTTTCTCCTTCCGCATTTTTCGTATATTTGTTTTTCGTCAAAGCATGGATAGGAATCCTTTAAAAATCATGGTTCCTAAAAAGCTCCGACTGAAATATTCTAACATTTCAATCCACATTGTGGCAAGTATAATATGTTGGCATTTTACTGTTTGTATGTATTGCTGTATTTTAATTTGCTTTTATTAAAAAGGTGTAAAGCCTTTATTCCATGGTGATAGCGTAAGTTTATTGTGGGTAATTCATTTTATAAAATAATTGATGTTTTTATGCAGCTATTTTATTTCATGCGGAAATAGTGTATAATACTTATAGGAGAGTAAAGGATGAAACAATATGGATATAAAACAGATTCAAACGTTATTTAGTACTTCTGCTTCAAATATAAAATGGGCGAAACATTGTTTAGAACGAATGCAGGAAAGGGATATATGTATTGCTGATGTAGAAGCTTGTCTGCAAACAGGAGAAATTATAGAGGAGTATCCAGAGGATTTTCCTCACCCTAGTTGTCTTATTTATGGAAAGACAAAAGAAAATAGAATACTGCATATAGTTGTGGGTTCAGATGGCAACGCTTTATTTTTTATAACAGCATATTTTCCCAGTACTGATAAATTTGAAAAAGATTTGAAAACAAGAAAGGGGCAATAATTATGTGTATGTATTGTAAATGCAAAACTACAGTTCCATCTTTAACAACCCATGTAGTGAATTATAAAAGCTGTATAATTATTATTAAAAATGTACCTTGTGAAGAATGTGAACAATGCGGTGAAAAATATTATTCAGATGAAGTTGCAAAACAAATTGAGTCCTTGGTGAATATGGCAAAGCAGCTTATGCAGGAAATCGCCATTATTGATTATTCCAAAGCTGCTTAGTCAGCCTATGCAGAAAGTGTTATTATAAAAAGATACAATGAAAGAATTTACATTTTCAGACAGGCAGGAGCAACGATGCAAAAAACAACTAATGTCCAATATTTATATGACAAACGCACGGGTATGGAAATGATACTATGCAATTATTCCATGATATCATATCCTTTGCATAATCATGTTTCGGTTTTTACGATTGGGCTGGTTTTACAAGGGAGCATTTCCCTGACGGTTGGAAATCATTCTTTCATTTGTGGAAAGGATGATTTTTTTACTGTTCCTCCCTATATGCCGCATGGTATCAAAGCGCAGAATCCGTATTCGTTGTTGACGATATGTATTAATAAGAACGCCATAGTGCAATTTGGTAAAGAAAAAATTAAAAATAACATACGGTATTTGATAAATACGGCTAATGAATGTGAATTGACCGAGGTACAAATAAGGAAACTGTTAGATTGTGTGGATTTATTTGAGAATACTCCGGTTTCATATACGGCTGAACCAGTTATTGATTCGGCAAGAAAGCAGATAGAGCATTATCCTGAAAGGAAGATAAGCGTTGATGAAATGGCGCATTCCGCGTATGTGAGCAAGTATCACTTTATCAGAAGTTTTAAACGGGAAGTCGGTTTGACGCCGCACCGGTTTCAAATTCAGAACCGCGTCCGTAAGGCGCAGCGTATGATGCACGATACTGATAGTCTGGCGGAAGTGGCTTTGTCGGCTGGATTTTGCGATCAAAGCCACTTTATAAGGCATTTTGAAAAAGTTGTCGGACTGACGCCGGTTATGTATAAAACTTCCTGTAGGATATTAACATAAAATAACATACGTTAGCTTAACGCCGGGATAAACTTTGCAAAAAGATATAGGCCTTCATTGCCCGCCTGTACCTCATGCGGTACATTCATAGGCAGTATGGATATGACGCCCGGCTCGTACGTTATTTTTACATTTTCATTGATACATACGCCGCTGCCGGATATTACCTCATGCGTTTCAAGCTGTGTCTGGTGGACATGAGTTCCGATTTGTTTATGCGGGGCAATTCTTACAAGATGGTAACTGAATTGCCCGTTTGTCTGCTTGGCGGTAACGATATGCTTTAGTTCTACCCCTTCAAAGACGGGATGCTTAGACCATGGGATATCGGCAAAAGCGATTTGCGTATCCGGCAGAATCAGTTTACCGGCGTTGTTAAATTGTTCAAATAAATTCAGATAGTTCATTGTTGATTCTCCTCGTATGATAAAGTAGTAGTGTTTATCGTTCCTCTCCAAGGACTGCATGATAATATCGTACAATTTCGGGCGTATTTAGGATTGTATAAAATTGCGCATTTTACATTATGGCTTTTATTTTAAAATCATTGTTTAATCCAGCATAAAATGTTACAATAGGTTAAAAGACTGTTTTTATTGAAAAAGGTTCATATATGGAGGGATGCATATATTAAGATGACGATAAACTATTCAAAGCAGGCAATTAAGTTTTTAAGTAAGCAAGATAAAATGACCCGAATTCGTATTGCGGAAGCAATAAAAAAATTGCAAGGACAAGCCAATTATAGGCTTCGAGTGGGGGATTATCGGGTCATTTTTAATAAAATTGGCGATATACTATATATTGAGAAAATTGATAATCGTGGACAGATATATAAGTAAGGAGATGTACTATGAGTGCTGTGAAAGAGAGAATTTTAGGTGCTGTAACTGTTATGAATGAGAATGATGCTCAAACCCTTTGGAATATAATTGCACAAAAGTTTGGAATAAACTGGGAAAATATAGAAGAAGTTCAACCGGATGAGTGGGATATGCAAATGCTTCATGAAATCAAAACCAATCCCGAATGTTGTGAGTTTGTATCGGAAGAAAATGCTATGAAAGAATTAGGGTTAGCATGAACTTATGATAAATTGTGTGTAATGAAGCGGAAATGTTGATAAATCCAGCGTTTCCGTTTTTGTGTTTTGTGTGGTTTTTAAATCAATTCGGTTTTTGCTATCTAAAGTGTTTGAAATTAATGAATAAGTCATATTTTCTCTTTGCATACGGATGAGTTATCGTACTCTGTTTCTTTATTTTGTGATAGTAACTAGGAAAAGGTAAAATTGGTAAAAAAGAAAGAAAAATTAGCGGAATGAGAATATTGAATATTGTAAAAAAAGACTATATGAAAAACTTCAGAATAAATAAATATACACATGTGCTATTTTAGACTTTATTTCTGGAATGACAGATCGTTTTGCGATAAGAGTATTTAATGAGTTATTGGCATATGGAGATAAAACAAATTAATATGTTCAGGAATATTTAAGAGGTGATATTTGAAGAAAGGGTGAAATTTATCTTGTGCATTTAAGAATATTTATTAATTAAATTTACAGAGAATGTTGATTTAATGGAAATGCTGACTTTCATCAGCGTTTCCATTTTTATGCTCAATTATCGTTTTTCCTATTTTTCAAAGAAGATTGCAAGTAAAATCGTTGTTTAATCCGACATAAAATGTTACAATAGGTTAGAGAACTGCCTCTATGGGCGATATCATTTGAAAAGGCGCAGAAGAGATTATGTTTGGTAAAAAAACGATTATCAGGCAATATGATAAAGAGAATACGAAACCTGTCTTAAAGTGCAGCATCTGCACGGGTGAGCAGGTGGCGGGATTTAAGGATATCCACACCGGAAAATTTGAAGAGGTTATGCTGATTAAAAGCAGCAGGGATTTGGAGGCTTTTAAGCAATTATATCAGGTGGAGGAGATTAGCAAAGAATATTAGAAATAAGCAGGAAAGGTGAAAAGAACGGAAGAGGGGAAGTAATATGAATATATTAAGGAAAATCCTATATGGTCTGCTTCTATTTTTTGTATTATGTTGTGCGCTTATTGGTTTGTGTGCGATGAATCCGGAAATGTCAGAGAAAATTGCCAATACGCTGCATATAGAGGAAAAAGAGGATGACGATGTGTTGGAAGCGGACGCCGATACCACCGCAGAGCCGGACGCCGATGCAGATAGTGAGGCAGACGGCGAAGATGGACAGAATGGTGAAAACAACGATAATAATGCGGCAAATTCAGAAAGCACGATAACAACCGGAGAGTCGGGCAATATAGAACGCCCCGTATATGATACGCCGAAAAATCCGACGTCGAATGAGGCGCAGCCCGTCAGCACACGGACTAATCCGCCGGTATACGGTATTACAGCGCCGGCCGATGTAGCGGGGAAAAACGGTTATCAGCCGATTCAGGATAGCAGCAGCGAAATAGATGATGATGAGGCGCAGTGGCTTTTAAATGAAATAGACGAGGGGCAGACCGGAGACGGTCTTACCTTTGATATCCGTTTTTATCCGTATTATGCCATGCTAGACGGAGCAGGGCAGCATTTGTACCGGCAGATTTATGCCAATGCGATGGCATTAAACGACAGGTTTTCGCCGGTGGAGGATGTTTCCGTAAATTCCCTTAGAAATATATTCGCGGCGGTTTATAATGACCATCCGGAGTTATTCTGGATGGATACGGCGTATTCCTGTAAATATAAGAGAAACGGGCAGTGCGCGGAAATTGATTTGCAGTTTAATGAAACGGCGCAGAATCTGGAAAGCGAAAAAGCCAAGTTTGAGGAAAAAGCCAAAGCGATTACGGACGGCGCGCGAAGTCAGGGCAGCAGTTATGACAGGGAAAAATATGTCCATGACAACCTGATTAAGCAGGTGGAATATGTTGCTTCCGCGCCAATGAATCAGAGTGCATACAGCGCATTGGTAAACGGCAGGACGGTATGTGCCGGATATGCCAGAGCGTATCAGTATATGATGCAGCAGCTTGGAATTCCCTGCTATTATTGTACAGGCTATGCCGGAGAGAAACATGCCTGGAATATTGTTGCACTGGATGATGGTTACTATAATGTGGATGCGACTTGGGATGATACCGGAGAGGGTACTTATGATTATTTCAATAAATCTGATTCCGACTATGCGGGAACGCATCTTAGACAGGAACTGTCCATAAATCTGCCGCCCTGTAATGGAACAATGTATCGGAATCTGGAGGCTGGATCCGATGAAAACGGAGACGGCACGGATGAGGATGCAGATACAGATACAGATACGGTGGTTGATTACAGAAGACGTTTATCTGACCTTGGACTTTCTCCGAGCAGCAGTTTGACAACGCTGCAGGATTATTATAACACATGTTATAATACGATTACACAGACTGGAAAGGGAGAGTATATATTCCAGACTGTGATAAACGGAGAGCCGGTTTTTCAGGGCGTATATAACGCGTATCAGACGGAGGGGTATCGTCAGGCTTATATGGACAGCGCGTTGGAGCAGCTAGGCGCAGAGGCGTATCTTATGGCCTGGATGATTGAGGAATTGCAGGACGGATATTATCTTGTGACACATGACGTATATATAGAGTAAAAAGGAAGCACCAAGGAGGAAACAGCCGATATGAGGGTGTTAGTAATTAACGGAAGTCCAAAGGGAAAAAACAGCATTACCTATCAGACGATACGCTTTTTACAAAAGAAATTTCCAAAGGATGAATTTGACGTGATTCATGCCGGAGCGCAGATTACGTTACTGGAGCAGGAAATGTCTCCGGTGGAGGAAGCCGTAAAATGGGCGCAGATAGTCCTGTTTGCCTATCCGGTTTATACATTTATTGCACCGTCGCAGCTTCATCGTTTTATGGCGGCGTTAAAGGCAAAAAATATCGACTGTTCCGGAAAGTATGCGATTCAGATAACAACTTCCAAGCATTTCTATGATGTGACGGCACACCGTTATATTGAGGATAACTGTAAAGACATGGGGATGCGCGTACTGCGCGGCTTTTCTGCCGATATGAACGATTTGCTGACGAAAAAAGGGCAGTTGCAGGTTATTACATATTGGAATTATGTGAAACATATAATAATGCAGGAGACTTCTCCATATGAAGAAGTCGTTGATAAGACGCCGCTTAAAGATAAGAATGAAAAATACCGTGTCATGATTGTAACGGATTGCAGCGAAGAGAATGAGAGACTGCGCCGGATGATTATTGACTTTCGGAAAGCGTTACCGTATGTGAGCCATGTAGTGAATCTGCAGAATTTTTCATTTCAGGGTGGTTGTCTGGGCTGTTTTCATTGTGCAGCAGATGGAAAATGCGTTTATCAGGATGGCTTTGACGAATTTTTAAGGAATAAGGTGCAGAGGGCGGACAGTATCGTATATGCTTTTACGATTAAAGACCATTCCATGGGAACGTTATTTAAGACATATGACGACAGGCAGTTTTGTAACGGGCATCGTACCGTGACAATGGGAAAACCGACGGCGTATCTGATTGACGGCGAATTTTCACAGGAAGAGAATTTGCAGATGATTCTGGAAGCAAGAAGTCAGGTCGGCGGTAATTTTTTGGCGGGAATTGCGACGAATGAGGGCGTTGGGGCGGATTCTCCGAAAACCTGTGCGGATAAGCTGGCCTATGCGCTTGTCCATAGGATAACGGTCAATCAAAACTTTTATGGCATTGGCGGCATGAAAATATTTCGTGATTTAATTTTTGAAATGCAGGGTATGATGCGCGCCGACCATGAATTTTATAAGAAGCATCATTTCTATGATTTCCCGCAAAAGAAGGCAGGAACCATTCTTTTCATGAAGCTGGTAGGGTTTTTACTGAGGATGCCGCAAAGTAAGGCGCAGGTGCAGTCGAAGATGACAGAGGGAATGCTGATGCCCTATGAAAGGGTGATTAACGGCAATCCTTTAAAGGAAATATAATCATGAGCATAAAGTTATATCAGGATTATATTTTTGATTTATACGGAACGCTGGTTGATATTCGGACAGACGAAAGACAACAAATGTTATGGAATAAAATGAGTTTGTTCTACGGCTATTATGGGGCAGCTTATGAAGCAGAAGAATTACATGCGTTATATCTATCGCTTGTTTCGGCTAAAGAAAGAGAGAAAGCAGGCAAATATGCGGGGCGGCCGCATTATGAGCATGAGTCATATCCGGAAATACCGATAGAGGAGGTCTTCCGGGAATTATATGAGAAAAAGGGCGTTAGGCCGACAAAAGAACTGGTGCTGCATACCGGGCAGATGTTTCGGGTCTTTTCCACGCATCATATCAGATTATATGCAGGTGCGAAAGAACTTTTACAAAAGTTAAAGGAAAGGAACAAGGGCGTATATCTGTTATCGAATGCACAGCGTATTTTTACGGAATATGAGCTGCGGTATCTGCAGATATATGATTGTTTTGACGGCATATTGATTTCGTCCGATTATGGAGTCAGGAAACCGGATGAGAGGTTTTTTGGGCTGTTGATAGAGAAATTCCGGATAGAGCCTGAAAAAGCGCTTATGATAGGAAATGATTTGGACTGCGATATTGCGGGAGCAAAGAAACTGGGAATGGATACGTTTTATATCCATTCAGCGATTTCACCGGATTTAAAAAGACCGGTGGATGCGGATTATGCCATGATGCGTATGAATCTGGCAGGGTTAAAGAAACAACTGTTATCAGATAAAGAATAAAAAGGAGGTTTTAAAACAATGGATAAGAATTTTATGAGTAAGATTGGAGAAACGATTTCCGTAAAAGGAAAGGAAGTGACGGACAAGGCGAAGGATTTGGCGGAGATTGCGAATTTGAAAAGCCAGATTAATACCTGTGAGGACGTCGTTAAAAAGAACTATATGGAAATTGGAAAGAAGTATTACGAACTGCACGGCGCAGACCCGGAGCCAGATGAGAATTATGAAGAGCAGTGCAGGGCTATTCGCAATGCACAGAACGGGATTAGGGAATTAGAGGAAAAGATTAAAGAAATTAAGGGTATCTGATAAACAGATACCCTTTTTTATTACGCCTGTTATTTTTATATTTCCGAGATATCTATTCCTGGGGCTGTTCGCCCTCCGGCGGATTGGCTGCGGCAGCCGCGGCAGCTTCGGCGGCTGCCTGTGCATTTCTATAGTCTATTTCAGCCTGTTGCGAAGCCAATATCTGTTCATATCCCGGAGTGGCAAAAAATTCCGCGTTATGAGGGCAGATATGGTCTGTCTGTGTCGGAACCATCGTAACGGAGCCGTCCTCGTTGACAACTTCCGTCATGGCGCCCGGAGAGCCGTTTTGCAGGGCAACATTTTCTATCAGAGGAAGTTCCCTGACGCCGTCAATCTTAAACGGACAGAACTCCGTAGCGGGTAACTGGCTGTAGTTACATACCGGACCGGAATAATGAATATCGCATGTTTCCGTGGGAACGGTTCCCTCTGCAAAATATTCTAACTTTAACGTCTCGTTGCATAACCCCTCAATCGGCTGCTTCCCTGAACGGGCGCAGACGGTGGCGGTCACAATGCCGCTTGGTATATTGAAAGACTGGTTCGGAAGTTCTTCGTGGATTTTGGACATTACGACACGCCATAATTTTTTAGCGAGGTTTTTCTCGTCGCCTGTTAATTTTACATTATTGTCAAAGCCCGTCCAGACGGTAGCCGTGTAGTAGGGCGTATAACCGGAAAACCATACGTCGTTGTAGTCGGACGTCGTACCGGTCTTACCGGCGATTGGCATACCGCCGAAGTTTACGGAACCGCCCGTGCCGCTTGTAACAACGTCCACCATGGCGCTTGTCAGTAAAAATGCGGTCGTTTCTTTGATAACCTGCTTGGACTGCGGCGCGGTGTTGTCCAAAATAACGTTGCCGTCGTGATCCAATACTTTCGTATATAATTTAGGTTTAATATAAGTGCCGCCGTTAGCGATGCAGGCATAAGCCGCATTCAGTTCCTCGTTGGTAACGCCGTTTGTGATACCGCCGAGAGCCAATGGCTGCTGGATATCGGAGAAAATCTCTCCGTTAATTTCTTTGCGCTCCACCAGCGTTGAGAAACCGAAGTTGATAAGATAATCAAAACCAAGCTGCGGCGTAATCCATGTCAATGCTTTTACGGTGACAATATTCATGGAGTCGCGGATACCGTCACGCAAAGAGCAGATACCTCTGTATTCCTCACCATACCAGTTACGCACCGGGCGTCCGTCAATATAGTTAAACGGCGCGTCGTCTATGACGGTAGCAAGAGTCAGCCCTGCGCTGTCTAATGCGGGCGCATAGGTAGAGACGATTTTAAACGTGGAACCGGGTTGTCTGACCGTGTCAGTAGCGCGGTTGAGCGTACGGCTTCCCGATTTGGAACCGCGTCCGCCCTCCATGGCAACGACATACCCTGTAGCCTGGTCTTCCACAATGAGGGAAACCTGCGGCTGCGGCGTTAAGGAAATCGTTTCACTGAAAACCTCATCATCAGCGCCAAGAATAGCCTCTTTATAGAATTCGATATCTATATATGCTTCATCCTGCGAGGAATATATCAGGTTATAGCCTGTTTTGGATTCCCGCCAGAAATCACGGAACATTTCCGTACTGTAATTAACTCTGTCACCATTGGCTTTTACAACGGTCAGTTCATAATTTAAATACCATTTGGTATTGGCGGGGAAATTGCTTTCATCGTTAAAAGATTCATCACAGATAGCCTGGATAGCCGGGTCCTGTGTGGAATAAATCTTTAAGCCGCCGCTGTATAAAAGCGTGTATGCCTGTGTTTCATTATAGCCTGCGGCAATCAAATCCTCCAGTACATCGTCGGTAAGCGCGTCCACAAAGTATGTATTCACGCTGTCATCTCCGGTTTCGGCGTCTACTATCTGGATGCGGGAGTATACGTCATCCGCCATCGCTTCAGCATATTCAGCATCTGAAATATAACCCTGTTCCAACATGTCTTTCAGAACCTTTTCGCGTCGTTCCGCATTTTTTTCGGGGCGCGTGATAGGGTTATACTTGGTAGGGTTCTGCGTAATGCCTGCGATAACCGCGCATTCGGACAGTGTCAGGTCGCTGACGGATTTGTTGAAATACCGCAGGGAAGCTGCCTGTACGCCCAGCGTATTCTGCCCGAGGTTAATCGAGTTCATATAGTTGATAAGGATGTCATCCTTATCCATGGTTTTCTCCAGTTCCAGTGCAAGATACTGTTCCTGTATTTTCCTTTTCATTTTTTCCGCAAAAGTATTTTCACTCGTCCAGTCGGTAAAGACGTTATTCTTTAAAAGCTGCTGCGTAATAGTGCTGGCTCCCTGTGAAAAATTTCCTCCGTCTCGGATGCCGGTGACAAAGGCACGGATGATACCCTTGATATCAATTCCGTTATGGTCATAGAAACGGGCGTCTTCAACAGCCACAAAGGCATGTGCGAGATTCTCGGGAACCATCTCCATGCTGACCGGGATTCGGTTGGAATCGGTGGATACCAGTTTTGCCGTCTGGTTTCCCTCTATATCGTATACGAAAGTAGAAAAACCGGTTGGCGTAACATCGATATTGCCAATATCAGGAGCTGTGGCAAGTACGCCTTTAAAAACGCCGATTCCGGCGCTCGCGCCGACGACGGCGGCGGAAATGCAAAAAAGCAGCAATACCTGAATAAAGGTAAAGCCCAGCTTTTTCCCCCACTTGACGCCTTTCGCGTTAAGCGCCCTCTGTTTCTTGCGGACGCCTCTTTTTCCATAATTCATAATATTGTCTCCTCTTTTAATAAAACCTCATATTAGGCTATTGCAAAACGCTATTTTCATAACTTAAGTTGTGCAATAGAAACAATATCATAAGCAGGGTACTTTGGAGCCGTCGGCGTTTAGACGCTGTTTTTTAGCGTCTTATGCGCCGTTACGAGCGATAATGTAGCGCAAGCGCGCCCTGCGGTGATTTGGTTCTATTGTACAACATAGGACTGCAAAACCTTAGTTTAGCAATTACTTAATAAAACTTCGCGTTTATTATACCAAAAATCATTCCTCAAATAAAGGATTTTTCTTCCATATTAAGAACATATTAAGAATTGTTCACAATTTTATACACTTTTATTCCGGCTTATGTTAAGATAAGAAGCGGACATGAAAAAGGATGGAAAGTAGACGGATGGAAGCAGAAAGAAGAAAAGAACCCTATAAAATCGTCATAGAGGGCGGCACGGGGGAAATCGAGGAAAAAAAGTCGCGCTTTATAGCAAATGTCAGCCCTGCCACGACGGAAGAAGAGGCGGCCGCGTTCGTTGAGAAAATGAAGAAAAAGTACTGGGATGCGAGGCATAACTGCTATGCCTATATATTGGGGGAAAATGCGCAGCTTGCACGTTTTTCGGATGACGGGGAGCCGTCAGGAACTGCGGGGAAACCGATTCTGGAGGTGTTATCCGGTATGGAGGTCCGTAACGCCGTTATCGTAGTAACAAGGTATTTTGGCGGCACGCTCCTTGGAACGGGCGGACTGGTGCGCGCCTATACGCAGGCGGCGCAGGCGGGAATGGCGGCAAGCCGGATTGGCGTCATGATATATGGGAACTGTTATAAGATTACAACGGATTATAACGGAATCGGTAAAATACAATATATTATGGGATTAAGAAAGATTATGATAGAGGACGCGCAGTATGCGCAGGATGTATCGCTTAAAATTAAGGTTCCTTATGAGGAGAGTGAAGCGCTGATTAAGGAAGTGACGGAGGCAACGGCGGGAAAGGCCCGGATAGAAAAAGAGGAAAGCCTTTATTTTATCACAGAGGGCGGAACGCTTTAACACGGCGCAGGAAAGGCAGGGATGCTGGCATGGAAGAGATTCTGGAATTATTGAAAACGGGACAGTATTTGAAGTTAAGGCAGTTTGTGACAGGCTTTAACGTGGCGGATATTGCCGCCTATATGGAAGAATTGGAAAGAGATGATTTGTTGAAATTGTTCCGCATCCTGCCCAAAAACATGGCCGCGGATGTATTTTCCTATCTGGAAATTGAGACAGAGCAGTATATTATCACTTCTTTGTCGGAACGCGACGCAGCGGGCATCATTGATAACCTGATGGCGGATGATGCAACCGACCTTTTGGAAGAAATGCCTGCGAATGTGGTAAAAAAATTGCTGGCGCACGCCAGTCCGGAGACGAGAAGAGACGTCAATCATTTGCTGCGTTATCCCGAGGACTCTGCGGGCAGTATTATGACCGTGGAATATGTGGACTTAAAGGAGACGCTGACCGTGGAAGAGGCGATAGCCCGCATCCGTAAAGTCGGCGTGGACAGTGAAACGATAAACATCTGTTATGTATTGGACCAGAGAAGGACGCTTGTGGGAACGGTTGCACTCCGTTATCTGCTGCTTAGTCCGCCGGATGCGGTTATTGGCGATATTATGCACGAAAATATTATTTCCCTGCATACGATGATGGATCAGGAAGAGGTGGCAAGGCAATTTAAGAAGTATGATTTTACTTCTATGCCCGTTGTCGATAATGAAGACAGGCTGGTCGGCATTATTACGGTAGACGACGTAGTGGATATTCTGGAAGAAGAGACAACGGAAGATATCGAGAAGATGGCGGCTGTTGTGCCGTCGGATAAACCCTATATGAAAACGGGTGTTATTGAAGCGTGGAAAAAGCGTATTCCGTGGCTTTTACTGTTGATGATATCCGCAACCTTTACGGGAAAAATTATTTCCTCTTTTGAAGATGCGTTAAGTAAGTATGTCCTGCTGACCGCATTTATTCCGATGTTGATGGATACCGGCGGTAATGCGGGCGGGCAGGCGAGCGCAATTATTATCCGCGGACTGTCTTTGGACGAGATTCAGTTTAGCGATTGGCTGACCGTTATCTGGAAAGAAATCCGTACCGCCGTTTTATGCGGCATAACGCTTGCGGCGTGTAATATCGTCAAGATGTTGATTGTGGACAGAGTGGGCGTACAGGTGGCGCTCGTTGTTAGCCTGACGCTGTTTTTAGCCGTTATCGTGGCGAAAATCGTAGGTTCCACGCTGCCGATGATAGCCAAGAAAATAGGAATGGACCCGGCCGTGATGGCGAGTCCATTCATTACCACAATCGTGGATGCGATTTCTCTTTTAATTTATTTTAGAATTGCTACTATTGCATTAGGCATTTAGATATATAACATGCGTTATGAACTAGCTTTGGAAGCCGCCGAGATGGCGGCTCTTTTTCTCTGTGTCGGGTCGAGAATTTTCTTACGGATGCGTAAGTTTTTCGGCGTTACTTCCAAAAGTTCGTCGGTGTCGATAAATTCCAATGCCTGCTCTAAGCTTAAAACTTTGGGAGGAGTCAGCCGCAACGCTTCGTCCGCACTGGAGGAACGGGTGTTGGTAAGCTGCTTTTTCTTGCAGACATTTAACTCGATATCCTCTCCGCGCCCATTCTGTCCGACAATCATACCGGAATATACTTTCGTACCGGGGCCGATAAAGAGTGTACCGCGTTCCTGCGCGTTATAAAGACCATAGGTGATTGCCTCGCCCGCTTCATAGGCAATCAAAGAACCCTGTTTACGGTACTGGATATCGCCCTTATAGGGGCCATAACCGTCGAAAACGCTGTTCATAATGCCGTTACCCTTGGTATCGGTCATAAACTCGTTTCGGTAGCCGATAAGTCCTCTGGAAGGGATAGAAAATTCCAGACGGGTGTAGCCGCCGGAAGCCTGCCCCATATTTTTCAGTTCACCTTTTCTCTGGCTTAATTTTTCAATCACAGTGCCGGAAAATTCTTCGGGAACATCCACATAGGTCAGTTCCATCGGTTCGGTTTTTTTGCCGTTTTCATCCGTTTTATATAAAACTTCCGCCTTGCTGACCGCAAATTCGTAGCCCTCTCGGCGCATATTCTCGATAAGGACGGATAAATGCAGTTCGCCGCGTCCGGAGACTTTGAAGCTTTCCGTCGTATCCGTTTCCTCCACACGCAGGGAAACGTCCGTATTTAATTCCCGAAACAGTCTGTCGCGCAGATGACGGCTCGTCACATATTTGCCCTCTTGTCCCGCGAGCGGGGAGTCGTTGACGATAAAGTGCATGGCGATTGTCGGCTCCGAAATTTTTTGGAACGGAATCGGGTTAGGGGATTCCGGGGAGCAGAGCGTATCGCCGATATGGATATCGGAAATGCCGGAGATTGCGACAATGGAGCCGATTCCGGCTTCTTTTACCTCTACCTTATTTAGTCCGTCGTATTCGTATAATTTGCTGACTTTTACTTTTTTTAATTTATCGGGTTCATGGTGGTTGACGATGACAACGTCCTGATTGACGCAGATTTTGCCGTTATCCACCTTGCCGACGCCGATGCGCCCTACATATTCATTGTAATCTATCGTGCTGATAAGTACCTGCGTACCGGCGTCAGGGTCGCCGGACGGCGCGGGGATATGCTCTAAAATCGTATCGAATAAAGGCGTCATATCTTTGCCTTTTACGGTAATCTGCGTGGTTGCCGTACCGGTTTTGGCGGACGCATAGACGAAAGGACAGTCGAGCTGTTTGTCGTTGGCGTCCAAATCCATCAAAAGTTCCAGCACTTCATCCACTACCTGAATAGGCCTTGCCTCCGGGCGGTCGCATTTATTGATACAGACGATAACGGATAAATCCAGTTCCAACGCTTTTTTTAATACGAATTTCGTCTGTGGCATGGGTCCTTCAAAGGCATCCACGACGAGGACAACGCCGTCAACCATTTTCAGGACACGCTCTACTTCACCGCCGAAATCGGCATGTCCGGGCGTATCAATAATATTGATTTTTACATTTTTATACATAACGGCTGTATTTTTTGACAAAATAGTAATACCGCGTTCACGCTCTAAGTCATTAGAATCCATAACGCGTTCCGCTACGTCCTGATTTTCACGGAATACACCGCTTTGTTTTAAAAGTTCATCGACCAGAGTCGTCTTACCATGGTCTACATGGGCGATAATGGCGATGTTTCTTACATCTTCGCGTATTGTGTTCATTTTATATTCAGGCTCCTTTCCACAGGGAAATCCTTTGATTTTCAACCTAACGATTCAGTATATCACTAGTGGGTGGAAGTTGCAAGTTCTTACAAATGGTTTCATTAAAAAAGTAAAGTCATTTTGATTCATCAAAATAACTTTACTTTTTTAGTGAATTATTCTATTATAAATGTATATAATAGTGTGAAAAATAAATTATTTTGCAAGCTGAGAGAAAGGTATGGTTATTGTTATGATTATCCGGGAAAATATTCTAAAGAAAATACGGCCATTTTATGACAATGAATTAATCAAGGTCTTAATCGGTCTGCGGCGTTCTGGTAAATCGGTAATTTTGCAGCAGATTATGGATGAACTTATGGAAAATGGCGTGCAGGCATCACAGATTATTTATATGAATTTTGAGGATTTTCAATATTCATCTATTACAAATGCGGAGCAGCTATATCGGTATATATGTGACAAAAGAAAAAATGAAAAGAAATATTATATGTTTTTTGATGAGATTCAGATGGTGGATGAATTTGAGAGAGCTGTCAATTCGTTTAGGGCAACATGGGATGTGAGTATTTTTATCACTGGTTCCAATGCAAAGTTGTTATCGGGAGAATTGGCAACTTTATTATCAGGAAGATATGTAAGTTTTCGAGTGACGCCGTTTTCTTTTGTTGAATATTGTGAGATTAAGAGGATTGCAGACCCCACGGACGAGAATTTGATAGAATACATGAATTGGGGAGGTATGCCGCAGCGATTTTCTATGGGGAGCGAGAATGAAACAAGAACTTTTTTGCAGGATTTATATAATTCCATTGTTTTAAGGGATATTGTCCAGCGAACAGGAGCAAAAGAGGTTGACTTGATTAATCGTATCATGGAATATATTATGCTTAATCCGTCACAGACTTTTTCTGCAAAAGGGATTTTAAATTATTTTAAAAGTGTCGAACGCAGCGTCAGCGCACAGACATTGTATAATTATCTTGACCATATACAAACCTCTCTAATCGTGAGCAAAGCACAACGCTATAATATTCGTGGGAAACAATTACTTACGACATTGGACAAGTATTTTTTGACAGATTTAGGATTGGGGCGTATTCATAACAGCGGTTATAAATTGGAAATGGGCGCAATGCTTGAAAATGTTGTTTATAATGAACTGAAAAACCGTGACTATGAGGTATATGTCGGAAAGATACCAGGCGGGGAAGTAGATTTTGTTGCAGTGAAAGGCGAAAGAAGAGAGTATTATCAAGTGGCATATTATTTGGCTGAGCAGTCTGTAATTGACAGAGAATTTGGCGCTTTTAAGGCGATTGCCGACAATTATCCAAAATATGTTATTTCTATGGACAAGTTTGATTTTTCACGAGATGGAATCATTCATAAGAATGTGATAAAGTTTTTAACAGAGATGGTAAGCTTTTAGAGGCTTATGCGCAAGCTGCGGAGCTTGCGCTTTTTTTACGCGACCACTAACGGTTCTATTCTTTCAATTCGGACATATATTGATATTACAATACTGGAAAAATTCTTAAAGAGTAAGGTTCTTTAACAAAGAAGGGAGAAGAAAACATGACAGATAAGGTAATTGAAAACAACCAGGTGACAATTATGGGTGAAATCGTAGGTGATTTTTCATTTAGTCACGAAATTTTCGGAGAAGGATTCTATATGGTGGATATCAGCGTGGAGAGACTCAGCGATTCCACGGACATTATTCCCGTTATGGTATCAGAAAGGCTGTTAGACATAAGCGAGGACTATAAGGGCATGAAAGTCAGCATTACGGGGCAGTTCCGCTCTTATAACAGGCATGAGGAAAAGAAGAACAAATTAGTGCTTTCCGTGTTTGCAAGGGAGATTGAATTTGTAGATGATATAGAAGAAAGCTCCAAGACGAATCAGATTTTCTTAGACGGTTATATCTGTAAGGCGCCGATTTATAGGAAAACGCCGCTTGGCAGGGAGATTGCCGACTTACTGCTTGCCGTCAACAGACCGTATGGCAAGTCGGATTACATACCCTGCATCTGCTGGGGAAGGAATGCAAGATTTGCCAGCACGTTTGAAGTGGGGAGCAGATGCGTTGTCTGGGGAAGGATCCAGAGCAGGGAATATATGAAAAAAATTTCGGAGGAGCAGTTGGAAAGACGGACTGCTTATGAGGTTTCCGTAAGTAAGTTAGAGATTGTGGAGGAGGATTGAGTCTAAAAAAGTTGCGTTTCCGACATAATTGTGCTATGATAAGCGTCGAGGTTTTAAGATGCTGTTATAAATGAGGTGCAATATGGAAAAAGGCATGATATATATCTATAGCGGCGAGGGACATGGAAAATCCCCCGCGGCGTTGGGCAGGGCATTACAGACGGCGTGCAGAGGCGAGAATGTTGTTATTATACGTTTCTTAAAAGGAAGAGGGCTGTCGGATTCCGACTTTGTAAAGCGGCTGGAGCCGGAAATTAAGATATTCCGTTTTGAAAAATCGGATGAAAATTTTGTCAATCTTTCACAGGAGAGGAAAGAGGAGGAAATTTATAATATCAAAAACGGTCTGAACTTTGCAAAAAAGGTCATGAATACGGACGAATGCAGTCTGCTTATTTTAGATGAAGTGCTGGAACTGGTGGATAATGATATTATTTCCGTAGAGGAGTTAAAAACATTATTGTTATGTAAACCTGAGGGGATGGATATTATTATGACAGGCGCAACTATGAATGATGAAGCGTTTCTGCTGGCGGACGAGGTGACCAGAATAGAGACGACGGTACGCTCCAAAAACTGAAAAGAAATGCACAGTCTGTTGACAAGAGGGGTTTCATAGTGTTATGATAATTCCAATAAGTACATAAGCAGTTGATAGAGGTTGCATTTTTTATCAGTAGGAATGCGGATGCGGCAGGCGCAGATGAAACATTTTGAAAGGGAAAGATGCCGAAAGGGAAGATGACCTGCTTGTTTTTCCTTGGGCATACAGTTAAAAGCTGTATGACTGTCATCGGGATGATGGGGCGCTATCCAAATATTTTGCAGACAAATATTTAGAAACATAAAGCTGGCTCCATCGGAGCCAGCTTTTTAGATGGTGGAAAGGATAGGAGGAAAAATTATGGCAATTTTTGAAGGCGCGGGCGTAGCGATTATTACGCCTTTTCACGAGGACGGCAGCGTAAATCATGAGAAATTTGCACAGCTCGTGGAGGAACAGATTCAAGGGGGAACGGATGCGATTATCGTGTGCGGTACGACAGGGGAGGCTTCCACGCTTACGCATGAGGAGCATCTGAATTTGATTAAATTCTGTGTGGAAACGGTAAAACACAGAGTTCCGGTAGTGGCGGGAACGGGTTCCAACTGCACGAAGACGGCGGTTTATCTTTCTAAAGAGGCGGAAAAATATGGCGTGGACGGTCTTTTGTTGGTAACGCCTTATTATAATAAAGCCACACAGAACGGTTTGTTCGAGCATTTTAAGGAGATTGCGGATTCGGTGGAGCTGCCGATTATATTATATAACGTGCCGAGCAGGACGGGATGCAACATTCTTCCGCAGACGGCGGTTAGATTATGCAGCGAGGTGCATAATATTGTAGGAATCAAAGAGGCGAGTGGAAATATTTCCCAGATAGCCAAACTGGCTTCATTAGCGCAGGGTAAAATTGATATCTATTCCGGAAACGACGATCATATCGTACCGGTGCTGTCTTTGGGCGGTAAGGGAGTTATCTCCGTTTTGTCCAATGTAGCGCCGAAACAGACACATGATATCTGCGCGAAATTCTTTGCCGGGGATATCGAGGGAAGCTGCAGGGAACAGCTTCGCGCCATTGAACTGTGCGACGCTTTATTCTGCGAGGTAAATCCGATTCCGGTAAAAGCGGCGCTCAATCTGATGGGAAAAGAGGTCGGCTCGTTAAGACGCCCGTTAAGCGATATGGAAAAGGCGAATGTCGAGAGGCTTCGCAGCGCAATGGTAAATTACGGTATTTTATAAAGATGCTATGGATGGAAAGGCGGATAAGGTGGGATAATGGAAAAAACAAGAGTGATTATGCACGGCTGTAACGGCAGGATGGGGCAGATTATTACCGGACTGGCGGCGGCAGACGACGAGATAGAGATTGTGGCGGGCATAGACGCTGTCGATAACGGGCAAAATGCCTATCCTGTTTTTGCGGATATTCATAAATGCGATGTGGAAGCGGACGCCGTGATTGATTTTAGCACGGCGGCGGCGGTAGACGGCCTGCTGGATTACTGCATGGCAAAAAAAATGCCCTGCGTTTTATGTACGACGGGACTTTCCGAGACGCAGCTTGCCAAAGTAAAGGCGGCTTCCGAACAGACGGCGGTTTTAAAATCCGCCAATATGTCGCTTGGCATCAATATGCTTTTAAAGGTATTAAAAGAGGCGGCGTCGATTCTTTCTCCCGCCGGTTTTGATATTGAAATCGTGGAAAAGCACCATAACCAGAAATTGGACGCACCAAGCGGAACGGCGCTGGCGCTGGCGGATTCCATGAAAGCGGAACTGGACGATGGCTACGAATATGTCTATGACAGAAGCGCAAGGAGGCAGAAACGTCCGCAGAAGGAAATCGGCATCAGCGCGGTCAGAGGCGGTACGATAGTCGGCGACCATGATGTGATATTTGCCGGTGCGGACGAGGTCATCACTTTTTCACATAGGGCATATTCGAGAGCGGTTTTTGGCAAAGGAGCGATTCAGGCGGCGAAATTTCTTGCCGGGAAACCCGCGGGGATGTATGATATGAAAGATGTCATAGGATAAAAAATGGCAGATTATAAAAATAAAAAGGAAAAAAGGAAAATATGGACGAATTAGAGCAGAGATATTTGAAGAGTCTGGCAAAGCAGTATCCGACGATTGCGGCGGCTTCCACGGAAATCATTAATTTACAGGCGATTTTGAGCCTGCCCAAGGGAACGGAACACTTCATGACGGATATCCACGGAGAATATGAGCAGTTCAATCATATTTTAAAGAACGGTTCCGGTTCCGTAAGGCGTAAGATTGATGAAGAATTTGGCAATACGCTCAGCAATAAGGATAAAAAAACACTTGCTACGTTAATCTATTATCCGGCGGAAAAGTTGGAGATTGTAATGCAGGAAGAAGATGAGAACAGCATCGAGGACTGGTATAAAATTACGCTGCACCGTCTGGTACAGATAACGAAGCGGGTTTCTTCCAAGTATACCCGTTCCAAGGTCAGGAAAGCGCTGCCGGAGGATTTTGCGTATGTCATTGAGGAATTGATTACGGAAAAAGCGGAAATCCAGGATAAGGAAGCGTATTATAACGAAATTATCCATACCATTATCAAAATCGGGAGGGCGCCGGAGTTTATTACCGCGCTCTGCCAGTTGATACAGAACCTTGTTATAGACCATCTTCATATCGTAGGGGATATTTATGACAGAGGGCCGGGGCCGCATATCATTATGGATACCCTGCGCCAGTACCATTCCGTGGATGTGCAGTGGGGTAACCATGACGTCGTGTGGATGGGAGCGGCCAGCGGCCATCTTGCCTGTATCGCCAACGTCATTAGGCTGGCGGCAAGATACGGTAATCTTGACACATTGGAAGAGGGCTACGGCATCAACCTGATACCGCTTGCCACATTTGCGATGGACGTCTATAAGGATACGAACTGTGACGCATTTGCGATTAAGTATAATACGGAGTATGATACCAAGGATTTGAGCCTGGACATGAAAATGCACAAGGCAATCGCCATTCTCCAGTTGAAACTGGAGGGTCAGCTTATTATGCGCCGTCCGGAGTTTGCCATGGACGACAGGCTTTTATTGGAGCATATCAATTATGATACGAAGACCATTACCATCGATGGAAAAGAATACCATATGAAAGATACGGATTTCCCGACGATAAACAGGGAACGCCCTTATGAACTGACAGCAGAAGAGGAACAGGTGATGGAGCGTCTGCAGCATGCTTTTGTCAGATGTGAGAAACTGCAAAAGCATGTCAGGTTTCTTTTCTCCAAAGGAAGCCTCTATAAAGTATATAATTCCAATCTGCTCTATCATGGCTGTATGCCGATGGACGAAGAGGGGAATTTTAAAAAAGTCAACGTATATGGAGAAGAGTACAGCGGAAAGGCGTTGTATGATGTTTTGGAGCAGTATGCCAGAAAGGGATACTATGCGCACCATGATCTGCAGGAGAGATTAAAGGGACAGGATATTATCTGGTATATCTGGGCAGGACCTAATTCTCCGGTCTTTGGCAAAGATAAGATGGCGACGTTCGAGCGGTATTTCGTAGAAGAGAAAGAAACGCATACGGAGACGAAGAACAGCTATTACAGGCTGCTTGACAGAGAGGATATCATCAATAAAATATTGACGGAATTTGGTTTGGATATTAACAAATCGCATATCGTCAACGGACATGTTCCGGTGGAGCTAAAGAAAGGGGAATCGCCGATTAAGTGCGGCGGTAAGCTGTTGATTATAGACGGCGGTTTTTCCAAGGCTTATCAAGACAAGACCGGGATTGCCGGTTATACGCTGGTAGCAAATTCCTATGGTATGCGTCTGGTTGCGCACGAGCCGTTTGAATCGACGGAGTCGGCAATCATCAACGAGTCGGATATTTTTTCGGATTCGATTATTTTAGAGACCAGTACCATGCGTCAGAAAATCGCAGATACGGATATCGGTGCGGAACTGCGGGAGAGCATCCACCAACTGGAAGAGTTATTACAGGCTTACCGGGATGGTACGATTATGGAAAGAATGTAAAATGTGAGAAAGATTTGTTTACAAATCTTTCTCACATAAAAGAATCATGATTAGCGATTCTTGGTAGTGATGGAGCGGCCTCTTGTGCTTGTGCTGTTTAAGCTTGTGCCGCTTTGTGTGGTGTTGGTAGCTGTGCTGTTATTGTCATTGCCATTATTGCTGCCACTCTCGGTTACATCATCTACTACGTTTCCAACGCCGTCTGCAACATCATCAACTGCGCTTCCAATAGCGTTTCCGGCATCATCTATAGCGTCGCCGACCGCATTTCCGGCGTCTCCTAAGATAGAATCGTTCCCGTTTGCATCGTTATTGCCGCTTGTAGCGGAGTTGACGTTATTGTTGTCGGAATTTCCGGTATTTGCGCTATCCATACCGTTATCGCTGCCGGAATCTGTTCCGTTTGTAGTGTCTGAACCAATAGCGGTATCGGTTGTGCCGCTGCCTGTCGTTCCGTTGCCTGCATTATTAGAAGCGTTGTCAGTATTACCGCAGGCGGTCATCATGGACATTGTTAAGACCATGAGAGAAGCCAATAAAAATGTTTTTATTTTTCTCATGATTGTCACTCCTTTACTATATTTATGATAAAACAGAAATTGTGCAACTTCCTGTTCCTATGTTATTATGTCTGATAGAAAGTAAAATATTCGCGGCTTAAATGAAGGAGAATAGTTATTAAATGGAATTTAGACCCTGTATTGATATTCATAACGGAAAAGTAAAGCAGATTGTAGGAAGCAGTTTAAAAGATGCGGATGATAAGGCAGAGGAAAATTTTGTTGCCGGGCAGGATGCGGCATTTTATGCCAATTTATATAAAAAGAAAAAAATAAAAAACGGGCATGTCATTTTATTAAACCATCCGGACAGTGAATATTATGAGGCGACAAAGGCACAGGCGCTTGCGGCTCTGTCGGCTTATCCGAAAGGCTTGCAGATTGGCGGAGGCATTACTACAGAAAATGCGGCGTTCTATCTGGACGCGGGAGCGTCCCAGGTTATCGTCACTTCTTATGTTTTCCAAAACGGACGTATTCATTATGAAAATCTGCGTAAACTGGTACAGGAAACAGGAAAAGAGAATCTGGTGCTGGATTTGAGCTGCCGGATGAAAAACGGCAGTTATTATATTGTGACCGACAGATGGCAGAAATATACGGATGTTTGTTTAAATACGGCAACGATGGAGGAACTTGCCGCTTACTGCGATGAATTTTTGATTCATGCGGTGGATGTGGAAGGAAAAGTAGGCGGTATCGAAACAGAACTTGTGAAAATGCTGGGAGAGTGGAATAAAATTCCGGTGACTTATGCGGGCGGCGTCCATACGTATGAGGATCTGCGCATGTTAAAGGAACTGGGACATGGCAAGGTTCATGTGACAATCGGAAGCGCGCTGGATTTATTCGGGGGAAACATGAAATTGGAAGAAGTGTTGTCTTATATCCATGAAAACTGAAAAAAAAGAACCATAAAACGCAACAAAAGAGGATGTCCTGAAAGCTGCCGCAACTTTACAAACTTTTAAGAAACCCTCTTTTCTTTTAATCCGTCATGACAATATTGCTAATTCTAAATAAAATTCTTCATTATATTTAAAACAGGAACATCGTATACTGATTAATTCATACAACAGTCATAATAAGAAATGCTATTATATATGTTGCGAACCTGGCTGTTTATAACTTTGTTACATTTACTGCCTGGGGTCCTTTTTCGCCATTTACTACTTCGTACTCAACAGAAGCGCCTTCTTCAAGAGATTTGAAGCCTTCCATGTTCAGTCCTGAGTAATGAACGAAAACGTCGTTACCTTCTTCATCTGAAATGAAACCGTAACCTTTTTGGTTGTTAAACCACTTTACTGTACCTTTGTTCATTGTGCTACCTCCACAAATTCTATGAAACTATTATTTTTACAACATTCATAGGATATCATATGTAAACGGAAAAGTAAAGCATTCTTTTGAAAATAAAATAAATATTAGAAAAAAAGTCAGGATTTGTCCAAACGTTCAAGGATAAGCTGATAACCGTCATTGCCATAATTTAAAGAACGGTTGACGCGGCTTATGGTCGCCGTGGAGGCTCCCGTCTTTTCCGCGATTTCCATATAAGTCTTATGATTTCTTAGCATGGAGGCGACTTCAAGCCGCTGGGAGAGGGAGAGAAGTTCGTTGACCGTGCAGATATCCTCGAAGAAATCATAGCATTCCTCCTTATTTTGTAAAGCGAGAACGGCTTCAAATAAATGGTCTACGGCATCGCTTTTGAGTTTTTTGTTCATATGCGCACCTCTCTATGGCGCTTTCGCGCGTTAATACGTTACAGCTTTTATGTAAATTAATATAGCATATCCGGCGGGTAAAGTAAAGCGTCCGGGCATAAATGATGTAAAAATGAATGTAAAAGACTTGTCATGTAGTAATAAAAACTATATAATAAAAAGCGCAAGCTCCGCAGCTTGCGCTCCAAGAATTTACTGCGTAAATTCTTGCTTGAATGCCGCCACGATTACAGCAATTCTTGATGAAAGAGTGTAAAAAGAACCGAGGTAAGATATGACAATTAAGACAGAGGATTTGTTAAACAGCATATTGGGAAGTATGGACAGAATCGCCTATATCAAGGCGGACGATATCCCCAATATTGATTTGTATATGGACCAGGTGACGACTTTTATGGAGTCCAGGCTGCAAAGTTCCACCAGGCATCCGGGCGAGGACAAGATTCTGACTAAGACCATGATAAACAATTATGCGAAAAACGACCTTCTTCCGCCGCCCAAAAAGAAAAAATATTCCAAGGAGCATGTGCTTTTACTGATTTTTATTTATTATTATAAGGGAATACTTTCCATCAGTGACATTCAGGAACTGTTAAAGCCGATTACGCAGCAGTTTTTTGATACGGATGGGGAATTTGACTTGGAAACCATTTATGAGACGGTGTTTGGACTGGAAAGAGAGCAGACGGAAGTATTAAAAAAAGACATTATAGAGAAATTTCATATTTCGGAAGAGACTTTTAAGGACGCGCCGAAAGACAGTCAGGATTTTTTGCAGAAATTTTCCTTTATCTGTATGCTAAGTTTTGACGTCTATGTAAAAAAACTGCTGATAGAGAAATTGATAGACAGTTTTCATGACGAAGATAAGAAAGAGAGAGAAAAAAAGGAGCAGGCGAAAAAAGAAACAAAATAACATGTGATATTATAAAACAGTCCGGAATGCGAATGCTGATACCGGACTGTTTTTTATATAAAGATAAAGGGATGGCAACCGTAGGAATGGGGTTATTCGGAAGCTTTCACGGCAAAGGAAGTATCGACTAAATCTTCATAGGGAACCCGTTTTTCCAGTTCGTCAGATTCTTCCAGGATATTCTGTAGCAGCGTAAAACTGCTCTCTTCAAATATCAGGTCGGATTTCCATGTTTCCTGCGCGGCGTAGCGTTCCACAATCGTTGTGATGGTGTCTAATTCCGTTTCCGCAAACTGCGGTTGAATGACCTTGGCAATTTCGGCTGCGGAATGCGTCTGTACATAGTCCATGCCTTTCTGAAGCGCGTCGGTGAATGACTGGATGATTTCCGGATGAGCCTCTATATAGCTTTTTTTCGCGGAAAAGGCGGTATAGGGAACATAGCCGGAATCTTCGCCCAAAGAAGCGACTACATAACCGTCGCCTTTGGCTTCCAGAGAGGTGGCATGCGGTTCAAATTCCACCGTGAAATCGCCCTGTCCGCCCGAAAAGGCAGCGGCAGTAGAGCCGAAGTCGATGCTCTGGTCAATATTTAAGTCGGCCGCAGGGTCAATGCCATTCTTTTTCAGGATATATTCAAATACCATTTCGGGCATACCGCCTGCCCTGCCGCCCAGAACGTCTTTACCGGCAAGCATGTTCCAGTCAAAGTTTTCAATCGGTTCCCTGGCAACGAGGAAATTGCCCGCCCGCTGTGTTAATTGCGCAAAGTTGACGGCATAGTCGGAAGCCCCGCCGATATAAGTATAGATTGTGCTTTCACTTCCCATGAAACCGATATCGGCTTCATCCGTTAAAAGAGCGGTCATGGTTTTATCGGCTCCGAATCCGGTAATCAGGGTCAGGTCAATGCCTTCCTCGGCAAAATAACCTTCCTCGATGGCAACGTATAAGGGCGCGTAAAAAATGGAGTGAGCCACTTCATTGAGTGTAACGGGCGTCGCCTCGCCGGAGGACGCGCCGTCTTTTTCTTTGCCGGCGCCGCATCCGCATAGTAAAGACACGCCGCACAGGGCTGTAAGAAATAGAGAGCATAATTTCTTTTTCATATACCTCCTGTATCTGTAAGACAGATTTTTCATTAAAATACTTACTTTATTATATCGAAACAGGGCGGATTGGTTCCAAAAGCAATTTTTTACTTTCGCAAAGCGGGCGGATGTGATATAAAAAAATAGGCTGATATAAACGAAAGAGGAAAAGAGGTTTTATCGTGGTGTGGATATGGCTGACGCTCCTTTACGGTATTTTAAAAGGAGTGCGTGAAATTGTAAAAAAGAAGGCTTTGGAAAAAAATTCGACGATAGAGGTATTATTTTTCTATACTCTGCTGGCCTTTTTGTTTGTTTTGCCCGATGTGGGGAATGCTGCAGGGCTGGAACCGAAGTATTATTTTTATATTGCGCTTAAGTCCTTTGTCATTTTTCTGGCATGGATATTCAGTTTTAAGGCAATTAAGGGAATGCCCATCAGTTTATATGGCGTGCTGGATTTATCTCGGGTATTGTTTGCAACGATGCTGGGCGTTATCGTATTGCAGGAAACGCTTGGCGTATGGCAGACATTGGGGCTTATTCTGGTGTCGGCCGGGCTTTTATTATTAAAATATCATCCGGGGATGTTTTCCCGAAAGGCGCTTTTGGAGAATCAGAAAAAAAGCGGCGAACAGGTGGAAGTAAAGATAGTGGCAATGGCGTTTGTTTCCTGCCTGCTGAATGCCGTTTCGGGGCTTTTAGACAAGATTTTGATGAAAGACATAAGCAGTTCGCAACTGCAATTCTGGTATCTGCTTTTTCTGGCGGTTATGTATCTTCTTTTCATTCTATTCACGCATACGCCGGTACAGATAAAAAGTCTGTTTAAAAATTACTGGATATGGATATTAAGCTTTTTGATTGTGGTTGCGGACAGGGCGTTATTTCTGGCAAACGGCATGGAGGGAAGTAAGATTACGGTTATGACGCTGTTAAAACAGGCCGGATGTATTGTGACCATTCTGGCGGGGCGCTTCCTTTTTCATGAAAAAAATACGGGGCATAAGCTGGTATGCGCCATGATTATTATAATAGGAATCGTTATCGGCGTAATATCATAAAAGTATCTTGTGTAGAGGATTTAGTTTATGGTATACTAAACAAAGCAAATTTTACAAACAGACAAAATGTGAGGGATGAGAGATGGAACGAGAAAAGAAAGAAATAAACAAAGTGGCAATAGCCTGCCACACAGTTATTGTGATTGTACTATTGGCTTCCTATGCATTAGAGGTCGTAAAAGGGGCAAGGACAATCGGGTATTATGCTGTATTTGCGGTATTAGCAGTTGCGCCGGTTGCTATTGAGTGGGCTTTTTATTTAAAGAATCCTGCGGATGCAAAAATACAGCATGTATTGGGAGTCGGCTATGGAATTTTCTATATTTTCGTTATTTTTACAACAACAAACGTAACGGCGTTTACGTTTGCGATACCGTTGTATATAGTCATTACGTTGTATTCTGATTTAAGGTATTGCATTTTGGTTTCAGGCAGCTGCTTTTTAGTCAATTTAATTTTTGTCATTTATCAGGCTGTTACGGCAGGGATTGCAGCGGAGGATATGGCGACTTATGAGATTCGTGTCGCACTGATGTTACTGGTGTCCATATTTTTATGTATGGCGACGAAAGTTATGGTGCAGATTAACGGCATGAAGATGGCGGAACTGGAAAAGGAAAAAGAAAATGTATCCAATCTGTTAAATAATGTCATGGGAATTTCCGGCAGTATGTCGGAGGGCATTATCAATATGAGAGACCATATGCAGAACCTTGGGCAGTCCGTTTCGGAAACAAGAAACGCCATGCAGGAGGTATCCGGCGGTACGAATGATACGGCGGATGCGATACAGAAACAGTTAGGGCAGACGGAAGAGATTCAAAGACATATCGAGCAGGTAGGTACGGTATCTAAGAGCATTGCCGAGAGCATGGAGCAGACAAAGAGTAATATTTCAGACGGCAAGAGAAGTCTGGATACGCTTTTGGCACAGGTTGATTCTTCGGAAAATGCAGGTAAAGAAGTAGTTACCGATATCAGCGCATTAGAAGAGTATATGCAGAATATGCAGTCCATCATTGAACTGATTACGAATGTAGCGAGCCAGACCAGCCTGCTTGCGTTAAATGCCAGCATCGAGGCGGCGCGCGCTGGAGAGGCGGGCAAGGGCTTTGCGGTAGTGGCGACGGAGATATCCAATCTGGCGAACCAGACGCAGGCGGCGACTGTTAATATAACAGATGTTATTCATAATGTCTCCGAAAAACTTACGATTGCGGTTCATGCGGTGGAGCAGCTTATGAATAACAATGCCAAACAGAACGAGTCGGCGGTGACGGTAGCGGGCAGCTTTGAAAAGATTGCCACAAGTACGCAGAGTGCGGATGAGCAGGGCAGGATGTTAGAGGAGGTCATTGCCAATCTGGAAGCGGCAAACGCGGGCATCATAGAGGGCATACAGACAATTTCGGCTGTTATGGAAGAGGTATCCGCGCACTCTAACGAAACATATAATATCAGCGATAAGAATATGGAGATTGTAACGCAGGTAACGGATTTAGTGGAGAATTTAAGTGAGCAGGCGCAGAACTTAAACCATTATAATTAAATTTTATGATTTTATCTTAAGGAGGAAATGGAATGGGAGTAATTACCAGATTTAAGGACATTATGGCAGCTAATTTTAACGCGTTATTAGACCGCTGTGAGGACCCGGAGAAAATGCTTGACCAGTATTTAAGAAACTTGGAGCAGGACTTTGCGAAAGTAAAGGCAGAGACGGCGGCTATTATGGCGGAAGAAAAGAGCGCGAAAAGAAAGCTGGATGAATGCGAATCTGAGATAGCCAAAATGGCGGAGTATGCTAAAAAGGCGGTTGCGGCCGGAAATGATAACGAGGCGCGCCAGTTTTTATCCAAAAAGGCAGAATTGACACAAAAACAGGAAGTTTTGGCAAAAGATTACGAAATGGCTTGCGATAACAGCGCGAAGATGCGTCAGATGCACGACAAGCTGGAGTCCGATATTTCTTCCTTGAAGAGCAGAAGAGAAATGTTGAAAGCTAAAGTGAAAGTGGCCGAGACACAGAAAAAGATGAGCCAGATGGGTTCCAGCTTGGAAAGCGCAGGCAGCAATATGGCGGCTTTTGACAGAATGGAAGAGAAAGTCAACAAAATGTTAGACGAGGCGGATGCGATGAACGAGTTAAACAAGGAGCCGGAATCTAACGATATTGACGCGCTGACCAGAAAATATGACGCGAACAGCGCATCTTCCAGTGTAGATGACGAGCTTGCAGCATTAAAGGCGGAAATGGGAATGTAGAGAGGATAGATAAATGGGCTTATTTTCAAATCAGTTATCTAATGTAGTGGAATGGAATGAAACGAGAGAGGGCGTTTTATTCTATAAATGGCCGAGTCAGGAGATTAAGAAAGGCTCTAAACTGATTATCCGTCCGGGACAGGACGCTATTTTCATGTATAACGGCGTTGTGGAGGGTATTTTCGAGGACGAGGGAAGTTTTGATATCGAATCGGATATTATTCCTTTTCTGACAACGTTAAAAAGCTTTAAATTTGGATTTAACACACCGATGCGGGCGGAAGTTCTGTTTATTAATACGAAGGAACTGCTTGTCAAATGGGGAACGAAGAATGCTATCAATCTGCAGACGCCGGGGCTGCCGGGCGGTATGCCTGTCCGTGCGTTTGGTACGTTTAACTGTAAGATTGTGGAACACGCGGTCGTTATTGATAAGCTTGCCGGTATCAGGAATACTTATACGGTGGAGGACGTCAAGGAGCGGATTATAGCGAGTCTCGACCAGCTTTTGATGAGCTGGATAGCCAAAGAGGGCAGGGATATGTTTAATCTGCAGGCGGACGCAAGAAACATAGCCAAGGGAATCGAGTCCGATTTGGATATGGATATGCGCAAATTGGGAATCGGCATTACCGATTTTACCATTGAAAGTTTCTCCTATCCGGAAGAAGTCAAGAAGATGCAGGAAAAGGCAGCCGCGCAGTCCATGGTAGGCGATATGGGCAAATATACGCAGATGGCGGCGGCAGACAGCATGGGCAAGGGAGGAGGCCATGGCGGCAGCGGTATTGCTTCCGATATGGTGAACGTGCAGATGGGCATGGCTCTTGGACAGCAGATGGTGAACCAGATGAACCAGAATGCTGCCGGGGCAGGCATGAATGCGGCAAACACAGCCGGGGCGGCGGTTCCCAAGTTTTGCCCTAACTGCGGTACGCCGACAAACGGCATGAAGTTTTGCGGAAACTGCGGGAATAAGTTAGCGTAATCCGATAAGCCTGCCGTGAAGCAGGCTTATTGTTTTTTTTGCAAAAAAGGATGCCGCATATGGGAGAAAGGCAGCGGAATGAGTATTTACGATACACTGAATGAACAACAGAAGAAAGCGGTTTTTACGACTTCCGGGCCGGTTTTGGTGCTGGCGGGAGCAGGCAGCGGCAAGACTCGCGCCTTGACGCACCGGATAGCCTATCTGATGGGGGAAGAGGGCGTAGAACCCTATCATATCATGGCGATTACCTTTACAAATAAGGCGGCGGGCGAGATGCGGGAGCGTGTCAATAACCTTATCGGCTTTGGTTCCGAGCAGGTATGGGTCTCTACGTTTCATTCAACCTGTGTACGGATTCTGCGCCGGTATATCGACAGACTCGGATTTGATAATAATTTCACAATCTATGATACCGACGACCAGAAAGGCATTATAAAAGAAGTCTGTAAAAAGCTCTCGATAGATACCAAGCTGTTAAAGGAGCGGACAATTCTTAGCGCGATTTCATCCGCCAAGGACGAACTGATTTCCCCTGTGGAATATGAAATGCAGAATATGGGGGATTTTAACGGCAGCAGGATTGCCAAGGCTTATAAGGAGTATCAGGAAACGCTTAGGAAAAACAATGCGCTCGATTTTGATGATTTGATTGTAAAGACCGTGGAGCTTTTTAAAAGCGACGCACAGGTATTAGATTCCTATCAGGAACGGTTCCGCTATATTATGGTGGACGAGTATCAGGATACGAATACGGCGCAGTTTGAGTTAATCAGGCTGCTGGCGGCAAAATACCGGAATCTGTGTGTGGTGGGTGATGACGATCAGTCCATTTATAAATTCCGCGGCGCAAATATCCGTAATATTCTGGATTTTGAGAAAGTATATCCGGAGGCGTGCGTGGTGAAACTGGATCAAAATTACCGTTCTACCCAGACAGTGCTGGATGCGGCAAATGCCGTGATTCAGAATAATACCGGACGCAAGGAGAAAGCGTTATGGACACAGAAAGCAGACGGTTCTTTGATTCATTTCCATCAATTTGATACGGCTTATGACGAGGCGGACTATATCGCGGAGGATGTGCGGATAAAGAAGCGGGAGGCGAGGGCCGATTACAAAGACTGCGCCGTTTTATACCGTACCAACGCACAGGCGCGTATGTTAGAGGAACGTTTTATCATGAAAGGGATTCCCTATCAGGTGGTCGGCGGCGTAAACTTTTATGCCAGAAAGGAAATTAAGGATATTCTGGCGTATTTAAAGACGATTGACAACGGCAGGGATGACGTGGCGGTCAAAAGAATCATTAACGTACCCAAGAGAGGGATCGGTGCGACAACGATTCTGCGGGTTCAGGAATATGCAGACGGGCGCGGCATCAGCTTTTATGACGCATTGCGAGAGGCTGACCAGATTATGACAATCGGAAAAAGCGCATCCAAGTTAAAGCCGTTTGTGACAATGATACAGGCGTTTAGAAGCAAACTGGAGTTTTATAACTTAGAGGACTTAGTAAAGGATATTCTGGAAACGACAGGGTATGTGCGCGAGCTGGAGGCTTCTGACGCGGATGACGCGCAGGAGCGGATTGAGAATATCGACGAACTTATCAGTAAAGTGGTTTCTTATGATGAAACGCATAAGGAGGCCAATTTAAGCGAATTTCTGGAAGAAGTTGCGCTCGTTGCGGATATCGACCAGGTGGATGACGATAATAATAAGGTGTTGTTAATGACTTTACATAGTGCAAAGGGCCTGGAATTTTCCCATGTATATCTGGCAGGGTTAGAGGACGGTATTTTTCCAAGTTATATGACAATCGTGTCAGATGACCCGTTGGAGGTGGAAGAGGAGAGGCGTCTTGCTTATGTGGGCATTACCAGAGCCAAGGACGATTTGACGATTACCTGTGCCAGACAGCGTATGATCCGCGGAGAAACGCAGTATAATCCGGTCAGCCGTTTTGTGAAAGAGATTCCGCCGCTTTTGTTGGACCATAAGTTACCGAAGCCGAAGTTTGATATCTATAGTGAGAGTACATACCACGATAACAGCACGGATGTGGGAACTTCGTACAGACGTAACGGATTAACTTTCCATGACAGTTCCGGCGAGACGGAATTTAGTTACAGCCGTAGTGAGACTTCCTATCAGAGACGTTTCGGGAAGGATGCCGATACGATTTTTGATAAGCCCAAAGCGGCGGCAAAACCGAAAGCGGTTGCAAAACCGAAGCGTACTGCTTATGAAGATCAGCCGTATATTACGCGTTCGTCCATGGAGATAGCGCGTGTGGAGGCGGCTTCGTCGGCATCCTCCCTTGGTTACGAACAGGGCGACAGGGTAAGGCATATACGTTATGGCGAGGGAACCGTGATGAAGATCGAGCCGGGAGCAAGGGATTATCAGGTGACAGTGGTATTTGACGAGGCCGGTCAGAAAGTGATGTATGCCGGATTTGCTAAACTAAAAAAAGTCTGAAAAAGAAAGTTTACGGTACGAAGCCTGTTTTAAAAAAATGTGTAGTAAAAAATATAAATTAGTGGTATATTATATTATAGGGTGCAAAAGAAAAGGATGCGGATAATTTTGGCAACCGCTTATTATTTTAGGAAAGAGAGGATTTGGGTATGAGCAGAACAGATATGAGAGAGATAAAAGAGGAAGTTTTAAATAAATTGGATGAAGTATTGGATAATACGGGGGTAAATGAATTGTTGGGCAAAAAGAAAAAAGAAGAAGAAAAGAAAAATGCGATTTTATGGGTGCTGGCTATTATCGGCGTGATTGCGGCGGTAGCGGCGATTGCATATGCGGTGTTCCGTTATATGCAGCCGGATTATCTGGATGATTTCGATGATGATTTTGATGATGACTTCGATGACGATTTGTTTGAAGACGAGGAAGACGAAGACTCTGAGGAAGATGCGGATAAGCAGTAAAGAGGCGGCCAGGCGCGTATCGCCGGGGCTGTGCTTTTTGTGTCATAGGAAATTACTGTGAAATGACAGCGGGATGTATGGGGATTGCTCGTACATCCCGTTTTTGTAGCGTATAGATATGGCGCATTGGCGTTTTGACGTCTGAGAGGAAGATATCAGGATGAAAAAAGGACAGGTGATAGAGGGAATCGTGCAAAGGGTGGATTTCCCGAATAAGGCGGTCGTTGAGAGTAAGGACGGCTTATGCGTGGTAAAAAATGCGCTGCCGGGGCAGAAAATTAAGTGTTCGATAAATAAAGTAAGAAAGGGAAAGGCAGAGGGGCGGCTGCTGGAAGTCATAGAGCCTTCATCGTTAGAAATAGAAAGCCCCTGCCCGCATTTTGGCGTTTGCGGAGGCTGCGTTTTTCTCTCTCTGCCTTATGAAGAGCAGCTTCGCCTGAAAGAAGCGCAGGTGAAAAAACTGTTGGACTCCGTCCTATGGAAGCAGGGGGAATACGGCTTCGAGGGGATAAAGCCAAGTCCGGTCTGCTATGGCTACCGCAACAAAATGGAGTTTACGTTTGGCGACGAGGTAAAGGATGGACCTTTATCTTTGGGAATGCACAAAAGAGGCAGATTTTATGATATCGTGTCCGTGATGGACTGTCAGATTGTGGACGAAGATTACCGCAGGATTTTAAGGTGTGTCAGGGGATATTTTGCGGATTTGCAGGATAGAGGGGTTGACATAACATTTTACCATAGACTGCGGCATACCGGTTATCTGCGTCATCTTTTAGTCCGTAAGGCGGCGAAAACGGGGGAGATTCTGATTGCGCTTGTGACGACGACGCAGGAAGTGGGCGGCGGCGCTGGCGAAAATGCGGAGACTGACGGCAGCATAAGAGCTGGCGGCAGCGCGGGAGATGACAGCAGTGTAGGAGCGTGCAGTAGCGCGGGAGATGGCAGCAGTGTAGGAGCGTGCAGTAGCGCGGGAGATGGCAGCGGTGTAGGAACGTGCGGCATAGAGGTGCGAGGCAGGGTAACAGAAGTGGAAATATTGGAGAATCTGAAAGATGAACTGCTGCGGCTGCCCATAGCCGGGAGCATTGTCGGGATTCTGCATACGAAAAACGATTCTCTTGCGGATGTGGTGCGAAGCGATGAGACCACTATTTTATATGGAAAAGATTATTTTTATGAAGAACTGCTCGGGCTGAAATTTAAGATTTCACAGTTTTCCTTTTTCCAGACAAACAGCCTGGGAGCGGAGGTGTTATACCAGACTGCGAGAGAGTATATTGCGGAATATATGGCCGGAAATGACGGGATGCAGGAGGCGGCAGGTGATAGAGAGGAATCAGAGTCAGCGGATGGCATACGGGCGGCAGACGGTATACGAAGCGGAAAGGTGGTTTTTGATTTATACAGCGGAACCGGAACGATTGCGCAGTTGATGGCTCCGGTGGCAAAAAAGGTCATCGGTGTGGAAATTGTAGAAGAGGCGGTAGAGGCGGCGCGGGAAAATGCAAAGTTAAATGGTTTACATAACTGTGAATTTATTGCCGGGAACGTTTTGAAAGTGATTGATACGATAGAAATAAAACCGGATATGATTATTTTAGACCCGCCCCGCGAGGGCATTCATCCGAAAGCGTTGGATAAGATTATCCGCTATGGGGTGGAGCATATTTTATATATCTCGTGTAAACCGACGAGTCTGGCAAGGGATTTGGAGGTGTTTCTGGAAAGAGGGTACAAAGTGGAGAAAGCGGTGTGTGTGGATATGTTTCCGGGGACGGGGAATGTGGAGACGGTGTGTCTATTATCCTTTAACAGTGATGTGCATCGTTTAATTTCAGGCAGGTGATAATTTTTTACTTTTAAATAAATTCGGATAAAAAAATAACTGCCGAAAATAGTTGAAAAAAATTAAAAAGTTGTGTATTATATTTGTGGAGATTAGGAGGATTAATGTGATCTGTCTATAAGAGGGAAGAAGGTAATCCAGATATGATTGCTATTGCGGAAAATAGAAAATTTATCACAACTGCTGAACTTCAAAGAATGGGATATTCCTATTACAAGATTGGGAAGCTTGAAGAAAGTGGTCTGCTTAAAAGAGTCAACCGCAGCACCTATGAGAATCTTTACTATGCAGGTGATGAGAATGACTTTTTTAGTGCTGAGGCTTTTGTTCCGAAAGGAGTCATCTGTCTGATGAGTGCAGCGAGATATTACGGGCTGACTAATTATCTGCCAGATGCGGTTGATGTGGCTATTGAGAGAAAGAAGAAGGTTAGTACACTTCCTGACTGGCCGGAAATAAGAATATATTACTTTGACCCGAGGCGTATGGATATCGGCGTCAGAGAAGTCAAGGAAGAGGAGAACATATTCCATATTTTTGATATAGAAAAGACAGTGGTGGATACCATATATTACAGGAACAAGATTGGTATAGAGGAGACTGCGGAAATATTGAAGAATTATCTGGGAAAGAAAGACCGACAGATTGACCGGCTCTATGAATACGCAAAGAAGCTGCGCTGTGAAAAGATAGTCAGGACATATTTGGAGGTGCTTATATAATGAATGCTGATTCTGTAAAAGCAAGGCTTAAAAATTTTGCCATAGAGACTGGTTATACTTTTCAAGAGGCTCTTACCTATTATGGATTGGAAAGAACGATATACAGGATATCTGTTTCAAAGTATGTAGAGCATTTCGTGTTAAAGGGCGGGATATTTCTTTATGCGATTTTTGACAGAAACTATGAGAGAGCCACCACAGATGTCGATTTGCTTGCGAGAAGAATTTCAAACAGCAGTGTGGAGATGAAAGAAGTGTTCAAGGAAATATTGGCGCAGGATATTGATGATGCGCTTATTTTTGATCTTGATTCAGTTGCCGTAGATGATATTACAGAATTTAAAGAGTATCATGGACTGCATATATCGGCGACAGCCTATCTTGATAGGACGAAAGTGCCGGTAAACATTGATATAGGTTTTGGTGATGTGATTTATCCGAATGCGGTGAAAATGGATTTTCCAGTGATTCTTGATATGGAAGCGCCAAGGGTTAATATGTATTCGTTGGAATCCTCGATTGCAGAAAAACTTGAAGCAATCATATATAACGGATATCTAAACAGCCGCTATAAAGATTTTTACGATATTTATATCCTTACGAGAAAGTATTCATTTGTTTATGAGGATATGAAAAACGCAGTTACGGAAACATTTGAAAACAGAGGTACAGAGATGTCGATAGATACCGCTGTCTTTGGTATAGAATTTCTGCAGGACGCGCTGCATCAGACCAGATGGAAGGCGTTTCTGAAAAAGAAGAAAGCGCTGGTGCAGGTTACATTTGAGGATGCTGTAACAGGTGTGAAAACTTTCGCTGAACCGTTGCTTGATGCCGAAAGTGAAAGTAAACGCAGATGGAATCCGGAGAATGAGTCTTGGGAATAAACTGATTTAGTAAAAAGAAAACCTCCGCTTTGGGTTTTCTTGACATATTTTAGTAGGAGTAGTAGACTCGAAATGGGTTAGTTAAAACTAATTTTATAAACAGGAGGAAAAATACATATGAAATATATGGGAATGCCTATGGGGATGTGGATGCTGTTTTGTCCTTCTTTTAAAAAGCAGTTATCCGAAACATTACACTTTGATACCGATACTGCCAAAAATATTGCAAGGCGGGCAAAACCAAAGTATCGGGAAATTATAAAGAAACTGCCCGAATTTGAAAAAGACGACCGCTTTAAAATGAATATCGTCAATGCGGCGATGCTGGCGGCGTTCTATCTCAATATGCCTAAGAAACCCTCTGTGGAGCTGATGACGGATTATTATGCCGCCGCTATGATGATAAAGCCGATGAAGTGGTTCTGCAGGCAGTCTGGGAAAAAGAAGTTTACGGCGGGCGATATCAGGGGATTGCAGCAGACGGAGGCGCTTCGCGCCGCCGACCGTAATCCGTATTCGTGGAATATGAAATTTCTGCCCTATGCGGACGGCAGCGGTTACGAGGCAAGATTTGAGTGCTGCGGTATCTGCGCCCTGATGCGGAAATTGGACATTTTTGAGCTTACTCCCGCCATGTGTCATCTGGATTATACGATGACAGAGGCAGGCGGCGCAGCCGAATTTGTGCGGGAATACACACTGGCGTCCGGGGGAGCGTACTGCGACTGTGGGTATAAGAAGAGGTAGGCAAAATATGCTCTGCCAGATTGAACCTATGATAAAAGAGATGGAGGCGTAGAAGGATATGCTTAGGAAAGGGTAGGCAGTATGCTTGAAATTTCGGATAAAATAAGTTACGGTTCTAATGTCGAAACAGTTATTGAAAATGAGGACTGTATCATTATGAAAGTCCATGATGAAACAGGGGAAGGCATAATGACTATGTACCATGTGTTTTCCGGTGTTACATTGATGTACCATGATTTCCATATGAGTAAATGTGTATCAGGCTTTCAGGCAAATACGAA
>JAMPFF010000015.1 GCA_023664605.1 Clostridium sp.
CAGTGACACGAGGATTTTCAGTCCTCTGCTCTACCAACTGAGCTATCTGGGCAGCTTACAAACCTTATAGATGGAATCCGCCAAGCCTTTCCGCTCTATCGCCTGCGGAATTTATTGTACCTTGCAGCAGCAAAAATGTCAACGCTTTTTTCCGCTATCCTGCACAATACAGCCAGAGATGTGAGTTATCTTTACATTCTTTCTGCAAATAATACATTTGCCCATGATACTCTAAAGTTTCTGCCGATGTCCGGGATGAAATAATATAATCAGGCACAAACGCTGCATCCTCATATCGTGAACTTATATTTTCCACCATGATATGCCTGATACAAACTTCTTTCTCCTCTAACTGCTGCCAGAGCGGAAACTCATAGTCGATAGCGCCTATCAATAATCCTACCTCATTTGCTTCTTCCGGTATCAAACTACATACTTTTTTATAATCATCATAAAGATATCTTTGCTCATAAAAATATCCGTAAAATCTTTCTGCATCTCCGAGTTGAGAAATCGGTCTATGAAAGTTCACTAATCCTATTAACTCTACACCGCACATAAATATAATTACCGCAGCCGGCCATGTTGCTATGACCCTGCTTCCCAGATATTCCCGAAAATCCTCTATTTCATATGCAATAACAGGACAAAGCAGCGCCAGATAAGATATCATATATCTGACTACATAAGGCTCCCATCTGACCAAACAACAGAACAGAATAAAAATCACAGATACCGACATTGCATAAAATTTACCTATCTTATTCTTTTGCTTTCTGAATCGCCATATTCCCCATAGCAAACACAAGGTAAACCACCAAATAACAATATCATTTACTGCCGTATCATGTCCATATGTCCTGAACTCATGAAGAATAAATTCTCCTCCATCTTCTGATATACTAGGGTCATTAATTGCTACTTTTAAAATGTCCGCTATGCGGTAAATAAAGGCCTCTATCCACGGTCCGCTTTTCTCCATATAAACAGTCGGCAGATTAAAAGCATAATTCTTTAACCCATTTACCAGAATATACAACGGATTTACCGTTCCCACCAACTGCCTTTGTCCGGTCATAGGCAGCGTAATCGAACCGAATGACTGAACATTACGAAACATTTCCGGAAAAAGAAACAATAGCATTTCCGGAACTACCCAAAGCAATAATCCGATAATTGTTTTTACAGATTCCCTTTTTCTAATACATTTTACTAACAAAAGAACTGCCAAAACTGCCATACCAATCAATACTGACGGTTTGGTTAAATATCCAAACGCAATACACCCTCCCAGGATGAGGCAGATACTTATTGTTTTTTTATCATATTGGACATGATATTCTTCCTCTATCATGTCCAGATAGTAATATACGAAAATCAACAGCCAAAGCGTTGCAAACTGATCCACCTGCGTTGTCAATGCTTCCGCGAAAGCAATCGGACAAGTAAAAAACAAAAATGCCGCAAGCTGTGAATAACGTCTGCTACATCCAATTTTTATCGCAATCTCATACACCAGCCAAACATTAGCAAGGGCAGATAAGCACTGTAATAAATTAACAAAATAATCTTTGTTTCCAGACAGAATATAAACATGCAGATTTATAAATTCTGCAAGCACCGGACTGACATTTCCTCTAAGGTCATATGTCGCATAATGTCCAACACTCTGATTCTGCGCCCAATTTGCAACTCTGGGCAAATGATATGCCATAGAATCCCAATTATAGGGAACGGTTCGTACCGCCAAATGAATTAATCCTACTGCAAGCAAAATCCAAATCAGATTTTTATATAAGATGCCTGCTATACGTATCAAAAATTCTTTTTCTAACTTAATGCTTTTCGTACTGCCTTTTTTCCTCCGAATCAGAATCCATACCAATAACGCTAAATCCAACAATCCCCAAAAAGCAATCAAGGTCCATAAAGTAACCAATGAAAATATTGACAATAACTCTAATGAAAAATAAGCCATTCCCACCCATACTAAAATGGCTCTTGTCCAAGATTCTATCAGTCGGTTTTCATGATGCTCCAAATAAAAACAATATAGCAACAAAATAAATGACATCTTTATACCTTTCTTAATGTATAACTATCCTATCTTTCTTTACCTCCTATATCATAGAGTATTTTAAAAAAAGCGTCAACTGCCATAAAACAATAGATATTCCATTTTCCGTCTTCAGTCCGCCTCCAACATATACGAATCCACATCCGCAAGTAATTGTTCCCACGCGTCCTCATGCTCTACATAGTACAACGGGCAGAGTTTTCCGCCGCAGTCGTAATGGCGCAGAATATCGCTGCTTTCCAGCTTGTATTCCTGCAAAAGCCATGCCAGCATATGTACCAGAGAATCATAAGTTTCCTGCGTAAACTTTCCGTCCTCGTCCAGATAACAGCATTCTATCGAAAGAGAATCTTCATTCCTTGTCATAACGGCATATGCCTGCTCATCCGAGGGAATACACTGTATAATTTCTCCCTCGTACCCAATAATATAATGCGCGCTTGCGGCTCGTTCTTTCGTTATCGGCAGATTCGCAAAATAACTTCTGTTATTTACCGCGCTTGTTCCGGGATTTGCCGTGTAATGCACGAAAATATTTTTTACCCCTGTCAGTTTCGTACCCGGTCTGGAATATTCGTTCACTTCCAGAAAAGCAGTCGAAATCTCCGGCGCTTCTATCTTTGATTTTCCTATCTCGCTAAAAACCGGGATATTTATAGAAGAAATTGTATCGCTGTTTTTCCATTGCTGTACGCTTTTATATACCTCACCAATCAACATTCCTACCAGTACGCAGCAGCACAACACCATGCAAAACGCCAGTGTACGGTAGAAATAGGCGCGGCGGCGTCTTGCTTTCCTGCGCCTGTATATCTGCTCCGCTCGCGCGTCTCTGCTCTGTCTGCCATGCTGCGTTTGTACCGCTCTGCTCCTGTTCTGCCTGTTATCCTGCTGCCGTACCGCTCTGCTCTTATTCTGGCTGCTGCTTTGCGTCCGCGCATTCTTTCTGCGCCGCGCGGCAGCACCGTCATCGTCCTGTCCGATTACAGATAGTGTCTTACCGTGGCTGCCGGACTGCGGCTTCCTCTCCGTTGTGACAATTTCCCATAAGACGACTTCATCCTTTTTCTTCTGTACATTGCTATGCACGCAACTTCCCACCCTCTACACTGCTGTCTTTTTCTTAAAATTACTGCTCTAAAAATTGCTTTCTAAAAGTATCATAGCAGAGTTATCTTTAAAAACTCTCTAAAAATAGCCCTTTTCAAACGACTATCTATATATTAGAGTCATAATCTTTAGAAAAAGTTTCAAAAAATCTTAAATTTACATTAATTTTCGCTTTTCTCCTCCAAATATTCCAATATTTTTTGATACAGTTCCACCATACTTTCTTCCGATTCGGAATAGGGATAAAGTTCGCCGAACATTTCCTCCATATGGCTTCTTTCATATGTTATATTCTCATACTCCCCGCTAAAATCGGAAGTATCTCCGCTTCCTTCCTCCTCTGCTTTCTTTATCTGGATATTGCAGTATTCCAGATTCTCAACCGCGGCAAACATAAGCGCCGCCTCCAGAAATTGCGTGTTCGCGCTTATCTGGGCGTCGTTATCTACCTGCATCCGATAATACAAAGTGACCTCATACGGTTCGGTCGTAGTTTCTAATGACAGATATTGATAACTCAATCCTGACGCAACCGGAAGCGCGCCCGCTATTTTAGAGGCTTTTACGGCGTCCCCTATATAGGGCGTTCTGTTTTCCACTAAAATATTTAGCACCCGCATCATCGACTCCCTGCTCTGATACAATATCGTCACGGATTCAGCTAACTCCTCCAATTCCCGGTTCATATTCATAAGTTCCGCCTGTATGTCCTCTTCCGCGTCCGTATTGTCCGCCGATATATAGAGATAGCAGGGGGCGTCCACCGGCACATATACTTCCGTAATGGTTTCATTCGGCAGATAGTCCACGGAATCTTCCGTTAAAACTTCCTCACTTGGTAAAGCTTCAATGTCTATTGGTGCATTTTCATCCTCATAATAGGGCAGATTTATCACTTCTTTTTCTACTTCCTCCGGCGCGGGAATCGGGTAAATATCGCCATTAGATTGCTGTGCCATCGTACCCTCTGCGGATTCGTCCGGTATCAAATAAATTGTTTCGTCCTCCGTATTGCTGTCCGTTCCCGGCACGCCGACACTATGGTTACCGCTGCCCGGCATTTCTTCATTGCCGCCGCCCGGCGTTTCCTCAGGATAATAGGTGTGTTCTTCTTCATGATACTCATGTTGGGTGGTTTCTTCCGTCAGTCTTTCCTGCTCTGCTCCTTTATTGATATAAGTCCGCAGATTCGGGCTGGAACCGTATTTCCCGACCGGTATCACCTCCCGCTTATCGGCAAGCGCTTTTGCCTCTTCGTAATCCATCATGCAGAAACGCCCTATTTCCCTGTCGGAAGCCTTATGGTAGACAATGACGTCCGTGCCGTTTTCCCCGCGGCAGTACGCCTTTTTCATAAAAGACGCCGGGAATGTTATCTGAAAACAGCTCGTCGTCACGGTCTGCGTACTTTCGCCCTCCAATAAATATGTGCCGTCCGGATATTTTTTTGCCTGTGTAAAAGTAAATACCGCCGCTATGCCAATGACCGCAAGGCACAGAATCAGCACGGCAGCCAACCTCTGCGGCTTTTCGACAATTCTTTGCAGCCGCTCTTTTACGCTTCCCGCGCCGCCTGTCATGGTAGTCGCCGCGCACATCATATCGGACGCGGTGGCTTTTCTGGTAATCAGGAAAACCAAAGTTTTTCCATAAGCAATCCGCTCATCCTCCCCAAGCATCCTGATAACCGCTTCGTCACAGGCAAGTTCGCAGTCCTGCTTGGACAACACCGCCGCCAGCCATACAAGCGGATGGAACCAGTAAACGGTCAGCAGGACGCAGCGAAGCGCCGACCAGAATACGTCTCCGTGTCGGTAATGGCAGTATTCATGCGCCAGTATATGTTTCACCTTTTCTTCATCGTCCGCCACATCTTCCGGCAGATAGATACTCTGTCTGCCCGGCAGACCGTACAAACACGGTGACGGGAGATTTTTCGCCGTATAGACGGACAGCTTGCAATCTGTTGTTTCGTATTTGACGCGCTCTTTTTTCAGCTTATGGGAAAAACGGATATTCACCGCCAGCACCCATACGCCCGCCACGACCATACCGCAGTACCAGATGATTTTCAGCCAGTCAATCCACGTCCATGTCCAGGTAACACGTCCCGCGACAAAGACCGCGGTAGGTCCGTCCGCACCCGTCTCTCCCAAAAAAGGCAGTTCATCAAAGGTAAAATTGTCATCTACAAATCTTACCTGCGTATGCTCCGTTTCCAGCGGCTCTATCAAGTCTTGCAGCGCATTTTCCGCCCTGTCCGCCACATTCATAATACTGAAATCGCTCTCCGGCAGAATATGCGGAAAAACTACGGCAAGGCATGGCATGATTAGCCGAAGCGCCACAACCAGCCAGAGCGCATACTGCAAGCCCGCGCTGATTTTGTCTTTGCACAGCCGCCTTAAAAGCACAATGCACAAAATTAAGATAGCAGAGGTTATTATCGCGTCTTTCATCATCTAACCCCTTTCCTGTCCTGTTCTGCTTTTTCCGCCTGTTCCAATATCTGATAAAGTTCTTCGATATCCTGTCTCGTCAGCGCCTTATCTTCCACCATCGCGTTCACCATCATGCCGATGCTTCCCCGGTAGACTTTATTGAGAAAGCCTTTCGCCTCCCGGATGGAAACTTCTTCCTGTAAAAGCAGCGGATAGAACTGCTTCGCACGTCCGTTCGTCCGAAAAGACACCGCGCCTTTTTTCTCCATTCTGTTAAGCATGGTAATGATAATATGCTTATCCCATCCGGTCTCTTTTTGCAACGCCGCCGTCAGCTCCGTTATGGTCGCACTTTCTCTCTCCCACAGCACATTCATGATTTTCCATTCCCCGTCCGATAAATTTACGTTTGACATATATTTTTTCCTTTCTGTATGTGGATATACTCAAGTAATTGCGAAACGCCGAAAAAAGATTGTTTACGGGTAAAAATACAATCCAACGCGGGCACGCTCTCGCTACAGTTCAACCGTAACGGCGCATAATATGCGAAAATACCGCATATAAACGCCGACGGTTTCTCAGTCCCCGCTTATGGATTTGTATATTTTACCCCAAGCCCAACATTATCATAGGCGTTTCGCAATTACCTGTGTGGATATACTTCCTGCAGGCAGATGTGTCGCCGTATGTAGGTATACTATCGTATACCTATTATAGCAACAAGGTATACATATGTCAACCGTAAAAGATAAACAAGCAATCCACCCACAGCTAAAATAATCTTAGTATTTTCTTAACAATTTCTTATATGAAAATCAATAAATTAAAATTGGATATTTGATAAAATAGAAACACCACTCTATGGAAAGGAAAGAATTTTATGTCCGATAAAATATTGGTTGTTGATGATGAAATCGAGATTGCGGATTTAATAGAAGTCTATCTTAAAAATGAAAACTATACGGTATTCAAATTTTATAATGCAAAAGATGCCCTTAATTGTATTAATACTACAATCCTCGACCTTGCTATTTTAGATATTATGCTCCCCGATATGGATGGTTTCACCCTTTGTCAGCAGATAAGAGAACGCTATACTTACCCTATTATCATGCTGACCGCGAAAGATAAAGAAATAGATGAAATCACAGGATTGACGCTTGGCGCCGATGATTATATTACAAAACCTTTTCGTCCTCTTGAAATGATTGCAAGAGTAAAAGCACAACTGCGCCGCTATAAAAAATATAATCTTTTACATACAGAAGAAAACGATGATGCAATTCTTCATCATCTTGGACTTGTTATGAATATTAAAACACACGAATGTCTGCTGAATGAAAAGCCGCTTACATTAACGCCTACGGAATTTTCCATTCTGAGAATCTTATTGCAGCACAAAGGTAATGTTGTCAGCTCAGAGGAGTTATTCCATGAAATCTGGCAGGACGAATATTACAGTAAAAGAAATAATACTATTACTGTCCATATCCGCCACTTACGCGAAAAGCTGAATGACAGTCTTGATAATCCAAAGTATATCAAAACAATATGGGGGGTAGGATATAAAATTGAAGCGCAAAAATAAAAATGCTAATGCCAATTATGCACAATTAAAAACAAAATTATATTTTCGGCTTATTGGAATCACTGTTATTGCATTTATTATTACTTTTGCTTTTTATGATATAGTATGGCGTAAACGGGGCGGTGACTGGATAATTTCTGTCTTTCAACATCTATTTCTTATGGATTATAAGAACGCCTATAATTTATATCAGCAGCTATTTCGGAACCATTCAGATTTACTTTGGATAGGTTTTATTATGATTGTATTCTGCATTCTGCTCCGTACTATCCTAACTTGGTTTATTTCGTATTTGAGTATCGTCAATCAAGGAATCGACGCACTGTTATCTGATGACAGTGAAATCACCTTTCCATCTGAAATGGCAGAAACAGAGCGAAAATTAACTGCGGTAAAAGCAGAATTAAGAGAGCGCGCTTTAGTAGCCGAACTGGCAAATCAGCGAAAAAATGAACTGGTTATGTATTTGGCACACGATATACGCACACCGCTTACCTCTGTTATCGGTTATCTTGAACTTATGACAGACGCTCCGGATACGCCTTTAGAACAAAGAGCAAAATATATGCAGATTACCCTTGATAAAGCAAACAGATTGGAAAAGATGATAAATGAGTTTTTTGAAATCACACGCTATAATTTGCAGCAGATTAGCATTAACAAAGAAAAAATAGACCTTTATTATATGTTGATGCAGCTTTCCGACGAATTATCCCCTCTTTTAGCCGCTAACGGAAACACATCGATACTTAAAGTTGATGAAAATTTAACTGTTTATGGCGACCCGGATAAATTAGCGCGTGTGTTTAATAACATATTGAAAAATGCCGTTGCATATAGTTATCCGCATACGGAAATAGTAATTTCCGCTTTTGAAAAAGAAAACTCTATGCAAATCTCATTTTCTAATAAAGGAAAAACCATCCCCAAAGAAAAGTTACTATCCATTTTTGATAAATTTTATCGCTTAGATGAAGCGCGTGCCTCAAACACCGGTGGCGCCGGATTAGGATTAGCGATAGCGAAAGAAATCGTATTATTACACGGCGGAACTATTTCTGCCGACAGTGAAAACGATATGACAATATTCACCGTTACACTGCCAACGGCAAATTAAGAAAATTTCTATACAATCTTAGGATTTACTTAAAAACCAGCCTGCTTATTTTTGATAGCATTTACATATCAAAATAAGCGGGCTTTTTTAGCGCAAGAAAAAGGAGCGTCATATGAAAAGAAAACGACTTACTCAATTATTCCCGTGGCTTTTGCCACTACGGAAAAAACAGCGGATATTCTGCTTCTACATGAAAATGAAATTTGACCGCAATCATTATGCCACAAAGCAGTTTAATACGCTATTACCGTACCGCCTTTTTTCTTCAGACTGTCCTATGTATAACAGGGAAACAGGCTTTGACATGGTTTATCAAGACAATAAAGTATTTAACCTGAAATTGGCAGCTAAGACCTTGAACAACCTCGTTATCCGCCCCGGGGAAACCTTTTCCTTTTGGGAAACGGTTAGATATGCAGATAAGAACACGCCATATAAAGACGGCCTGGTTGTATCAAATGGCATCCTTCAAGCACTGCCAGGGGGAGGTTTATGTCAAATGAGCAATCTTCTATTTTGGCTTTTTCTGCATACGCCACTAACGATTATGGAACGTCACGGTCATAGAATAAAAGATTTTCCGGGACCGCAAAGCGACGCGCCAATAGGCGTTGACGCTGCTGTTTCAGAGGGTTGGCTTGATTTGAAAGTAAAGAATAATACAACGCATACTTTCCAAATTATCATTTCTTTTTCTGATGATAGTATCTGCGGCAGTATATTAACCGATATGGAACCGACGACAGCTTATCAAATAGTAAACGGACGAACTTTTTACTATCGGGATAATGACAACATTTTTGAAGAAGTTGATGTAATCCAAAATCTTGTATCTATTCACAACAATGAGCATATTTCTACAAAAATATTATATCGCAATCACTGCAAAATTGGGTATCAGCTTCCCGAAGGAACTATTGTAAACGAATTATGTTGATGTGCGAAACAGGCACATAATCAGACAAGGAGAACAATATGAGTTATCAGAAAAAAATTGCTGTAGTATTTGGCGACTGCTCGCCGGAATACAGCGTTTCACTTCAATCTGCATATGCAGTTATCAATCATATGGACAAGCAAAAGTATATTCCTGTCTTGATAGGTATCACGAGACAGGGCGACTGGCGCTTATTCAACGGTAATTATCAGGAAATCATATCCGATACATGGTATCATGCGGATTCTTGTATGCCTGTTGCTGTTTCTCCAAGCCGTTCTGACCACGCATTATTATGTTACACAGACGAGGGCATCAACAAAATCCCTATTGACGCCGCTTTTCCTGTTTTACATGGAAAGAATGGTGAGGACGGTACAGTACAGGGAATATTTGAACTTGCGGGTATTCCCGTTATAGGCTGTGGAGTTGTTTCCTCTGCTTTGTGCATGGATAAAGACAGGGCGCATAAACTTGTGCAAGCCGCCGGAATTGCTGTTCCAAAATCTTACGTTCTTACAAAAAGTATGGACGCCCGGATAGCTTTATCATGGGCGGAAACAATCGGTTATCCCCTGTTTGTTAAACCTGTAAAAGCAGGCTCGTCTTTTGGCGTAACAAAGGTATCAGACTGCAATGCGTTACCTATCGCCATAAAACAGGCTTTTCAATATGATGATAACGTGATTATTGAGGAAAATATAGAGGGATTTGAAGTTGGCTGCGCTGTTATGGGAACCGATATTTTGACGATTGGCGAAGTTGATGAAATTGAACTTGCAGACGGTTTTTTCGATTATACAGAAAAATACAGTCTCAAAACTTCTTCTATCCATGTTCCTGCAAGAATTAGCAAGGGTAAACGAAATCAAATTCGGCTGACGGCACAAAAAATTTACAGGGCGTTAGATTGTCGTTGTTTTGCGCGTGTTGATATGTTTTTATCTACCTCTGGGGAAATTGTGTTTAACGAAGTGAATACCATCCCGGGTTTTACCTTACATAGCCGTTTTCCCAATATGATGAAAGCGGAAGGGTTTTCATTTGAGCAGATAATAGAAAATGCGATTGAACAGGCGGTGAAAGCATGATAAGCGTTACTCTGCCGCATCATCTGATATACACAGGCAATTTAATTTTAGTAAATGCTCGTTATCCATATCGGGAAAATATCATATCAAATACATTAATGCCAGTTAATTCTGATAGCGATGAGATTTTACTTGACTGCCGTGCCGAAAAAGCCCTCAAAAGTCTTATAAATCACATGGGGAAGTGGGAACAGATTGTTCCCGTAAGCGGCTGGCGGTCTATGCACGAGCAATATGAAATTTATAAAAACTCATTAAAAGATAACGGGAAAGAATTTACTGAAAAATTTGTCGCCCTCCCCGGTCACAGTGAACACCAAACAGGGCTGGCGATTGACCTTGCCTTACGGCAGGAGCAAATTGATTTTATCTGCCCGGACTTCCCCTATACAGGAATATGTCAAGTGTTTCGGCAAAACGCGGCGTCTTATGGATTTATTGAACGTTATCCGAATGATAAGGAGCAGATTACAGGTATTGCACATGAGCCGTGGCATTTTCGTTATGTAGGCATACCCCATGCTGAAATTATAAAAAAGTATGATTTTGCATTGGAGGAATACATTTCCTTTTTGGCAAAATACCCCTGTCAAAAATCACCGTATGTTTACCAAGGAAAAGCGGGATATATAGAAATTTCCTATTTGAAAGCGGAGGCAGAAAATACACTGCTTGACATTAATGGAGGCAGCGCATTTGCTGTTTCCGGCAACAACATAGACGGATTCATTATTACTGAGTGGAGGACATAGGATGGAGGACAATAAAAACCTTGGAGGTTTGGACTTATTCAAAGTAATTGCCGCTTTTCTGGTAGTTGCTATACATACCGCGCCGCTATCTATCGTCAATGATAAAATTGATTTTCTGTTTACAGGAATTTTGGCGAGAATAGCCGTTCCATTTTTTCTTATGACAACAGGCTTCTTTCTTTTGCCGCAGTATTTATTTAAAAAATTAAGAGATTATTGTCCGTTTTGGCAATTTATAAAAAAGACATTCCTTTTATATATTATCGCAATCATAATTTATCTTCCGGTCAATTTATATGCAAAGCAGTTACGAGAAATCAGCTTTTTTGATTTTCTCCGTATGCTTATATTTGACGGTACTTTTTATCACTTATGGTATCTCCCCGCCGCCATACTCGGAACAATATTACTTGTTTTTGCAAGCCGAAAGCTGTCATATGAAATAATATTTGCCGTTACTCTTGTTCTTTACTGTTTTGGTTTACTTGGAGACAGCTACTATGGATTTATTTCAAACGGCAGTATACTCCATACGATTTATCAATCTATGTTTCAAGTATTTTCCTACACCAGAAATGGAATTTTCTATACTCCTGTTTTTCTTGTTATGGGAGCGGGTATAAAATATAAATACAAATTACATTATCCTGCGGGAATTACTTGCGGATTTATTATCTCTGTTTTATTGATGATTTTTGAAGGACTGACTCTCAATCATTTAGGTGTACAGCGTCACGATAGTATGTATATTGCTTTACTGCCTGTCTCCTTTTTCCTGTTCCAAGCAATATTACAAGTCAAAGCCAAACCCGGAAAATCATTACGAACTATTTCGACTTGGATATACATTCTCCACCCTCTGTTTATTATTTTAATAAGAGGCGCGGCAAAAATGACCCATACCGAAGCATGGCTGATTGAAAATAGTTTGATACACTATTTAGCGGTCTGCTTGTTATCCATTATTTTTGCTGCGTTTCTACAGAAGATTTTGCTGTATATAAAGCCGCATATAAAGCATAATTTATTCCCGCGAGAACTTTGGCTTGTGGTACATAAGACAAATATCACGAAAGACAGGGCATGGATTGAACTTGATATGAAAAACCTGCGTGAAAATGTTCACGCCTTGGAAAGCCTGTTACCACAGGATTGTAAACTTATGCCTGTCGTAAAAGCAGACGCATACGGTCACGGAGCCGTTTCCATTTCAAAAGAATTAAATCGGTTAGGAGTCAACTCCTTTTGTGTTGCTGCTATATCAGAGGGGATAACTTTACGCCAAAATGGTATTAAAGGCGATATTCTAATCTTAGGCTATACGCATCCTGATTGTTTTCCCCTGTTAAGAAAATACCGCCTGACTCAATCCGTAATTGATTTTTCATATGCCCGGCTTTTAAATTCTTATGGCAGGAAGATAAAGGTACACATAAAAATTGATACAGGTATGCGCCGATTAGGAGAACGGGCAGAAAGAATAAAAGAAATATGTCAAATTTTTCATTGTGAAAATCTTATCATAGAAGGAATTTATACCCACCTATGCGCTGATGAAACGAAAACAGAACCCAATAGAGCTTTTACTTTAAAACAAGCGCACAGTTTCTTTGATGTTATTTCAGAATTGAAAGCTCATGGCTATATCTGCAAAAAGATACATCTATTGGCAAGTTACGGTCTTATAAATTACCCGGAATATGCGGGAAACTATGCAAGAGTGGGAATTGCCCTTTATGGTGTTTTGAGCAGCCGTACTGATATAAAGAACTGTCCGATAAGCTTATATCCCGTTCTTTCCGTAAAAGCGCGTATCGCACTTACAAAAGACTTATATGCAGGGGAAACGGCAGGATATGGATTGCAGTATACAGCGAAAAGCGATAAGAAAATAGCCGTTTTATCAATCGGATATGCGGACGGCATTCCCCGTTCCCTTTCCTGCGAAAATGGAAAAGTTTTGATAAATGGAGCAAATGCGCCTGTTATTGGACAAATTTGTATGGACCAAATGCTGGTAGATATTACAGACATCCCAAATGTGAAAAGTGGTGATATTGCTGTCATCATCGGTAAATCCGGGCAAAAAGAAATTACGGCTTATGACCTTGCAGAAAAAAGTGGAACGATTACAAATGAAATATTATCCCGTTTAGGCGCTCGTTTAAGCAGAATACCATTGTAATAATGATGTGCTTATCCCATCTGGTATCTTCCTATACGCAGATATTCAACCAAAAAGGGGACTAAAAACTGTGAAGATTTATTTGACATATTTTATGCCATTTCATATAATACTATCAGAGACGGAGCAATCCGCCATCGAAAATATTGTTCGCACACCGTTTGCGACTAATAAATGTACGGCTCGAAAATATTGTTCGCTTACCGGAAGCGTCTAATAAATGTCCGGCATGAAAATTCAGCCTTATCGCCTGGGTGATACTATCGCTTATGTGATAAGGCTATTTTTACGGAGAAAAATTATGACTTATCAGAAAGGATATGTTTATCATATTAAAGATGAATATTTTATAAAAGCAAACGATCCCAACCTCATGCAAAATAAGGAAAACGGCAATTACCGCCCAACTTTCTACTGTATGCGTGATGAAAAGACATCCTTGCTTTGGCTGGTTCCCCTTAGCAGCCGTGTTGAAAAATTTCAGATGATTTATGATAAACAAATTGAAAAATATCTCGACCATATCCATACCCGCAACAATAATCCCGTCCCTGTTAAATACTCTATACAAACGGAAATAAGCACAAAGATGAAACGCATTCTACAGCTTCATGCCCGTGGGAAAAAAATTGTTTTTCCCGATATCTCAAGGCTTGAAAATCTAATGTTAAAAGAAACCATGTCCGCCAACTAAACTCACGGCGCGCCCGCGTTCCAAACCGCCACATCCACAATCCAGACCGGCTTTTCACCCTCTGCAGACTGCCTCATCATCGGAATCGTAATTTCGCTGCCGTCCGCGAAGTGGTAGCGCACCATGGATTGACCGGTCATATCGCTCTTTGCGCTGTCCTCTCCCTCTCCGCCTGTCAGGTTGAGGATATGCACGGCAGCCGTCACCGGTTCTTCATATACGGTATTATCCACGGCGGATGTGCCATTTTCATTTTGATAAATAATGGCGTCGGCAAAACCGTTTTCTATATAGTCAACAAATTTATACTCCTCCTGAATCCGATACGCTTTGTCAAATTCCTCTTTAGAAGAAATGCTGTCCATATATTCCAGATTCCCGTCCGCCAGCCGGTATTCTCCGCCGTCTCTGATATAGTATTTTTCCTCTTTCCAGACGGTAATATGCGGGTCGGACGTCCACGCGTAATACCATATATCCGCCTTTTCGTTCTCCCAATCAATCCTATAACGGTACGAGTCCGCTATCGCCGCGCCGTCTCTATTGCAGAAAGCTTCTGCATAATTTTCAATTAATGCCGCAATTTTCTCCTGTTCCTCTGTTGACGGATAGGATGCTGTCTTTTTATCCGCAGAGTGAAGCATAAGCCCCACAGCTACAAGTATAGCCGCAACAGCCCCCACCGCCGCGACAATCACGGCAAAAGGTTTATTTTTTATCATCGTTTTTCTTTTCATTAGGAAAACTCCCATTCATCTATAAGTGAGTTTTTGATTCTATCTAAGAATAACAGATTTCCCCCTGAAACGCCACTTTTTTCTGCCCCTGCTTTATCACGCCGATTTCATAGCAGTCGTAATACTCTTTGACCTTATCCTCCACCGCTTTTTTATCCCCGGCGGAAACCACGATAATCAGACCGACGCCGCAGTTAAAGGTGGAAAGCATCTCTTCCTGTCCGATGTTTCCCGTTTTTTGGATAAAGTCAAAAATAGGCAGCGGTTTTATCAGGCTTAAATCAATCTGCGCGCATAAACCATCCGGTATAATGCGGCACAGGTTTCCTTCGATTCCGCCGCCCGTAATATGCGCCATGCCATGCGCTTTGTCCGCTATCTTTTTTACCGCCTTATAATACGGCGTATGCACTTTCATAATCTGCTCGATAAAAGTTTGTCCCGCTACTTTTTCCAATTTTATCTGTGGTATTTTATCCATCAGCATTCTGACAAGGGAATAACCGTTCGTATGCAGTCCGTTAGAAGCGACCGCTAATACCGCGTCGCCCTCTTTTATCTTAGTGCCGTCTACTATTTTCTCTTTGGATATGATGCCCGCGATACTGGACGTGAGAATATAAACGCCTTTTTCCACGACCTGCGGCTGGATGGACGTCTCGCCGCCTACAAGCGCGCACTCATTTTCCTTACACGCCTCGGAGATTCCCTTGACAAAAGATTTTATCGTTTCTTTTTCCGCGTTGCCGCAGACAACCGTATCCAATACCGCCAGCGGCTTTGCGCCCATGACCGCGATATCGTTTACCAGATGGTTAATCATATCATGACAGATGGATTCGCAGTAACCGTATTCCATGGCAAGTTTCTGTTTGGAACCCGGCTCCTCCGCCTTTAATACCAGTACCGGCTCGGCTATTTCGGGAAAATCTATATTGTACAAGGACGCAAAAGCGCCGAACCCGTTTAATACGCGCTTATCCTCCGTCTGCAGATAGACTGACATTTCCTTTTTCATGGCGTCCGTATAGGAAATGTCAACGCCCGCTTTCCGGTATGAAAAGTTTTCGCCGCTTTTTTCCTGTCCGGCAAGAATTTCATCCACGCTGACGTGTAAAAGCGCTGCCAGCTCCACCAATGTCTCCACGTTAGGCAGCGTGCCGTTTTCCCATTTTGATACCGCCTGAAAAGATACCTGTAAACTCTCCGCCACTTCCGACTGCGTCATTCCGAGTTCTTTTCTCTTACCCACAATAAAATCCGCAATTTTCCTGTTATCCAGCATGATAAACTCCTTTCGCTTTATTACAGTTAGCGTACCATTTATCACATTCCGCCGCAATAACCGGATATTTGAAATTCATATATAAACTCTACTCTGCGTTGAATTTTGTTCTAATCCCCATTCTGGAACATTTTCACGACGGGCGGCGAACCTTAAAATCTGACAATCTCCCCGTTTTTGATTTCTTTCGTAGAAGAAACAATCACCTGGCTTTCGCTGTCAAGCGCGCCCTCTACCGCCACCCAATAGTCGTTCTTATCCAAAACCCTGACGTTGACCTCTTCCACATAATATTCCATGCCGAGAATCCCTTCCCGCTCTTTCACCACATAGACATAGCTTCTGGTATTATCCGAATGCACTGCCAGCGGGGAAAGACAGCAATTATATTTTTCCCCCGTCTCCGAGTGTTTCATGGTGCCGGACAAGCCGGGCATTCCCGTACCCTCCGGCAGATTAATATAGATATTGTAGCTGCCGGGCATCGTTTCGCTCTCCGAAAGGTAATCAACGGTCATCTCGTTTTCCCTGCTGCTGCCGTCAAGTTTTAACGATACCTTATCATTTAAGCCTACATATTTTTTCTGCTCTTTATCAATCATGGTCTTAAACTGACAGGGAACCTCGTCATCGGCAAGTAACATCACCGCCGAATCGGGAATCCTGCCGCCCACGCTGATATAGACGTCCGTTACCAGCCCGCTTCGCTCCGCTGCAATCTGACCCTCTAAATCCTTAATCTCCTGATATTTTGCTAAATCCTCCCGCAGTTCTGCAAGTTCCATCTGATAACCGGACAATGCAGCGTCCACATCCTCAGGCAGCAGAATATCTTCTACTTTTCTTCCCGCGTCTTTCATACTGTTTTCCCGCTGCCATTTCGCGTCCGCTTCCGCATATGCCGCCGACTGCAACGCTTCCTCTAACGCCTGTTTTACGGCTTCGTCCTCTTCGCTCCAGTGTTCCCCCTTTTCCTCCTGTATCTCTATCTGCGCTTCCAATTCATGCTCCGCTTTGTTGACCTCTTCCGCCGCTCTGCCGACCAGCGTATCTTCGTATTTTGCCAGCGCGTCATAATCTTCTCTGGCTCGCGCCTCCTCCAATTCTTTTTTCTGGCTCGCCAGTTCTTTATTCTGCAAAATAGTATCAACCTGCGTCTGCACCTTGGCTATCTGCGTCTGCTTCTCCTCCATAATGGCGTTTAAATCTTCCATATCCACGCTAAAAAGCGCGTCTCCCTCTTCTATCCTGTCGCCCACCTGCACCATCACTTTATCTATCCGCAGTCCGCTAAGCGCCGTCACCGGAACTTTATCTCCGGCAATGACAATCCCCTCCGCCTCCACGATATGCTCTATATACTTCTGGTCTATCTTCTCCACGGAGACAACCGGCAGTCTGGAAGCGTATATGCTCTTGGATATCACCGTGCAAAGCCACATAAAGCCCATGAATATCAAAAAACCCGCGATAATTTTCTTTTTTCTCATCTCTCTTACACATCCTTTCCCTTCTCATTATCGCAAATCTAACAACTATGAAGAATGCCGCATTTTAGGCATTCTTCGGCATGAAACATAGTGTCTCTTAGCGAAATGCCCTCTGGCATGAGCTTTAGAGACACTTTTCATGCTATTCTTTTAAGCCGGAGAAAATAATTCCCTGCTCCAGATAATCCTGCCCCCAGACAAACACAAACACCGCCGGAATCAACGTAATAATAGACGCGCCGAAAGCATAGCCCGCCTGCGCCCATGTGATTTCGGGCAGATACAGCGAAAGCGGCCATAACGCCTTATCTTCCAGAAACGCCATCGGCTGCTCCATCATATTCCAGTATTCCAAAAAGCCCAGCACCATCGCCGATAACAGCCCGCTCTTTCCAAGCGGCAGCCCAATCTTACGGAAAATGGTAAATTCTCCGGCGCCGTCAATCCGCGCCGCCTCGAATAACTGCATAGGGATTGCACGAAAACCCCCATAGGACAAAAATACGGGGAACGTGGAAAATACCGCCGGCAGAATCACCGCCTGATAAGTATTTAACAATCCCAGCTTATTTAATACAAGATAGCTGGAAAGCATCGTCACCTGAAAAGGCATCAGCATCAATACGACATACAGGGCAAAAAGCGCCCGGCTGCCTTTTACCTTATAAACCGCAAACGCCCATGCCGCCGGTACGCCCACTAAAAGCTGCCCCGCTAAGATACAGCCGACCATTTTTATCGAGTTCCAGAACAGCACAAAAAACTGCGGCGTTAAAAACAGCAGTTTTCCATAATTTTCAAACGTGGGATAATCCGGCACTAACTTCCAACTTACAAAGTCCATGCTCTCCGCAAAAATTGGCGACAAGTACTGTCGCAGTTCCCCGTTTCCCATGACGGAACCCGTCACCAGCAAAACTATTGGCAGGCACACAAACACCGTCGGCAACAGGAGCAGAATCGTTGTTATCTCTTTTTTTATGTATTTTATTTTTATATTCATCATAATCTTATCCCTTGCCTTTTCTTATCCCACATGTTTGTTCCAAACGCCGCAGGCATTCGCGCAGACTCGCAGTTAAAAAATCGCAGATTTTTCAACTTATTCTCTATCCCACATATACTGCAGCAGCATAATCACCACGAACAAAAAACCGCCCACACAGACTGCCGCCGCCGCCATTTTATCGAAGTCAAGATTTACAAACCAGTTATTAAACAAATGCTGCAGCAGGTAAATATCCTGCTCCGGGTAAGACCCCGCCACCAGATACGCCTCCCTGTATATCTTAAAGGAATTGAGGAAAGAGAGGATAACGATGGTATAAAGGCTCCCTTTTAAGTTGGGCAGTATGATTTTGATAAAACTCTGCCATTCGGACGCGCCGTCCACTCTTGCCGCCTCTATCATTTCATTGGAAATGCCCAGAATCCCGGCGAGCCATAATACCACCGTATAACCTGTATTTTTCCAGACATAACTGAATACCAGCACCCAGAAAGCCGCGCCGCTTCCCAGATAATCCGTATGCACTTCCCCCCACCATCCGGTCAGCTCCCCTATCCGGCTTAAAAACAGATTTAAAAAACCCTGCCTGTAAAAAGCCATTTTCCACACAATAACTATTGTTGCCGTCGGCATGGCAAGCGGGAACAGATACAGGGATTTGATAGTTCCCGCGCTTTTCATCTTACTAAGCGGCGTCGCGATAATAAGACCGACGATAACCAGTATGGGAATGCAGACAAGCGTAAAACGAATCGTATTTTTAACCGCCAATAAAAAAGCCTGATTGGCAAAAATCGTCCGGTAATTCTGCACGCCGTTAAACTGATTCGTTACCGCCGTCGTAAAGGAGCGGCGGAACACATCCAGAAACGGAAGCAGCACAAAGACCAGCACTCCGCAAAAACTGGGCGCTAAAAACAGGAAAAACGCTCTTTGCAGTTTTCTATTCCGCCATGTAAAGTGAAACTTTTTTCTCAATCGCGTTCACCGCCTCTTCCAAACTCTGTGACCCTTGCATATAGGCAAGACCCTCTTCGTATACGGCGTCTTCCAGTACATCGTCTGCGTAATATGCCGTGTCCGCCGTCTCCATATATTTTGTATAAGCCGCAATCTCTTCATCGGCCGGCCAATAATAATTCAGAGTAATTACCGTTCCATCGTATCCGTCCGCCATGACGGAACCCCACTTTCTGTCGCCGCCTACATCATCCGGCATGGTAAGCAGCTTGGCAAAAACAGCTTTATTCACCGGCAGACCTCTTTGATCCAAATAGGACTGTGTCTCTTTGCCAAGACACGTTTTCAAAAAATCCTCCGCCAGTTCTTTCTGTGTGGAAGCAGCATTGACGCCCAGCAGCGTCTTAGCCCAGAAAACATTTTCGCACTGTCCTTTCATCGGCGTCCATTCGACATTCTCAAAGCCTGTCTTTTCTCCAATGGACGTCATTTGAATACATCGAAGCGCGCCCAATAATATCCTATTATATCCGCCCGCATAATTCAGGATATTGACGTTCGCCATTCTCGTATAATCCGAATCCTCAAAAGACGCTACGCCATTATATAATTCATAACTTTCCGCCGTACTCCGGTAATTATCAATGACTTTCTCCGAAATGCCGTTCATCTGCGCGTCATAGATTCTCTTTGTCTGCTGCAAAAACTCTTCTACCGCGCTTTTATTCAATTCGCCGGACTCCGTCATCCAGGCGGGTACGCAGGTCATGGCAAATAACCGCATAATGCTCTTTTCCGAACATAGTCCAAGCAAATCCTGCTCCGGGTTATCCGCCCGCAGTTTTTCCATCATATCCGCCATATCTGCTAAATCATTGACTCCGGAAAGGTATTTTTTATCCGCCAGCATAAACGGAAGCTGCACTTCAGCGGGAACGGCATAGAGCTGTCCGCCTGTTTTCATAGCATCTACGATATTGCCGAATAGTTCTTCCTCCCCGTCAAGCGAACTTATCATAGGTGTTAAATCCATCAAAAGTCCTTTTTCGATATAGGAATCTATCGGCATATTATCAAGTATCAAAACATCCGCTCCCTCTCCCGCTATAATTTTCGTATTCAGGATTTTTAAGGCATCCTCCCTCGTAACGGAGTCACCCCCGCCCATGCCGCATTCAAACTCGATATATACATTCGGATTCTGCGTCTGATACAGGTTAATTGCCTGTCGTACCAATTCGTTATCTTTCAGCGCATAGACGCGCAGTATTTCTCCCGGCACGGTAGGAATGTCGGGGTCATATGTGTAATGTATCGCTTTTCCGCCTGCAAATAACGCCAGAAATTCATTATTTTCCAGAGCCAGCATCCCCTGCAGCGCATTCGCCGGACTGCCAAGACTGCAAAGTTTTCCGTCGATAAGCTGCTCCATCACGCTGCCTCCCAGAACATGACGATACAGGCCCTTCTCACCTGCCAGATATATGATGTCCTCTTCCCCAAAAAAGAAAAACAAATCATAAGTATCCATGCCGGAGTCCTGCCTGTCCTTATAATTTTCCGAGATAAAATCGTTTAAAATTTCATCCTCTATATATTCTTTTTTCTCCATGTCGTAGAGCATCAGACCGCTATAACCATAACCGTCCATCACCATCAGGTTTCCCTGAAACTGTATCAAATCCGGATGCCCTTCCTCCACCATCAAAAACAGTTCGCTGCTGCCGTCCTCCTTTACTTCGTATATATTGGAAGTTCCCCTCGTCGTCACAAAAATCCTGCCGCTGTCCGCGATATACACCTCGTCCAGATAGGCATCATCCTCCGTCAGCGCAACCTCCACGGGAATTTCCGTATTATCGGGCTTGATGATAAGAAGCTGTGGGTTTAGTGCAATTTCCTCCACGCTGTCCGCGGCTTCTGCACTCTCCCCGGTGTCTACATCCTCTGCGCTCTCCCCGCCGTCCGAAGTTCCCACATCTTCCGCACTCTCCTTGCCGTCCGAAACCTTCGCATTATCTGCATTCTCTTCATCCGCCTGATAGATAATGGCGACCGTGTTGTCGGCGCCTATCGCGATATTCATAATATAGACGCCGTCCTCCATCATCTTCGTGCGCCATCTTCTGCTGTCCGTCATCCAGATTGCCCCGTTATCTCCGGTTTTCATAAAATTCGACCAGATATCGGATATCACCAGATTGCCGTTTGCCAGCCTGTACAGCCTGTTTCCGTCGCCGGAGATTTTCGCCGATAAGTCGGAAATCTCCTCCACATAACGCCCCATCGCCTCTGAAGAAGTTCCGCCGCTTCCCCCGCCGCCGCTCTGCGAACCTCCTCCGTCACCCGCGCTGCCACAGCCGGTGATGGAGGAGAGCAGCAGCAAAAACACTGCCGCCATTGCCGCTATCCTCTTCACTTTCCCTTTTCCGCTTTTAACCACCTTAAAAACCTACCTTTCCTTTATATGCACTTCACGGACAGAATCGCCTTAAGGCGATTCTGTCGGGCAAAACAGATTTGCTCTGCAAATCGATAGAAGTTCTTGGCACTGCGTCCTATGGCGCAGCGCCTTTAGAACTTCTTTTTGCCCTGTTATTCTGATAAATACAACTTCGCCTTCTTCTCAATATTATCCGCCGCCTCTTCCAGGCTTCTTGCCCCTTGCAGATATAAAATGCCCTCGGAATACACGATATCCTCCAGCGTCGCATTTTCCATATACGCCGTATTTAACGATTCGATACACTCCCTCAGTCTTGCCACCGCTTTCTCATCCGGCCAGTAGGAAACATATTCCACTTCGACGCCATCTCCGCGCGAACTGCCCTGCCAAAGATAAGAACCATCCTCTCCGACCCAATCCGGCGGCGTGGTAAAGATTTCCTCAAATACCGCTTTATTCACCGGCAGTCCGTAAAACAGCGCGCTCTGGTTTTCCCTGCTAAAGCAAAGACTGATAAAATCCTGCGCCTCTTTCGTATGAGGCGACGCCGCATTGACGCCAAGCAGCGTTTTCGCATAGAATACATTGCTGCTCTGCCCGTTCATCATTCTCCAGTCGCAGTCCTCATACCCCTTTACCCTGTTTAAAGAAATCACGTCAGCATAACTGGAAATATTATTTACCGTACCCTGCATTAACTGCGAATAATTTCCAACATAATCCATCGCATCGAGACTTTCCCTTAAATAAATGGAATCCTCTCTTTTTTCTCCAAAACTTTCCATCCAGTTATCGTTTCCGATAATATAGTCATTTAAAATTTCTTTCGGGGCGTCATCCATCTGCGCATGATAAATTCGGTTTATCTGTTCTAAATATTCCGTAATTGCAGTCTTATTCAGATTGCCGTCTGCGTCCGTCCATGCGGGGACGCACACCATGGCATAAAAGCGCAGGAACATTTTTTCCGTACAAAGATTCATTAAATTTGCCTGCGGATTATCGTGGCGGAGTGCCTCCATCATATCCGCAATGCCCTCTAAATCATCAGCATCGGAAAGATAACTTTCCCTGCCTGCAATAACCGGAATCTGTATCTCACACGGCGCCGCATAGACGCCGCCTTTCATTTTCATTGCCTCCACAATATTTCCAAACAGCGCGTTCTCTCTGCTCAACCCATTAATGAAAGATGATAAATCCATTAAAAATCCTTTTTCTATATAAGAGTCTATCGGCAGATTATCGAGTACCAGCACATCCGGTCCCTCGCCCGCCATAATTTCCGTATTCAATTTCTTCAGCGCATCTTCCCTTGTGATAGAGCTTCCCTGCGTCATGCCGACTTCATATTCCAGAAAAACTTCAGGGTTTGCCGCCTGATATAAGGAAACTGCCTGCTGTATTGTAGAATTTTCTTTCAAACTGTATACTTTCAATTTTTCATTCGGTACGGTCGGCATATCCGGGTCATACACGAACTTAGCCAGTTTACCGCCGCCAAAAAGCGCCAGAAATTCATTGTTATCCAATAACAACACCGACTGTATCCGATTCGCCGGATTACCGAACGAACATAACTTGCCGTCTATCACCTGCTCCATGGCGCTGCCGCCTATAACGTGGCGGTGCAGTCCTTTTTCTCCGGCGACATACAGGATATCCTTTTCTCCCGCAAAGAAATACATCTCGTAGCCGTCGTCCATATTAAACAGATTGCCGCCCTGATAATCTGTTTTGACAAAATCCGCAAAGACTTCATCTTCTATGTATTCCCCTTTTTCGATATCGTAAAAGAGAGGCGTCTGATAGCGGCTGCCGTCCATCATCAGCAGATTCCCCTGAAACTGCATAAACCCCGGCTGTCCCTCCGCTATGGTAAAAGCCTCTTCACAGCTTCCATCCTCTTTTATCTCATACAGACTGTCGCTGCCCAGTACAGATACAAACATCCTACCGTTCTCCGCTATGGCTGCGGTATCCGGATAAAGCTCCTCCGCTGCCATCGGAATTTCCACGGGAATCTCCGTGCCGTCCGGCTTTATGAGTAAACATTTCTGCATATATTGCCCGTCTGCGTCATAATCACTATGAATCACTACAATGGTACGGTCTGCTCCAACCGCCGTATTCATAATGGTTTTTTCCTCCGCTATGAGCCTGTCGCGCCATGCGGATTTATCCTCTTCCCATGTCTCTCCGTTATCTTTCGAGATTAAAAACGCATTTGAACTGTCCGTCAGAAGAATACTGCCGTCCGCTAAACGATACAATCTGTTCCGCCATCCGCTGACGCGTTCCGACAAATCCGTTACGGTTTCCACATAACGCCCCATCGCCGCCGCTTCCGCATTTTGTGCATCCGCCGCATCTTTTGCATTTTCCCCATTTTTGTCCGTACCGCTTTCTTTTGTTCCACTGATGTTACTATTTGTATCGCCCGCGCCGTTTCCATTCTCTGCCGCATTATTTCCGCAGCCGCCAAGTATTGTTATAAGCAATGCGAAAATTACTGCTGCCGCTAGTTTTCTTTTTATTTTCATATCTATACTTTCCTCTCATTTATCATTTATTTCTCAGCCCGCGATGTTTGCAGCGCAAACTCGCAGTTGAATGGCGCAGTCCATTCAACTTTTTACTCCGCGATGTATAGCGCCACCTTTTTCTCAATGCTCTCCAGCGCATTTTCCAGACTCCGGGAACCGTCCAGATAAGCTGCGCCCTCTTCATAGACCGCCTCTTCCAGCAAATCATCCTCTATATAAGGAATACGCACAGATTCTATCCAGTTTTGCAGTTTTTGCACATCCTCCTTACTCGGATAGTAAACCAGTAATCTGACTATATTGCCATCCTCATCCATCATTCCCATATCGCTGTATATATCGTTTGTATCCGCCTCTTGCCTTTCGCTCGTAACCGCCTCAAACGCCGCCCTGTTGACCGGCAGTCCGCCAAAAAGTGACGATTGGTTTTCTTTTCCTAATAAGAGAATCAGAAAATCTTTCGCCTGTTCTTCATTTTCGGATACCGCGCTGACGCCCGCCAGCGTTTTTGCACAGAAAATATCCGGGCTTATCAATACGGCTTCGCAATCTTCATATTCCGCCATCTTCTCCATAGACGCCAACACCGCATACTCAAAATCTCCGTTTAATGTGCCAAACGCCAGTTTCCTAAGTCCTGTGACGTAATCTATATAATTCACGCCTTCCCTTATCCAGTCGGACTCGTTATCCAGGCTGAATCCATAGATTTCTCTATACATTTCGCTTAAATCATAGTATCTGTCGATTTTTTCTTCGCTCAGACTCTCCATCTGCGCGTCATAGATTCTTTTTACCTGTGTCAGATATACGCTGAGTGCGTCTTTGTCCACTTCCCCTTTATCCGTTTTCCAATACGGCACGGCAATCATGCCAAAAAGCCTCATTATACTCTCTTTGCTGCAGAATCCGCATAAATCCTCTCCCGGATAATCTTCCCTCATACGTTCCATAGCGTCGGCGATTTTTTCCAAATCCGTCATCTTTGAAACATAGTCCTCTTTACCGAACACTACCGGCAGTTGTATTTCGCATGGTATTTCGTATATTTTATCTTCTGTGCGGAACGTCTCTACGATATTTTCAAACAGCGCATTCTCCCCGTCCATATCTTCCACAAGCGCATCAATATCCTGTAATAGTCCTTTTTCTATGTAGGAATCTATCGGAAGATTATCGAGGATAAATACGTCGGGGCTTTCTCCCGCCGCAATTTTCGTATTCAGATTTTTCAAGGCGTCCTCCCTTGTGATAGAACTTTCACCCTCCATGCCGATTTCATATTCCACGAATACATCGGGATTTGCCGTCTGGTACAGCGTAATTGCCTGTCTTAAGGTTTTGTTATCCTCTAAGCTGTATACTTTTAACTTCCCGCTCGGAACGGTGGGAATATCCGGATTATAAGTAAAGCGGACAAGTTCCCCGTTGGTAAAAATCGCCATAAACTCGCTGCTGTTTAACATCACCATACCGCGCAGCGCATAAGAGGGGTTGTTAAAAATACTGAGCGAACCGTCAATGACCTGCTCTATCGCGCTGCCGCCGATAACATGGCGGTGCAGTCCTTTTTTACCCGCCAGATACAATACGTTTTCTTCACCCGTAAAAAAGAACATATTATAGAAGCTGCCGCCGGTATTATTCGACCTGTCTGCATAATTTTGTCTGATAAAGTCGTTTAATACGTCGTCCTCGATATATTCCCCTTTTTCCATATCATAAAGTAACAGCCCGTCGTATTCGTATCCGTCTATTATCATGAGCTGGTTCTGAAACTGAATCAGCGTCGCCGTCATTTCCAGTTCCAGAAAAAGTTCGCTGCTGCCGTCTTTTTTTATCTCATATATATTCGGAACGCTTCCATATGAACTGAATGTACTGACAAAGATTCTGCCCGAATCGGCTATCCATATTCTGTCCGGCGTCTCACCCTCCGCCAGATTCATCTGTACCGGTATCTGCGTACCGTCCGCTTCCACTATCATGACTTCCAGATTTTCTTCAAACGGATTGTAATCTTCATCATTTCTATCCTGCACCAGCGTATCATAAATAATGCCGACAGTATTGTCCTTTCCTATCGCCAGACTTCTGACCGCATTATTCTTTTGTATCTGCTCCGCCCAGTCTCTTGTCTCGGTTGCCCAGGACTCTCCGCCGTCTTTCGTTACCATAAACATATTGTTGGCTGTATCGGCAAGGATAAGGCTTCCGTCCTCCAATACATAAATACCGTTTGCATAACCAATGCTTCCCGACATGTCGAAAGTCTTTTCCACATACCGCCCCATCGCCGTATTTTCCGGCGATGATTCTTTCTCACTGCCGCTCTCCTGATTCTCTATGGAAGTTTTAGAGGCATTGTCGGTAAGCGTTTCCCTGCCGCACCCGCCAAGCGATACAGACAGCATACTAACCACTAATAACACCGCCAGTATCTTCTTTCTTTTCTTCATTTCTATAACCATGCCTTTCCTCAGTCTGCGAGTTTGTGCCATCAGGCACAAACTTGCGGTTGAAAATTTCTAATTTTCAACCTTTTCTCCTCTTTTTTAGTCTGCATTACCGGTAATTTGCTATATACCATCATAACAGCCTTATCTCTAAATAATCTCTAAAAATAGAAAATTTGTTTTTATGGCAGTGATTGACAGTTTACAGGCGGCATTTTATATTATTTTTATAGGATGAAGCACGCGCTGCCGCCGATGCTTCCACAGCAGGAAAAGGAGATTTTATCATGACGCATAGAGAAAAAAGGCAATATTTAATCAAAGAATTACTGGCGGAACTGCCGCAGTATCAGGATATGGAAATACCGGATAACGACGAGGAGCAAAAAAAGCTTCTGCGGACGTTGATGAACATCCGCTCCCCGCGTCCAATAAGCGGGGAATTTCTCAAAGTGCAGGATGAATATTTGGGAGAAGTTGTCGCCCAAAAAGGTGTTACCGACAGCGCGGACCTGCCCGCGTCCGCTGCCGATAGCCGTCTTGTCCTCTGGCGCGGCGACATCACCACGCTAAAAATAGACGCGATTGTAAACGCCGCTAACAGCGCGCTTCTCGGCTGTTTCGTTCCCTGTCATTCCTGTATCGACAATATCATTCACACAATCAGCGGCATCCAGCTTCGTCTCGCCTGTGACGAGCTGATGAAAGCGCAGGGACACGACGAACCGACAGGCAAGGCAAAAATCACTCCCGCATATAATCTTCCATGCCGTTATGTACTGCACACCGTCGGTCCGATTGTGTCAGGCTCTTTAACTAAAGAACATTGCCGCCTGCTTGCGGACTGTTACCGCTCCTGCCTGCAGTTAGCTTCTGATAACGGCTTAAAAAGCGTGGCGTTCTGCTGCATCTCTACGGGGGAATTTCATTTTCCACAGGAAAAAGCGGCTGATATCGCCATACGGACAGTGAAAGATTTTCTGCAGGATAATTCGCAGATAAAAAGAGTGGTGTTTAATGTGTTTAAGGGAGAAGATTATGATATTTATGCGAAAAGATTATCATAAAAAAATTTTCCACTCCCTATAATCTAATATGGTAAAGCATGCCGATACATTAAATATAATTCTAATTTTATGAGGAAATTGGATGTATTTGTTGTACTCACGTATTACAAAAATCAAATAAGGATGGTAACACAATATGGTAATACAACACAACATGTCGGCCATGAACGCCAATCGAATGTTTCTAAGAAATGATGAGCAGAACGCAAAAACGTCCGAAAAACTTTCATCAGGATATAAAATTAACCGCGCGGCGGATGATGCCGCCTGCCTTGCTATTTCCGAAAAGATGCGCCGCCAGATTAGAGGTCTGACGCAGGCATCCGCCAATGCGCAGGACGGTATTTCTTTCGTACAGATTGCAGACGGGGCAATGAACGAAATCCACGATATGCTGCACCGGGGAACGGAACTTAGTATCAAAGCCGCTAATGCCACTCTGACGGATGACGACCGCTCCTATATTCAACAGGAGATAGCGCAATTATTAAAAGAAATCGACAATATCACGGACAAAACCATTTTTAATGAAATAAGAGTATTTCAACAGCCGGAGGAAATCACGGAGGATGTTGTCTATCGAGGAAAACTTCCCTCTTGGACGCCCTATACGACATCCGGAAACATGAATGGCACTTATACAACGCAGGAAACATATACCATTACCAAAACCGATAATACTACCACGCCGCCTACCGTAACGACCAGAACAGGCACAGCCGATGTGGATCATGCAGCCGCAACGATAGATTTTGGTAATTTTACCGGTACGGCGCAGCAGATAGCAGACCTGATAGGAAACGGTTTTCATGCGACATGTTGTACCTGCGACCGCCATTACAGTATCGAATTTACGGAAGGAACCGCCGCCCGCAAGGAAATAAGCGGCAAGCACTATATTTTTAAAATAGGAATCGATGGCTGTACAAACGCCGCAGATTTAATACAGCGTATTATAGACGGAACAAACAACGGCAATCCGAACAATCATTATACAAAATTCGCAAAAGATACAACCAATCCGAATGTACTGGTTATATATGAGAACCGCTCCAAAAACGCATCCAATAATGAAATTCTTACGAAAAGCGGTCAAACTGCCTTGCAAAGCGGCGAAACCTTAAGATGGAATTCCTGGACAGGAACAGGGGCGGGTTCCCATAATACCACACCCAAACCGAATCTGGGTCGTGGACTGTTTGCACCCGGCGTTGCTTCTGAACCCGTCGATGAGCGTTATATCAGTATCGAGTTACAGATAGGCTCCGAATCCGGACAGCATCTGAAAATCGACCTTCCCAACGTATCCTGCAAGATACTGGGAATCGCAGGCGCAGATGTCAGCACAGTCGGCGGCGCTGATGATGCCATTATCATGTTTAAAGGCGCAAACGAATACGTCAGTGGAGAACGAAGCAGAATGGGCGCATATCAGAACCGTCTGGAGCATACGATAAAGAATCTGGATAATATCGTGGAAAACACGCAGGCGGCGGAATCCCTGATTCGTGACACGGATATCGCACATACCATGCTTGAGTTTTCCAATAGAAACATCTTGGCACAGGTCGGCGCATCAATGCTTTCACAGGCAAACCAGGACCGCGACGATATGCTGGCGTTATTTCAATAATATATATGAACATAGTTTAAAGGAGTGTTGCTTTGCAATACTCCTTTTTAGAGAATAATTAAAGATTCCCATGCTAAAATAAAACGTTATTCTAATCATACATTACAAATTATATTTGAATCGCCTGCTGCCAGCCTCGTCATAAACTTTATTTTCGGCAAAGGATATTTATATGCCTATGAATTTAATTGAATCCATTGTTGAATTATATTCTCCCAATCCATACCGTCCTGTAAGATGCGGAGTACAGTTACAATACCTTTAATATCATCAACGGTATAAAGTAATAAGTGGTTGCTTTGAGGTTTTATGTAAATATCATATCCCCGGTACTGAAAACCTGTTGTTCGATAACTGGTGGGGAAAAAGGCTAATTCTTCAGCAGATTTTTTGATTCTTTTAGAAAAATTTTCAGCGTATTCACGGTACTTGAAATTTTGAATGATATATTGCTTTTTATTTTTAACATCTATTTTACCGCTTTGAGCGATTACCACTTTATACTGTTTGCTCATTTACACCTCTTATATGCTGTCGATTTCTTCCCATGCGTCTTCTATCGTCTGAACTCTTCCATTTTCCATATCATCAATCGCTTCGTCAAGTTTATTAAATAATACATTCATAGCGTCATTTATTGTATACTCTCGTTCTACCGTATTTGTTGCTGTTGCCATATATATCACCCTTTCTATTTTTGAAATGCGTTTTATTGTAATTAGTATATATCAAAATTACGGTTTTGTATACTGGCAATTTTTCAAAACAAACCTCTTTTTGCTAACAAAACTGCTAACAGGACAGTATGATACTATATAATATAAGGTAAGAACAGACTGGAAATGTTTTTTAGTACTCCAAAGCTTCCGGTAAGTATTCCAGTTTCCAGGTCATTCGATTTCAGGTTCCTCCACTTCCTCAAGGTCTGCATCCGTAATTCCAAAATGTTTCAATACATCTGCTTCCGAAATTGCCGTTTTCCCTTCATTTGCAGTAAGTCTTTTCGTTATATATGAAACCTCCTCTCTTTTCATTCGTATATGCGGTTTTTAGAAAAAATCAATATAAATAACTAAAATATGGCGATAAAAAGTAATGTAAATAGTAATTCATATTATGAAGAGACTGGGTTATAAACATATCCCCATATAAATTGGAATAAAAACAATTCCATCCTCCACCTTTAAATCTTTTGTATAGATAATATAGCTTTCTCCTGTTTTAGAGGCAAACTTTTTTCGGAATTTATCCAATGAAACATGACTTTTATAAGATGATGACTTTACTTCAAGCGGACTGATTTTTCTTTTTTTACTAATCAAAAAATCAATTTCCATCCTGTTATCCGCATTTTCCCTGTCGCTTTTGGAATAAAAAAATAACGGATATCCCTTGCTTTTCAACATCTGTGCAACAACATTCTCAACAAACATACCCTCGTTTAACTCCAAGCGGTCAAATAAAATTGCCTTATAAACTTCCTCTTCCAGCAGTTCTTTTTCGGAAAAAGTATGGCTGAATAACAAACCTGTATCCGCCATATAGCATTTCAACGTCATTCGTTCCTCGTTTAGGCGTAAACCGATATGCGGCTCCGTCGTATTAAAACAGGTATTAATAATCAATGCCTCATCCAGCCACATAAAAGCGTCCTCATATTCTCTGTAGCGCGCTGCCTTATGAATGGAGGAGAGTTTATATTTCTTTTCGTGTCTGGAAAGCTGTGCCGGAATCCCATCAAAAATCGCTAATACTTTGCTTTCATAACCTTTCGCAAATTTTCCTACATCATTACGATATAATGTTAAAATTCTTCTTTTTACCCTATCGGTTTTTTCAAAATCCTTCGTCTCTGCATAAATAACAACCGCCTGCGGCATACCGCCAACCAGCATATATTGTCTGAACAGATTCATTGTTTTGCGGTGCAGCGCATCCCCTAAAGGCTGCCGTTTCTCAAAGCATTCATTCAGAAACGGTATGGTTGTTTCATCCCCCATCGCCCAGAGAAATTCTTCAAAATCCATCGGATACATAGTCACACATTCCTCTTCCGACGGAATGACAATATTTTCCACATTCTGCTTTAATGTAATTAAAGAACCTGTTTCCAAATAATCATAGCGTCCGTCCGCAACCAGATGTTTAATCAACTGTCTTGCCCGTGGAAACATCTGTACTTCATCGAAAATAATCAAAGAATCTCTACGATATAGCTTAACGCCAAAAAATGCTGATAATTTATTAAAAAACAAGTCATAATCCGCAGCATCATTTTCAAAGACTTCGACTACCTGTTTTGGTATATTGGAAAAATCAATCAATAAGCAGGATTTATATTCCGTATTTCCAAACTTTTGCGCAATATGGCTTTTTCCTACCCGCCTTGCGCCCTCTAATAATATTGCCGTTTCCCCATTGCTGTTATGTTTCCAATGTAAAAGCGTATCATATATTTTCCTTTTTAATTCCATTCCCGGTATCACCTGCCTTTAGCAACATTCTATCACGTTTTCAAGCCTATATCAATCATTATATATCACGTTTTCAAGGTTAATACCTCATATCATCTACCACCTTTTCAAGCTATATTGAAATACTCACCATTAGTTTCCCCTTTTAGAGAATATTTAAAGATTCCTATGCTAAAATAAAATGTTATAATAGATATAGTGCAACAACGCTTTGAAAGGAAACTTAATACTGCACAAACAAGCACGAGGGCATAATCATGAGAATTTTACTGGCGGAAGATGACAGGCAGCTAAACGACACGCTTACTTATCAGTTAGAGAATGCGGGATTTGGCGTGGACTCCTGTCTGGACGGGGAAGAGGCGTTATTTTACGGAGAACAGAATATTTATGATGTGATTTTACTGGACAGAATGCTCCCTCATATGGCGGGTACGGATATTCTGACTTCCCTGCGCAAAGCAGGCATTACGACTCCGGTTATTTTAATTACTGCGCTGGGTACATTATCCGACAAAGTGACAGGACTTGACCTCGGTGCCGACGATTATCTGGTAAAGCCGTTTGCTTTCGAGGAGCTTCTTGCCCGCATCCGCTGTGTCACCAGAAGGCCCCATACATTGACGGACGCCGATATTTTGACCGCCGCGGATATCACATGGCAGTCCTCGTCATGTATTTTAAAAGGACCGTCAGGCTCCTGCACACTTTCCAAAAAAGAAGCGTCTTTGTTTGAATCGCTTCTGCGCTCCCAGGGACAAACTCTGACGCGCCAAACGCTTCTTTTGAAAGTCTGGGGTCCTGACAGCGATGTGGAGGAAGGCAATCTGGACAACTATATTCACTTTCTGCGTCGGCGCTTACAAATAGCAGGAAGCAAATTACAGATTAAAACAATCCGCGGCGTCGGCTACAGTCTTGGGGAGAAATAGATTGGTGGCAGACGCAGCAATGCTCCGGAATGAGGATTAACCTATGTTTAGAAAAGTACATATGCGGCTTACCCTGTTATGCGCGGGCATCACCGCCGTGATTATGATTATCATGTCTTTATGTTATTTATATGTGTCGGAAAACGGGCTTTATCAAAACCAGTTTCAGGCTTTTCAGAATGATATCAACACCATTACGACCAATCTGGAACAGCAATCCGTCATTACCATGGAATGGCTCTCGAAAATGGAGTCGCAGGGCAATTATCTTTTCTATGTATTGGACAACGGTATTCCGTTTTTATATAATCAGCTCAACGACCCGGACGCTTCTTCTATAAGAACTTCACTATTAGTAGAAAGTCTGGACGCTTATCAAAACATACTTTCCGTTTCGTCTGCCGACAGAGCGGATTCTTACAATGCCCGGCACCTCGAATTTGAATTTACTTCCGTATCTGCCGGCGTCAAATATTTTGGAAGCGTCCTGAACATGGGCAAAAACGCGTCCTCTCTGGAAATTATTGTGCTTTCTTCTTTGGAATCGTTAGAAAAACAAATCGAAGAACAACGCCTGCATTTCATTTTAATCGATATTGCCGCCATCTTAATGCTGTCAGTCTTTTCCTGGATATTCACAGGCAGGCTTTTACATCCTATTATAGAGAATCAGGAAAAACAGGCGCAGTTTGTCGCTTCGGCTTCCCACGAACTGCGGACGCCCCTTGCCGTCATCCTCTCCGCCGTGGAATGCTGTAAAACGGCTCCCCCGGAAAAACAGGAAAATTTTTTAAAAACCATCGGCAGCGAGGGCGAGCGTATGTCCGCGCTGGTAAACGATATGCTGACCCTGTCCGGCTCCGACAGCCACCACTTTTCTGTACAGCTCAAACCAACCGAACTTGACACCCTGCTTATGAACTCCTATGAGGCATTTGCACCGCTGGCAAAAGAAAAATCCATTTCTCTTTCCATTCATCTGCCGGAACATGCACTTCCTTTATGCAATGCAGACCCGGAGCGTATCAGTCAGGTTATTTCCATTCTTTTACACAATGCCGTCAGCTATACGCCGCCGGACGGTAAAATTGAACTGTCTCTCGCCTGCCGAAAAGCACATTTTTATATAACGGTCTGCGATAACGGCATCGGCATTTCCGACGAGGATAAAAAGAGAATTTTCGACCGTTTCTACAGGGCAGAAAAATCCCGAAGCACAAAAGAACACTTCGGGTTAGGTTTATCAATCGCCTATGAAATTGTGAAAGCGCATAACGGAAACATTCTGGTTACGGATACCGCCGGAGGCGGCAGCACCTTTACGGTTATGCTCTAATACGGTTTTCATCTCTTACCGGAAAACCTATTCCAGAGAGTTGTTGATTTCTGCCTCATACTTCTCATATAGCTGCTGCAGCTTGTCAATATCCTCCTGCTCGACGCTCTGTTCCAGATACTGCTGCACCTGCGCAATGGACTCCGAATTAATTCCGTCCTCTACTATCTCCAGACAGTCGGAAAGCGTCTCGCTGTCCGCGTATTTCCCGACAATTTCCTCCGCCTGCTTTTTATCCTCTTCGTTCATATTCTCGACCATCTCTTTTGCCTTTTTAGCAGCCTGCGGGTCTCCTGTACTCTCCAGCGCTTTTTCAAACACCTGCTGCGTTATCTGCTCCGTGGCTTTTTCCGTTACCTTATTTTTTACAAAATCAGACATAGAACCTCTTCCCAGCAGAACAATCACGACCAGACAACATAGGATAACAAGGCTTAAAAAGACAATCATGCCGACACCTTTTTTCTTCTTTTTATGTTTTTTGCTCATAACCATCACTCTCCGCTCCACGAAAGCCGGACTTGTAAAAAATTTTTAATACGCCCTGCCCCAGTAAACCATCTTCTTTGCGGGTTTGCCGCAGCATACGCAGACGTCCGATATCTGCTCCTGCTCAAACGGCATACAGCGGCTTGTTACGGCAAGTTCTTCTTTAATCTTGTCCTCGCAGTCCTGCTCTCCGCACCACATCGCTTTAACAAAGCCGGATTTTTCGGTAAAAAGTTTCCGAAATTCATCCATATCCCTTGCCACATATGTATGGCTTTCCCGATGCGCTCTGGCGCGCTCTAACATCTCTGTCTGCATTTTATCCAGAATTTCCGCCGCCTTTGTTTCCAACTCATCCAGCGATACTTCTATTTTCTCTCTTGTATCGCGGCGGCAGATAACACATTTATTCGCTTCAATGTCTTTAGGACCGATTTCCACACGAATCGGTATGCCCCGCATTTCCTGTTCGGAGAATTTCCAGCCCGGACTCTTATCCGCATCATCCACTTTGACACGGAAATTACTTAACTGCTCTTTTAAGGCGAACGCTTTCTCCAAAACGCCCTCTTTTTTCTGCTGAATCGGTATAATCATAATCTGCGTCGGCGCAACTTTGGGCGGAAGCACTAAACCGGAATTATCGCCGTGTACCATAATAATACCGCCAATTAAACGCGTGGACGCTCCCCACGAAGTCTGGTGTACATATTTTAACGTATTATCCTTATCCGTAAACTGGATATCGAACGCTTTGGCAAATCCGTCTCCGAAGTTATGGCTTGTTCCCGACTGCAAAGCCTTTCCATCGTGCATCATCGCTTCGATTGTATATGTCGCTATCGCGCCCGCAAATTTCTCCTTGTCGGTTTTACGTCCTTTTATAACCGGAATCGCCAATACCTGCTCACAGAAGTCCGCGTATACATTCAACATCTGAATGGTTCTTTCCTCCGCCTCTTCGGCTGTTGAATGCGCCGTATGCCCCTCCTGCCATAAAAACTCACGGCTCCGCAGAAAAGGTCTTGTCTCTTTCTCCCAGCGCACAACGGAACACCACTGGTTGCATACCTGCGGTAAGTCGCGGTAGGACTGCACCGTATTTTTATAATAATCGCAAAAAAGAGTTTCCGAAGTAGGTCTGACGCACAATCTCTCCTGTAACGGCTGCTGCCCGCCGTGCGTTACCCACGCCACTTCCGGCGCAAACCCCTCTACATGGTCTTTTTCTTTATTTAACAAGCTTTCCGGGATAAACATCGGTAAATAAACGTTCTGCACTCCCGTCGCCTTAAACATGGCGTCCAACTGCTGCTGAATCAGTTCCCATATCGCATAACCCGCCGGTCTGATTACCATACAGCCTTTCACGCTTGTGTAGTCAATCAGTTCCGCCTTTTTTACGACGTCCGTGTACCACTGCGCAAAGTCGTCCTCCATAGATGTAATCGCTTCTACTAACTTTTTGTCTGCCATTTTCTTTCACTCCTTTTTCTATACTTATATGGGAGTTTTCCCACGCAAAAAACACCGAAATATGCTTTGATTTTAGAAGAAGCCCCCTTATTTGTCAACAGGAAATTGACTTTCCCTGCAAAGACCCTCTCCGATTCCCAATATCATAAAAACAAACGGTACGTTTAAAACCTGTTGGAAACTTACAATATTGTGCAGCGTATAACTTAGTACGGCCGCAGCGCACAGATACAGCATCGGCTGCTTTGGCGCTTTTTTCATAAACGTCAAAAAAGCGCTTGCAAAAATCCCGATAAAACATACCAGCCCCGCGATTCCCTGATTCACCAGTATGGTAATCCACTCATTATGAGCGTTTGTAAGCCTCGAATATCCAAAGAGCGCATATGTTTTTTCTGCCAGCTTCGGTATGTCATAAATATATTCCGCAAAACAGTCCGGCCCTGCCCCGATAAATTTATGCAGCGGCGGCATACTGCGGTATGCCTGTAACCCAATCGACCATGTTGCGCCCCTGAAACTTGCCCATTCATCATTAAAAGTAAATATCGGTATTTCCGACAACCCGGCTATTCCTCCCGGAATACAGGTATTTCCTGCCAAAAGCGCTATGTATACCGCCAAAACAATTATCAGTAAAATCAGCAGAACCGTCCGTATGCTTTTATATCGTGCTATCTGCACGCTTTTTTGTTTTATAAGATAATAAAGGCACAGGTAAATGACTATTAAAATAATGCCCGCATATAAAGCGATATTAGAATCCGTCAACAATCTGCCCGGCTCACTTTCATAGTTGATGGCAAATCCCGGCAGATACCGGCAAATCCTTGCTATCTGACAGGAAAGCGATGATAAGATGCAGATTTCCCAAAAACGCTGCATCGCCGTATTTTCCCGAAAAGAAATACAGAATAAAAAAAGAAAAATCCCCGCCAGTGAAAGATATGCGCTGCTGCTGCCCTGTACCACGCCGATAAGTAATGCTATTACCGTATAAATGCCTGCCGCCATCCGTTCATAGCCGTTTTGGCTATTCCAATAAAGCACAATGCCAAGCGGACATAATACCGCCCAGTAACCGCAAAACCAGTTAATATTTCCCAGCGTGGAAATAAACACCGGCGTCCGTCCGCTTATGGTGAGCGGATAAATGGAATATCTGTTTAAGATGCCGAGCAAAAATACCAGCCCCGAGGCCAACAGTATGATATACAGCCATCTTTTATTCCATTTAAAATACCGGGAAAACAAAAAATATATCGCAATTAATATTATCTGACTGACAAAACCCATATACCAGCCGCCCGCTCCCCAGAATGCCTCTTTCCTATAATCGCTGAATAAATAGGAAAAGAGAATCGAAACGAAATAACCATACACAAACCAGTCCGTTTTAGACAATCTTTTATAATGCGTCGTAATGGGTACTTCTTTTCTTTGCAGCCAAAAACTAACTGCCGCAACGAGAAGCATCATACCAAGCGTTACGAGACTGATATTTCGGAAAAAATAATATTTTATTTTGCCGATTTCCTGATATCCGTTTTTGACATATAAGGGATACAATACCATCATCACAAGAAAATAAGCCGTTAAAATACTGTTGCCGATTTCCGCGGTCATTTGCCGTAATTGCTCTTTCCGATTCTCCAATATGGGTTCCTCTCCTGACAATAAATTCTATTTCATTATAAAACGCCTTTTCCGCTTCCGTCAAATCCGCCTTTTTTATGCTTTCATCAACTCATAAATCACAATAAGCGCCAAGGGTCCTTCGATAATGCCAACCGCGCCGAAAAGTTTAATGCCCGCATAAATGCCCATCAGCATCAAAACAGGCGCAACGCCCATTTTATCGCCAATCAATTTAGGTTCCAAAAATTCACGGATAAGGACACAAGCCGCATAAAGCGCAAGACAGACCGCCATCTGCACATAATTTCCGTTAAAAAACTGCCAAACAGACATTGGCACAAGCACAATTCCCGTTCCTATAAAAGGTAAAATATCCAGACAACCCGCCAAAATACCCCAGAAAATGCTTCCATAAATCCCGGCCGCCCATAAAACGGCGCAGCATAAAACACTGATAATCATTAAAATAACGCCCTGCGCCTTTAGGAAAGTAATAATATAAGCAAGAATCCCCTCCAACGCTTTCCGGATAAACGCCATATCTTCCGACGTCTTTAGCCATCCCATAAAATCCGCATAATCTTTTTCCAATAAAATGGCCGCTATCAATGTGATAAAGAAAAATGCTATTACTGCAAAAATACCTTTAAAGCAGCTATAAGAAGAAGAAATCATCTGCGGAATAATCTGCACCTGCACATTTTCCATAATAACCGCCATTTTTTCAATTACAAAGTTTTCAATCTCATACCCGTTCCATCCGAATTTTCCGTCCAGGCTATAGCAGCATTGATGCAGAAAAATTTGGAGCCTTTGATACGCCGTCTCTATAAAATCCGTAATCTTTTCCAGTTGACCGTTACTGCTATAACCAAGCGCCCATAAAAGCGCCGCCAGAAATGCCAGAACCAGTATCAGCACTCCGATGGCGAGAAACTTCTTTTTCATCGGAATCTTTCTCTGAATGCGCTGTAATAATGGATAAAATAAAGTAATTAAGATAAACGCGGCAAAAAAAGGCGCCATCAATGGAAAAACAAAGCGAAAAAAAAGATAAACCAATAAGGTTATGATACAAAACCTTACCGGCTTATTTTCCTTTAGTATACTGCTGTATGTTTCTTCCGTCCAATCATTCATATCCGCCCGCTCCATACTCTTTTCGGTAAAATCTGATATTTAGTATGGGATATTTGCACGTGATTTATGAATGCTTTTTATGAAAACCTGCGAAAAATCTCTCCTTTCGGCTCCCTTTGGAAAACCATTCTTTCCCCTGTCCGCGGATGGTCGAAAGAAAGTTTATATGCACATAGGGCAATCTCTTTCTGACCTATATGTTCTGATAGTTCTTTCGCCTTTTTATCGCCGTATTTGTAATCGCCCAATAAACTCATACCCGCATGGCTCATCTGTACGCGGATTTGATGATGCCTGCCTGTCATAAGCCTGATTTTGACAAGCGCTATCCCCTCGTCCTTTAAATAACGCTGCACTTCGTAATATAGCTGTGCGCATTTAGCGTCTTTATGCTCTTTGGAAACGACAGATGACGTATTTGTTTTCCCGTCTTTATAAAGATAATCTGTCAACGTTGCCTTTTCCGGATTCTGGGTATTTTCCGCTAAATCAGGCGCAGATATCACGGCGCAGTAATATTTTTCCATTTTATTTTCCGCTATCTGCCTGCTCAATACATTGGCCGCCTGCGGATTTTTGGCAAAAACAAGAATGCCCTCCACCGGCTGGTCCAGCCTGTGGATAATGCCGACATAAGGTCTGTGGGTATCTGCCGCAGCCGCTTTTTTCGACGCTTTAACTTTTTCGGACGCCGACAGATAATTTGCTATTTCACTCACCATATCCCGCTGTCCGACCTTTGCCGTCTGTACCGCAATTTTTGCCGGTTTATAACATACGATTATATCATTGTCTTCATATAAAATCTGCTCTTTATCCATCCTTATTATCCCGGCCGGAACCGTCCGCCATATCCGCTATATTTTAAACCGGTATCCTACGCCCCAGATTGTTTCGATATACTGCGGTTTCGTCGTATCAAACTCTATTTTTTCCCTGATTTTTTTAATATGCACCGTTACCGTCGCAATATCCCCGATAGAGTCCATATCCCATATTTCCCGGAAAAGTTCCTCTTTCGTATAAACATGGTTCGGATTCTCGGCCAAAAACGTAAGCAGGTCGAATTCCTTGGTGGTAAATATTTTCTCTTCGCCATCCAGATAGACACGTCTGGCGGTCTTATCAATCTTTAATCCTCTGATTTCAATAATATCATTGACTTTCTGATTACTTCCCACCAGTCTGTCATAACGCGCCATATGCGCCTTTACCCTCGCCACCAGTTCGGACGGGCTGAAAGGCTTTGTCATATAATCGTCCGCACCGAGTCCGAGACCTCTGATTTTGTCAATATCATCCTTTTTGGCAGATACCATGATAATCGGCAGATTTTTTTCTTCCCGGATGTTCTTGCATACTTCAAAACCATCCATCCCCGGCAGCATCAAATCTAAAATCACCAAGTCAAACTCTTCCGACATTGCCCGTGCCAGCCCTGCATCTCCCGTGTTTTCAATCGTGACCTCAAAGTCGCTCAATTCCAAATAATCTTTTTCTAAATCAGCAATAGCCTCTTCGTCTTCAATAATTAATATTTTACTCATGACGCGTCTACCTCCTCTTGTTCCGGTGTGATATATTTTCTGATTACAAAGTGCATACACGTACCTTCCATTTCTTTACTGGTCGCCCATATATATCCCCCATGGTCTTCAATAATCTTTTTGACAATGGAAAGGCCGATACCGCTGCCGCCCTGCGCCGAATTTCTTGATGCGTCCGTCCGATAAAAACGCTCGAATATATTCGGCAAATCTTTTGCTGCAATGCCCTTTCCGTTGTCCTCTATCTCAACGCGGATAGAGTCCACTTCGTCCAAAATCCGGATATCGATAATGCCGTTTGCCTTATCCAGATATTTTACACTGTTGCCGATAATGTTATTAATAACCCTTTTTAACTGTTCCGGGTCAGCGATAATCTGTGTATCCGGCGACACTAAATCTTCATAATTCAACTGAATGTTTTTGGACTCCAAATCCAGTCCGACTTCTTCCACGCAATCCCCGAAATATTCCGCCACATTGATGCGGTGGAAATTGTAAGGAATCCTGCTGTTATCAATTCCCGAATAAATGGTAAGCTCATTGATAAGTTTATCCATATCGTTCGCCTTATTATAAATGGTCTTAATATATTTATCCATTTTCTCCGGCGTATCGGCGACTCCGTCCATAATGCCTTCCACATATCCTTTTACCGCGGTAATCGGCGTCTTTAAATCATGAGAAATATTACTGATTAACTCCCTGTTTTGCTTCTCATGTTCAAATTTTTCATCCAGGGATTCTTTCAGCCTTAATCTCATGTCTTCATAGTTTCTGTATAATTCCCCAATTTCTCCTTTTCCGTCGCTGGAAAGCCTGTATTCCAAATTTCCCTCCGCGATATTCTGCATTGCCGTATTCAACTGGCTGACCGGCGTAAAAACACCTTTCTGCATCCACTGCGTTAAAAACATGCTCGTAAAAATCAAAATCAGAATAAATGCTAATATCATATCTACCAGCATCTTCTGGGAAATCAAAGAACTGACCCTCGTAACAATGAAAAAACTGCCCTCCGCGCCATCAAAAAAAGTAAAATCCAACTGTTTTACCAGTTTTCTCATATCATGATAATAATAGCCCCGTTCCGCATCCGGCATGTCGCTTCCGTATTCCGGTAGCTTTGTGAAAATCTTCTCCGCCGCGCTGATATTTCCGGCATAGAAAATATCATCATTTTTCCGGACTATGATATAAGAGGACTTTCCCGCCAATTCTTCATTCAACGACTCCAGATAATCTATATTCTCTACCGTGGAAGAGTTTTGATGAAGCTGTTCTTTTACATCTACAAGAATTTCCTCCGTCATCTGGTCATAATTTTCCAATGTATAGGCAAAAGAAGTGTAGTTTTTCCCGGGAACGTTAAATTCCTGTTCCGAATTGGCCATATAGATACCGATACCCATAAACGCAACCGCCGTCAATAACAGCGGCGCAACAATGATAAAAACGGATGTAAATAATAAACGGGTTTTAAACTTCAAACGTAATTGCCTTCTTTCTTGGGAAACTCATATTTGTATTTTATCACAAAATACGTAAATAAAAATAAAGCAACTCATATATTCTTATTAAAAATTTGTAAAATTTTAGCTTCTCCTGCAAATTTCTTTTTTTAGCAAAGTTTCTATTGACATTCTTTTTTTCTTTGATATACTGATATCAGTAATCATTACTGTTTTAATAATATTTATTTTCTATAACAAATTATTTTATGGAGGACAAATTGGCGATTAAACATAGTCGGCAGCGACAGGTAATCAAGGATTTTTTAATGACACGAACGGACCATCCCACCGCTGATGTTGTTTATACAAATGTCAGGCAGCAATATCCCAATATCAGCCTTGGAACTGTATACAGGAATTTAACGCTTCTCTCGGATATAGGGGAAATTACCAGACTCCGGGTCGGCGACGGCGTTGACCATTTTGACGCGGATACTTCCCATCATTATCATTTTATCTGTTCCAAATGCGGTCAGGTCATGGATTTGAAAATGGACAATATCGACGATATCGTGGATATTGCCGGTATGAATTTCAACGGCGAAATTCAGGGGCATATGACTTACTTTTACGGTATCTGCGGCGATTGTACTAATTAGAACCGGCATGGTCTGCCTGCTTTATCAGTTATGTTATTTCAAAAATTAAGATGTTGCCCTATGCTTTATTTTGAACATCTTAAAAATATAGCAAAGTAAAGGAGAAAAAGTTATGAAATTTGTATGTCAAGTATGCGGTTATGTTCACGAAGGAGATGCTGCACCGGATAAATGCCCGCAGTGCGGCGCACCGGCTGAAAAATTTACGGCGCAGAGCGGTTCCATGGAATGGGCTGCAGAGCATGTGGTAGGTGTTGCACAGGGTTCCAGCGAAGATATTATGGCTGACCTTCGCGCAAACTTCAACGGCGAATGTACGGAAGTCGGTATGTATCTTGCTATGGCGAGAGTTGCGCACAGAGAAGGATATCCTGAAATCGGTTTATATTGGGAAAAAGCTGCCTGGGAAGAGGCGGAGCATGCCGCTAAATTTGCGGAACTGCTCGGTGAAGTCGTAACAGATTCCACCAAGAAGAATCTGGAAATGAGAGTCGAAGCGGAAAACGGCGCTACCGCAGGCAAGTTCGACCTTGCGAAACGTGCGAAAGCCGCTAACCTTGACGCTATTCATGATACGGTGCATGAGATGGCGAGGGACGAAGCACGACATGGAAAAGCGTTTAAGGGACTGCTTGAGAGGTACTTTGGATAATCAAAAATATCTTTAAAACAACATCTTTAAAAAATAAGGATATGTTGAGGAGTACTCCGGCATACCCTTATTTTTTATTTAATCGGCTGTTCCTTTTGGCAGACGCAATGTAAATGTTTTTCCTTTTGCCGCTGCTATCATATAAGATATCATACTTATCAGTGCCACTGCGGAAACAATTTCCGCAACCCGCCAATACCATGGTTCACAAAATTCCATATGAAATGTTCCGCTGTAACCCGCCGGTACAGTCACCATAATTCGTCCATTATTTCCCGATTTTATCTCCAGTTTTTCTTTACTCTGACTATCATATGCCGTAAATCCGCCATAATAAAGTACCGGTAATAAAACACTCTGTTCCTCCTTTGCTAAATTGCTAAGGGTAACATCATAAGTCAAATATTCATTATTCATTGCTTCAATCTGTATCGTTTCGTCTGCTTCTATTTCCTTTGTAAATTGTTGGGTATCTGCTTCTACCGGAAGAAACTCACCATTACCGACACCATAGTCATACCTGGTTTTTCCTATTCTGGAATCTAAATCCATATCCGTTAAATAGACCGCATCTGTCGTAATGGTTGTGAAATAACAAAAATCCTGATATAACGCAATACAACATAATAATCCTGCCAAAATATATTTCATTTCCGGTTTCCATATATCCATAACAAAAAACAACGCGGCTAGACAGGCCATAAAAGTAACCGCTATACTAATAAAACGATTCTGATATTGCAATGTTGTAAAATACTTTACAAATATTTTACTGATTTTAGCAATGGCAACTGCGGGAAATAAATCTGTACATACCCAGAATGCGGAAACCGCATACAGGAAAATCCCCCTGCTATACTTTGTTATGGTATTCTTCTTTTGCAGCGGCATTGTCACAATATAAAGAATCAAAACCGCTGGTATCACATAATCAATTCCTTCCGGAATAACAAAAAGACTAAATAAACTTTGGCCGTCATCTGTAAAATCTGCTAGTTTTACATAATAATCAATCGCGCCCTCTTCCTGTGCAAGCGCAGAATTAATGCAAAGCTTTTCACAGAACATATACTGCATAAAAGGCACTAAATACCATAAGTTTATGAGAATTGCCACACCGGCAGCTTTTAACAGTTCACATATTACTTTTTTTCGGAATAATTTTTTTACCATAAATAAACATCCCAGAACCGCATACGAGCCAACCAATATACAACTCTGCATATGCGTCATAAGAAGACCGGTAAAACCAATCGTTAAAAGTACCCATAATTTTTTATACTCCGGACTCTCTTCATCCTCCGTAAAGATAAGATAAAATCCTGCCAGAACAAGCGGGTAAAACATCATTGCACTATGGTTTCCAACCCATGCTGCATACTGTAAATTCAATTTTTCCGTGCTGCAGGCATATAGAACCGTTCCCATCATGGCCGCCACATTATCTTTTGTTATTTTTCTAAAAGAATAAAATGTGATAATAATCATAGCCGTGCCAACCACTGCCATATACCATTTATAGGCTTCTTCCACCGTAAATCCTGCCATGCGTAATAAAGCCGGAAAATACATAAAGATATCCCCATAAAAAACAGACGAGGCATATCCATAGCCGTCCATCCAGCCCGGTTGAATCCTCACCGGAAACTGTCCGCTTAATAAACCCTTATATACGCCTTCAATACGCTGCAGATGAAATCGCAGGTCTGCACCGTGCTTAATTCCCTTTTGCCATAACGGCAGTTCTATTATAAATGCTATAATAATCAGCATTAACGAGACCATTTTTTGTTCGGAAGTCAATGTTTTATAATATTTCACATAACACCAGATTCCTAAATCCAGCATCAGTAAAATCATTAATAGATAAATTATCGGATATACATATGTCAGACTTGACGATACAATGTGAACCTGTTGCAGCAGGATATAGTCTCCCTCCACCGCATCACCGGTTAATCTAAGTTTAAAGCGTATCGCAGAATCATCATGAATTTTTACACGAAATAAGATTTTTTCATTTTCCGGCTGCAGGATAAATTCATTATTATCAACCAGTTCATTTCCGTTTCTTGCCTCATCATAAATAAGGCCCGCCTTTACAATCCCATGCTCTGCATAGGATGCTTCTATCCAGTAAATTCCTTTTTGCAAACGAAATGCCGGTGTTACAACAGCTTTCTTGTCTGAAAAGGATAAGTCAAAATACCCCCCCGGAACTTTATTGCCCTGCATGTCCTGTAGCTGCATAACGTCATCTGAAAATAGAAGTTCTGTTTGTGAATATGTTCCTATAGAAAAAAACATAAAAAGAAGAAAAATAACGGATTCTATTATTGCTATTAACAATTTCTTTTTCGCCAATATCGTTTTTATCATTATACCACCTCCCGTTTATGCCTTTCAGTGTATCAGCTCACATATGAAAAAGCAAGTTAATTTGCCATATTAAAATAATTCCTGTAAAATCATAAAATTGTCTTGCAAAATAGAATCATACTTTATATAATTAATTCATTCACATAAATTTCTATATGTGATTCTTACTATTCCGTCAGGAATAACGATTGTATCTTCCGATACGATTTTTTAACCCACGAACAAAACAGACATTACAGAAAGTCTATATATGTTTGCGTTTTTATCTGCTCTCATCTTCGCTTTCTCTTAATGTCACCAAAAAGAAAAGGAGAAGGATGAATGGACAAACAAAAGAAACAGCCAAAGCACACGCAAATAACAAACAGCAAGCCCCATGACAGCAGCAGCAAAATTATCTTCGGAAACGCCGAACTATGCTCACAGTTTCTCAGAAACTATATGGATATGCCGATTCTTAAAAATGTTAAAGCGGAGGATATTGAAGACGTATCGGAACGCTATCTTCCAATGTTTACGGAGGAGCGGAACTCCGATACGGTAAAACGTGTAAAAATATCCGAAAAAGATACATTGTTTTTCATTTCTCTTATTGAACATAAAACAAAAGTGGATTACAATATATCTATGCAGCTTCTTCGTTATATGGTTTATATCTGGGAGGATTACGAAAAAGAGGCGGAAAAAAATCACAAAGGAATCACCAAAACAAAGGATTTTAAATATCCTCCTATTCTGCCGATTGTCTATTATGAAGGAACACAGCGTTGGAGCGCAGCCCGCAATTTCAAAGACAGAATCTTTTTTGACAGAGCCTTTGAACCGTTTACGCCTAAGTTTTTTTATAAACTGGTTCAGCTCAACGAATACAGCGTCAGGGAACTGGTCGAAAAAAATGACGAACTGTCGCTTCTCATGCTGATTAACCGCATACAGAGCGCAGAAGAATTTCGAGGACTTGATTTACCCAAAAATTATTTAAAAAACCTGTCGGAACATTCCACTGATGAATTGCTGGACATTATACAAAAAGTCGTAGAAACCATGCTGCGGCACCTCAAAATTTCGGAGGAAGAGGTAGAAGAATTTACCGGACAGGTGAAGGAGCGGAAAATGGGAGAATTATTTGAGCATTTTAAGGACATTGATTTACCCGCTGCCAGAAAACAGGCGCGGGATGCCGGCTGGCAGGAGGGTCGGGATGCCGGTTTTAAGGACGGATGGGATGCAGGTCTTAAAGATGGTTTTAAACAAGGACATATAGACGGCATTCAACAGGGCATTCAGCAGGGTATGCAACAGGGTATTCAACAAGGTGAAAATTTCTTTCTCATCAAACAGGTCTGCAAAAAACTTGCCAAAAATAAAAATATTTCGCAAATTGCCGCGGAACTGGAAATAGAAGAACCTGTTATTGAACAAATCTGTCTGACAGCCAAAAAATTTGCCCCGGAATATAACCCGGAGCAAATTCAACATGCCATTAATAATACCGATATTTAATTTTTCCAGCTGCCATGCGGCCCCATCATATCACCCATGGAACCCATCGCCGACACAGAGAGGTTTTCTGCGTCAATAAATGCGGAGGCATCCTGACTCTGTCCGTCGGCGGTCGCCGGAATAGTACCGTCTAACTGTCCGCTTATACTTTCCGCCCGCAGCAGGCAAAACTCTTTTAAGGTAGAGACGCCCTCCTTAAATTCATCATAAGTACAGAATTTAGTCGGGTCACTTTCCACATAGGGCGCAATCATCTCCTCCAGAGAATCTATCATTTCCGAAAAATAGCCGGTATCAAAATACTCCGTAATAAACTCTGAAAAATATTGATGATATAACTGCGTATATTCCTCCTCTTCAAATATCCAGGCAAGCATCGGTCTGGAGTCTAACGTTCCGCCGGAAACCGGCGTATCTATCGGATAATTGATAAGAGACTCTGCATCTGTTTGCGACAAAAATCCGCCAAACGCCAAATTATAATCCCATGGAATCATTGATAGCTGACCGTCTTCTTCATAAAGATAATAATTATGAATCATATCGCCCGTATAACTGTCAAAATTCAAGACAAAGTTATGAACGACAAAATAGCGGATAACCTCCTCAACGTCAACAATATCCTCTATGTTCTCATTCCCGTTTAACTGCTTTAAAGATGCAATCAGACGGCTTTTATCGCTATCCGAAATCGTTGTTTTAGCATTTTCAAAAATATTGGAATAACTGTCGTATTCATCATCGGTATAAATGAGCGAAACATCACTGCTGCCCGGCATGGCGCCGCCCATGCCCTCACGCATTCCGTTTTCACCATCAGGTTTTCCCGACATAGAGCCGCCCTGCTGCCATAGGTCAAATCCATCCTGTCCATCCCGCTCCGGCGGCATTCTCAATTCATCCCGGCTTCCTTGGTTTGATGATTCCGACTTATTCCACTCACTCTGCCCGCCTTGCCGCCATGACCCTGCATCATTATTCCGCGTCGGCAGTTCTGCTCCATCCTGCGTCGGCACCTCAAATCCGCTTTCTCCATCCTGCATTGGCTGCTCGAAATCAAATTGCCCCATATCAAATTCTCTTCCGTTTCCTCTGCCGCCGCCCATCGACATACTGTCCGGTTTATATAATGCTCCATAGTCATTGCCGTAATTACGCTTTAAAAAAGCTTCCTCCACACCTTCTACCGCAAGATATAACCCCCAGTCCTCTCCGTTTACCGTTATATAAGCATAACTGCAAAGGGGTGCATCCACGCCATTTGCACGCATCAGTTGATATGTCAGGTAATCTTTCATATAAGTATTATCCTGAATAATATTATTCAGGCAGAGTTTATCCAGCCCGTAATATGTATTCGCCTTATCATAATGGTCGAATTCAATTTTAAAGCTGTAACGGTCATTTCCATAAGCTTCCACCTGTGAAAGAGAAGTGTTTCCCTTTGCCCGGATTGCCACATTTCTGTATGCGTCGCCATCAATTAATACCGTACAATTTGTATATTCCTCATTAGTGCAGCTTTCCAGAAATGAATCCCAGTCATCCATAACGATATCTATCGTATGAACCGTGGAAGTATTAAACAATCTTGATTCATACCCTACAGATGCACTCACCGCCAGAACGCCCATTTTTCCGGCATTCATAAAAAGAATGGTAAGAACCAGCACACCAATAAGCGCCCCTGCACAAATCCGGTCAATATACCTGCTCGTTGACATGGTATACCTCCTTTACCCCATATAATCACCATTATAGCTGACCAATGCCGCGCTGTTTACACCTTCCATATCAGAAAGCGTATTAATAAAATCAGTATTATCGTCTTTCATCCGGATTTCCAGATTCAGTTCAATAACTCCTTTTCTTGCCGTTTTACTCTTTACGACAACGCGTTTTACCTGTTTTTCCAAAAATGCTTTCACTTTTTCTTCACTTTCATGGTTCGTACAGCTTATAACGACGATATACGGATTCGCATGAGACTTCTGATTGACAAATACCAGCAGAAAAATACCTATCATCAGGCTTCCGATAACCGCTAACGTCACCAGCCCCGCCGCCAGAACAATTCCGACCGCTATGGACCAAAAAAGAAACGCAATGTCCAACGGTTCTTTAATTGCCGTACGAAAACGGACAATCGACAACGCGCCGACCATACCAAGAGAAAGAACAACATTAGATGTTACTGCCAGAATAACAAGCGTCGTAATCATTGTAAGCGCAACTAAAGTCACCGCAAAGCTGGATGAATACATAACGCCCAAAAACGTCTTTTTATAAATAAAGAAGATAAAAAGTCCAAGGCCAAACGCCAGAATTAGGGCTAACAGCATATCAAAAACATTGATGCTTGAAATATTTTCCAAAAAATTAGATTTAAAAATGTCCTGAAAAGTCATAAAATTATTCTCCATTCTTTTATTATTTAATCATATGCCCTGCAAGCGGCATATTTTGAAAAAGCAATCGTGTGACAGTCTTTTAACTGTATGACGTCGCGAATAATATCCGGCAGCCAGTTATCCCATTTTACTTCCAGAATAATAGGGGAATCCACGACCGGAACCATAGGGCATTCCCTATCCAGAAAATCCGTATGGAAAAGTCCGCTGCGGATATTATAATCTATCGTTACCCTAACATTTCCGGGCGGATATATGTATGGCTCTCTTGTATAATCCACGATTGTCTTAGGCCGCAGCCCCTGCATTGTCATTTTCCTATACAGTTCCTGTACAAGTGGTTTTTCATCCCGGGTCATCCAATCATAACGGCCATCTATCACGGCCTGCGCTTCTTCTTTTGATATAAGTGCGCTTTCCTTATTCCCAAGACTTCCCTGTTTGCTTTTCTTTTCCAAATGGATGAAAGAAATATCTCCATTATAATACCGCATACGAAACTTTTCACGCATATTAACGCCATCCAGCTTTTCACGAAGCGCCTTATCCGCCAGATTATCAAAATACAGGCTTCGGATTTCATATCTTCCCTCAATGCTATGTTCATCCGGCTGCATTACCGTCTGCAATCTATGGCGCAGCGTTATCATATCCGATAAGTTTATTTCATGCTTCCATTCATGTCGAAAAACCATGCAGCTACTCCTTTCTTCCGTACTTGCGCAGTTATTACATTTCGCTATATTATCGTATGATAAAAATTTGGCGGGTTTGTGTATATTTTATGAAAATTTTGTGTACATCCTAAAAGACGGACGGGAACACAAAAAAAGAACAGGACGCAAATCGCTGTGCGTCCTGTTCTGAAAGGAACCTAACGGAATCTTACTTCACTTCAATCCGCTGAACGGCATCTTTCGCTTCGATATCTTTCTTCGGAAGTTTCACTTCCAGAATACCGTTATTATAACATGCGTCAATGTCTCCAGCCTCGATATTGTTGACGCGGAAGCTTCTGGAATAGGAGCTGTAGTATCTTTCCTTACGGATATATTTATTCTTCTCCTCTTCGTTCTTTTCCTCGTTGTGAGAAGCAGAAATCGTCAACAGGTCATTTTTGAGGTCGATGTTTATATCCTCTTTTCTAAATCCCGGAAGCTCCGCCTGTAACAGGTAATTATCACCTTCGTCGATTACGTCCGTTCTGAATGCGTCATGACGTCCAAGTTCATTGCCGCCCCAAAAATCTCTAAACGCATCATCGAACATCTTATCAAAAGTGTCCTCGAAAAACATTGGTTTATAGCTGCGATTGTCAAATACTGCCGGTCTTAACATAATAACTCCTCCTTTTTTCTTTCCATTGTTTTCTTATTGTTGCCGGAAATAGAAGAAACATTTCCTCTTTTCCTATAAATTTTTGTCTGTTCCTTTGTTTATATTTGTTATACTACAAATATAACAAGTAATCAATAATGGAAATATAAAGAAAAAATAAAGAAATTATAAATTGCATTCTGATGATACAGCCTCTTTTAACGTCTTGCTTCTTCGTATTCCGCCATGGTAATACCGATACTTTCACATGCCTTTGACAAATCCATCTGAAGATTCTGCATAATAGAATCTATGGTCTGCACTATCGTTTTTTTCTTGCCCTCCTTAATGCCATCTGCCCTGCCTTTCTGATAGCCGTTTGCCTCACCATCCTCATATAAAACTTTTCTGACATATTCTTCATTATATTCATAAATCGACATGGCAATCACCTCGCTTTTCTGCTCTAAAAAGAAATCTTTTAAAATATCCCTTTCAATGCATTCCTCGACCGCCGCTAATGCCGCCTCCTGCAAATCCATATCTTTCAAATTCCGCCGAACCACTGACACAAAATAGGAGTATCCATAGAGAGACGGACTTCTCTTTAACAAATCGCTATTAAAGCCATAATTGATATTCAATGTACGGACTGTAAGTTCTATACAGCCTTCCCTATTATCTTCATAGGCATCTGATAGCCTTTGCGTAAACTCCTCTTCTTTTTCGACTAAACCATTATAAAATACAATATACTGCGGCGCCGGAATTTTTATCTGTCTGCTGACACTCAAATCGGTATCTTTTATAAGCGTTTTATATAAGTCTGCAAAATAGAAAAATCCTCTCAGCGGCATATTCGGACAATATGTTGATTGATGCTCATATAAACACATATTATAATCAATAATGAAAGATATATCGTTTTTCATTTTAATAAAAATAGCATTTTCCAAAGTATTAACCAATAAATCCTCTGTATTATCATAATGCGTACCATTCAGAGCATTATAAAGTTCAAGAAGCCTACGTTTATCTTTAAATAAAATACGAAATATCCTGTCCTTGTATGTTCTATACATCGGCTTTGTCTCAGTAGTGTTTTTTACATTTGTCAATTAATTTCTCCTTTCTTATACAGGGAAATTAACACTGACAAAATGGTTGCACTGATTTATCATCCCGACGTAGACATTTCCGCTTTATTCCCTGCTCACTAATTCAGTTGACTTTACTAAGCAAGGATTCTAAAACAGATAATGTATCATGTACAAATAAGATGCCCATAAAATACATATAAGAAAATATAGATTTATTGAACGTTTTTCCGCTAGAAATTCAATGCTTTGTTATTAGTATATCAGATGTACGGATAATGTCAATCTTTTATTATGATTTATTTTTCACATCTCCTACTTCAACAAAAACACAACCTCCCTGCAGATTCCCTCCGTAACCAGTTTCCGCATGGCATTTCTTTCGTCCACGCTTTGTTTCATCCCTTTCCCCATCCACATAGCAAAACACAAAATCTTTGAAAAAATACTCATGACAAGATATTCCATTCTTTCATCGGACGGCGTCTGCCGGCTCTGAAACTCGTCGCCTATTATCTTCCAAATGATATCCATGACGGGCATTTCTCCGGATGATTTCTTTTCCTCGCACAACTCCCTCATCCGTCTGCTTAACATGGAATTGTCCGACATCATCATCAAACGAACTACGCAATTCGTATTTGCTATCTCTTCTTCCATGGTAAGCAAGAGAAAATCTATTTTTGTATAAAAGCTTTCTTTTTCCATCATGCCCTTGTACAGATTGGTACAGAATATTTTTGTATTATAAAAAAGCGCCTTTGCAATCATTTCCTCTTTATCGGAGAAATACTCATATGCCGTGCCTTTCCCGATACCGGCTCTCTTGGTGATTTCCGACACGGTAAGGCTGTTTAAATCCGCTCCCTCTTCAAACAGCTCTACAACCGCCTGATAGATTGCCTTTTCTTTTGGTAAATATTCATTCTCCGCCATTTATAATGACTCTCCTTCTATTTCCTGATTGTCTTTTTTCTCCCGCGTAAAAATATCATAAATACAGGGAATCACTACCAATGTCAAAAGCGTTCCGTAAATCAGCCCGCCGATGGTTACAATAGACATCGGCTTGGACATATCCGCACCCATATCGCTGCTGAACGCCATTGTACTTAACGCCAGAATGGTCGTAAGCGCAGTCATCATAACCGGACGGATTCTGGTCCTGCCCGCCGTCATAATCGCCTCTTTTTTCTCCATGCCGCCCTCGCGAAGCTGATTAATATAGTCCACCAATACGATACCATTATTTACGATAATACCCGACAGCATAACAAAACCGATTAACGCAATGACGCTGACCTCGCTTCCGCTGATAAAAAGCCCCATAAAGCCGCCCGTAAAGGCAAGCGGAATCGTAAACATGATAATAAACGGAGAAAGCAGGGATTGGAACTGCGCCACCATAATTAAATACATAAAGATAAGCGCCAGTATCAGCATCAGGTAAACCTGCTCCATCGCGTCGGTTATCGTTTCATTTTCACCGCTCATGGTATAACTGTAACCATTTGGCATTTCATAATTCTGTAACGCCGCTTCCACATCCTGCGATACAAACCCGACATTATAGCCGTCCGCAATCCCAGCGGATACGCCTATATATCTTGTCTGCTCGATTCTGTTGACGGATTTCGGCGCTTCCGTGCTTTCAAACGTGGCAATCTCCGAAAGCTTAATTTTTTCTTTCGTATTATCCTGTTTTGTCCTGTCAAGTTCAAGGTTCTGCACCAATTCCCTTGTCAATTCCATGTCTTTCGCATGTTTTACATAGACGTCATATTCCGCAATTTCCGTTTCCAGAGTCGTTGCACTGGCGGCGTCCGCCAGCTTCGCCTGTATCTGCTGAAATACCTGCGCAACCGTAAATCCATGTTCGATTGCCTTATTTCTATCCACAATAATACGCAGTTCCCCGGTGGATTCCTCCAGACCGTCGGACACTTCCGTCGTACCCTCCACGTTTTCTATAATCGCGGCAATATCTTTTGCAATACTCTGCAAGGTATCGAGTTCACGCCCCTTAACCTGTACGGTGATACCGCTTCCGCCCAATGCGCTCATATCCATCGTTGACGTCTCTATTGCGGCTTCCGCCTGATTTTCCTCTAAAATATCCGCTATCTTCTCCTGCATCTGCGCCGCAATCTCTACGTTATCCCTTTTCTTATCCTCACTGAGCGATACATAAACGGAAGTCTCGTTGGTTGCCGCATTTCCGCCTCCCGAAAGCATTCCCAGAGAAGAAGTACTCGCCATGGCGCCGACGTCCACAACCTCTTCCATTTCCATCAATCTGTCTAACACCGCATCCGTTACCTGTGCCGTTTCGGTAAGCGGCGTATCTTTCGGCAAGGTTATCGTCATGCTAATCTGCGTACTGTCCATATCCGGCATAAAAGCGATACCTTTGGAAAAAGACGCCGCCGCACTAAGAATCAAAAGAACAAGCACCAATATTAAAACCACCGGCTTAAAGCGCAGCGATAACGCCAAAACCTTTTCGTATACGCCCATCAGCTTATCAAAGAACCGGCTCTCTTTCTGCGTTTTTACCGTAGAAAGCACTCCTGCTGCCATAGCAGGCACTACCGTCAGGGCGACAAGCAGGCTGGCAAATAATGAATAAGCAATCGTAAGACCCATATCCACAAAAAGCTGTCTGGTAATACCCTCCGTAAAAACAATCGGCAAAAATACGCAGACGGTCGTCAATGTGGAAGCCATAATTGCTCCGGCAACCTCCCCCGCGCCTTTCACTGCCGCTTCTTTCGCCGAATAGCCTTCGCTTCGCATACGGAAAATATTTTCGATAACCACAATCGAGTTATCCACCAGCATACCGACGCCAAGCGCCAGACCCGAGAGGGAAATGACATTTAAGGTAATGCCGCTGAAATACATACACACAATCGCCGTTATAATACTAATCGGAATCGAACAGGCGACTACCGCCGTAGGCCGCCAGTCCTTTAAAAACAGAATCAGAATCAAAACGGCAAGGATACCGCCAAATAATACGTTATTGATAATGGAGTCCATAACAAGGTCGATATAAATACCCTGATCCATTAAGGTAATTAAAATCAAATCCTCATTTTCCTCTTTCAGTTCCTCGAATTTATCCAGAATCTTATCGGAGACGTCGCCTGTCGAATAGCCTGTCTGCTTCTGAATCGTCACCATAATACCGGGTTCTCCGTTTACATTGGCATAAATGTCCGCAGAGTTGTCCGTCATAAATACGTCCGCGACGTCCTCCAGCGTAACCACGTCCACGCCGTCCATCTCTGGGTTCATAAGCGGCATTTTTTTAAGTTTCTCAATATCCTCCGGCTTATCGCCCACTCTGACAAGAAAATCGATGCCCTCCTCCGTTACATATCCCGCAGGCATGGAAAAATTCTGTGCCGCCAGCAAAGATTTTACCGTATCGACTGTCAGAATACCATTCATATCCGCCTGATTATAGGCATTTTCCCTTGATTCCTCTAATTCTTCCTCATTGTCTATAATCTGCTGCAACGCATCTTTCAGCTGCTCCGCCGACTCCTGTAACTGTTCTTCTCCCTCTTTAATCTGTTCCCATGCGGAATCAATCTGCTCCTGTCCCGCTTCCAGCTGTTCCTCTCCTGCCTCCAGCTGCTTTTCGCTCGCCTCTAACTGTGTCTCCGCGGTATTGAGCTGCAGCTCGCCAAGGCTGATAGTCGTCTGCGCATTTGCAAACTCAATCGCCGCTGTCAGATTGCCCGCATAAAGTTCAGTAAGCGCACTGTCAAGCTTGGAAATATTATTTTCGATTTCGGAAAGCTGCTGCTTGTATTGTGATATAATCATTGCATTAACTTCCGGATTAATCTCATCCAAAGACTTTTGTAATCCCTTTTTTGTTTCATCAAGTTTATCTCTTGTATCTACAAGACCCTGTTTAGCTATATCTATAGCAGCATCAATATCTATCTGTTGCATTCCTGCTACTTCTTCAACACTCTTTCCTATAACTGCCGCAATCGCAGCAACTTTCATCGTTGGATCAGGAATTTTACTAATATCTTCAATATTATTAATAGCCTGATTACATTGTTCTATCCCCGTCTCACATTCTGCTATCCCACTTTCTAAGGCTGTTTGTTGCGCCTCCATCGTCGCAATCTCCGCCGTCAAGTGCATTTTCATCGCTTCCAAGTCCGCTTTGGCAGTTAAAATCTGCGTTTCCGCCTCGGCAAGCTTCTTTGTCATTTCATCTTTTTGATTGGCAAGTTCGCTCTTACCCTCTTCCAGTTTTGCCTTATTTTCTGCAATTTCCGCCTTGCCGTCTTCCAGTTTTTGCTTATTTTCTTCCAGCTCCGTGCGGCTGTCATCCAACTCCTGCTGGCTGTCGGCAAGCTCTTTTTTACTGTCGGCAAGTTCTGCTTTCGCGTCGGCAAGTTCCGCCTCGCCGTCCTCAATCTCCTGTTTACCGTCGGCAAGTTTCTGTTCCGCGTCTTTCATTTCATCATCAATATACGCAAAGACCTGTTCATTGATAGCGTCAATCTTCTCCTGCCTGATAATGACATTGACGCTTTCCTCAAACAGTCCGGTCGCGCTCGCCGACGCCACGCCCTCTATGCTTTCCAACTCCGGAATCACAACATTCTGCGTCATTTCGCTGACCTCTGCGTTCGTCATGCCAACGTTACCGACAGCGGCAATCATAATCGGTAACATGTCCGGATTCAATTTCATAATAATCGGACTGCCGACAGAATCATCCCAATAACTCTTAATCTGGTCAAGATTCTCCCTGATTTCCAAAGAGGCCGCGTTCATATCCGTTGACTGGGCAAATTCCAGAATGACCGTAGAATAATTCTCACTGGAAACAGAACTGATTCCTTCTATATTACTGACCGTCGCCATAGAAGCTTCCACCGGCTTCGTAACTACCATTTCCACCGTCTCGGGGCTCGCTCCCGGATACGTCGTCATGATGATAACATACGGCAGACTGATATTGGGTAATAAATCCGTAGACATTCTTGTAAAAGAAACGACTCCCAGAACAATCACCAGTACCACCGCCACCAAAACAGTATACGGTTTTTTTACACTGAATTTTCCTAACATTATGTATATCCCTCTTTCCGTCCGACCAGTCGGTCAATTTCGTTGTTAGTATATTGCGAAAGAAATTTTTTGTCAATAAATATTTAATAAAAAAGCGCAAGCTCCGCAGCTTACGCTTTTTGTACCTATAAAAAAGTAATGCCGCAGACCGGAATCGAACCGGTACGGGTATCACTACCCACGGGATTTTAAGTCCCGGGCGTCTGCCAGTTCCGCCACTGCGGCATTTTTATAAATGGATGGAGGTGGATTCGAACCACCGAAGCAATTTGCAGCAGATTTACAGTCTGTCCCCTTTGGCCACTCGGGAATCCATCCATTTCCCGCAAGATGCACGTTATCGTCTGCATCTCACAACTACCATTTATATCATATCATTCCGTAAAATGCAAGAAATTTTTCTGCTCCGTCTTCTTCTCCATATGCTTTAAAATAATAGCGGATGTCGGCGGAAGCGTAATCTGCACTTTCCCGGAAATGACAGGATATTCTTTCGGCTCTGTCGTAAAGCCATCCGCCGTCGTAAGCAGCAGTTGTTTCATCATACACTCCTTCGGCATACCAAGATACCACACGGACACATCCTTGGTAATCTCATGCTTGTTATTATTTACCAGAATAACCGATTGTTCCTCTTTGGTAAACCGTCCGTAGCCGATAACATTATAATCCTCTTCCATATATTTTAAAGAACCCGTTAAAAATTCCTTATTCTGTTTATGGATTTTAATAATTTCCTTGTGGAAGTCTATCAATTCTTTATCTTCATGACCCCACGGATACGTTCTTCTGTTATCCGGGTCCGTAAAACCACAGACGCCGGCCTCGTCGCCATAATAAATAGTAGGCGCGCCAATCCATGTCATCTGGATAACTACGGCCTCTCTAAGCACCGCCTTATCGACTCCCTCATCCGCCGCTTTCGCGCCCAGTGAATTCGTACGTCCGACCCGGTGATTTGTCCTTGTCAAAAACCGCGAATGGTCATGGTTTGATAATTCATTCATTGCCGTCTGCAGCGACTGCATCGGAAACGGCGCGCAGTGATGTCTCATAGCTTCCCAGAAACTCTTCGCATTGCCTAATAAATCCGCGCGGTAATCGTCGCTATGCTTCTGCATACCGGTCAAAAACCATGTGACAGGTTCCATAAAAGCGTCGTAATTCATAACGGTATCCCATTCACCGCCCTGAATCCAGTCTTTCGGGCTTCCATAATGTTCCGCCAGGATAATGGCATCCGGATTTGCCGTTTTTACCGCCTTGCGGAACTCTTTCCAGAAAAAGTGATTATATTCCGGGCTATGTCCTAAATCCGCCGCCACGTCAAGACGCCATCCGTCCGCGTTATATGGTGCGGACACCCATTTTCTCGCGATATGCAGCACATAGTCCAGCAATTCCTTGGAATTTTCATAATTTAACTTCGGAAGCGTATCATGCCCCCACCAGCCGTCATAGGTCGTATTATAGGGCCATCTGTTATTATCGCTGAACTGAAAATAACCGTGGTACGGACTGTCCTGCGCAATATAGGCGCCTTTCTCATAACCTTCGGCATTCTCATAGATTCTTTCCCTGTCCATCCACTTATTAAAAGAACCGCAATGATTGAAAACACCGTCCAAAATGACCTTCATGCCGCGCTTGTGCGCTTCTTTTACCACATCCGCAAAAAGTTGATTGCTGGCATCCAGATTTTCCTTATTCGTAATGCGGTTAATATATTTTGTGGCCAATCTGTTCTCCTGCTGCCCTGGCTGTAAAACATCCCCCTGCTCGTTGACAATTTTCCCCAAATGCGGGTCAATATTATCATAGTCCTGTATATCATATTTGTGGTTGGACGGCGAAACAAAGAGCGGATTAAAATAAATCACATCCACGCCCAAATCCTGCAGATAATCCATTTTATCAAGGACTCCCTGCAAATCGCCGCCGTAAAATTCCCTTATGCCGTCTACATCCGGATATTTATCCCAATCATCGACCTTAACGGTATTCTTATAAATATACCGGTATTCATCGCTCAAAACATCGTTGCTCTTATCTCCGTTATAAAACCGGTCCGCAAAGATCTGATAAAAAACCGCGCCCTTTGCCCACTGCGGAACCTTAAATCCCGGAATAATCCGAAACTGATAGTACTCATTGATATCTTTTACCACGCCTCTTGTATCGAAATAGCAGGCGGCTTTTCCTTCATATATTTCAAAATAATACAAAAGAGCTTCATTATCTAATTGCTCCGTATGGGAATAATAATCAAAATACTCATTCGACTCGGTTCTTAACATCAGATGCTTTACGCCCTTATGCACAAAAAAGACCCTGTCAATATTATTTTTGGCTGAACGGAATCGAATCGTTACCTCACTGTATGCATTCGGCTCCGCAGGAGAAATATAATTTTCCGTAGTGTCGCTGAACAATGCCTTTCTGTTAAGGATAGGACGCATTGAGCTAATATATTGATAGCTTCGTTCTGCTTTCCAAAATTGATTGATGTCCATACAAGTAAGCCTCCTCTATATCTGCCTTTACAATAAATATCCGGGTCTTTTTCAGACAACCTCGCCGTCATGCGCCAGAAGCGATACATTACTAACGCCGTCCAGTCTGGAAATAGTATTTACCAGCTCTTTATCTTCTTTTACTTTTACTTCATAAATCAAATCCATGCCGGATGCCGTAATATTTTTTGACCTCATTTTATAACGTCCCGCCTGTTTCAACAACTCTACTATAGTATCCTCCAGCTCTGCATTATCCGCATTAATAATCAGCAGATACGGACTGATTCTAAGCGGCAGCATTTCCAGAAAAAGAATCCCTATCGTCACTAACAGCGCCATAATAACCGCCACCTTATAAAGTCCCGCGCCGCAGATAATGCCGCTTCCAATCGACCAGAAAAGAAACAGCAAATCCATAGGGTCTTTAATCGCTGTTCGGAACCTGACAATGGAAAGCGCGCCGACCATACCAAGCGATATCACGATACTGGACTGCATCGCCAATATGATTCCTGCCGTTACGACAGAAATAATAGCCATAGATATGTGAAAACTTTTTACATAAAAAGCGCTTTTCGTCACTACCCTGTACACCGCATAGATATAAAGGGCAATCACAAATGTGATAACAAGCGTCGTCACAATTTTTACCGTTGATAAATCCGCATATGAAAAACCTTCCATCACCGATTTTTTAATCACATCATTAAAGTTCATCCTTGTACCTCTCTTGCGTAATAATATTTTGAAAATGCGCTCCGTTGTAGTATTCCTATATTGAGCGCCTCATATAAATACTGTGGAAACAGCGCGTCATATTTTATCTCCAGGATGCTGACCCCGCTTGGGAGTACAGGCACAGACATAATTTTTTTATCTAAAAATACGTCTGTCCGGCTGCTGCCACCGATATTCCTGTCAAACGTTATCCTGACATTTCCCTTGCGCTCCACCCACGCCGTCCTTTCATATTCCACGATACAGACCGGGTGCATTCCTTTCAGCCTTATTTTCATCTGCAGCTCTCTCTCCTGTTTGGAATGCGCCTCCGGCAGGCTTTTTACACTGCCATTCATATAATGCAGACACTCATCTCTGGAAAGAATACCCGCTTCTTTTCTATTGCGCCCCTGACATTTTATTTTCTGCTCCAGCTTAATAAAAGTATCGTCCGCATTGTACATTCTAATCCTGAATTTCTTCCTGTTTCCAATGCCGTCCTCGTTTTCTCTTTTGCAGGAGTCCTGATAGTCGTCAAAATACAGGCTTCTTACCATATAACTTGTTCCGTTCTGGTGGATATCCGGACTCATCAATGGCTGCAGCCGATATCTGATAAGCTCCAAATCCTTATCCGCTACAAGAAATTTCAATTCATTTCGATATTCCATATTTCACTGCCCCATCTGTCCAATATAGTCATCCAGAAAATCGATTCTTTTATCAATATATTCGTAAATATATTCATCCGACCAGTAATCACTGTTTACCGGCCAAAGCCATGCGTTTCTCGCATATGCGCCGGAAGAATAGAGATATTGATACTGTGCGTCTACAATTTCTATCAAACTTTCTTTCGTAATAATATCGCTTCTTAATTCCTGCCAGCGTTCCCACGTCAGCCGCCCTATTTCATCCGGGTCGTACAGATACAACTGATAAATATCCGGCGCCCAGTTCCATGTACTCTCCAGATTCCTCTGCTGATATTTGTTAAAATGGCAGTCATATTCATTGCAATAGGAATTACCCCAGGTCATATTAAGATCCCACGGAACTTTAATAAAACTATAACTGCCGTCCTGCTGATAATCCGCCCACAGAAACATATTTTTCTGCATATTATCATCAGCCGCAGCAAGCAGAAGAAACAGATTATAATCTATCGCGTTTTCCATATTCAAAAGCGCTTTCCCCGCATCATAGTCCGTAAAATCCTCGGTTAAAAAAAGCGATATCCACTGTTTAAGCGGCTCCCAGTCCTTTTCCATATGCTCCGTCGGATATTTCATAACAAAATGCGGCTCCATATCATCCGTCAATTCACTGTAGAAATCATCCTCTCCCGGATACCCCATCTGCTTCCATTTATATAAAATATCTTTTCCGTTCAAATCAAGCTCTTTTCTGTCTATCTGCTCCGATATGCCATAAACGCCTCTGTATTTCCCATCCTTAACAAGCTCCACATATTCCATGCCGATACCCTCGTCATGAGAGACCTGATTGCTTTGGGCGATTCTTTTCCAGACTTCATAAGAAACCTTATTATGTATCATGCCGTCGTCATCATAGAGTGAATGCAGTATCCAGTCGTCGTCCTGACGCATTCCCAGAAGAGAGACTTTTTCTTTCGTTAAAGTTAATTTATAATTTGATTTATCATACTGGCGGGTGGTATTGCCCCGTATATGCCATGCGCACTCCATGTCCGCCATACCCCCCCCCTGGACGATACGGGTCGTACAGCCACATACTGCCAATGCTTTCCCCGTTTTCCTCCATTTCGGTTGTTAAACATAAAACCGGCATTCCCGTAAAATATACATTATACATCCAGCACTGGGTTTCGGTTATCCAGAATAGACGAAATACCTGATTACTGCCGATTGCGCCCGCCTTGTCCGCAAAAGCTTCTTCTTCCAGAAAATAGAGTTCTCCCTCCGGTACGGATAATCTTCCTTGAAAATTTTCTTTTTCTAAAGACTGTGGAATCAGTAGTATATTATTATCGTTATCATAGGCTATTTTCGTATCCGATAAGGTGACGCGCGGTTCCAAAAAAATTTCCTCTTTTCCTGCACACAACGTCTCAATCTCCTCCATGGGAAGAACCTGCACATTCATAATGCCCTTATCAAACGCACCCTGCACATGTTCCAGATTCAGATACAGTATCAGAATAAACAGCGATATCGCGATAAGCCGCAATTTCTTCATATGTAATATATTGTCTCCTTTCCGGACAAAATCTTTTTCACTTATCATATATTTTGTGTTTTACCTGGGTAAAAAAATACATACATTGTTATTTTATACTATATGTAGTGGATATTCAAGTAAATCGGTATGTTTAGACAAAAATATGGGATAGAAAGTAAAAAAGACAGCTTTGGAATCGCTGTCCTTTTTAGAGAAGGTATTTCTTTCTTATGGGGTATAGCAAAAAACTAT
>JAMPFF010000016.1 GCA_023664605.1 Clostridium sp.
TGGCTGAATCTGACAAATATTTGTCAGGGTAAATGCAACAGACTGGCTTTTCAGAATTAAAAAAAGTGAAAATAGGAATAAGATTTAATTGTGTTTTATATTGATTCCTGTTATAATAGTCTGGCGAGTATCTGATTATCGCCCAAAATAAAGACAGGAAACAGAGCATGAGTAAGAAAATTGCAGTGATAGGCGGCGGCGCCGCAGGCATGATGGCGGCCATTCAGGCGGCCGGGGCAGGTGCGGGCGTAGACCTGTATGAAAAAAACGACAGAGTGGGGAAGAAGCTGCTCGTTACCGGAAACGGTAAATGCAATTTTTCCAATCGGGATATGAAAAAAGACGCCTATTACGGCAGCGGCGTATCTTTGTATGATGATTTGTTTTCTGCATTTGGGTTAGATGATACGATTGACTTTTTTAGTCAACACGGGATGCTCATCAAAGACAGAAACGGATATCTTTATCCATTATCGGAGCAGGCTTCGACGGTACTCGATGTGCTGCGTTATACGTTGGATGCGTATCATGTCAATGTCTGTTTGGATAACGCCGTCACCGGTTTACATACGCAAAAAGAAACGGAAAAGATTACCCTTACTTTTCTTTCCGGGAAGCGGGCATACGACGCGGTTATTTTAGCCTGCGGCGGCATGGCGGCTCCCAAAACGGGTTCCGACGGAAGCGGCTTTGCGCTTGCCGGGCAGGCCGGGCATCATGTTACGCCGCTCGTTCCGGCATTGGTGCAGTTACGCTGTGAGGAAGATTTTTTCAAAAGCGTATCCGGCGTCCGCACCGAAGCGAAACTGACGCTTTTTATGGATGGGCATAAGACGGATACGGTGCAGGGGGAATTGCAGCTTACGGATTACGGCATATCCGGCATTCCCGTCTTTCAGTTTAGCAGACAGGCAGCCTATGCGCTCTATCAGAAGAAAAAGGTAACCGTGGCAATCGATTTTTTACCAAACTGTGATGGACACGCCTATGACGCTTTCTGGGAAGAAAGATGGATAAGGCAGAAAGCGCAGCCGTTAGAACAGTTTCTGACCGGTATCTCCAATAAAAAGATAAACCGGCTTATCATAAAACTGGCGGGATGCAGGGCGCAGGAGACTGCGGAAACGCTTCCCCCAACAAAGCGCAAAGCCATACAGGATTTATATAAAAATCTCACCGTCTGCGTACGGGAGACAAACGGATTTGAACATGCGCAGGTCAGCGCGGGAGGCATTCCCGCTGAGGAACTGACAAAACAACTGGAATCGAAATATATGCCGCATCTTTTTTTTGCGGGAGAAATCATAGATATGGACGGGATATGCGGAGGCTATAATCTGCAATGGGCCTGGACAAGCGGCGCTGTTGCGGGGCGAAACGCCGCGGGCGCATAGAAAGGCATAATGGCAAAATGATAAGACTAAACCAGATAAAAATGCCGCTTTCTCATACGGATAAAGACTTGGACGCCAAAATACGGAAACTGCTGTATTTAAAAAAAGAGGATGTCTTTTCCAAACAGATTGTAAAAAAGTCGGTTGACGCCAGAAAAAAACCGGAGATTTTCATTATTTATACGATAGATGTTACCCTGAAAGATGAGGCGCGCATTTTAGAATATGTGTCACGGAAAAATACAGGGAAAGTGCAGATTCAGAAAGCGGAGGAACAAACATACCGTTTTCCCGAGCCGGGAAGCGGGCCTTTATATACAAGGCCTGTCATTATCGGAACCGGTCCGGCAGGGTTGTTTTGCGGCTATTATCTGGCCCGTTTCGGATACCGCCCCATTTTATTGGAACGCGGAAGAGAGGCTGCTTCCCGGAAAAAGGATGTCGAGGATTTTTGGAAAAACGGCGTCTTAGCGCCGGATTCCAATGTGCAGTTTGGAGAGGGCGGCGCGGGAACTTTTTCCGACGGGAAACTCAATACGCTCATCAAAGATAAATACGGAAGAAACAAAGAGGTTTTGAAGCTGCTCGTAGAGGCGGGCGCGCCAGAGGAAATCCTTTATGACGCCAAGCCGCATATCGGTACGGATATCCTAATGCGCGTTGTGGAACATATCCGTGGGGAGATTATCTCTTATGGCGGAGAAGTGCGTTTTGAAAGCAAAGTTACCGATATTGTCATAGAAAAAGAGCATATCAAAGAAGTGGTTGTCAATGATATAGAGCATATCGCCACGGATATTGCGGTATTAGCCATCGGACACAGCGCAAGGGATACTTTTCGGATGCTTTATGAACGCCATGTGCCGATGGAGGCAAAACCTTTTGCGGTAGGGCTGCGGGTGGAACATCCCCGCAGGATGATAAATCAGATACAATACGGATGTAGGAATGATAAAAGGCTGCCTGCGGCAAGCTATAAGGTTTCCGCACAGGTAGGCGGCAGGGGAGTATATTCCTTTTGCATGTGTCCGGGCGGCTATGTTGTCAATGCCTCTTCGGAAGCCGGGAAACTGGCCGTAAACGGTATGAGTTACAGCGGGCGGGGCGGCGATAACAGCAACAGCGCAGTCATTGTCACGGTAACGCCGGATGATTTTAATGGTTCCCATCCGCTCTCCGGCATAGCGTTTCAGCGCAGTTTAGAAGAGAAAGCGTATGAAATCGGCTGCGGAGACGTACCGGTGGAAACTTACGGCGATTTTAAGACGGCCGTAACGGGCATGGCAAAGACCAGGTCCGCTCTTTTGGAAGAATATCCGGACTATAAGCCGGCGATAAAAGGCGCATACCGTATGGCGCCTGTCCATGAGATATTACCGGAGCCGCTAAACCGTTCCTTTGTCGAGGGCATGGAGCAGTTTGATAAAATGTTACCCGGTTTTGGCGACAGCGGCGTCTATGTATCGGGCGTCGAGAGCAGAACGTCTTCTCCCGTGCGGATTCCCCGGGAAAAAACGGGAGAGTCCAAAATAAAGGGCCTTTATCCATGCGGCGAGGGCGCGGGATATGCGGGCGGAATCACTTCAGCAGCGATGGACGGCATATTGACGGCAGAGAAGATTGCAGAAACCTACTCTGTGCAGTATATACCATGAGAGGATGAAACAATGTCTAATATTAGGGAAATGATGAAGGATAAAAAGAGGATTGTCATTAAAATCGGCTCCTCATCCTTACAGCATAAAGAGACGGGCAATCTGGATTATACCAAGTTAGACGTACTTGTCAGGGAACTGTGTGATTTACGCAATCAGGGTAAAGATGTTATTTTAGTAACGTCGGGTTCCATTGCCGTCGGCAAACAGGCTATCCGAATCCAAGCAGAGGAAGAAGACAATCCGATTGCGGTTAAACAGGCGTATGCGGCTATCGGACAGGCGCGCCTGATGATGACTTACCAGAAAATCTTTGCGGAATACAACCAGATAGCTGCACAGATTTTAATGACGAAAAATACGATTGTCGATAACCTCAATCGTTTCAATGCGCAGAATACCTTTGCAGAACTGTTAAAACTGGGCGTCATTCCCATCGTGAATGAAAATGATACGGTTGCCACCTATGAAATTGAAATCGGCGATAACGATACGCTGTCCGCGATTGTGGCATCTTTGGTAAAGGCGGATTTGCTGATTTTATTATCGGATATTGACGGCCTGTATACGGATGACCCCAGAAAGAATCCGCAGGCGCAGTATATAGAAGTCGTTGAAGAACTGACGGATGAATTGATGGAAATGGGGAAAGCCTCCACCGGCAGCGATGCGGGAACGGGCGGCATGAACACCAAGCTGCAGGCGGCGCGTATCGCCCATAACACGGGAGTCGATATGGTAATCGCCAACAGTAAGGATATCAAAGTCATCCACCGTATTTTGGACGGACAGAATATCGGAACGCTTTTTTTGGCAAAAGCGGACGCGGACTTTGATTTACCTCTGTATGTGCAGCAGATGCACGGACACTGACAAGAAGAATATGATAATGGGTGATGACAAAAATTATGGTACCATGGAAGAGTTGACTAAAAGAGTCAATGAATTATATCATAAATCACAGGCTGAAGGACTGACAGAGGAGGAAAAAAAGGAACAGGAAGAGTTAAGAAAAGCCTATGTTGCCAATGTCAGAAGAAATTTAAGAGGACAGCTCGATAATATTTCCATCATAGAAAAGGACGGCACTGTGACAAATCTGGGAGAAAAATTTGGAAAAAAGCATGAGCGGTAAACAGACGATGGCCGAAGAAAAAAGACGCGTCAGAAAAAATATCCTTGCGCTGCGAGACATTTTACCATATGCCGACCGGATGCAAAAAAGCGAAAGGATTATAAGAAGCCTTGTAAAAACGGAACTTTATAAAAAAGCTGATGTGATACTGACCTATGCCAATTATCAAAGCGAAGTGATTACCGCCTTACTTATCGAACAGGCCATAACCGGGAAAAAACGTGTCTATGCGCCGAAGGTAACGGGAAACGAGATGGATTTTTACCGGATTAGCGGGTTAAAAAGCTTAACGGCAGGTTACAAGGGCATTTTGGAACCGCAGACAACGGAACCGTTTGATGAAAATACCAAATATGCGCAAAATGCGCTTATGATAATGCCGGGTGCGGTCTTTGACGAAAGCCGCCATAGAATCGGCTATGGGAAAGGGTTTTATGACAGATATTTAAGCCGTATGGAGCGGTTGGGGATTTTCATGGATACCGTGGCGTTATGCTATGAATGCCAGGTGCTTCCCCATATTCCGCATGAAATACATGATAAAAAAGCCTCTTATATCATAACGGAAAAAAGAGTAATCAAAGCAAAGGAGAATTTATGAGTGAGTTAGAAACCATTGGACAGAGGGCGGTTGCCGCCAAATATGTCCTGCAGTCTCTATCCGACGGACAAAAAACCGCGGCCCTAAATGCTGTGGCGGAATACTTCATGATATGCAGGCAGGAAATACTGGATGCGAATGAAAAAGATATGGAAGCCGCCAGAAATAACGGTATGCGGGAAGCCATGCTGGACCGTTTACAGCTTACCGAAGAAAGAATCGAAGCGATGGCAGAGGGGGTGTTGCAGGTTGCCAAGCTGCCGGACTCCATAGGGGAGGTTTTGGAGCAGTTTGAACGCCCGAACGGGCTTAAGATTACGAAAGTCCGCGTTCCGATAGGCGTTATCGGCATTATTTACGAATCCAGGCCGAATGTGACCGCAGATGCGTTTGCCTTATGCTTTAAGGCCGGGAATGCGGTTATCCTAAAGGGCGGAAAAGAAGCGGTCCGTTCCAACACGGCCATTGCAGATATTATCCGCAAAGCCTTAGCCAGGGAGGGTATCACGGAAGATGCCATTCAGCTTATTACCGACGTTGACAGGCAGACAACGAATGAATTTATGAAGATGAAACAGTATGTGGATGTACTGATTCCAAGAGGCGGTGCGGGATTGATTAGCGCAGTTGTCACAAACAGCACGATTCCGGTGATTGAAACCGGCACGGGAAACTGCCATATTTACATTGACGAAGATGCGGATATCATGAAAGTCGTGCCAATCATCATCAATGCCAAGACGCAGCGTATCGGTGTCTGCAATGCCTGTGAATCAATCGTCATCCATAAAAAGGAATTAGACAAGGCGCTGCCGGTTCTTAGCATGGCGCTTAGGGAAAAGAAAGTAGAGATGCGCGGCGACAGCCCTATAAGAGCCTTGGTTCCGGACTGCGGCGAGGCTACCGAGGAGGATTACGCAGCGGAATATTTAGACTATATTGTTTCCATGAAAACGGTTAATAACATAGAAGAGGCCATTGCCCATATTAATCGTTACACAACCGGGCATTCCGACGCTATCATCACGGAAAATGAGGAACATGCGCAACTGTTTTTAAAGAGCGTGGATTCCGCCTGCGTCTATGTGAATGCTTCCACCAGATTTACGGACGGTTTTGAATTCGGCTTCGGCGCGGAAATCGGCATCAGCACACAGAAGCTGCACGCAAGAGGCCCTATGGGCTTAAAGGAACTGACGACCTATAAATACACCATTGTTGGCAACGGACAAGTCCGGCCATAAAAAACGACAAAGAAAAAGGAGGAGTATAAGAAATGGGAGGAGAAACAAAGAAGAAAAAGGGCATTGGTATTCTGTTAAAACTGAGTATGATGTGCGCGCTGCCAATGTTAATATTGGTTATTATCACCACATTTTATTCCATGAAAGCCTTAAACAGCGGTATGCAGGATGAAGCTCTCGCCGGTTTGAGTCAATTATGCCAGTCCGTCGCTTCGTCTTATGAAGCGCTCGACGCAGGCGATTACCGTATGGAGGGAGATTTACTCTATAAAGGCGATTACTGCATATCCGAACAAGAAGAGGTTATCGACAGTTACACGGAAGGTTCGGATGCCGATATCACGCTTTTTTATGGTGATACAAGAAGGGCGACTTCGCTGCGTAACGTCCAGACCGGAGAACGCATTATCGGCACAACGGCGTCTGACGCGGTTGTGGAAGCCGTACTGAAGAAAGGGGAAGATTACAGCGCATCTGATATTATCATTAATGAGCAGAAATACTATGCTTACTATAAACCGCTTACAAACAGCGACGGCCAGATTGTCGGCATGATATTTGCCGGAGAGCCGAGTGCGGATGTAAATGCCGCCATTTTGAAACAGGTATTGAGCATTATCGGAATTGCCGCTGTGATTTTGATTATTTCCATGGTTGTCTGCATTATGCTGGTAAGGGGAATGGCAGTTATCTTTGTCAATGCGGGCAATATGCTGGGAAGGCTCTCCGAGGGAGATTTACGTCTGCAGTTAAGTGAAACAGCGCAGAAAGTCAGCGACAAGGCCAAAGAAAGAAGCGATGAAATCGGCGTTATGGTTTCTTCTATGTATGGACTGGTGGAGAAATTGCAGGGTATGGTCGGCAATATTAAAGAGACGACGGATAATTTATTGCAGTCGGGCGATTCCCTTGAATCATTGGCGTCTCAGACAAGCACAACCGCGGACGAGATTGCGCGCGCCATAGAAGATATCGCCAAAGGCGCCGTGACGCAGGCGGAAGATATCGAATCGGCTACGATGGAAGTAACCAATATCGGCAATATGATTCAAAATATGGTGCAGAGAGTGAAAGAGTTAGATGAAGTATCGGGCAATATCAAGAGGGCGGACGACGAGTCGGAACAGATTATTGACGAGTTAGGCGTTTCCAATGACAGAACGTTAGAGGCGATTAAGAAAATCGACGCTTCCGTACATACGACCAATGATTCCGTAAGAAAGATTCAGGATGCGGTCAATCTGATTACGGCCATTTCCAGCGAAACAAGCTTACTGGCTCTCAATGCCAGCATTGAGGCTGCCAGAGCGGGCGAGGCCGGACGTGGATTTGCCGTTGTTGCGTCCCAGATTTCCAAACTGTCCGAGGACTCCAATAATTCGGCCAAGACGATTGAAGAGATTATTCATCAGTTGTCCATCGATTCCGAAGCTTCCGTTGAAATTATGGCGGAAGTGAGCGAGATTATCGCATTGCAGCAGCAGAAACTGGAAGAGACAAAAGAAAAATTTGCGGATGTCAGCAAGGGTATTGAGACTTCCATAGAAGAGACCGGCAACATCCATACACAGACAATGGAATGCGACGGCGCGAGAGTAAAGGTAACGGACATCATCCAGAACCTGTCCGCAGTTGCCGAGCAGAATGCGGCGTCAACACAGCAGACAAATGCGGCAATGGAAGAGTTGAACGCAACTATCAATCTGCTTGCCGACTGTGCAAAAGATTTGAAAGATATTGCGGAAGAACTGCAAAAGGACGTTTCATTCTTCCAGGTCTGATATATGTTAAATAGTAAGTAGAGAGTTAAAACAATGAACGAAGATATCAAAATGTCTGTTTCCCCGATTTGCGTAAAAGATGGCAAAAAGTATGCTTTTGTCTCTTTTACGGACGGGAACAGGGTCGCAGAGGGAAAGATTCCGGAATGCAGGATTACTCATAATACCGGCTTTGACAAGGAAGAGACGGCACAGTTAGAGGCGTATATGAAACGTGAGCTGGCGCAGTTAAAGCATATGGCGGCGGGGATTAACGTCATGGATAATTTTTTGCGGTAAGACGGCAGCGGAAACAAATATTATCATTATATCTGCAAGGCAATAAATAACGGCGCATGGAGCAGTATGCAGACCATGCGTCTTTTTTGCGCTTAAAAAGGGCCTAAGCAAAAAAAAATTGTATTTTTTTATAAATATAGTTGACATACGCATATAAATATATTATTATATATATGAACAGATGAACATATGTTAATGGAAAGGGGGAAATCGTGATAGCGAAAAAGACGATGGAAAAAGAAATGGAACTGGAAAAAGAAGCGCCGGAGAAAGAATTTCTGGCGGCAAGGGAAGATGTGGTAAAGAAACTGCTCGAACAGCAGCCGGATGATGAAATCTTATATGATTTGGCGGAACTGTTCAAGGTTTTCGGCGATTCTACCAGAATCAAAATATTATATACGCTGTTTGAAGCGGAACTGTGCGTATACGATATTGCCAGGCTGCTCAACTTGAGTCAGTCGTCGGTCAGCCATCAGCTTAGAATCTTGAAAAATTCCAAACTGGTGAAATTCAGGCGGGAAGGAAAATCCATATTTTATTCCTTGGACGACGAGCATGTGCGGGAGATTATCAGTATGGGCATGGAACATGTAACGGAATAAGCAGCCAATATTGCAGACTAAGTAAAAGGCATAGCTATTGTAATGAAATCAAAATAAAGGAGAGAGATAAAATGGAAAAAACATACAAAATTGAAGTGGATTGCGCAAACTGTGCGGAGAAAATGGAAGATGCGGCGAAAAAGACCGAGGGTGTGGCAAATGCAACGGTCAGCTTTATGACACAGAAAATGAAAGTGGAATTTGCAGACGGCGCGGATGAAAAAGGCGTTATGAAAAACGTATTAAAAGCGTGCCGGAAAGTAGAGCCGGACTGCGAAATCTTCCTCAAATAAACTGAAAATTAAAATTTTCAGCTGCGAGTTTACGCAGCGCAAACTGCGCAGCGCAGTTGCGCTTATGTAAACATCGCAAATCGAATAAAAAAGGATGTGTGAACAATGACGAGAAAACAGAAAAAAGTACTGATAAGAATTATCATAGCGGCGGTTTTGGTCGTTATACTGCAATTTGTTCCCGTTTCGGGCTGGCTGTCATTACTGCTTTATCTGATTCCGTATCTTATCATCGGATATGATATTCTAAAAAAAGCCGTTCTGGGCATTGTCCACGGGGAAGTGTTCGACGAAAACTTTTTAATGGCGGTTGCTACCGTAGGAGCCATCGGGCTTGGGGAATATTCGGAAGGCGTTGCGGTTATGCTCTTTTATCAGATTGGCGAACTGTTCCAAAGTTATGCCGTCGGAAAAAGCCGCAGAAATATTACCGCGTTAATGGATATCAGGCCGGATTATGCCAATATTGAAGAAGACGGCGAACTAAAGCAGGTTGACCCTGATGAAATCGCCATTGGGGATATCATTGTTGTAAAACCGGGTGAAAAAATCCCCATAGACGGCGTTATCACAGAGGGCGCATCCAGTCTAAACACAAGCGCGCTGACCGGGGAGAGCATCCCCAGAGACGCCGTAGCAGGAGATGAAGTCATAAGCGGCTGTGTCAATATGACAGGCTTATTAAAAATCAGGACGACAAAGGCGTTCGGGGAATCGACCGTCAGTAAGATACTGGATTTGGTTGAAAACTCCAGCATGAAAAAGTCAAAATCGGAAAATTTTATTTCCAAATTTGCTAAAATATATACGCCTGCGGTCTGTTACAGCGCGGTTGCCCTTGCCCTTTTGCCGCCGCTTGTCAGAATGTTTTTCTTACAGCTTCCTCCGGCGTGGAGCAGTTGGGTTTTCAGGGCGTTGACTTTCCTGGTCATTAGCTGCCCGTGCGCGCTTGTTATCTCGATTCCGCTTAGTTTCTTCGGCGGTATCGGCGCAGCGTCCAAGTGTGGTATTTTAGTGAAAGGCTCCAACTATTTGGAAGCATTATCGGAAGCGGGATATGTCGTTTTTGACAAGACCGGAACCCTGACCGAAGGCGTTTTTCGTGTCAAGAAAATATTATTGGCAGATGAGAAAAACACGGAACTTAATAACGAAGAACAGGATAAGGCGAGAGCGGATTTGTTGGAAATGGCGGCTCTTGCGGAAAGCTATTCTTCCCATCCGATTAGTAAAAGTTTACGGGAAGCCTATGCAAAAGAGATAAATGCAGACAGGGTAACCGATATAGAAGAAATCGGCGGATATGGCGTTACCGCGCGGATTGACGGACATATGGCGGCTGTTGGCAACGCCAAACTGATGAAAAAATTACAGATTCCCTATGAAGAATGCGGCGAACCCGGCACGATTGTCTATGTCGCCATCGAGCAAAAATATGCAGGCTGTATTCTGATTGCGGACGTTATCAAACAAAATGCCAAAGAGGCCATTCGTGCGTTAAAAGACGCCGGTATTCATAAAACCGTCATGCTGACCGGCGATAACAAAAAGACGGCGGATGCGGTCGGTACGGAGCTGGGGTTAGACGAGATTCACAGCGAACTTTTACCGGCGGATAAAGTGGCGCGGGTAGAGGGCCTTTTGCAGGAAAAGGGTGAGAAAGAAAAGCTTTTATTCGTGGGAGACGGCATTAACGACGCTCCCGTCCTGACAAGGGCGGATATCGGCATCGCCATGGGCGCCTTAGGCTCGGATGCGGCAATCGAGGCGGCAGATGTTGTCCTGATGGATGATGAGCCGGGCAAGATTGCGCTTGCCATTAAAATATCCCGCAAATGTATCAGAATCGTTTATCAGAATATAGTCTTTGCGCTGGCCGTCAAGGCCTTGTGCCTGATTTTAGGCGCGCTTGGCATTGCCAATATGTGGATTGCCATTTTTGCGGACGTCGGCGTAATGGTGATAGCGGTGCTAAACGCAACGAGAACGTTACAGACGAAAAAACTCTAAAAAAGCAAAATTAAAATTGGGCGTTTTATAAACGCTCAATTTTTTGTTATATTAGGAAATTCTTCGATACAGTCAGATAATTTGCGAAGCAATTTTCTTGTGGTAAAATGCCATATAAGAATGTATAATAGTGTGAGAAGAAGTCGAAGAATGTTTTAAATGCGGCATTCTTCATACTACTTAAAGAAAAGAGGGGGTATCACAATGAGCCGATTGGAAATGGTCGCTCCCAACAGAGCCAGAATTGTGATGGAAGGTCTGTATAAGGATTTGGAGCGCAGAATCGAGTCCAGCCCGCCGGGGCTTTGTCCGGTGGATATGTCACGCGCATTTTTGGAATTATGCCATGCGCAGACTTGCGGGAAATGTGTTCCCTGCCGTATCGGGCTGGGGCAGTTAAATCATTTTATCAAGGATGTATTGGACGGCAAAGCCACGATGGAAACGTTGGATATTATGGAAAAAACCGCGCTTTCCATTATGGAGTCGGCGGACTGCGCCATCGGTTATGAAGCCGCCAATATGGTGTATAAAGGGCTTATCGGCTATCGTGACGATTACATAGAACATATCAAAAATAACCGCTGTACCTGTACATACAACCAGCCTGTTCCCTGTGTATCGCTTTGTCCTGCGCATGTGGATATTCCGGGTTATATCGCGTTAGTCGGAGAGGGGCGTTACGCTGACGCTATCCGCCTGATTCGCAAGGACAACCCGTTCCCGACAACATGCGGCTTTATCTGTGAACATCCCTGTGAAGCAAGATGCCGCAGAAATATGGTGGATGATTCCGTCAATATCAGAGGGCTGAAACGGGTAGCCGCCGACTTTGCCGGAGAAGTGGAGCCGCCCGCGTGCGCGCCCGCTACCGGGAAAAAAGTTGCCGTTTTGGGCGGCGGCCCCGGAGGATTGAGCGCGGCGTACTATTTACAGCTTATGGGGCATCAGGTAACAGTATATGAGATGTTACCGAAACTTGGCGGTATGCTGCGTTATGGCATTCCCAACTACAGGCTGCCCAAGGAGCGGCTTGACGAAGATATCAACAGCATCTTAAAAACCGGCGTGCAGGTAAAACACGGCTTAAAAATCGGTCAGGATATCTCTATTCAGGAACTTAGAGAGCAGTATGACGCGGTTTTGATTACTATCGGCGCCAGTACGGATAAAAAGCTGGGTTTAGAGGGCGAGGACGCGGAGGGCGTATTGTCCGCAGTACAGTTTCTCAGAAATGTCGGTAAAAACGAGATTATGGATTTATCCGGTAAGGAAGTGGCGGTTATCGGCGGCGGTAACGTCTCCATGGACGCCGTGCGTACCGCAAAGCGTCTCGGTGCGAAAAAAGTCAGCATTGTCTATCGAAGAAGAGTTTCCGATATGACCGCGCTTCGCGGTGAAATCGACGGCGCGGTTGCGGAGGGCATTGAATTACAGACCTTGAAAGCGCCCGCTTCGATTGCGGTTGATGAAAATAATCATGTGAAAGGCATCTATGTCACGCCGCAGATGGTAAGCGCCATCCGTGACGGCAGGGCAAGCGTCAAACCGACGGGAGAAGAGGATATCTATATCCCCTGCGACGTATTAATCAAGGCAATCGGACAAAATATCGAGACCCGCCACTTTGAAGAAGCAGGCATTCCGGTGGCACGCGGCAGAATCGCGACTAAAAGTTCCGGCACATTCGCCAATATGCCCGGCGTCTTTGCAGGAGGAGACTGCGCCAGCGGTCCGGCGACCGTTATCAGCGCGATTGCGGCGGCTAAGGTGGTTGCCGCCAACATAGACGAATATCTGGGATATCATCACGAAATATCCTGCGACGTCAAGATTCCGGAGCCGCGCTTAGACGACCATATCCCGTGCGGAAGAGTCAATCTGACGGAGCGGGAAGCGTGCGAAAGAGTATGCGATTTCGAGGGCGTGGAAAACTGTATGACGCAGAAAGAAGCCAAACAGGAAGCAGACAGATGCCTGCGCTGCGACCATTTCGGATACGGCATTTTTAAAGGAGGCAGAGAAACATTATGGTAAATCTTACAATCGATGGAAAAGCAATTACTGTAGAAGACAACACTACCATTATGGAAGCTGCCGCAAAAAACGGCATACCGATTCCAAAACTCTGTTATTTAAAAGATATTAACGAGATTGCGGCCTGCCGTGTCTGCGTTGTGGAACTGGAGGGCAAGGAGAAATTAATTACCTCCTGCAATAACGTGGCGGAAGAGGGCATGGTTATTTATACCAACAGCCCGAAAGTCAGAAAATCCAGAAGGACGACGGTAGAACTGATTTTATCACAGCATGATTCCAACTGCGTAAGCTGTGCCAGAAGCGGCAACTGCAGCCTGCAGAAAGTATCGAACGATTTAAATATACTGGATATTCCGTTTAAAATGGAGCCGGAGAAAAAGGCATGGGATAAAACTTTCCCCTTAGTCCGCGACTCTTCCAAATGTATTAAATGTATGCGCTGCGTCCAGATTTGCGAAAAGGTGCAGAGCCTTGGCGTCTGGGATGTAGAGGGAACGGGTTCCTGGACAACGGTCAATGTCGCAGGCCAGAAAAATATTAAAGAGGCGGACTGCGCCTTATGCGGACAATGTATCACCCACTGTCCTGTCGGCGCACTAAGGGAACGCGACGATACCGAGAAAGTATGGGATGCGATTGCCGATAAGGATAAAATCGTCGTAGCGCAGGTCGCACCCGCGGTACGTGCGGCTTGGGGAGAAGAGTTAGGGCTTGCGCCCAAGGAGGCGGGCATTGGTAAGATTTTAAATGCCTTAAAACGACTCGGCGTCAATTATGCCTTTGATACGACATTTTCCGCAGACCTGACGATTATGGAGGAAGCGAATGAATTTATAGAGCGTTTCAGCGCGGGTGAACTCAAAGAAAGACCGATGTTTACTTCCTGTTGTCCGGGCTGGGTGCGTTTTGTCAAATCGCAGTTCCCGCACATGGTAAAACAGCTTTCTACGGCGAAATCGCCGCAGCAGATGTTTGGCGCGGTGATGAAAACCTATTTCGCCGAAAAACTTGGCGTTTCACCGGAGCAGATTTACACGGTTTCCGTTATGCCCTGCGTGGCAAAAAAAGGCGAACGGGAAATGGAGCTGTTCTATGAAGAGTATGCGGGTCATGATGTGGACGCCGTCATTACGACAAGGGAACTTGTTAAAATGATACGCTCCGCCCATATCAGCCCCGATACGCTCACGGAAATCGAAAGCGACAGACCGATGCAGCAGGGTTCCGGCGCAGGCGTTATCTTCGGCGTGACCGGCGGCGTTATGGAGGCGGCGCTTCGTACCGCTTATTATCTGATAAAGAAAGAAAATCCGCCCGCAGACGCTTTTAAGGCGGTCAGAAGTCCGGCGTTTGGTGCGAATGACGGCGTTGCGGAAGCCGATTTTACGATAGACGATATTACGGTAAGGACGGCGGTTGTCAGCGGTCTTGGCAATACGCGGGCATTGCTGGAAAAAATAGAACGCGGCGAGGTACACTATGACTTTGTGGAAGTCATGGCATGTCCGGGCGGCTGCGCAGGCGGCGGCGGACAGCCTATCCATGACGGAGAGGAGCTTGCGTTTGAACGCGGTAAAAATCTCTACCGCCTCGATGAGAATGCCAATATCAGATTTTCCCATGAAAATCAGGATATCCTGCAGATGTATCAGGACTTTTTTGAAAAACCGCTCTCTCATAAGTCGCACTTGCTGCTCCATACGCAGCATCTGCATGTTGAGCATGAAGCCGACTTGATTTAGCGCATGGTTTGTGGTACATTCTTAGATAAGTGAAAAATTGCGTTTCGGGCGCAGATTCACAGTCTGGGAGAAAGGAATGGCTGTTACATTGAAAAATATAAAAGTTTTGTGTCTTTTTGCTCTTCTTATGCTGTTACTGACCGGATGCGGTAAAACAGACGAGGCGTTGGAAGAATATCAGGCGGATATGGAGACGTTCTTTGAACATATCATGGAGTTTAACGATAACATGAATGCCATCGACGTTGAACAGGCGGATTATCTGACACAGATGTTAGAGTATCTGGATGCGCTGGATGCGGAAGTGGCATGGATGGCGCAGTTGGAAGTGCCGGAGCAGTTCTCCGCCGTGGACAATCTTGCCGACGAGGCAAGCGAAAATATGACGCAGGCGGTGTTGTTCTATCATATGGCATATGAAAACGGCGAATATGATGCGAATGTGGAAGAGGCCGCCAAGGAGTATTATGAAAGAGCCAATTTAAGGATCCAGTATATTATTACGATTTTACACGGAGGCGTTCCGGAGGGCGAAGGAATAACCTATACGGAGGACGAGAGTATTTTTGGCAGCGGTTATATGAATCAGACGGATGAAGATGACTCATCTGCGGGGGAATCCGGAAATGAGGGCGAGGGCGCGGAAAGCCAAGGCGGCGAATCCGGTGCGGAACCCGAAGCCGGAAACGAATAATCCGTACAGCCGGGGAGAATGCGAATTATGAAAAGGCATGAGTTTCAGGCATTAATCAAAGAAAATCCGGTTTTTTTGGACGGCGCGACAGGTTCCAATCTGTTAAAGAGGGGGATGCCTGCGGGCGTCTGTCCGGAAAAATGGATATTGGAGCATAGAAATGTGCTGATAGGGCTGCAAAGGGAATTTATCGAAGCGGGAAGCAATATTCTCTATGCCCCGACATTTTCAGCGAACCGGATTAAATTAAAAGAATATCATCTGGAAAATAGGATAGAGCAGATGAACCATGAGCTGGTATCGCTTTGTAAGGAAGCGGCCGGGAAAGACGCCTATGTGGCGGGCGATATCACGATGACCGGAGAACAGCTTGCGCCAATCGGCAGGATGGATTTTGAAGAGTTAATTACTATCTATAAAGAACAGATTGGATATCTGGTAAAAGCCGGCGTTGATTTGCTTGTCGTAGAGACCATGATGAGTTTACAGGAGACGAGGGCAGCCTTAATCGCGGCGGCGGAAGTCTGTGACCTTCCGGTTATGGCGACCATGACTTTTGAAGCGGACGGGCGGACGTTATATGGAACGGACGCTGTTACGGCGGCGGTTGTTTTGGAAAGCTTAGGCGCGGCGGCAGTCGGCGCCAACTGTTCTACAGGGCCGGATAAGATGGAGTCCATTATCCGGGATATGGCCGGAGTAACAACGATACCGATTATTGCAAAGCCCAATGCCGGACTTCCTTTTTTGGATGAGAACGGGCAGACGGCTTATGATATGAAAGAAGCGGAATTTGCGCAGAGGATGAAACTGCTGATAGAGGCGGGCGCGTCCATAGTGGGCGGCTGCTGCGGCACAACGCCGGCTTATATCAAGGCGGCCAAAGACGCTGTCGGCACAATGCCGATACGGCGCAGGGAACAAAAAAAATCAGCCACGCTCCGTTATCTGACAAGCGAGCGTAAAACGGTGGCCTTTGAGCTAAACGATAATTTTATGATAATCGGGGAGCGGATTAACCCTACCGGTAAAACCGCCGTCAAGAAAAAGTTACAGGAACAGCTGCGGGAAGGTTCCATGGAAATGGTAACGGAATTGGCCGAACAGCAGGAAGCCTGTGGCGCCTGTATTCTGGATGTCAATGTGGGAATGAGCGGAATTGATGAAAAAGCCGTGATGTTACAGGCGGTGGAAACGCTTACACAGGTTACGGGCCTGCCCCTGTCTATTGATTCCAGCCATGTGGATGTTATCGAGGCCGCTCTTAGAAGATATCCGGGCAGGGCCTTAATTAATTCCATTTCCTATGAGAAAGCCAAAATGGAAGCCCTTTTGCCGATTGCAAAAAAATACGGCGCAATGTTTATTCTGCTGCCGTTATCGGATAAGGGATTGCCGGAGAATATTAAAGAAAAGATAGAGATTATTGAAATCATACAAAAACGCGCTTATGAACTTGGCCTGCGCAAAGAAGACATTGTTGTTGACGGCCTTGTGGCGACGGTGGGCGCGAATAAAAACGCGGCCATCGAAACGTTGGAAACCATTCGTTACTGTTATGAAAACGGTCTGGCGACAAGCTGCGGCCTGTCCAATATTTCATTCGGACTGCCGGAGCGAAGCTATGTCAATACGGCCTTTTTGACAATGGCCATCCGCGAGGGCCTGACGATGGCGATTGCCAATCCCTCACAGGAGCTGCTTGTCAGTATGGCCTTTGCCTCCGATTTACTGTTGAACAAGACGGAGGCGGATATCCGCTATATTCAGTTGATGGACGTGGTGAAGCAAAAGCGCGAAGAAGAGGATAAAACTGCTTTTAGGCCTGCGGGCATACATATTGCCCCAAAGGCGGAGGATAAGCCGCAGGATATCCCAATGATGGAGAAACTGCGCATGGATGTTTTAAAGGGAAATAAGAGCGGCATTGTGGAGGATACCCAAAAAGCGTTAGAAGAGGGAAACGAACCGCAGAAGCTTCTGGATGAGGCGCTTCTTCCCGGCATTAACGAGGTGGGGGAACTTTTTGACAAGGGAAAATATTTTCTGCCGCAGTTGATTGCCAGTGCGGAAGCGATGAAAACCTCGATTGAATTTTTAGAGCCTTTGCTTATGAAAAAGCAAAGCGGCGGCGAGATGCCCGTTGTCGTGATTGCCACGGTAGAGGGCGATATCCATGACATTGGCAAGAATCTGGTCGCTTTGATGTTAAAAAATTACGGCTTTCAGGTCATCGATTTAGGCAAGGACGTTCCGAAAGAGAAAATTATTGAAGCGGCCATGAAACACCAGGCTAAAATCATTGCGTTATCGGCGCTTATGACAACGACCATGCAGCAGATGAAACAGGTCATTTTATATGCAAAGGAAAAGAACGTCGATGCTAAAATCATTATCGGCGGCGCGGTCATTACGCAGGAATATGCCGACGAAATCGGAGCGGACGGATATTCTAAAGACGCGGCGGACGCCGTAAAACTGACGAAACGGATTTTAAACATAACAAAATAGTTGAATCATGGATAAGAGAAATGGAGGATTTATATGATAGGTGCAGACGCAGTTGTAAAATGTCTGGAAGCGGAGGGCGTAGAATATGTATTCGGTTATCCGGGCGTTGCTATTTGTCCGTTTTATAACAGCATTTTGGACACGAATATAAAAACCATTCTGATTCGTACGGAGCAGAATGCGGCACATGCCGCCAGCGGCCTGGCAAGAGTCAGCGGCAAAGTAGGCGTCTGCGCGGTCACGTCGGGACCCGGCGCAACCAATGTCATTACGGGAATTGCCACCGCCTTTGCGGACAGCATTCCGCTTATCTGCATTACGGGACAGGTCAACAGCGAGTTAATCGGTTCTGATGTGTTTCAGGAGGCCGACATTACGGGCGCGGTGGAATCTTTTGTCAAGTACAGCTATTTAATAAAAAATGTAAACGATATCCCCCGTATTTTCAAAGAAGCTTTTTATATTGCCAATTCCGGCAGAAAAGGGCCTGTGTTAATCGATATCCCCATTGATATCCAGAATGCGCAGGTCAAGAAATTTGAATATCCGGAGTCTGTCAATCTGCGCACCTATAAGCCGACGATAAAAGGACATGCCGTACAGATTAAGAAAGTGATTGCGGAACTGGCCGGGGCCAAAAGGCCGATTATCTGCGCCGGGGGCGGCGTGCTTTTAAGCGAGGCACAGTATGCGCTGCGCGCCTTTGTGGAAGAGTATCGGATTCCCGTGGTTTCCACCATGATGGGCATCGGCGTGATGCCGACCAATCATCCGATGTATTACGGTATGGTGGGCAATAACGGAAAACCCTATGCCAACAAGGCGATGAACGAATCGGATTTGCTGATTATGGTGGGCGCAAGAGTCGCCGACCGTGCCATCAGCCAGCCGGATCTGATTACGGAAAATAAGATTTTAGTGCATATAGACGTTGACCCTGCCGAAATCGGTAAAAATGTCGGCGCCTCCATCCCGCTTGTCGGCGATGCAAAAAATATTTTTGAAGACCTGGCGCAGGAGAAATTCACCTGTGAGCATGAGGATTGGATTGCGACGTTAAATGAATACCGCCGGACAATGGGCAAAAAGAGAAATCCCAATCCCGGCTATGTTGACCCGGCAGAGTTTATCCGCCTGCTTTCCGAACAGATGAAAGATGATGCGGTTTATGTGGCGGACGTCGGGCAGAACCAAATATGGTCCTGTTCCTATCATGTCGTAAAAAACGGCAGATTTTTAACGACCGGCGGCATGGGAACGATGGGATATTCCATCCCGGCGGCCATGGGAGCCAAACTTGCCTGCCCGGATAAACAGGTGGTCGCGGTATGCGGCGACGGTTCTTTCCAAATGTCCATGATGGAACTTGCCACGATGAGACAGTTCCATGTTCCTGTGAAAATTATCGTACTGAAAAATACCTATCTTGGGATGGTACGGGAATTTCAGCACTATAACTACAAGGATAACTATTCGGTAGTCGATTTGTCGGGCAGTCCGGATTTGGAAAAGCTGGCCATGGCATATGACATGAAGTTTATGCGGCTTCATACGATGGAGGGCGTAAACGACGCCATCCGCGAATTTTTAGAACGCGACGAGTCCGTGTTGATGGAATGTGTGATAGACCCGATGGATTTGGTGTAGTTTTATAGGAAGAAAGGAAAGAATATCGAATGAAGAAAAAAATATATTCCGTATTGGTGGAAAACCGCTCCGGCGTACTTTGTAAGGTTTCGGGACTGTTTTCGAGAAGAAGCTATAATATTGATTCTCTTGCCGTGGGAGAGACCGACGACCCTGCCGTTTCGTGCATGACGATTGTCAGCAGCGGCGACGAGCGGACAATTGAGCAGATTGAAAAGCAGTTGAATAAAAAGTTAGACGTTATCAAGGTAAAGACATTTGACGAAACGGCAAGCATCAGCAGGGAACTGATGCTTATTAAAGTCAAATATAACAGGAACAACAGGCGGGATATTATGGAGACCTGTGAAATTATGAAAGCGGATATTGTCGATATGTCCAAAAGCCTGATGATCATTCAGATTTGCGATGTACCGGAGAAAATTAACCTGCTTATCAATATGTTACAGTCCGTCAGCGTTGTGGAAGTGGCAAGAACCGGCACATTAGCTTTGCCAAAATGTATGGTGGATGCGGAATAGGTTGACTTTTTGCATTATTGTTGCTACAATTATTGACAGCGTTTGATATGGAAAGGCAGGAATTTTTATGCAAAAAAAAGTGTTTCAGCTTTTAGTAGATAATACATCCGGCGTACTAAGCCGCATTTCCGGGTTGTTTTCGAGACGCGGTTACAATATCGAAAGCATTACGGCAGGCGTAACCGCCGACCCGAAATATACGCGCATTACCATCGTTACGTCCGGAGACGACGAAATCCTCGACCAGATTGAGAAACAGGTTGCGAAACTGGTTGACGTACGCGATATCAAGGAATTAAAACCGAGCGAGAGCGTTTACCGCGAACTGGCGATGATTAAAGTCAAAGCCTCTTCGGATGAAAGACAGGGCGTTATTTCGGTGGCTGATATTTTCCGTGCGAAAATCGTAGACGTTTCCAAAGACAGCCTGATTATCGAACTGACCGGAAACCAGGAGAAAATCGAGGCGTTTATCAGTCTTTTGGACAGTTATGAGATTCTGGAACTTGCCAGAACCGGCATTGCGGGCTTAGGACGCGGTACGGAAAACGTAACTTATTTGTAATTGGTAGAAAATATTTTATGATACAAAGAAACTTAAAAGAAAATTTCAACAAAATGGAGGAGAAAGAAATGGCTAATATTTATTATCAGGAGGATTGTAACTTATCTTTACTGGAGGGTAAGACGATTGCAGTCATCGGTTACGGAAGTCAGGGACATGCGCATGCTTTAAATGCAAAAGAATCAGGCTGCCATGTTATCATCGGTCTTTACGAGGGTTCCAAATCTTGGGCAAAGGCGGAGGCGCAGGGCTTTGAAGTGTATACTGCTGCAGAAGCGGCAAAGAAAGCCGATATTATTATGATTTTAATTAACGACGAATTACAGGCTGCTTTATATAAGAAAGATATCGAGCCGAACTTAGAAGCCGGAAATATGTTAATGTTTGCACATGGTTTCAATATTCATTTCGGCTGTATCGTACCGCCTAAGGATGTAGACGTAACGATGATTGCGCCTAAAGGACCAGGACATACGGTAAGAAGCGAATATCAGGCGGGCAAGGGTGTTCCCTGTCTCGTTGCCGTTCATCAGGACGCAACAGGCAAAGCGCAGGATATCGCGTTAGCGTATGCGCTGGCAATCGGCGGTGCAAGAGCGGGCGTATTGGAAACGACATTCAGAACGGAAACGGAAACAGACCTTTTCGGCGAGCAGGCGGTTCTTTGCGGCGGCGTATGCGCACTGATGCAGGCGGGCTTTGAGACATTGGTAGAAGCCGGATATGACCCGAGAAACGCTTACTTTGAATGTATCCATGAAATGAAGCTGATTGTAGACTTAATCTATCAGTCAGGTTTTGCGGGCATGAGATATTCCATTTCCAATACCGCGGAATACGGCGATTATATCACAGGTCCTAAGATTATCACGGAAGAGACGAAAAAGACCATGAAGAAGATTCTTTCCGATATTCAGGACGGTACGTTTGCAAAAGACTTCTTACTGGATATGTCTTCTGCAGGCGGTCAGGTACACTTCAAGGCCATGAGAAAGTTAGCGTCCGAGCATCCGTCGGAAGTAGTCGGAGAAGAAATCAGAAAACTTTATAGCTGGAACGGCGAAGACAAGCTGATTAATAATTAATCTATAAATTTATCCGGTAACTTTGAAAGCGCAGGTTCTATTGCCTGCGCTTTTTAGCAATACGAAACTGCTATAACCGCAGGGGGAGAAAAATGGGCAAAGTAATGATGCTTGGCGTTATGACGCTTTTGCTGCATACGGCGGCTTCCAGTATGACGGCAGCGGAGTATGTGCAGGCGGAAGCGGCTTTTGCAAATGCGGACGCTAAGATACAGGAAGCGCTTACCGCATATCAGGAATATATTGACGGACATGTTGAATATTTAGAAGAAGAATTAGAAGCGATGGATTTTTGTATATGTTCGTTGTTTTATCTGGATGACGATGAGATTCCGGAATGTTATTTCGATGCGTATTTTAGTGAAAAAGTTCTGCTGCGTTATCAGAATGGCGAAATTTGGGCGTACGCTTCCGACGATTGGGGCAGCTGCAATTTTCCTACTTATCAGGAAAAAACAGGCAGATTCCGCTACACATATATGCCGGGTTCCCGCAGATTTGATGTTTTTCTGGAACTTGCGGACAATGAGGGAGGTTTTATAGAGACGGGGTTTGCAGTCCGCAGTTTTGGCGGACAGCCCGACTGTGCAATCGGCGGCGTTATCAAAGATGGGATGTTAACGGACGGCACGGATGTTGATATAGACACTTACAATGAGTATATTGCTTCTTTTGGAGAATATGAATCCATGCCGCGCTTATCGGCGGGCAATGTAAAGGAGGCTTACAGGGATTTACTTGCAAGGTAAACAGCGTTTAAAATGAAGGAGGTTATCACAAAATGGGAATGACAATGACTCAGAAAATATTGGCGGCTCATGCCGGACTTGATAAGGTGGAAGCCGGACAATTAATTGAAGCGGATTTGGATTTGGTGCTGGGAAACGACATTACCAGTCCGGTTGCCATTAAAGAAATGGAAAAAATGAAAGTGGACGGCGTGTTTGATAAAGATAAAATTGCGTTGGTTCCCGACCATTTTGTACCGAATAAAGATATTAAATCTGCGCAGCACTGTAAATGCGTAAGAGAATTTGCATACCGCAATGAAATTACCAATTATTTTGAAGTGGGTGAAATGGGCATCGAACATGCGCTGCTTCCCGAAAAAGGCCTGACCGTGGCGGGAGACGTGATTATCGGCGCGGATTCCCATACCTGTACATACGGGGCATTAGGGGCATTTTCTACGGGCGTCGGCAGTACCGATATGGCGGCGGGCATGGCGACCGGAAAAGCATGGTTTAAAGTACCGTCCGCAATCAAATTTAACATCGTAGGAAAACCCTCCGAATGGGTCAGCGGAAAAGACGTTATTCTGCATATTATCGGCATGATAGGCGTAGACGGCGCCTTATATAAATCCATGGAATTTGTCGGAGACGGCATTCAAAACCTGACGATGGACGACCGTTTCACGATTGCCAATATGGCGATTGAGGCGGGCGGCAAAAACGGCATCTTCCCGGTGGATGATTTGGCGCTTTCCTATATAAAAGAGCATTCCGTCAAACCGTATAAGATATATGAGGCGGATGATGACGCGGTTTATGATGAGGAGTATACGATTGATTTAAGTACGCTGCGTCCGACCATCGCGTTCCCGCATCTTCCGGAAAATACAAAGACGATTGATGAAATCAAAGAAGATATTACGATAGACCAGGTGGTAATCGGTTCCTGCACCAACGGCAGGCTCGACGATCTGCGGATTGCCGCCAAGGTATTGAAGGGTAGGCATGTGGCAAAGGGCATGAGATGTATCGTGATACCGGCTACGCAGAAAATTTACATGCAGGCGATGGAAGAGGGCTTATTAAAAATCTTCATAGAGGCCGGAGCCATTGTCAGCACACCGACATGCGGCCCGTGCCTTGGCGGTTATATGGGGATTTTGGCGGAAAATGAACGCTGCGTATCTACGACGAACCGTAATTTCGTAGGCAGGATGGGGCATGTGGATTCCGAAATTTATCTGGCAAGTCCGGCGGTAGCTGCGGCAAGCGCCGTTGCCGGTAAAATTTCCTGCCCGTGCCGGCTGTAAAAAGAAACTGTCTGGTTTCGTGACCTGATAGTCGATAACGATAATAAAAAATAGCGCATTGATTGGAGGAATATATATGAAAGCAGCAAAAGGACGTGTTTTTAAATATGGAGACAATGTGGATACGGATGTTATCATTCCGGCCCGTTATTTGAATTCTTCAGACCCGGCGGAACTTGCCGCGCACTGTATGGAGGATATTGACAAGGATTTTATGAAAAAGGTGCAAAAAGGCGATATTATGGTGGCAGCCAAAAACTTTGGCTGCGGCTCATCGAGAGAGCATGCGCCGATTGCGATTAAAGCGGCGGGCGTAAGCTGTGTTATCGCAGAGACCTTTGCCCGTATTTTTTACCGCAATGCGATTAATATCGGGCTTCCTATTATAGAATGTCCGCAGGCGGCCGCGGATATCGAGGACGGGGATACGGTAGAAGTGGATTTTGATACCGGCGTCATTACCGACGTAACGAAAAATACCACCTATAAGGGGCAGGCATTTCCGGAGTTTATGCAGAAAATCATTGCCGCCGAGGGGCTTGTAAACTATATTAACCGGAAATAAGAAGTGAAAAAACTGCAATTTTTTTCTAAATATATGAAAAAAGTATATAATTATTTGCGAAAATATAGTATTATAGTAATAGGAAATAGTAAAAACAAATCTGATTCATTATGAAATTGTGGATAAACAGGAGAATTCATTATGCTTGCGACATTAATACCATTATTTGATGAAACCATGACAGTCAAGGCCTATTCCTTATTTGCGCAGAAGAAGAACCATCTTTTGACACCCAGTTTATTGGGAACCGGAAGCAACGACGGGGCGGCCAATATCGCGGGACTTGATTTGATTGAAAGTATGGGTATTGAAACGTTATCGGCGGATAAGGAAGTCTTTGTGGAAGTGAACAACATTTCCATCTTTGCGGATATTAACGCACAATGTAATGCGCCGCATGAAAGGATCGTCTTATTGGCGAATAATACCATTACGCCGGATGAGATGTATATCAACCGATTTAAAGAACTGAAAAAGATGAGATACAAAATTGCCATCAGAAAATTGACTGACGATAATTTTGAGGCGTATCATGAATTGCTTCTGCTGACGGATTATATTTTACTTTCCCATAGCAAAAACAATATGGAGAAAGCGAAAAAACATTTGGCGAAGGTTTATCCGCATATCAAAATCTGCGCAGTGCATGTCGATTCTCAGGAAGACTTTGATATGTTAAAGAGAATGGGCGGATTTGACCTCTATGAAGGCGGATTTTTCCGTGTGCCGGTTACGCAGGGCGAAGAAGAGGTTGCTCCGTTAAAGGCCAATTATATCGAACTGTTAAACCTTGTCAATGACAGGGATTTCGACTTAACAAAAGCGGCCGACGTTATCGGGCGCGATACGGCGTTAGTTATCTCTTTATTGAAGATGGTAAACAGAATGACGGTAAATTCCGAAATTACGTCTATCAGACATGCCGCGGCGATGCTTGGGCAGAAAGAATTAAAGAAATGGATTAACACCGCCGTTACGAACGAGCTATGCGCCGATAAGCCGAACGAGATTACCAGGCTTTCCCTGCTGCGGGCTAAATTCGCGGAAAATCTAGCGCCTATCTTTGAAATGGCCGTACATTCTTCCGAATTGTTCCTGATGGGATTATTCTCCGTACTGGATTTGATTTTAAATAGGCCCATGAAGGAAGCGCTGACGATGGTTAAGGTCTCAAAGCCGATTGAAAACGCGCTGATTGAGGATAAAGGCGATTTGGCTCCTGTACTGGATTTTATTATCCAGTATGAAAATGCTTCCTGGCAGGAAGTTTCCAGACAGATGCTGTTAAAGCAGATAGATATCGACCATGTGTACGACGCCTATACCAAATCTTTGCAATGGTATCGTGAATTGTTCGGGGCGGAGGAATGAAAAAGTATCATTTGACGCTGTTATGTATCCTTTGCTTTGCTTTTTTGACCGCATGTGCAGACGCTCAGGTAACAGATAACAATGCTGACGGCGCAGATGTTCCGGTTATGCAGGAACTTTCCACGGAGATTTTAGCAGATGAGAGCGGCGGCAATACTGATGATACGGACACGGCGCAGCCGACGGATGTTTTATTGGAAGAGCCGCAGGCGGATACAGCGTCTGATATGGCGCCAGAAGAAGCACAGGAGGAAGAACCGCTTCCGGTATCGACTCCGGCGAGGCTTTCCGCTAATCTGTATGATTTTCAGATTTCCATTGATGGAACCGTTTATCAGTTTCCGATGAAGTATGCCGACCTGGAAGCCTTAGGGTGGACATACGAGGGCGACAGTGCGCAAACATTGGATGTCAATCAATACGTACCGCTGCAGGAGTGGATAAAAGATGATGTTTCCATTTCTACAAAATTGGCGAATGTTTCTGCGGCTGCGGCTGCATTTTCCGACTGTATGGTATCCGGCATTACTATAGAACGGCATGTTGCCAGAGACTGTGACTGGAAGATTCTTCTTCCAAACAGTATCGAGTGGGGCGTGTCCAATGCTGATGATATCAAAGAGGCATACGGGGAACCGACATACGAATATGACGGTAACAGTTATTATAAAATGATTTATCAGGACGGTTATTACCGTGAAATTGCTTTATATGTATATAAAGATACTGATGTATTGCAGCAGATTGATATGGAAAATCTGACACAACAGAATGAAAAGTAAAAGATGATGGATAATCGAATCGATAGAATAGACGGCAATAAATATTATGAATATACCAAGGTGAAAAATCTCAATGTTCCGGATACGGATGAAAAGTTCAGCCTGGATTACAGGCAGGACGGCCTGCAGACGGAAACAAAAGAGAAAAGAGACAAGGATAAGGCGGAGAAAGCGCAGGAGGAAAAACAGCCTAAAGTGCAGGACGGCGTCAGACTGGATATTTCAAACGGCGCGCGTACGGCGGCTGCATCCGCTTCTAAAACGGCGGCAAAGACAACGTCAGGAATGCAGGCCGTCTTTTCCATATCGTCAATCTTTAAGCCGGTTCAGGATTTTATCAATACGGCGGTTGCAGCGGTCAAGGAATTTTTTTATAAAATATGGAACGACCCGCAGCCGGAGGTTATAGATACTGCGGATATCGACAAAGAGAATGCGGACGCGGCGGAAAGTATTGCAGCGCAGTCTACGGATGCGGAAGAGATGACGGACGATACCATGTCCTCCGCCACAGTGCAGACGCCGTATGAATCCGAAAGCGACTACCGCATGAAAGAGGCTGTTTTAGACCGTAAAATACAGCCGTACTTACGAAGCGGAGACTTGAATCAGGTTATCAATCTGCTGACGGATAACGGAAAGAAAGAGGCGGCCAGAAATTCGACGCTCTTAACGTACTACGATAGAAACGGGAGAATGGTGGAGCCGAATGCTTCCGACCGGGAAAGAATTTTATACGGAGACAGGAATACGCGGAAATTATAAAAATATAGAAAACGATACTCAATCGAGCAGGGTCAGGGCGCATCAAACGGCGAAACGACCCTGTTTTTGCCATTATGCTTACCGTAATAGAGCCGCCTGTCAGCATGGGTAATCGTATCTTCCACGGTATTGCCGTATCGATGGGAGGCGATTCCGAGCGTAAGGGAACAGTGAATGGATGTTTCGCTCCAGGTAAACAGATGTTCTTCTACATGAGAACGGATATTTTCTGCAATCCGGCATGTTTTATCCAACGGCACATGACATAAAATCAGAATTTCCTCACCGCCCCAGCGGCAGACATGTCCGTCGTCACCAACTTCGTTACTGATAATCTGCGTGATGTCTTTTAGCACAACATCACCGAAATCATGTCCGTAAGTGTCGTTGACCTTTTTAAAATTATCAATATCACACATCACCAAGGAAAATTCCTCTTCCTTCTTGAGCGCCTCGTCAAAGTAATCCTGCATACTCCGGCGGTTATATAAACCGGTCAGCGGGTCGATGCTCGCCATATTATCGAGCGCGGCATTCTGATTGCGCAGTTGGTTTGTCGCCGCCTGTATTTCCATAAGAAAAACGAGCGTTACGAGGAATAAAAAGCCGAAATTACAAAGCGCGTTAAATATATAAATGGCAAGTTCCACGCCCGGCGGCACATCCAGATGATAGACGGAGCCTGCAAACATGGAAATCATGCGGCAGGAAACAAAGGCAAAAATAGCAAACAGACCGAGTACCGTAGGGATGACATATTTTTTATTATTATGAATCAGATTGACGCACATAAAATAGCCAAACGGAACCAATCCGACGATATATTGGGTAAATCCAAACTGCCAGCCGACAAAAATCGTAGCGACAAAAGAGTGCAGGATAATCTCCAGATAGGTAATATAAAAGGTTTTGATAAGTTCCTTTTCATAGCCGTATTTGATGATATGGGTACAGTGCAGATAAGTAATGACGCTGCCGACGTTAAAAATGATAAGAGGCCAGACTTTCAGCGCGGTAAAAATGCCGACAAGCATAATATGTACCATCGTAATGGCATAAATAATCAGTTTATATTGAAATTTATCAGCCTGCATTTTAGACATTGCAAACTGCTTTATGTCCTTGTATTTTTCCATCATGATTAGTAAAAGACTCCAAACTTACAGACTTATCAACATTGAAAGCGGTTTCACACACGCCTGCACTTAAAATTATTATACCCTATTTTTCCATAAAATGATATAGTAAAATATTGATAAAGTAAATTTTATACTAAAACTGCACTTTGTAGCGAAAACAATTTGAAATGAGGATTACAATGGATAAAGAAGCATTTGAACAGGCAAAGCTGAAAGTGTTATTAAAACAGCACGACCCGCATGGTTTCGGCACGTTACAGGAAAAGACCGTACATGCGGTCATGAAACTTTACTATGAACCGAATATGGATTATCATGAAGTGCCGATAGAGGGATATATTGCGGATATTTATACCGGCAGCCGTATCATTGAAATACAGAATGGCAATTTTAACAGGCTGCGGGAAAAGTTAAGGGCATTTCTGCCGCTTTATTCCGTTATGGTCGTTTTGCCGATTCCCCACTATAAATGGCTTGTCTATATGGACGAAGAAAGCGGTGAACTCTCCGGGAAGCGCAAATCCCCGGTAACGGGAAGCATATACAGCGCCTTTCCGGAACTTTATAAGATAAAGGAATATCTGACGCACCCGAATTTGTCCTTTGCCTTTCCGCTTATCGACATGGACGAATACCGTCTGCTTTCTGCTGCAAAAGAGCGGGGAAAAAGAGGCCGCAGGCGGGGCAGGAAGGAAAGCAGCCGCTACGACAGGATGCCGCTTTCGCTATATGATGAGATTATCATCGAACGCTATGAGGATTTTATGCAGATTATCCCCTATGAACTGACCGGCGAGTTCACCGTCAAAGACTTTGCCGCCGCCGCCCATATTCAGCGTGATTTGGCGCAGGTAACGATACACATCCTTTGCCATATGAACTTAATTGCGCATACCGGAAAGCGCGGCAGAGAATATTTATATGAAGTTTTGGACTGACATAACCTTTGCAATTTTGTAAATTTATGTTAAACTATTCAAGAATGTAAAAATGACATGATTATGCTTAAGCGCAAATAGCCCTGATGGCAGACGAGAAATCGCATTCGCGAATTTCTCGTCGCCTCTTCGCGACAAGTCGCTCAGAAATGGGGATTAATATGGGAAATGAAAATAAATATGACGCTTCCAGCATCACCGTCTTAGAGGGGCTGGAAGCGGTCAGGGTAAGACCCGGTATGTATATCGGAAGCGTCTCGACCAAAGGACTGAACCATTTGATATATGAAATTGTGGATAATGCGGTGGACGAGCATCTGGCGGGATACTGCGATAAGATATATGTGACATTAGAAGCTGACGGTTCTGCCACGATAGAGGATAACGGACGCGGCATTCCCGTCGGTATGCACGAAAAGGGCATCAGTGCGGAACGCCTCGTTTTTACGACGCTTCATGCGGGCGGCAAATTCGATAACGAAGCCTATAAAACAAGCGGCGGCCTGCACGGCGTAGGTTCTTCCGTTGTCAATGCGCTCTCCGAATGGCTGCATGTAGAGGTCAGGACGGACGGCTATATTTATGAGGACAGGTACGAACGGGGCCTCCCCGTAATGGAGTTAAAAAACGGGCTTTTACCGGTGCTTGGCAAGACCAAACAGACCGGAACGAAAGTGACGTTTCTTCCCGACGATACGATTTTTGATAAAACAAGGTTTAAAGAGGACGACGTCAAAAGCCGTCTGCATGAAACGGCCTATTTAAATCCCAATCTGACGATTATCTTTGAGGATAAAAGACAGGAGGAAATCGAACATATCGAATACCATGAGCCGGAGGGCATCGTCGGCTTTATCAAGGACATGAACAAGTCCAAAGAGACCATCCACGACGTTATCTTTTTCCATGGCGAGTCAGAGGGCATCGAGGTAGAGGTTGCGCTGCAGTATGTCAATGAATTTCACGAAAATGTGCTTGGTTTTTGTAATAATATCTATAACGCCGAAGGCGGTACGCACCTAACCGGCTTTAAAACCATGTTCACAAACGTGATTAATAATTATGCCAGAGGGCTTAATATTTTAAAGGAAAAGGATATCAACTTTACGGGAGCCGACGTTAGAAACGGCATGACGGCGGTTATCTCCATCAAGCATCCCGACCCCAGATTCGAGGGACAGACGAAAACAAAACTGGACAATCAGGACGCGTCGAAAGTTGTCGCCAAGGTCACCGGAGACGAAATCGTCCGCTATTTTGACAGAAATTTAGATACGTTAAAAAGCATTATCGGCTGTGCGGAAAAAGCCGCCAAGATACGGAAAGCGGAGGAAAAAGCCAAGACCAATATGCTGACAAAGCAGAAATTTTCCTTTGATTCCAACGGAAAACTGGCAAACTGCGAGTCGAAGGATGCCTCCAAATGCGAAATTTTTATCGTCGAGGGCGATTCCGCGGGCGGCAGCGCGAAAACGGCAAGAAACCGTATGTTCCAGGCGATTCTGCCCATCCGCGGCAAGATTTTAAATGTGGAAAAGGCAAGCATTGATAAGATTTTAGCCAATGCGGAGATTAAAACGATGATAAACGCCTTTGGCTGCGGATTTTCGGAAGGGTACGGCAACGATTTTGACATTTCCAAGCTGCGCTACGATAAGATTATCATTATGGCGGATGCGGATGTGGACGGCGCGCATATTTCCAATCTGCTGTTGACCTTATTTTACCGCTTTATGCCGGAGCTTATCTTTGAAGGCCATGTCTATATTGCGATGCCGCCTTTATATAAGGCGATGCCGTCCAAGGGAAAAGAGGAATATCTCTACGACGACAAGGCATTGGAAAAATACAGGAAACGCCACAAGGGGCCTTTTACCTTACAGCGTTATAAAGGTTTGGGCGAAATGGACGCCGAACAGCTTTGGGAGACGACGCTTGACCCGGAGACAAGGATTTTGAAACTGGTAGAAATCGAGGACGCGAGAATGGCTTCCGAGGTCACGGAGATGTTGATGGGTACGGAAGTGCCGCCGCGAAAAGAATTTATCTACCGTCATGCGAAAGAGGCGGAATTAGACATCTGATGATACGGCATATCTGATAAGCAGACAGGAATTTGAAACGGTATGGCACAAAAGAAGTGAATAAGGGAGTTACTATATGGACGATAGCAGAATCATAAAAACAGAATATTCCGAAGTCATGCAAAAATCATTTATTGACTATGCGATGAGCGTTATCATCGCCAGAGCATTGCCCGATGTGCGCGACGGCTTAAAGCCCGTGCAGAGAAGGACGCTCTATGATATGTATGAACTCGGCATCCGTTATGACAGGCCGTACCGTAAATCGGCGCGTATTGTCGGCGATACGATGGGTAAATACCATCCGCACGGCGACGCTTCCATCTACGACGCGCTTGTTGTCATGACGCAGGATTTTAAAAAAGGACTGCCATTAATCGACGGACACGGCAACTTCGGCAATATCGAGGGCGACGGCGCCGCGGCGATGCGTTATACGGAAGCGAGGCTGGAAAGAATTACGCAGGAGGCATTTCTTGCCGATTTGGACAAGGACGTGGTGGATTTTATCCCGAATTTTGACGAGACGGAAAAAGAGCCGGACGTTTTACCGGTGAAAATACCGAATCTGTTAATCAACGGCTCCGAGGGAATTGCGGTCGGCATGGCGACGAATATTCCGCCGCACAATCTGGTGGAAGTTATCAATGCGACCAAGGCTTATATGCTGGATGAAAATATTACGACCAAGGAGTTAATGCGCTATGTCAAGGGGCCGGATTTTCCGACAGGCGGCATTGTCATCAACCAGGATGAACTCTTGGAAATATATGAAACCGGCGCCGGAAAGATTAAAATCCGCGGTAAAGTAGAGGTCGAAAAGGCAAAAGGCGGCAGAGTCAATCTGGTGATTACGGAAATTCCCTATACCATGATAGGTTCCTATATCGGAAAGTTTCTGATGGACGTCGCTTCCCTTGCGGAAACGAAAAAAACGCAGGATATCGTGGATATTACGAACCAGTCCTCCAAGGAGGGCATCCGTATCGTTATCGAGCTTCGTAAAGACGCGGATGTGGAGAATTTTAAGAATCTTCTTTATAAAAAGACGAAACTGGAAGATACGTTCGGCGTCAATATGCTTGCCATTGCGGACGGTAAACCGGAAACAATGGGATTAAAGCAGATAATTAAGGCAAACGTGGATTTTCAGTATGAGGTTGCGACCAGAAAATACCGGAATCTGCTTGCCAAAGAGCTGGAGAAGAAAGAAATCCAGGAGGGCTTGATTAAGGCATGTAACGTCATCGATTTAATCATCGAAATACTGCGCGGCTCGAAAGACAGGAATATGGCGAAAGCTTGTCTGGTGGAGGGCAATACGGACGGCATTAAATTCAAATCCAAAGAGTCGAAAATTATGGCCGCACAGCTTATGTTTTCCGAAAAACAGGCCAACGCTATCTTAGAGATGCGCCTGTATAAGCTGATTGGCCTGGAACTTGAGGCGCTTATCAACGACCATGAGGAAACGATGGCGAATATCTACCGTTATGAAGATATTCTGGACAGACGTGACTCTATGGCGCAGGTTATCATCAACGAACTGGACGAAATAAAGGCTTCCTATGGCAGAAAGCGCAGAACGGAGATTACAAACGCCAGCGAGGCCGTCTATGTGGAAAAGAAGATAGAAGAAATGGATATCATGTTCTTAATGGACCGCTTCGGCTATGCGAGAACGATTGATATGCAGACATACGAGCGCAACAAAGAGAGTGTACACGCGGAAAATAAATACGTTTTTTCGTGCAAAAACACGGGCAAAGTATGCCTGTTTACGAATACCGGACAGCTTCATACCATCAAAACCGCAGATTTGCCGTTCGGGAAATTCAGGGATAAGGGAATCCCCGTTGACAATATCAGTAATTATGATTCTGCAAGAGAAAGCATCATTTTTGCGGCAAGCCAGACGGATTTAAATTTATATCGTGTCATTTTTGCAACAAAACTTGCAATGTTGAAAATTGTAGACGGCGGGGAGTTTGACGTGACAAAGCGTACCGTGGCCGCCACCAAGTTACAGGATGACGACGAGGTCGTGAGCGTTGTGACGTATACCGAACAGCAGCATATTATTTTGCAGTCGAAAGACGGTTATTTTTTACGCTTCAATGTAGACGAAATTCCGGAGAAGAAAAAGGGCGCCATCGGCGTGCGGGGGATGAAACTTGGAAACGGCGACAGTATAGAAGAAGTTTACTATACCCGCGCTACGGACGATAAAGCGATTGATTATAAAGGGAAAATGCTGGAACTCAATAAATTAAAGGCGGGCAGGCGTGACAGCAAAGGCACGAAAGTCCGTGTTCCGTAGGAAAGAGAGGGTAAGCCATGCGCGTAGTTGCAGGAAAGGCAAGAAGCCTTAAGCTAAAGACTCCGGAGGGATTGGATACCAGACCGACCACCGACCGGATTAAGGAAACGCTTTTTAATATGCTGCAGCCTTATCTGTCGGATTGCGTTTTTATTGACTTATTCAGCGGAAGCGGCGGCATTGGCATCGAAGCGTTAAGCCGGGGCGCAAGGCATGTTTATTTTGTTGAAAATAACAAAAACGCGATTGCCTGCATTCAGGATAATCTAAAGTTTACAAGGCTTATCGACGACGCCACAATAATAAAACAGGACGTATTAAGCGCGCTTTCCGGCATCCATGAAAAAGAGGCGGACGTCATTTTTATGGACCCGCCATACAGCCTCTCCTATGAAAAGCAGGTTTTGGAGGCTTTGCGTAACATGCCCTATGTGGCCCCAAACACCCTGATTGTCGTGGAAGCACTTTTGGAAACGGATTTTTCCTATGCCCAGGCCCTTGGATTTGACATAGAAAAGGAAAAATGTTACCGCACAAATAAGCATGTTTTTTTGAAAAAAATTTAAAAATTTTAATTTTTTTTAAATTTTTAAAGACATTTCAGTAAAAGTGATTTATTATTAACATAGTTATTACTAAATATGGCAAAAAAATAATAGCAGAGGATATGTTATGAAAGCAGCAATTTATCCGGGCAGTTTTGACCCGGTTACGTTCGGGCATTTGGACGTTATTAAAAGGGCCGCCGAAATTTTTGACGAATTAACGGTCAGTGTGCTGAATAATAACACAAAGACTCCATTGTTTTCTGTGGAAGAACGTGTTAAGATACTAGAAGAAGCAACAAAAGACATTCCGAATGTAAAAGTGGATTCTTTCAGCGGCCTATTGATTGATTATGCGAAGAAAAAAGGCGTTCATGTAGCAATCAGGGGACTCCGCGCCATTACGGATTTTGAATATGAGCTGCAGATAGCGCAGACGAACAGAAAATTGTCGGGCGGGGAATTGGATACCATCTTTTTAACGACAAGCCTGGAATACGCTTATTTAAGTTCTTCCAGTGTCAAAGAAATTGCCAGTTTTAACGGAGACATTTCACAGTGTGTTCCGGATTTTGTCGGAAAGCTGGTTTATGAAAAATATGGCTATATAAAGGAGTAAAGATGAGCAGCAGAATCGAACAGTTAATCGACGAGATTGAGGATTATATTGACGGATGCAAATATCAGCCTCTTTCCAAGACCAACATTATCGTGAATAAGGAAGAAATTGATGAACTTCTGCGGGAACTGCGGATGAAAACGCCGGATGAAATCAAACGTTATCAGAAAATTATAACGAATAAAGAAGCGATTTTAAACGACGCCCGCTCCAAAGCGGAGGCATTGATTAATGAAGCGACCGTACATACCAACGAATTGATTAACGAGCATGAAATCATGCAGCAGGCTTATGCGCAGGCTAATGAGGTTGTGACGTTAGCGACGCATCAGGCGCAGGAGATTCTGGATAACGCCACCATTGAGGCAAACGGTATGCGCGCATCGGCCATGCAGTATCTGGACGATATGCTTTCAAATCTGGAAAATTTGATGACAACCACTTTAAATACAACAACCGCGCACTATGAAAGCTTTTTTGATACGATTAACGGATACAACGAAGTAGTGAAGGCTAACCGTGCGGAACTGATGCCGCAGCGCGTAGAAAAGCTTTTACAGGAAGCAGATTATGCCGACCAGAATACAGGAGAAGCCATTAATCTGGATATGGTACAACAGGGAAAGTAGAATCGTGTTATCTACCGGAAAGGGAGTAGGATATTGATAGTTTCAAAGTATACAATAAGCCGGTTTCGCAGGAAAGCCGGCTTATTCTTTTTTATCATTTCCATAATTTGGATATTGGCGGGCGGAAACGTCGTACAGGCGGAGGAAGAACCCTCGCAGCAGCCGCCTGTGCAGGAACCCGTATCCATCACGCAGGCCGCCACAGAGCCTGTTCCGGCGGACGCGCAGTCTTTGGCGGCGTCGGAACAAGACCCGGTCATCGTTGTGATTGACCCCGGACACGGCGGGGAAAACCTTGGCGGGGAGTATGAGGACTATACGGAAAAAGAGATGACGTTAATTGTCGCCAATGCCATGAAAGCGGAGTTGGAGCAGTATGAGGGCATTAAGGTCTATCTGACAAGGACAGGCGATGAGGATTTGACCTTGGACGAACGCTGCGAATATGCCGCGAGCGTAAACGCCGACTTTTTATTCTGCCTGCATTTTAATATGTCCGCCTATCATACGCTCTTTGGTGCGGAAACATGGATTTCGGCGTTCGGGGAGGGCTATAGCAAAGGATATTCTTTTGCGAGTATTGAAATGGAACTTTTACAGAATATGGGCTTATATTCCCGCGGCATCAAGACCAGGTTAAATGATGCGGGCGTGGATTATTACGGGATTATACGCCATTCCAGGGAATTGAATTTCCCCTGTGTCTTAATCGAACACTGCCATTTAGACCAGGAAAACGACCAGCCGTTTTATGACCATAAGGAAAAACTGGAGGCATTCGGCAGGCTTGACGCGGAGGCGGTGGCAAAGTATTTTGGCCTGCGTTCCGAAAGTTTAAATAAGGACTACAGCTCTTATCAGCCGATTCAGGTACCCGTTCCGACACAGGTCATGAAGCCGGATTCAACGCCGCCCGATATCTGTATGATAGATTTGGCGGATCAGAACGGGGATACCGGGGAGGTAACGCTTAGCGTCTCCGCCGTCGATTACGACAGCGGTATGCTTTATTATACATACAGTTATGACGGCGGCAATACTTTTTCAGACTTACAAAAATGGCCGGATAAAAATAAAGATACCTTTGAATTCAGCATAACGGTACCGTCCGGCGTGGTGCCGCAGATGGTGGTAAACGCCTATAACGGCTATGATTTGTATACAACAAGCAATATGTTAAATCTGCCGTCCATGAGTTATGGACAGGAAGAAGAAGTTACGCCGGATGCTGGCGAGATAGAGGCACAAAACCGAACGGAAGCGCAGAGTCAGGCGGACGCGGACAAGCAGACGCCGGAAACCGATAGTAAGATAGAACCCTCCGTCATAGAGATTCCGATAGAGACAGAAGAGGAGCCGCAGCCCGTTACCGTGGGGTATTTTTTGAAAGTATGTCTTATCTGCGCGGCGCTGGTATTAGCTATGGCATTATCTATCATTGTTATTTTAAGAAATAATAAGAAACGCCGGAAAAGGCGGCGTAGATAGAAGCCGTCAGCGCAGTCTGCACACATTTATGCCATACATAGCGGGTAATGGACAAGTTCGTTTCTTTTATCATGCTGTAGGTCTGTGCCATACAGGAAAGACCGCCAAAGGGCAGTAAAATCAAAACCATCAGCCCTCCGTTTTTCCCGGCGCGGCTGATGCCGCTGGTAATTTCAAGAATACAGTTGCTAAAGGATAAGAAACGCTGTGGCAGTGCAGAAAACGGAAACATCATAATATTGAGCAGATTGAAAAATACCATATAGCCGCCCAGCTTTCCAATGCCGATAAGTCCCGATACAATCGCCTCATCAGCCGCTTCTAAAAAGGATAGGCGTCCGTTTGGGCAGTTTGGGCGGGAAGCCGCCTGAAAGTAAGCGTTCGGAAAGGATACGGCTTTTTTTCGCAAAAGACCGACGCGGTATAGTACAGCGCCGTAACATAACGGTACGCCGTACATAACGAAAAACGGCGCATAATTGCCGGAAAGGGAAAGCGTACTCATAACAAAGCTGATAAAATAAATCGGACCAATATTATTACAAAAGGCTAATAGAAAAGAACCCTCTTTTTCCGACAGCTTTCCTGCCCGGCACAGCTGTCCGATAACCCTTGCTCCCATGGGAAAGCCGCAGAGCATCCCCATCAGGATGACATAGGAGCCATTGGGAGACGTTCCCCAGATTTTATGAAAGATAGGATGGAAAAAGCGGACAAAACGCTCCGTTAAGTTCATTTGTATCATGATGCCGGACACAACCATAAACGGAAAAAGCGTGGGAATCATTTTCTGAAACCATAAAACAAGGCCGGTAGAGGCATAGGAAAGCGACTGCTCGGGATAGCGTAAAAGCAGATAGATAAGATAGAGGGCCAGCAGCGTAAAGAGCGCCTGCATCAAGGAATCTTTGATATTACGAAACATATTCCCACCGGTTTTCGCTATTTTGGTCTATTATATGTATAAGGGATGGGCGGATATGCGTCTGGATAAATATTTGAGCGATATGCAATGCGGCACAAGAAGCCGGTTAAAACAAGATATCAAAAACGGACTGGTGACGGTTGACGGCCAAATTATCCGCCAAAGCGACTATCAGGTGGACGAAACGGCAAATGTGATCTGTTACCGAAGCGTTACCTGCGTCTATGAAAAATATGTTTATTATATGTTACATAAACCGGCGGGCGTTGTCTGCGCTACAAAAGATAAGCGGGAAAAGACGGTAATGTCCTTACTGCCGCAGTCCATAGCAAAAGGACTGTTTCCGGCAGGGCGGCTGGATAAGGATACGGAGGGGTTGTTAATTTTAACAAATGACGGCGCGTTTGCCCATAACCTGTTGGCGCCAGGCAGGCATGTCGAAAAGGCTTATGAGTGTATACTGGCAGAGCCGATTACCGACAGCCAGGTTTTACTGCTGGAACAGGGCGTTGATATCGGTGAAAAGAAAAAGACGCTGCCCGCTAAAGTGGATGTCTGCGGAACGCAAAAGATTATCTTAACGATTACGGAGGGGAAATTCCATCAGGTCAAAAGAATGCTTATGGCCGTCGGCAATGAGGTGACGCATTTAAAAAGGCTCCGCATGGGAAACCTTTCGCTGGATGAGCGGTTAGCTCCCGGAGAATATCGGAAACTTGGAAAAGAGGAAATTACATTGTTACAAAAGAAAGTATCATTGGATGAATTTGACGCCGTTATCTTTGATTTGGACGGTTCCTTAGTGGATTCCATGTGGTTATGGCATACGATTGACGTCGAATATCTGGGCGGCTTCGGCATCGAAGCGCCGGACGATTTGCAGGCCTCCATCGGCGGGCGCAGTTTTAGCGAAACGGCCGTCTATTTTAAGGAGACGTTTAAAATTCCGGACTCGTTGGAAGAAATTAAAGCGCAGTGGAATAAGATGGCATGGGATAAGTATAGCAGCGAAGTGCCTCTTAAGGAGGGCGTCAGGGAATTTATTGATATCTGTGTCAAAAAAGGCATCAAACTTGGTATTGCCACCAGCAATTCCAGGGAACTTGTGGAAAACGTCATTGGCGTCCATCGGTTAAACGCCCATTTTGACGTGATTATGACAGGCTGCGACGTGGAAAAGGGAAAACCCGCGCCGGATATTTATCTGGCCGCTGCCAGGACCCTTGGCGTATCCCCCGGACGCTGCCTTGTATTTGAAGATATTGTCCATGGCATTATGGCAGGGCAGGCCGCCGGTATGAAAGTCTGCGCCGTTTACGATAAGTATTCCGCCGCGCAGGATGAGGAAAAGAAAAGACTGGCCGACTATTATATTCATGATTTCAGGGAGTTGATATAAACATATGGGATTTTTACCGATTTCTCGGGCGGATATGCAAAGCCAAAAGATAGAGGAACTTGATTTTGTATATGTTATTGGAGACGCTTATGTGGACCATCCGTCTTTCGGACACGCCATTATCAGCAGGATTTTAGAGGCGCACGGCTACCGTGTCGGTATCATTTCACAGCCGGACTGGAAAGATGCAAAAAGCATTACCATCCTCGGGAAGCCGAGACTGGCCTTTTTAGTATCCGCCGGCAATATGGACTCCATGGTAAACCACTATTATGTTTCCAAAAAGCACAGGGAAAGCGACGCCTATACGCCGGGCGGGAAAGCCTATAAACGCCCCGATTACGCGGCGGTTGTCTATGGCAATCTTATCCGCCGGACATATAAGGATATACCGATTATTTTAGGCGGTATCGAGGCAAGCCTGCGGCGGCTGGCGCACTATGATTACTGGTCCGATAAGTTAAAGCGTTCCATCCTCTTGGATTCCCAGGCGGATTTGATTTCTTATGGCATGGGGGAAAAATCCATCGTGGAAATTGCCGATGCGCTCAATAGCGGCATTGCCGTGAAAGATATCACCTTTGTTGCGGGAACGGTCTATAAAACCAAGGATATTTCCGGTGTGTACGACGCCGTCACGCTGCCGCCTTATGAACAGATGAAGACGGAACCTGCAAAATACGCCGAAAGTTTTCTCATCCAGCATCAAAACACTGATGCCTTTACCGGACGGATACTGTTAGAGGAATATCCCAACCGGGTATATGTGGTGCAGAATCCGCCGCAAAAACCGCTGACGATGCAGGAGATGGACGATATTTACGAACTGCCGTATATGCGCGCTTATCATCCTTCTTATGAAAAAAAGGGCGGCGTACCGGCAATTTCCGAAATCAAATTTTCATTAATCAGCAACAGAGGGTGTTTTGGCGGCTGTAATTTCTGTGCGCTGACCTTTCATCAGGGCAGGACGGTACAGGTCAGAAGCCATGACTCCATTATCAAAGAGGCGCTTTTATTGACAAAAGAGCCGGATTTTAAGGGATATATTCATGATGTGGGCGGCCCTACGGCCAATTTCAGGCATCCTTCCTGTGAAAAACAGCTTACTCAGGGCGTCTGTAAGGACAGACAGTGCCTTTTTCCGGCTCCCTGTCCGAATATCAATACCGACCATTCGGATTATCTGTCACTGTTACGAAAGCTGCGCGCGCTGCCGGGCGTCAAAAAAGTCTTTATCCGTTCCGGCATCCGCTTTGACTACCTTTTGTCCGATAAGGATGACGCTTTTTGGGAAGAACTGGTGATGCACCATGTCAGCGGGCAGTTAAAAGTGGCTCCGGAACATATAGCGGACGCGGTTTTATCCAAAATGGGCAAACCCGGGCGTTCGATTTATGAGCAATTTGTCCGAAAATATGATAAAATAAATAAAAAGCTGGGAAAACAGCAGTTTTTGGTGCCGTATCTGATGTCCTCCCATCCGGGTTCCACCTTAAAAGAGGCCATAGAGCTGGCGGAATATTTAAGAGACCTCGGATATATGCCGCAGCAGGTGCAGGATTTTTATCCGACGCCCTCTACCATGTCCACCGTTATGTATTATACCGGCATCGACCCCCGGAACGGCAAAAAGGTATATGTATGCAAAAATCCGCATGAAAAGGCGATGCAGCGCGCACTGATGCAGTACCGCAATCCCCAAAATTACGACTTGGTATATGAGGCATTGACAAAAGCAGGGCGTGAGGATTTAATCGGCTTTGATAAAAAATGCCTGATCCGTCCTAAAAGCGCGGCTAAAAACACGAAAGAGAAAGTACCCGGACACAGCGGGCGGGAAGTGAAAAAACAGACGAAGAAAAAGACGATACGCAATGTACATAAGCCAAAAGCAAATAAATAGAACAGAAAACAGCAAAGGAGCGTAAGCGATATGTCTATTGCAATTATTACGGGAGCATCTTCCGGCATGGGCAAGGAATTTACCAGACAGATGTTCTATACTCTTAGGAAAACGGATGAAATCTGGCTGCTTTCCAGGAATAAGGATTCGGTAAAACAACTGGCGCATGATTTGGTAGAGGAGAGAAAGAAGCGTATTGTCAATGTAGAATTTATCAAAATGAGGCCGATTGAGATCGACCTTACAGATGAGAAAGATATGGAACGTTTTGAAAAGAGGCTGATGAAACGAAAAGCCAGTATTTCCGTGCTTATCAACTGCGCGGGTTGCGGCGTATGCGGTCCTTTTTTCAAGCAGAGCCGTGAAGAAGTGGAGCAGATGGTGCGCTTAAATGTGCTGGCTTTAACACAGATGACAAAAATCTGCCTTCCCTATATGAAAAGAGGAAGCAAAATCGTACAGATGGCTTCCGGCGCAGGATTTAGGCCGCAGGCTGATTTTGCGGCGTATGCGGCATCCAAGGCCTATGTCTATATATTTGGCAGGACGCTTTACAAAGAACTGAAAAGAAAGGGCATTACGGTCACAACGGTCTGTCCGGGGCCGGTGAATACACCGTTTCTGGACAAGGCTTACGGACAATACAAAAAAATGAGTCTTTATAAAAAATGGATTATGGCAGAACCTGAAGATGTAGTGCTAAAGGCGTTATTGGATTGTAAAAACAATAAACCGCTGTCCGTCTATGGCCTGCCGATGAATTTATTATACAGACTGACGAAAGGGCTGATGGGATGAAAAAGAAAGTGACAAAGGGAAGTTATGGCTATATTGCATATCAAAAAAAGGCATCCGTGATACGTACGCTTCTTTACTTTGCCATATCCCTTGCCATATACGGAATGGGTATCTATTCTACCGGAAGCAACAAAAACCTTTTAACGATTGTGGCGGTGTTAGGACTGCTTCCCGCCTGTAAAAGCGCGGTTGGCGCCATCATGTTTTTAAAGGCGCGCGGCTGCAGCGCGGACGCATGGGAGAAAATATCCGCCTACGACGATAAACTGACCGGATTGTACGATATGTATTTTACATCCTATAAAAACAACTTTCCCGTCAGCCATATGGTCTGTAAAGGCAATGTCGTATGCGCCTATACGGAAAGTGACAAATGCGACTGCAATGAGGGCGAAAAACACTTGGAACAGATGCTTGTACAGGACGGGCATAAAAATATCACCGTTAAAATATTCAACCGGCCGGAAAAATATTTAGACCGACTCGGTCAATTATTGCAGTTGGAAGTGGAAGAGACGAAAAGCAAAGATGAAATCATACAGCTATTTCTTTCCATTTCCCTCTAATACGAGGATATCAGTATATGTATCAAAGAGTTATCACCAATAAAGACGCAGGTTCCCGTTTTGATAAATATCTGCATAAGTTACTGCCCGAGGCAGGCAGCGGATTTTTATACAAAATGCTTCGTAAAAAAAATATTCTGTTAAACGATAAAAAAGCCGATGGCAGTGAAAAGATTGCCTGCGGCGATATCGTATCCATCTACTTTAAAGAAGAAACGCTTCTTAAGTTTATGGGAAAAGAGAACGAAAAAAAAGCCTCCGCGGCAGGGCGGCATATCATGGCAAATCTACCCCAAAGCGGACAGATTATGTATGAAAAGTCCGGTATCGGCGTTATATACGAAAACGAGCATATCCTGATAGCCGATAAGCCCGCGGGGATTCTCACGCAAAAGGCGGCAAAAGACGATTATTCCTTAAACGAATGGCTTCTTTTTTATCTGTTTACGACGCATCAGATATCAGAAGAGGATATAGAGACCTTTCGGCCGTCGGCCTGTAACAGGCTGGACAGAAACACAAGCGGCATTGTGCTGTGTGCAAAATCGCTTGCCGGCGCGCAGATGCTCTCGGAGTCGTTAAAATCCCGCAGCCTTCATAAATATTACAGGCTCTACGTGAAAGGGCATATGATAAAAGAGCAGAAAATAGACGGCTGGCTGTATAAGGACGAAAAAAGTAATAAAGTGCGGATTACCGATACATCCACGGATGAAAAAACGAAGCGGAAGGGTTCTTATATCCAAACTGCGTATATGCCCGTCCGTCAGGAGGCGGACAAAACGCTTCTGGAAGTGGAGTTGATTACCGGCAAATCCCATCAGATCCGCGCCCATCTGGCAAGCGTCGGCGCGCCGCTTCTTGGCGATTACAAATACGGAGACAGGGCGTGGAACGATAAATACCGGAAAGAATACGGCATAACGCATCAGCTTTTACACGCTTACCGGGTTGTCTTTCCCAAGCTTCCGGATATGTTTGCCGATATCAGCGAGAAGACTTTTTATGCGCCGTTACCCGCCATTTTTGAAAAAGCAGCGGATAAAACAGACCCGGCATAGAGAAAAAATAAAAAGAAAGAAGTTAAATACATGGCAACCTGGAACTCAAGAGGACTTCGCGGCTCCACTTTGGAAGATTTAATCAACCGCACCAATGAAAAATACGCAGAAAACGGACTTGCGCTGATTCAGAAAATTCCGACGCCGATTACGCCGATTACGATTGATAAGCAGAGCAGGCATATTACGCTTGCCTACTTTGACCAAAAAAGCACGGTGGACTATATCGGCGCGGTACAGGGAATCCCAGTCTGTTTCGATGCGAAAGAATGCGCTTCCGATACCTTTGCTTTGCAAAATATCCATGAACATCAGGTGGAGTTCATGCAGCAGTTTGAAAGGCAGAAAGGAATTGCTTTTTTTCTCATTTATTATTCCCATAAAGACATTTTTTACTATCTGCCCTATGAGATGCTGCGGTTTTTCTGGAACAGGGCGAAGGAGGGCGGCAGGAAAAGCTTTCGCTATGAAGAATTGAATCCCGCCTATATTTTACCCAAAAAACACGGGATTTTAGTGCCGTATCTGGACATGATCCAACAGGATTTGGAAGACCGGGGCGAATAAAAATTGACAATCACGATATTTTCCGTTATACTACATATATTTACTGCATTAACATAGTAATGAGTTATCACTTTAATTTGTTAAAGTGATGCGTGAAAGACCGGGAAAGGAGCATATCATTACCCATGAGCAAGAAACTGGTACATACACCGGAGGGCGTAAGGGATATTTACGGTGACGAAAAAGAAAAGAAAATAGCGGTGGAGAAACTTTTGCTGGAAAAAATCCATGCCTATGGCTATCGTGATATCCAGACGCCGACCTTTGAGTTTTTCGACGTTTTTTCCAAAGACGTGGGAACGACGCCGTCCAAAGAACTCTATAAATTTTTTGACAAAGAGGGCAACACGTTAGTGCTTCGTCCTGATTTTACGCCGTCTATTGCCAGATGCGCGGCAAAATATTTTATGGATGAAGACGCCCCAATACGGTTCTGTTATCAGGGCAACACGTTTACGAATACCTCCAATTTACAGGGAAAATTAAAAGAAGCCACACAGATGGGCGCGGAACTGATTGGCGACACCTCCGCCTATGCCGACGCCGAAATGATAGCGATGACGATAGAATCCCTCTACCATGCGGGATTAACGGATTTTCAGGTCAGTATCGGCAATCTGGAATATTTTAAGGGCGTCTGCGCACAGGCAGGACTGGACGAGGAGACGGAATTAACGCTTCGGGAATTAATTTCCGGTAAAAATTACTTTGGCGCGGAAGAGCTTCTTATCAATAAAAACGTTAAGGAAAAAGATAGGGAAGTTTTATTAAAAACAAGCGACTTATTCGGCTCCATCGACGCGCTGGCGGAAGCGAAAAAATCGGTGAATAACGACCGTTCCCTGATGGCTTTGGAGCGGTTAGAGCGCGTATACCATATTCTTTGCGATTACGGCGTGGAAAAATATGTTTCTTTTGACCTTACCATGTTAAGCAAGTATAATTACTATACCGGCATTATTTTTAAAGGCTATACTTACGGCGTGGGAGACGCCATTGTCAAAGGCGGAAGATATGATTCGCTGCTTAGCCGGTTCGGGAAAGACGCCCCGGCCATCGGCTATATGATATCCATTGACGATCTGCTGCTTGCGATGGAGAGACAGAACGTCGTTATTTCCCATCCGGCGGCGCCGATGCAGCTTTTTTATACGAAAGATACGTTCAGCGAACAGTTAAAGATGGCAAAAATGCTACGCGCGGATGGAAAATATGTAGAGTTATTACCGAAATAACGTCATGAAGAAAGGCATATACATATGAGTGATGAAAGATATCTGACTTTTGCGCTGGCGAAGGGAAGACTGGCGAATAAAACCATGGATTTACTGGAAAAAATCGGGATTACCTGTGAGGAAATGAAAGATAAGGATTCCCGGAAATTAATATTTGTCAACGAGGAAAGAAAGTTAAAGTTCTTTCTGGCTAAGGGACCGGACGTGCCGACTTATGTGGAGTACGGCGCGGCGGATATCGGCGTGGTCGGCAAAGACACCATTATGGAGGAAAACAGGCATGTCTATGAGGTATTGGACTTAGGCTACGGAAAATGCCGGATGTGCGTCTGCGGGCCAAGCGAGGCGAATGAACTTTTACAACACCACGAGATGATCCGCGTAGCCAGTAAATACCCGAATATTGCTAAAGATTATTTTTATAACAAAAAGCATCAGACGGTGGATATTATCAAATTAAACGGTTCCGTGGAACTCGGGCCGATTGTAAAGCTTTCCGACGTGATTGTGGATATCGTGGAAACAGGCTCTACACTGCGGGAAAACGGGTTAGGCGTATTGGAGGAAATCTGTCCGTTATCGGCGCGCATGATCGTCAATCAGGTCAGTATGCAGATGGAGCCGGATAGGATTAAAAAACTGATTACAGACTTAAAAAAGCATTTATAGGAGGGGAAATTCATGAAAGAGTACAAAGGAATTATCATTGCGTTAATTGCCGGTATCTGTGCGATTATCTGCGTCAGCATCATGTCCGGCAGGCTGGTGGCTTATAAGCAGACGTCGGGCAGCGGCGGTCTGACTGCGACAGGTTCCGCAAGCTGCGATTTTGAAGCGGACTTAATTGTCTGGAGGGGCAGTTTTACGGCATACGGCTCTACGACGCAGGCGGCTTACCAGCGTCTGAAAAAGGATGCGGAGGTCATCGAGGATTATCTGATAGATAACGGCGTTACCGATGAGGAAATGGTGTTCGGTTCCATCAGCATTTCTAAAAGATACCGCTACGAATATAACAATGAGGGCTATGAAATCGGCAGATATGAGGACGGTTACGACTTATATCAGGAAATCACCGTTACTTCTAACGATGTAGACAAGGTGGATAATATTTCCAGGGATATTACGCAGTTGATTGAGGCCAATGTGGAATTTGATTCGGACAGACCGGAATATTACTATACCAAGCTGGATGAATTAAAGTTACAGCTTATCGAGGAAGCGACGCAGAACGCCAAAGACAGGATTGATATTCTGGCGGCAGGAACAGGCGCGTCCGTAGATAAGCTTTTGACCGCTAACTTGGGCGTTTTCCAGATTACCGCGCAAAATTCCAATTCCGACTACAGCTACGGCGGCACGTTTAATACCAGTTCCAGGCAAAAGACGGCCTCCATTACCGTAAAATTAAATTACAGCGTAAAGTAAACAGTAAACAGCGCAGCACGGCAAAGCAGTAAAAACGGCAATATCAAAACAGCATAAAAAGGAGTAGTTTTGCCATATGATGAAAACAATAAAACTGACCGCGGAAACAAGAAAAGACTTGTTAGACAGCCTTTTAAAACGCAGTCCGAATAACTATACCGAATATGAATCCATCGTCGCGGATATTATCGCCAATGTCAGGAAAGATGGCGACAGCGCGGTTTTTGCCTATACGAAGCAGTTTGACAAATGGGAGATTACCGAAGATAACATAAAGGTTACAAAAGAAGAGATAGATGAGGCTTTTACGCAGGCGGAGAGCGGCTATATCGAAGTCATGAAACGCTCTGCCGAAAATATTACGCGGTTTCATCAAAAACAGCTTCGCAACAGTTGGATTGACACCAAACCCGACGGTTCCGTTTTGGGACAGAGGATTCTACCGATTGCTATTTCCGGCGTTTACGTTCCCGGCGGCAAGGCGGCATACCCGAGCAGCCTTTTGATGAACGTTATCCCCGCCAAAGTCGCGGGCGTCAAAAAGATTATCATGACAACGCCTGCCGGAGCGGATGGAAAAGTGCATCCGGAAACGCTTGTGGCGGCTAAAATCGCTGGCGTCGATGAAATCTACAAAATCGGCGGCGCACAGGCCATTGCAGCTATGGCGTTCGGCACAAAAAGCGTTCCCAAGGTCGATAAAATTACAGGCCCGGGCAATATCTTTGTCGCGCTTGCCAAGAAAGCCTGCTTCGGCTATGTCAGCATCGATTCCATCGCGGGACCGAGCGAAATTTTGGTGATTGCGGACGAGAGCGCAAACCCGCGCTATGTAGCGGCCGATTTGCTTTCCCAGGCGGAACACGACGAACTGGCAAGCGCTATTTTAATCACGACAAGCGAAAGCCTCGCCAAAGAGGTGGCAGGGCAGATAACTATTTTTCTAAAGGAACTTTCCAGAGCGGATATCATCGAAAAATCCTTATCGAATTACGGCTATATTTTACTGGCCGACTCCATGGATGACGCGATATCGGCCGCTAATGACATTGCATCGGAGCATCTGGAAATTTTAACGAAAAATCCGTATGAAATCATGACAAAGATTGAAAATGCGGGCGCTATTTTTCTCGGGGAGTATTCCTCGGAACCGCTTGGCGATTATTATGCCGGGCCGAACCATATACTGCCGACAAACGGAACGGCAAGGTTCTTTTCACCGTTATGCGTCGATGACTTTATCAAAAAGACAAGTATTATTTCTTATTCCGAGGAGGCTTTGACAAAGGCGCATAAAGATATTGAGCTGTTTGCCGAAAAAGAGGGACTGACGGCTCATGCCAATTCGATAAAAGTAAGATTTGAAGAGGATAGAAAATAAATTTTCAACCGTGAAAGGGTATGGTGGTTATATTATGAGAGACGCTGAAATAAAAAGAATAACAAAGGAAACGGATATCAGTATGTCGCTGGTATTGGACGGCAGGGGCATAAGCGATATCCATACGGGCATCGGCTTTTTCGACCATATGCTGTCGGGATTTGCCAAACACGGGCTGTTTGATTTGACTGTATCGGTCAAAGGAGATTTGGAGGTGGACGGCCATCATACGGTGGAAGATACCGGCATTGTATTAGGACAGGCCATCAAAGAAGCCATCGGCGATAAGGCGGGCATGAAACGATACGGCTCCTTTATTTTACCGATGGACGACGCCCTCTGTCTGTGTGCCATTGATTTATGCGGCAGACCCTATCTTGGCTTTGAATGCGATTTTCCCATGCAGCGCGTCGGGGAACTGGAAACGGAATTGGTAAAAGAATTTTTCTATGCGGTTTCCTATAGCTGCGGCATGAATATCCATATCAGAATGCTGGCAGGCGAAAATACACACCATATGATAGAGGCAATGTTCAAAGCATTTGGCAAGGCGTTAGACGAGGCGACAGAAAAAGACGCACGGATTGAAGATGTGTTAAGCACAAAGGGCAGTCTTGCATAAAATACAAAAGCTTTAACAGAAAGGAATTGCAATGTACAAAAAATTCATACCATGTATTTATTTATACAAAGGCAATGCGGTCAGGGGTTTTAACGACAATACGATTTTAGATACCAATCCCGCCGCGCTGGCTAAATTTTACAGCGATAATAACGCGGACGAGCTGATTGTCTATGACTTATCCGAGGGCGATACGGAGCATGAAGAGGCTCTTGACACCATCAAAAGCATCTGTACGGAAACGGAAATTCCCGTTATCGGAGCAGGAAACGTACATCGGATGGAGGACATTAAAAAGCTTATTTATGCAGGCTGTAAAAAAGCGGTTTTAAATTATTCCAAGCCGGAAAACATCGCTATTACAGAGGAAGTTTCCAAAAAATTCGGCAAGGATAAAATTGCCGCCTGCATTTTTGATGTGAAAGAAATCACGGAAAATGAAGCCTTAATCGAGGAATATATCGAGGAACTGATTTTGGTGAAGGAACGCTTTATCAAAGAGGCCGTAGCGGTTTCCAAGTTTCCGATGATTGTCTCCGTACCGGAGGTTTCTTTGGATAAAATTTTAGAGATGCTCGCTATGAAGAATATCTGCGGCATTTCCGGTTATGCCATTAACGAAAACGCCAAAGAATTGTCGGCCATTAAACACCTGTGCCAGACAAACGGCATTTTAGTCAATACGTTTGAAGCCAAAATTCCGTGGGAAGAGTTTAAGCTGAATGCCGACGGGCATATTCCCGTCGTTGTACAGGACTATAAAACGGACGAAGTTCTAATGGTTGCCTATATGAATGAGGAAGCCTATCAGACGACGTTGAAAACCGGCAGGATGACTTACTATAGCAGAAGCCGCAGTGAATTATGGGTAAAGGGCGAAACAAGCGGACACTACCAGTATGTCAAATCCATGATGGCGGACTGCGATAAAGACACGATTTTAGCCAAAGTCTCCCAAATCGGAGCGGCCTGCCATACCGGCGCGCATTCCTGCTTCTTTAACGAGATTATGAAAAGGGAATACGAGGAGAGCAACCCGCTTAAGGTATTTGAACAGGTATTCGGCGTAATCCTGGATAGGAGAGTGCATCCGAAAGAGGGTTCCTATACCAATTATCTTTTTGATAAGGGACTCGATAAGATTTTAAAGAAACTCGGGGAAGAGGCGACGGAAATCGTCATTGCCGCCAAAAATCCGAACGCCAATGAAATCAAATACGAAATCGCCGACTTTTTATATCATATGATGGTGTTAATGGCTGAAAAAGGCGTTAGCTGGGAGGAAATTACGGAAGAGTTGGCAAAACGCTGACATACGCATGGAGGATGTTCTTTTTTGCCCCGTTTTTTCATAAAATGCTTGTAAATAAGTACAAAGCAGTGGAAAACAGAATGCCAAATAAAAATATTGAAACAGGCCGACAGCCTGCAAAACAGATACCAGTGGAAAAAAAGATGAAGTTAGCGCAGTATATCCGTGCCGAAAATATGGATAATCGCATGAAAATCAGGCAGCGTGAGAAAATCCTCTACGGTACGGAGAGCGCATTGCCGCTATGGGATAAGGGCGATGCTTTCCGAAGAGAAGACTATTTGTGGACAGATACGCCTTCGGAAGACGGCCCGTCCGATTCGGGTTCTACATTCAGGCTTCGCATGGCGGCCGCCATTCTTTTGTTCATTGGTTTTTTATTGTGCGACGCGGGAGAATATAAAGTCTTCGGCTATTCCATGAACGATATCCATGCCATGATTACGGAAGACACTTTACTTGATTTTGAAAAATAAATTCGCTATACTAAATGCAGCGTGCCGGCGTTTGATGTAAGAATGCAGGGCATTTTGATGAAAGGAATAACAACATGACTGGAAAACTGGCCTTGTCAGACGAAATACTCATGCAGGTGGAAAAACCTGCACGCTATATTGGAAATGAAGTCAACTGTGTTATCAAGAAAAAAGAGGATGTCTTAGTCCGTTTCTGCATGTGCTTTCCGGATGTTTATGAAATCGGTATGTCACATCTGGGCATACAGGTTCTTTACGGTATGTTCAACGCCTGGGAGGATGTATGGTGTGAAAGGGTATATTCCCCCTGGAGCGACTTAGACCATATTATGCGTACAAGACAGATTCCCCTGTTTGCCTTAGAATCGCAGGAACCCGTCAAAGACATGGATTTTCTGGGCATTACCCTGCAATATGAAATGTGCTATACCAATATTTTGCAAATACTGGAGTTATCACAGATTCCGCTATTTGCCAAAGACAGAGACGAATCGAGTCCGATAGTCATAGGCGGCGGACCTTGCAGTTATAATCCGGAACCGATTGCCCCTTTTTTTGACTTATTTTATATCGGAGAGGGCGAAACACAGTACAGGCCGCTTTTAGACTGCTATATAGAAAACAAAAAAGCGGGCGGCAGCCGTATTGAGTTTTTACAGAAAGCGGCGGCCATTCCGGGCATTTACGTACCGGCCTTTTATGAGGAGCAGTATTATCCCGACGGCACGATAAGCGGCCGCAAAAAGCTGTGTGATAAGGCTCCCGATACCGTTGCCAAAGAGATTGTCACACAGATGAGCGACGCCTTTTATCCGTTAAAACCTGTCGTTCCCTTTATTCAGGTAACGCAGGACAGGGTTGTTTTGGAAATCCAGCGCGGCTGTATCAGGGGCTGCCGTTTCTGTCAGGCCGGACAGATATACCGCCCTTTGCGGGAACGCGACGTATCCGTATTAAAGGAATATGCGTCCGAAATGTTAAAAAATACGGGCTATGATGAAATTTCCCTAAGTTCATTAAGTTCCAGTGATTATTCTGCCTTAAATGAACTGTTGGATTATCTGATAGAAGAGTGCAGCAAAAAACATATCAATATTTCACTTCCATCTTTACGGATTGACGCTTTTTCATTGGACGTTATGAGCAAGGTGCAGGATGTAAAAAAAAGCAGTCTTACTTTTGCGCCGGAAGCGGGGAGCCAGAGGCTTAGAAATGTCATCAATAAAGGATTGACCGAAGAAGTCATTTTAAACGGCGCCACACAGGCTTTCGAGGGCGGCTGGACAAGAGTAAAATTATATTTTATGCTCGGGCTTCCGACGGAAACGGAAGAGGACATTCTGGCCATCGGAGAACTGTCGAATAAAATCGCCGCCGCTTTTTACGAAACAGTACCAAAAGATAAACGGATAAACGGCAGGGTACAGATTGTAACAAGCACGTCTTTCTTTATTCCTAAGCCATTTACGCCGTTTCAGTGGGCAAAAATGTGTACCAAAGAGGAATTTATTGAAAAAGCGTACCAAACGAGAAAAGAAATCGCCGCGCAGCTTAATCAGAAGAGCATTAAGTATAATTGGCACGAAGCGGACGTCAGTGTACTGGAAGGAATTCTTGCAAGAGGTGACAGGAAACTTGCAAATGTCATTTTAGAGGCTTATAAAAATGGGTGCATGTTCGATTCCTGGAGCGAGTGTTTTCATTATGATATTTGGATGGGCGCTTTTGAAAAATGCGGTGTCAATCCGGATTTTTATACGGTACGTGAGAGAAAAGATGACGAAATTTTCCCATGGGATTTCATAGACTGCGGCGTTACCAAAGAATTTTTACTGCGGGAGTGGAAAAAGGCCTTACAGGAAGAAATATCCCCCAACTGCCAAAGCCAGTGCCAGGGCTGCGGCGCAAAACGTTTTGGCGTCGGCATCTGCTATACATAGGAAAGGCAGGGTGTTTTTATGAAGATTCGGATTAAATTTGCCAAATACGGCAGCATGAAGTTCATCGGACATCTGGATGTGATGCGTTTTTTTCAAAAGGCAATCCGCAGGGCGGATATTGACATTAAATATTCGGAAGGCTTTAACCCCCATCAGATTATGTCCTTTGCCGCACCGCTTGGCGTCGGCATCGAGAGCCGAGGAGAATATCTTGATATTGAGATAAATACGCTTATTTCCACACAGAAAATGAAAGATGACTTAAATAAAGTCATGGTAGAAGGCATGGAAATTTTATCCGTAACCCTACTGCCGGATGACGCCCAAAATGCGATGGCAAGCGTAGCCGCCGCAAAATACCGGGTTGTCTGCCATGCGGATGGCGTTTCCGCTTCTGAACTGCCGGACAAGCTGGCGGCCTTTTATAAAAAAGAGCATATTTTCGTCACAAAGACAACCAAAAAAAGCGTGCTGGAACTTGATTTAAAGCCGGGTATCCATGAACTTACATTAACGATGGAGCCGGACTCATCTTTTGTGATAACGATGCTTGTTGATGCCAGCAGCAGCGGCAATATTAAACCGGTAATGGTCTTAGATGCGTTTTGCAATTACGCCAGGATGACGCCGTCATCCTGTTCTTATCAGATAACCAGAATAGACACCTATACCAATTCCGCCAAAGATACGCAGACGCCAAAGTTTGTGCCGTTAGAAGCAGTCGGGCATTCATACGCATAAGGAAAGGATATTTTCATGATGACGCAGGATACGCAGGAAAAAGGGAAAATATTGATTGTAGAATTACACGATAAATTGTTTTCTGTTTTGATGCGCCAAAATCAAGTGCTGTCCATCCATGCGCAGAAAAAATCCCCGGATAAAGAGCCGCCCCGGATAGGAAATATCTATGTCGCAAGAGTCCAGAACGTTGCCGTTAATATCGGCGCGGCCTTTGTGGAAATTGACAAAGGCGTTTTGACGTTTCTGCCGCTTACGGAAGCAAAACATGCCGTTTTCACCAACAGGAAAACGGACGACACCCTAAAAATTGGCGACGAACTGTTAGTGCAGGTTGTGAAAGAACCGGTAAAAACCAAACTGGCCGGTGTTTCGACCGCATTAGCCCTGGCTGGAACCTATGTCATTATTGAAAAGCCGCAGGAGGATGCTCTCGGTGATATCACGGCTTCCGGGTCAAATGCACGGACAGGCAGCATCAGGTTCTCTTCTAAATTGAGCGCAAAATATCATCATCTCTACCAAAATCTTGACCCGCTTACCGCCATTGCCGATAAATTTCACATTATTATTCGGACGAACGCGGCGGATGTGGAAGATACCGCAGATGTGATAGCGGAGGCGCGCTCGCTTGCCGCCAAATTAGAACATATTCTGGAAATAGGGGATAAGAGGGTATGTTTTAGCTGCCTGTATCAAAGCGAGCCGGAATATATAGACTTTATCAAAAACTGTTACCGTACGGAATATGATGAGATTGTCACGGATAATAAAGATATTTACGATAGCCTAAAAGACCACGCCGAACTAAGCGGGCTGTCTATTCGCCTTTATGAAGATGACAGGCTTCCGCTCTATAAGCTCTATTCCCTTGAAACAAGGATACAGGAACTGACCGGCAAAAAAGTCTTTTTAAAATCGGGCGCGTACTTAGTGATTGAGCAGACGGAGGCATTAATCGCCATCGACGTAAACACAGGGAAATACGAATCCCGCAAAAACCCGGAAGAGACTTATTTAAAAATCAATCTGGAAGCCGCCGAAGCCATTGCCGCCGCCTTACGCGCAAGGAATCTCTCCGGCATGATTTTAGTGGATTTTATCAATATGAAAAAGAAAGAGCATATGGACCGGCTGACCTCTTATATGAAAGAGCTGTTAAAAAAAGATACCGTACCCGCCTATGTCGTGGACATTACAGGGCTGGGGCTGATGGAGATAACAAGACAGAAGAAAAATAAGTCGTTTGCGGAGCAGATGAAAGGAAAAGGATATTTGTAATTATGAAGCTGCTGCATCTAAAAAAAGTAAAAGATGGGAAATACCTGAAAAACTATGAACTGACTTACCTGAATAAAAAAGGAAAAGAGAAGGTATATGAAATTGTAAGCAGACATGAAATTCCGGATGAAAAAGCGTTAGGAACGCATGTAAGCGGCGTTTCCATTGTCGCCTATTGTGAAGATAAAATGCTGCTTTTGCGGGAATTTCGCATGGGCGTAAACAATTATGTCTATAACCTGTGCGCGGGGATGATAGAAGAGGGCGAGTCGCTGGAAGAGTGCATCCAGAGAGAACTTTACGAGGAAACCGGACTGCAGTTAAAAAAGATTCTCCACATCCTAAAGCCATCCTATGCGGCAGTCGGTTTTTCGGACGTTAAAACGCAGATTGCCTTTGTGGAAGCGGAAGGGCGCTTTGCAGACCATACTTCCGATAATGAAATGATTGAGGCAAAATTTTACACCAAAGAAGAAGTGAAAGAGCTTTTGGAAACGGAAGAGTTCAGTTCCAGGGCGCAGGTGGCAGCGTATTTTTTTGCAACAAACAAAAGAGAGGTTATTTCATGAAAGATATATTGTGTAGGAAAAAAAGAATCGTATTGATTGTTATCGTTCAAATATTGATATGTACCTGCTGTTTTGCGGGATACCGAAAAGAACATATGGTATATGATTTTACTTATGAAGATATCGTATCAGAGCATGTTCTGTTATATAATTTTATGGAATCTCAAGAAAACGGATACTATATTGACAACACCCCAGAAACGGAAATGAATTTTGCTTCCACACCGCAAATAGACTTAAGCCGGGGACACTATAAAATAATATTGCACTATCGGACCGGTGATATGTCCAACGCCTATTATATTACGGCTGACAATGCAGATTTCAGGGAAAAACTCGGCAATTATCATAAATCGCTTTCTCCTGAGAAAAACACATATACAACCAACCTGTGGATTTCCAGAGAATTGAAAAATTTTGAAATACAGTTTGATTATGGAGGCAATAGCTACTTCTTTGTCAGCCAGGTGGAAATCCTGCAAAATTACAACCATACCATTGGATGGGGACTCCTGTTTTTAGCGCTTTTTTTGTGCTTTGACTATGCTTTCTTTTTTCAGGATAAATGGAAAAAGAAACTGGCGGATAAAGACGGGATAACCCGGACGCTTGTACTCGGCATGATTGTTCTTTTTATTATGCTTCCATTATTAAGTCCATACTTAATAGACGGATATGATTTGATGTTTCATATGACCAGAATTGAAGGCATTAAAGAAGGTCTCCAAAGTGGACAGTTTCCCGTCAGGATGCAGCCAAACTGGATGAATGGATACGGATATGGAACCTCACTTTTTACGGGGATATCCTTTTCTATTTTCCGGCAGTGCTGCGACTGTTTGGATGCGGTGTAGAGACAGCTTATAAGTGGTTTATTTTCTTTATCAATCTACTGTCGGCAGGAATTGCCTATTATAGTTTCAAGAGACTATTTCAGAGTGAAAAACTGGGACTATTGGGATGCCTGCTATACACAACCTCTATTTACCGGATAAACTGTTTATATATACGCGCTACGCTGGGGGAATATTGTGCATCCATATTTCTGCCGCTGATACTGACGGCCATTTATGAGATTTTATGGCATGAAAAAGACGAAAATATCCCTAAAGACAGCTGGATAATCGGTGTAATCGGATTTTCGGGGGTTATTGTAACGCATATTATCAGCACGGAATTAACAGTCCTTTTTGTTCTCGTTATCAGTATTCTTTTTTGGAAAAGAACCATTAGAAGAGATACTATTATAGAATATATGAAAATCGGTGCAGGAACTTTCGTCTGTACGCTTTGGTTTACTTTGCCGTTTTTAGATATGTGGTCAGGAAAATACCAGTTCAACAGTGAAGAAAGCAGCCCTTATTTCATACAGACACAGGGGGTTTTCCTGAATCAGTTGTTTAACCTTTTTCCTTATGTAAGCGGAGAAACTCGTGAATATTCTATCATAGAGGGACTAAACATAAGAAATGAACTGAGTTTTGCGATAGGCGGCGGACTATTAGCCGGAATATTATTTTTTATTTTATATGCCATAAACCATGGAAAGAAAACAGATAAAACTTTCAGACAGGGAATCGGTATTTTTATCACCGGAAGTTTACTGACATATATGATGACTATACATTTCCCGTGGGATGATTTGCAGAATATGAGTCACATTTTATATTTTATGATTAAAAATATTCAATTTCCGTGGCGGTTATTCGGACTGGCAACATTAATACTTGCCATGCTGGCATGTTTGAGCGTTCAATTATTTCATCGATTGGACAAAAACAAAGGCAGAGAAGTATATATTGTCATTTTTATGTTTGCTATTATCAGCTCCGCTTCTCTTATTGGAAGCATCATAAGCAATAATGACGTGCTTTATCTGCATAATGCAGATGATTTAACCTCTTATGATTTTGGCGCCGGTGAATATATCCCTGCAAATGCCAATATGTCCGTAACACACAATGTCTTACAGCCCGTTCCTTCCGAGGGAATACAAATAGAGTCTGTTGACAGAAAATATCAGAAATTCCATATTGTTTGCAAAGGTCAGACAGGAGAGGAAGGATATATTGATTTGCCTCTTTTTTATTATAAAGGATACCATGCGAAAACGGCTGATAAAGCAGAATTAAAAGTTGAATGCAATAGCGACGGCTGCTTGCGCATCATACTGCCGGAAAACTTTTCGGGAGAAATACAGGTGAATTACACCGGAGAATGGTATTGGCGGGTGGCGGAACTTATTTCGCTGGCGGGAATTATCTTCATCATTATCATTCAAAAAAGAAATTCTGTTTATTTTTACACGCATTCTGTCGCTCAAAATCCATCTGGTAAATATTGAAAACGCAAAATCCCCCATTCTATGATACAATGTAGTTGACATAAAACATGTATATCACAGAACGGGGGATAATTATGATGAAAACTAGAAGTATGCACATATTAACGGGAATCTTTTTTGCGGCGGCGGGGGCCGTCAGTCTGCTTGACGGCGCACTCCACGCAAGAGGTTCCAATCTGTTTATCGGCGTCTGTTTCGTCATTATCGGCTGCCTGTATTTTAAGAGGAAGCCCTAAGTTTCATATATTTTTTCAATAATCTGGCTATCTTATCAACATCAATCGGCTTGGAAGTATGAGCGTTCATGCCGCTGTCAAGACAATGCTGTATATCTTCCGTGAAAGAATCCGCGCTCATGGCGATAATCGGAACGCTTTTAGCGTCGTCGCGCTTTAGCGCGCGTATTGCCGTGGCGGATTCCAAACCGGTCATAACGGGCATCCTGATATCCATTAAAATGGCCTGATAATATTCAGCAGGAGACTGTGCAAACATATCTGCACAGACTTTTCCGTTTTCGGCGTGTTCCGGCTCTAAACCGATACTTGATAGAAGAGCGAAAGCAATTTCCCAGTTTAAGTCAATATCCTCGGCAACAAGAATCCTCTCGCCGTTAAAAGTAATATGTTCTTCCTCCTCAACATCAGCCTTATCGGCTTCTTCTTTTATCTTATTCAGATGATAATATAAGGTCGATTTAAACAGCGGTTTGACAATAAAAGCGTCGATTCCGGCTTCTCTTGCCTTTTCCTCGATATCGCTGTTATCGGCGGCCGAAATCATCAGGATATAAGGCGTCTTTCCGTATCGGCTGCGGATTTCGCGGGTCACTTCGATACCGTTCATTTCCGGAAGTTTCCAGTCGAGAAGCACAATTTCATAGTCATTGCCTTTCTGATGTTCCTCTTCAAGCATTTCCAACGCCTTTTTGCCGTCGAGTGCATTTTGGGCATGGATGCCGAGGGATTTTAAGGTCGTCAGCGTACAGTCGCAGAAAATCTCGTCATCATCAATCACCAATGTCCGCCAGGAGGGAATTTCCATGGCCTCTTCCGGTACAAGCGCCATTTCCATATCCAGTATAATATGGAATTTACTGCCTTTGTGCTGTTCGCTTTCTACCTCAATGGAACCTTCCATCGCATTAACAATATGCCTGGTGATGCTTAAGCCGAGGCCCGCGCCCTGTGTCTGCTGCACACGGGCATTGTCTTCCCGTATGAAAGCCTCAAACATTTTGCTCTGAAATTCACGGCTCATGCCGATGCCGTTATCGGTAACATCCAGATGGACTTTAATATAATTCGCGCCTTTGTCCGACGGCGTCTGATACAGCCCTAACTGTATCTTTCCGCCCTCCGGCGTAAACTTGACCGCATTTTCCAATAGATTGATAAGCACCTGATTGAGGCGGACGCTGTCACCCCATACGCTTTCCGCCGTAATGTCATGGATATGGAGGTCAAAACGCTGGTTTTTGGCCCTTGTATAGGGCAATATAATATTTACGACATTCTGCATTAGTTCCGGCAGTAAAATCTGTTCCGTATTCAGTATCATTTTGCCGTTTTCAATTTTAGCCATATCCAGAATATCATTAATCAGTCCTAAAAGATGCTTGGCTGACGAGGAAATCCTCTGGAGACATGCCTCGAGTTTTTGCGGATTATGTATATTCGCGGCGGCAATTTCCGCCATGCCGATAATGCCGTTCATGGGCGTGCGGATATCGTGGCTCATATTGGATAAAAATTCACTCTTCGCCCTGCTGGCGCGCTCCGCAGTGTGCCTCGCTTCATCGATGGTCTGCATCTGCTGGCGCGATAAATAGAAATAGACGGCAAACACGATTAAAAACAAAAGAATGATAAGCGTCGCGTTTCTAAGCGCCGTGAAAATCCATTCCTTACTGAAATCATTAATGGCCTTATCCAAATCGCTATAAGGCATAGACAAGATAAGATACCACTCCGAATAGGGAAGGCTGCGGCAGTATACCTGACGATGTCCGCTTTTTAAATTCAGCTCCCTTGTATAATCTAAGCCTTCGGCCATCGCATTTCTAAGCCCTTCGGTATATTCTATCAATTCTTCCTTACTTTCTGCATTTTCAACGGTATCGTTATAATGGCGTTCAATCTTGTCATAGTAATTATAGTCATTTTCATCATCACTTTGTATCACAATAATGCCGTCGCGTCGGATAATAAAATAATACATGGAATCGGAGAGTTCTTTAGAAAGTGTCTGCGCTATGTATTCTACGGGAAATCCCGCTACAAGAGAAATGCTTTTTTTGCCGTCCGGCGTCTCATAAGCCATGGGAACGCTCATTAAAATCACGTTATCGCCATCCACATCAGTTCCCATTACCATGCGTTCCTCACCGCTTTGAATGGCATTTATGAAACTGTTGGAATCGATTGCCGTAATTTCATCGCCATACAAAATGTCAAAAGTGCCGTCCTCCATGGCAAAAGCCAGCCGGTCAAAGTCTCTCGCCTTGGCATTATTCATAAGCCGTGTGCGTACCAGGGTATACCCGTCCGCCTGATTCGGCATAATGTCATGGACAAGCGCCTCCACCTGAGATAAACGCAGCTCCATTATGGTGCCGAAGTGCAGGGTAATCTGCTCGCTCGTTCCCGCCATATAGATTTCGCCGACCTCATTCATTGTATTCGCGCTTTTTTCGTTCATGTCTTTTACCTGTAAGACAAAGGTGCCGGTACATACTGCTATTACAAGGATAAGACTTATTACAAGAAAACGTATTATTTTATTCTGCATACAATCCCTCCATTTATATATATTGTACCAACTAAAAGCCCTCTGTTCAATTTCATTATATTGCCATTCGGGGGGGGGTAAAATGCCATTTTCCAATGTTTATAGGGTAACGGCTTGTCGTATATTGCCACAGCGCATAATTTAACGGCGTTTGTCGAAGAAAAGTGTTGACAAATTCTTTTAAAAATTATAAAATATTCCAGTATGCCGCACAGCGAGGTAGAAGTATATCCAAAACGCGGATATCACCGAAGCTGGCGAGTAAATGAACAGCCGTCAAAAAGCGGACGTTCATAGAAATAGGAGGTGCCTTATGTACGCGATTATTGCAACAGGCGGAAAACAGTACAAAGTATCCGAAGGCGACGTTATCAAAGTAGAAAAACTTGACGCCGAAGTAGGAGCTGCTGTTACATTTGACCAGGTAGTAGCCATCAGCGATAAAAAGCTGAAAGTAGCGGGCGACGTTGCAGGCGCATCTGTTACCGGAACCGTTATGGAACAGGGCCGCGGTCGTAAAGTCATTGTATACAAATACAAGAGAAAGACCGGCTACCATAAGAAAAATGGTCATAGACAAGCATACACGCAGGTAAAAATTGACAAAATCAACGCGAAATAAAACGTACGATTTTCTGACAGGATGCTTATAGGTGTGAAATGATAACAGTGACATTTCATAAAACAAAAGCAGGAGAATACAAAGACTTCATATGCAGCGGACACGCGGGATTTGATAACTATGGCAAAGACATTGTCTGCGCGGCGGTCTCCGTACTGGTCATCAATACGGTTAATTCTTTAGACGAACTTGTCCGGGAAAATATCGAAGTAGAGACCGATGAAGGAAACGGAATCATTAGCTGCCGCTTTCAGACGCCGCTTCGTGATACGTCAAAAGTGTTAGTCGATTCTCTTGCGCTTGGACTTTCCCATATTACTAAACAATACGGGGAAAAATACTGTAAACTGAATTTTGAGGAGGTGTAAGACCATGTTAAATATGAACCTTCAATTTTTTGCACATAAG
>JAMPFF010000017.1 GCA_023664605.1 Clostridium sp.
CACTATAATAGATGATTATGCGCATCATCCCACAGAAATTACTGCAACTTTAAATGCGGCCCAAAATTATCCCCATAAAACCATCTGGTGCGTATTTCAGCCGCACACTTATACAAGAACAAAAGCGTTTCTTCCCGAATTTGCAAAAGCTTTGTCTGTTTCCGACGAAATTATTCTGGCGGATATCTATGCGGCCAGGGAAAAAGACACTCTTGGTATCAGCTCTCAGACGCTGCAGGAAGAAATACGAAATATCGGACACGAATGTTACTATTTTTCCTCGTTTGAAGAAATTGAAAATTTCGTTTTGAAAAATTGCACAAGTGGAGATTTGTTGATAACTATGGGAGCCGGGGATGTCGTAAAAATCGGAGAAAATCTTTTACAAAAATAATTATCCACAATATCCACAGAAAAGAAAGTTTTTTCTCTTTTCTTTTTCTGTGGATATTTTTTACGATTGTTTCATGATTTTGTTCTCCTATACACATTATCCACAACATGAAGAAGAATATTCGCTTTTTTGTTTCTGTCAAAATGACTATATCTTTTTAAATTTTCTCATGCTATAATTCATCTTACTTCATGAATGCGGGGTTATAGAAATGAGTCATTTAACGATTTACCAGGATAATTATACGGACGCTACGGTGATTTCCAACCGTTTTATAGATGAATATATGAAAGCTGCCAATGACGCGCAGCTTAAAATCTATCTGTATCTGATTCGCATGATGAGCGCAAGGCTCTCTACCAGCGTTTCCAATATTGCCGATATCTTTAACTATACGGAAAAAGATGTGCTGCGCGCCCTGAAATACTGGGAGAAAAATAAACTGCTCACCTTAGATTATGATGACTCCAAAAATTTGACCGGCATCCATCTTTTGGATTTGAATTCAAGCTTTTCTGCCTCCACGCCCGTTGCGGAATCGGCGGCTCCGATGTACGTGCTTCCGATTTCCTCCAAAACGCCTGCTGCGGAAAAAGAAACGCATGAAGAAAATCCTTATGAAAAGCCGTCCTATACGTTAGACCAGCTAAAGGCTTTTAAATCGGACGAGGCCACTTCCCGTCTGCTGTTTATCACGGAGCAGTATTTAAAAAAGACATTAAGCGCAAACGAGATGAAATCCATCCTCTTTATTTCGGACAGGCTTGGTTTTTCGGAAGATTTAATCGATTATTTAATCCAGTACTGCGTAGACCATGGCAAGAAAGATTTAAGATATATCGAAAAAGTTGCCATCAACTGGGCGCAGGAGGGCGTTACAACGCCGGAACAGGCTACCCGTTATGTACATAAATATGATAAGACGGTCTATGACATTATGAAAGCGCTTGGTAAATCCAACGCGCCCACACAGGCGGAGATATCCTATATCACCCGTTGGACGAAAGAATTTGCCTTTGAATTTGACGTTATCAATGCAGCCTGTGAAAAAACGGTTCTCGCCACGGACAAACACCGTTTTGAATATGCCGACAGTATTTTGAACAACTGGTTCAAAGCAGGCATTCATCATAAACGGGATATTCAGGCGGCCGAAAACCAGTTTCGGCAGAATAAAACCGTTAAAACGCTCTCGGCCAACAAATTTAACCAGTTTAAACAGAATCAATACGACTTTGACGAACTGGAACAAGAACTTCTCAGCAATTAATTTTAAAGGAGCATCGCCGTGTCTTTGACAAACACACAGTATGATACCATACTCCGTGACTATGAAAACAGACAACTGCATAACCGCCATGAACTGGAACGCAGAACTGCTTATGTTTATGAACAGATTCCCGGTTACCGCGGTCTGGACGATAAAATCGCCTCCGTTTCCGTCTCTTATGGGAAAAAATATCTGGACGGCGACGAGAACGCTATGGAGGAATTAAAATCCATACTGGCCGAGATTGCGGCACAGAAAAAAACACTTATGGAAAATGCCGGGCTTCCGGCGGATTATCTGGCTCCGGTCTATACCTGTCCGGATTGTCAGGACACCGGCTATATCGGCTCCCAAAAATGCCATTGCTTCCGGCAGGCTATGATTACGCTTTTATACGAGCAGTCCAATATCCGCGAAATGCTGCAAAGCGAGAATTTTCAGTCGCTATCCTATGAATATTATGAAAATGAGCATTTATCACACTTTAAAAATGCGGTCGTAACCTGCCAGAATTTTATCAAAAATTTCAATTCCGACTACCATAATCTGTTTTTTTATGGTACAGTGGGAACGGGGAAATCATTCTTATCCAACTGCGTTGCCAAGGAACTGATTGAGAGCGGACACTCCGTTATCTATTTCAGCGCAGCCGGTCTTTTTGAATTGCTATCCAAATATTCTTTTGATTACAAAAACAGAGAAGACCAGAAATCTCGTTATACTGACCTTTATCAGTGCGACTTGTTGATTATTGACGATTTGGGTACGGAACTGACAAACCAGTTTGTCGCTTCCCAGCTTTTTTCTCTGCTGAACGAACGCCATATGGGAAAAAAGGCTACCATCATTTCCACCAATTTATCGCTGGAAGAACTACGGAACCGGTACTCTGACCGTATCTTTTCCCGTATTACCAGTCATTATGAAATTTGTAAACTGACCGGACCCGATATCCGCATGTACAAAAAACGATTACTGAACAGAAAGTGAGGATTTTCGCATGGCAAAGCGCGAAGAAAAAAGAAACCTGGAAACCATCCCCGTCGGCTCCCTCGGCATTATTCCGTTAGAGGGCTGCAAGACATTGGGTGAAAAAGTAGACTACTATCTCGTAAAATGGCGGGCAGAGCGGGAAAGCGAACATAAAGACAGCCTTGCTTTTACCGGCTATCAGAGAGATTCCTATATTCTGGATGCAGAGGTACCCAGATTCGGCTCTGGTGAGGCAAAAGGCATTATCAAACAGTCCGTCCGCGGCACCGACTTATATATACTGGTCGATGTTGCTAATTACAGCCTGACCTATTCTTTGTGCGGGCATCAAAATCATATGTCCCCTGACGACCATTATCAGGATTTGAAGCGCATTATCGCCGCTGTCGGCGGCAGAGCCAGAAGAATTACCGTTATCATGCCTTTTTTGTATGAAAGCAGACAGAACAAGAGAACGTCGAGAGAATCCCTTGACTGCGCTCTCGCTTTACAGGAAATGGTAAATATGGGCGTTGATAACATCATTACTTTTGATGCACACGACGCCAGAGTGCAGAACGCCATCCCGCTGCATGGTTTTGAAACCGTACAGCCTGCCTATCAGTTTATCAAAGGACTTTTAAACAATGTAAAAGACTTAAATATCGACAGCAGCCATATGATGGTTATCAGCCCCGACGAAGGCGGTATGAGCAGAGCCATCTATATGGCGAACGTTTTGGGTCTGGATATCGGTATGTACTATAAGAGAAAAGACTACACGCGCGTTATAAACGGGCGCAATCCCGTCGTTGCACACGAATTTCTGGGAAGCAGCGTGGAAGGCAAAGATATGATTATTATAGACGACATGATTTCTTCCGGTGAAAGTGTGCTCGAAGTTGCCGCCGCCCTCAAAGCGAGAAAAGCGGGTCGCATTTTCGTATGCTCCACTTTTGGTCTTTTCACGGCAGGTCTTGACCGTTTTGACAAGGCTTATGAAAAAGGAACCATTGACAGGATTCTGACGACCAATCTGATTTATCAGCCGCCGGAATTGTTAAAGCGCGAATGGTACATTAACTGTGATTTGAGTAAATATATCGCCTATCTGATTGATACGTTAAACCACGATTCTTCTATCAGCGACCTGCTCAATCCGGTGGAACGTATCCACTCTTTTGTAGCAAAATATCAGGCGGGGGAATTATAAAAATCGGAACGAAACAGCAAGGTACTCTGACGGGGTGACGCAATGTTATTGTTAAAAGCAAATCCGGAATTAAAAAAAGTATTTGGAACATTAGTAAAAGCAATGAAAGTGCCTGTCACATGGACAGATACTTTTATCATAATGAACAATAATTTGATACTGGCAGGCGATATCCGTTCCCTGATTTTCGATTTTGACAATAAAAAAGTATCTACCAACATTATAGAAGTTCCCGCCAGGAGCGCACAGTTGGAAAGTATGCCAAGCGACACGCTGTTAAATAATGTCATGAATATGATACTGTACGCTTTCGGCAAATGGGGCGCTATCAATGTGAAAGTTGATAAGGATTATGCCGCCCTTAACGCCTTATTTGAAAATGTGCTTCGTCCGGTCAGCATAGAGCCGGGATTTAGCGCGCAAAATTTTCGTTTTTTTAAAGAAGGCATACAAATCACCTATGAAGATACCATGCTCGCCATTTTAAGGCTTCTGAAAAATGAAGGAAAATTAAAAGAAGGACAAAGTCTGGCAACTTCCGAAAGCAGGCCGCAGGAGGAATCTTCCGATACGGACGAAACGATACAGGATAGCGCAGGGCAAAGAAAAATCGAAGAAACGGAAGACGATTACGATTATCAAATCGGTCTCTGGCACAATCTATGTTGGAAAAAAGCGGCATATGATTTCCACAAATCCCCCCAGACAGAAGAAGATACTGTAAAATCCAGAATCGGACGTGATTTTTACATTACCAATTATATATGCCCCAACTGCGGGCAAAAATTATATCTTGGCGTATATCCCACCGACAGGGAACTGCTTATTGATACGGAGGAAGGACGTGTCTTTATGGCGCGTACTTATGCCTGTGATGAATGTAATACGCTCTATACGCCCCGTCCGGGAAAACTATTACAGGAGGGCGACGTCTATCATTTACAGTTTGACGAGGACAGAATCGCCTATGAAGACTATCTGGATATCTTAGGCGATAAGGCCGCCCGCACTACCAACTACAAATTTAACGAATTTGAATCCGAACGCGGTAAAAAAACAAATGCGGAAACAGCCGGTGAAGTAACAACGGACAACAACAATAATGTATCATATGACACGTATAACGCAGCAGAGCGCGTATTAGATGACGCCCCAGCCGACGATATCCCGTCCGCTCATGCTTCCGGCTTAAAAGCCATAAAAAAACGGCTTTCTAAAAATACGGCAAAGCAGAATATGGAAACCGCTCCGGTGACAAGCGACGACTATCCGGCTCCTGACTCACGAAATGACTCCCAAAGCGAACCGCCTCATGCAGAAAATACGGATATATCCGGCATAGAAAAAACGGCACATACGACACCGGGTTCCACTCCGGCAGAACCTGCTCCGGACACATCCTACCTCACTCAGAAGTCAACCGATGAATTGAAATCTATCCTGGAGCATTTGGAGCGTTCCGATAAAGCCTCCCTGTCACAATTCGGTGTCAGCGCTCCGAACAGTGAGTATATTGATATGGTAACGGATATTCTCCGTGAGAAACTGACGGCCAAATATGATGCCCGTATGGGCGTTTTAAACAGACTCTCTTTTAAGCAGCTTGCCGATTTGAGAAAGCAGATTACCAAAGAAACCGTCTTTTCCGATGAAGAAAAGGATAAATACAGGAAAAAAATCGATAATCTCTTATATGAAGCAGAGGCCAACGCCTTAAAACAAAAGGTAGAGGAATGCAGAAATAAATCTTATGCGGAAATCGAACAGATGATAGACTATGTAGAAAGCCGCGAGATATTGGACGAATTAAAACAGGAAACCATTCAAAAACTAAAAACCTTAAAGGCAAGCCGCGCCGTTCGGGAAGTAGAACATCTCTTAACGCAGATGCCTGTCAATATCAACAGACAACAGCTTGCCGTTTATTTAGACAAACTTGACCAATACAAGGAAGTGGACTTAACGCCATACCGCAGGCAACTGGAAGAGCGGAAAAACATGGCAGAGATAGAAGAAATATCCACAATGGTGAAACGCAGCGAAAAAAAAGACCGAATTTCCCTGTGGAACTTGTATGAACAATTACAGCAGCTTGATTACAGCAAGGAAAATAAAGAACCGTTCCTCGAAAAGATATATGATAAAATCCGCAGAATGGACGAAGCCAAAATCGAAAAAATCTGCCCCAGCCTTGTGACCTTTTCTTTCTCGGAAGGGCTGGATATGTATGAGCAGATTAAAAAAGGTGTCTTTTTACCGGAATTAAAAACCAATACGCTGGAAATGATTCAACGCCGTCTTACGAAGTTAAAAACCGATGAAAGCGTCCAGCTGATGCGGAAACTGAAGAAAAATATGGAAGAAAAACTTTCCGATAGAAGCGGCCTATACTTCTACGACGCGCGGGAAGAACTAAAAAGAGCGCAGAATGCGGCCTCACAAAGCGCTGTATCGGAAAATGAGGAAAACGACGGAAACGAAAGCCCGGAACGCATGGAAGAAGAAAATGCCAAGGCCGCTATGCGGCGCGCCATTAACGGTTATGCCTCTTCCAGAGACCAGTATGAATACCCTCTGATGGTCTGCGACAGTTCCCGCGCCGGGAACGGCAAGGAGGGATTCGTCCTTACGCCCGACCACATTTTCTGCCATACTTTTTTAAATTCCAATATTGTTGCCGTTGCAGATATTGATACCATTAAGGCCAATAAAAAACTATTCGGCAAGGGTGTTTTTGTAACGACCTTTACCGGCGAAAAGATAAAACTGCCAAACGCCGTTAATACCAAAAACTGGAAAGCCTTTTCGGAAGTTCTGGACAGCTTTGCCGATTATCTTCAGGAAAAGCCGGAATCCAGAAGCATTGAATATATGTCGAAAGAAAAACACGACATTATACACTGTTACCGTTGCGGCTACGCCTATAAGGGCGGCAATGTCTGTCCGAAATGCGGCAGTAAAATGAATAAATAGCGCTTGCAAAATATTATAAAACATTTTACAATAAATACCGTCAGTTCGAGACCTTCCTGACGAAAGGAATCGTGAGCGATTCCTTTAAACAAAACTAAAGGAGAATTAAAAAATGAAAATGCAAAACTCACAGACGGTTCCTGTAAGAACCGTCCATTCCCATGCGCTGTTCATGACGCAGGCGGCCATGATTGCCGCCGTCTACATTGTGCTGACTCTAATCGCCAATGCTTTCGGCCTTGCCAACCACGTAATACAGGTTCGTATTTCGGAGGCGCTCGCTATCCTGCCTTATTTTACCCCGACTGCCATACCCGGACTCGTTATCGGCTGTTTTATCAGTAATATTTTGACGGGCTGTATCCTGCCTGATATTATCTTTGGCAGTTTGGCTACACTGATTGGCGCATTAGGCACTTACGCTCTCAGAAAATGGAAATGGTGCGCATCGGTTCCCCCTATCCTCGCCAATACCCTTATTGTTCCTCTCGTGTTAATCTATGGTTACGGATTGCTGCCGGAAGGCTTTTCCACAGCATACTGCTATGGCTACTATGCGCTGACTGTCGGCATCGGAGAATTTATCTCCTGCGGTATATTGGGTATGATTCATTTATTCACTCTGGAAAAATATGCTGATAAGATTTTCTTCAAAGTGTAATTTATCGTTTATCCTTTTCCCAATATTTCATGAAATTACCAAAAATAGCAGTAAAAAGGGCAAAAATGGCGTATAACCGCCATTTTTTTAATCGTATGATTATGCTATCATATAAATAGATTAATGCTAAGACAAGTTATCATCCAACAGAAGAGGAAAATTAGAAATGTTCGGGAGAGCCAAAAAAATGTCTATATTATTAAAAGATTTATTATCAGAAATAAGCGTTGCCATTTGTAACGCAAATTCCATCATGGAAGAATCCGCCCTCAATCAATATATGATGCAGGGATTCCAAAAAGAAGGGATTCATCCTGATTGTTATACCCCTTTAACGATTGCTATGTCGCTTCCGGGTCAGGATACGACGCAGCAGATACCGGTATCTGCCCTGCTGCATAATACCAGTATGCGCTTAGAGCAGGTGGATATGAAACTTAAATTTAAACTGTTTGAAGAAAACGGTGATATTAAGGTGTTTTGTATGCCCGATAAGGCAGCGGACGAAACTTTAAATGAACTGACATTGCAGTTTAAAAATACCGCTTCAGCAGAAGGTATTGCAAGAATTACCGATACTTATATGAAAAAAATATAAAAACAGGAGGTATGTATTATGGGTACAAATGATAATGAAAACAACATTGTAGAACAGGCTTTGGCGAACATTGATACTGCAAAAGCGCAATTTACCAATTCGACGCCGGAACCGGTATTGGAGGAAAGAAATACCCCGCTGCCCCAATCAGCGGCCGACGTTAAAGAAACCGCAGACACAAGCAATAACAGCAGCTCCCAAACAAGCAATGAATCATCTGACAAGAGCAATATCGCACAAAACTTCGTAGGGCTTCCGATTGAATCACTTATCTGCGCCCCTATTATTGCTGCTGCCAAAGGACAGCAGGAATTGACTGCTATTTATGTCGATACCGTAAAAAGCCTTGCCTATCAGAAAGACGGCACAAGCACAAATAAATTGGATTTTACCATGGACCGTCCCATTACAAAAAGTGACGGCTCTGTAAGCACTCAAAAATTTAACATCAGCGCACCGCTGTTGTCTCTGGTTCCCGTTCCCGCTTTTACCATGGATGAACTGACAGTTGATTTTGATATGGAAGTCAAAACTTCAGATATGAGCCAATCCAAAACCGCTGCCGATGTGGCAAGCTCATTAAATTATAAATCATGGTATGGTCTTAGCGCGAACATAACCGGAAGCGTCTCATCCGACAGTACACACAAAAGAGAAACGGACACTTCGGCCATATACAAAATTCATGCCCGCGCAATACAGCAGCCGCCCTCAGAGGGCATGGCGAAACTAACGGCTCTGTTTTCACAAATGATAGAACCGATTTCCACTTAAGTAACCGCGTAAATAGTTCTAATAATACCTCATATTATAGCAATATGTATTTATAAGGAATATGCTAATGGAAAATGATATCAATGTAATCGAAAAAATTCAAAAAAATAATAGAAACTACTCCATTTATCAATTTTCAAGCAATAATATCTCCAATATAAAACGAAACTGCGCCGGTTTTATCCATGGAGGGCTGCTGGCGCGTCTGCCCTCCATTATGGACGCCGGTAAGCTTCTATGCAGCGACATATTAAGAGATAAGAATGAAATATATTCAACACGAGATGCCCATACTGTAGGACCGGACGGAAAGGGCGTTTATTTTCGATTTGTTCCTCAAAATATCACATCCCAACGCATGATTAATTCCTTTACCGGTCCGGGTAAATCCGGCGGATTCTTTATGTATATGCCGGTAGAAAACGCAGTAAACTTAAGATTTTTAAGCGCCAGCATAGGCGACTATAAATATGACTCATCTACATCGCAAAGTACCGATGGAATCAATAAGATTGTCAGCGAATTACGCTATAAGAACTATATAAATAATTCTGAAATCATATTTTACAAGGAAGTTCCTATATCACGGATAACGGCCATATATATTAACTGCCAGCATATTTCTTATTCAAAAACCATTGATTCTCAACTTGAAAATATGGGATATAAAGAGAGACAAACTATAAAAGCGAACTCTACCCGATACAAATTATTTGTAAACTCCGATATAGCAACTGCGCCCTATCCTGCTATCGAAACAATGAAGAGTATCGCTTCCACTCCATCACGGCCTGCGATAAGTTCAAAATAAAACACAAAAACCGCCTACAAAATATCCTCACCCTCCGCAAACAGACGTCGGGTGAAATGAACGTTAAAGAAATTGATAACAGGACCCAGCCCCAACGCCGATACCAATGTTCCAAGCCCGACGATGCCGCCGGATAAAAAACAGATTAGCGCACAAACCGCATCCGTAAAAATACGGTGCCAGAAATAAGAAATTTTAGGGATTCTTTTCGCCATAATAACAGATAAACTGTCATATGGTGAGACGCCCGCATTCGGCGTCTGATACATGGAAACTCCAAAACCGGTCACAACCGTTCCGATTAGCATAACCAGTATCTTCATCACCAAAGTCGTTGGCAAAGTAAAAAAATGCAGCCAGAGTTCATAGAAAAAGGTCGTAGTATAACCTAAGAAAAACGCATTCACGATTGTTCCCGCTCCAATAAATTCCCTGCCAAAAACTAATTCCAACAGAAAGACAAAAATGTTGATAAAAATCAAAAAATTGGCATAAGAAATGCCCGCCACATCAGAAAGCCCCATTACCATTCCACTGTACGGGTCGTTTCCCAGTCCGGCAAATTTAAAGATACTAATGCCCATCCCTAAGAACATATTGCCAATTACCATGACAATAAAACGTTTCCATCCGATTTTCTTAAAATACCCGGCTATTCTTTCCATAGTAATTTCTCTCTCCATATCGCAGTCAGTCTTTCCAGCGACCATGCCGCATTGGCCGGACTGGTCGAGGGAAGCATAATATCTTCTTTGCCCAGCGTCTTACAAAGGTACTTCTGATAATATTTATGCGCCGTTCCTCCGTTTGTATAAATCCTTTCTATCTTTGTCTCCCGTAATAATCGGCCGATATCATTCACCACTACATTTTTAATCGTACTATCGCTTGAACCGACAATATCACAACTGGCAATCACATCCCACACCGCCGCATAATGAGACAACAGCATTTGCTTTTTTTCTTCTATTGTTTCCGGCTCTTTACAATCAAAAACGGCTGCCGTCACTTTCCAGAAGCGGTTTTGCGGATGATGGTAAAAAAACTGCCCTTCCCTGGATTTTACACTGGGAAAAGAGCCTAATATCAAAACCTTTGCCTTTTTATCGTAAACAGGCGCTATATTATGTATTTCCATCCGCTTTATCTTCCTCCCGAAAGTAATCCCGCACTTGCAAAAGATCTTCCAAAACGACAACGCTCATCTTTTTCATTTCCTCCGTTGCCGGTAAAATATCCGGAACCATAACCGGCATCATTCCCGCGGCATATGCCGCACGGATACCGTTATAGGAATCCTCGATGGCATATGCGTCTTTCGGCGCAACACCCATTGCCTCGCAAGCCATCAGATAGATATCCGGACTCGGTTTACTATTTTTTAGCTGGTCGCCGCCGACCATTACCTCAAAATAATCATACAACCCTGCCTGCAGCATTTCCGCCTCTACAACCGCCAGTCTGGTGGAAGATGCCAAACCGACGGGCATCCTTTGATGGCGAAAGTACTCCAAGAGTTCTCTGGCGCCTTTTTTTACGGGAAGCCCTTCCGCTTTCACTTTTTCATGGAACAAACGCGAGGATGCTCTGGCAAATTTATCATAAGCAAAGTCTTTTCCATAATGCTCATATACAATTTCTTTTGTCTTTTCTTTATTCGTACCGATACATTCGATAAAAACTTCCCGGATATTGGCAAGGTGGTGCCTTGTTCCCACTTGTTCCCAACACTCCAGAACCAGTCTTTCACTGTCAAAAATAACGCCGTCCATATCAAAAATAACTGCTTTCGCCTTCATTTTTATTTCTATCTCCTTTGCTTTTGTAAGCCCACAATTTATTCGCCAGAAAATTGACAGGCGTCGTAATGAACAATATCAATATCGGAGCCAGCATCTCATGAACCGACCATACCTGCACTAACAGCACAAGAAGAATATTCGCCAATACCAGACCGGTTCCGGCATAGGCGAAAAACGTCTTTGCCAGCGTCTTCCACCACACCCTTGTTTCGTCTTCCCGTTCCTTAAATACATACTTATTATTCCAATAATAAGCATTGAAAACGCTCACCAGAAAACCGATAACATTAGCCGCCACATAATGAACCGACGCCCACACTAATACAGCGTATACTACATAGCTGATAACCGTATTGGATAACCCTACGATGCCAAACTTGACAAACTGGCACCATTTTTCCCAGGCTTGTGCCGAAACGGTAAGCTTCAATATTTTATATACGCAAAAGTACATGCACTTTTCTATTACATTCCACATTTTATCCATGATTTTCCATTATAGCAGCGACACTACTTTTTAATCTCGTCAATAATAAACGGCGGCCTTTTTCGTGCCGCATCAAAGGCTCTCCATACATACTCGCCCAACAGGCCCAACATGAGTAAAATCAATCCGGATGAACATAACACCACGCACATCAAAGAGGGCCAGCCCGCAATCGGCGTTCCTACCGTAAACCATTCTACAAAAACGTCGATGCCCATAACTACTGCAAAAATAAAAAACAGGATGCCGACCATCCACATCATTCTGATAGGCACATAGGAAAAACTGACCATAGAGTCTAAAACAAGTTTAAACTTTTTCGCCAGCGTCCATCTTCCTTTTCCCACTTCCCGTTCTTTTCTGTGGAAATATACCTTATCCGTCTGATAGCCGACCCATAAAACCTGTAAGGTTAAAGAAGAATTTTTCTCATCCAGATTTAAAATCGTTCCAATGACCTGTCTGTCCAATAAATAGCAGTCGCATCCGCCCGCAGGCATATTCTTATTCACAAATTTCTGCACCATCTTATAATACAAGCCCGCAAATAATTTCGTGGCAAAACTGTCATCCCTTTCTTTCCGAACGGCCAGCACTACCTTATTGCCCTTTTTCCAGCTTTCATACATTTCTAATATGATTTCGGAATCCTCTTGTAAATCCGCCTGTTTGGTTACGGCGCAGTCACCCGTACAGACAGACAGTCCTGCTAAAATTGCGGAATGTTCGCCAAAATTTCTCGACAGTTTTACACACTGCACATTGGCATCCTGCTCTCTTATCTTATTCATGATTTCCCATGAATTATCCCCTGACCCGTCATCGACAAAAACGATTTCATACTCTCCCAGTTTTTCCAGTATTTTACTTTTTAAATCATCATATAAAAGCATTAAAGTATCTTCATTCCAATATACGGGTATTATAATTGATATTTTACTCATTCTAATCGTCACGCCTTTCTCTCATCCTGCAAATCCATGTCCGGAAATGTTTGCCATTACGGCTTCCTCAAGCAGCCTCGCCTGTGTGATAATCTTATCCCCGGCCATTTTTCGCTTTTCGTCATCCGCTATACAGTCGGCAAAAAATTCTATTGCATGTTGAAACTGGTCGTCAGGTTCTACCGTAATAACCGTTTCCGTCTGCCCTTTTATGACAATCTGCGCCGCAAGTTCCGCGGGCGGCGTAAATATTCTTGGAGCCAGAATACACGCTTTGCTTCCCCAGACCTCCAGTTCGCATTTATAGGCATTGTCCATCCCAAAAGCAAGCTGTGCCTCCGTCTGCGTACCATCCGCCAGCACCATACTGCCGTACATATCCACATCATGTTCTTTGGTCATATGCAGCGCCGACGTTACTACCCTGACATCATCCTGTAAAAATAACTGCGCCATCTTTATTACATAACCGCCGCAGTCCAAAAGCGCCCCTCCACCCATCTCTTTATGATAGCGGAAATCCTGCGCCGAACGATAGGGAAAGCCAAATGCGGAACGAACCAGGCGCAGCGTTCCGATTTCTCCCGCCGTTATCAATTCTTTTATTTTACTAACCTGTTTATGCATGGGAAAAGCATAGTTTTCGTTTATCACAAGCCCTTTTTCCTGCGCCAGCCGTACAAGCGCGGCGGCATCCTCTAGTCTTGTAGTGCATGGTTTTTCGGATAACACATGCTTACCGGACATCAGGGCTTTATAACACCACTGAAAATGCAGAATTGGCGGCAGCGGCACATAAACCGCGTCAATATCATCTGCACGCAGCAACTTTTCATAGCCGACATATATTTTTCCGCCAAAATTATCTATAAACTTTTTAGCTTTTTCCTTTTTTTGTTCTAAAAGAGGGGCATAAGATTGTTCATCATACCCGTCTCCCCATTCACGATAATCGGCAACCGCCACCCCGGCAAAGGTAAAATCATCTGTTTTTTGTAATGCCGGTAAAAAACGCCGGTATGCAATATCCGAAGCGCCTAATATTCCTATTCTCATCCCTATTCGCCTTTTCCTTTAGATTTCCAAAATAGAAAGCAGATTTCTAAGCTGAATGTTCAAACAGTTATTTATCTGCGTCAAAATATTCAAAGTTCCGTAATCACTCCACACATACCCCGGAAGCACTTCCGGAAGTTCTTCTTTCTTAATACGAATAATAATATTTCTGTTCTGCTCCTGATAAAATCTTCCGCCCTCTTCGGACAACAAAACATCCGCCAGAATTTTCTCTTTCTTCTGCACTTTTTCCCAAAACAAAGAACTCACGCAGTCATCCGGCTCTGAAACGCCTGCCTCCGCCTGGATTGTCGGTCCGATTTCTACACCGTCAAAACAGCCAATTTCCGGTTTAATCTTTACAAGAAATTTTAATATACCGTCATCATCACAACATATAAGACCAAACGTGGCAATTCCTGTCGCCGCAAATAACGGCTGCCGCCATTTATTGACCTCACGCCCCTCAATGACAATATTGCAGAAAACCACTTTAAACGAATATCCGTCTATATTATGAAACTCATCGTCTTCCATTTTCCAGTTTTTTAAACCAAATAAGGGAACCCGCTCCACTTTTCCCTTTTCAAACATCTTATAATTGTTAATCCTGTTATACAGATTAACGATTGTTTGTCTGTCCAGCGAACCTGCCGTCCTTTGAAAATACAATTTATTTTTAAAAGGAACGTCGCCATCCATTCCCAGTAAGACATAGGGTATACAGGATAACACCGTTCTGGTGTCCATATTGACAAGATTATCATAACGCATCAACTCTTTAATCTGTGTCAAAGTCATCCACCTATGCGTTACAGGTTCCTCCAGTTGTTCATCTACCGTCAAAATAACATTGCGGTTTCTTTTCCCCAGAAAGCGGGAAGACTGTTCCGACTGTATCTGGTCCACCAGTACATTCCGTGCCGGCATGTCCAGAAAATATTCTAAAAAAGCCGGACTAGCGCCGCCGTGCTGTCTTGTGAAATTACTCTTTGTTGCCTGAAGTGTGGGCGACAGTTGTACACGATTGACGTTACCCGGTTCAATTTTAGCCTGCATCAAATAATGCCATACATCTTTAATTTTACAGCAGATAATCCCCAGAAATCCTATTTCCTCCTGCAAAATAATGGGCTGCTCCGTTACTTCTCCATTACCTTTCGTATGCCTGATTCCTATAATCTGAAAAAAAGTTCCTTTTGTGTTACGAATCGCCCCCCTCTCCGTATCATAATACCAAGGTTCGCACTCGTTTAATGAAATTCTGTCTAAACGGACTTCCAAATTTTTTTTCCGCTCCTCCAGCCATGAAAGAATATCCTGTGTCGAATGCAGGCTGAACTGGCTGTCTTCTATTTGTAAAAAATTATCGTTTTCCACTTATTCTCCCTCTGAACGCAGTGCGGCAATAAATTCCTCATAATCATCATACGTCTCATCCTGTGCATCAAATACTCTGTCCGCCATAGCCATCATAATGCAGTCCGGCGTAAAGTTTCTCATGGTACGCCAAATCATCTCATCAATATAGAGTCCTTTTGTCGGTGTGTCCATATAAAAGGTCTCCTTATAGCTGCCTGTATCCACTTCCACTTCACAGGCTCCGGCTAAAGGAACCAATATTAATTTTGTCTTTTTCGTTGCATGGGTTCCCCTCTCCTGTCCTTTCGCAACATCTTTTACACAGAATATTCTCTTAATGTCGAACGGAACCGGACTGCCGCTTTCGGCAACAATCAACTTTCCGTCGGCTTCCTCTACGCATCGAATATCGACCAAATAATATTTTCTATCCTTCATATGCGTTTACCACCTTAATAACCGTTTCTATTTCTTCGTCCGACAGATAATCCATCATCGGAAGCGAAACAACCGTTTTACAATAATTTTCCGCAATCGGGAAAGAACCCTCATGATGCCCTAAGTACGCTAAAGCCGGCTGCATATGCGGCGGCGTCGGGAAATGCACGTCCGTCTGCACACCGTTATCCAAAAGAAACTGTCTGAATTTATCCTGATTCTCCACCCGCACTACGAACAGATACCAGACAGGAACTACATCCTCAGCCAAAAACGGCAGTTCCACAAGCGGGTTTTGAATCCCTTTTAAATAGGCTTCTGCAATCTTTCTTCTATTCGCAAGAAGTTCCGGCATATGGCTCAATTTTACCCGTAAAAGACCGGCCTGTATCTCATCCAGCCTGGAATTAAATCCGGGTACGATATTATGATATTTGTAATCGCTGCCATAATTTCTCAATACCTTAATCTTATCAATCAATTCTTTATTTCTGGATACCACGCCGCCTCCGTCGCCAAAGCAGCCTAAATTCTTCGTCGGATAAAAGCTGAAAAAGCCCGCATCGCCAAACAGCCCCGTATTCGTTCCCTTATAGGATGAAAAATGAGACTGCGCACAGTCTTCAAACAGCATTAAATTATGTTTTTTACATATCTCGACCACTTTGTCCATCCGGGTTGCCTGTCCATATAAATGGGTGACTAACACCGCCTTTGTCTTATCCGTAATGGCCGCCTCAATCTTATCGGCATCCAAATTATGATATTTATCCGGTTCTACAAACACCGGAATACCACCATTCTGCGTAACGCCAAGCATCGTCGCTATGTAGCCGTTAGCCTGCACGATAACTTCATCTCCGGCGCCGATACCGCAGGCATGGAGCCCTAAGCGGATTGCATTGAGTCCGTTATCCACTCCGGCGCAGTAGCAGTCTCCTCCAAGTGCTTTCGCATATTCTTCCTCGAACTGTTCAACCTCTTTCCCCAGAACATACCATCCGCTTCTAAGAACGGAAACCGCTTTCTGCTCATACTCCTCTCTAAACAGATTATAGCCTCTTACTAATTCATTTACTGGTATCATAATATCTCCTATTCTCTCTTAGTGTATTATTTTATTAAAAACATTTGTTATTTATTCTTTCCGGCAGACAGCCCACAAGGATAATCCCGACAGATTCTTCCTTGCATTCCCAAATTTAGCAGATTAAACCGCAATCCATAGCTTATTATATATTACAATACCCGATTTGTCTATCTGATTCCTGTCCGTTAATCCTGCCTGTTTTTAATATACGTGATAAAATGATTGCCGTTTTCCAAAAACCATTCCGTGGAATCATTCATGCCTTTCTTATAGACCATTCCGGTCAACGGGTCCATTACCACGATATTCAACTCGTTAAAACCTACAATCAATACGGCCGTACCGTCCTGTAACGTTGCCAGCACCGGAATATCCATATTCACATAATATAAAACCGCATCCAGGCTGCATCCGGATAAATCCAGCACCTGCACATTCTCCAGATTGGCCTCCAGTATGGAAAAAACGCTCTTTCCCTGTCCTAAAAGATATTCTGTACGTCTCGATATATTCTCAAACTTCAAAATTGTGTCTAAACACACGGAAAGCGCCGTATTCTGCTCTGTCACCTGTTCTCCCTCTATTGCCATAATCTGGTTTTTACTGCTTCTGGCAGTTCTCTTCCAAATATAATTTGCCTTATCATCAACGACCACTCCCACATTTTCATAGGCATAGAGTACCGCCTTGCCGGGATTGGCAAAAATCCCCTCCATACCGTTTTTACCATAGACATAATACCGATTCTGCGTTATTTCGCTCTCCTGCAAGGCAAGTTCGCGGTTTCCTTCAAAAAGCACTTCTTTGGGCGTCAGTCTCATCAGCGTTTTTGCATCAATAGCCTCTTTTACAACGATTTCCAGAACGGTCTCATATTTTTCTATGACAACGCTGCTGATGCTGTTCGTTCCGACCGATGCCTTTTCCGTACTCATAATCTGGTCGTCGCTTGCAGGCAGATAAGTTCCCGTCTCTTCATCCCATGCCACTCTGGATAACAGAATCTGATTTTCCGTAATATCGCTTTCCACTATATAGATATTTTTTTCGCGATACGTTTTTAGCAACTGGCCTGTATCAGCCTGTATTTTCAGGCTGTACATCGGAAATACGATATTGCCTGCACTGCCATTTTGGATATCCTGCTCTCTGGCAAGCCCATAGATCAAATCTTCCCCCATAAAACCGAGCAGGGAAATGTATTCTCCTGACGCCGCCGTAATCTCCGATTCGGCTTCCGTGCCTAAATTCAACACTTTTAGCGTCGTACAGTGATATGGGTCATCACCTTCCTGCCATACAAGCATCTGATTGGATCTTGACACTTTAAAGCCTTCTTCCATTAAACCGGAAACAATCACCGTGTAATTTTTTGATTCCAAATTAATGGCATAAACATTTCCCTCCAGCATCAGATAGCAGATGCCGGACTTACTGAGATAAGCAAGCTGTCCGATATCATTTTGAAGCAGGTCATATGATTTATGATAGGGGATATACATCAGTTCCTCAACCGTATTTGTCGTACCGTTATAAAGATACCCGGAAACGCCGACTTCCCCCTCATGCTTTCCTCTATTCATATAACCATACACAAGAAAGACCACATTCCCCGCCTCATCCACATTCAATATTTTCATTTTGTGGCGCGTATAGCTGCTTCTTATGTCCGTGACGTCATCTTCATAGAAGGAAAAAAGGCGCGCTAACTTATGGTCCGTCACATTGTAACTGTAAAGCTTATTAGAACTGATAAAAGCAAAGACATTCCCGCCGTCGCTCTCTTTCATCTCAACCTGTTTATCGACAATGCCAAGCATAATTTTATCGTTTGTAAAAACCGCTGCCGTTTCATCAAAAATCTGCGTCATTTCCCGGTCAAAATCCAAAAGATACATTCGTTCCGGGGTATAACGGATGCGGTAATACTCTCTTACCTGATAATAGGTCTTCTCCCTGCCGCTTCGCGTCATTACCATATATTCCAGTTGGAAAGAGCCTGTCCTTTCCTCCAGCTCCTTAATATCAATGACCGGTTCCGTAATCCGTTCTACCTCTAAATCCCCCCATGTCACCTGCTTAAAACTGCTGTGAATGGTTACTTTATGAAGCGTCGAGTTATCGCCCTCTGCATTGGATTCCAGATATTTTGTCAGTTCTGCGGCCTCTTCCCTGTTAAATGTCCGATTATGAAAATCCAAGACATATTCCAGTTTTTCCTGAACATTCATTGTCTCAGACTGCACAATCCTCGTATAATAACGGATGGTATCTTTTTCTTTAGGCCGTACAAACAAAACAAACATATATTCTTCATTAGCGCTAATCAAATCCTTAAGCGTAATTTCACATTGAATCTGTCCGTCTTTTTCCTCGAATTCTTCAATTTCGGTACTTTCTACCAGACGTTCTCCATTCACGCTCCTTACTTCAAAAGAAATATCTGCAATCTCATTTTCATATGTCTTGATGTTAAACGATACCTTTCTGTCCTCCCCAATGGGCAGAAGCGTATCTCTTACATAACTGGTACTCATACTGTCTGCGTAACCATGCAGCCTGTCAACCGAATACTTATCTATCTGCATCGTAACAATCGGAAATGTCGCCTGCCCCATTTCCATTGTCATGTCCGTATTGCCCTGATTCATGACGATTCCTACACCGAATAACGCCATCAGGAACACAACTGTCAAGTAAATCCCTTTTAGGATAGTCTTTTTCATAAAATTATTTTCCTTCTAATAATTTCTGCAATGTTGGCTTGATTTGTAAAAACTCAGTAACATCTGCTATTTTATTTAACTCTTCCGCTTTTTTACCTGCATCTTTTTCTTTCCGTTTTACCGCCCGTATCAAAATATTCTTTGGCGTATGCTCCATATCGATAAATTCCAGTAAATCCGTCTCATAGCCTTCCGCTTTGAGCAAATCCGCACGAAGCGCATCCGTAATTAGCGCAGACATTCTTTCTTTGATAATTCCATATTGCAGAATCGGCTGCAATTTTTCACAAAAAATCTCCCTGTTCACCTCATGCTGACAGCATGGCACGGATAAGATTACCTTTGCTCCCCAGCTTATCGCTTTTTCCAATGCATAATCGGTCGCCGTATCACAGGCATGAAGCGTCACTACCATATCAATGCCTGTCTTTTTTTCATACTCCGCAATATCGCCTTTGATAAACTCCAGTTTTTGGTATCCATATTTACGGCTCAACTCATTACAGTGCGCAATCACGTCCTCTTTTAAATCAAGCCCCGTAATTGCCACATCTCTTTCCATTAACTCATGAAGATAATAATATATGGCAAATGTCAGATAGGATTTCCCGCATCCAAAATCTATAATGTGAATTTCTTTATCTTTCGCAATCGCCGGTAAGATATCTTCTATAAATTCCAGAAAACGGTTGATCTGCTTATATTTATCATAGCGGGAGCGGATAATTCTGCCGTCCTCCGTCTGTACTCCCAAATCAATGAGAAACGGAACCGGTACGCCCTCTTTTAAAATATAATTTTTTGTTCTGTTATGGTTCATAACGGCGTTTTGATTCATAGTCATGTTTTGCGCCATAACAGGCTTGTCCTGCTCCTTTTTTGCTCCACCGTCTCCCGCATGGATTTTTTTCTTAATTGTCATTTTGCCTTTTTTACTGATTAAAATAACAGCTTTTATGTTAGTATGCTCTATTTCGCATTGTTTAAAATCCTGATACAGATACTTTTCAATCCGCGCAGCCATTTCCGCATCTTTATAATTGGTATGAAAAACTTTTACGCCCTGATATACGGTCTCCTGAAACAGAACCTCTCCCCGTACCATAACCGGTCTGATTTTTACCTTAAAAGCCTTGTCCTTCTCTCTGGCATTACTAAGAATCATCTGGTACAGCCCGCGGTTCACCGTATCTGTTAATAACTGTGAAAGTTCTTCCTTTGTCTCCATGCAATCCCTCTTTCAAGTGAGAAATGTTCGCAATGCGAACCGTAGAAGTTCTTGGCATCGCATTCTATGATGCGATGTCTCCAGAACTTCTTCTCACCTTATTGTAATAAGATTTTCGTAAAAGCTCAACTAAAATTTTAGGATTCCGTTATGGTTTGCATGTCTCTTCTTATAAATTTCATAATAAAGCAAAACCTGTACAAACTCTTCAATCCATTCCCATGGCTTTTCCTCCACCGTATCCGCTGATTCCGTTTCCGTATGTTCCATTCGTTTGATTTTATCCATAACGGTCTGTGTCAGCCTGTATAGCTGCCATTTATCCGGATACTCGTCATAAATACAGCTTCCTTCGTAGTCTACCTGATTTAAAATATCCGCTATGACTTTCTGATAACGTTTTGCCTCCGACGGATACATCTGCTGTAAGTATTCCAAATCACGTGTTACGGTATCTTCCTCCTGATAATACATCGGAAGCGGATATGCCATATAGAAAGGGAGAATTCTTGATTGATTCATATTTTCTATCTTCTTATCTATTTTATCTTATTTTATGCAGAACATAAAAAGAAGTTCTAAAAACACCGCGCCATAAGACGCGGTGTTAAAGAACTTCTACTTGTAGTTAATTGCATTGATTCTTGCAACGGCACGTTTTAAGGACATCTCGGCGCGTCTCATATCCGTACCGGGCGCATGCTCTTTAATTCTGTTTTCGGCACGCTCCTTAGATTCCTCTGCACGTTTCAAGTCAATTTCCACCGGCCACTCAATGATTTCGGCAAGAATTGTAACCTTATCCTGTAATACTTCCACAAATCCTGCATGTAAAGCGGCTTCTTTCGTCTCGTTCTCCTGCGTAATCGTTAAAATACCGGGCGCTATTATCATAGTCATCGGTATATGCTGCTTATAAATACCGACTTCACCCTCAACCGTATTGAACTCGACCATCGACACCTCTTCTTCATAGAATACCCTGTCCGGTGTGATTACTTTTAATGTGAAATTTTCTGCCATACAATACCCCCTTACTTCACGCGGGCAAGTACGTCATCAATGCTTCCTGCGGTTAAGAAATAACTTTCCGGAATATCATCATGCTTACCTTCCAGTATCTCCTTAAAGCCTCTGATTGTCTCCGCAATCGGTACATATTTTCCTACATATCCGGTAAACTGCTCTGCAACGAAGAACGGCTGGGATAAGAATCTCTGAATCTTTCTTGCACGGGAAACAACCAGTTTATCTTCTTCGGAAAGCTCGTCCATACCAAGAATTGCAATGATATCCTGTAATTCTTTATACTTCTGCAAGATTTCCTGCACGCTTCTCGCTACCTGATAGTGTTCCTCGCCGACGATTCTCGGGTCAAGGATTCTGGAGGTTGACTCAAGCGGGTCAACTGCCGGATAGATACCAAGTTCCACGATAGACCTTGATAATACCGTTGTTGCATCCAAATGTGCGAATGTTGTTGCAGGTGCAGGGTCCGTCAAGTCATCGGCCGGTACATATACAGCCTGAACAGATGTGATGGAACCATTCTTGGTAGAGGTAATTCTCTCCTGCAATGCACCCATCTCTGTCTGTAAGGTAGGCTGATAACCTACTGCGGACGGCATACGTCCAAGCAGTGCGGATACTTCGGAACCCGCCTGTGTGAAACGGAAGATATTATCAATAAATAACAATACGTCCTTTCCACCTTTATCACGGAAATATTCCGCCATGGTAAGACCCGTCAGACCAACTCTCATTCTGGCTCCCGGTGGCTCGTTCATCTGTCCGAATACCATCGTTGTCTTATCAATAACACCTGATTCTTTCATTTCATAATAGAGGTCATTGCCCTCTCTTGTACGCTCACCAACACCGGTAAATACGGAATATCCGCCATGCTCTGTTGCGATATTTCTAATCAACTCCTGAATCAATACCGTTTTACCAACGCCGGCGCCGCCGAACAGACCGATTTTACCACCTTTCTGATACGGACACAAAAGGTCTACGACCTTAATACCCGTTTCAAACATTTCGGTTTCGGTAGCCTGTTCCTCAAATTTTGGAGCCGCCCTGTGAATCGGTTCATAATTTACCGTTTCCGGTGCAGGCTTATTATCAATCGGTTCTCCCAAAACATTAAACATACGTCCCAATGTATTCTCACCAACAGGAACTGTAATCGGGGCGCCTGTTGCAACTGCCTCCATACCTCTGACAAGTCCGTCGGTAGAACCCATGGCAATACATCTAACTGTATCATCACCCAGATGCTGAGATACCTCCACAACCAGCTCTGCGCCGTCTTTTAATGGAATCTTAATTGCATCGTTGATTTCCGGTAAGTTTCCCTCGGAAAACTTAATATCAAGTACCGCACCGATAATCTGAGTGAGCTTTCCACGGCTTTCGCCATTTTTCACTTCTGCCATCTTTTTTTCCTTTCCATCTTACAGAAGCGCCATTTCCATTCTAAGAAATAGCATTCGCTCCTGCGATAATTTCTGTTAATTCCTGTGTAATAGAGCCCTGTCTTGCTCTGTTATACATCAGCGATAAGTGGTCTATCATTTCTTCAGCATTGCTCGTTGCAGAATCCATCGCCTGCATTCTTGCGCCGTTTTCACTGGCAACAGCTTCTATCAGACCGCCGTATATCAGACTGGTAACATACTTCGGAATAATCAGCTCCAGCGCTTCGTCATCTTCCGGTTCAAAACTCATAAGCGCCTTGCTTTCTTTTTCCTGCGTCTGTGCCTGCTCGTCTTTCTTCTCCGGTTCCACCGGAAGAAGTTTTAACAATGTAGGCTCATGTACTACCGTATTTTTAAATCCGGTATAGGCAAGATAGATTTCTCCAACTTCTCCCTTCACATAGGATTCCAATACTCTGGAACTGAGCGCCATTGCATCGACATAGAGCGGTTCTTCAATAATTGCCGAATCTTCCTCCACGATTTCATAACCGTAACGATACAGGGCGTCCTTTCCCTTTTTACCTATTGCATAAATGCGTAAATCTTCTTTTTTGAAATCCCCCTGCGTAATTAACTTCACAACATTGGAGTTATATCCGCCTGCAAGGCCTCTATTGGAAGTTATCACAATAACCGCCTTTTTCGTAGATTCTCCGCCGCGAAGATAGGGATGGTTTAAATTACCCGCCTTTGCCAGCATAGAAGTCACCGTCTCATACATACAATTAAAGTATGCTTTTGACTGTTCCGCGCGCTGTTTCGCTCTCTGTAGTTTTACAGTAGAAACCAGTTTCATTGCTTTGGTAATCTGCTGCGTACTCTGAATACTACCCTTACGCCTTTTAATGTCTCTCATTGAGGCCATAAGTAATCCTCCATTTCTACTCAGCCATTCAACCTACTTAAACTGCGCCTTGAACTCTTCGACTGCTTTTCTAAGCTTTTCTTCCGTCTCCTTGGAAATTACTTTCTCTGATGCAATCGCACTCGGAATTTCAGGATATTTCGTATCCAAAAATTCAAAGAACTCTGTCTCAAATCTGGTAATATCCTCTACCGGAACATCAAGCAGATACTTATTAGTTGCCGCAAAGATAATGATGACCTGATACTGTACCGGCATCGGCTTATACTGCGGCTGTTTTAAAATCTCCTTGATTCTTTCACCCTGCGCAAGCTTCTCTTTGGTGTCGGCATCCAATTCGGAACCGAACTGTGAGAAAGCGGCAAGTTCACGGTACTGCGCCAACTCTACACGGATAGGCGCCGCGATGGACTTCATTGCCTTAATCTGTGCCGCACCACCTACACGGGATACGGAAAGACCGGCATTAACAGCGGGTCTGAATCCGGAATTGAACATTTCCGTCTCCAGATAAATCTGACCGTCTGTAATGGAAATAACGTTTGTCGGAATGTATGCAGATACGTCGCCTGCCTGCGTCTCAATAATTGGAAGCGCGGTCAGTGAACCTCCGCCATATTCGTCGCTCATTCTTGCCGCACGCTCCAACAGTCTGGAATGCAGATAGAAAACGTCACCCGGATAAGCTTCACGCCCCGGCGGTCTTCTCAGCAGCAAGGAGAGTGTACGGTATGCAACGGCATGTTTACTCAAATCATCATATACAACAAGAACGTCTTCCCCGTTCTCCATCCATTCCTCGCCGATTGCACAGCCGGAATAAGGAGCAATGTACTGCAGCGGTGCAAGTTCACTTGCGGAAGCCGCAACAACGGTTGTATAAGCCATTGCGCCGAACTCTGTCAATGTCTTTACGATAGATGCAACCGTAGACGCCTTCTGGCCGATTGCTACGTAAATACATTTTACGTTCTGCCCTTTCTGGTTGATAATGGTGTCAATAGCGATTGCCGTCTTACCGGTCTGTCTGTCGCCGATAATAAGCTCTCTTTGTCCTCTTCCGATAGGTACCATGGAGTCAATCGCCTTGATACCTGTCTGCAGCGGTGTATCAACTGATTTTCTTGTGATAACGCCAGATGCAACTCTTTCAATCTTACGATACTTGTCAGTCTGAATCGGCCCCTTGCCATCAATAGGCATTCCCAGAGCATTGATAACACGTCCTAACATGCAGTCGCCAACCGGTACTTCCACAACCCTGCCCGTTGTCTTTACAATATCGCCTTCATTGATATTGTTCTGGCTTCCAAGAAGAACTGCACCTACATTGTCTTCTTCCAGGTTCAGTACCATGCCGTAAACATCGCCGGGGAACTCCAACAATTCACCCTGCATTGCATTTTCCAGTCCGTGTACGCGAGCAATACCATCCGCTACCTGGATAACCGTACCGACATCCGATACTTCCAGCGCGGAAGAATATCTCTTAATTTGATCCTTAATGACTGAACTAATCTCTTCTGGTCTTAAATTCATGGATCATTCGCACCTTTCTTTTAAAATTTCATTAATTAAATCTGAACTTTCAGCAAATCTTTCTGTAGTTCGCTCAATTTTGTACTGATACTACTGTCTACCACCCTGTCACCGATACGGATTACCATACCGCCGATTAATGCAGCGTCCAGCTTGTAGTTCATTTCCATGGACTTATAGTCCGTTGTATCAAGCAGCTTCTGCTCAATCTTTTTACATTGTTCCTCTCTTAAAGGCACTGCCGTCGTTACGGTTGCAACGCCGATTCCTTTATACTTCTTCACTTCCGCGAGAAAATATTCCAGAATCTCGTCAATCTCCTGATAACGGTCCTTAGAGATAATAATGGTTATGAATCCGAGCAGCTCATCGGAAATTCTTCCCTTGAATACATTCGTAACAACCTGAAGTTTCTCTTCCTTATTAATTTTCGGATGTGTCATCAGTTTGCCGAACTCATCATTTTCTTTTAAAACTTTCTGAAGCTGTTCGATTTCTTCAAGCAGGCTGTCTACTTTATTCTCTTCTACTGCAAGTTCAAACAATGCATCTCCGTATGTTTTTGAAATTAGCTTAGCCATGTGCTATCACCCATTTCGTTCAGCGTTTCCTCGATAAGACTGTCCTGTACAGTTGTATCAATCGCTGCATTTACAACCTTTCCTGCCATCAAAGATGCCAATACCACCATCTCGCGCTTCACTTCGTCGGCCGCTTTCTTCTTTTCCAGTTCAGCTTCCACATTCGCTCTTTCGATAATTCTTGCCGCTTCTTCTTTCGCTTCCGCCACAATCTTATTTTCATTTGCCAATGCTTTCTTTCGAGCTTCGCTTAAGATGTTTTCCGCTTCCTTATCAATATCTTTTAATCTGGACTCATATTCAGCCTTTAACTCTTTTGCATCCGCCATATCCTTAGCCGCATCATCAAGTTCGCCTTTAATCTTGTCCTGCCGCTTTTGCAGCATATCTCTGACCGGATTAAATAACAAGTGTGATGTAATCAGGAACAATGCGAATACTGCAATAATCATCAATCCTGCATCTGCAATCAACTGAAGATCCAAGTCAAAAAGTCTCGGACTCATTTCCGCCGATGCCAGTACCAGATTTGTACTCACTATTGTATTCAAGCCTTAAGCCTCCTTTCTCCTTTTTATCATCCAGAGGCTCTTACGGTACCAAAGGTTTTACGAATAAGAGTAACATCGCAATCAGCAAACCATACAAACCGGTTGTCTCGGCTACGGCCTGTCCTAAAAGCATCGTAGATGTAACATCAGACTTTGCTCCCGGATTCCTGCCAACAGCCGCTGCTGCGTGTCCTGCTGCAATACCCTGTCCAACACCAGGACCGATACCTGCGATAACCGCAAGTCCTGCTCCGATTGCTGAACATCCTAAGATAAAATTACTGTCAAAATTCATTTTTGTGTCCTCCTTAATTTAAATATATAAATTTTCATACCACGAATTTGCGTGTAAACGCAATATTCGCAGCTGAAGATTTCTAATCTTCAGCTTGTTATTCCGTTGTACAGGCGTCTGTAATGTATGTCATCGTCAGCATACAGAATACATAAGTTTGAATTGCTCCGGAGAACAAGTCAAAGTAAACATGAAGCGCTGCCGGCCAGATAATTGCTATCTTGGCTAATAATGCGTAAACTAACGCCATCATAACCGTACCGGACAATACATTTGCAAACAAACGCAGCGACAATGAAATCGGCACCGCAACATCACCTATCACATTGATGGGCGCCCATATCGGCCACGGGTCGCACAAACCGGCGATAAAACCTTTCACTTTCTGGTATCTTAGTTTATTGAAGAAAATTAAACAAAACGTAATGATACCAAGCGGGAAAGTAACGCCGTAATCCGCCGTAGGCGGACGCAGGCCAAACAGTCCGGATATGTTGCTTAATAAAATGAAAATAAAGATTGTTCCAATATAGTTTCGGAATTGAGGTGAAAATTTCCCCATAACGCCGCCTATCATATTATCGAGCATTTCCACAACCATTTCTACAATGTTCTGGAATGTTCCCGGCACTTCCGACGCATGTTTGACAACCCTGTTAGCCGCAAAACAAAATCCGATAATGACTAACATAACAATCAAAACGCAGACATGGGTTGTCGTAATCCAAACTGTCTGCCCAAAGAGCTGATAGGAAAATACGCCATGTATCATAAAATCAATATCTGCTCCTGCGGACATCAGAACTCCCTGCCCCATACTCTCACCTCCTTACGAATAGATTTTAGACCTTAAAAATTTTAGAACTGATTTTGCGGGTAAAAGGCTGCATATAAGCAGACACTTTCATTCCCATATAACCTAAAAAGGCACAAAGCGGATTAGCGAATCCGCTTACTGCTAACACTGCCATTGCAGCCACCAAAATAAAATAACGGACGATATATTGCGTACCCACTGTTTTCGTCGCATCTTTGGAAGCCATTTCCAGGCTCCGGTCCAGCGTCCACCACATATGGATGGAACCAACAAGCGCAAGAACCACCCCAATCCATAATCCTATGCTGTATTCGGGTCTGCGGGAAAAAAAAAGAAGAACAACCTGGCATACAATGCCATATAGAAAAATACCCAGACACAAATCAAATAATGTAGCATCAATTTTTATCTTCGCGTTTTTTTCCATCTTTCTTTTCTTCCTGTCCGGCTTTCTTGTGCTTTCTTGTTACCGCAGGCTCTTCATATATTTTTTTTGCAAAATGAAATACATTTCTAAAACCTGCAGCCGCTCCTACAAAAAACAGAATTACTATCCAAAAAGTAGTTCCGCATTTTCTGTCCATGTACATTCCAATAAAAGAACAGAGAAAAATAGGTACAAGCATATTGATACCAAATTGACTTATCATCATGAGTGAATGATAGACGTTTCGATTATATTTCACGGTTTTTCCCCTTCTTTTCATGCACATATAAAATTATAACCATTTTTGGGAATAATGTCCAGTATATTTAAGGAAATTATGCGAATTTTGTTTATTTTTTCTTTCAGCCGCTATCTTTTTTATGATATACTTAACTGTATATTATACATATTTTAGGAGGTCTTATGCCATCACCCATCTTATACCGTAAAAGAATTATCCCCGAAGAATGTATCCTGTTAAAGGACGATAAAATTCTGCATCAGGACAAGCAGATTATTATAACCGGCTGGGATACCCTAAAGCCGAAAAAAGACCTCCATCATGGTTATTCCTGTTATTTTCTAAATGAGGGCTATAAAGTCAGCAAGTTTTACCGCGAAGACGGCTCTCTTCTATTCTGGTACTGCGACATTGTGGAACATGACTACAAGCCCGATACCAATACCTATATTTTCACTGACTTACTCGCCGACGTCATTGTCTATCCGGACGGCTTTGTCAAAGTTGTGGATATTGACGAACTGGTAACGGCGTTAAATGAAAACCTCATTTCCGAAGATACCCTCAAAAAATCTCTGCTGTGCTTAAGCAGCCTGTTGGAAATCATATATTCCGGCAATTTTCCTACATTGCAGAAACCGATAGAGGATATCCTGTCCAAACTTTAATAAAAAATATGTCCTCCAATTCTGTAACGGGGCGTAATGCCATCAACAGGCGTCCTGAAATAAACGCAGTTGCCGACCGTCGTCGTACCGGCCATCACCTCGTCAGCCGCCTGATAACAGCTTGATGTCGCCCTGCCTTCCGCCAACGCCAAAGCCAGCCTTCCGCTTGCTACCGGCGAAAACTGCCCCGATTGATAAATAACACCCACTACTGTATCCGGATAGACCGAACTAAGCACTCTGTTAATCACGACGGAGCCGACAGCCACCTGCCCAACATAGGGTTCCGCTCCCGCTTCACAGTAAATCAGATTGGCTAACAGATATCTGTCTCCCTCCGCAAAACTCACTTCGGAAATATCGCGCCAGCTCGACTGTGCGGCAAGTTCCGCCATCCGCAGTTCTTCTGCAAGTTTTTGCCTAAGCGCCGAAAGATTCTCTTCCTGCTCCTTTATCTGCTGTTCATATGCTAATGCCGCCGCTTCCGCGTCGGAAATCTGACTCGATGTTGTTGCCAGGGAATTGCTCGCCTGGCTGACCAATCCGGAAACCCTGCTCTGTTCCGCCACTACCTGTACCCTGTAGCTGTCCAGTTCGCTCTTATCCGCTTCAAGCTGTGCCATATCCGCGTCAAGCTGCGCCGCCATATCCTCGATTGCTTCCTGAATGGCCTTATATTCTTCCAGCACTTTCCTTTCATATGCCGACAACTGTTCAATGTAATCGTTCCGGTTCAACAATTCAGCAAGGCTTCCCGACGAAAGCAGCATTTCCAGGTAAAGATAATCACTCTTTTCATACATGAATTTAATCTGCTTTTTCATATTCTCATACTGCTCATCCTTGGTGGCTATCGCGTCTTCCAATTCCCGGTTGGTCTGCTCAATCTTTTCGTTGGTCTCTTCTATTTCGGCTTCCTTGTCCGCGATTTTCGCCTCCAGGTCACTGAGATTATTGCTCACCTGAGACAATTCTGTATTCAAAGTTGACAAAGTACCCTCGAGGGATTCCTTCTGCTCATTTAAAGTATCAAGGTTTTCTTTTGTATCTTCAAGCTGAGACTGGGTCTGTTGCTTTTGCTGTTCCGCTTCTTCAATCTGACGCCTGGTCTCCTCTGTCGCATAAGCAGAAACATGCAGCATCCCTATCAGCAGCACAAAAAGCAGCAGCGCCGCCATATTTCGTCTGAATTTCATAAAACCCATGCCTTTCTATTTCAGTGCATCATTAATCATATTCACTCTTCTTTGATGCTTTTCTTCCCCTGAAAACTGCGTATGCAGGAATGTATCCACAATACTGAGCGCAAGATTGGTTCCAATAATGCCGCCGCCCATCGCCAATACATTGGCGTCATTATGCTCTCTTGTCAGCCGCGCCGATACTGTGTCGGCACAAAGCGCACAGCGGATACCCGGTATCTTATTTGCCATAATGGAAATGCCGATGCCCGTCGTACAGATAACAATTCCCTTTTCGCAGGAACCGTCCGCTACCGCCTCTGCCACCGCCTTTCCATAAATAGGATAATCGCAGGATTTTTTATCCATGCATCCAAAATCTTTATACTCGATTCCCTGTTCTTTCAAATAGGCAATAACTGCCTGTTTTAAATCATAACCGCCATGGTCGCTCCCGATTCCTATCATCTTCCATTCCTCCTGTTTGTTTTGTAACACATGTTATTATATATCGCATTTATACTTTTACTACATGATGTCCCGCCGCCTTGAGCAGTCTGTTCATAATAGCCTGTCCGATTCCCGCGCTGTCAAAAGATTCCGAGAAAATAACGGTCACGTTTTCATCATCAAATTCCCTTAATATCCGATATAGCCGCTGTGCAATCGTCTTCTCATCCGTCCGGCTGCCCGCGCTTTTACAGACATCTCCTTTGTATTTCGCAATCGTAGCGTCCGTTCCTACAACGCCAACCTTATGCCCCTCTTTTTGCAGACGCTCTGTCTGCCCGTTGATATAGGCCGTTACGGCTTTGATTTCGCCCTCTACAATCGTCAGTTCGCCTTTTGGCGCATAGTGGCGGTATTTCATACCCGGCGCTTTCGGCCGCTGTCCGCTTTCCGGCGACATCATTGTCTTATCTTCACCCACCGACTGCAATACGTCTTCCAGCATTTCTTTTGTAATATATCCCGGCCTTAATATCACCGGTTCATCCTCCGTCATATCGACGATTGTGGATTCCAGGCCGATTTCTACGTCTCCGCCGTCGATAATCATATCCACCCGCCCCATTAAGTCCTCTATGACATACTTTGCCGAGGTCGGACTCGGTTTTCCGGAAAGATTGGCGCTTGGCGCCGCTATATAACCGCCCGCGGCCGCAATTAACGCTGACGCCGTCGGATGCAGCGGCATTCTGACCGCTACCGTAGCAAGCCCTCCTGTCGTTTCAGGCGGCACTAACTTCGTCTTTTTAAAAATCATGGTCAGCGGGCCCGGCCAGAAAGCCGCCGCCAGTTTTTCGGCCGCTTCCGGAATCTCTTCCACGATAGGGGATAAATCTTCCATCCGGCAGATATGCACAATAAGCGGATTATCCGACGGTCTTCCCTTGGCCTCATATATTTTTCTGGAGGAATCGGGATTTAACGCATCACCGCCCAGCCCGTATACCGTTTCCGTAGGAAAAGCAACAAGCCCTCCCGCCTTTATCAATTCGCCTGCCTGCCGCAATATTTCTCCGGCCTTATGCTGTTCACCAACCTGCACGATTCGCGTGTCCACAGCCCGCATAATCTCCTTTGTTAATTTTTATCATAATATCATATTTTTCTATTTTTGGCTATTGATATATTGCAGAATCCCTAAATGAATCGCCCACGCCAGCTTTTCCTGATAATAGTCCGTTTCCAGTTTCTGCGCTTCCGCACTGTTAGATAAAAAACCGCATTCCACAATCACGATAGGGGATGATGTTTTTTTAAGTAAGTAATAGCTGTCATTGCTTTTGGCAACACGTTTGTTCTCTTTATCGACTCCATTTAATAACGCATGTTGTATATTTTCAGCCAATATCTTGCTCTGCTCACTGGTCTCATAATAAAAAGTCTGCGCGCCATGCACATATTCCTCATGGTAGCTGTTCTGATGGATGCTGACCGTTATAACGGGAGCTGCCTGCTCAATGATTGCCACCCGCCTTTTCATATCCTGTACTTTTTTATTGGAAGCATCTTCGTCATACAGACCCTCGTCCGAGTCTCTGGTCAGGACAACGTCTACATCCGCCATTTCCAAAAACTGTTGTAACTTTTGGGCAATTTGCAAGTTAATATCTTTCTCGAGTACGCCATTAATGCCTACTTTGCCGGGATCCGCCCCGCCATGTCCGGCGTCAATCACCACACACGGCCTTTGCTTTTTGTCCGCAGTTTCCTTTGAGGTAGTCTGTATGGCCTGCGGATAGGCAAGAAAATAGACGGACACCATAATAAGCAGGGCCGCCATAATTCTTATTTTATATTTCTGTATTTGCTCCATCTCTTCGTCCTTGCACGCTTCTTGTTACACTTTATGCAAAACCCGTTCAAAATAGACATAAGAGGAGCATACTAATCTTTCTCATGCCGGGGAGGCATATTCCGCAGTGGGTCATGCGCCATTTCCTCCTGCCACGCAAGCATATCCGCCAGCGTAATATTATCCACTACGCCGTTTATGGCATCATTAATCTGCCGCCATATTCTAATCGTAACGCATCCCGCCTTACGCTCACATTCTTCTTTTCCTTCTCCCACGCACCCGACAGGCGATAAATCTCCCTCTGTCAGCCGCAGTATCATACCTACGGTATAATCCGTGGGATTTCTCTTTAGTAAATAACCTCCCTGCGCGCCCCTGACGCTCTTCACATACCCCGCCTTATTTAAAACCGCTATAATCTGTTCCAGATACTTATCTGATATTCCCTGCCTTTTAGCCACATCCTTTAAACTGACAGGACCATCTTCGCTATAAGTCGCCAAATCCAGCATTAACCGCAGCGCATATCTTCCCCTTGTTGATACTCTCATACAAAATCATCTCTTTCTCTTAACCCGCGGCATTTGCCGCCACAATATCCTTTACCATTTCCGATGCTATGATAATCCCCGCCGCTGAAGGAACGAATGAGACGCTTCCCGGAACGGCCTGTCCTACTTTAATCGGCTCTTCTCTGGAATATAGCACCTTTAACTTTTCAACGCCCCGTCTGCGCAGTTCTCTTCTCATAACCTTTGCCAGCGGACAGACCGATGTTTGATAAATATCCGCTATTTCCAACTGTGTGGGATTTAGCTTATTCCCGCTTCCCATACAACTGATAATCGGCACCCCTGCTTTCTGTGCCTGCAAAATCAGTTCTATTTTGGCCGTTACCGTATCGACAGCGTCCGCTACATAAGAAAATCTGCTCAGGTCAAGCTCGCTTGCATTCTCCGGCAGATAAAAACATTGATGGGTATTTACTTTCACATCCGGATTAATAGATAACATCCGTTCTTTCATAACATCGACCTTATATCTGCCAATCGTCTCTTCCGTTGCAATAATCTGTCTATTTATATTGGTGAGAGAAACTTTATCGCTGTCTATCAAATCAAAATTGCCCACGCCGCTGCGCACCAGAGCCTCTACGATATAACCGCCCACACCGCCGATGCCAAATACCGCGATATGCGCCCGCCCCAGTTTTTCCATTGCCTCTTTTCCCAATAAAAGTTCTGTCCGTGCAAACTGATTCAACATATCTTTCCCACTTTCCATCCCTAAAATCCTTTAGCGTATGTATATCATAAAATGTTTATGATACAAACGGATTATAGAATCTGCTGCCGTCGTGGAATGTAATGATAAAAGCCGCAATCGTAAAAATCACTACCGCCGCCAGCGTCAGATAATCGTTACGCTTAAACGGCTTCGCGGAATACCATGTACGTTTTTTATTCTTACCAAAACCGCGCAGTTCCATGGCATTGCTGACAACATCGATTCTATCCATACTGGAAAAAACAAGCGGAAAGATAATCGCCGCCATATTTTTAATACGGCTGATAAAAGAAGCCTTTTTGGACATTTCAATTCCTCTTGCTTCCTGCGCGTGTTTAATTTTGGTAAAATCATCCTGCACATCAGGAATATAACGCAGCGCAAGCGCAACGGAATAACCAATATTATAATGAATTCCTATTTTATTCATGGACGCGGCAAACTCGCTTGGATTCGTCGTTACAATAAACATAAAAACCGCCGGAATAATCGTTAAGTATTTCAGCATAACATTCATTTCATAAAAAAGCTGTTCCTTTGTCAATGTATAGTTGCCAAAAAGATGCCATATCGGCGTCTGCGTTCCATATATTTTGCTCCCCTGGTCGGGAGAAAAGAAAAAAATCGCAATCAGATTGATACATAAAAATACCATAATAAACTTAAATACCGTACCCACCTGACGCCATTTTGTCTTAGACATGGCAAAAATGATAAAGCTTAAAATGGGCATTACAATCAACACTCTGGTATCATAGGAAATCATACTCGTAACAGACCAGAGGAGAAAAAATATTAATTTCGTCACGCCGCTCAGTCTGTGAATCCAGGTATCCTTTTCTTCATAAGTCAATACCCTTGCCATTATGATACCCCCTTTATCTCTCTGCTATTCTCACGCTCATAATAAATGAAACAGTCCACAAATGCGGAAGGATTGTCAATACCGCATCCCACGGCGAGGTCATAAAGAGAAGTTCTCTTTAAATACGCTTTTTGGGTCAACATATCATCTGTCAGAATCTCGCTCGGTCGCTTATCCGCCAGTAACTGCCCCTCCGCAATCACCAATGCCCGGTCGGTATATTCCAGCATCAAGTGCATATCATGTGTTATCATAACAATCGTAATCCCTCTGTCACGATTCAGACCTTCCAAAAACTCCATAATTTCGGTATAATGCCTGTAATCCTGTCCCGCCGTCGGTTCGTCCAGAATAATGATATCCGGATTCATCACCAAAATAGACGCAATCGTCACGCGTTTCTTCTGTCCATAACTAAGCGCTGATATCGGCCAGTTCCTAAACGGATACAGACCGCATATTTTAAGCGTTTCATGGACCCTTTTCTCTATCTCGTCCTCCGGCACGCCGCGCACCTGCAGTCCCAGCGCAACTTCTTCAAAAATCATGGTCTTACTAATCATCTGATTCGGATTCTGCATCACAAGACCGATGCTTTCTCCCCTTTCCTTAATGGAGCAGGTTAAAATATCCTCCCCATGCAGAGAAATACTTCCGCTATCCGGCTGTAAAAAACCACAGATTAAATTGGAGAGCGTTGACTTACCGGCGCCGTTTTTTCCGACGATGGCAAGCATCTCCCCTCTATGTATCTGAAAAGAAACATTTCGCAGCACCGGTTTGTCCGGAGTATAGGCAAAATCCAGATTCTTTACTTCCAACACAACTTCCTTACTTTGTTCTTTCTTCGCAATCTGCGTCTGCCTAAACCATTCTCTGACCTGTTCCCGGCACCGCTTAAGATAACCTGTCTCTTTCATGGATGCAATAGCGGAGAGTCCGGCGTCCGCCGCAGTCCGGCACCCCGCATATTTTAAAGCCGTCACATACAAAGGCTCTCTGATGCCCTCTTTTTGCAGAATATCTGTCGATAACAGCTCATCCGGCGTCATATCCGCCACGATTCTGCCTTCGCCCACGACAATGATACGGTCCGCACCGCAGGTAAGGGCATCCTCTAAACGATGTTCAATAATAACAACTGTTGTTTTTTCCTGTCTGTGAATCTGGTCGATTAACTCAATCGCGCGCTTGCCGGTTGCCGGGTCTAAATTAGCTAACGGCTCATCAAACAGAAGGATATCCACCCGGTCGATCATAACGCCCGCCATAGATACCCTCTGTTTCTGCCCGCCGGAAAGCGCACCCGGCGCATTTCCAAGCACCGACTGCACTTCTACCGTTTCGGCTACCTTTGCCACCCGCTCAAACATTTCCGGCTGTGGTACTTCATCATTTTCCAGTGCAAATGCAATATCCTCCGCTACCGTCAGTCCTATAAACTGCCCGTCCGTATCCTGTAAAACGGTTCCTACCAGTTTAGAAAGGCCGAAAATTCCCAAATCTAAAGGATTTTGCCCATTCACCGTATAAGTTCCCGAAATTTCCCCTTTATAGGCAAACGGCACAAGACCGTTGATGCAGTGCGCCAAAGTGGACTTACCGGAACCGGATGGTCCTACTATCAGCACTTTTTCTCCCGGATATATCGCTAAATTAACATCCTTAATGGTCGGTTCTTTCTGGGAACGGTATTTAAATGAAAAATTTTTAAATTCTATTATTGGTTTCATTCGTCCTCTTTACTCAAGCTGGATGATTTTCCGCCGACCTTGGAATAAGCAACGGCAAGTAACGTACCTAAAATACCTGCAATAATGATATTTCCTAAAAATGCCCATGCGCCCTGTGCAAAAACTTTATTGGCAGGCTCCGCATAAACTAAAATATCCAGAACCGGCGCTGCGACAATCCATGCCAATGCGTTGGCAATCACCTGTACGATATTAAACAGTACAATCTCTTTTGTTGCAAATCCGCCGTCTTTGATGGCAAATTTTGCAGCAAACAAACCGACCAGAATGCCAACTACCGCCTCCGGGAATACCCAGCTCCACCAGATGCTTCCATAGAATAATGCGTCACCAAGCGCATGGCCAAGCAGACCAACTACACCGCCCACAACAGGACCGAATACGCCTGCCAAAAATACCAGCAGCGCCGCTCTCGGCTGCAATGCCGTATTCGGGATGAATCCCAGCGGAATCTGCACCTGTGTCAACGCTACGAACAATGCGGTTCCAATACCGATTGCCACTACTTCTTTGATACCAAATTTACTTTTCATGTCAAACATCCTCCTATAAGAAAATCGTACTAACCATATATATCTATCATATAATAAATATTTTCTTTTTTCAATCGTTATTCATGTAGTCCGCAATGACTTCCCATACAATCGGCTTCTCCAATCCCAGCCGCCATTCCGCTACGCCGCCGATATGGTAATTCTCCATAACGTTCAATTTGACTTTAATCGACTCCTCGTCCTCAAGCCACACCTGGAAATAACTGTTGCCGGACTGATATTCCCCGTAATTCTGGCACGTTACCTCATCCCATTGTGCCACAACCGCATGGTTTGCCAGATATTCCTCCGCCATTTCCATACTGACGGACTGACTTGTCACCTCCGTTCCATTCGTTTCCCATATTCTCGTATAGAAAGGAATCGCATTTATCACTTTCTCCGGAGCCACTTCCTCTAACGTTTTGGAAATGCCGTCCTCCACATAGTTGATAGAGGCTACCGAACCTGCCTCCGTGCTGCTCCCGTGATGTTCGTCATATCCCATAACAATGACATAGTCGGCGAACACGCCCTGTTCTTTCCTATGATAAAAGGTGTTATATCCTTTCGGCACATAATTATCTACCGATAAGACAATGCCGTTGGCCCGACAGGGAATAGAAAGTTCCCTGATAAACTCAATAAACGCTTCCCCCGCGTCAACGCTGATGCTTTCAAAATCAATATTAATGCCGTCCAAATCATATTCCAGCGCTGTTGCTATCAGATTATCTATTAACTTCGTCCTTGAACTTGTCCTGCCAAGCAGTTCATACATATCAATCGTTTCCGATTCCGTAATATTACTGATTAACGCCCACACTTCCAAACCCATGTCATGTGCCGTATTCACGTATTCTTTAGACGCAAGGCTTGTATAATCGCCCTCATTTCCCGTCAGAACAAACCATGTGGGCGATATCACATTGACGCTCTGCGTCGGGGCAAGAACCGTCTTTAACGTATCATTCCCACCCATAGCATAAATCGCATGCCATGCAAGGTTAATCTTATAATCTCTCGTATTTCCGACAATCTCCGGTTCCACATAATCGCTCACCGCAACCGGCGATTCCGTATATTTCTCCGAAAGCCTTTTATTTTCCACATAACCGATATAGGCATCCCGCGTCTTTACTTTTGTCCAGTTTTCCATTTCCTCCAGAATAATGACGCTGTCGCCTTTCGTCACATCCGTTAAAATATCGCTCTTAATGCCGCCCTGATATCTGACCTGCGTATCTTTTGTAATATCCGCCGCCTGTCTTTCATTCCACTCAGTATATACCTGCATATGATAAGGCTGCGTAAAAAGCTCATAAGAAAAATTAGCGTATTTTTTCACAAAATCAACGGCCACATAGAGAACATCTCCTTCATATCTGGAAATGACATAACCGGCATCTTCCGTCATATCCCCGCCTATTGTATAAGTGGAAGAACCGATTTGCGTCCGGACAATGGAATCGGGCAGCACATAGAGTAAAAGTCCTTCCTGCTTATCTTCATAAAATCTATCGTTAAAATACAAATGCACCGTGGCAAAATCAAAATAACATACGTTATCCCATATTTTAGCATGTTCCTCTATCCGTTCATCCTGTAAAATAATCGGTACATCATCCGCTCCCGCAACTCCAAAGTATTCATCCAAATCGGCACGCTCTTTGGAATAAGAATATTTCTCTATCACTATCGCTCCAAATCCTGCTGCCGCAATCACAATGATAAGGACGATCGCGACAAGTACCGGAATCATTTTTTTCATCTATCCAGCTCCTTTCTGACCGTCCTTAATTATAACAGACTATTCCCCGGCCGTCATTATCATTTTTGACTTTTTTTGACCATTTTCGCAAATCAGTGAAAGAAGTGGGGGCCTCCTGTCCATATCTTTCCCATAATTCCATGATATCATTATGTCCGCGAAATTACAGTCTAACCATATTTTTTAAACCGCTGGCGTTCCAAAGGGATTTCCGTGATATTATAACAAACCGCTTCGGTTTAAAAACCTGATAAGACGCCGTATTTCAGCCTAAGACGCTCCTGACATGCTTAAAAATATAAAAATAACTGTATAACCTTTTCAATCATTGTGAATTATAATTGTGAAAATAACGAATGAAAAAAATTATTCTATGACCAGACGCATAAGCCTGTAAGACTTTCTCATACTATATCAATAATCAAAATAGAATAAATACTAGAAATAATATAGATAGGAGAGACAGAATATTTTATGAAATTTATGCTTGCCTCCTTTCTTAGTTATATTTGTCAGGAGACATCTTGTGCCTATTATAGCCATAATTTTACAAAAAAGCAAGCAATTATTAAATTTTTTTAAAGACTTTTGTCATACTATTGACTTAAATTAATACAAAGTATAAGATACTTTTAAAATGACATTATAATAAAAATTCACATAAATTAACAGTATCAGTATCTTATAGTAAGGATGTGATATTATGAAAATTGAAAAAGTAAATGAACATCAGATTCGCTGTACGCTCACAAGAGAGGACTTGGCGGACAGGGAATTAAAAATAAGCGAACTGGCATATGGTACGGAAAAGGCTAAAACCCTCTTTCGCGATATGATGCAGCAAGCCGCTTACGAATGCGGGTTTGAAGCGGAGGATATTCCACTTATGATAGAAGCGATTCCTCTCAACGCGGAGTGTATCGTTTTAATTATCACGAAAGTCGAAGACCCGGAAGAACTGGATACCCGTTTTTCCAAATTCGCTCCTTCCGTGCATGATGACGCTATGGATGACCATGAGGAACTTATGGAAGCATTTGCCGACAGCGCCGACGAAATGTTGGATATGCTGCGGAAAATGGACCAGCAGAGCCGCACCGGCGCCGCTTCGGAAGAGGAACATGCACATATGGCCCCGGCGAAAACTCCGGTTTCCCCGGTACACACCAACCGTATGTTTTCTTTTGCTTCCTTATCCGATGTGATAAGGCTTGCGCATGTTGCCGCACCGCTTTACCGTGGCGTAAATTCATTATATAAAAAAGAGACGGACGGTTCTTACCTTCTTCTCATCTCGCCCGCAAAGTTAAACGCCTCGGAATTTATCCGTATCTGCAATATTTTCTCGGAATATGGCAGTTCAGAGCCTTTTTCTCCGGCAGTGGAATCCTATCTGGAGGAACATTGCGAGCCTGTGATTAAAGATAAAGCGATTCAGTCTCTGGCAGAGATTTAAAATAACACTTGGTATGATATTGAGCTGCTCTACTAACAAAGCTCTAAGAAACTGCATCATGCAGCCTCTTAGAGCTTTTTATTTGAGCCAAATCTCTTCACACTATGATAACGCCGCAATCTGCGTCATCAACTCGTCAATATTCATGCCATGCACCATTGCAGCCTCTTCCAGAGACTCTCCCTGCGCGGACGGGCATCCTAAGCAGTGCATTCCCGCATTCATCAGAATCGGAGCAACGTCCGGATTCGTTCTTAAAATTTCACCGATTGTCATGTCCTTTGTAATATCAGCCATGTTTATACCTCCCAAAAATATTTTACAGTATCATTTTCCCCTACTGTATTTGTTTTATGCCATAAAGCTATAAATCCATGCTTATATAGTATAAGTCGAAAAGTCACTCGTTGCAAGTCTTAAATTGTTTCTCCATTGACCCTGATTACCTTATTCTTATTCTCATATTGCTTTGGTATGATAAACTCCCATTCCGCGTTACCCTCAATATCCTCATTTATCTTTGTAAATCCCTGCAACGCATAGAAATCTCTTACCATGGCATTTTTCGCCGTCGGATAGTAATATCCCTTGATACAATGTATGCCTTGCTCCCGGCATTTAGCGACAAGCTCGTCCATCATCGCATACTCCATATCCCTTTTTAAGACGCGGCAGCTCATAAGCCATAAATCAATATGAAACAGCGTCTCATCCGCTTTGTCTATATGCCCGAATACAACGGAGACGACTCCATTATCGCCAAATTTATCCTCCAGCTTTCCATACAGCGTAATATAATCCGGGTCTTTTGCATATCCCTCGATATCCGTCTGCGTACAACGCTTTGTTGTTAAATTAAACTGATTGCTTTTATTGGTAAGCTGCGCGATACGAGCCATATACATCGGCACAAAAGGTTGAATTTCCGTCTCCATCTCTAAAGAACGCAGATAATCGGCATAGTCCGTATAACTTGCTTCCTGCTTTTTACGCTCTACATTCGCCTTATACATATCATTCCGCTTCAAATCATCTTCCGAAATATTTGTCACCTCAAAATATCCTGCCCTGTCAAGCAGTGTAATCATATGGGCGATATCGTCCACTTCCGGCGTTTTCACATCCGGAACCTGCGCGGAAACAATATGACGCTCCGCGGGATTATCATCCACAAAAACCAAACTGTCCGTGCCAATATTTAATTCTCTGGCAATCTCTAAAATATTCTTATCTTTATTTTCCCAGTTTGCCTTTATAATAAGAAAATCCTCCGGTTTTAACACGCTGTCCGGACGATTTAAGCCCGCCAGCGCATTTTCTTCATCATTTTTGGAATCAATCGTCAATAAAACTCCCAAGTCCTTATGCGCTTTCAGATACTTCTGAAATTCGCTGTACAACTGCCCGATGGAGCTTTCCTGACCGATTTCAATATTATCTGCGCCGTCGTCTCCTACAACGCCGCCCCAGAGCGTATTGTCCAAATCCAATACGAAAGCTTTCTGGTTTTTCCCATAGATGGATTTAATAACATTTGCTATGTTATATGCAAGCTCCGGTATCGCCTGAAGCGCGCAGGCATACTTATACATATGCCAATAAAATGGGTCCGCCCACTTTTGCAGTCCGTAGCAGGACGCCATATAGTTAATGTCGTTGATATAAAAATTATTATGTGCCTGCGCATATGCCGCAAACTTTGCATTCAGTCTGTTAATAAAGTTCAATCGCCCATGAGAATCGGAAAAATCGGAATTTCCCAGCAAACGATAAAATGGCGGTTCAAAATTATTCTGAATCACCGGACATTGATAAACATTCTCAATCTTATCCCACATCTGCTCATATGGTTGATACGCCGCTTCAAGTAATTCTTCTATCTGTTCATTTGTACTCCGCAGCGTTGGAAAATCTTTGATATTTCTCGTACTTGTATGAATAAAAATGATGTCAGGATGAAATTGCATCAGTTCCGGATTATCAAACATCACATCCTGCCAATACTGATTATATTCCGACTCATAGAAAACAGGTGTTATTTCTGCATTGAGCAAAAATAGTTCTAATATCTCTTTAATATCATGCGTAGTAGAACCACCCAGAATGGCAATACGCTTAGAAATATAAGGTTTGCCATTCTGTGCCGCTCCACTTTGGGCTAAAAGTTCTTTTTTAAGGGCTTTTCGCTTTTTTAAAATATATTCTGCATCAAAAGGATATTCTAGTTCTTTCACTGGCTTTCTCCTATTTTATAACATATGTTACAATCCATATTGTACCATATTGTCATAATTATGCAAGGAAAAGCCCGGATTCAGATAATAAATTCCCTTGAAAAATCCCGCTATTTTTTTCTTTCATACAAATTTCACAAAAAATTACAAAAAAATTCATATTATGTATGCGAAAAAGTACAATGCCCGACTTGACGTATCTCGGCTTTTTAACATATAATAAGTGTACGGTACAAGTATGGTTTTAAGCATATTTTCCCATAAAATATGCTAAATATATTAATCAATATTATTAAAATAGGAGGCTATTTCAAAATGAGACCAGAATGGAAAGATTTTGTAGGCGGCAAATGGGAAAATGAAGTTAATGTGCGCGACTTCATCCAGAAAAACTATCATCTCTATGAAGGTGATGAGTCTTTCTTAGCCGGCCCTACACAAAACACAAAAGACTTATGGGCGCAGGTTCTTGATTTACAGAAACAGGAACGTGAGGCAGGCGGTGTACTTGACATGGACACCAAAGTTATTTCCACTATCACATCCCACGGACCGGGATATCTGGACAAGAGCAAAGAGAAAATCGTTGGTTTCCAGACAGACAAACCTTTCAAACGTTCCTTACAGCCTTACGGCGGTATCAGAATGGCAGAGAAAGCTTGCTCTGACAATGGTTATGAAGTTGACCCTGAAATCAGTGAGTTCTTCTCCACACACAGAAAAACACACAATGCAGGCTGCTTCGACGCTTACAATCAGGAAATGAGAGCATGCCGTTCCTCCCATATCATCACAGGTCTTCCGGATGCTTATGGACGTGGACGTATCATCGGCGACTACAGACGTGTCGCTCTGTATGGTATTGATTACTTAATCGAAGACAAACAGGCTCAGAAAGATTCTACAGGACGTGTTATGACAGATGATGTTATCCGTCTTCGTGAAGAACTCTCCGAGCAGATGGTTGCTCTTAAATTAATGAAAGAAATGGCTGCTTCTTATGGCTGCGACATTTCCAAACCTGCTACTAACGTACAGGAAGCTATTCAGGCAACTTACTTCGGTTATCTGTGTGCTGTTAAGGAGCAGAACGGCGCTGCTATGTCTCTCGGACGTACTTCTACATTCCTTGACTGCTATGCAGAAAGAGACTTGGCAAACGGTACATTCACAGAAGAGCAGATTCAGGAATTTGTTGACCACTTCATCATGAAGCTGCGTCTGATTAAATTCGCTCGTACACCGGAATACAATCAGATTTTCGCTGGCGACCCGGTATGGGTAACAGAATCCCTCGGCGGTGTTGGCGTTGACGGACGTCCGTTAGTATCCAAGATGAGCTTCCGTTATCTGCACACATTGACAAACCTTGGACCTTCTCCGGAACCGAACTTAACAGTTCTCTGGTCTACAAGGCTTCCTGAGAACTGGAAGAAATACTGCGCTAAGATGTCTATCCAGACTTCTTCCATCCAGTATGAGAACGACGACTTAATGAGAGTAACACACGGTGATGACTACGGTATCGCTTGCTGTGTATCTTCTATGGTTATCGGTAAAGAAATGCAGTTCTTCGGCGCACGTGCAAACCTTGCAAAATGTCTGCTCTACGCGTTAAACGGCGGTGTTGACGAAGTTACCAAGAAACAAGTTGGACCGAAATATCGTCCTGTTGCCGGTGATGTACTTGACTATGATGATGTATATGACAAATTTATGGATATGATGGAGTGGCAGGCAGATGTATATGTAAATACATTGAACATCATCCACTACATGCACGACAAATACTGCTATGAAAGAGCAGAGATGGCTCTTCATGACAGAGACGTAAAACGCTACTTCGCAACAGGTGTAGCTGGTCTGTCTATCGTAGCTGACTCCTTATCAGCTATCAAATATGCAAAGGTTGAGCCGATTAGAGATGAAGACGGTATCATCGTTGACTTCAAGACAACCGGCGACTTCCCGAAATATGGTAATGATGATGACCGTGTTGATACGATTGCACAGGATATCGTGCATAAGTTCATGACGGCAATCAGAAGACATCATACCTACAGAAACGGTGTTCCTACAACTTCTATCCTTACTATTACTTCCAACGTAACTTACGGTAAGGCTACAGGTAATACACCTGATGGACGTAGAAAAGGACAGCCGTTCGCTCCGGGCGCTAACCCGATGCACGGACGTGATACTCACGGTGCAGTAGCTTCCTTATCTTCCGTATCCAAACTTCCGTTCAAGGATGCACAGGATGGTATCTCCAACACATTTACCATCATTCCTGGCGCACTTGGTAAAGAAGACAAGGTATTTGCAGGAGATATTGAGGTAGACCTCAACAAATAGGGTGGATGTATATGGACGAGAATCAAATGATTGATGATTTTGTGAAGATGTTGGATGCGGGTATGGCACAGGGCGTTGGACATGTAAACGTCGATGTTGACAATGAAACTGACGCCGCTAAGAAAGTACAGACAATGGGTTGTACGGATTGTTCCAGAACCCCGTTAGCTTGCAGCGTTCCAACTTTAGAGCAAGGTCTGGACGACTTCCACTAAACGATAAGAAAAATAATAAATTTAAAGGAGGAATTTATCATGGCAGCAAATACAGCTCAAGTTGATAACTTAGTATCTTTATTAGATGGTTACGCAACCAAAGGCGGTCATCATCTTAATGTAAATGTACTGAACAGAGATACTTTATTAGACGCTCAGAAACATCCTGAGAATTATCCTCAGTTGACAATCCGCGTTTCCGGTTATGCAGTAAACTTCATCAAATTAACACCGGAACAGCAGGCTGACGTTATCTCTCGTACATTCCATGAGAGCATCTAATCAGATGAAATAATCCAGACAGGGCTTTGAAAAAGTTTTTCAAAGCCCTGTTTTTATCTGGTTTTTTTGCCCAGCACGGGTTATACTATATACGAGAAAATCGCTACGCAATTATCCACGAGAAAATCGCTACGCAATTATCCACGAGAAAATCGCTACGCGATTATCTCGGGAAGAATGTTTTGCATTCTTCCGCTCTTTGGAGGAATTTCTTATTATATAAAACTTTAACAGAAAGAGGGCGTTACATTATGGAAGGAAGAATACATTCTTTAGAAAGTTTCGGTACGGTAGACGGTCCCGGCGTCAGATTCGTTGTTTTCGTACAAGGTTGTCCGATGCGATGTGCCTACTGCCATAATCCCGATACTTGGGAAATGAATGCCGGCACTTTAATGGAACCGGAATATATTATCGAACAATATGAACGAAATATCAGTTTCTATAAGGGCGGCGGCATTACCGTAACAGGCGGCGAGCCTTTGATGCAGGTCGATTTTCTGCTCGATTTATTTACGCTTGCCAAAAAGAAAAACATCCATACCTGCATCGACTCTTCCGGCATTGCCTATAAAACAAACGCCAACCCGGAATGGCTTGCAAAACTGGATAAATTAATGACTTTGACCGACCTGGTCATGCTGGATATCAAACACATTGACCCCGAAAAGCATAAGGAATTGACTTCCCAGCCAAACGACGGGATTCTTGCCTTTGCAAAGTACCTTGATGAAAAAGATGTCGATATGTGGATTCGACATGTCATTGTTCCGGGTATTACGGATGATGACAAATATTTATTCGACCTCGGTTATTTTATCGGTCAATTCAAAAATTTAAAGGCATTGGACGCGCTTCCTTATCATACAATGGGAAAAAGTAAATATGAAAAGCTGGGTATGGAATATAAGTTAAAGGACGTTCCCGCGATGGAACAAAAAGACCTGCTCGCCAAAAAAGAAGTGATTCTGGACGGCATCCGCAAACGCCGTGCAGAACTTGCCGCTGACAATTAAAACCAAATGAAAGAAATCGCTTTTATATCTTGTATAATCTCTGTTTTTATATTAAAATATAGGATAGATTGATAAATTTATATCAATATGCTTTACATGATAAGAGAATAAGGAGGATAAGGTTATGGCATATGCAATTGGTGATGCTTGTGTTGCTTGCGGCGCTTGCGAAGCACAATGCCCGGTAGGTGCAATCAGCATGGGGGATGGCAAATTTGAAATCGACCCTGATAAATGCATTGATTGCGGCTCTTGTGCAGGACAATGCCCGACAGGCGCTATTGCTCAGGCTTAATTCGACCGACAAATCGACAAAAGATAATAAAAAAGCGTCCAACCATAATAAGCTGGATGCTTTTTTATTATCCAATTAACGGCTTTTATGAATGCTTTAAAAATTTTACCTTCTTTTTTTCTTTTCTTGATGGTTTTTCCTTGGCGCGGCGACGCTGGCTTAACATTTCATCCACTTTTTTAAAATGTTCCTCTTCCCTTTTCCAGTGTTCCTCTTCTTTTTCCTCCCTGGCACGGAATTGATAATCCAGTTCTTTTAAGATGCTTTCCTTGATTTCCGTGCAGAGTTCTCTGTTGGCGTTTTTTACGGTCTCCACCATCATATGCTGTAACAGATATTGTAATCTGTTCGCCTTTTCCTCTCTGCTTTCCTCCCCCGATAATGAAACAATATATTTTTGCTTTTTACCGATAAGATAGTCCATAGCCGCATCTTCCTTTGGCTTGTCCGCTGCCATATTTTCCTGCCCCTCCTTTTGCAAAATCGTTCTGATTGCTTTTAATTGCAATCCCTGCTCTTTTAATACTTTAATTTCCTTAAACTGCGCAACATCTTCCATCGTATAATAACGATGCCCCATTTCGTTTCTTTTAATCGGAAGCTGTAATTCTTCCTCCCAATAGCGCAGGACATGAGTTTCCACCTGTACCTGTTTTGCCGCTTCTGAAATCAATAACATTTCCTGACCCATTTTCCATTCCCCTTTCTTTTAGCCTAACCGCCGCTTTCCATTAGACACAAAAGGACAAACCCTATTTGGGCTTGTCCTCTTTTGTATTTGCTTTATATGATTTGTCTTATTTCTGTAAGGTTCTCATTTTGTCCTATTTCTGCAAGTTTCCGAACTTGGTAAAATCCGGTAACCAGACCAGTTCTACCGTACCGATAGGACCATTTCTTTGTTTCGCGATAATAATTTCCGCAATATTTCTTTTTTCCGTATCTTTATTATAATAATCGTCACGGTAAATAAACATAACCACATCAGCGTCCTGCTCGATAGCGCCGGATTCACGCAAATCCGAAAGCATCGGCCTGTGGTCGGGTCTCTGTTCGACGGCACGGCTAAGCTGCGACAATGCTATAACCGGCACGTTCAACTCTCTTGCCAGAGCCTTTAACGAACGGGAAATATCTGAAATTTCCTGCTGTCTGGAATCCGTACCTCGTCCGCTTCCCGACATCAACTGTAAGTAGTCGATGATAATCATATCCAGATGATGCTCTAATTTATACTTACGGCATTTGGAGCGCAATTCCGAAATGCTGATGCCCGGCGTGTCATCAATAATCAGATTGGACTTACCGATAACGCCCGCGCTTTCAATCAGTTTCTCCCATTCCTCGTCAGAAAGATTCCCCGTCCGCAAATGCTGGGAATCGACTTTCGATTCCATGGAAAAAAGACGGTTCACCAACTGCTCTTTTGACATTTCCAGACTGAAAATCGCTACCGTCTGATTCTGCTTAAAAGCCACATACTGCGCAATATTTAAAACAAAGGCAGTTTTCCCCATAGATGGTCTTGCGGCTATGAGAATCAAATCTGACGGCTGCATACCGGCCGTTCTGTAATCAAGGTCGATAAAACCGGTCGCTACGCCCGTTACATTGCCTTTGTTATGAGAAGCTCTCTCAATCCTGTCCATGGCATTCATCACAATCTGCCTGATTGGTACAAAGTCATCCGTATTTCTACGCTGCACCAGGTCAAAAACGCGCTTCTCGGTATCCTCTAAAATAACTTCCAGATTTTCTTTTCCCACATAACAGGTATTGGCAATTTCCTCATTTAATTTAATCAACCGGCGAAGCGTAGCCTTCTCCGCTACAATATTCGCATAGTATTTGATATTGGCGGAAGTCGGAACTGCCGTAATCAGGTCTCTGACAAATTCCAGGCTGCTGACCTCGGGCGGTACGTCCTTTTCTTTCAGCCTGTCCTGTAACGTCACTAAATCAACCGGTTTACCCTCGTCGTTTAACTCCACCATCGTTTCAAACAAAATGCCGTATTGTTTGCTGTAAAAATCGTCTCCCACAATGATTTCCGAGGCGACAACGATTGCCTCCCTGTCCATAATCATGGAACCGATAACCGACTGCTCCGCTTCAATGCTGTGCGGTAATATTCTTTTTAACAATGCCTCTTCCACCTGCTGTGGCATGTTTTATCTCCATCCCTTTTGTTATTTCTCTACTCTTCAACAACTTTTACTTTCAACTTCCCTGTTACTTTGGTATGAAGCTTTACGCTTACCTCATACACGCCTAACGATTTTATTACCTCCGGAAGCTGAATCTTTTTCTTATCCAGTTCCAGATTGCACTGTTTTTTGGCTTCCGCCGCAATTTCCTTGGAGGAAATGGAACCGAATGTCTTTCCGCCCTCGCCGGACTTCATTTTGACGATTACTTCCTTTGTCTCAAGTTCTTTGGCAAATTCCTTTGCCGCCTCCAACTGTTCCTTTGCCACCTTTTCATCATTTGCTTTCTGGAGTTTTAAATCATTCAGGTTCTTTGCGTCCGCCTCTAATCCCAATCCTTTCGGCAGTATAAAGTTTCTGGCGTAACCGTCGCTGACAGTGACAATTTCACCTTTTTTACCTAAAGACTTAACGTCCTGTAATAAAATCACTTTCATATCAATAAACCTGTCCTTTCCTGCTTCTCTATTCCAATTCTCTTTCCTCAATCATTGTATCCAGCGTCTGCTTCAACATGCCGATAGCATCCTCCACGCTGCCCTGCATCTGACAGCCCGCCACATTCATATGGCCGCCGCCGCCCATTCGCTCCATCACTACCTGCACGTTCGCTTCGTCGATGGAACGTGCGGAAACATAAATGACGCCGTTGTATTCCGTCATAACAAAGCTGGCCTTAACTCCCTTAATATTCAACAGTTCATTTGCTGCCTGCGCGCCTATCACCGTAGGACTCTGCACATGTTCGCCCCGGCAGATGGAAATTGCATAAGACTGCCTATAAATCTCTGCCTGGCTGACTGCATCCGCTTTCGTTTTATATTCTGCAGCATCATCCCTAAAGAGTTTACGCACCCGCGTTACATCGGCGCCGTTTCTACGCAGGAATGCCGCCGCCTCAAAGGTTCTGACGCCGGTTTTTGTCATAAAGTTGTTGGTATCGATTATCATACCCGCATACATGCAGTCCGCTTCCTCCGCCTTAATCCGTACCGAATCGCCGATATACTGCAATATCTCCGAAACCATTTCACACGTCGAAGAAGCATATGCCTCGATATAAGATAACGTTGCATTCTCAATAATTTCCGACCCCTGCCTGTGATGGTCGAATACCACGATGGAATTGCAATGTTTCAACAAATCCGGGCATTCCGTAATACTCGGCTTATTCACATCAACAACAACCAAAACCGCATTGCCGCCAATCATTTCTAACGCCTGTGTACTTCCTACAATCATATCTTCTTCATAGTCGTCATTATTCTTAAACATTTCCACCATAGGCTGCATGGAGGCCGTAACATCATTTAAAACGATATGCGCCGGCTTTCCCAATGTCTTGGCAATCCGGTAAATACCGACTGCCGCGCCAAAACTGTCCGTATCGCCCAGACGATGACCCATGACAAATACTTCATCTTTAATGGAAATAATTTCTTTTAACGCATGTGCCTTAACCCTTGCCTTAACACGGGTACTCTTTTCTACCTGCTGGCTCTTACCACCGTAATACATAACATTTTCCGGCATTTTAACAACCGCCTGGTCGCCGCCGCGCCCCAAGGCCAAATCGATTGCATTTCTGGCAAATTCATAGTTCTGCGCATAGGTCAGTCCGTTTAATCCTACGCCGATACTTAGGGTCACCGCCATTTCATTACCAATATTGACCGTTTTAACATCCTCTAACAAATCAAAGCGGTTATCCTGCAAAAGCGCCGCCGCTTTTTTCCGCATAATAACCAGGTATTTGTCTTTTTCCATCTTCTTACAAATACCGTCAAGCGCGGCGATATATTTATTTACTTTCCTGTCGATTAAAGCGATTAAAAGAGAGCGTCTTACCTCCTCTACGCTTTCCAACGCCTCTTCATAGTTATCCAGATAAATCAAACCGACCGCAAGACTCTGGTCGTCTACTTCCTGTAACGCAATCCGCAGCGCGGTTTCATCGAACAGATACAGGGCTATCAGATAGCCGTCGTAACCTTTCGCCTCGATAATATCGCTGTTTTGCGCCATTTCTTTTAAAGATATCTTCTTCAGCTTGGCAATGTAATTACACTCTCCGTAATCCACATTAAATTCTACTTCATCTTCTTCCACATTTCCCGGAAGCCTGTCTTTGGTAATGGATGGAAAAAGCGAGGTAATTGATTTTCGGTATCCCTTTTCCTTATCCACCGCTCTTTCAAAAGCAATATTCGTCCAGATAATCTTACCGCTTTCATCCAACAGAGCGTGCGGCAAGTCCAAATCACGCAGAAGCCGCCGCTGTATCTGTCCATACTGCGTGGCGAAACTAATCAGCTCATTAATAATAATGGGCTTATTGTAAAACATCAGGGAAAGGATAATTGCAAGATAAAAAATGATAAAGCAGGTAAGTACCAGACCCGCCCGATAATCAATGAAATATATCAGAACATCTACCGCTATCAGCAAAAACCCCAGATATAAAGAAGACTGTAAGTAAGACTTTAGCCTTCCTTTTAATTTTACGCTATTTTTCATTATATTACCCCACGCTTACTCAACCTGCGAGTTTGGGTGTATGCACACTTTTCCAGTTTCATGATTACATAACATCATAAGTATATCATTTTTTGGAAAGTCTTGCCACATCAATATGTTGTTCTTTTTCTTCATAATGTGACAGATATAGTGCTAACGAGAAAATCGCTGCGCGATTATCTCTTATCAAGGAATTTCCTATTATATAAATAAAGGCGGAGCATATCCACTCCGCCTTTAAAGATGCTTTCTTATCCTTATGCGATTAATTAATCCTGTACATAAGGCATCAATGCCACATGTCTTGCACGTTTGATTGCTACTGTCAATGCTCTCTGATGCTTTGCGCAGTTTCCGGTAATTCTTCTGGGAAGAATCTTACCTCTTTCAGAAACGTATCTTTTTAATTTATTCACATCTTTGTAGTCAATCAGATTATCTTTTCCGCAAAATACGCATACTTTCTTTCTTCTGCGGATTCCGCCTTTTCTCTTTGCAGGGAATTCAGGCTTTTCTGCTTTATTATAAGCCATAATCATTACCTCCTATTCATCTACTAATTAAAGGGCAGTTCCTCGTCAATGCCGTCCGGAATATTCATAAATCCGTCTCCAGCCGCTGCCGGTTCGGGTCTGCTGCTGCTTCCTCCGCCGACATATCCCCCGTCGCCTGAACTGCTGTTTTTGCTCTCGGCAAATTCCTGGTCTTCCACAACAACATCCGTTGTATATACTTTAACGCCATCCTTGTTGGTATAACTGCCTGTCTGGATGCGTCCCGTCACTGCAATCTTGATTCCTTTCCGGAAATACTTCTCCGCAAACTCCCCTGCCCTGCCAAAGGCAACACAGTTAATAAAATCCGCGGTATTTTCGTCTCCGTTACGGTTAAATCTCCGGTCTACAGCTAATGTATATCTGGCAATCGCCATCGCGTTATCACCTTGAGAATACCTTACTTCCGGGTCTCTGGTTAAACGTCCCATAAGAATTACTTTATTCATTAAGTACCTCTTTCTACTTTTTCTCGTCTTGTCTCACGCACAAGTACCTGATCACATTGTCCATAATACGAACACGGCTTTCAATTTCCGCCGGGACAGTGCTCTCAGCGTCGAACTGGATAAAGTAGTAGAATGCTTCTTTCATTTTCTGTACTTCGTAAGCTAATCTTCTCTTACCCCAGTCATCAACGTTCGTAACTTGTCCACCGAATCTTTCAATCAGAGCTTTGCATTTTTCTACTGTCTCAGCTCTCTCGTCATCTTCGATTTTCGCACTAACAACAACGGCTAATTCATATTTGTTCATGCTTGTTACCTCCTTTTGGTCTCTGGCCCCCTTTTATAGCGGGAGCAAGGATAATTTTGACTGTTTGTTATAATATAACATCACGGACTATTATGTTATCATAATTTCCCTGATTTTTCAATATTTTCTGTAAAATTTTTATTTTTTTCCGGGAAAAATTTTTTATCATCAAAATTATTATGTACCGTTCCCTGAATATATTATGTTCGCCGTTCTCTGGTTATCGTTGAACTTATGAGTTGTT
>JAMPFF010000018.1 GCA_023664605.1 Clostridium sp.
GCATTTTCCCTTGCGAAAATGAAAGATATGGAAAAACTGACGCTCGTGTCAGGAACGGACGGCGTAGGAACGAAATTGAAACTGGCCTTTTTATTGGATAAACACGACACCGTAGGAATCGACTGCGTTGCCATGTGCGTAAACGATATTGCCTGTGCGGGCGGCGAACCGTTGTTTTTCTTAGATTATATTGCCTGCGGGAAAAATTATCCGGAGAAAATTGCCACGATTGTCAAGGGCGTAGCAGACGGCTGCATTCAGGCGGGGGCGGCGCTTATCGGCGGTGAAACGGCGGAAATGCCGGGATTTTATCCGGAGGATGAATACGACCTTGCCGGGTTTGCGGTAGGGATGGTAGATGAGAAAGATTTGATTACCGGCGAGCATATCAAAGCGGGCGACGCGCTTATTGGGATTGCGTCCTCCGGCGTACACAGCAACGGTTTTTCCCTTGTCAGGAAAGTCTTTACCATGACAAAAGAAAGCCTGGATACGTATTATGACGAACTTGGCGTGACGCTGGGCGAGGCGTTAATCGCGCCGACGAAGATTTATGTCAAAGCGCTGCGTTCAATAAAAGAAACAGGCGTTACGATAAAGGGCTGCAGTCATATTACGGGCGGCGGTTTTTATGAGAATATTCCGCGGATGCTGCCGGATGGCGTAAATGCGAAGATAGAAAAGGACAGTTATCCGGTTCTGCCAATTTTTAAATTGTTGCAAAAAACAGGGAACCTGGAAGAAAAAATGATGTATAATACTTATAATATGGGTATCGGCATGGTACTTGCCGTGGACAAAGCGGATGCGGATAAGGCGATGGAAGCTGTCCGCAGCGCGGGCGAGACGCCATATCTTATCGGTGAAGTGACGGCCGGACAAAAAGGAGTTACATTATGTTGAAAGTATTAGCATGTGTTTCCGGCGGCGGCACAAATTTACAGGCGTTAATAGACGGTATCAAACAGAAAACGGTTACCAATACGCAGATTGTACGCGTTATCTCTAATAACCGTAACGCATACGCGCTGAAACGTGCGCAGGATGCCGGTATAGATGCGCTTTGCGTCTCTCCGAAAGACTATGAGGACAGAAAAGCGTTTCATAAGGCATTTTTACAGGCGGTGAATGAGAAAAAACCGGATTTGATAGCGCTTGCCGGTTTTTTGGTTGTGCTTCCCGAAGAGATGATAAAAGAGTATCAAAACCGTATCATCAATATCCACCCCTCGTTGATTCCCTCTTTTTGCGGGAAAGGCTTTTACGGGCTGACCGTACATGAAAAAGTGTTGGAAAGAGGCGTGAAAGTGACCGGCGCGACGGTGCATTTCGTGGACGAGGGAACCGATACAGGCCCCATTATTTTACAAAAGGCGGTTGCCGTAGAGGATGACGATACGCCGGAAGTATTACAAAAAAGGGTGATGGAGCAGGCGGAATGGCAGATTCTGCCGCAGGCGGTAGATTTGATTGCCAATGGACAAGTGACGATAGAGGACGGAAAGGTGCGGATAAAAACATGAAAGTCTTAATTGTGGGCGGCGGCGGCAGGGAACACGCCATCGCGATGAGCATAGCGAAGAGTAAAAGAGTCGATAAGATTTATTGTGCGCCGGGCAATGCGGGCATTGAAGAAATTGCGGAGTGTGTACCTATCGGCGTGATGGAATTTGATAAGATTGTAGAGTTTGCCAAGAATAAGGAAATTGATTTAACTTTTGTCGCACCCGACGACCCGTTGGTCGGTGGACTGGTGGACGAATTGGAGGCGGCGGGGCTTAGGACTTTCGGGCCGAGGAAAAATGCGGCTATTTTAGAGGGAAGCAAGGCATTTTCCAAAGATTTAATGAAAAAATACAATATCCCGACGGCCGCTTATGAGACGTTCGATGATGCGAAAGCGGCGCTTGCCTATCTGGAGACGGCAGACATGCCCGTTGTCTTAAAGGCAGACGGACTTGCTCTTGGCAAGGGCGTGTTGATTTGTCAGACGTTAGAAGAGGCCAAAGAGGGCGTAAAGACGATTATGGAAGATAAGAAATTCGGTTCCGCCGGGAACCGGATGGTGATAGAAGAATTTATGACGGGCAGGGAAGTTTCAGTGCTTTCCTTTGTGGACGGTAAGACGATTCGCGTTATGGCCTCGGCGCAGGACCATAAGCGGGCGGGCGATGGTGATACCGGACTCAATACGGGCGGCATGGGAACATTTTCGCCAAGTCCGTTTTATACCAAAGAGGTGGATGAATTTTGTAAAAAATATATCTATCAGCCCACGGTGGACGCCATGGCGGCGGAGGGCAGGCCATTCTGCGGCGTTATCTTTTTCGGACTGATGCTGACAGCAAAAGGGCCGCGGGTGTTAGAATATAATGCACGGTTTGGCGACCCGGAGACGCAGGTTGTGCTGCCGCGTATGAAAAATGATATTATGGATGTGATAGACGCCTGTATCGACGGTACGCTGGATAAAGTGACGCTGCAGTTTGAAGATAACGCGGCGGTCTGCGTGGTTCTTGCCTCCAAGGGTTATCCAGTTTCCTATGAGAAAGGATTCCCGATAGCGGGATTGGAACGGTTTAAAAATAACGATGGTTATTATTGCTTCCATGCAGGAACGAAGCGCGACGGTGAAAATATTGTCACCAATGGCGGAAGAGTGCTTGGCATAACGGCAACGGGAGCTGATTTAAAGGAAGCGCGGACAAATGCCTATCAAGCGGCAAAGTGGATTGATTTTGCCAATAAATATATGAGAAACGACATTGGAAAGGCCATTGACGAAGTATGAGAAAGAAATGAAGAAAAAGGGGGAACAAATATGAATCATACAGAGGATTTTCGGGATTTTGATGTATATAACAGGCCAAAAGAGTGTCCGGAGTGCGGCGGCGTTATGGTATTTAAAGGATGTGGCGAGTACAGGTGCGAAGACTGCCGGTATGTAGCCTATGACGATTACGGCAAGGTGCGTAATTATGTGGAAAAGCACGGCGGCGCGACGGCGGCGCAGGTATCGCAGGCAACGGGAGTCAAGCAGAAGACCATCCGTACGATGTTAAAAGAATCCCGCTTAGAAATTGCCGACGGTTCCAATTCTTTTATGAAATGCGAAATGTGCGGTGCAAATATCCGCTCCGGCAGAGTGTGCGCTAAATGCGAACTGGAATATAACAGGTCTGTGGAGGCGAAAGAACGCCTGAAACATGAAAAGATGATAGCGGGCTTTGGCATGGAGCATCATACGGACGAAGAGGGCGCAAAGAGATTTACGCGCAGCAAATAGGATAAAAGAGGCTTAAATGAGAGAAACAAAAGAAAGATACGGGGTATCAGAATGAAAAAAAGGTGGCAACATAGTAAAAGCAGTATTATGAGAGGTGCGTTAATAGCGGTGTGCGCGGTGTTATTTTTTGCCAGCCAGAAAAGCGTCTGTTTTGCCGAGGTAACGGGAAAGGTAAAGGCGCCGACCGCCAATATCAGAAAGACGGCGGATAAGAGCAGTGAAGGCGTTGGCAGCACTTCTTCAGGGAAAACCATTACGATTCTCAGCCAGACGACGGGTTCAGACGGCTATGTATGGTATGAGGTTTATGTGGACACTAACACAACAGGATATATTCGTTCTGATTTAGTAGATGTGGATACGTCCTCCGGTACGATTCCGACTTCGTCGGCTTCCGCACCCGCACAAAGCAGCGAACAGCCTGCGGCGGCGTCTACGGCGTCCGGCGCAGAGATTTTACCGGAAACGGGCATGGACGCGCAGTACGCAACGATTACGGGGAGTTCGGTCAACGTCAGAAGCGCGGCTTCCAAAAGTAAGGCGACTGTCGGCAAAGTAAAGGAAAATGCGCAGGTTATTGTGACCGGACAGACGGAAGGCTCGGATAAGACATGGTACTATGTTACTTTTACCGACCAGGACGGCACGGAAAAGACAGGTTACATCCGTTCCGATATGTTGACGCTGGGCGATATGGTTCCGGTGGAAGAGCCTGCAGAGGAACCGCAGCCGGAAGAGTCTGTAGAGGAACCGCAGCCGGAAGCCCCGACAATAAGACAGGATTATGATATTATTTATGAAGTGGACTCGGCAACCGGAGAAAGCGTAGGGTGGATTTATGATTATACGGATCCTGCCAATATCACAAAGCAGAATCTGAATGATGTTTTGACGGCGGCACATGCCCAGAGCCTGAATAATGCGCTGGATGCGAAAACCGTATCCAAACAGCGTATCGTGATTATCGTATTAATTGCGGTGATTATCATTCTTGCGGTTGTCATGACGATTATGATATTTAAACTGCGCGACGCTTATTACGAGGCGTATGAGGATGAAGAAGACGAAGAGGACGAAGCCGAGAGAAGAAGAAGAGAGCGAAGGGAAAAAAGAGAAAGAGAAGCCGAAAACGATGGCGGCGGCAGAAGGAGCGACAGAGGCGAAAGCAGAAAAAGCGATGCCAGACGAAACGACGAAAGAAGCGAACGCGCTGAAAGAAGAAGAGAGCGCGAGGATGGCGAGGATGCGGCCAGAAGAAAGAACCCGGCAAGAGAAGACAGGCCGACCACAGCCAAAAGAAGACCGGCGGAATCGGATAGAGACAGAAAAATGCCGGACAGAGAGGTCTCATATGAAGAAGAGGCGCCTGTCGTAAAAGCGGTGCCGAAGAAAAAAGCAAAGAATTTTATGATTGATGATGATGATTTCGAGTTTGAGTTTCTGAATATGAAGAACAAGGATAACGATATATGATAATTGAAATTGATTTTAACAGCGATGAAGCTATCTATTTGCAGCTTAGAAACCAGATTGTTTTGGGGATTGCAACTGCAAGATTCAGAGAGGGAGATGCGCTCCCGTCGGTCAGACAGCTTGCTGACAGTATCGGTATCAATATGCACACGGTCAACAAAGCGTATTCCGTTTTACGCCAGGAGGGCTTTGTCAAGGTAGACAGAAGAAAAGGCGCGGTTATTGCCATTGATATTGATAAGATGCAGGCCGTGGAGGAATTACGGGAAACGATGAAAGTCATTTTAGCAAAAGCCTGGTGTAAGAATATTTCCAGAGAGGAAGTGCATTCTCTTATAGATGAAATATATGAGGATTATGGAGGAATGTAATCATGCAGCCACAATTTACGGATAAGGCGAAGATGGCATTGACGTTTGCTGAACGCGCCGCCAGAAATTTGAAGCAGAGTTATGTAGGAACGGAGCATATCCTATTAGGGCTTTTGCGGGAAAATACCGGCGTTGCGTCTACCGTACTGACAAACAGCGGCGTAGAGGAATATCAGATAAAAGAGATGATAAAGGACCTGATAGCCCCGGAAAGCACGGTGATGCTGGCCGAAAGAGACGGATATTCCCCGAGGGCGGAAAAGGTGTTGGAGGAATCGCACAGACAGGCACAGCGTTTCCAAAGCGATAAAACGGGAACGGAGCATATTCTGCTGGCTATTTTAAAAGAGGGGGAAAACGTAGCGGTCAGACTGCTTAACACGTTGGGGATTTCCATACAGAAACTCTATATTGAAGTCTTAGCCGCCATGGGAGTGGATAAATCCGCCTATAAAGAGGATTTGAGCAGAAAGCAGAATAAAAAGAAGGGTGCAGCTTCCACATTGGAGCAGTACAGCAGAGATTTGACCGCGCTTGCGAGAGATGGAAAACTGGACCCTGTTATCGGCAGAGAAGATGAGATTCGCCGCGTTGTGCAGATTTTAAGCCGCAGGACGAAAAACAATCCCTGTCTGATTGGCGAGCCGGGCGTTGGTAAAACGGCGGTCGTAGAGGGGCTTGCCATGAAGATTGTGACGGGCGAAGTGCCTTTTACCGTACAGGACAAACGCGTCATGACGTTAGATTTGTCGGGTATGGTTGCAGGCAGCAAATACCGCGGTGAATTTGAGGAAAGAATCAAAAAAGTTGTGAAAGAAGTAATTGAGGACGGCAATATCATTCTCTTTTTGGATGAGATGCACACGATTATCGGCGCGGGAGGCGCGGAGGGAGCAATCGACGCTTCCAATATTTTAAAACCCTCTCTGGCCAGAGGCGAAATTCAGTTAATCGGTGCGACGACGATTGCGGAATACCGCAAGTATGTGGAAAGGGATGCAGCCTTGGAGAGAAGGTTCCAGCCGGTTACGGTGGAGGAACCGACCATTGAAGAGGCGGAAGATATTTTAAAGGGAATTGCCCATAAATATGAGGAACATCACAAAGTAGCCATTACGCAGGATGCGATAAAGGCGGCGGTTGCTTTGTCCGCAAGATATATCAACGACAGGAATCTGCCGGATAAGGCAATCGATTTGATAGATGAAGCGGCGGCAGCGGCAAGGCTGCATAGCGCAAAGCAGCCGGATAAGTTAAAGGAACTGGCGCAGGAAATTCAAAATATTGATTTGCAGATAGAGCGTTCTATCAGAATAGAGGCTTTTACACAGGCGGGAGAGTTGAAAAACCGTCAGGACGCCCTGATAAAGAAGTATGAACGCATGGTAAGGAAGCTGGAAAAAGAAGACCAAAGACACGATTATGTCGTTGACGAAGACGATATTGCACAGGTGGTTGCTCTCTGGACGAAAATACCGGTGAAAAAACTGGCGGAAAAAGAGAGCGAGAGACTTCTGAAACTGGAGTCCATTCTTCACGAACGCGTGATTGGGCAGGAGGAAGCGGTTACCGCTGTCGCAAGGGCGATGCGCAGAGGCCGCGTAGGCTTGCAGGATCCCAACAGACCAATAGGCTCGTTTTTGTTTTTAGGACCTACCGGCGTCGGTAAAACGGAACTCAGCAAGGCTCTGGCGGAAGCGATGTTCGGTTCGGAGAATGCGCTTATCCGTGTGGATATGTCGGAGTATATGGAAGGGCATTCCGTATCGAAGATGATAGGCTCCCCTCCGGGATATGTAGGCTTTGAAGAGGGCGGACAGCTCAGTGAAAAAATCAGGAGAAATCCCTATTCGGTTGTTCTGTTCGATGAAATCGAAAAAGCGCACCCGGATGTGTTCAATATTCTGTTACAGGTTTTGGATGACGGGCATATTACGGATTCCAAAGGGCGGAAAGTGAATTTCAAGAATACGATTTTGATTATGACGTCCAATGCGGGCGCGCAGAGGATAATGGAGCCGAAAAATCTCGGCTTTTCCACGGATAATTCCGAAAAGCAGAATTATGAAAAGATGAAATCGAATGTCATGGAAGAGGTTAAGAGAATCTTTAAACCGGAATTTATCAATAGGATTGATGAAATCATGGTCTTCCATCCGCTTAACCGCGATAACATGAAGCAGATTGTCACGATGCTTTCCAAAAATTTGGTGAACAGATGCAGAAAGCAGATGGACATCGACTTAACCATCACACCGGCGCTAAAGGATTATATCGTGGAGAAATATACCGACGCCAAAATGGGAGCGAGACCCATGAAACGCGCTATTCAGACGGAAATAGAAGATACGCTTGCGCAGGAAATTCTTGCGGGGAACGTTAAGAGCGGCGATAAGGTGTCGGCAGCGTTGAAGAATAAGAAAGTTGTTTATAAAGTACGTGAGAATAAATAGCAGAAAGGACTTAGGAGGAAATAAAATGGCTGTAGTAGAGGAATTGCTTCGCACAGAAAAGGACGGCGCGCTTAGTTTTGGCAATCACAAACTGGACGCAAAAGCGAAAGTGGAGGATTTTGAACATGCGGGGGATTTGTTCAAGGTCAAAACGTACAAAAGTATTACCAAGCTGGAAAAGAACGGAATGTTTGCGTACGAATCCGTACCCGGAACCAGCGTAAATCACTTTACGGAAAAGGAAGACGGAGTTTCTTTCAAGGTAGAGGGAGACGAGGATGCGCAGATTACCGTAGGATTAGAGGACGATACGGAATACAGCGTTTTCATTGATGACGTAAGTATCGGCAGAATGAAAACGAATTTAGGCGGAAAGTTAAATATCAGCATAGAACTTGCAGGCGCCGGGGAAGTATCGGTCAAAATTACAAAATAAAAGGTTGAAAGACAGTATTCGCATGGGGAAGGCAAAAAACGCAACCGTATTTTATTGTCAAAACTGCGGCTATGAATCCGCCAAATGGATGGGGCAGTGTCCGGGATGCCGGGAATGGAATACGTTTGTCGAAGAGAAAATAACTACAAAGACGGCGGCCTTGGGAACGGCCAAAAGAAACAGGCCGGACGCCGAAAAACCGTTGAAACTTTCTGAAATTACCTTACAGGATGAGGAAAGAATGTCTACGCATATGAAAGAGCTGAACAGAGTGCTGGGAGGCGGAATTGTACCCGGTTCCCTGATTTTGGTGGGCGGCGACCCGGGTATCGGGAAATCGACCCTGCTTTTGCAGGTGTGCAGGCAGATGGCGGCGGATAGCCGGAAAGTATTGTATATTTCCGGTGAGGAGTCGTTAAAACAGATTAAAATCCGTGCCAATCGTATTGGGGAGTTTACGGAAAATCTGTATTTACTTTGTGAGACGAATCTGGAGATTATCGAAGAGACAATTCGCCATATGGCGCCTGACATTACGATTATTGATTCGATTCAGACCATGTATCAGGAGGCGCTTTCGGCCGCGCCGGGCAGTGTTTCGCAGGTCAGGGAGGCCACCAATGTCTTTTTGCAGCTTGCCAAGGGCATGGGAACTTCGATTTTTATTGTAGGGCATGTTACAAAAGAGGGAACGGTGGCGGGTCCGCGCGTATTGGAGCATATGGTGGATACGGTGTTGTATTTTGAGGGAGACAGACATGCCTCTTATCGGATTTTGCGGGCTGTTAAGAACCGTTTTGGCTCGACGGATGAAATCGGCGTTTTTGAGATGAAAGAGCAGGGGCTGACGGAAGTAAGCAATCCTTCCGAATTTATGCTAAACGGCAAACCGGAGGGCGCAAGCGGCTCGATTGTTTCCTGTTCCATGGAGGGAACAAGGCCGATTCTTTTTGAAATCCAGGCGCTTGTCTGCAGAACCAACTTTGGTTTCCCGAGAAGACAGGCAAACGGAACCGATTTTAACAGGGTCAATCTTTTAATGGCGGTTTTGGAAAAAAGGATAGGGCTGCAAATGTCCGATTATGACGCCTATGTCAATCTGGCGGGAGGCATGAGGATATCGGAGCCTGCGATTGACCTTGGCATTGCAATGGCGATTGCTTCCAGTTTTAAAAATAAGCCGATTGACGAGAGGATGGCGGCTTTTGGAGAAATCGGCTTAAGCGGGGAAGTACGCGCCGTCAGTATGATAGAGCAGCGGATTCAGGAAGCCGTCAAGATGGGCTTTACAACATGTATGATACCGGCGGTCTGCTTAAAACAGATAAAAGGAAAAGACGACATTAAAATAATAGGCGTTTCTTCCGTGCAGGACGCGATAGATGCCATATGATAATAAAAAAGGAGTCACTATGAGTGAGCAGACAGAAAAGGACATTTCTCCCAAAAAGAAATGGAAGTTAAATGTTCCGCTTTTGATAATAGAGTTTCTGGTTCTGGTAGTTGCCATTGGGGTTTTATACGTAATTACGACGATGACAAAAGAAATAGAACGTACGGATATTAATACGGATAATATTGTTATCAACGAAGAAGTGGTGGTAATTAAGACGGAAAAGAAAGAAGAAGCGCCGGTAGCAAAGTCGAAAGGTTATCGAAATATCGCACTATTTGGCGTGGACGCCAGAGACGGCAGCTTAGGGAAGGGAAACAGAACCGATACGATCATGATTGCCAGCATCAATCAGGATACCCATGAAATCAAGCTTGTCTCCGTGTACCGTGACACATACCTGAATTTGGGGAATGATACGTATAATAAGTGTAACGGCGCGTATGCAAGCGGCGGTCCGGAACAGGCGATAACAATGTTAAACATGAATCTGGATTTGGATATTACGGATTATGTGACGGTCGGTTTCAGCGGCCTGATAGAGGCGATTGATGCCTTAGGCGGCATTGAGATAGAAATAACCGAGGCGGAAATCAATCATTTAAATAACTATCAGCTTTGCATGGCGGAGGAAATGGGAGTCGATTATACGCCGGTAACGGAAGTGGGAAAACAGACCTTAAACGGTATGCAGGCAACGGCATACTGCCGTATCCGCTACACAAGAGGGGATGATTTTAGAAGAGCGGAGAGGCAGCGGGATGTCTTGGGCGCAATGATGTTAAAGGCCAAGGGAGCGCCTTTGGCAACGTTACAGGATGTGGTAACGTCGGTTCTGCCCTCGGTCAATACCTCTTTAAAGGTAAATGAGATTATCAGTGTGCTGGGTGCGGTAGCGGACTATAATGTGGTGGCGTCCGAGGGATTCCCCTTTGAAAGCGAACGCACCAACGCGACCATCGGCAGTAAGGGTGACTGCATTATTCCACTTTCCCTGGAGGAAAACGTAACGATGCTGCATGAACTTTTATACGAGGGGAAAAGTTATACGCCGTCTAAACAGGTGATAAGCTTAAGTGAGGAGATTGCGGTGCAGACAGAAGAATATATTCCGTAAGGATACTACAGCAGTTTCATGAAAATTGGGCTGCTGTTTTAGCGTCATTTTGACAGGCAGAGGGAAGAAAATGAAAAAATTATTTGTTTTTTTGAAAGATTATAAGAAAGAAACGGTGTTAGCGCCGCTTTTTAAAATGTTGGAGGCGGGTTTTGAACTGTTTGTGCCGCTTGTGATGGCAGCCATTATCGACCGCGGCATTGCGGCGTCCGATACGGCCTATGTATTAAGAATGGGCTTTGTGCTTGTGCTGTTGGGAATCATCGGCCTGACCTGTTCCATTACGGCGCAGTATTTTGCGGCCAAAGCGGCGGTAGGCTTTTCAACGCAACTAAAACACGCGTTATTTAAACATATTCAGGAATTGTCCTTTTCCGAAATAGATACGTTGGGAACCTCTACGATGATTACCCGTATGACCTCCGACGCCAATCAGGTGCAAAACGGCGTCAACATGGTGCTGCGCTTATTTTTACGCTCCCCTTTTATCGTGTTCGGCGCAATGGTTATGGCGTTTACGATTGACGTAAAAGCCGCGCTTGTCTTTGTAGTGGCCATTCCGCTGTTATCCATTGTTGTTTTCGGCATTATGATGATAACGATGCCTCTTTATAAGAAAGTGCAGGCGGGGCTTGATAAAATATTGGGAAAGACAAGGGAAAACCTAACCGGTGTCAGGGTTATCCGTGCATTCCATAAAGAAGAGGAGGAAACGGAGGAATTTGAGCAGAGTAACCATATGCTGACGCATATGCAGTTATTTGTCGGTAAAATTTCCGCCCTCACCAATCCGGTGACGTATATTATCGTCAATGTGGCGACTATCGCCCTTATCTATACGGGAGCCGTACGGGTGGACACCGGCTATATCACACAGGGCGAAGTGGTGGCGTTAGTCAACTATATGTCGCAGATTTTAATAGAGTTAGTGAAACTTGCCAATCTGATTATTACGATTACCAAAGCGCTTGCCTGCGCCAACCGTATCGAAAATATTTTTGAATTGCGCTCCACTATGGAATGGAAAGAGGGGGCTGCGCCAGTCGGGGAATCCGAATATGCCGTGGAATTTGAGCATGTCTGTCTGACCTATCAGGGAGCGGGGGCGGAATCGTTAAGTGACATTGATTTTCGGGTGAAAAAAGGAGAGACCATCGGCATTATCGGCGGAACCGGTTCCGGGAAATCCTCGCTTGTCCATTTGATTCCCCGTTTTTATGACGCAACGGAAGGTACTGTGAAAATAGCGGGCAGGGATGTAAAAGATTACGGGATGGAAGAATTACGGGATAAAGTCGGTATCGTAATGCAAAAGGCCGTTTTGTTCCAGGGCAGCATCGAAGAGAATCTGCGTTGGGGGAAACAGGACGCTTCTATGGAGGATATCACCGAAGCGCTGCAAATCTCGCAGGCGAAAGAGTTTGTAGACGAAAAGCCAAATGGCGTCAAAGAGCCGGTAGCGCAGGGCGGTAAGAACTTATCCGGCGGGCAGAGGCAGAGGCTGACGATTGCCAGGGCCGTGATAAAGAAACCGGAAATTCTGATTTTAGACGACAGCGCTTCCGCACTCGATTATGCGACGGATGCCAGGCTGCGTAAGGCTCTTCGAGGGATGGAGAAAACGACAACGACGTTTATCGTATCGCAGAGGACTTCCTCTATTCAACATGCCGATAAGGTGATTGTGCTGGAAGACGGCAAAGTGGCGGGAATCGGTACGCACGAGCAGTTACTGGAAAGCTGCGAGGTCTATAAGGAAATTTATTATTCACAAGCATAGTTGTATCGCAAGTTATGAGAACGGCATGGTTAGTAGGTTGTATCGCATTTGAGGAGGTTTGGAAATAAGATGAAACAGATAAAAGGAAAACAGATGGGAACATTGAAGAAAGTCCTGCGCTATATTAAAAAATACTGGTTTTATCTGGCGCTTTCCATTATAGCGGCATCCGTGACGGTCGCGCTTACGCTGTATCTGCCGATTTTAACGGGATATGCCATTGACCTGATACTGGCCAAAGGACTGGTGGATTTTCCCGGCATTTTTGAGATTCTTAAAAAAATGGCAGTTGTTATTTTAATTACCGCCTTTGCACAGTGGCTGATGAACGCCTGCAATAATAAGATGACCTATCAGATTGTGCAGGATATCAGAAACGAGGCCTTTCGTAAAATCGAAATTTTACCTTTAAAATATATAGACGGACATTCTTACGGTGAGATTGTAAGCCGCGTAATTGCGGATGTGGACCAGTTTGCGGATGGTCTGTTAATGGGATTTACCCAGTTTTTTACCGGCGTTATTACGATTGTCGGCACGCTTGGTTTTATGTTGAGCATCAATATTACCATTACGGGCGTCGTTGTGCTGATTACGCCGTTATCCTTTTTGGTGGCGGCCTTTATCGCGAAAAAGACGTTTACCATGTTTAAACTGCAATCCGAAACGAGAGGAGAACAGACCGCGTTTATTGACGAGATGGTCGGTAATCAGAAGATTGTGCAGGCGTTCTCCTATGAGGACGAATCTTTGCAGAAATTTGATGAAATCAACGACAGACTGCAAAAAGCTTCCCTTAAGGCAATATTTTTTTCCTCCATTACGAATCCGTCCACCCGTTTTGTCAATAACCTTGTCTATGCGGGCGTGGCGATTACCGGTGCGGTTTATGCCATCCGGGGAGGTATCAGCGTAGGGCAGTTGTCCTGCTTTTTAAGCTATGCCAATCAGTATACGAAGCCTTTTAACGAGATATCGGGCGTGGTAACGGAATTGCAGAATGCGCTTGCCTGCGCGGCCAGGATTTTTGAGTTGATAGAAGAAGAGCCGCAGATTCCGGAGGCGGATAACGCGGTCGTATTGCGGCAGGCGGACGGCACGGTCACGTTGGATGACGTTTCGTTCTCCTATGTGCCGGAGAAAAAACTGATTCAGCATTTTAACCTTGCGGTAAAACCGGGTCAGCGAATCGCTATCGTCGGACCTACCGGATGTGGAAAAACAACTGTTATTAATCTTTTGATGCGTTTTTATGATGTGGACGACGGCGCTATCAAGGTGAGCGGTCATGATATCAGAGAGGTGACAAGGAAGAGTCTGCGTGAAAATTATGGCATGGTATTGCAGGAGACATGGTTAAAAGCGGGAACGATACGCGACAATATCATTATGGGAAAACCGGAGGCGACGGAAGAAGAGATTGTTGCCGCCGCTAAGGCATCTCATGCGCACAGCTTTATTAAAAGGCTGCCAAACGGTTATGATACGGTTATTACGGAGGACGGCGGGAATCTTTCCCAAGGCCAAAAACAGTTGTTATGTATTGCGAGGGTCATGCTATGCCTGCCGCCCATGCTGATTCTGGATGAGGCGACTTCCTCCATTGATACGAGAACGGAAATTAAAATTCAACAGGCGTTTGCCGCGATGATGAAAGGCAGAACAAGTTTTATTGTGGCACACAGGCTTTCTACCATTCGCGAGGCGGATGTGATTCTGGTGATGAAAGACGGGAATATTATCGAACAGGGCAGTCATGAAACGCTGCTTGGCATGAACGGGTTCTATGCAAATCTGTATCAAAGTCAGTTTGCAAGATAATAACACTCCTATTAGTTACTTTCAGGAGTGTTCTCCAACTGCTCATAATAGGACGCGTCCTCATTATAGTCCATATATTCGGAGCGGATATCGGTGATAACGCCGTTTTCCCAACTGAAAATCATGTAGTGGTAAGCTACCGTATGTTTCATTAAGTATTCGTCGGAACTTAATAAGGCTAAAAGGTCGGTGCGTTCGATTTCATTATCGCTGCATATCTGCTCAATCGTGGACGGAAAGCCGTCGATAAAAAACGTCGGCAGAATGGTCTTAATGGATTCCGTAAAAGGAATTTCGTCTACGGGCAGGGGTTGATATGCGCCGGATTCGATACTGGTTTCCATCACATAGCCGTCGTATGCTTCTAAAAAAGCTTCCGGTGTATCACCGATGCCGATGCCTTTACTGGTCGTATTGTTTTCCAGATTCAATTCATAGTCCGCCTCATTTAAAAGGGGCGTTTCTTTGCCGCAGGCAGTCAGCAATGCAGTTAATGATAATAAGGCCGCCGCGGCCGTTGTCTTTATTTTTTTCATCTGCGTATTTCCTTTGTCCGGATAATAAAAAGAATGGAGCATACGGGAGTCGAACCCGTGACCTTAACAATGCGAATGTTACGCGCTCCCAACTGCGCTAATGCCCCATTTGATACCAATATTTATGTAGGAGTAAGAATCCAAAGACAGGGGCAGTAGGAATCGAACCCACATCGATGGTTTTGGAGACCACTGTTCTACCTTTGAACTATGCCCCTATTCATATATGGCGAAACGGATACTGACCGCTTTAGCCGCCGAATTGTATTATAGCATAGGTGAATAGGCTTGCGCAAGTTCTTTTTTTATATGACAAATTGTGTTATACTAAAGCCGTATTTTAGCGGAAAGGCAGGCGTCGTTATGATGGCGGAAGATAAAAGAATGACAATCGGAGATATAGCCGAAGAACTTGGCGTATCCAAGACAACCGTATCACGTGTTATTTCCGGAAAGGGCCGTATCGGAAATGAGACGAGGGAGCGGGTGCTTGCCTATATTGAAGCGCATCATTATACGCCGAATGCCGTTGCCAGAGGACTTGCGCAGTCGAGAACTTACAATATCGGTCTGGCGATTCCCGGGGATTATAATATCGTGGAACTTCCCTTTTTCCAGAGTTGTATGCTCGGTGTCAGTCATGCGGCGTCTCTTATGGGATATGATGTTTTAATTTCCATTGTTACCGCTAAGGATATCTCCGGATTGGAGCGTATTGTTGTCAATCATAAAGTAGACGGTGTTATTTTAACGCGTACACTGACGAAGGACGCGCCGGCGGCATATTTAAAAGAAGCGGGGATTCCGTTTGTCACGATTGGAAGCCTGCCCGATAAGTCCATTATCCAGATTGACAACGACCATCGAAACGCCTGCAAGGATATGACGAAGAGGCTGCTTGCGCAGGGGATGGAAAATATTGCTTTAATCGGCGGCAGTCAGGATTATGTGGTAACCGGAAGCAGGCTGCAGGGATTTTTGGACGCTTATGAAGAACGCGGGGAAAATCCGGATAAGGAGCATATTTATCTGGATGTAGGAGATGCTAAAGAAGCGGAGGCGATTGTGGATAGGCTTTTACGGGAAGAGACGGCCTGTATCATTACGATGGACGATTATTTGTGCAGTTGTGTCCTGCGCAGCCTGCAGAGACGAAAGACGGAAGCGGCGCGACGGATAAAAGTGGCGTCCTTTTATGACGGCGCATATCTGGAAGAGGGGATTCCGGCTATCCGTTTTGATATAGAAGAATTAGGAGAAACGACATGCAAAACGCTGATTCAGGCAATAGAGGGAGAGGAAGTAGCGCAGCGGACACTGTTGGGATATCAAATCGTCATGTAAAAGATAGAGCGCGTTTTGTGCAAAATAGATAATTTAGAGGATTTGAAATAGGTAATAATAGACATTGACAATAAATGGAAGTTTTGCTATCCTAGACACATGAGCAACCGATTGCGCAATAGAAAAAATAAGGAAAACTAAGAAAGGGAAGACAACATGGATAATAAGTTTATTGTAAACATCATCCATCGTCCGGAGATGGTTCCCGAATATGCGGAAAAAGTGACCGGACACGGCAAAGAGGAGGATATCGGCAGAAAAGCGCTGCTGACGGAATCGCTGGACATTTTTAAGACGCAGCAGGCAATCGCACATAAGAATGGACTCAAAACGACAATTCAGATGACGTATGCTTCTTTATTTAACGACGAAGCGGTAGAACTTGCAAAAGCGGACCATGAAAAATACGGGGACGAGATTGCGCTTTCCTTACTGGGACTGCCATGTAAGGAGTTCCGTGAAAAATATAAGACAAAAGATTTCTGTATCTGGATGTTCTCGATGGAGGACAAAATTTCCATCGTAGATGATGTATTCGGCAAATTCCACGACCGTTTCGGTTTCTATCCGGAATCGACGGGTTCCTATTATATGGACGCCGATTTGGTAAATTATATTAAAGAAAAATATCCGATGGTAAAATGCGCGGTCGCTACCTGCTGGGAAGAGGGTCCGAAAGCATACCATACCTGTAACAATTCATGGTATACCTTTATGGACGGCGGCCCATGGGCGCCATGGATTCCGAGTAAGCAGAACATACATGCACCGGCGGCAAATGCCGAAGAGGACAGCGGTATCGTAGCGATTCCGCATCTTTCCCGCGATTTGATTGCATGTTATGACGGAAACGGCTCCAATTTCGGAACGCACCCGCAGAACGTGCTGCGCAGTATGAGCTATGATTCCAAGACATGGGAGTTCCCGTATCTGTATAACTTAATCGACCAGTATCGTGATTTGGCAAAATATAACAATGGTTATGCTTACAATATGATGTTCGTAGGACCCGGCTGGATGAATAAGATGGGACGCTGGGAAGCGCCTTATGAGCTGCTTTTAAAATCCTATGAGGACGGTATGGCATATTATGGACAGTTGAAAAAAGAGGGTAAGCTGGATGATATGACAATGGCCGAGTTCGCCGATTATTTCCGTGAGAAGAAGACGCTGACCGAGCCGGAATGCGCTCTCTGGAGAGATATTTTATACGGTTCGGACAAGCAGTTATTCTGGTACTGCGACCCGTACATGAGAGTCTGCGCGAATATGGACCAGGGCGGCGCGATTGTGGATTTACGGCCTTACGCGGCGAAACTGGAGTGGAAAGTAGGTATTGGCACGGACCATATTACGGACGCCTCCTATCCGTTCTTAATTCAGGAAAAATACAGGGCGGGATATTTTACGCACTATGCCGGCGAAGGAACGGTAAGAAGCGCGAAGCTGACCTATAAAGGCGAGGAAGTGGATTTGTGCCTGTGCAGGACGAAAGCGCATTTTTCCAAAGAGGGCAATACGAGAATTTTGACGCTTGACCCTGTGGATATCGAGTTTTACGATTTGACCGTGAAATTACAGACAAAGATGTATTTTGAGGAGGGCAGCTCCCGCATTAAGATTGAAAGGAATATCCTTAGCATGAGCGATCCCGATGCGGAAGTGGAACTGAACGAGTATATGGTGGCTTGCTACGGTACGACGGAGTATTCCGAAGATATGAGCCATATCACGTTAAGCTGCACAAACGGCGCCGAAACGAAAAATATTAAATATGAATACAAATGCCGCGAGGAGCAGATGGAGGGCGCGACGGAGACAGTTGCCGTTGTCCCGGAAATTGAGACAAGAGTCTCCTTAAGCTGTGAGAAAAAAGAGGCGGTCGGTTACATCAAAGAGGGCTATGCGTTCTCACCGATGTTTACGTTAGGGTATACGACCAGGTTAAAAGATAAGGAGGTATTTGCGACATGGCTCAATCTGGCAAAGGCAAATTAAATTACAGGTGTCCTTCCTGCTTTATGAGAGATTTGGATATCGATATGTTTTATGATAAGGATAAGAAAGAATATCACTGCATCCGCTGTCAGTATGTAGGAACGGAAGAAGATGTTTTAGAGAAAAACGAACTCGTGCGTTTCCGTTACAAGGATGCGATGAAGAGATTTACAAAGTTCGATTTTGACTAAATCGGGCTGAAAGTATCCAGGGCAAGGAGACCGAATATGGAATTTTTAAAGGGCGCGGATATATCTTCTTTAAAAGAAGTGGAGAGTTTAGGTGGGAAGTTTTATGACAAGGGCGTGGAAAAAGATGCGCTTGCGATTCTGCAAAGCTATGGCATGAATGCGATACGTCTCAGACTGTGGAACGACCCCTATACGGAGGATGGGAAGCCGTACGGCGCGGGTACAAACGATTTGCCGACGACGATAGAGCTGACGAAAAGGGCTTTGGATATGGGGATGGAAGCGCTGTTGGACTTTCAGTACAGCGATTTCTGGGCTGATCCCGGCAAACAGAGAGTTCCTAAGGCATGGCGCGGCATGAATTTAGAGCAGTTGGAAGAGGCGGTCTATGAGTATACGAAAGACACGCTTATGGAAATGAAAAGGCGGAATGCTTTTCCGACGCTGGTGCAGGTGGGCAATGAGGTGACAAACGGCATCCTCTGGCCCTATGGTAAAGTGCCGGACTACGACAATTTGGCGCGCCTTTTAAACGCCGGCATAAAAGGCGTCAGGGCTGTGGATAAAGATATCCCGGTGATGATTCATCTGGATAACGGCGGCAATAACGCCCTCTACCGCGAATGGTTCGACCATTTCATGGAAAAAGGCGAGGATTTTGATATTATCGGTCTGTCTTATTATCCGTTCTGGCACGGCTCGCTGGACGATTTGAGCAATAACATGAACGATATTGCACTCCGTTATGGCAAAGAACTGATGCTTGTGGAAGTTTCCATGGGATATACGATGGAGGACTATGCTTCCTATGAGAAGCTTGCGCCGCATGAAAGAAAAGGAATGGCGACTAAACCGGAACTGGCGGCGAAAATAGAATATCCGATGAGCAAGGAAGGGCAGAAAGCCTTTTTGGAAGATTTGTTTATGCGCATGAAAAAAGTGCCGGATGGTAAAATGCGCGGTTTCTTCTACTGGGAGGCGGCATGGATTCCGGTAGCCGGAAGCGGCTGGGCGTCCGATGAGGCGATTGCCTATATGGAGGAAAAAGGACCGGGCGGCAACGAATGGGCAAATCAGGCGTTATTTGATTATGACGGGAACGCGCTTCCCGCATTAGAGGCAGTCAGAGACTTTACCTTTTGACGGGAGCGGTTGAATTTCTGATAATCAGCTGCGGGCGCAGCAGGTTCTTACTGACGGAGACATGGTTGATAATGGAATTTAACGTATAAAAGCCGCATTTGCCAAGTTCAATCCGTTCCTGCCTTATAGTTGTTAAAGGAGGATTTAACTTAGCGGATATCGGGATATCGTCAAAACCGATGATGCTGACGTCCTCCGGCACACGATAACCGAGGGAAAGGCATTCCGTAAGGACGCCGGAGGCAAGCAGATCGTTCCCGCAGATAATAGCGGTAACGCCAAGGGAAAGCAGATTTGCAACGTGTTCTTTTGCCGCGGCGGCAACATAGTAGCCGTAGGGCATCCATTTTTCATCGATGGACAGGTTATGCGCGTTCATGCTTTCGATATAAGCCTGACGGCGCTGTTCCGTTATCATGGAATGCGCCGAGCCGCTAATCATGGCGATTTTGCTGTGACCGAGGGAAATGAGATGCTCGATGGCGTCGTCGATGCCCTCGAAACTGTCAGTGCCGATATAGCTGACATTGGGATTTTTACGGACATAGTTATCAAACAGCGTTGTGGGGATGGATGTTGTGTTTAGCTGTGACATCCAAGCGTCCTGTAGGGCAAAGCCGACAAGAAACGCGCCAACGTAACTGTTTTTTAACATAAAGGTATCATATTTTTCCTGTATTTGAAATTCAGGAGTAACAGGTGTTATGACAACATCATAGTGAGCGGGGTAGGCAGCCTGACGAAAGCCCAGAATAATATCGTAGCCGAATTGTTCGGGGGATTCATAAGCCATATTTTCGATAAAGATGCAGAGTTTGCGGTTATCTTTCGTGCGCATCTGTCTGGGCATATATTCCATTTCAACGGCGGTTTCCAGTACGGTCTGGCGGAGCTGCTCGCTGATATCGCTCGCGCCGTTTAACCCTTTGGAGACAGTTCCCGTGGAAATGCCCAGTTTGTCCGCGATGTCTTTGATGGTTGCCATAGTCTTTTTCCTTGTTATGTGATAGTCGTTATTTTAAAGTCATATTATTATATAAAAAAATACGGGCGTTTTCAAGGAAGAAGCGTTAGGATTGTCATAATTACCAAAAATTACCTTGAAAAACAGGCATTAATTACAAAAGAAAATGTCAAGAATGAAAGTATGGTTGACAAAATGCTGAAAAAATGATACATTTATTATGTGCGAAAGTTTACGAAATATTTATGAAAATAAATATTTGTAAATAAAATCAAGAAATGAAAGAGAGAGGAAAAAGTTATGAAGAAAAAAGTATTAGCATCATTACTTGCAGCAACAATGGTTGCCTCCAGTCTCGTTGGATGCGGAAATTCTTCCGACGGCGCGACGGGGGGGGATTCATCAGCTTCTAATGGTTCTTCCGCTTCATCGTCAGATGGCGGTAGCGCATCAACAGACAGCGGCAGCGCTGAGATTACAGATTATGGTTCAGGTACCATTACCATCTGGGTTGCTGAGGCTGTTGTGGATTTTACCAAGCAGGCGGCAGATGAATTTATTGCGGCAAATCCTGATTATTCGGGTTATACGATTAGTGTAGAGCCTGTTGGTGAAGGCGATGCGGCAGGTAACATGATTACTGACGTTGAAGGCGGCGCGGACATTTACGGTTTTGCACAGGACCAGATTACGCGTCTTGTTTCCGCGGGTGCGTTAGCTCCTGTCATTGGCGATAGTGCAAGCTTTGTAAGCGAGCAGAACGATGCGGGCGCGGCAAGCGCGGCAGTAGTTGGCGGTACGACATATGCGTATCCGATGACTTCCGATAACGGTTACTTCTTATATTATGACAGCAGTGTTGTAAAAGACCCGTCGTCATTAGAAGCAATCGTTGCAGATTGTGAAGCGGCAGGAAAGAATTTCTATATGGAAATCAACTCCGGATGGTACCAGCCGGCATTCTTCTTTGCTACAGGATGTACTTTAACATATGATACGGATGACGCAGGTAATTTTACAGCTTGCAACATCGATTATGTATCTGACAAAGGTCTTGTTGCATTAAAAGAGATGATTGAACTGGCTTCATCTTCTTCATTCCAGAACGGTTCTTCCGTAGATGATGGAACAAACATCGGCGCTATCATCGATGGTACATGGGATTCCGAATCTGCAAAAGCAACGTTCGGCGACAACTATGCTTGTACGAAGCTTCCTATGTTCGAGGGCTCTGACGGTCAGACCTATCAGCTCAGCGGTTTCGGCGGATTCAAGTTATTAGGTATCAAACCGCAGGAAGAGGCAGGCAAATTGGCAGTATGCCACGCGCTTGCACAATATCTGACAAGTACGGATGTACAGCTTTCACGTTACAATGCAGTAGGCTGGGGTCCTTCCAATGTAGCGGCGCAGCAGGATTCCGCAGTACAGTCTGACGAAGCGTTATCCGCATTAGCGGCTCAGCTTGCATATACCATTCCGCAGGGTAATTATCCCGGTGATTACTGGACATTGGCAACAGCGCTTGGTGATGATGTTGTGACAGGCACATTGAGCGCATCTACCAGCGATGATGATTTGACAGCGGCGCTTCAGAAATTCCAGGATACTTGCATTTCATATGCACAATAATAGTGTGAAGAGAAGTTCTAATGACATCGCATCATAGGATGCGATGCCAAGAACTTCTACGATTTGCGAGGCAAATCTTCTTCACACAAGAGAATGCCCGGAATACGGGCATTCTCCAATTAAAAATTAAAAAGAGCAGGGATTAACGGGCAATAGTAGAAACACACAGTTGGGAGGGATTTTCAGGATGAGAAAATTTTTCAGCGGGGTTGGAGCTGATTTGAAAGAAATCGGTCTGACGTTTAAAGAGGGGGATTGGAAAACCAAAGTATCCTTTCTGGTTATGGGTTTTGGACCTCTTATGCGTAAGCAGTTTTTGCGTGGAATTGCACTTTTGGCGATAGAAGTATTGTTCATTGTCTATATGGTGAGTTTCGGATGGGGATATCTGAAAGATATAGGCACGCTGGGAACCGTTGCGAGGGTTATGAATAATGACGGAACCTACTCCTATAATGATAACAGTTTCTTTATTTTGATGTATAGCATTATGTCATTGATGATAATTGTGGCATTTATCTTTATGTGGAGAATCAATGTCAGGGTCAATCGGAATGAAGAGAAGCTGCTGGCGGAAGGAAAGCCGCTTGCTACGGTAAAGCAGGATTTACATTCTCTGTTAGATTCTCATTTTGATAAGACATTGTTGACACTGCCTGTTTTGGGCGTATTCATCTTTACGGTATTACCGATTATTTTCATGATTTGCGTTGCGTTTACGAATTATGATGCAAATCATCAGCCGCCGACTAATTTATTTTCATGGGTGGGGCTGGAAAACTTTAAGAATCTGTTCTCCTTTGGCACAACGGGATTTGGATCTACATTTTTAATCGTGCTGAGTTGGACGTTGATATGGGCTTTTTTTGCAACATTCCTGACCTATTTCTGCGGCATGGGCGTTGCAATTCTGATAAATAAAAAGGGAATTAAATTCAAAAAACTCTGGAGAACCATACTGGTTATGACCATCGCTGTTCCCCAGTTCGTATCCCTTTTGTATGTATATAAGATGTTTGCAAGCGATGGATTGGTCAATACTTATCTGATGAAATGGGGTTGGATTAGTTCAGCGATTCCGTTTTGGACAAATGCGACTCTGGCAAAGATTATGATTATCGTTATCAATCTTTGGATTGGTATTCCTTATACGATGTTGATTATGACAGGTTTGTTGATGAATATTCCGGAGGACTTATACGAGAGCGCAAGAATCGACGGAGCGAACGGGTTCCAGATGTTTAAAAGCATCACGCTTCCCTATATGTTCTTTGTAACAGGACCGTTCCTTTTGACGCAGTTTACAGGAAACCTGAATAACTTCAACGTTATTTATCTGTTGACGACAGGTAATCCAATGTCATTGAATCTTTCTAACAATGCGGGTTATACGGATTTGCTGGTTACTTGGCTGTATAAACTGACAGTAGATGATACGAACTATAGGATGGCTGCTGTCATTGGTATTTTGGTGTTCGTTGTTACGGCAGTAATTTCGCTGGTTGTATACGGTATGCTGCCATCTGTTAAGGATGAGGAGGGATTCCAATAATGAGCGGTTCTATGAAAACAAAAAGAAAAATAAGCAATGCAGTTACCTATGCAGTATTAATTATTCTTAGTATTATTTGGTTATTCCCATTCGTGTGTCTGTTTTTACAGAGCCTTCGTTCCTTTACCGAAGGAGGCGGCGGTATGGTAGATTATCTGCTTCCGAAACAGTTCTCACTGGACTCTTATACATGGCTGTTTAGCGCAGATTCCAAGTTCGTACGCTGGTATGGGAATACGTTGACGATTGCTGTTTTTGTAGCAATTTTGCAGACGATTGTGGTATTGTGCGTAAGTTACGCGCTGTCACGTATGCGTTTTAAAGGACGTACGCTGTTGATGAGATTCTGGCTGATTCTGGGAATGTTCCCCGGATTCCTTACCATGATTTGTCTCTATTTCCTGTTAAAACAGTTTGGTATGACGCAGGCGGGCGCGATTCCGGGCTTGATTCTGATTTCGGTAGCTAGTTCCGGTATGGGGTATTATGTAACAAAGGGTTACTTTGATACGATTCCGAAAGCGCTTGACGAGGCGGCAAGAATCGACGGCGCTTCCAGGGCAAGGGTATTTTTTACGATGATTATCCCGATGTCGAAGCCAATTATCATTTATGCGGCGTTGGTTGCATTTATGGCGCCGTGGTGTGATTATGTATTTGCTTCCTATGTTGCTTTCGGTTATTCCGACAGCTACAACGTAGCCGTGGCATTGCGTAACTGGGTATGGACCAACGACTATCAGGGCTATTTCACAAGATTCTGTGCGGGCGGTATTCTGGTAGCAATACCGGTTACAATCCTTTTCATGTGCTTGCAGAAGTACTATGTAGAAGGTGTTACAGGCGGCGCTGTAAAGGGCTAAATTTTACCGGCATTTATAATAATCATAAAATGCAGACTGTCTACGGGCGGTCTGCATTTTCCACATCATGAGAAAGGCGGGAGGATGAAAGTGAAAAAGAAAAACGGACGCGGCGGCTGTCGGTGGAAAGTGGCGTTTCTTTTTAGTATATTTATATGTACGCTGATAATGACGGCGTGCAGCAAAAGCGGGAGCGCATCGGGGGATATTACCGATGATATTCCGTTACAGATGATAGATGATAATTACCGTACCTATTATGAGGTGTTTGTCTATTCTTTTTATGACAGCGACGGAGACGGTATCGGGGATTTACAGGGACTTATTTCCAAGCTGGATTACATTAACGATGGAGACGATACGACGGATACGGATTTAGGCTGTAACGGCATCTGGCTGATGCCGATTCACCCGTCTCCGACCTATCATAAATATGACGTTGTGGATTATTATGATATTGACCCTGTATACGGTACGCTGGAGGATTTTCAGGAATTTCTGGCGGCGTGTGATAAGAGGGGCATTAAAGTGATTATGGATTTGGTGCTAAACCATACCTCTTCACAGAATCCGTGGTTTGTGCAGGCGTGCGATTATCTGAAAAATCTGGGAGATAAAGAGCCTGACGCATCGGAGTGTCCTTATGTTGCATATTACAATTTCTCGAAAGAGGCGCAGTCGGGCTATTGTGCTATAGAGGGAACGGACTGGTACTATGAGGCGCAGTTTTGGAGTGAGATGCCGGATTTGAATCTGGGCTGCGATGCGCTCCGTGCGGAAATAGAAGATATTACGAAATATTGGCTGGATATGGGAGTCGGCGGCTTTCGTCTGGATGCGGTGAAAGAATACTATTCAGGGGATACGCAGGCGAATGTTGCGTTTTTAGAGTGGTTTACGGACGTTGTCAAATCGCAGAAAGAGGACGCCTATCTGGTAGGGGAAGCGTGGCTTAATATTAATGAATATGCCAAGTATTATGAGAGCGGGATGGACAGTCTTTTTAACTTTGCTTTTGCCGGAGCAGAGGGCGTGATTGCCAAGGCAATGAACACCTCATCCGCTGAACAGTACGGAAAGGTCAATCAGTCTTTGCAGAGCACGTTTGGACAGTATAATGAGAACTATATTGATGCGCCTTTTTATACGAATCATGATATGCCCAGAAGCGCGGGCTATTATGTCGGGGAAAATGCCGAAAATAAGACGAAACTTGCAGGCGCGATGAACATTTTTATGGGCGGTTCCGCTTTTATCTATTACGGAGAGGAACTGGGCATGAAAGGTTCCGGCAAGGATGAAAATAAGCGTGCGCCGATGTATTGGAGTAAGAATGCCGACAGCGAGGGGATGTGCGACGGACCTGCGGATATGGACGATTTCGAGATGAAATATGATAGCCTGGAGGAGCAGGAAAAGGACGATACTTCTATTTATCAGTATTATAAGAAAGCTGTTAAAATCCGCAATCAAAACCCGGAAATTGCAAGAGGCAGCGTGGAATATTTGGAAGATATTTCTAATAAGAATTTCTGCGTTTTGAAAAAAACATGGAACGATTCTGAAATTATATTGATTTTCCACACGGGAGCGGAGACGGAAAATTTTGACGTAACGGAACTTACCGTGAACGGAAAGGAAATTTCCAATGACAGCGTCCGCGCCATGTTAGAGAGCGGAGAAGAACATATTGCGCTGGAAAACGGACAGGCTCTAATGCCGGGTTATTCGGCGCTTGTGCTGAAATAGCGGGATACAGGCAGACACAACAAAACCCCCGAAAAGTTTCAGGGGTTTCGTTGTGTAAAAGGGGAATTCTTCCGGAATTGCTATTACCGACTTAGCTTCCGTGACTAAGTCTGATATAACTATATAATTTTTTTTCGGTTTGGTCTACGAATATATTATAAAAAAATAATACTATATTAGCGTAAAAGGTAGAAATTTGTCACCCGGAAAAATAAGATTGAAATTTGCAGGCGTTTAGTGTAAAGTATTATTAGCATATTTTGGATAGAAACTGTAGGAGGTTTACGTCAAAATATGCAAATATATTGACTAAAAGTGTAAAGGAAGAGAGAGTATGGGAGAAAGTGTAAAAAACACAGGAGGTTGGCGCACCAATAAGTGGATTCGCGCGGCAATCCCCGCTTTACTGCTTCATTGCAGTATCGGTACGGTTTACTGCTGGTCGATTTTCAGCCAGGAAATTGCTGACTATATTGGATTTTCCAAAGGAGCGACGGAGTGGGCATTCAGCTTCGCCATCTTTTTCCTCGGAATGTCAGCGGCGTTTTTGGGAAATGTTGTGGAAAAAGACATTCATAAGTCGTCTTTGATTGCCTCAATCTGTTTTGCAGCCGGTATGGCAGGAACCGGATTTTTTATCTATTACGGAGGAAAAAATCAGGGAAGCGCATTGGCTTTGATAGGTATTTACATATGCTACGGCTTTATCATGGGTATCGGTCTCGGAACCGGTTATTTATCCCCGGTTAAGACATTGATGCTCTGGTTTAAGGACAGAAAAGGTCTTGCCACGGGTCTTGCGGTTGCGGGCTTCGGTGCGGCGAAAGCGATTGCCAGCCCGATTATGCAGAGTATGTTAAATAATCTCGGCGACGGCGGCATCTATAAGATGTTCTTAATTCTGGCGGTTGTTTACTTTATTATGATGTTTGTAGGACATTTACTGTTAAAGAAACCGGACGACTGGCACGAACCGCAGAACAAAGAGGAGAGCCAGAGCATTATGACGGTTTTAAAAACCAGACCGCTTACCAATTATATCGGTATCTGGCTGATGTTCTATATTAATATTACCTGTGGTCTTGCTTTGATTTCACAAGAGAAGATGATTGTAAAATGTATCGGTCTGGCAAGCTTTGCGGGCGTTATTTCCACGATATCGGCTATCTTTAATGCGGGGGGGCGTCTGGGATTTTCCGCATGGGCTGACACGATGAAAGACAGAAATACCATCTATAAATTAATCTTTGTGCTTTCTATCGCATTTACGGCAGTCGTTATGCTGACGGGCGGTATTAAGAACGGAGAGGGCAATACGTTGCTGATTGTCCTTGTATTAGGCTTAATCTTTGTTGTAAACGCAGGTTACGGCGGCGGGTTCTCCAATGTGCCGACACTGCTTTCCGACCATTACGGCATGGGCAATATCAGCGCCATCCACGGCATCACCCTTTCCGCGTGGGCGTTTGCGGGTCTGACCGGTAACCAGATGGCGACATGGATTGTCAATCATTTCGGAGAGACAGTTGAGATTGAACACGCGCTGGCGGACGGAACGGTGGAAATGATTGCGGTTAATCCGACGGGCTACCAGAGCGTATTGTATGCAACTATCGTATTGTATGTAATTGCGCTTGTGATTTCACTGGTACTGGTGAAACCGGCGGATAAGGCGAAAGCGTAAAAGAGAAGATGAGAGAAAATCGTCGCCGGACGGCGGCGATTTTTTATCATATAGGATAATGAAACTGCAAAAGAGGAAATAGAAGTGCATCTGGTTGGGAGAATAGATAAAGACATTTATAAATGTGTAATGGAGGATATTGTTACAGATGAGGTTATTATCACAGACGAGCGGGTTAGACATATAAAAGAGCGAAGAGGAGAGGAATTTTATAATACATATGCAGATAAGTTTGCTGACATCATTCGATATCCGGATTATATTTTTGCAGATAAAAGTAATACAGCGTTAGTTTGCAAGGAATATGCAGAAGATGAGAAATTTATAAATGTTGTTCTGCGAATAGTCATTTCAAGTGATAATCCGGAATATAAAAATTCAATTATAACTGCCGTGGGTGAGAATAGAAAAAGATTTCAGCAACGATTACGCAATAATAAGCTGCTTTACAAAAAAGGATAGTAAATGTATAATAAACATATAATAAGTAAAGCTTTATCCAAATGGCTGTTTGAGGTGGTAAATTTCGTAGCGACCACACGCCGATGGTATGACAGGAGCAATCCGAGAGATGCAGGAGAATGCTACGCCTGCCGAACAGCTATTTGGTTTAGCTAAATATATTAAAAAAGACAGTCAAAATGACAGTCTTTTTTAATATATGCGCTGGGAAATGTAGGGAAAGAAATGAATGATGAAATTATGTAAACCAATCATGCGCCTTACAATGGCAAGAATTGTGATTTTGACAGCAGTTATGGCCTCTTGTATCGGCTGTGGCAGGCAGAGAACCGGAGCTGATACGGAAGAGGGCAGCGTGACGGAATCTGCGAAAGAGAAGAAAACAGTAGATTTGATGCAGAATGTGACCGTTGATGCGGCTGCTATGGAAGAAAGCGGAGAAAATGATTTTTGTGTGGACGCCGCAGATTTTGCGATTACATTATTGCAGGAAAATATGACGGATGAAAACGAAAATATCATGGTATCTCCCATGTCGGTGTTAATGACGCTTGCCATGACGGCAAACGGAGCAGAGGGCGATACGAAAGAGCAGATGTTAGCCGTATTGGCGCCGCATCAAAGCATGGAGGATTTAAACGGCAATATAAAGAAATGGGCGGACAATTTAGTTAATACGGATGCCGCTTCCGTTAAAATTGCCAATTCCGTCTGGTTTGATGATAATGCGGAAATGGCGGTAAATGAAGCTTTCTTACGGCAAAACGCAGCATACTATCATGCGGATATTTATCAGACGTCTTTTGGGGAAAGTACAGTGCGCGAGATAAATCAATGGGCGGCGGATAAAACGGATGGCATGATTGAACATATTTTGGAAGAAATACCGTCGAATACGGTTATGTATCTGTTAAATGCGGTTACTTTTGATGCGGAGTGGAAAAATGTGTATTGGCCTAATGAGGTGCGCGAGGGGATATTTACCAACGCTTCCGGAGAGTATGAAGACGTAGAAATGTTGTGTTCAAGCGAGCATCTCTATATGGAAGATGAAAATGCGGTAGGGTTTATCAAACCATATAAAGATGGGTATAGTTTTGCCGCCTTACTTCCTAATGAGGAAATGAGCATAAAGGAGTATGTAGATACCTTAAGCGGCGGACATTTTCTGGATATGCTTGCAAACGCTGGAATGGACGGAATTGACATATTAGAAACCAGACTGCCGAAATTTGAAGCTGAATACAAAATGGAACTTTCCGTTAAACTACAGAATATGGGAATGGCGGATGCGTTTGATGCGGGAAAAGCTGATTTTTCAGGAATCGCTGAATTAGAAAACGGAGATAATGGCGAAAATTTATTTATTAGCGGAGTGCATCATAAGACATATATTTTAGTAGACGAACTTGGAACAAAAGCAGCAGCGGCGTCCGATGCCTTTTTGGCTACAACATCAGATGATGCCGGTTTTACTAAGGTTTATGTTTATTTAAACCGCCCGTTCGTATATGCCATCATAGAGGATGAAACAAATATACCGATTTTTATCGGTGTGGTAAATTCGGTACAAAAATAGCATGGACAAAATAAAAATGGCGTGTTCCTAATCACAGGAACACGCCATTTTATTATACTATAATTTTCACTGGGCGAATGCAGCGCATTCTCCGAATCATCGACGCTGGGCGATGATTTATTTGAGCAGATACGCTCTCTGCTCCGTAATTTCCGTCGGTATTTCGACGCCCGTGTTGTTTAACTTTTGGCACAAATTGTCCATATGATGCACTTTCTGGGAAAGCTTGATATCATAACGCTCCATTGTTTCCTTATAGAGCGGATTAATCTTCAGTTTATCCCTGATTTCTTTAGCGAACGGACAGTGTGTGAATAAAATGGAACGCGCCACTTTATTTAAGCGGGGTGAGCCGGTTCCTTCATAGAGAATCCAGGCTTCATAATCCCTGATAAACATTTCCTTATAGCTGTTTTTGGCTTTCTGCATACTGAGTTTGACTTTATCCTTGGCATCGGCAGACAAATCCCTGTTTTTCTTATAGAACTGAATATAATCGAAATATTCGCTTGTAAGGGATGGCTCCGATACGTCGTTCCACCTCGCGCCCTGGATACGTTTGCACATTTCCCAACGGTATTCGCCGGTCAGACGGACGAGGATATTGTTCAAATCCTCCATTTGGAAGATAGATACCATCATGCGCGACGGCGTCGTACGTTTCCGTCCTTCAATTTCCTGCCACATAACGCCGCGAATGCCGACGTTAGGCATCAGGATAACATCAGGAAGCACTTCTACGCTGATGGCTTCCTTGGCGATGCCGATATCCGGCCTGCTGTACATTGTGTCTCTGTAGTATGCGCTAAAGTCGGTTGCCCGGATGCGCTTTAAGCTTTCGATTACCTTATCGGCGGATACAAGCGTATCCGATAAGTCTTTTAAGACGTTGCTCTCCGAAAAGATAGGGCAGAAAATACTGATACGGCCGAACGTTATCTTATTGACGGACTGGAACATATTGTCCAACTCAAACTGTACTTGCTGCGTTTTGTCGGTGAGCATGGTCGTTTCCTGCGCAGCGGCAATTTTACCGGTGACTTTCAGTTCATGCACATAGGCCGCATAGTCGTTGTCAAATTCGTTTCGGCATGGCGCTTTGCGTCCTTCATATACCGCTTTTAACCATTCATAAGCGGTATATACGTTGCGTGACGGGTCGCTTGGAAGCGAATCCACAATGGAATACAGGTAAGCGGCATTTTCCGCTCCGGCAAGCGTTTCATCCACATATCCGAAATTGAAGAACATTTTCACAATCTTCGGGATATTGGTATCGGAAAGGCTCTTCATAAACGCCTTGGTATATATTTGATAGAAAAGTTTGGTGATGGTCAGGCGGAGTTTCCGGCTGGCGTCATCAGTCGCGTTTTTATCGGTTATCTTGATGTATTTATCAATGGCAGCGCGGAAATTATCCGACACTTCCTTGTCGCAGTCGGCATAAAGTAAAATAGTATGTAAGGAATCGGTTAAATCCGGTGCATCGACCGCGGCGGATTCCTGCTCGGACGGCGATTGCTCGGACTGATTTAACAGTTCCAGTTTCTCCTTATACTCTTTTACACGGTTTTTGTACATTTCCTTGTCAATGGAATCCTGGCTTTCCAACTGAATCATCATGGTGCCGAGAGCGGCGGTGATGGCAGTGGAATCTTCGGTATGAGAGCCGATACGGTATAAGGTGCTGGCATATAAATCAAAGAAATCGAGGCGGTTTTCGTTCATCAACAGGCCTGCGATTTCCGCCTTGTATTCGTAAAGCTCACGGCAGACGGATATCACATCATAAACATCCTGGCTTGCCTTTAAAAGCATACCGAGGACAAAATCGGCAATCTGCGATTTGGCAGAAATGCTTTTCATAATCCGTTGTAACTGCGCATAGTATTGGTGCAGCCAGTCGGATACATCCTCTTCCAACACCAGTTCCGATACGGTTTCCAAGCCCGGCAATGCCCTGGTGGCAAGACCGTGTTTTGCAGTAAACCGGCAGTATTCGGAATAGCTTTTCATCAGATATTGGTAGAAATTGCCACAGTCGAATTTCATCAGTTCATACTGATCCAATATGTCCTGAATCTGTCGGAACATAGAGGATACAATAAGGTTGGATAAATCCGATTTGGTATGGAGAAGCTCCGATAGAGCCTCGTCGGTACAGGCATAGGAAGCTAAGGAAACATCTTCCGCCGCCGTATAGGAAATAAAATAGGAATCATAAAAAAGTTCGCAGACGCCTATCACGTCGCCTTTTTTTAAATAAAATTCGCCTCCCGGATAGGATGCGCGTACGGTTCCCTTGGTGATAACGTATAAAGAGGTGATTGCCTGCTCACTCTGCATGAGCGGCGCGCCCATTGAATATTCTTTTACTGCCATAATAATCCCCCTTTGCCTGCGGCGCAGGCTTTCTATAAATCTTATTCGCTTTATTTATTATAAGCCGTTTGTGGCATAAATACAAGTTTGTGCTGTACTTTTAATCAAAATATGATAGAATATTTATGACACGTATGCTTTTTTAAACAATATGATAGAATATTTATGACATATATGTTTTTTTAGCGATGTGAGTGTTGAAGAAAGGTTACAGGGATAGATATGGCAGTGGAAAAAGAGGATATAGAATATAGAAGACAGGTTGTACAGGATTATAAGGCGGATGTGGAGAGACTGATACGATATTTGCCGTGGCTGGAGGAAAAGGCGGGAAAGGATGTCTCTTCCACATATAGCGGCGACGGAATCGGGGAACATTCGATTCCTTTTCCGGTCTATGATTCCACGCTCCTTGGTTTTGTAAAAGAGGTGCAGAGAACTAAATTGTTAGACAGAAATTACCGGTATATCTATTCCAAACATCGAATCGTTACGGTAGAAGACGAGCGGAAGATAATTGAACGCTGCGATATCACGCAGATGGACATTTTGAAAGGTATTTTATCGAAATATATTATGGGCGGCATGACAAAGGGAAAGATGTGGACGGAGGCGGTGGAGAACCGTGTTTTCCTAAAGGTAGTGAGAAAGATGAAAGAAAATCTGGAATTTTGGGATAAGCCGATGCAGGTTTAAAAAAGATAGATTAGCAGGAATGGGGATAAATCATGGGAGAGAAATCAATACAAAAGAAACAGTATATATTGGAAACGGCGCGCAGGGTGTTTGTGGAGAAAGGCTATAAAAACGTGACTATGAAAGATATCGTGGAGGCCTGTGATATCAGCCGGGGCGGGCTGTATCTGTATTTTAACAGTACGGAAGAACTATTGCTTGCCGTATTGGAGCAGGAAGCAAACGAAACGGATGATGTCTTTACGACAAGCATTACCGCGGAGGATTCGGCGGCGGATATTCTGACGTTGTTTTTAAAAGAGCAGAAGAGGGAACTTTTGCAAAAAAAGAACAATCTGACCATGGCGGTATATGAGTACGCGTTTGAAAATAAAAAGAATCCCATGTTGAAAAAGCAGTTTGACGCGGGGGTGCGGGTAATAGAGAAACTGATTGAATCTGGTATTGCGTCAGGCGAGTTTTATTGCGAAAATCCCAAGGGAGCCGCCAACAACATTATGTATGTGTTAGAGGGAATGAAGATTAATTCCCAGACCATGGGAGGCATTACGGAGGCAATGGTGGACGAGCAGCTTCTATATATTATGGAAGGATTGATTATCGAATAGGCTGGTGAGCAAAAGGAGAATGGCGCTATGAGCAAGGTAAGACGTATTTATGTGGAAAAAAAGGAGCCGTTTGCGGTTAAGGCCAAGGAGCTGCAGGAGGAAATCGGAAGCTATCTCGGCATTGCGGGAGTAAGCGGGGTAAGAGTGTTTATCCGTTATGATGTGGAGAATATATCCGACGAAATATTTGAAAAGGCGTGCAGAACCGTATTTTCGGAGCCGCCGGTGGATATTTTGTATGAAGAAAAGATAGAGATTCCTGCAGATGGGAAGGTATTTAGTGTGGAATATCTACCGGGACAGTTTGACCAGAGAGCCGATTCCGCCGTACAATGTGTGGCATTTTTAAAAGAAGATGAGGAGCCGATTATCAGAACTGCTGTCACATATTTAATAACAGGACGGGTTTCAGAAGAAGAATTTGCCAAAATCAAGGCATACTGCATCAATCCGGTCGATTCCAGAGAAACGGATATGAATAAGCCGGACACGCTGGTTACGGTATATGAAGAGCCTGCTGATGTGGCGGTTATGACGGGATTTTGCTCCATGCCGGAAGCAGAGTTTAAGAAGCTGTATGATTCGCTTGGATTGGCGATGACATATAAGGATTTTTTGCATATCCGGGGTTATTATCAAAATGAGGAACACAGGGAACCGACGATGACGGAAATCCGCGTGTTGGATACCTACTGGTCGGATCACTGCCGCCATACGACGTTTTCCACGGAGTTAAAAGACGTTACCTTTGACGACGGATATTATCAGAAGCCGATTCGGGATACCTATGAAGATTATCTGGCGAAGAGAGAGGAAATTTTTGCGGGCAGGGAAGATAAGTTTGTCTGCCTGATGGATTTGGCATTGATTGCGATGCGGAAACTGAAAAAGGACGGAAAACTGGACGATATGGAGCAGTCCGATGAAATTAACGCCTGTTCCGTGATTGTGCCGGTAGAAATGGATTATGGAAACGGGCCGGTTACCGAGGAGTGGCTTGTCTTTTTTAAGAATGAAACGCATAACCATCCGACGGAAATAGAGCCGTTCGGCGGCGCGGCGACCTGTCTTGGCGGCGCTATCCGCGACCCGCTTTCCGGGCGCGGTTACGTTTATCAGGCCATGCGTGTGACGGGCGCGGCTGACCCGACAGTGCCGGTGGCAGCAACGTTGAAAGGAAAACTTTCCCAGAAAAAGCTGGTGCGCGGCGCGGCGGAAGGTTATTCTTCTTACGGTAACCAGATTGGCCTGGCGACCGGACTGGTAAGGGAAATTTATCACCCTGATTATGTGGCGAAGCGAATGGAAATCGGCGCGGTTATGGGCGCGGCTCCGAGAAAGAATGTGATTCGTGCGGCTTCCGACCCCGGAGATATCATCATCCTGTTAGGCGGCAGAACCGGACGCGACGGCTGCGGCGGCGCAACGGGTTCCTCCAAAGTGCATACGGAAAGTTCTATCGAGACATGCGGCGCGGAGGTACAGAAAGGAAATGCGCCGACGGAGCGTAAGATTCAAAGATTGTTCCGCAGACAGGAAGTCAGCAGATTAATCAAGAAATGTAATGATTTCGGCGCAGGCGGCGTTTCCGTGGCGATTGGGGAGCTGGCTGACGGTCTGGTTGTGGATTTGGATAAGGTACCGAAAAAGTATGCAGGGTTAGACGGCACGGAGCTGGCGATTTCAGAATCCCAGGAGAGAATGGCGGTCGTTGTTTCCCCTGAAAATACGGATGAATTTTTGAAATATGCGGCACAGGAAAATCTGGAGGCCGTTGCGGTTGCGCATGTAACGAAAGAGCCGAGGCTGGTGCTTACATGGCGTGGAAAAGAGATAGTCAACATTTCCAGAGCGTTTTTAGATACGAATGGCGCGCATCAGGAAACTTCCGTGCGTGTGAATATGCCAAAGCCGGATGACAATTATATGAAAAAGACGGCGGTTTCTGCCGTGGAAGAGGCTTTACGGAAAAATGATGTGAAAGCGGCGTGGCTTGCTCTGCTGCATGATTTGAATGTCTGTTCGCAGAAAGGCCTGGTAGAAATGTTCGACGCCTCTATCGGCGCGGGCAGCGTTTATATGCCATATGGCGGAAAATATCAGTTGACGCAGACGCAGGCAATGGTGGCGAAGCTTCCTGTTTTGGAGGGGAAGACAGATACCGTAACGATGATGAGTTATGGTTTTGACCCGTATTTATCAAGCTGGAGTCCGTATCACGGCGCGATTTATGCGGTAACGGAGTCTATGGCAAAGATTGTGGCAAACGGCGGAGATTATAAGAAAATCCGCTTTACTTTCCAGGAATATTTCAGGCGCATGAGCGAGCAGCCACAGCGTTGGAGCCAGCCTTTTGCCGCGCTTCTTGGCGCATACCGGGCGCAGATGGAATACGGCCTGCCTTCTATCGGTGGAAAGGATTCCATGTCGGGAACCTTTAACGATATAGACGTGCCGCCGACGCTTGTTTCTTTCGCGGTAGATATCGGTAAGAAGCAGGATATTGTCAGTCCGGAATTGAAAAAGCCCGGCAATAAGCTGGTATGGTTTAAGATTGCGAAAGACGAGTATGATTTGCCTGTTTTTGCAAAGGTTATGGCATTATACGATAAAATTATGACATTAATGTCGGAAAAGAAAATCGTTTCCGCCTATGCCCTGGATGCCAAAGGTGTGGCGGCGGCGGTCAGCCAGATGGCATTCGGTAATAAGTTCGGGTTAGTCATAGAAAAGACGCTGCCGGAAACTGCGTTTTTTGCCAATGGACTGGGCGATATTGTAGCCGAAATGCCTAAGGAGGCGGCAGAGGAACTTGTGGACAGGAAAGAATGGGAAAATTTGGATTATCAGATTGTCGCGACCGTAACGGACGAGTCCACTTTTATTTACGGCGATGTGAAAATAACGATGGAAGAAGCGCTTGGCGCATGGACTTCCACCCTTGATAAAGTCTTCCCGTATACGGCGGGGAAAGATAAGAGTCCGGTAGCCTCCGACGCATATCAGACAAAGGATGTCTATATCTGTAAACATAAAGTGGCAAGGCCTACCGTATTTATTCCGGTCTTCCCGGGTACAAACTGCGAGTATGACAGCGCAAAGGCATTTACGAATGCCGGTGCGGACGTCATAACGAAAGTATTTAAAAACATGACACCGCAGGATATCAGAGAGAGCGTAGAAGCGTTTGAAAAAGCTATCGGCAGGGCGCAGATTATCATGTTCCCGGGCGGCTTTTCCGCAGGAGATGAACCGGATGGTTCCGCTAAGTTCTTTGCAACGGCGTTCCAGAATGCGAAGATGAAAGAGGCGGTCATGAAACTTTTGCAGGAAAGAGACGGCCTTGCGCTCGGTATCTGTAACGGGTTCCAGGCGCTTATCAAGCTCGGCCTTGTGCCTTACGGTGAGATTACAGGGCAGCAGGAGGATTCGCCGACTTTGACATTTAATACGATTAACCGCCATATATCCAAGATGGCATATATTAAAGTGATTTCCAATAAGTCGCCATGGCTTCAGCAAGCGGTCGTGGGAAATACTTATGTAAACCCGGCTTCCCATGGTGAGGGACGTTTTGTCGCTTCCGGAAAGTGGCTGGATAAACTGTTTGCAAACGGTCAGGTCGCTACCCAATATGCGGATGCGGACGGTAACGTATCCATGGACGAAGAGTGGAATATTAACGGTTCCTATGCAGCGATTGAGGGAATTACCTCTCCCGACGGGCGCTGCCTTGGCAAGATGGCGCATTCGGAGAGAAGAGGAGACGGCGTTGCGATTAATATTTACGGAGAACAGGATTTGAAGATATTCGAGTCCGGGGTTGCGTACTTTAAATAGGTTACAGGGGAAAGACATAAGAATAAAGAAAGGGCATGGTTATTGCATGAAGGCATTTTTAATATTGGAAGACGGCACGGTGTTTGAGGGAATCCACATCGGCGCCCCAAAAGAAATCATCAGTGAAATTGTTTTTAACACCTCTATGGCTGGTTATCTGGAAGTGCTGACAGACCCGTCTTATGCCGGACAAGCCGTCTGTATGACCTATCCTTTGATTGGAAATTATGGTATCTGTAATGAGGATATGGAATCGCCAAAGCCCTGTCTCGACGGTTTTATCGTCAGAGAATTAAGCAGAATTCCCAGTAATTTCAGATGTGATACGACGATTCAGGAGTTTCTGGAAAAATATGACATTCCCGGAATCGCCGGAATCGATACGAGGGCGCTTACGAAAATCCTGCGTGAAAAAGGTACGATGAACGGCATGATTACGACGGATGAGCGTTTCGGACAGGCAGGAAGAGAGGAGGCGTTTTCTAAAATTCTTCCTGCGTTAAAAGCATATACGACCGGCAAAGTGGTGGAAGCTGTCTCCTGTCAAAATAAATATGAGTTAAAAGGAGCAAAAGATATTGCAGATAATGGTCCTGTTTCGGGAAGTTCGCATTTTGACGCGGCGGGGTTTGCCGCGGGAAAAAGAGAGAAAAAGCCAAGCCTTGTGCATAAGATAGAAGGGCAGGGGCTGCACGTGGCGCTGCTTGATTATGGCGCAAAAGACAATATTGCCAAGTCGCTTGCGGCAAGGGGCTGTGACGTAACAGTTTATCCTGCGCGGACTGCGGCGGCGGAAATTATAGCGGATAAGCCGGATGGCATTATGTTAAGCAACGGACCGGGAGACCCGAAAGAATGCACTGAAATCATTGCGGAAATTAAAAAACTGTACGATACTGATATACCGATTTTTGCAATCTGTCTGGGGCATCAACTGATGGCGCTTGCTACGGGTGCGGATACGTTTAAGATGAAATACGGACACCGCGGAGGCAATCATCCCGTAAAGGATTTACAAAGCGGCAGAGTCTATATTTCCTCACAGAATCATGGGTATGTCGTGGATATGGATAAATTAGATCCCGCCGTGGCGGCGCCGGCATTTATCAATGTCAATGATGGAACAAACGAGGGGCTTTCTTATACGGGAAAGAATATTTTCACCGTGCAGTTTCATCCGGAGGCGTGTCCGGGGCCGCAGGATTCGGGGGATTTGTTTGACAGGTTTATTACCATGATGAAGGCAAAAAGTAACTCTAAATAAGCAAGGACGCTTATTAAGAGTTACTAAGTTTTGCCTGACAGAATGCGTAAAGAGCATTCTGTCGGGTTATGAAGGGATAGAAATAGAGATAAGGCAGAGATAAACATAAGAGTTAGTATGGAGGAGAGAAAATGCCGAAGAATCCGAATGTGAAGAGAGTGTTGGTAATAGGCTCGGGGCCGATTGTGATTGGGCAGGCGGCGGAATTTGATTATGCGGGTACGCAGGCATGCCGTTCTTTGAAAGAAGAGGGAATGGAGGTTATTTTAGTCAATTCCAATCCTGCAACGATTATGACGGACGGTGATATTGCGGATAAAGTTTATATTGAACCTTTGACGGTCGAGGTGTTGGAACAGATTATTATAAAAGAAAAACCGGACAGCCTTTTACCGAATATGGGCGGCCAGGCGGGGTTAAATCTCGGCATGGAGTTAGATGAGTCGGGATTTTTAAAAGAACACGGCGTTACGCTTTTAGGTACGACGGCAAAGACGATTAAGAAAGCGGAGGACAGGCTGGAATTTAAAGAGACGATGGAAAAAATCGGGGAGCCGTGCGCGCCCTCTCTTGTTGTGGAGAACATTCAGGACGGTATTGATTTTGCGAATAAAATCGGTTATCCGGTCGTGCTTCGTCCGGCATATACGCTGGGCGGTTCCGGCGGCGGCATTGCCCATAACCAGTTGGAACTGGAGGAGATTCTTGCCAATGGACTGCGCCTTTCCCGTGTAGGGCAGGTTTTGGTGGAACGCTGTATTGCGGGATGGAAAGAAATCGAATACGAAGTGATGCGCGACGGCGCGGGAAACTGCATCACCGTTTGTAATATGGAAAATATCGACCCGGTAGGCGTCCACACGGGTGACAGTATTGTCGTTGCCCCCTCGCAGACGCTTGGCGATAAAGAATATCAGATGCTTAGAAGCTCCGCGCTCAATATCATTAACGAATTGGCGATTACGGGCGGATGCAACGTGCAGTTTGCCCTGCACCCGACCAGTTTTGAATATTGCGTGATTGAGGTAAATCCCCGTGTGAGCCGTTCTTCGGCGCTTGCTTCCAAGGCGACGGGATATCCGATTGCCAAGGTGGCGGCAAAGATTGCGCTTGGCTATACGCTCGATGAGATTAAAAACGCCATTACGGGAAAGACTTATGCCAGTTTCGAGCCGGCTCTGGATTACTGCGTCGTGAAGATTCCAAGACTGCCGTTCGATAAATTTATTACGGCAAAACGCACATTGACAACGCAGATGAAGGCAACCGGAGAAGTTATGAGTATCGGCAATAACTTCGAGGGCGCGCTGATGAAAGCCATCCGTTCCTTAGAGCAGCATGTGGATTGTCTGCGCAGCTATGATTTTTCAGAGTTATCGAAAGAAGAACTGCTTGAGCGGATGAAAATTGTGGACGACCAGAGAATCTATATTATTGCGGAAGCGATTAGAAAAGGCGTCGATTACGATACGATTCATGATATCACCATGGTGGACGTCTGGTTTATTGATAAAATCGCCATTTTAACGGAGATGGAAGAAAGACTGGAAAAAGAGCCGCTTAGCGTGGAACTATTAAAAGAGGCGAAGCGGATTGAATTTCCGGATAACGTCATCGCCAGACTGAGCGGGAAAACAGAGGATGAAATCAAGAAAATGCGCTATGAAAACGGCATCGTGGCGGCATTTAAGATGGTGGATACCTGTGCGGCGGAATTTGCGGCAAGCACGCCCTATTACTATTCCGTATTCGGTTCGGAAACGGAAGTGGAGGAAACGCATCCAAAGAAGAAAGTGCTGGTGCTTGGCTCCGGTCCTATCCGTATCGGACAGGGAATCGAATTTGATTACTGTTCCGTTCATGCGACATGGGCTTTTGCAAGAGAGGGTTACGAGACCATTATCATTAATAATAACCCGGAAACGGTCAGCACTGACTTTGATATCGCGGATAAGCTGTATTTTGAGCCGTTGACGCCGGAGGATGTGGAGAACATTGTCAATGTTGAAAAACCTGACGGCGCGGTCGTACAGTTCGGCGGACAGACTGCTATTAAACTGACGGAAAGCCTGATGAAAATGGGCGTTCCGATTCTGGGAACCAAGGCGGAGGACGTGGACGCCGCCGAGGACAGGGAGTTATTTGATAAGATTCTGGAAGAAACGGAAATTCCCAGAGCGGCGGGCGGCACGGTCTATACTGCAGAGGAGGCAAAAGAGGTTGCCAACAGGCTCGGTTATCCCGTTTTAGTGCGCCCTTCTTATGTGTTGGGCGGTCAGGGAATGCAGATAGCTATTTCTGATAAAGAGATTGAAGAATTTATGGCGGTTATCAACCGCTATGAGCAGGATCACCCGATTCTGGTCGATAAATATTTACAGGGAAAAGAGTTAGAGGTCGATGCGGTATGCGACGGTACAGATATTCTGATTCCGGGCATTATGGAGCATATCGAGAGGACGGGCGTCCATTCGGGAGACAGTATTTCCGTCTATCCGGCGCCGACAGTCAGCGAGAAAGTAAAAGAAACGATAGCGGAATATTCCAGGAGGCTTGCAAAAGCGCTTCATGTCATCGGCTTAATCAATATTCAGTTTATTGCGGTAAACGACGAGGTTTATGTTATCGAGGTCAATCCCCGTTCTTCGCGTACCGTACCATATATCAGCAAGGTAACGGGTATTCCGATTGTGGATTTGGCAACGGAAGTGATTATCGGTAAAAAAATCCGCGACCTTGGCTATGAGCCGGGATTACAGCCGGCGGCGGACTACTTTGCGATTAAGATGCCGGTATTTTCCTTTGAGAAAATCCGCGGCGCGGAAATCAGCTTAGGGCCGGAAATGAAATCGACGGGTGAATGCCTTGGCATTGCAAAGACTTTCAATGAGGCGTTATATAAAGCGTTTCTGGGCGCGGGTATCAATCTGCCGAAGTATAAACAGATGATTATTACGGTAAAAGACGCCGATAAGGGGGAGGCTATCGAGGTAGCGCGCCGCTTTGAGAAGCTGGGCTATAAGATTTATGCGACGAGAAGCACGGCGGCAACTTTGCAGGACGCCGGCGTCAAGGCAAGAAAAGTTAATAAGATACAGCAGGAATCCCCAACCGTCATGGATTTAATTTTAGGACATAAAATCGACCTTGTCATCGATACGCCTACGCAGGGGCGCGATAAGAGCAGAGACGGCTTTCTCATCAGAAGAACCGCGATTGAAACAGGTATTTACTGTATCACGGCGATGGATACGGCGGCGGCTCTTGTGGCAAGCTTAGAGAATGCGGCTTCACAGGGAGAACTGCATCTTGTGGATATTGCGACGATTGCGAGAAGGTCATAGAAGCAGGAGACTTTGCAAAGCGGAGAGGAAAGAGGCGTCGTGAACGCGCATAGAAATTATCAGAAAGAACTGGACAAGATAATAGAAAGAATTGCGGATAGTATGGAGACGGGGCTGGAGGGGACATATCCGCCCCGTCTTTTGCTGCATAGCTGCTGTGCACCGTGTTCAAGCTATGTACTGGAATATCTGCGGCAGTATTTTCGGATTACCGTGTTTTACTATAATCCTAATATTTCATTAGAGCCGGAGTATAAAAAGCGCGTGGCGGAGCAGAAACGGCTGATTGCGGCGTATAACAGAGCAGCAATGAAAGCTGAGGAGAGCGGATTGCAGCAGGATGGAACTGCAACGGATGGACAGACGCAGGATAAGGGAGCGCAGCCTGAATCAGCGCGAAGCGGTTATTATATCGAGATAATAGAAGGAGATTACGAACCGGAACGCTTTTTCGAGATTGCAAAAGGGTTGGAGCAGTGTCCGGAGGGCGGCGAGCGGTGTTTTGCCTGTTATGAACTGCGGCTTAGAAAGACGGCAAAGGAGGCTTTGGCAGGAGCATATGATTATTTTACGACGACGCTTACAATCAGCCCTTTAAAAAATGCGGCAAAGCTAAATGAAATCGGCGAACGGTTGGCAAAAGAATATTATGTAAACTGGCTGCCTTCGGATTTTAAAAAGCGGGGCGGGTATCAGCGTTCCATTGTGCTGTCCAAGGAATATGATTTATACAGACAGAATTATTGCGGGTGCGTGTATTCCCGCAAAGAGACAGATATTTCGGCGCCAAAATAGATACAGCAGAAAGAAAAGCCCTGCCATTCATGGGCAGCGGACGATTGCGAGAAAGGTATGGTTATTAAAATGGAAAAATTTTTGGATTTGATTTCAGAAGAAATGAAAAAAGCATTTGAAGCGGCGGGCTATCAGGCGGATTTGGGGAAGGTGACGCTTTCCAATAGACCGGATTTGTGCGAATACCAGTGTAATGGAGCCATGGCGGGCGCGAAGCAGTATCATAAAGCCCCGATTGCGATAGCGAATGAAGTAGCGGAAAAATTGCAGGGCAGCGGGGTGTTTTCGCAGGTGGAAGCGGTGATGCCCGGATTTTTGAATTTGAAAGTGACGGAGAAATTTGTAAAAGAATATTTACAGGGAATGTGTCAAAATGAAAAGTTCGGATTGCAGATGCCTGAGAACCCAAAGATGATTATTGTGGATTACGGCGGCGCCAATGTGGCGAAACCGCTTCATGTAGGACATCTGCGTCCGGCGATTATCGGCGAGAGCATCAAGCGGATTTGCCGCTATGCAGGGCATAATGTTATCGGAGACGTTCATCTGGGAGATTGGGGATTACAGATGGGGCTTGTTATCACGGAATTAAAAAAACGACAGCCGGAACTTGTTTATTTTGATGAAAGTTATGAGGGAGAGTACCCGAAAGAAGCGCCTTTTACCATATCGGAATTAGAGGAAATCTATCCGACGGCAAGCACAAAATCCAAAGAAGATGCGCAGTATAAAGCGGAAGCGATGGAAGCGACATATAAGCTCCAAAACGGCGTACCCGGATTCAGAGCGCTTTGGCAGCATATTATGGACGTGTCAATAGAGGATTTGAAAAAAAACTATGGAAACCTGAATGTGGAGTTTGACCTTTGGAAAGGGGAGTCCGATGTTCAGGAATTGATTCCGGGCATGGTAGAGAAGATGAAAAAAGACGGTTATGCGCATGAGAGCGAGGGGGCGCTGGTGGTAGACGTCAAAGAAGAAACGGATACGAAAGAAGTACCGCCCTGCATGATTTTAAAATCGGACGGCGCTTCTTTATACAACACAACGGATTTGGCAACCATTATGGACCGTATGAATAAGTATCATCCGGACAAACTGATTTATCTGACGGATAAACGGCAGGCGTTGTATTTTGAGCAGGTATTCCGCTGCGCAAGAAAGACCGGACTGGTAAAACCGGAGACGGAGCTGCTTCATATTGGAATCGGAACCATGAACGGGAACGACGGAAAGCCTTTTAAAACAAGGGATGGCGGCGTGATGCGTCTGGAACATCTTCTTCGTGAGATTAATGAAGAGATGTATCGCAAGATTATAGATAATAAATCTATGGGCGAAGCGGAAGCAAAGGAAATTTCAGGAGTGGTGGCTCTTTCTGCGGTTAAATATGGCGATTTGTCCAATCAGGCGTTGAAAGACTACATTTTTGATATTGACAGGTTCACATCTTTCGAGGGAGATACCGGTCCGTATATTCTGTATACCATTGTCAGGATTAAGTCGATTCTGCACAAATACACGGAGCAGACCGGCAGTGCAGATGCTTCTATGGCAGCGGACTCTGGAACAGATGGCAATGTCGATATATTAAATGGTGACAGTAATTTGGAACCGAGTGCGCTGCGGGCGGCGGAAAGTGAGTCGGAAAAGGCTCTGATGCTTGAAATTACAGGGTTTAATGCGATGATAGAAAGCGCTTATGAGGAAGCTGCACCGCATAAAGTCTGCGCTTATATTTATGATTTGGCGAATGCTTTTAACCATTTTTATCATGAGACAAAGATTCTGACGGAAGAGGATGAAAAAAAGCAGTCCGGCTGGATAGCGCTTTTGGTATTGACAAGAGATGTGCTGGAAACGTGTATTGATTTGCTGGGATTTTCAGCGCCGGAGAGGATGTAAGATGAGAGAGAAAGGCATGGTATGAATATGGAAAGCGATTCACGGGTGGAGCTTACGGAGCAGATAATAAACAAATTTAAAATTGCCATGGATTTTTATCGCATGGAATATTCTGATGATTTACGGACTCTTTTTAATGAATTCGGATATCTGTTGTTATGCAGACTGTCTAATGAGGGATATCTTACGGACGACATGATGGAAGATGGCAGGATTTATGCGTATAAGAGAAAAGTTCGTCTGAAAGAAGATGAGTCGTCAGAATTACCGGCAAAGGAAATCGATTTTCTGATTGGCTTTTGGCATTCAACCTTTCAAGAAAATGTTGTAAGGGTAAATAACAGATTTTCCGTTTTTGCCGATTTTTCCTTTTCCATTAAAAGGCATTCCGTACTGCGCCAGATACTGCTTGTCATTAAAGATTTGATTTTGCTGCGGAAACAGTCTGATGATATGTCCGCGGTTTATCATGCAGTCTATAATATCCATAGTCTGTGTATTAGCAGCGGTAAGTCGGCTTCGGGGAGATTTTTTGTGCCGGATAGGATTGTGGAGCGGCTTATGGAACGGTTATATGCAAAAACGGAATCTGAGCATAGTAAACGGCCGGCAACGGTTTTGGACCCGCAGTATGGTACGGGCAATATGCTGATGATGGCGAAAAAGTATTACCCAAACGCTTCTTTTTATGGATTTGAAAATAACCAGATATTTCGGATATCCGCGCAGATACTGGCAATTCTTTCGGATATGGCGATAAAAACGTATGAGGGAGAATTTTCGGAGAAACAAGCGGAAAGCCAATATGACATTGTATTGGCAAATCCTGTCTTTAATAATAACGTCATGCCGCAGAATATATATCTGCCGTTTTTTTCATATGAATCGGGAGAGATAAAAAGCCAATACAGCCTGTTTATCGTGCGTATTTTACAGTCGCTTGCACCGGGCGGACATGCTGTTATCATAACGCCGGACAGCTTTTTATTTTCCATGAAACGGGATTATATGGCGGTGCGTGAATGGATGCTGGACGCTTACTGTCTGGAAGAAGTGATAGCGCTGCCGGAAAAAACGTTTTATCCGCAGGCAACGACCAGAGCGAGTGCGTTAATCGTCAGTAACCGGGCGGAAAATGGCAGCAGGATGGCGCATGGACAGACAAAGGCCGTAACATTTTATCAGATGGCGCAGAAAGAAGATGACGATACCGACGGATTGAAAAACAGAGAGTCGGATGCCGAATGGGTCGTTGATATTGATACCATTCGGGATGCAGGATATAATCTTCTTTCCGAACACTATAGGCCATCTTCCATGCGGGAACTGGAATTTGAAGACCCGGCAGAGTTACTTATGCAGATGCTAAAAGAGCAGGATGAAGTTCTAAGAGATATGGAAAGTCTCCTTGAGGAGGTCGAAAATATACAATGAACTGGCAGAGAAAATTATTAAAAGACGTGGTGGTTGACTGGATAAAGGGCGCTACTCCCAACCGTACGCGCAAAGAATATTATGCGGAAAAAGCGGGTATGCCATGGGTCAAGGTCAGCGATTTAAACGAGCGGGATTTATGGGAAACGGAAAATTACTTAACGGAAGAGGGCGCCAACTGGATTGGACGGGAGGTTCCCAAAGGCGCTGTGCTTTTGTCTGTTTCCGGCACGATAGGAAAGGTTTCCATCGCAAGAGTGCCATTGATGGTCAATCAGGCGGTTCAGGCCATGGTTTTTAGAGAAGATATGGTTTTGACGGAATATGCTTATTATTACTTTCAGTTTTACAGACCGTGGCTGGAGAGGATGGCCAATACGGTCACCATCCCCAATCTAACGAAAACGAGACTGGCAAATACATATATTTTGTTTCCGTGTATGGAAGAACAAAGATATATCGTCCATATTATGAAAAGAGCGGAGGATATGCTTAAAAAGCAGTGTCATGCCTATCAGGAGACAGAGCGGATATTGGACGGCATTATGGAAAGAAAGCGGGCAGCTTTCCACAGCGGAAACGGAAGCTATCAACTGCGAGACTGCCTGGCGGAATCCATTGCGCTCATATCAGCAGCCCACAGAAGAAAAGACGCTTTTATGGAACGGATGCTTTTGCGGCCGGGAGATATTGTAATCAGACAGCATCCGTCAAAAAAGGATGAAAATTATCTGTTAATAACAAAAGAAACAGATATTGAAGCGGCTGCGGCGTTTACCGGAAGCTTGTTACACGTCAGGGTAAATCCTGTCAGGCTGCAGCCGGAAGTTTTGTTGGGATGGCTGCGCTTTGCTTCCAAATATCTGGGTTTTCACGGTGAGCCGTTAAAGGCCTCTGGAGCGGCCGATATGGAGATTCCCGAGGCATTTTGGGGAACACAGGGCGAACTTACGGGCATCCTGCGAAAACTATTTGCCATTCAGGATAAGGTAAAAAGAATTGAAAAGAAAGAAGAACGGTTCTATCAGGCATTGCTGACGGCTGCCCTGACGGCCCGGTTATCGAAAAAGTATCGGACAGGCAGAGGGTTTGAAGACCCCGACGAAGATTTTATCCTATGGCATTATGGCGCAAAAGCAGTAGAAGTGGAACATGATGAGTCGGCAAAAAAAGTGATTAATCCGGCCGCGTTATTTCAGGGCGGACAAAGAAAAATCATCGGATTGCTGTCGGATTTTCAAAAAGAAATGTTGTGTAAGTATCTGGAAAAGGAAAAAATTTCCATGCCCATCCATGAGGTATTAAAGAACTTAAAAACGGAAAATAAGGCGGTATGTGCGGGATATTCCATACAGGATGCCATTGCGGCAGTGAAAATACTGGAGGGCTTAGGATTTTTGGAAAAGACGATTCCCGAAAAATTATTGCTTGGAGAAAATGAGATTACGGATTTGCGTGGAAATGCCGTGACAATTCAGAAATACAAGGCTGTTGCAGCCAAGATGAAAGAATAAGAGAAAGACGTGGACGAGGATGAAACTGGAATATTTGTATCTGGATGGATATAAAGGCATAAAAGAGCTTAAGATTCATTTTGATGAACAATCCGCACCGGTGGCGGTTAATTTCTTTGTAGGGCGTAACGGTTCGGGAAAATCACGGATACTGGAAGCCGTAGGCTTGATTTTTACCCGGATTATGCAGGAAGAACTTCCCGGTTTTTATTTTGAAATCTGGTATAGTATGCCGGACGGCGTAAGGGTTTTTGTAAAGCCGCAGGCGCCGGATTACCATGATGAATCAGGCAGGCGGCGTAAGCTTTATGTCCGGGTGGAACAAAGGGGGAAAGTATCGGAATCTTATGCGGTTCCGAATGAGTATCTTCCCAGCCGGATTATTTCCTATTGCTCCGGTGCAAATAATTCCATGGAAGCAATCTTGATATCGTCTCCGAGAGATGCACTTGCCAGTGATTTTTATGACATTGCCATGCAGAAAGAAGCGGACAGGAATCCTGAAGCCATAGAAGAGATGCGCCGTTATTATGAGCAGCTTATTATTAACCCGCGGATGCTGTATCTGGATGCCATATCGTCCAAAATCATTTTACCGGTGCTTTTTGCAGTGATTCCCATGGATATGCAAAGCGATGATGACGGGCAGAATTTGGATAAGTATTGGGAATTGCGGGAGATGCTGGTGAAGCGTCTGCATACAGGCCTGCTCCCGGCAGCTTTTTCTTTTCAGGTAAATGAGGAACTGATGGAACGCACTGCCGATATACCACAGATTGATTTGCTGCGGCGGCTGTTGGAAGAGAGTCGTACGAAAGAGGCTGGGGCAGATTCCTGGGTGATTGATAAAACCTCTGTCACTGAGGAAATGGCGGATGAAAACCAGCCGACGGAATCCGTGGCAGTATTTTTGTATAGTCAATATGACAAAACGGATGAAAGGTCTTTTTACCACCCGGGATTGCAGAAATTTTTTGACGGAAATTCCCTGCATTTGATATCCGTGCTTTTGACTGCATACAGAGAGGGCATTATAAAAGACGTTCACTTTTTTTACAGAAACAGTGAGCAAAAAGGGCTGTTCAAAACAAAGGATTTAAGCGATGGCGAATTGATGTGGCTGGCAAGGACCGGTCTGATTTTGCTGGCGCAAAGCCATTGCGGAGACAATATGCTCTTTTTATATGATGAACCGGACGTGCATTTTAATGACGATTGGAACAGGGATTTTATTAATATTATATACGAACTCAACAAGAACACGCAAAATGCGTTTTTAATTGCGACGCATTCCACTTTGCTGTTGACGGATGCCATGTATGGGCAGATTACGCTCTTGGACAATGCTGATGATGGCCAGGTTACGGTAGAGGATATTGATATTTCAACCTTTGCCGCCCAAAGGGATGAGATTTCCAAACATATTTTTAAGACGAATGCTATCGGCAAATATGCTGCCGGTTTTGTGAATGGGATGATAGAAGAAGTGAACAGGATGGAAGAGACAAAAGAAATTGATTTGGAAAAAATCAGGGAAAATATTAGTAAATTAGGTCCGGGATATCAACGGTTTCAGATGTATGAGGCATATTATTCTCTGGCAGACGCTGAAATGAGGTGATATTATTTTCTGGGATATTCATAGTAAAAATCACGAAAAAGACCTTGCTTATATCAGTAAATGCCTGCGCGCCGTTTTTGCATTTGCGGCTTCTTTGGGTGGGAGCAGCGCTTCCTTTGATGAGAAAGAATGGAAAAATTTTTTAAAAAGGAACGAATCTGTTTTCGGCATATCCCAAAAGGATGGTGCATGGATATACGGATTTTATGGTAATAACGCCCGGAACAGTTCGGCAATGAAGAAGGCTGTGGATGACCTTTTGGCTATGCCACAACCGCAAAGACAAAAGATTTATGATGCGGTTAGGCATGATATGGAATTTACAAAAGATACTTCCGTAAGCTTTTCCTTTCAGACGGTAGAACTGGACGAAATGGAGCAGCAGATAATCAAAAACTTTTTTCTTTATTTTCATAAAGAAAGATTCCGTTTGGAGAGCGGTTTTGCGTTAGAAGGGCTTAGCGAGAAGCCCTATGGAAGAAAGGAGTTTGTGGGAAAATATTTTGATGTAGAAAATAAACAGCTTCAACATATCTGCCCGGTTTGTTTATTGCAGACTACAAATGCAAAGAAAGAACATGACGTGGAACATTATTTCCCTAAGGCTTTCATTCCCTGTCTGGCGCTGCATCCCGATAATCTTTATTTTTCCTGTAAATCATGCAATCAGGTTTATAAAGAAGAGAAGAAACATACGGATGACAGCCGTAATGCGGATATCCGGCACATATTTCTTCCCTATGTGGACACGGTCAGGGATAAAGTAAAAATTAAGTTCAAGTATGAAAGTGGGCATGACAGTCTCTTTTTTGCACCGGCTGACCCGGGAGAAGATTTTATAGAAGATAAGATCAAGACGTTTGACTATTTCTTCGAGCTGCAAAAGCGTTGGTCAGAGATGCTGGAATGCTATTACCAAAACCTGGCAGAGGAGTTTGAAGAGCCGGATTTATATGATGAAGCTGTATTGGGAGAAGAGGCGCTTTATCAGAAGATGAATGCTGATTGGCAGAAAAAGCAAAGAAATATCATGAAAAAACCGGCATGTTATGTAGAGACGCGCTATCGGGAATGGATGTGCCAAAAGGATAGTGTGCAGTTTAAGGCATTCTATTCCAATTTGACGCAGAAAGGAACGGAGGCGAAAACGATTTAGCAGCCTGCTTTGGCAATTTAGAAAAAAACGCGAGAAACCTCTTGACAAGACAGGGGAATAAATTGTATACTAGCAAAGCGGGTTGTGAAAACGGGAAACTGTGGACAATCTGTTATTGAATGGGATCTTAGCTCAGCTGGGAGAGCATCTGCCTTACAAGCAGAGGGTCATA
>JAMPFF010000019.1 GCA_023664605.1 Clostridium sp.
TTTCTGTTTTTTATGAATTTTCAGGGTTGCATTACTGTTGATTCGTCAAAGATAAATTTCTTATCATAGACAAATCTTTTGTCAAGGTGCAGTTGCTGTTTTCACAGCTTTATAACATCTGTTTACATCAGCAACGATATAGAGTATATCACCATAAAATTGCCTTGTCAACAGAATTTTTGATAAATTTTGCAAATATCTTTTGAGCGTTTTGGGCTGATGAACCGCTGGTAATCAAAGACCGATAGTCGCACTTTTGTCATCGCTGCGCAGCGTCATGGACAGGCTTTGTACGGAGGTTCCCGTCGGCACTTCCACAACCGCAACGAGTTCCGCCAGTTCATACGCGCCTACCGTACCACGGTATGTCTGAATATCATTCAAAAGCATTGTGGAAAGTGCGCTCTTAGAGGTCTCTCCATTAATGGAAAATCTCATCTTTGTATTGTAATTGAGCATATTAAGTTCCGTCTCTGTGCTGCTTTGGTTAATCGCCTGAAATCTTAACACCATAAGCTGCATCCCCGGCGTTGCCTCCATGGCAAAAAACGCTTCTTCCGGATTCTGCGTCGCATCAGGATAAGAGGTCATCATATCATATCCCGTATACTGAAACGTAAATCCCGGTATCTCATAAAACTCTTCTATAGAAGATGCCTGCGCTTCCTCCGTGGCATCCACAACCTCCGTATCGGGTTCCTGTGCATTTTCCTCCGGTTCGTTACTTTCCTCTTCGACTTCTTCCGGACTTTCTTCCTCTTGCGGTATTACCGGTTCTTCATATAAAGATAAGTCTACCAGATGGTCATTATAATACTTATCATATTTTAACAACAGATTGACCGCGTACTCCGTAATCATTTCGCTTTCCGCTTCCGTCAATTCCAATGTTTCCCCACATCCTGTTAAAAGGCAGGCTGTTCCAAGACCGCATAATAAAACGTTTATCTTTTTCACTGAACTCTCATTCTCCCCATACATACTATAATATTAGGTCAAAATCCTGCCAGCCTCCATCAGTACCAGCATATGATTCCATCCTACCTGTTCATTATACTCTATAATTTGTTTTATGACAAATTATTTATTTACGATTTTTATAACAATCCGGCCATGCGTTTAAATAAGTTCCAATCCAAACCAACATTCCATGCCGTTTTTACGCAAGTTCTAATGCAAACCAGAATGCCACACTGTTTTCATGCAAGTTCCAGCTCAAGCCAGAATGCCACACTGTTTTCATGCAAGTTCGAGTTCAAACCAGAATTCTACGCCGTTATCATAATTTTTAACGCCGTACTTTTGATTTAACGATTCCATAATGGCTTTAACAATGGACAGCCCGATTCCGCTTCCGCCATACTGCCTTGTCCTCGCCTTATCCACTTTATAGAATTTCTCCCATAAATGCGCAAGGCTTTCTTCCGGTATCGGATTCCCGGTATTGAAAACGGAAACTCTGACTTTATTTTCTTCTTTTTGTAATTTTACATCAATAATTTTTTCATGCAGCGCATAGTTAATGGCATTGCTGAAATAATTCATAAAAACTTCTTCCACCTTAAATTCATCCGCCCAAACGTATATCGGCTCGTAATGTTCCATACGGACGGAAATTTCTTTCTGTCTCGTTAAAATCTCTGATGACTGAATATAATTTTGAATAAAAAAAACGATATCGAACCGCTCCATCGCTACCGTATCATTGCCAAATTCAAGTTGGTTGAGGGTTAAAAGCTTTTTCACCATGATATTCATCTTCGCTGCCTCGTCCATAATAACGTCGCAGTAAAAATCCCTGCTTTCGGCATCCTCGTTAATCCTCTCTTTTAATCCTTCCGCATATCCCTGTATCAGCGCAATCGGGGTTTTCAATTCATGCGATACATTGGAAAGAAATTCTTTTCTCATCTCGTCAATTTCGTTTTTCTTTTCAATATCCCTTTGCAGTTCGTTATTCGCGCTCTTCAGCTCGGAAATTGTCTTTTCCAAAATGCCGGACAGTTCATTGATATTATGTCCGAGCAGCGCGATTTCCGTCTTGCTTTTTCCACTGTATTTGGCGTCAAAGTCCAGATGTATCATGCGCTCGGATATTTTCGTCAGTTCCATGATCGGTTCCGTTATCTTACCGGACACCCACAAAGCCACCAGCGCGCCGACAAATGCTCCCGCAACGCCCACATATGCCAAAAAGCGATTGGCAAGTTTAACGCTCTCTTTAATACTCTCTAACGGATTACGGAATAAAAAAAGATTTCCATTGTCCAAAAATCCCCACATCTCCACATATTCCGTCTTTGTCCAGTCATCCAGCATAATACTGATTTCGTATCTTTCACCCTTTTCCAATACCCGGATGTTAGAAGCGTTTCCATTATCAAATAAATTGTTTAAAAGCCGTTTGCTTAACATTTCATAATCGTTGGCCGATGCCTTTATGGTCTTCGTTTCCGCATCCAGTATAATAAAGCTGATATTGTACTTGCCGCTTATCTTTTGAAATTCAATATCAAAGTTCTCTGTGCTGATGCTTCCGTCGTTAGAGGCGGTATTTATATAGTTATAGGCATTCATCAACACATTCTGCTTATTTTTAATATAATAATTTTCCAAAAAAGTATTGTTAATAAACCAGCAAAGAACTATCGTTCCCGCTATCAGGAAGCAAAAAACACCGGCAAACTGTTTTTTAATGGAATATTTCATAATCAGTCCTCTAATACGTCAAAAGCGCTGCCCTTTGCCCATGGACTGCCGATATCGCAGCGGCCATGATGGTACTGCCTTTTGACCTCTCCCTGCATATACTCATCCGACACATCAATTTTTAATCTGCCCGCATCAGAGGCGGCAAAATTATCCAACATAGCAACTACCTGTTCCAGATTCGCATCATCCATATTTTCTACGGCCATATCGGGGCCTTTTTGTTTTCTTTCCATACTTTACGCGCTCCCTTTATTATTCCCATTTTAACGCATCCCATAAGGAATGCGTCTGTTGCCTTCTCTGCCTCTTATTTAATAGGTAAGCTTTTAACTCAACGTTATCTTCGCCCAAATCATCCAGCGCGGCATTGATATTTTCTTCACAAATGCCGCCGGCTTCATATAAAATATCACAATACATAAGCTGCTCATGGCGGCGTTCCTTTACCGCTTCCCATGCCGATTCATCACCGCGGCCCTTTGTTCTTTGCAGCAGATACTGCATCAACGTATGCCGCACATCATCTGCCATATTATCCGAATAGCACAGACGTAAAAAAGCAATATCCGCCTTTTTCTTCGCCAGTTCTTTTAAGCATATCGCCTGTTTATCCGCCATGTCCTCCTCGGCACAATAGACCAGATTTTTCAATGCGCTCTCCTCGGATTCTTTTAAAACCGTCATGATACGCGCATCCAGATTTCGATACCAGCTATCGCTCCCCACAAGAAGCGGCGTAAGCAGGTACTCCGCCTCCAGCATCGTCACGGCACAAGCTAAAAGCCTGTCTGTTTCTTTTTCATTTCCTGCAATGCAGACTTCATATAAGCGCTGCGCTTTTTGAAATACCTGTCTGCCAAAGGCTATCTCCTTTTTCGGAAGCGTAATTTTCTGCAGTTCATGGCAGCCTAAAAGCGCCCAGTCTCCAACCGTTTCTATTGTACTTGGAAAAATAATATGGTTTATATGCCGATTACCCAGAAATGCTTTCTTTCCGACCGTCTTTACCGGATAGGAATCTATCCGGTCAGGAAGCATAAGCGTCCGGGCATCGCCCTCATAGGCCGTAATGCAAAGACCCGCACCCAATCCGGCATCTTTTTCACCGATATAGTAAAAAACGCCGTCCGACGTTTCATAGCGCTTCGTTAGCATCAAACTTATACCCCATCCCCCAGATTGTCTTAATTAGTTCTCCTTTATCGCCCATCTTGCTGCGCAGTTTTTTGACATGGGTATCAATGGTTCTGGCGTCGCCGAAATAATCATAGTTCCATACGCTGTTTAATATTTTCTCTCTGGATAAGGCGATTCCCTGATTCTCTATAAAATAGGATAACAGTTCAAATTCCTTATAACTTAAATCCACCTGTCTGCCGTCTATGGTTACGATATGAGCCGCCTTATCGATTGAAATGCCGCCCGCTTCTAAAAGGGAATCCTCGTATGCCTGACCTGTCCGTCTTAAAATCGCTTCTACCCGCGCTACCAGTATTTTCGGGCTGAACGGCTTGGAAATATACTCGTCAACGCCCAGCTCAAATCCCTGCAGCTCGTCACGCTCGTCCGACTTGGCGGTCAGCATGATAATCGGCACTTTAGAATAAGCGCGTATCTCCCTGCACACCTGCCATCCGTCTACCTTAGGCATCATCACATCCAGAATGATAAGCGCGATATCGTTCTGGGCAAAAAATATATCCAACGCCTGTGAACCGTCCTCCGCCTCCAGCACGTCATAATTATTTTTAACAAGAAAGTCTTTTACCAGTTTGCGCATACGGCTTTCATCATCCACTACCAGTATTTTCCGCTTATCCATTATCCTCCGCCTTTCTTTCCGATATCATAGACATCTTTCAAGCATCAGTATAACCTTAAAATATGAAAAAATTGTGACGAAAGCATAGAAAATACAAAATTTACGGACTGCCCAGTTTCCGCTCCGCCTCGCGCACTGCCTGCTCCCTTTGGGTCAATTCCTGCTCCCACTGTGAATATTCATTGACAATCTCTCTTCTATAATTGATGATATTGGGCGTATCGCTCTTTAAACAAATGGAAAACATGGCTATAATCACAAACACCATCAACACATTTAAGCAGACCGAAGTTATGAACCTTCCCTTATATTCCGGCTGTCTTGCCGCAATGCTGCGTTTGATGGAACGGTTTGCTTCCGTTTTATTACTAAACGTTGTATATAACGGAATAGGTCTGATTTTATCCTCCTGTATGCCGCAGCGTTTCAAATGCTCCTGTATCTGCAAAAGATAGGCAAATCCTATCGGCGTCTGTAAAATTCTGGTGTCTAACGCCTTATGATAGAGCATAAGAACATTCTGCGGTTTTTTATAATCAAGATTGTCCTCCAGATTTTGTATACGCTTGGCGTCCAGCCTGGCCGTTTCCGCATCCGCTACCGTGGCAAAATGATAACCTCCTACAACCAAATCGTCTTTTGTTTCCATTATAATAACCACGCCTTTCTGCCTGCATAATATACAGGCGTCACATTCGGTTCTATTTTAGCAAGATTCAAACGCTAATGCAACAAAAAGTACTCTGCCGGATCCGCAGAGTACTCTTCACCTAGAAGGTACGATGCCGACTGCGATAGTAACTATGGCAAGCGCCGCCATCGCGCCAAACCATACCTTATCGTAAAACGCCTCGCGGTGGTATTTTTCCACCGTCTCGGCAATAAATTTCCCCTCTTTGGCGTTATCCGCCATTTCCTCGTCCAGTTTCGCTATGTCCGTTTCCTGTATGTTTAAAGACTCTGTGGGTATATCCGTCAAGAAAAGCACATAATGGTTCGCCCTGACACATTCCGTATAATTTTCCTCCAATTTTTCCAAATAAGCGCTGCCCTTATCGGCAATCAAAAAGCTTTCCGTTTTAGGAAGCTGCTCTAAAACCGTCCAATCAGGATTTTGGCCATTATCATACGCTTCTTTTATGACGGCAATCGGCTTTTCTTTTAACGCAAACTGAAACAGTCCGACATAGGCGCTCTTTCTGCCGTTGTCAAGATAATAGACGTCTATATCTTTTCCATCCTCTTGGGCGTAATCATTGATATAATCATAGATTCGCAGATTGTAATAGGCAAGGTCGCTGCTATAATCAATATATTTCTGGCTAAGCCTTACCGAAAGCAGAACCTCTATGAAAAGAAACACGCCCATGATAACGGCGTCCTTTTTGAACCTTATTGCCATAACGATACATATGGTCAGGACAAACATTAAGAAAATCCCGAATCCATATGCTTTGCAAAACTCCGGCGCCGCTTCATAACCATATCTTTCATTGGAAAGATAATTTAACGCCGCCGCATGGCTGCCCACCATTTTACCATTGCCATTATGTAACGCCTGCCAGAGTACCGCCAGAAAGAGAATCGTGGAAATGCCCGCATTCATAAAAAATATCTGCAGACGCCGCCCGCTTTCCATCATAATAATTAACCCGACGGCAATAAAAACCGGCAGAAAATATTCATTGTATCTGCCATAAATGATAAAGTCCAGTCTTTTGGAGCCGCCCGTCGCAATCGCCGTAACCGCAAACTGTCCCGCCATGGAAACGCTCAAAAAAAAGTAAAAGCAGTTTTCTTTGGTAAACGCGCCGCGAAATGTTTGAAACGCACGCTTGATGGAAAACATCGCCGCCGGATAGAATAATCCGAAAGAAGCCATTCCCAGATAATAAAGTTTTCCCTCGCAGCTTTGTAAAAACCTGATAATGCCCGTTAGCGTAAACATCGCCTTTAGCTGTTCTAAGTGTCCCGCATAGCTGTTTTTCGCCATCCGCTCTGCGTCCGCCGCTATATAGGCGGTTTCTTCTATGATATTTTGCAGATACAGACCAATTCCCATACTGACAATAAAAATCACAAGCCCCGCCAGAATCTTTTTTCTGCACTCCGGCGTTTTCCATCCATAAAAAAGCAAGGTCACTACCGCGGCAAGCACGACTCCCAGCGTGCGCATATGCACAAAATACAAATAGGCAAGTGTAACTGACAATACTGTCATTTTTATCATGCCGGGCTTTTCCAAAAAACGAAGCATCTGCCAGCAGATAAAAAGATACAAAAAACTTAACAGCGCTTCCGACAATGTCGTCTGCGTATAAAAAGTCCAGACCGGATATAAGACCGCCACACCAACGCCGGTCAGCATTTTTATTGTTCCTTTGCCGCTATCATCCATAGACGCGCATTCACGGTGCAGACCTTCATACAGTCTCGTTATGATTCCCCATAGTAAACCGATGGAAATACACTGAAACAGCATATTGACGGCAACCGCCATCCGGTACGCCTGTACGGAATCCGCGCTAAAGCGCAGTATCGGCGTCAATATCAGACTGTATCCGAAAGAATAATACATGGAACTTGTCGCCATAACGCCCGACCAGTCATACCCGTTCCACGCCGCCGCGCTCACCCAGTAGCCAAACTCGTCCGGATAGATATGGAAACCGTAGATTCTATTGATACTCCTCCAGAACATAGCGAAAATAAGAACTGCAAACAACAGAAAATACCAAGAGAAGAAAAAATTTCTTCTCCCGGTTTTTTCATTTTGATTTTTTTTATGAAAATTAATATTTAATAATTGCATAGGCTCCCTGTCCGCCTGTCGTATGAAAGGTTACCGTATCCGGATTGGAATCCACATCTTCCAAAACCGTTACCGCGCCGCCCGGACGTACGCAGATTACCGCAAATGTCTTACCGCTCTGTGCAAAGGATTTCGGAATACCGAATTTCAAAGTAACTTCCGCTCCGTCGGAAGAAAGCAGGGAGAACTTTCCGCCGCCCATCTTACCGAGTTCCACATTCACATAAGGACCTACCGACGCGCCCATTTCCTCTGCCGCCTGATTGATAGCAGACGCCGCCTGGCTGCTTTTCTTAACGTCCATATTATAGATTCTTGCATACGGTTTTTCACCGGATGATAAGTTATAGCTGTCGGCAATACTGGAAAGACTTGTGGTAATTGCCGCACCGTCTATGCTCGTTGCCACATAAACGCCGTTTACGCTTGATTTTACGCCCGCTACCGTACTACTGGTCGGAATCTGCGCAATACTGCTTACCGCCGCGTCTGCGTTGCTTTCTTCGGATGCGCTGCTGATGGACTGATTTACGGCGCTTACTACCTCTTTTTCAGACACGGAAGGTTTTTCCTCCTTGCTTTCCGTTGTGCTGCCGCCTTCTTCCTCACTGCTGCTTCCCTCTTCGCCGCTGCTCTCTTCCTCGCTGCTGCTTTCCTCTTCACTGCTGCTTTCTTCCTCGCTGCTGCTTTCCTCTTCGCTGCTGCTTTCCTCTTCGCTGCTGCTTTCCTCTCCGTCAGCGCTTACGGTCATCGCCATCGACGGCGCCGCTACCAGCATTGCAGCCAGTGCGAATACCAGCATTTTTTGAATTACTTTTGCTTTCATCTTTTTCCTCCTCTTATCAGCCGATTTTCTCTATTGTTATTTTATGAAAGGACAATTAAAAAAGACCGATGAACAGTAAAATTTCTTTCATCGGTCTTTTATCATTCAATTCTTATTTTATCTTTCCGGCAATTTCATTTCACGCTTTCTTCTGTTCTATCTTCGTCCTAAGCAGATACCAGAACGCACCTGCCAGACAAATAGAAGAATACGTTCCGCAGATGATGCCCGCGATTAGCGGCAATGCAAATTCCCTGATAGAAGAAACGCCGAATACCTCCAACGCCGCTACCATAAAGAACGTCGTTAAGGAAGTGAAAACACTTCGCGACAAGGTCTGTGAAATACTTCTGTTGACAACCTCTTCCAGACTGTCTTTTCTTCCCATTTCCCGCATATTCTCACGGATACGGTCAAAGATAACGATTGTCGCATTGATGGAATAACCTACAATCGTCAGCATACAGGCAATAAACGTATTGCCGACAGATACTCTCGCCACCGCATAAAAAGCAAGTACCACGAGAATATCATGTAACAGCGCGATAACCGCGCTTGCGCCGAAACGGATATCCTTAAACCGCAGCCAGATATAAATTAACATGCAGATGGTCGCCATCACAATCGCGATAATCGCGTCCGACTTCATTTCTGAGCTTACGGTTGCGCTGATTGTTTCCGCGATGATGGAACTTTCTTCCACGCCGAAATTCGTTACCATGACATTGGCAAACGTTTCTCTCTCCGCTACATCAAGCGTTCTTGTCTTAATGATAATCTGATTGGAACCCGCTACTTTCGTTGTCTGTACGTTGCCGTCATTAGTAATATTTTCAATTAACGGAACAACCTGTGCATCGATTTCCTCTATCGACATATCCGTCGGCATCGTAACCGTTGTAGATGTACCGCCTACAAATTCCAGGCTGTAATTTAACGGTGAAGAACCGGACGCCGAATTTACTCCCATCACCACAAAACCAACAAGTATTACCGCTGCGGATATGGCAAAAAAGATTTTCCTTCTGGACAATATCGGCAGCGTTTTTCTTTCCTTTGCCACACCGTATGCCTTAGGCGACTGTACGCCGACCGCAAACAGCGCGTTTAACAGAAACTTCGTTACAACAAGCGCCGTAAACATGGATAAGATAATACCCAACATAAGCGTCTGCGCAAATCCCTTAATGCTTCCCGTTCCTCTTGCCATCAAAACCAATGCGGCAATCAGTGTCGTAATGTTTCCGTCAAAAATAGCGGAAAACGCCTTGGCAAAACCGATTTTCACCGCCGACTGCACCGTCTTTCCCGTCGCCAGTTCTTCTCTGATACGGGCAAATATAATAACATTGGCATCCACCGCCATACCGATTGATAAGATAATACCGGCAATACCGGGCAGTGTCAGCGTAATTTCAAAAGCATCCAGTAAAATAATCATAAGCGCCGTATATAAGCAAAGGGCAAAGCTTGCCGCAACGCCCGGCACATAATAAACGACAATCATAAAGATAACAACAAGCGCAAATCCGACAGCCGCCGCCATTAAACTCGTCCTGATAGCGTCGGAACCAAGCTGCGCACCCACAACATTAGAACGTAGTTCTTCTAACTCTAATTTCAGACCGCCGATACGAATGGTAGAGGCAAGCTGCTGCGCTTCTTCAATGCTGCTTTGTCCGGTAATAATCGCATTACCGTCCGTAATTACCGCCTGTACATTCGGCGCACTGACAATCTCACCGTCATAATAAATCGCGATGGTCTCCCCTGCGTTATACGCTTTCTCCGTCGCCTTGGCAAACGCCTCGGTTCCCGCATCCGTTAAGGTAAGCTGCACAACGTATTCCGTATTATTCATCAGGCTGTCCTGCTGTGAACGCGCCTGTGCGCCCGCTACATCCGTACCGGTCAATATAACGGAACCGTCCGCCATTAATTCATCGATTGTCTTATTTAACTGGCGCACCGGAATCAGATTACCGTCCGCATCAATACCGTAACCTGCCGTGTAATTCTCATTACCCGCACTGTCTGTCTGGGAAATAAAATATAAGGTTCCCGGCTGTCCCAATTCCTCTAAAATCGCATTGGCGTCGGTAACGCCCGGAATCTCGATATTGATTCTGTTACTGCCCTCCTGATAAACCTGCGCCTCCGTACTGTAATTTTGCACACGCTGCTGCAGTTTATAGATAGTATCGCTCATATCCTCCTTGTCCGGTTCTTCATCCCCGACAACCTGATAGGTAATACTAACGCCCCCCGCAAGGTCAAGCCCCAGATTAATGCTGGAGGCGGAACCTGACTTGTCCGCGCCGACGCCAAAGACTGCAACATATCCCAATCCGACAAGCGCCAGTACATAAATAATCAGGCTGATAATGGCTCTGCTTTTTTTCATTTTCTTCCTCTTCCTTTCTAAGCTAATGCCGCTTTTATCATAATCGCGCATTCGATACGCTTTCTCTGCAACTGACAGCCAAGGTCATACGCATCATGGATATTCCCATGAAACTGATAAGAATTAGCAGCACAGCCGCCGCTGCAATAAAATTTTGCAAAGCAGTTTTTACATTTTTCTTTCGTATATACATTACAATTATGAAAAGTATCTCTAATGTCCGTACGGGTGATGCCCTCGTCCACGTTGCCCATTAGAAACTCTTCATTGCCGACAAACTGGTGGCACGGATACAAATCGCCCCAGGGCGTAACCGCCAGATACTCCGTTCCCGAACCGCACCCCGAAAGTCTTTTTGCCACACATGGCCCGCCCTCTAAATCTATCATAAAATGGAAAAATTGAAAAGCTTTTCCTTCTTTTCTTCTCTTAATATATTCCATGGCAAGCTTATCGTACTCTTCTAACAGCGCGGGAATATCCTCCTCGCGAAACGCATAGTCCTCGCTTTCTTTTGCAACGACAGGCTCCACGGAAATCTGTTTAAAGCCAAGGTCGGCAAGATGTATTACGTCTTTTGCAAAATCCTTATTGTATCTTGTAAAAGTTCCCCGCACATAATAATTCATCTGCTTTCTGCTATCCGCCGTTTTCTGAAATTTCGGAACAATCTCGTCGTAGCTTCCCTGTCCGCCACGGTGCGGGCGCATCCTGTCATTTACTTCCTTACGCCCGTCTATGCTTAATACAATATTGCCCATTTCACGGTTTGCAAACTCTAAAATCTCATCATTTAAAAGGACGCCGTTTGTCGTTAAGGTAAAACGGAATTTTTTATGATACGCCTCTTCGATGCTTCTGCCGTATTCGACCAGTCTTTTGACAACATCCCAGTTTAGCAGCGGTTCGCCGCCGAAAAAATCCACCTCCAGGTTCACTCTGTTTCCGGAGTTTGCCACCAGAAAGTCCAGCGCTTTTTTACCAACCTCAAAACTCATCAGCGCGCGTCTGCCGTGATACTCTCCCTCTTCGGCGAAGCAGTACTTACAGGCAAGATTGCAGTCGTGCGCGATGTGCAGGCACAACGCCTTGACAACGGTTTCGCGGTTCGTAAAATCCGCAATATAGTTTTCATAAATATCCTCTGTAAAGAGCATGTCCGCATCTTTTAATTCCAGAATCTCGCCGACTGCTTCCTGAAACGTTTCTTCCGATATCTCCCGTTCCGCGAAAATCTCTTTCTTTTCATACATCTGCATGATATGGGAAAGCATGTCCTCTTGCCCGGTTATCTGCTCTGCCAGCAGTTTTTCCACCACAGGAATCATATCATAAACAATATCGTCTACCACATGAACGCTGCCGCTGTTTACATCCAGTACGATATTGTAGCCGTTATTTTTATATTGATGTATCAAATACTTTCTTCCTTTCTTATATCCGTATCTAACCATACCAGCCGGGTTTTCTACATCCGCCGCCCGGACGCACTATAATAAGCGCAAGCTCCGCAGCTTGCGCTCCAAGAATTTACTGCGTAAATTCTTGCTTAAATTCCACCATGATTACAGCAATTTCCTATCAGATAAATAAGCAGCGATTCGCATCGCTGCTTTTATACTCATCCCACAAGAACTTCTGTTTTTATTTTTGTACCTGTTCGCAGCTCTGGTTGCCAACCGTGCAGGACGTCTTGCATGCTGACTGGCAGGACGTCTGGCACTCGCCGCAGCCGCCTTTTTTCATGGACTCTTTCAAATCTCTTGTCGTTAATGTTTTAATATGTTTCATGTCTAATCCTCCATCCTATCGTAATCTGAAAAACAGCCTACGCACTTTGTCTGCGTTTTCATAACTTGAACCAGTATACCACATATCTTTCCATATGAAAAGCATTTTTCTACAGGAAAAGTATTTTTTCAGCTCAACATTCCGCCTAACATACCGCTGCCGCCGCAGAGAAGAAAGACTGTGGCTAAATTGCCCACATCCTCCCCCATTCCTTTATTGACGGCAAATGACACCGCTGTCAGAATCAGAAAATAAATACATCCCATGGCAAGACCCCATAAAAATTTTTTCTCCCCCGCCCTTTTCCCGGCGATAAAACCGGCAAGAAAAGTAACTATTATGTATATCAGAATAATGCAGACCGATACTACTTTTTCCGACAGTCCGAAGCGGTAGAGCATAAGCGCTAAAAGCAGTAAAAGCCCCGCCGTCACCGCATATGCCGCCAGCATACATTTCAAAACGAAAACCACTTTCCCGCTGTCTATCATTTTTTTCTCCATAAAACGCTCTCCCTTCCATTTTTTATAATTCTTAAAAAGATATTAAATATATATTCACGGCGCAGGAAAAACTTGACACAATATTCTCTATCATGTATATTATAATCATTTCCTGATATAGTGGGAATTTCCATCACATTGATACATACAAAAAGGAGAGTGAATTTTTCATTGGATACCACCGGTGTCATACAACTTATTTCATTACTGATTCTTGTTTTATTATCAGCGTTCTTTTCTTCGGCTGAAACTGCCTTTACGACGGTAAATCAGGTGCGGCTCCGCACACTGGCGCAGGAAGGTTCCAAACGTGCCAGCCGGGTTCTTTCCATCCTTGAACAGTACAGCAAGATGCTCAGTACCATTTTAATTGGCAATAACATTGTCAATATCAGCGCATCTTCTGTTATCACAACTTTTACCATTCGGGTATTAGGCAGCCGTATGGTCGGTATTATGACGGGCGTTTTGACGCTTATCATTCTGCTGTTTGGCGAGATTGTTCCCAAGACATGGGCAATGTGCAACGCGGAAACCATTTCGCTTCTCTACAGCGGCATTATCCGTTCTCTGATGAACATACTCACTCCCGTTATTTTCATTGTTGATAAATTATCGCTTGGCATTCTGCGTCTTTTACATATTGATGCCAACGGCAAAAACAACAGCATTTCGGAAAATGAGTTAAAAACGTATGTCGATGTCAGCCACGAGGGCGGCGCGATTGAATCCGAGGAGCGGGAAATGATTTACAACGTGTTCGATTTTGGCGACGCCGTGGCAAAAGATATTATGGTTCCCAGAATCCATATGACGAGCCTGCCGCTTACCTCCACTTATAAGGAAGTATTATCCACATTCCGCGCCTCCATGTTTACACGGATCCCTATTTACGAGGACGACCCTGATAATATTATCGGCATTATCAATATCAAGGACTTTATTTTGGTAAAAGACACCGAAAAATTCCAGCTTAAGAAAATACTGCGAAACGCCTATTATACATATGAATATAAGAAAATCGCCGATTTGATGATGGAGATGCGTGAAAAATCCCACAATATTACATTCGTACTCAGCGAATACGGCGCAACCGTGGGCATGATTACAATGGAAGACTTAATCGAGGAAATCGTCGGTGAAATCAGGGATGAATATGACGAGGACGAAGAAGAATTAATCGTAGAAACCGAACCCGGCACATTCCTTGTGGAAGCCGGCATGAAGCTGGACGATATCAACGACGCCCTAGAGACGGATTTAAGTTCCGAAGACTTCGATTCCATCGGCGGTCTGATGATTGAACAGTTAGAGAGGCTTCCGGAAGATAAGGAATGTATCACATTGGAAAACGGTATTTTCATGCAGGCACAGGGCATTGCGAAAAACCGCATTTTAAAAGTATTGATTACGCTCCCGCCCAAAGAGTCCGAAGAGGGTGCGGAAACGGAGCAGGAAGCATAAAGAGGGCTTATAAGCCCTCTTTTTTATGTCAGTTCCAGTACCATCAAATAATCATCTTCACGCACCTTAATCACCTGAAAGCCCAACTTAGAGTACATACGGTACGCATAATTGTCTTTATTGACGCTGAGGGAAACTTTTTCATATCCCTGCTCTTTTAAAAGCGCCAGCAGCTCTTTCATCAGTTTCGTGCCGATTCCCTGTCTGCGGTAATGTTTTTTGACGGAAATGGCAAGTTCCGGTATGCCGCCATCAATATTGCCATATCCTTTCACATCTCCGTCCAGAATACGCGCCCAGGCCGCGCCAATCGGATGCCCCTCAAATTCCGCCACCAGACACAAATCGTCCGCCCTGCCGAAATCCTCCATATAAATTACAAGTTCCGGATTTTTGATAATATCTTTAGGCGGCATCTTCTGCCCCTGCGCAATGTAGAGCGCGTCATACAAAAAATCACCTAACAGGTCGTATTCGGCTCTCAACATCGGTCTTATCCCTACTTTTTCCAGACTGACAATACGCTTATCCTCTTTTAAAAACTGCCGGATAACTTTATATAAATGATGCGTGTCCAAGGGTTTGGGCAAATGCGCGTTCATACCGCTTTCCAATGCCCGTTTCCGGTCTTCCTCAAAGGAATTGGCCGAGACGGCAATAATCGGAATCCCTGACAGTTTTGCGTCTTCCATGGCGCGGATAGCTCTCGTCGCATGATATCCGTCCATAATCGGCATCTGGATATCCATCAGAATCAGGTCATAATCGCCGGGCTTGGAATGCTTAACTTTCTCGACCGCAATACTGCCATCATCAGCAGTATCAACAAGATAGCCTGCGTCTTTTAACACCTCGTTTTCAATCTCCAGATTTATTTCGTTATCATCTACAATCAAAATCCTCTTCGGCCTGGAAAAGCCCACCGGCTCGTCATCAAAATCCGTCACATCCGCAGACTCCGTCCGCATATAAAGAGGAAGCGTCACAATGAATTTACTGCCCCTGCCGACAACGCTCGTCACGTCTATCGTTCCGCCTATCATCTCCACCAGTTTCCTTGTAATCGTTAAACCGAGACCGGTTCCGTAAATACCGCTGCGGGTCGTATTCTTCTCACGTTCAAACGGTTCAAAAATATGTGCCAAAAACTCCTCGCTGATACCGATGCCGCTGTCCTCTACAATAAACTGATAGGTCGCATGGTTACTCTGCTCATTCTCTTTTTGCGCCTCCATAACGGTAATCGTAACCCAGCCGCCCTCTTTCGTATATTTGACGGCATTGTCCACCAGATACATTAAAAGACGGGTCAGTTTTTCACGGTCTGTAAAAACCATATCATGCTTTAAATTGGATATATCCAGCGAAAAGGTAATATTCTTTGCCGCCGCTTTGGAAATCATATTCATCTGCACCTGATGCGCAATATCCATCAGACTGCATTCCGATTCTTCCACATGCACGTTTTCCGACTCCAGCTTGGATATATCCAATACATCGTTTAAAAGCTGCAACAACTGGTCGCTGGAAAGGGAAATCATATCCAGATAGGAATTCACTTTCTCCTCGTCTTTTATATGTTTCCTAATCAAGGATGTAAAGCCGACAATCGCATTCATCGGCGTCCTGATATCGTGCGACATATTGGACAGAAACAGATTTTTAGCCTTATTGGCTAAAGTCGCTTCGTTTAAAGCCGCAGCCAGCACGCGCTTTTGCTGCATTTCCTGTATAATCTCATCATCTATATTGCGGTATCCCATAACAACCTGGGAAATATGCTCTTCGCTCCCCACGTTGACAATGCGCAGCTGTATGTAAGTCACCTTGCCGTTTCTGTATATCCGGTAACTGATATGATATGTTTTGTTTTCGGCTAATTTCCGGCGCAAAAAATCGGGATTGGAAATACCCTTTACCAGCTCACGGTCATCCGGATAAACCCATTCTCTGATATACTCCGCATCAAATCCCGTAAATTCACGCATCATATGTTCTTCGGGAAACGTCTTGGCAAACCGGGAGCTGACGCGGTACGCCTTTATCCAGTTTTTATCCAGATCCGCATAAAAAATGGATTCATAGTCGATACTTAACCCCTCTATGATATCCAGACGCCTTAACTGTTCCTGAACCAACTGTTCTTTTTCGTTTTGGTTACGCTGGTTTTTTTCCGTAGCGTCGCCTACGAACACATAGAAAATATCCCCCATGCCCTCGCTACGGACAAAATGTCCATAGTCTTCAATCCAGCGTATCTCTCCATCTTTACGGATAATGCGGTATTCCACATAATCCATATCATACTGGTTATGCGCAATCTGCTCCTTAATGCTTAATTCTATCTCATCCAAATCATCAGGATGTACGATGCCTCGAAAAGAATTGCCGGTCAGTTCTTTAAATTCCTCCATCGTGTCGCAGGCAAATATCCTAAGCATTGCCTGATTAGCGTAAATAAGTTCTTCCGCCCCGTCCGCATGATAGATGAAAAAACCGCCCGGCATCCCATCCATGAAAGGCCTTAACTGTTCCAGTATATTCTGGTCGATTTTCATTTGCTTTTCCAAGTGTATTTCCCCCGGTTGTATAGACTTAATAATGTAATAACACTTTTGGAAGTATTCCCGTTTTCAGTATAGCACGAAAACAGGGCAGTATGCAATCGTTTTCCAACCGGAATCGCCATTCCATCATTCCATCACCATTCAATCACCACTTTAAATAAATCTCCATCCGTCTCTATCATAAATTTTCCGCCCTGTAACTGCGTCAGGTTCTTGGCAATCGCAAGCCCAAGTCCGCTCCCCTCGGTATTTCTGGAGGCGTCTCCCCGCACGAATCTTTCGCTCAAATCTTCGGGGTTTCCGATAATCTCCTGCGCGGATATATTTTTCAGTTCAATATGAACGCCGTCCTGGCGGCTTTTTTCCCTTGCTATTTTCCTGGCCACGATAAAGACTCTTGTATCCGGCAGGGCGTATTTTAAAATATTGACATATAAATTCTCAAAAATCCGATAGGTCTTTTGGCTGTCCAAATCCAGAATGATTTTTTCCTCCGGCATGGTAAAGCGCACCTGCAGCCCCATCTGCTTCATTTTATCCTCATGTTCCAAATAGACCTGGCGTAACAGGTTGCAGATATCCACCGGAACCGGCTCTAAATTCACGCTCCCGCTGCTTGTTTTACTGACCTCGAATAAATCCTCAATCAAAATCTTTAAGCGCAGCGCCTTACGCTCCAATGTGTTCACATATTCTTTCCTCTGCTCGTCGGTAATATTTTCCTCCTTTAATAAATCCGTATAGGTGATGATTGCCGTAAGCGGCGTCTTTAAATCGTGGGAGACGTTCGTAATTAACTCCGTTTTCATCCTCTGGCTTTTTACCTCCTCTTCCACCGCTTTTTTAAAACCGTCCTGCACCTTGTAAAGCTCCTCCTTATAGGATTCAAAAATACCGAAGTCCCCCTCAAAGTCATTCTGAAAATGCCCCTCTGCTATGGCGTTTGTCGCCTCCAATAAAAGCGCGTACTGTTCCTGCATTTTATGAATATATTTTTTCAAAAAATAGTATAGCGCCATCACATAGACCAGTACGCCTATAATCCCGAAATACCAGCACAGACACGCCGTCGCTAACAGGCAGAAACTAATAAAAAGAAGCTTTCGCAACAGTTCGTTCATATCCTTTCCCAAATCGACGTCCAAAACCTCCGCCTTATACTTGCGGTATATCTTTTTGCCGACGCCGCAGACTTTTGCGCCCGCCCGGTAAAGAAGGCTTCTTTTTTGTATATAATCTTTTAGTCCGTACACGATATCCGAAAATTCCAGACAGCAGAAATACCAGACTCCGAATAAAGCCGCAAAAAAGGCAAAACAAACGCTATTTTTAATGATTTCATACTCCTGTCCGTCGCTTAACGTAACCGGAAAATTCTCATTCAGCCATTCCAGGATGCCGTAATTTTCCATACTGAAAACAAAAGCCAGAATCACTTCGCTGCCGACAACAAAGAGGATAAAAGCCGCTATTGCCGCAATGACTTCAACCGGCGCTTTTCTTTCCCTTTTTCCTCTAAGCAGACGCGGCATACACAGGGCAAGAAACAGCACCAGCGCGAAAATAGCGGCTAAAAACAGCAGATAAACGCTTATGACTCCCGCCTGCGCATAGCTGTAAATCAACGGAACCGACCCGAAATTATAACTCGGATAAGCCGCGGTATAGCCCCAGTTTTTTATTATATTCATCTGTTCTTTTGTCATCGCATAGATAAAAACGGCGTCCGTGGGTTTTTTCTGACGCAGGGTAAGCAGTTTTTCCACGTTATCCGTATCCTCATAATAAAAAGCGTATGTCTCCTGCGCCTTTCGTCCGCTTAACAGATAACCGTACTGCGAGCGTTCCGCGGTCTGCAGCGTTTTTAACAGTTTATCGGCGTCCTGTCCTTTTACGCCAAGCGCCTGAAAATTGCCCGCCTCGTCATAATCCATGATAAGATAGTATTCATATATATCCTCCATGTGAGCTTTCTCTTCTACATTTCCGGCGGATAGCAGATTCTCTATCGGACGCGTGGTATTTTTGATTTCCGTCTGTGTCTTTTTATCAAGCACATAGTAATCCATGCTATCCTCAATGTCCGGCAGAAGGGATTTCTGGATTTCCCATGCCATCTCTTCCATTTGGTTTACATAAATCTCCAAAACGCTCTGAAACTGCGCTTCGTTTAAAAAACTTGCATTTTTCAGCGTGGCATTTTCCAGCAGATATTCTTTCATTTCCGCCTGTTCTTTCGCAGGCGTATTGCTATCCAGTCCGCTGTCCGATTCCAGTTCTTTATCCAGATACAGTTCCTCATAAGAATAGGTTTTGGAACCGCTTTTATCCAGTGCCTCCTTATAAAGCCCATAATTGCCGAGTATTAACGCACTGACAAACTCCTCGCTTTCAATGCTGCCGCTGCCTTTCGTTTCATAATGTTCCTGCGCTTTTTTATGAAACTCGGGCATTAACGCCGTAAAAAGCGCCGCCGCCGCAAATGCAATCGCAATCCCTGTCCACTTCGCGCCGTTTCCTCTTCTTTTTTTATCTTCACTATCCTGATTACCATTTTTCAATTTTGTATCCAACGCCCCACACCACCTTTAAATATTTTGGTTCTTTCGGGTTGATTTCTATTTTTTCCCGAATCCTCCTGATATGCACCATAATCGTGTCCGTATTGATTGCCTGCTCGTTCCAGACACGTTCATAAATCTCCTCCGCCGAAAAGACTCTGCCCGGACTTTTCATAAGCAGTAAAAGAATCTTAAATTCCAACGGCGTCAGCTTAACCGGACTGCCGTCTACCGTCACTTCCACGGTCTCTTCATTTAATTCCAGGCCGCCTGTCACATAGACCTTATCATTTTCCTGTCCTCCGTCCACCGCGTCCAAATATTTCCTGTAACGGCGCAGATGGGAATTGACTCTTGCTAAAAGCTCCATCGTAGTAAAGGGTTTCGTCACATAGTCGTCGGCTCCCATATTCAGCCCCATAATCTTATCCACTTCCTCGGATTTTGCGGAAAGCATGATAACCGGAAAGTCATATCCCCTCTCCCTGACTTTCATCATCATCGTAATGCCGTCCATACGGGGCATCATCACGTCTACGATAGCAAGATGTATCTGCCTTGTCTCTATCTGTTCAAGCCCCTCTATGCCGTCCGCCGCCAGAGATACCTGATATCCCTGATTTTTCAGATAGATTTCAATCCCCTCCCGGATTTCCTTATCATCTTCCACGATTAAAATATGAAACGCTTCCAACCCTGACTTCCTCCTGTCCGCTATGGCTTTGTATAGCTATCTTATAATAATCAGCCGCCTAATTCAATCTTCATCTTTCCCCCTTCCTTTCCGCGTCTGCCTATATGATAAAGGATAAAACCAAATATGCGCCGGATAAAAAACGAAAGAATTTCTTACGAAAGAAAGACAAAAAAGAAAAGCCCCGCAGGGCTTATCAGTATGATTCATTTTGCGCGGCAAGATTCATAACCGTTTCAATCTCCGCTCCGTTGTCCGGCGCTTCTTGTATCTGTTCGTGCTTTTTATCCGCAAGCACTCTGCCTATTTTATCGCCGTCCTTTGTCTGCTCTATCGTATAGTAGTCTATCTGCTCCACATCACGTTTCCAAACCGCATAGATACGGCGGCACAAACCCTCGCCGCTGTTTTTCTCCGGCATATCAATCCGCGTTATCTGCATATTCTCGGTTACGTTTAACGTCATAAGGGAAAAATCGTCCTCCGTATAAGGCACTTTGATTTCCTTTGGATAAACGGCGGCTAAAAGTGAGATAAGAAACGCGCCCTCTTCTTTTTGCAGTTTCTCCAAGCCCTCTTTTTTCTTATCATATAAAAAAACAGGCAGAAGTTCATAGGCAAGCCGTCCGTGCGCAAACCTATGAAACTGCGGCTGCGTCATTTTTACTGCCTTGGGCTTTAGCATAGCGCCTCTTTTTTGCGCTACTTCCAAAACCTGCTTCGGCAGAATGATATTATGCGTAAACGGGTTTAAAACGACAGCCTTCACCGTCTGTTCATTCGCCATCGCCATGGACACGCAGTTTAAAAACGGCAGTGTGGCAACGGCGGGGCTTTTCTGGCTGTCCGGTATCTGTGCGGGCGAAGAAAAAACGGGAAGCGCCTGTTCTCCCTTTTCATTTTTTATCAGGCAGGGAACGATTTTATTTTTATCCGCTTTATCCGGCAGCATCGCCGGTAAGTATACTACCGTCTTTTCAAGCTGTTCCATAACCTTTGTAAAGTTTTCATTGCTTCTTTCCTGCATAAAATCCGCTATCAGGGTTTCCAATTTGCTGTTATCTACCATAGACTGCCATAACTCCTTTATTCAAGTTTGTCTGTATTAGTATAGCAGAATTTACGCTTATGGGAAAGTGGGAAGATTGCGCATTCCCCGGATAAATGTTACAATATGTTATAGACAGCCTATAAATCAGCTATCAGGGAGGCTGTGTACGGGTAACATATACAGTCCAACACGGGTCCGCTCCCGCTACAGTTCAACCGTAGCGGTGCATAAGACGCTAAAGAACAGCGTCTAAACACCGACGGTCTCACAGTACCCGCTTATGGACTGTATATGTTACCCGCTTCACAACGCTGCCAAAAGTATTTCAAGGGAAAGGATGAAAGCTAATGAGAAAATTGAAATGCGGTCTCGCTGTCTGTCTGTGTTTTCTGCTGCTGTTTTCCCACGCTTCAGTATGTCTTGCCGGAGATATTCCGGAAACGCTGCTGCAAAAAGACTATCCTGTCTACTTTGGGGAAGTAAAAAGCGTGGACGATGAGCGCATTACCATCATACAACGCCAGCCCATCAAAGGAAACTATATGCAGGATCGGGAAATTTCTTATGATTCTTTTATATTTACCGATTCGCCTGTGGTGGGTGACATTTATCTATGCGCTTATATAAATGAAAATAATCCTTTATATTTGTGGGAAGTAGATTGTTATGATACTTCCATTCTTACCATTGCCAATACCGATAATATGTCCAAACGAATGGAACAATATTTAAACGACGGTTTATTCGATGAATGGAAAAATATGGAAAATATGAAAGCCTGCGCTATACAGGCATCATTGATAGGCTTTGTATTTTTCTATCAGTTTTTCATAACTGCATAATCCTGTTTGGTACCACTCGCAATTATGGCAGGATGTTTCAAAAATCTCTTCTGTCATATGTGCGGCAGTATGCCGTAATAATTCATCTACCGGATAGCTTCGATTGACTTTCAGGTCTAATCTTTGTGCGAGTTTTTCATCTTTTGAGACAACGTTATTGGCGTCTAAGCTGCATCCATCCGTTGTCAGGTTCGGACATTGCGCGCAGATACAATCCGGTTCTGTTATCAGTTCTATCTGCGTATTTTCTTGTCTTTTTTCGTTATGAGCGGAGTTATCGTGCGGACTTTCCGTCCATAATTTTCGTACGACACTATCCATATTTTCACAGAATTTGTCGCTATAGCCTTTTCCAACGAATAAAGCGCTGCAAAACAGATGGTGAACACGCAGCTTCATGATAAAAGCCCCGCTTTCAAAAGACGCGCCCGAATCTGCGCCCCTACGATATACGCTAAAATGACGGAAATAATATCCTTTATCAGATACGGTGCCGACGATAGCAGGAAAGATTCCATAAGACCCATATCCATCACCAACATAAACTGCAAAACGCCAAGCAGATGACAAAGAACCAGTCCCACCATGCCAAGCAGGATGCCGGATACTCTGTTTTTCATCATAATGCCGATACCGCTGCATAATATCAGAAACAGAAAGCCCCAGATAAATCCTCCCGTATAACCGATAAGGATATGCAGACCTCCTGAAAATTCGGAAAAGACCGGAACGCCGACAGCTCCTAATAAAATATAGGCAGTCATGCTTAACAGCCCCAGTTTCCAAGACAGCACCACGCCGGTTAAAACCACGGCAAAAGTCTGTAAGGTAATCGGAACGCCAGACGGCATCGGGATGGAAAGCTGGGAAAGGACAGCCAAAACCGCCGTGAACATACCTGCGCATATTACTTCTTTTGTGGCAATTTTCGCTTCCCTTTCTCTCTTCCCAAACGTGTCTGTCTGCTGAGTGAACTGATTCATCGTATCGCTCATGATATAAAAACCCCTTTTTACTACATTCAGATGCCTGCATCCGATAATTATAGTATAAAGGGGGTTCTCTATTTTGTCAACCTATTTTCTTATTGGGTTTACAATATGTTTTTAATACGACTCGCCTTGAAAAATAATTCGCCTTGAAAAATAATTCACCTTGCCATATCCTTGAACTGTTCTATCAGCTCCATATCTGACGCGCTGATTTTCAAATTGGAATTTAAGCTCTGCCCGTCCGCCGTCGTCACGTTAATTTCAATAATGCTGCCCTCCTTGATGCCGTTTTGATATACCGCCGTCATAAATTTGGGAAACTTGGGGTGGTTTTGCTTAAACTGGTTCCATAAATTCATCATCTGCAAAATGGATGCCGGATTCTGTAAACTCATATTACCGCCTGCCTCTCTTTTATGATTGCACCTGCTTATTCCGACTGCGCTGTTTCCGCTTCTGTTTTCCTGACAATCGCTATCTGTAATTCCTCTAACTGCTTTTCATCCACGCCTCCGGGCGCCTGCGTCATCAGACAGGAAGCATCTTTTATCTTCGGGAAAGCAATCACCTCACGGATATTATCCGCGTGAACGAGCAGCATCACGAAACGGTCCAGACCGTAAGCCAATCCCGCGTGAGGCGGCACGCCGTACTTGAACGCATTTAACAAAAAGCCGAACTGCTCCCATGCCTGCTCTTTGGTAAACCCAAGCACTTCAAACATTTTTTCCTGAATATCATTCTGATGGATTCTGACCGAACCGCCGCCAAGCTCCACGCCGTTTAAGACGATATCATACGCTTTCGCGCGGACGCGTCCCGGGTCGGAATCAATGTAACCCCAGTCCTCCTCCATCGGCATTGTAAAAGGATGGTGCGTCGCCATAAAACGGTTTTCCTCATCGCTCCACTCCAAAAGCGGGAACTCCACTACCCATAGGAAGTTAAATTTCGATTCGTCAATCAGCCCAAGCTGTCTGCCAAGCTCTACCCTAAGCGCGCCCAGCACACTGTATACAATCGTATTTTTATCCGCCGCAAATAAAAGCAAATCTCCCTTTTCGCCTTTCATTGCCTGTACCAGTTTATCTAACTCATCCCCGCTCATAAATTTCGCAAAGGAGGATTTGTATGTGCCGTCCTCCTGCACGCACAGATAGGCGAGCCCTTTCGCGCCGTAGCCTTTGGCAAAATCTATGAGAGCGTCAATTTTTTTACGGGGCATCGCCGCCTGTCCTTTCACGGTAAGACCCCTGACGGAACCGCCGTTTTCCAGCGCAGAGGTAAAGACACCAAAACCGCAGCCCGAAACCACATCCGATACGTTGACAAGCTCCATCCCAAAACGGGTATCCGGCTTGTCGCTTCCGAACCGTTCCATCGCCTCTTTCCATGTCATACGCGGCAGCGGCAGCGATATATCAAGCCCGACCGCCTCTTTACAGACATGCTGAATCAGTCTTTCGTTGACCTCAATCACATCATCCACATCCACAAACGACAGCTCCATATCCGCCTGTGTAAACTCAGGCTGTCTGTCGGCACGCAAATCCTCGTCCCGAAAGCACTTGGCAATCTGGAAATAACGGTCATAACCGGAACACATTAAAAGCTGTTTATATAGCTGCGGCGACTGCGGCAGCGCATAAAAACTGCCCGGATGCACACGGCTGGGAACTAAATAGTCCCTTGCGCCCTCCGGCGTCGATTTACACAAAATCGGCGTTTCTATTTCCAGAAAACCTTCTTTTGCCATAAAGTCCCTCATTTCAGAGACAATTTTACTGCGTAACATCATTTTCTGCTGTAAATCAGGGCGTCTTAAATCCAGATAACGGTATTTTAAACGGATTTCCTCTTTTGTCTTGGAATCCGCCTCTATCGGAAACGGCGGCGTATCGGACTCCGATAAAATACGAACTTCATGCGCGCGCACTTCTATTTCCCCGGTTGCCAGATTTTCATTGACGGCGCCGGAACGTTTCTCCACTTTCCCCACCACCGCAATAACAAACTCGCTGCGCATCTTTTCCGCCTTGGCAAAGCTTTCGCCGCCGCAGTCGCTCTCTTCAAAAATTATCTGTAAAATGCCGGAGCGGTCTCTTAAATCAACAAATATAATGCCGCCTTTATTTCTCTGTTTCTGCACCCATCCCATCACGGTCACTTCTTCTCCCGCATTGGCTAAAGAAAGCTCCGCGCACCGATGGGAACGCTTCCATCCTTTCATAGACTCCGCCATTATTTCATCCTCCTCGTTCCATATCTTATCTTCTTCAATTTTTTAAAGGTTCCTTATAAAATTCCTTAAACTCTTCATATCCCTGCGCCGTCAACTGCTCTTTCTGGAACTTCTTATTCTTATTCATACGCGCTACAAGAATCTGATTACCCTCTTCTCTTTCTTTCTGCGCCTGTGCCATCACTTCGCAGAGTTTATCCGCAGACAGTCCTTTTTCTATCAGATAGGCTGTTTTTTTGCCCTTATTCGGCACTTTAAAACCGCTCTCCATCAGCAATAGAATAATCCGCTCAAAACCAATCGAAAAACCGCACGCCGGTACGTCGTTTCCCGTAAACTTACCGACCATCTTATCATATCTGCCGCCTCCGCCGCAGCTTACGCCCAATTCCGGCATGACGATTTCAAAAATAGTGCCTGTATAATAGGACATGCCGCGCACAAGCGTAGGGTCAAATTTCAGTTCAAAAAAATCGCCTTTCGTCGCTTCCACACTGTCTATAATCTCTTTGAAGCCGTCTTTTACTTCTGCCGGCAGCTTGTCCGCTAAAATATCCATAATATAAGAAACAGCGTCCTGTGCCTCTTCCATCTTACTAAAAAGCGCAAGATACTTCTCGACCTGTGCGCTTGTATAACCGCTTTCTAACAGTTCTTCCTTTACGCCGTCCATTCCTATTTTATCCATTTTATCCAGAATGATAAATACCTGGTCGTAATCCTCTTCTGCAAACCCACTGTAAGAAGCCATCGCCTTTAAAATCCGCCTGTCATTAATATGAATCCGAAAATCGTGGAAGCCAAGTTTTCCAAGCGTTGTCGTTGTCGCTAAAATCAACTCGATTTCAGCAAGATTGGAAACCTCTCCCAAAATATCAATATCACACTGCATAAACTGGCGGTAGCGTCCGCGCTGCGGTCTGTCCGCCCTCCATACATTTCCCATCTGCAGCGCCTTAAACGGCATGGGAAGTTCATTCGCATGATTAGAATAATAGCGCACAAGCGGCACCGTCAAATCATAACGGAGTCCGCCGTCCACTAAATCCTCTTCCGACTTTGCTTCTTCTAACTTCAATTTCTCTCCTCTTTTTAAAATTTTAAAAATAAGTTTCTCATTCTCTCCGCCCGCCTTACAGTTTAAATTCGCAAGATTTTCCATGCAGGGCGTTTCCATGGACGTAAAGCCGAAACTTGCATAAGTTTCTTTGATAACGCTTATTACATAATCGCGTATTTCCATCTCTTCCGGTAAAATATCTTTCATACCGGTAACCGGTTTTTTGCTTAATGTCATATCAATAACTCTGCCTTTCTATCAGTATGCCTTGGGATAATAATCTGATTTTTACTATAACATATTCATAAATCCATTTCAAGAAAACGCGTCATGCCAAATGCCAGCCTAAAATCTGCAAGCGGACACTTATTTTCTGAATTTGATAATAACGTCTTTCAATTTCTGTGATAACGCCATATTTTCATTCGACGTCTTGCAGATATCGTCTGAAATATTGGAAGTTACCCCGCTCTTTTCTATAATAATGTTGATGGCATTCTCATTTTCCGCCGATATGTCTTTCACATTAGTTGCACTGCTTGAAATTTCCCTTACCGAATGAGCAAGTATCTGTGTGGATTTATTAACGCTTTCGATTTCTTGTTGTATCTGCAAAATCGCCTCGCTGTAACGCTGTGCATCCTCTGCAAATACTTTTATTTTTTCCATAACGTCTTTATCAATAAATGTCATAATGTCATCAAAGCATTTTTGAACAATTTCAATACTGCTATTTGCATCATCACAGACACTTTGTATGTTGGAGCCGGTTTCCGTTGAAGTTTCAGCAAGCTTCCCGATTTCTCCGGCAACAACGGCAAACCCTCTTCCGGCTTCTCCCGCTCTTGCCGCTTCAATCGAAGCATTTAAGGATAACAGATTCGTCTGCGATGCAATTTCCAATATCTGCTGCGTCATTTCATTAATGCTGGACAGGCTTTTTAACGATTCTATTGCAGTCTCTACAGCGCCTTTGGTCTGGGCAAATGTTTCCTGGCTGCTTACATAAGTAGCCTGTGCCGAATCCCGCATATCCAATGCACTCTGCAGCATCGTTTCTGTTTTTTCATTGCTCGAAGATATATGGGTAACGATTTCTTCCGTTAAAGAATTTATATTTACAATCTCTCCGTTTACATTGCTGAGTGCATCATGAGTTCCCTCAAGACTAGCTAAAAGTTCTTCCGTAGTCGCGGTATTATCATTAACACAATCTACCAGACTAGTCGCCGAGTTATTCATAGCCGCACATTTATCCTCAAGAATGTTGCTGCTCTGTTCCAATATCGAAACGATTTCCCGCAAAGCTTCGGAAAGAAGGTCTGTTGCGGCTGCAATATTCCCGACTTCGTCTTTCCTGTTCATAATTTTATCCAGTTCCTCATTATGTGAGATATCGTATCCTTTTAACTTTAAAACGGCGTTTTCAACTTTGTGCAGCGGGTTCATCATACGATTGATAATCACATACACAAACACTAACAAAAATATCGTCGCAACGACACATATAATAATAAGATTATTCTGCATCGCCTTAACGGAAGCAAAAATTTCATCCGTATTGTCCGACATAATAAACAGCCAGTCACGGTCGGGTATATACTGATAGCTTGCTAAATACGTTTCTCCATCCACGGCATATTCTATGTATGAATTTAACTCCGTGCTGCTGCCGGACACGGCATCTATCATTTTATGAATATGTTCTTCTTCGGCGACAGTTGCCACCAGTTCGGGATTAGCGTTAAATATATATTCACCGGTCTTAACATTCACCATACAGTATTCAGCGCTTTCCATTCCGGTAATCGGCAAACTGTCCAGCGTGGCAAGAATACCATTAGTCAAAACTCCGCCTCCTACCAGTCCAATCGGATTCTGATTCCCATCAAAAACCGCCGCATACATGGAAACTGTCTGCATCCCGCTTGCCGGTGATATTATAATACCTGTATTATACACGCCGTCCGCGGCAAGCATCGCATCCTGCAAAGCCTTTAACGGGTCACCCTCCCTTGTGGTAATACCTACTACACCCGCATTCGTATGTGCGAGAACGTGCGTGTTCCATTCACTGACATAGATGCCCTCAAGATTTTCTATATCCGCACTGTACTTTTCCGTATATGCCTGCGCCGCATCCACATACTGCTGATTCGTCACATCCGATAAAAGGTTCTTAATTTCTCCCGCTCTGCTATACGCTAAGAGCAGCCCCTCAAACTCATTAATATAATTTTCTATAATCTGCGTCCTGTCGTGCGCTATCGTTTCCAGATTATCAATCGCCGTCTGCCGCATATTATTCGTTAAAAATGAACTGACAAACAGATAAAAAAGTATCATAATAATAATCTGCATAATAGCAACCATTGCCGTGATTTTGGTACTCATTCTTTTCTTCATAGCCATGCTCTCTTTCTTTTTACAATTTTGTTAAAACAATAGCAAATGTTTCTTTATTCATCATATTCTATTTTGATAAAAACTGCAATAAATACTTACATAAAAAAGGCTATCCATTTGATTGAATAGCCTCTTTATCCCTATTTTGGCAGTCAGACTGCGCAGTTTTTTAACATCATCCGCATCACTGTCCAGAACAATCATAATATCTATGTCAGATTCTTCCGTATTATCCCCGCGGGCATAGGAAGCTTAGTCAAGAAAAAGCACTACCTCTGTTTCCTCCCCGCTCAAAATCTTTGCCAGTTCCGCTTCATCCATATCCGATACTTTCCCGATTCTTGTATATGCCCATGAATTAGAACCATAAAAAATAACTATCTGATTGCCATTATACAGACAAATATCTCCGGCATGGGTAGTTGTCTGATGGTCGTTTCTCGGAAGCGTCGTTCCCAGTGAACACACCTTTTCAAATCCGCCATAATTGGACGCCGACATAGACAGTTCCCCGTCTTTCAAAAGTTCCATTAAGGCTTCCACAGACTCGTTATTCTCCAAAACCGCTGTTAATGTGGTTTCGCCCACTTTTATATACATTTCATTCGTTTCCACTACGTTATCCTCCGCTTCTTTTCCCTTTGTCTCATTCCCGCAAGCCGCAGCGCCAAGCGACAAAAGCATTGTGAAAATAATGGCTGTATACCTTTTCATCCCGCGTTCCTCCACTGTCTGCCGACAATAATTTCCCCTGCTGCCTTTTCATCGTCCATGATGATTTCCTCCACCCTGGGCACGCAGATTCTTCCCGACAAAGGATTTTTAATGCTGATAACAGGCGTTGTCACGACCGCTTCTACCTGTGATTTTTCAAAGGCAAGGTCCGCATCAATCATTTCACAGTCAATCAGCTTCAGATTTTTACAATAACAAAGCGGCTGCGTTCCGATAATCTTACAGTTAATCAGCGTCAGCCCGTCGGAATACCAGGCAAGATACTCGCCTTTTACCACGCTTCTTTTTACCGTTACATTTTCGGAGTGCCAGAAAGCGTCTTTCGTGTCGAAGATGCAGTTTTCAAATACGGCGTTACGGATATACTGGAAAGAATATTTGCCCTTAAACTGCACATCCTCAAAATGCAGGTTTTCGGAACGCATCATAAAATATTCGCTCTGTGCCGTAGTGTTTTGCATCTCTATATTATTGACCGACCAGCCAAATTCCGGCGAAATGATATCGCAGTTTTCTATCACAACGTTATTGCATTCCCTAAGAGCCTTAATGCCGTGCATCTTCGTATCCGTAATTTTAATATGGTCAGAATACCACAACGCCGCCCTGCATAATTCGGTCATCTTAGAATCCCGGATGGTTAAGCCGTGGTCGTGCCAAAACGGATAGCGCAGATTGAAAAAACAATGTCTTGCTTCTATATCTCGACTCTCTTTAAACGCGCTTTCCCCGTCAGCCTCACCGTCAAAAGAACAGTTTTGCGCAATCACTCCATTACTTCCATAAAGCGCCCTTTCCATATCAAAAGTCTGATTCTCTATCACTTTCATTTTAACCTCCATTTCGGAGCGTTTTCGCGACGGGGCGACGCAAATCTCCAATTTGCGTCTGCCATCAAGGCATATTTGTGACGCTCCGGCACAAATTGCCGTGTGAAAAATCAGCACATCAGTGTGATTTTTCACACTAACCTCCATTATTCCATGTTATTTTTGTTCCGCTCCATCTGATAGACAAGATAGTCCAGACAGTCTATCTTTTTTTCTTCCTCATGCACTTTATTTAACAGGCATCTTCTGTGTTCTTCCATCAACTGCATCTGCCCGCTTACATCATCCTGCTCCATACATTTCATAAAACATTGAATTGTTTCCTGATTGCATCCGGCATCTTTCAGATTTTGAATCACATCTTCCTTAGAGTGATAACCTATCGCCTGTGCCAACATTATCTATCCGCCATCCTTTCCCCTGCTTCCTACTCCCCGGGGCTGATACTGATAATCTTATTTCCCCAGCCCTCTAACACCGGATTATTTTCAACCGCATCCACAAATTCTTCACTATTGTCAAAATATCCGACCGGCGTATACTCGGCGCTAACCTCTGCATCCTGATAAAATAAGATGATACGGTTCGGCTCGGAGTAATAAACCTCTCCCGCCTTTTCTGCCGTAACCTCTTCCGGCGCCGACGGGATTTCATAGCGGCTCGGTATATCGTAATACTGCATGACTTCCCAATTATCGAAGTCATCATAATGGTAGATTGGCAGATTCCAATCGCTGCTGCCCACATGCTTTGCGATTGCTGCCGCCGTATCGTTATCATAAAGATGTAAAATAAACGCTTCTCCCTCATACCCGAAACGGGCGGTCAATTCTTTCGTCTGCGAAGAGTCAGTTTCCTGAACGGCACTATCACTTGTAGAATCTCCTGCCGAAGTATTTTCCTCCAATGCAGCAGACTCATTACTGTTTTCTGCCGAATCATTCTGTATAGAAACGGCAGAACCGCCAACACTGTTATCGGTAACGCTCTTCTCTGCAGAACTGCCACAGTCTGTAAATACTATCATGGATGCCGCAAGCAGACCTGATACTGCAATTAATCTTTTTTTCATAATATATCGCTCTCCTTAGATACTGAAATTCAGTCAAAATGCTTTGAAACCGTCTGTAAATGCTTGATAATAGGCAGATGCTGCGGACATACCCTTTCACATTGCCCACACTGCACACAGTCCGCCGCTTTGCCGAAATTCTGTGTCAAAATGTCGTACTGCGTCAGATTAGACGTCCAGCCCTTTCCCTCTGTCTCTCTGGCATCTTCATTATAAAGGGAAAAATACTGTGGAATCGCGATATGCTTAGGGCATCCCTCCGTACAGTAGGAACAGCCGGTACAGGGAATCGCTATCCGGAAACGGATAATGTCCGCCGCCTGCTCCACCAACCTGTATTCCTCTTTAGAAAACGGCTGAAAATCCGCCATATATCCGGTATTATCCATTATCTGCTCCACATTGCTCATGCCGGATAATACTACCATGACATTATCAAGGGAAGCGGCAAAACGGATTGCCCATGATGAAACGGATGCTTTAGGCGCATACCCTTTTAAAAGTTTTTCCGCCTCTGCAGGAATATCCGCGAGCGTTCCGCCCTTGACAGGCTCCATTACAATGACCTGCTTCCCGTGTTTAACGGCGGTTTCATAACAAGCCTTTGCCTGAATCCATGGACTCTCCCAGTCCAGATAATTGATTTGAAGCTGTACAAACTCCATTTCAGGATGCTCCGTAAGTATCTTATCAAGCAGCTTTGCGCTGTCATGAAAGGAAAAACCAATATGTTTTATCAGACCTTGCGCTTTCTTCTGCTGTAACCATGTAAAACAGTCAAACTGCTCAAATTTCGGCAGACTGTCCGCCTCAATGCCATGCAGCAGATAATAATCAAAATAATCTACACCAGTCTTTTGCCGCTGGGCATTGAAAATTTTATCCCTATCCTCAAAACTGTTAAAAAATGCCGCGTGCAGCTTGGATGCCAATGTATAGCTCTCACGGGGATAACAGTCAACCAGCGCCTCTTTAGCCGCGCTTTCACTGTTAAATCCGCAGTACATCCATGCAGTATCAAAATAAGTAAATCCTTTCTCTATAAAAGCATCCACCATTTTCTTTGTCTGTTCCATATCAATACTTCCCGCATCATTTTTATCAAGCAGCGGAAGCCTCATAAGTCCAAATCCTAATTTTTTCATCGTCATACCTCTTTTCCTGTTTTCTTGCTTTTTATTATAGGAAACGTTCCTTTATATATCAAATACTTATTTTAAATCAATATGTATAGTTAAAACCTATACAAATCTTAATCCATCAAAGTAATCAGTCTGCATCCTTTTATTCTCCTTCCCGCCAACCACGAAAAAATAACAGAAAGCCCAATAACCGCCGCTGCCGGAAGCAGGACATTGGACAGCGTCATATGGGATGAAAAATTACTGATGCCAAACATCCTAAGAAGCGCTGCCACCAGCGGGTCGGTAAGCAACTCGCTAAATACGATGCCTAATACAGCGCCAATCATGGAAACAATACCAAACCGTAATACAAAAGAAAATCTGAGTCTTGCCGATGTAAAACCAAGCGTTTTATAGATTCCCAAATCTTTCTGTTCCATAACAAGCAGTTTGCTCTCTGTAAGTGATATAACGACAAACACCACTACCGCCACAACCCCATACATAAAATACATTAAAAGTTCCATCGCGGAAAGAATCCCATATAACCCCGGCCACGAATTTTCATGCAGATACACATCCCCGCCGTATGCCTCATCCAAAGCCTGCATGATTTCCTCCTGCATCCCGGCATCCTCCAGAAAATAATGCACGCACCACATATGCGCGGTTTCCTCTCCTATTTTCTGATACCCCTCACGGCTTAAACCCACATTCGCTCCCATATCGTTTGCACACTGATAAATCCCGGAAATTTTATAGGCAAAAGAGCCAAATTCCGCACTGACAAAAACCGTATCTCCAATATCCACGCCCAAATCGGCGGCAGCAAATTCCGTCAGTACAATCTCATCATCACCGATGCAGCTCTTGCCCCGCAGCATATGGAAACGTTCCGGCTGTGTAATGACATTCGCCGTATAATCTATGCCCTCCACCGAAATGCCCGGCATGGCGAGCATATACTTGTCTGTGATATCCGTATAAGTGCGAATCAGATTCTCCACATCCTCACTTGTGGTTTCTCCCATTGGCTGCGCGGCAATGTGTAAATCAGACGGATTAAAAGCGTCCATCAGCCCCTCGCCGTTTTTTCCCAGCCAGGAATCCATGCGCCCAATCAAAGAGGCAAAAAATACAAGCAGCATCGCAACAAGACAGGCTCCCATATAACGCATCCTGCCTGCGGCAAGCTGACGAATAGCCATCCAAAATCCCAGCCCCTCCCGCGCTATCGGCAAAAAAAGCATTCTTTTCTGCTCCCCATTTTCCTTATTCCCGCGGATTGCTTTCATAGGCGTAATCTTGTCTATCCGTGCCGTTTTCAGATATACAAATCCGGTCAATATCAGGAATACGATTAATAGAACCGACAAACAAATCCCTATCGGAATCCCGGAGGGAAATAAAAGTCCGCTAGTCGTCAAAGTCATGCGGCTTACCGCCCGCGCCGCCGGCAATGTTAAAATACCTCCCAATATCATGCCGTATAAAACAGGTTCAAGGAATAGGCGCATCTGTATACTTTGTAATTTTTTCGTCGTAAAACCGATTGTTTTTAAAATGCCCGTATCTGTCATATCCTGTTCTATCGCACTGTTAATGCCATGTTCCATCACTATCAGCGACACCACGGCTAAAATAAGGGCAAACGCCAGAAAAAGTCCGGTAAATACATTTTGCAAAGTCAGCATGAAACCGGAAATGGCACTGTCCGAATGACTAAATTCCGCATATTGTACAAGTTTGGTACTGTTATTTAAAAGCGCGTTAAACTCCGCCGTACTTAACCCGGAATCTTTCTTAAAAATATGCAGCATATAACCGTCACGGGCAAGCCCGTCAATCCCCGCCTGCATGGTCATCCGGGCAATCTCCTCATGGTCCTGTCCGCAAATGAGAAAACTTTTCATGCCAATCATGGAACTGCCCATAAAAGGGTCCTCAAACCATCCTTTGACAACAAAAGTCTTTACCACACTGTTTCTCGCAATGGGAAAACTGATTTCATCCCCAATCCTAACGCCAAACATGGACTGCATAGACGGCGATAGATAAATTTCCCCTGTGCCAATCCCTGCATTTTCCACCTGATAACCCGTCAGATTATCCGTAAAAATCTTATAGGGATATTTTTCCGGCTCATAGGTAATAAGCTGCCCTTCACTGTCCGACTTTTGTCCGTTTATCTCATACTCTGAAAAAATAAGCTGCTGTATGCCCGTATGCTCCGTTTCCGAAAGCGCGTTTATTTCATCCGCCAGACTTTCGATATCAGAAACGCCGGACACCCATGCCGTAATATTTCCAAATCCGAGCCGCTCCATTTCATCATGCACATAGTTTCCGGCATTTTGCCATATCGTTAAGGCGGATAAAAGGGTCAGCGACAAAACCAGAAGCAAAATAAAAATCCCGATTAAACTTCCCCTATGCCGTTTTCGCTCCGCCAGCCATAATGTTCTGATTTCCATTTTCATTCTTCACCTTCCACTATTAGAAAATCTTTTTGTCTTTACCACGCTAGAGAAGCCAGCCAGTCATTTATCCTCTTTTCCCTGTCTTTTGCTTCCTCCGCGCGGTATACGCCCATGAGCATCTCATCCAGTATTTTTCCGTCTTCCAAATATAAAATCCTCGTTCCATGGATTGCCGCCTTTATATCATGCGTTACCATTAAAATGCTCTGCCCGTTATCGGCAAGCCTTGTCAAAAGCGAAAGCACCTCGTCCGTATTCCGTTTATTTAAAGCCCCTGTCGGTTCATCCGCAAATAAAAGCCCCGGCCCGTTAATAACCGCCCTGGCGATTGCCGCCCGCTGCGCTTCTCCGCCCGAAACCTCGTGGGGAAGTCTGTCCTTCGCCTTTTCTATATCCATCTGCTTTAACAGTTCCTCCGCTTTTTCGCGCACATCCTTTGTAGTTTTCCCGGAATCTAGATATCCTGCCACCGCCACATTCTCAAACAGGCTTAAATGACTGACCAGATGTGTCTGTTGAAATACAAATCCAAACTCGCGGGAGCGCAGAAGCGCCATCTGCCGTTCTTTATATCTGCTGATTTCCGCCCCCTTATATAAAACCTTTCCATCCGTAATCTCATCCATGCCGCTTAAAGCATACAGCAGAGTAGATTTTCCCGCCCCGGACGAACCCATAATCACGGTAAAATCTCCTGCGTAAATATCCACATCAATATTTTTTAAAACCTGTTCTTTATCTGCTCCCTGAGAAAACTGTTTACACAGTCCTTTTGCGGAAAGCAATATTTCTTTCATACAGCCGCCTCCTTTTTATCCGCCGCACAATTCTTTATGAACCAACGGCTTTTCTTATTCATGAATCGTAAACACATATTCCTGTTCATAATTTTCACGATGATAATAGACCGCCTGTCCGTCCGTCTGGTTAAATACTATGCTCCATTCCGTGGATTCAAACTCGCCAAAGTTTCCTTTACTCACGCTGCTTAACGCATCCCGCACATCATCTTCGCTCATTGTTTCGTTTTGTGCCAGCCGCTCCATCAGCATGTCATAGCGGGTATGGGACTGCGCCGTTCCGATTCCGTTCTTTTCTCCCCCGGCAAGATAAAAATTGGTTAAAACCGGCGTTTCTATTACCACCATTTCATTGTCTATATATTCAACCGCCACGCTTCTTCCCCCGGCGTCCGCTATGGCAAAATGAACCATCATGCCCATGGACGCGTGCATATCGTACTGTCCAAGCAGTTCCAAGGCTTCGTCTACCGTAGCCGCCTTATCAAGCAGTAAACGGATGGCAGTTGTCGTTGTAATATCCGGCTTATCCGTATCCTGCTCAATCGTTGCCGAATCCTGAATCATATTGACAGACACTACAAGCCCCTTTTCATTCATGCCATCCAAAGGCGCATATAAGGCGGCAATCGTTTTTATTTCATCCTTTTTAAGCGCCATGCCGACTATGCCGCCCTGACTGATAAAATTCACATTCACGGTGGAAATGGAAGCATAACCGTTTTCGGGATAGGATAAAACCGCCATGGCTTCACAATGATTCCAGTCAAAGTTACGGCCGAATAATGATTTTCCGTCTGCAGTCTGTACCGCAATCGTACTGCATCCATACGGGCTTTCCATAAATGCCAGGTCTATGCCGGAAAGCAGATTATCCGTTAAAAATTCAACCACTTCTTTATCGGAAGAAGCGCCGCCGCGCAAAAGGAATTCATCAAATCCGTAATCTCCCTCATAGCGGACGGCAGAAAAGTCTTTTTCCAATTTTACAATTTCATTTGTTGAACTAATATTCTCTGTTGCTTTATTTCCGCAGCCGATAAATGATATGGCAATGAAAACAGCCGCCGCACAAAAGACAGCCTTTCGCATAAACATTTCCTCCTCATCTCCATTTTCAGTTTCATTATAGTAATCCGTATCAAAAATAACAAATACTTATACTTTATGCATATGTATAGTTGAAACCTATGCAAACTCATGTTATACTGTACAAACAGATGATTGCGAAACGCCTGAGCAAAACACAAAACGAAAGGAACGGTACCAGATGGAACTGCGTGTACTTCAATATTTTCTAGCCATTGCCAGGGAACAGAGCATTGTCCGGGCAGCGGACTCCCTGCATCTTTCCCAGCCGACACTCTCCACACAGATAAAGGGCTTGGAAGAAGAATTAGGAAAACAGCTTTTAATCCGGGGAACAAAGGGTTCACGAAAAGTTACCCTTACGGAAGAAGGGATGATTTTACGCAAAAGGGCGGAGGAAATTCTGAACTTAGTGCAAAAAACAGAAAAAGAGATTACGCTGTCCGACCAGGTCGTGGTCGGCGACGTTTATATTGGAACAGGTGAAACGGATGCCGTCCGCCTGATTGCCAAGACTGCCCACAGCCTGTATGAAACCTATCCTGGCATTCACTACCATATTGCCAGCGGAAACGCCGGATTTGTGCTGGAGCAGTTAGAGAAAGGCTTAATTGATTTCGGCATTATATTCGGCCCGGTAGACCAGACAAGATATCACTCTATAGAAATGCCCTATAAAGATATTTGGGGCGTTTTAATGAGGCGCGATTCTCCCCTTGTCGGAAAGGATTCTATTACTCCTAAGGATTTGCGGGATAAACCGCTGATTATATCGCAGCAGGAACAGGGAAACGGCGAACTGGCTAAATGGCTGGGCTGCGAATTATCGGAAATGGAAATTACCGCCACTTATAACCTGCTCTTTAACGCTTCTTTAATGGTCGAGGAGGGTTTAGGCTATGCTATCGGCTTTGATAAAATCATTAACACTTCCGGTAACAGCAATCTCTGTTTTCGCCCGCTTTCCCCCAAAAGAGAAAGCGGCATGAGTATCATATGGAAAAAATATCAGGTTTTGTCCAAGGCGTCAGAAAAATTTATGATGAAATTGAAGGATATGCCGGAAATCGCACTGTGAGGCATTCCTCTTAGGTTTAGGAATATATATTTTCCTCCATTTCTCCCATTTCATGGTTACAGCCCGTAAGAAGTAAGAAGTTTTCGTTTCCTCTCAATCATTTCATCAATTCTCTCGATATACCCCGCAACATCCTTTACCGTATCGCACCGCTCTATCCGCCCGTCGCCATACACTCTCTTTGTCACGGTTCCCGCACCAAGCGCGATGATACTTTGTTTTTCCTCCATGATTAAAATATTATAAATGCCGTATTTGCCCTCTCTGGCGTAGCCAACGTTCTCAAAATTGCCGGACATATTCTTCTGTCTGTACAGATAATACGGCGACATTCCCATCCGCCTTGCGCCCTCTTCGGCAGTTTTCATTGTTTCATCTGTGTTATGTAAACCATCTATGCCGTTTTCCAAAATCCACTGTGACAATTTCGACGCCCTCTTCACGGCAAGCGAATGTACAGTCAGGCTATCCGGCGATAATGCTTCTATCGCCTCAATGGTCGCCTTTACATCTTCCTCTTTTTCTCCGGGCAGTCCGAGAATAATATCCATATTGATATTGTCAAAACCCGCTTCTCTTGCCATATAAAATGCGTCGATAACCTGCTCTACCGTATGCTGCCTGCCGATAAACTTTAACGTCTCCTGCTTCATCGTCTGTGGATTGACGGAAATTCTCGTCACACCATGCCGGTGCAGTACGTCCAGCTTTTCTTTCGTGATGCTGTCTGCGCGTCCCGCCTCTACCGTAAATTCCTGCACCGTGGCAAAATCAAAAGATGCCTTAATCCCGGATAAAAGCCTGTCCAGTTCATCCGCCGACAACGACGTAGGCGTACCGCCGCCGATATACACCGTATCCAGCATTTTATCCTTATAAAGCTTTGCGATAAAATCAATTTCCTTTTCCAGTGCATCCAGATATTTTGAAACCTGTTCTTTCCACAGACTGATAGGAAAAGAGGTAAAAGAACAGTACAGACAAGTCGTCGGGCAAAAAGGAATCCCTATGTATAAGCTGTAGCCGTTTTCATAGTGGAGCGGTCGTAAGATTTCCATTTCCCGTTTCGCTATTTCTATATTCAGCAAAGCTTTTTCCCTGCTGACAAAATGCTCATTTTGCAAAAAAAGCATAATCTCTTCTTCACTTTTTCCCTGCTCTAACAATGCCATAGGAATCTTCGTCGGGCGGATGCCCGTAAGGTTCCCCCAGGGAAGAGAAACGCCCGTCTCTTCCCGTAAAGAATTATAAAGAAAACGCTTGAACGCATTTTTATAATCTGCACTTTTATCATCTGCATTCTCATCCTGTGCAGCGTTCCATATGTAATTTCCGGCAGCTTTTTTTTCATTTCCAAACTGCAAAGCCACACTGCCTTCTATAAAATCAATCTGCAAGGACGCCGGATATTCCAACAGCTTTTTATCTTTTACAACTGAATCGGGCGTTAATACCCTGACATCCTTTTCCGGGTAAAACGCCTTGACAAGAGAATGAATATCGTATTCATATTGTGCTTTGTTGGATTTAATAATAAACATAATTTTTTCTCACCAATGTAACGTTATCACCTAAAACCACATTATCATACTATACTTTATTACCTTATCATACACTATATAGAATCTGATGTCTAATTGCAATTATATAAACATATTATGCCTTTAAAGGGAAAACTCATTTAGATTATCCATTCTGATTATATTATATATGAGAATTTAGAAAATCTGATGCTGTCATGACTTTAAGATTTGTAATATTAGCTTCTAAAAAATCTTTATCTCCGGTCAAGAGAATATCTGCATGTGCTTTCACTGCCGCCCGTAAAATTGGTCTGTCCGACGGGTCGCGTACCGCCTGCTCATCATCAATCTCTTTCTCAGGCATATCTACCAATTCCATTACCGTGAGCGCATATAATAGGAAACGCTCTAATAAGTATAATTTATCAGGAAATTTCCTATGGAAAATCCTATGTATCTCTTTCACATTCTGCTCGCAGATAATTCCCTTATTAGGATACGCAACCGCTTTTAAAAACGCCTTGTAAGGAGTTCCCCTGGGATTGTATGCTGCCGATATCAGAATATTGCTGTCTATCAGTATTCTCATCTTCCTTCTATTTCATTCCTCACTTCCTTCACAATTTCGTCGATACTCTCTTCCGATGTCAAACCGCCTTTCTCCCACTCTCCTTCCATATCTTTCTGAAACATTTTCATTGCATATACAGCCGCATTCATCATAATCACCTGCTCTCCTTCACATATCAAGGTAACTCTGTCTCCGGTATTAACGCCCAATTTGGCTCTAATTTCTTTCGGCAGAGTAATCTGCCCTTTCGACATCACCTTTGCACTATCCACAATCAATGGGTTCATTGCCTTGACCTCCCGTATATGTAGGGAAAGTAGTCATATTCCTACTTACCCTACTTTTAGTATATTGGTCATGCTGCAAAAAGTCAAGCGATAATTTCTTAAATTTTATTAAACGGCTCCTTATAACACGCCACGCTTCCCAACTCCTCTTCAATCCGCAGCAGCCTGTTATATTTAGCGATACGGTCGCTGCGGCAGGGCGCGCCCGTCTTAATCTGTCCTGCATTTACCGCCACGGCAAGGTCTGCGATAAACGTATCCTCCGTTTCACCGGAACGGTGGGATATGACCGCCTTATATCCGTTTTTGTGCGCCATCTCTATCGCCTCCATCGCCTCCGATACCGTACCGATTTGATTGACCTTGATAAGAATCGCATTCGCCACCTGTAATTTAATCCCTGCGTCCAGACGCTTTGTATTGGTTACAAAAAGGTCGTCGCCGACAAGCTGGATTTTTTCTCCAAGCGCTTTTGTTAAAAGCTGCCATCCATCCCAATCATCTTCAAACAGACCGTCTTCAATGGAAACAATCGGAAACCGTTCTACGAGATTCTCATAGTAAGCAACCATCTCGGATGCGCTTCTTCTGATTTCCTCACCCCGCATCTGTGATTCTCCCGGAAAATAATAGGTATCGGACGTTTCATCATATAACTCACTTGCCGCGGCATCCATGGCAATCTTAATATCCTGTCCCGGCGTATATCCCGCCGCCTTGATGGAATCCACAATCAGTTCCAGCACTTCTACGGCGTCCGCTAAAGACGGCGCAAATCCGCCCTCGTCTCCAACGCCCGTAGAAAGCCCTCTCTGGTTACAGATTTGTTTTAAGTTATGGTAAATTTCCGCACAAATTCTAAGCCCGTCGGCAAAACATTCCGCCTGCACCGGCATAATCATAAATTCCTGAAAATCCACGGTATTATCCGCGTGTTTGCCGCCATTTAAAATATTCATCATCGGAACCGGCAAAAGCCTCGTATGCGCTCCGCCAAGATAACGGTACAACGGTATGGCAAGAGCCTGACTGGCGGCTCTGGCGCACGCCATGGACACGCCCAACATCGCATTGGCTCCCAAATTGCTCTTATTATCGGTTCCGTCCTGGTCGATTAAAACACGGTCAATCATCCCCTGCTCTAACGCATTCAATCCAAGGAGCGCCTCCCGTATCTTGGTATTGACGTTTCCTACCGCCTTAGTCGTTCCCAGCCCGAAATAACGGGTTTCCCCGTCGCGCAGTTCCACCGCTTCAAAACGTCCCGTACTGGCGCCGCTTGGCACGGCGGCTCTGCCCGTTACCCGGTATCCGCCCGGCTCTTTTTCTACCGTCACTTCCGCTTCCACGGTAGGGTTCCCGCGGGAATCCAATATTTCCCTTGCATGTACTTCCACAATGCGCAGCATTTTTTCCATAAAAAAACCTCCTTTAAACATACCTTTTAGCATTCTGCTTTTCTAGTATGTCCAAAGAAAGGTTATTTTACTATACGAAGTTCCTATTCCGTACGAATCGCCGCCAGCGGGCTAAGACGCATGGCGCGAAGCGCCGGAAAAAATCCCGCCAGCATACCGACCAGCACTGCAAAAACTAAAGCCAGACCGGCAAGCCACAGCGGAATATAGGAAATAGACGATCCCGTCATCATCATACCGCCGTCCGCGCCTGCCGCCACTTTATTAATCACAATGGAAAGCGTATAACTTAACGCCAGCCCGATAACGCCGCCGATAAACCCGATAAATCCCGCTTCCAGTAAAAATAAGGAACGGATATTGCGCAAGTCGCACCCTAACACTTTCATAACGCCGATTTCTTTCGTTCTTTCATAAATAGACATCATCATGGTATTGGTAATGCCGATTGCCGCCACGAACAAGGACACCGCGCCGATACCGCCTAAAACCATCTGTACATAGCCAAGCGTTGTCTGCTGGGACTCTATCCATTCCGCATTGCTGTTCGCCTGATATCCCATCTCGTTAATCAACGCCTGCACCGCGGTCACATTGTCCATATTGTCAATATCCACGATTAACTGATTATAAAAAATCTCCTTATATGGTTTGCCCGTTTTCGTCGAGGGTTGTCCGGGAATCACTTTATTCTTGAAAATACGTTTCAGTTCCGGAATCAGCTTCTCAATATCGCAGAAAGTGCGCCAGCCCCAGTTCGTTCCTCCCTCTTCCGGCGTCATCTCTATACCGCATGTCTTAATCATATATTTTTTCGGCGGCGCGACTGCCGTCCCGCTCTCCGACGGATACTGCGCATTCCAGTATGCTTCCCTGTCGAATATCACAAAAACAGGATCTTTCATCAAATCAATATCCGGCAGTTCTCCGGTACTGTAATAACCGTCCCCTCTGCTGTTGGTAAAATCCCTTATATTCTGGCATCCATAAAAAAATGTAAGTTCATCATCCGCCGCTGACGGCAGGCTGCCGTCTCCTACCTCCATGTTCAGTCCTTCTATTGCCTCAATCGGCATAGCGTACAGATTCAAATATTCGTTTTGATATGCGCCGCATTTGGCAATGACGCCCGTTTCCAATACAGGATACACCGCCTTAACATGGTCCATATGCGAAATCGTCTCAATCAGTTCATCATCCAGTCTTTTTTCCTCCTGTGAACTGCTGTCGCCGCCGTAATAATAGGACTCATAAACCTCAATCTGCGTCACGCTCCCATACGATTCATACCGCTCTAACAAAGAGCGGCTCAGACCCAGTCCTAAAGAAATCATAACCACGATGGAAGCGACGCCGATAACAACGCCTAAAACCGTTAAAATTGTCCTGACTTTTCTTTTCCACAGACTGCTGCTGCTCATACGCAGCAAATCCAGAAATTTCATGGCAATACCCTTTCTTTCCAATCCACATCAGTTACTGCTTTTATTTGTTCAAATCATCATCTATGGACGATAAATCTTCCGCTAACAACAGCGCCGCTTTTTTCTTTTTCCTAAAATATAGAAACAGATAGATGCCGACGCCCACCGCCACAATAACAATCACTACAATGGCAACAATAAGCCCTGTATGGGATTTGCCCTCTTCTTCCTCCATCCCCATCATCATATCCTCATCCATCATAAAGTCGTCAAAATACTCCTCCGAAACATACAGCGTAACCGTCTTGGTTTCGGTTGTCACGTTTCCGGCGTCATCCTCATAGGAAATATCGACATTGACCGTACCGTCGTCCATCGTCGCCGCGATTCCGGTCAGCATCACATCGACATTGCCGGTTGCGCCGGAATTAAGATTGCCGACAAAAGCGGTCGCCTCGTCGATGGAATCCGCTATAAATTTAACCTGCACATTATATAAAGTCGTTTTACCCGTATTATAGATGCTGAACATCACGTTCGACTGGGAACCGACCGTAATATCTGTCGGCACTACCTCCGGCGTACTGATATCGAAACGGCTCTCCTGATTGATTGGAATCGACACGCTTGCCGTATCCGTTAAATCGAACATTGCGCCCGCATCATATTTCATGCTCACTTCCAGTACATAGGGTTTCTGCGCCAAATCCGCTTTCGCCGTCATCTCTATCACAATATCCGCGGGCGTATCCGCCGAAATTCTGTCCATATAGACGGAACTGGATCCGGAAGTCGGCAAAAAAGCCGCATAGGTATTCGTTTTATCCTCTCCCTCTACAGCCGCCTGCATATCGAACAATACGTTTGTAACCGCCATCTCTTTTGAGGTGTTCTGCACATGTATCGTTAAGACAAAAGTATCTCCCGCATACACCGTCGCCGGATTCGTCTCAAAACCGGTAACGACAATTCTCGGCTTCGCTCCGCTCGTCTCTTCGCCGTTTCCGCCTATCGTGCCGCTTCCGGGTTTACCGATGGTGCGCACATAGACCGTCACTTCCGCCGGTTCCTCACAGCGGATGCCCGACTTTGTGTACCAGACATTGAACTTCAACGGATAATATCCGCTCATCACATCATTTCTTGCCGTAAAATAAAAGGTAAACTCCCTGCGGTTTTCCATTGCCTGCGCATAAGTCTGATTGCCCGGAATATAGGGTTCGGTCTGTAAATAACTTGTTTTATCCGGCGCAAAAGGCCACTCCGATACCACGGTCGAAGTCTGCGGCTCGATAATCAAATCCGTCAGTTTCTCCGTGCCTAAATTGATAATGGGAAGCACGATAGCCACATTCTGCCCGTAACTTACCGTAGGCGTTTCCCAGTTGTCGCCGACCTGCAAAAACTCGCTCGTCGTCACACTCACATTAGAAACCGCAGCAGATTCCATATTCCCTTTTGTCGCCGCTACATAAGACTGCAATTCCGCGACCGTCATATCCGTATTGGCAATATAATAGACCGCGCTGTCAAAAACCTTATGTAGGTTCTCCATCACTTTTGCATCCAGACGATAGCGTACTTCCAGACTTTGCATATAGTAAAGCAAATCCTCGTCTGCGTCAAACCTGTCGTCATCATTAATGATACGGCTGCTGTCGTCTACCACGGACTGATAAACTACCTGTGTACTGGTTGTCGATGTCGGTGCCGGGTCTGTTTCCTTAGTCTCTGTGCTGGTAGATGACGTACTTGTCGGAGCATCCTTCGAGTCTAATGCCACTTCATTTGCTACTTGTTCCACTCCTACTACAGATGTAGGTATCTCTACATTAGCAACAGTACTCTCAGTAGCATATGCACTGACCGGAACAGTCAAAAAGCACAGCGCCGCCAGCCCCGCGCCAAGTATTTTCCTTTTCCACATTCTTCCCTTACACATAATTGTACTCCTCCTCAATAATCCCCTGATAGCATTCCCATTATTTCTCAGACTGCGAGTTTGCTCCTTTCAGGTGCAAACTTGCGGTCGAAAGAATTTTATTCTTTCAACTTAATAACCATGTCTTTCTCTTAGCCTGCGATATTTGTGACTGAAAGGCACAAATTCGCGGTTGAAAAATCAAAGATTTTTCAACCTGTTATCCTCTATCTGCACAATCTTCCCATCCTTGATATGGAAAATAATATCCGCAAATCCCGCCAGATAATTATCGTGCGTTACCATCACAAGCGTCTGGTTTTTCTCCCTGACAACTTTTTTCATCAAATCCATGACCTCGACGGAAGTATTGGAATCCAAGTTTCCCGTCGGCTCGTCCGCAAAAATAATCTCCGGCTCCACTACTAACGCCCTTGCGACGCCGACCCTCTGCTGCTGACCGCCGGACATCTGGTTCGGTCTGTGCTTCTTATGTTTTGTAAGACCGACCAAATCGAGCATATCCTCCGCCTTTTTGTTGCGGCTCTTTTTATCCATGCCCTGAAAAGTAAGCGGCAGCGCCACATTCTCTATTGCATTCATCGTACCGAGCAGATTAAAAGACTGGAAAATAAAACCGATATGTTCCCTCCTGAACGCCACAAGCTGGTTCTCCGTCTTTTGCTCCATATGCTCCCCGGCTATGATAATCTCTCCCTTGGTCGGCTTCTCCAATCCGGCGAGCATATTAAGGAGCGTCGATTTACCGGAACCGGACGTTCCCACGATAGAGCAGAAAGTTCCCCTGTCTATCGTAAAATCCACGCCGTTTAGCGCGCGCACCCTCGTTTCTCCTACGCGGTAGATTTTATATAAATCTTTCACCTGAATGACCGGTTGTGCCTGTTGTGTCTGCTCCATACTAATCCTTCTTTTATTGACCTATTGATTCTTCCCCACAAATTTGCCGCTTTCCACAAATTTTTGATATTATTATATACCATAACCCTGTAAAAAGATACTTAATATTTTCCTAATCTACAAAATCAATTTTTAATCATCATTTACGGTTAAAACATAAAACGCGA
>JAMPFF010000001.1:0-112105 GCA_023664605.1 Clostridium sp.
CACTGTATTCTATTATACAAAAGGATTCCAATATCCGATTTGACTTTGCCCTGCGGTTGGCAAATGAATTAGAAATTGATGTGAATGAGATATGCTCCGCCAGTCCATTTTCCGGTGCCATTACTGAAGAAGAAATATATCCCACGCTCCCGGACGGGCTGCATGGCGCACTCGATGGCAGCCGTGTAAAGACATATCTGAAAAACTCTTTATATCCACTGATGTATCTGTTTGGGAAAAACAGTATGCCAGATGTGGATAACCTATTGACTTCATTTTATCAGTTGGATGATGAGGCAAGAAAGGAAGTTGTTGAAACGATACAGTTTAAGCTGCAATACCACAGAGATCCGGAACGGGCAGAACAAGTCAAACAGATAAAAGGATGGTAAAAAGAAAGCTCCAGTGAATAGCAAAATTCTCTGGAGTTTTCTTTTTATGGCACCGCTTTGGCACCTTCATACTATATTCATTTTAAAATAGCCCTAATCAAAGCCAATAATACATTTAAAGCAAAAATGCTCTACATTACAACAGCCCCATGATCCTGTGTTGATTGATTATAAAAATACAGATAGTAAAATGGATCAAATAGCAAAAACATAGATTCTTTGCTTAAGTCTCTATACCTAAAAGAATACTCTAATTCCTTAGTATATGCCGAGACTAAATCTTTGCCATATTGAAAAAAATCATTATTGTATTCCTTTAGCAAGGACAATACAATATGTAAACAGATTTTCTCATTAATATATGTTGCGGTTTCAATAAATTCATCAGAATCATTTTCCTCAATTCTAATCCAAAATGGACGCAACTTCAATAACCAAAACACGAGTAAGCCTGTATTGATTTTATATTCATTTGCATCCATTTTTTTATGATAAATGCAAAAGTATAAACGTCTCATATCAATCCTAACGATGATATCTTTTAATGCTTTTACATTCACTTCAATTCTCTCAGAATCAATTTCCGTAACATTGCAAAACTCGATAAGTTGTTGCTCAATTTTTGATAGTTCTTCATCAATATATGCTTCCGAAGGCTCTGTGTATTGAAATTCCAAATTATCCCAACAAGTCTTTTCCATCATTTATCACTCCCAGTTAATATTTCCTTTACCAGTTTTTTCAATTCAGGATCTTCTGAAATTTTTTTTGCTCCACGAATGCATGGTTCAAGAGTCTCTCCCCGTCTTATAGGTGCATTATTGTCACAATGTAATACGCCTGCATTACATTGTTTACGCACCATTTCAATACTCATATTAAACATCTTTTTCTCCGCCATTGTCCCTACTCCTTTATTTGTAAATTATATCTTTTGCATACTTTTTCAATATCAACAAACTTTTCCAGCAGATTATATGCTTCCCGACTAATAATTATTTTTTTATTTTCTTCTATTTCAAAAAATTTATCCACATTATTTACAATCATTCCATACATCAATATCTTATCTATGGTTAACTGGATTTTCAGTGCACATATTGCTTGAATCAACCCATCATCAAACAACATATCTACATCCCTCACTGTAATTAATCCATATTTATCCAATATAGTACTTATATCGTCATAACTGTAAAATCTTGAACCCAGTCGAACAAACTTTATTTTGAAATATTTTTCTAAACTCTCCTTATCAATTGCACAATCTAATAACTCTTGATATATGATATTATTAATCCTCTCTGCCAAATCATCATATTTCTTTACCAAACGCCCTATCTCGTTGTCGAGTAATTCCAAGGCTCCGGAAACTAAATTAGTCTCTCTAAGCATTTCTGCAGGAATCTCTGTATTTGCCATATTACTCTTGTACTGTCTATCATGGAATACTTGAGACCAAGCATCTTGCAAAACTGTTCGTAATTGGATTTCACATTTCATTCCCTTATATTTACGTTGCTCAGTTGAGAGTTGTTCCTCTTTTAAAGATATTATATAGTGCACCGAGAGATAACCAACTTCATTTGACTTTAACAATTTAATTTTATCGTTGCTGTTGTCTTTATCTACATTGAACATGCTTTCAATAACACGCTGAATTGGAGCTATATCTTGAGGCAAATAACAAACTATTCTAACACCAGCTAGATCTGTTATTTGGTTTCTAGGATCATTATATTTCAAAACATAACCTTGGGTTACTTCATCGTATATCTTTTTCCCACATTTATCCGTTAGGCTTGCTAATTTTTTAGCCCTACTAGAGTGATATGCATGTAACATGGCTCTTTCTTTTAAAGCATCAAGCACTTTTGCCAACACATATTGTGCAAACTCTGAATACTTTTTTTCATTCTCTTCATACCACTTCAAAAAATTCAATGTTCTCTGTTCTATATCAACCATGTTTTCTCCCTTCGAGATCACATTTAACTACTTCTTATTTTCTAGAATAACGGTTTTTACATGATTTTTCAATACTTTTTTGGGCAAAAACAAAGAATTTAACTCGTTTTTTAATGATTATGAAATTCCAGTGAATAGCAAAATTCACTGGAATTTCATTTTACGGCACCGTTTTGGCACCGTTCACAACATTTTTACTGTTGCAAGACCAAAAGAGACTTCCAAGAAAGCTCTCGGAAGCCCCATAAAATCTAGCTTTTTATCAATTACTCAATGATACTAGCCACACGACCAGACCCAACTGTCCTGCCACCCTCACGGATAGCAAACGTAAGACCCTGCTCCATAGCGATAGGATGAATCAATTCGATTGTCATCTCTACGTTATCACCAGGCATACACATCTCTGTGCCATCCGGTAAGTTGCAAACGCCTGTTACGTCAGTTGTTCTGAAATAGAACTGCGGTCTGTAGTTGTTGAAGAAAGGAGTATGACGTCCACCTTCATCTTTTGTTAAAACGTATACCTGAGCCGTAAATTTCTTGTGGCAGGTTACAGAACCCGGTTTTGCAAGAACCTGACCTCTTTCGATATCTGTTCTCTGAATACCACGAAGCAGAACACCGATGTTATCACCAGCCTGTGCCTCATCCAGTAACTTACGGAACATTTCAATACCTGTTACAACAGATTTCTGAGTTTCTTCCTTAACACCAACGATTTCAACGTCATCAGACATATGAAGTGTACCACGCTCTACTCTACCTGTAGCAACCGTACCACGACCTGTGATGGAGAATACGTCCTCGACAGGCATAAGGAAAGGCTTATCTGTATCACGCTGCGGGTCAGGAATATAGGAATCAACTGTATCCATTAACTCCATAATCTTGTCGCCCCACTCGCCCTTAGGATCTTCCAAAGCTTTTAAAGCGGAACCTTTGATAATCGGGCAGTCTGTAAATTCATACTCTTCCAACTGCTCTGTGATTTCCATTTCTACCAGTTCAAGTAACTCAGGGTCGTCTACCATATCGCATTTGTTCATGAATACTACGATATAAGGCACGCCTACCTGACGGGATAATAAGATATGCTCTTTTGTCTGAGCCATAACGCCGTCAGTAGCTGCAACAACGAGGATAGCGCCATCCATCTGAGCCGCACCTGTAATCATGTTCTTTACATAGTCAGCATGTCCGGGGCAGTCAACGTGTGCATAGTGTCTCTTCTCTGTCTCATACTCAACGTGAGCTGTAGAAATTGTAATACCTCTTTCTCTTTCTTCCGGAGCTTTATCGATATTCTCGAAATCTGTAGCTGTATTACCTGCTACTCTTTCAGCAAGTACCTTTGTGATAGCAGCCGTTAAAGTAGTTTTACCATGGTCAACGTGACCGATGGTACCAATATTACAATGGGGTTTAGTTCTTTCAAATTTAGCTTTAGCCATTTCTAAAGTCCTCCTTAAATTGATTTTCTTTCATCATTCTTAATAGTTTCTTTTTTCAATCAGCTACCTTTGATTATATTAAAGATTGCCAATATTTTCAAGCATTATTTGCATGAACCATTCAGAACAGCAGAAATATTTGGAAAATAGTCGTTGACCGCTTGCGGACATAAGACTATTTTTGAATATTTCTATTGGATAAATCCAAAACAGCGAAAAAATGCAACGCATTTTTGAGCCTGTTCTGAATGGTTTCACACTGCTTTACTTAGATTTTGCCGCCAAAACCTTTTCCTGCACGTTCTTCGGTACCTGCTCATATTTCTCAAAGAACATAGAATAGTTACCACGGCCCTGTGTCTTGGAACGTAAATCGGTAGAATATCCGAACATTTCTGCAAGCGGTACAAAACCTTTTACCATCTTGCCGCCGCCGATATCTTCCATTCCTTCAATACGTCCACGACGGGAGTTAATATCGCCGATAACGTCGCCCATATATTCTTCCGGCATTGTCACTTCGACTTTCATGATAGGCTCCAATAATACCGGATTAGCCTTCTTCATAGCCTCTTTGAAGCACATGGAACCGGCAATATGGAATGCCATTTCGGAAGAATCGACTTCATGGTAGGAACCGTCATATACGTTGGCATTGACGCCAAGTACCGGGAATCCGCCAAGGATACCTGCTTTTGCAGCTTCTTCGATACCTTCGCCAACTGCGGGGATATATTCCTTCGGAATCGCACCGCCGACTACGCTGGTTTCAAACTTGAATGTCTCTTCACCGTTCGGATCCATAGGCTCAAATTTAACTTTACAATGTCCGTACTGTCCACGACCGCCGGACTGTTTCGCGTATTTGTATTCCTGATCAACAGGTTTGGTAAAGGTCTCCTTATAAGCAACCTGAGGTGCGCCTACATTTGCCTCTACCTTAAATTCACGAAGCAGACGGTCAACGATAATCTCCAGATGCAGCTCGCCCATACCTGCGATAATGGTCTGGCCTGTTTCCTGGTCAGTATGCGCACGGAATGTCGGGTCTTCTTCTGCAAGTTTCGCCAGAGCTTCGCCCATCTTGCCCTGACCTGCTTTGGTCTTAGGCTCGATTGCAAGTTCGATAACGGGTTCCGGGAACTCCATGGATTCCAGAATAACCGGATGTTGTTCATCACAGATAGTATCGCCTGTCGTCGTAAATTTAAATCCTACCGCGGCAGCGATATCACCGGAATATACTTTATCCAGTTCCGCTCTCTTATTGGCGTGCATCTGTAAGATACGTCCTACACGTTCTTTTTTATCTTTTGTCGCATTGAGTACATAAGAACCGGAATTCATGGTACCGGAATATACTCTAAAGAATGCTAATTTACCAACAAACGGATCCGCCATAATCTTGAACGCCAAAGCGGAGAACGGTTCTTCATCGGAAGAATGTCTCTCTACCTCATTGCCGTCCAAATCCGTTCCTTTAATAGCCGGAATGTCTGTCGGCGCAGGCATATACTCCAAGATTGCATCCAAAAGCTTCTGAACGCCTCTGTTTCTGTATGCGGAACCGCAGCATACGGGAATTGCCCTGCATTCACAGGTAGCCAGGCGCAGCGCCTTTTTCATATCTTCTACGGAAGGCTCTTCACCTTCAAGATACATCATGGTTAAATCATCATCCAATTCACAGACTTTCTCTACCAGTTCTTCACGGTATAAGTCAGCCTGGTCTTTCATATCATCCGGAATATCTACAATATCAATATTTTCGCCCTTATCATCATTATAAATATAGGCTTTCATCTCGAACAAGTCGATAATTCCTTTAAAATCATCTTCTTTACCGATGGGCAGCTGCAAAATAATCGCATTTTTACCCAATCTGGTTCTGATTTGGTCTACAGCGCCGTAGAAATCTGCACCCAAAATATCCATTTTATTAATGAATGCCATTCTCGGTACGTTGTAGGTATCAGCCTGACGCCAAACATTTTCTGACTGTGGCTCAACACCGCCTTTTGCACAGAATACGCCGACAGCGCCATCCAGTACACGCAGCGAACGCTCAACCTCAACAGTAAAATCAACGTGTCCGGGAGTATCAATAATATTGATACGATGCTCTAAAGCGCCCGGCTTAGGCTTACAGTTTTCTTCCAAAGTCCAGTGGCACGTCGTAGCGGCTGATGTGATGGTAATACCTCTTTCCTGTTCCTGCTCCATCCAGTCCATGGTAGCAGTACCTTCATGAGTATCGCCAATCTTATAGTTTACGCCAGTATAATACAGGATACGCTCTGTCAATGTCGTCTTACCGGCATCAATATGCGCCATAATACCTATATTTCTGGTTCTCTCTAATGGATATTCTCTTCCAGCCAAGGTCTTTTCCTCCTGTTAATAACTAACTAAAAACGGTAGTGTGCAAATGCTTTGTTTGCCTCTGCCATCTTGTGCATATCTTCTTTTCTCTTCACTGCTGCGCCTGTATTATTCGCAGCGTCAAGAATCTCGTTAGCAAGCCGCTCCTGCATTGTTTTCTCGCCTCTTTTACGGGAAAACATAGTCAGCCAGCGAAGTCCTAATGCCTGACGTCTGTCCGGACGGACTTCAATCGGAACCTGGTAAGTAGCGCCGCCGATACGTCTTGCTTTTACTTCAAGAACAGGCATGATATTATTCATAGCCTCCTCAAATACTTCCAGAGCCGGTTTCCCGGATTTCTCCTCTACTCTTGCAAATGCTCCATATACAATCTTCTGCGCTACACTTTTCTTACCGTCTAACATAATGTTATTGATAAGCTTTGTGACAACTTTATTATTGTATAAAGGATCTGCCAATACATCTCTTTTTGCAACATGTCCTTTACGTGGCACGGTTCTTCCCTCCTTATTATATTTGCAGCCGGTTTACGCTCCAGGCTGCTCTCAATAAATCATCGGTACTCACATGTGTCCTCTAATTCAATGTGTTCGTGCGGTTTTCTATCTATTATATATACTATATACAAGAACAAGAATCCCAACACTAAATTAGTTCTGTTTGTGGTCCTAATCTTTTTACCTCTCAGCCCGCGAGTTTGCCTTGCAAACTTGCGAAGTTAATTCGCTTTGCGAATTTACTTTTGGTTTTTCGGCTTCTTAGCGCCGTATTTGGAACGAGCCTGTTTTCTGTTAGCAACGCCTGCCGTATCAAGAGTACCTCTGATGATATGGTATCTTGTACCGGGTAAGTCTTTTACCCTGCCGCCTCTAATCAGAACAACGCTATGCTCCTGTAAGTTATGGCCCTCGCCCGGAATGTAGCTTGTTACTTCGATTCCGTTGGAAAGACGAACTCTGGCAATCTTTCTGAGCGCTGAGTTAGGCTTCTTAGGAGTTGCTGTCTTAACAGCAGTGCAAACACCTCTTTTTTGCGGAGAAGCCGTATCGATTGCCGTCTTGTGAAGGGAATTCCATCCTTTCAGCAAAGCAGGCGCGGTAGACTTCTTAACGGATGTCTGACGTCCTTTTCTGACTAACTGGTTAAATGTTGGCATTCTTTTCACCTCCTGTGTCTTTTTATTATCTGTGCCGGCGAAAGCTTTTTGCATACAAAAAAAACGCATTCGCGTACACACTAAAATAGTATACTTGCCCGCAAATGCGTTGTCAATACATTTTTTTACTTTTTTATTGCTTATTTCTTCGGAACTGTCCGTCCGCCCTTCTCATTCTTTTTAATATAGTTCTTGATTACCGTATTATCTTCCAACATCCGGCAGCCTACCATAACGGTTCCGGTGTCATTACGGTTTGTACGGATAACGGAACCTTCCAGCACGCTTTCATCCGGCAATGCAAAATCTTCAATCGTAAGTTCAACCTGTTTGCCTTTGATATCACCAACATCTCCGGAAATGATATTACATGCAAAACCGCCTGCGCTGATATTAATCATTCTGCCGCGGTAACTTTCCTCGGTATCCTTTATCTTTATCGTACATGCGTTATCAAGGTTCATTCTGTCAAATTTTCTGCGGTTTACTACGGAAGGATTGCTGTTTACCGTGACGATATAGCAGTTGTTCCCCCTGCCCTGTACATTGGCAATCTTAATATCTTTCCAGTTATAAAGCACATTGTCCACCACAATCTGCATCTGGTAGTTTTTCATGCCGGTTTCCAACTGCACGGGAGAGGCATCGGGTGATTTTAACGATATAACCACGCTGCTGTCCTCCTGCTCCAATACTTCACCTTTGTATTCCGTTTCCGTGTTGCCTGTTCCCTTGGTAAAAATGGAAAGTTTCATGCCCGCTCTTACGTCTTTCATGCCCATGAAACCGCCTTCGCCAAGTTTTTCCAGCAAATCTCCGACAACGCTTCCGATATTCTCTACATTCGTAGAAGTCTCTTCGTATTTGCCAAGCATTGACTTCGTCGTCATATCAGCATTCTCAATACTCTGTGTCATTACTTCCATGACATCGCAAATCTGCTGCATGTTATCCACCATGCTCTGATTGGAATTTTTAACGTCTTTTACGGCCGAATCAACAATCTGTATATTATTGCCTAACTGTGAGGAATCGGTGGTAATATCCAGAACGCTCTGGTTGACCTGCTCTACTTTTTCCGTAATAATCGTAATCAGGTTCAACGTTTCCGTAATGGACTGCGTAACTTTATCCGCCGTTTCTTCCAGTCTCTCCAAAGCATCCCTGATACGGCTGGAGGAACTTTGCGTTCCCATACTCAGGCTGCGGATTTCTTCCGCCACTACGGCAAAACCTTTCCCGGCTTCTCCGGCTCTGGCCGCCTCGATAGAGGCATTGAGCGCGAGCAGGTTCGTCTGGGATGTAATACCGTCAATCGTGCCTGTTTCTTCTTTTACCATAACAAATTCATCTTTAAAATCAATGAGGACTTTCTCCACCTCGGAAGAAAGCTTTGCCATGACATTGGTAGATTCCACTACGCTGGAAAGTTCCTTGGAACTCACATTGGCATGTGTAACGGATTCCTCGATTAAATGCACCATTTCCTCAATCAATCCCGACACATTCTGTACCTGTGTATTAATACTGGAGGTCATATCCATGGAAGACATTGTCTTTTCATATAAAATATTGTTTTTCTCCGATAATTCCTCCATATTGTGAACGACCAAATGTGCGCCGTCTCGGTTTTCATCAGCTAAATCCCTGACAACGTTGACGCCGTCCACTACCGCGTTACTTGCTTTTTTCACCTGGTCTACAGTCGTAACGACCCTTTGCATATTATTTTCCACGGAGCCTATCAGAATATCGTCTGACTGGTTCATCTGGCTGATTGCCAGAATATAGCTTGCATAGCATATCAGCATACTGATAACCTGTACTTCATAACATACAATATCCGTCGGCGTATTCATTCCCGACATATAATGTTTTACAATAGATATATATAAGATAATATTATTGCAGATACCGCATCGTATAATATAATTCCTGTCTTTGTATAAAATCATCACTCCGACAAGCGGCAGTATACAGACAAACGTAATATTGGATTCGGTCGTCATCATCAAAAATATGTAGAAGATTCCAAAACCGATAGAAACTGCATGTTTATAAATGTCATTCTCCATCCCCTTTACCTTTAAAAGGATAAAGCCGATTAAGAAAGGCAGCCAGCAAAAAGCTGCAAAAAGCGCAAAATATCCCACTGAGCAGAGTCCTCTGAATATCTGGACAGCGTACACTGCCGTGAGAATAATACATAAAGTCAGCCATATCAGCATTGTTTTGCGGTTAGTGCTTTTTTTAAATACTTCCTCTTTGTATTCCATATAGCCCCCTCATCCTTTATTGTCTGCCGCTAATACGAAAACCGCCAGTCCGGCAAGGCAGCCGGACCGTCGTTTTCTATTTCCCATAGAAGCAGATAAATAAAATAATATTATGATTCCACTGCTCCTACTGCTTCTTTTGTTACTTCACCTTCTGCATCCCCCTGCATTTCCTCGTCCATAACTTCCTCTTCCGACATCAAAGCGTCAACCGCCTCCTCGGACACTGTAATCTCTTCGTCCTCCGAAGAACCGTCATCAACATTTAACTCGTCTCCTGAAGTCAGACGCGCAAGCAGATTCTCATCTGTACTCAACCTTGTATTGCGGTATCTCTTCATACCCGTACCGGCAGGAATTAATTTACCGATAATAACATTTTCTTTCAGACCGATAAGCGGGTCGATTTTACCTTTGATTGCCGCTTCCGTCAATACCTTTGTCGTTTCCTGGAAAGAAGCCGCCGACAGGAAAGAGTTGGTCGCTAACGCCGCTTTTGTAATACCAAGCATAATCTGCTTGCCGTCAGCAGGCTCTTTTCCTTCTTTCACCAAAGCTTCGTTGATATCTTCATATTCCAGTACGTCAACCAGCGTACCCGGAAGGTATTCCGTATCGCCGCTGCTTTCAATCCGTACTTTCTTAAGCATCTGGCGCACGATGACTTCGATATGCTTATCGGCAATATCAACGCCCTGCAGACGGTATACTCTCTGTACCTCACGCAGCATATAATCCTGCACCGCACGGATTCCTTTGATTTTTAACAAATCATGCGGGTTTACGCTTCCCTCCGTCAGTTCGTCGCCCGCTTCCAACGCCGCTCCATCCATAATCTTAATTCTGGAACCGTAAGGAATCAGATACGTCTTGGATTCTCCCGTCTCGTCGTTGGTAATGACAACTTCACGTTTCTTCTTGGTATCCTTAATCGTTGCCACGCCGCTGAATTCAGCGATAATTGCAAGTCCTTTCGGTTTACGCGCTTCAAAAAGCTCCTCGACACGGGGGAGACCCTGTGTAATATCGTCACCGGCAACACCGCCCGTATGGAACGTACGCATGGTAAGCTGCGTACCGGGTTCACCGATAGACTGCGCCGCTATAATGCCGACTGCCTCACCTACCTGAACCGCCTCACCGGTTGCCATATTCGCGCCGTAACATTTTGCACAGATACCGCTATGGGAACGGCAGGTCAAAATCGTACGGATTTTAACCTCTTCCACCGGTTCGCCTTTTTCATTTACGCCTACGCTTAAAATTTTAGCGGCACGGCTTGGCGTAATCATATGATTACGTTTTACAATCACATTACCGTCTTTATCTTTTATTTCCTCACAGGCGAATCTTCCCGTAATTCTGTCTTTTAATCCCTCGATAGTCTCTTTGCCGTCCATGAACGCCTTGACATACATACCGGGAATATCCTCGCGCCCTTCGCTGCAGTCTATCTCACGGATAATCAGCTCCTGGGATACATCGACCATACGTCTTGTCAGATATCCCGAATCGGCTGTACGCAGCGCAGTATCGGACAGACCTTTACGTGCGCCGTGTGCGGACATAAAGTATTCCAGAACGTCAAGTCCTTCACGGAAATTAGATTTAATCGGCAGCTCAATCGTTCTACCGGTCGTATCCGCCATCAATCCACGCATACCCGCAAGCTGTTTAATCTGCTGATTGGAACCACGGGCGCCGGAATCGGCCATCATGTAAATATTATTATATTTATCCAATCCTGCCAGCAATACCTCTGTCAGTTCCTTATCCGTCTCATTCCAGGTTTCAACAACTGCACGATACCGCTCTTCCTCCGTAATCAGTCCGCGTCTGAAATTCTGGGAAATCTTATCAACCGTCACCTGTGCCTCTTCCAGCATTTCCTGTTTCTTGGAAGGCACTGTCATATCGGAGATAGATACCGTCATTGCGGCCTTGGTGGAATAATGATATCCTGTGGACTTAATCAAATCCAGCACTTCCGCAGTCCTTACCGCGCCATGGATATTGATGACTTTCTCCAAAATCTGTTTTAACTGCTTCTTTCCTACATGGAAATCCACTTCCAGCTTTAAGAAGTTTTCCGGCTTGCTTCTATCCACATAGCCCAAATCCTGCGGTAAAATTTCATTAAAAAGGAATCGTCCTAACGTGGATTCCTCAATACCGGAAATCATTTCCCCGTCAGCGTTTTCTTTCTGCACTCTGACATGGATTCTGCTGTGCAGCGTACATTCGCCATTTTCATAAGCAAGAATCGCTTCGTTAATATTTTTATAAAATTTGCCTTCTCCGACTACACCCTCTCTTTCCTGTGTCAGGTAATAAATACCTAACACCATATCCTGAGAAGGAACTGCAACCGGACCGCCATCCGACGGTTTCAACAGGTTGTTGGGCGATAAGAGCAAAAACCGGCATTCCGCCTGCGCCTCTACGGACAGCGGCAGATGCACCGCCATCTGGTCACCGTCAAAGTCGGCGTTGAATGCAGTACATACAAGCGGATGCAGCTTAATCGCTTTACCCTCGACCAGAATCGGCTCAAAAGCCTGAATACCAAGTCTGTGCAGCGTAGGCGCACGGTTTAACATAACCGGATGCTCCCTGATAACTTCCTCCAGCACATCCCATACCTGTGTATCAAGTCTTTCCACCAGTTTCTTGGCATTTTTAATATTCTGTGAAATGCCTCTTGCCACCAGTTCTTTCATAACAAAAGGCTTAAACAGTTCAATCGCCATTTCTTTTGGCAGACCGCACTGATAAATCTTTAATTCCGGACCGACAACGATAACGGAACGGCCGGAATAATCGACACGTTTTCCGAGCAGATTCTGACGGAAACGTCCGGATTTACCCTTTAACATGTCGGATAAGGACTTAAGCGCACGGTTACCCGGGCCTGTTACCGGACGGCCTCTTCTGCCGTTATCAATCAAGGCGTCCACTGCCTCCTGTAACATTCTCTTTTCGTTACGGACGATGATATCCGGCGCGCCAAGTTCCAATAATCTCTTCAAACGGTTATTTCTATTGATAATTCTTCTATACAAATCATTTAAATCAGAAGTAGCAAAACGTCCGCCATCCAACTGTACCATAGGACGTAAATCCGGCGGAATAACCGGAATCGCATCCATAATCATCCATTCGGGCTTATTGCCTGATTCCCTGAATGCTTCTACCACTTCCAGTCTCTTAATAATGCGGGCGCTCTTTTGTCCGCTGGAATCCTTTAATTCCTCTTTCAATTCCGCTGCTTCCGTCTCTAAATCAATCGCCTCTAACAGCTCCTTAATCGCTTCCGCGCCCATGCCGACACGGAATTTGGAACCCCAGTTTTCCCTTGCGTCCTGGTATTCCTTTTCGGAAAGAACCTGCTTGTATTCCAAATCGCTCTCTCCTGCATCCAGCACGATATAAGCCGCAAAATACAATACTTTTTCAAGCACTCTGGGAGACAAATCCAAAATGAGGCCCATCCTGCTCGGGATTCCCTTAAAATACCAGATATGGGATACCGGCGCAGCCAGCGCGATATGACCCATACGCTCCCTGCGCACGCTTGCTTTCGTTACCTCAACGCCGCATCTGTCGCAGACAACGCCTTTATATCTGATTTTCTTATATTTACCGCAATGACATTCCCAGTCTTTGCTGGGGCCGAAAATTTTCTCACAGTAAAGCCCGTCTTTTTCCGGCTTCAATGTTCTGTAGTTAATCGTTTCCGGCTTTAATACCTCACCTCTGGACCACTCTCTGATTTTATCAGGAGATGCAAGACCAATCCTGATTGCATCAAATGTCATAGGTTGATATGCTTCCTGTCTTATTTCCGCCATATTAATACCCACGCCTTTCTTTCCGCTTATTCGTCAAAAGATTCTTCAAAATCAGCATCCAATTCCATATCGTCCTCTATAAAGTCCGATTCTTCTTCACTGCTGACAAGTTCTCCGCTTTCTTCATCAAACTCCTGCTTCTGATAGCCCAGAGAACCAAGAGATTCCTTATCATAATCATAATCCCTGGAATCACCCTCCATCTCGTAACGGTAATCCGTCTCACTATAATCAACGGATTCCATTATTTCAACTTCCGTCTGGTCTTCACGAAGTACCCTGACATCCAAACCAAGCGACTGCAATTCCTTTAACAGAACCTTGAAAGATTCCGGAATGCCCGGCTCCGGTATATTGTCACCTTTAATAATTGCTTCATAAGTCTTGACACGTCCGACAACATCATCAGATTTTACGGTCAAAATTTCCTGCAGCGTATAAGCGGCGCCATATGCCTCAAGCGCCCAAACCTCCATTTCACCGAAACGCTGTCCGCCGAACTGCGCTTTACCGCCCAACGGCTGCTGCGTTACCAGTGCATAAGGACCTGTCGAACGCGCATGAATCTTATCGTCTACCAGATGATGCAGTTTCAGATAGTGCATATGTCCGATTGTTACAGGCGCGTCAAAGAACTCTCCCGTTCTGCCGTCACGGAGTCTTACTTTACCGTCCCTGGAAATCGGAACGCCTTTCCATACCTCACGGTAATCCCGATTTTCGGACAAATACTCCATAACTTCCGGTAAAAGTTCATCTTTATGCTTTTTCTCAAATTCTTCCCATTCCAGATTGACGTAATCATTCGCCAAATCCAGCGTGTCCATAATATCATTTTCTTTTGCGCCGTCAAATACCGGCGTCGCTACGTTAAAGCCAAGCGCTTTTGCCGCCAAAGAAAGGTGTATTTCAAGCACCTGTCCAATATTCATACGAGATGGCACGCCCAGCGGATTGAGTACGATATCTAACGGGCGTCCGTTCGGCAGATAAGGCATATCCTCTACCGGCAGAACACGGGAAACAACGCCCTTGTTACCATGGCGGCCTGCCATCTTATCACCGACAGAAATTTTTCTCTTCTGTGCGATATAGATGCGGACAGCCTGATTGACACCGGGCGATAACTCGTCTCCGTTATCCCTTGTAAATACTTTGGCATTAACGACAATACCGTATTCTCCATGCGGCACTTTCAAAGAAGTGTCGCGGACTTCACGCGCTTTTTCACCGAAAATGGCACGTAACAGTCTTTCTTCCGCCGTCAGCTCCGTTTCGCCTTTCGGCGTTACCTTACCGACTAAGATATCTCCGGCGCGCACCTCCGCACCGATTCTGATAATGCCTCTTTCATCCAAATCTTTTAACGCGTCATCACCAACGCCGGGAACGTCTCTCGTGATTTCCTCCGGCCCTAATTTCGTATCACGCGCTTCCGCTTCATATTCTTCTATATGAACTGATGTATATACATCCTCCTGCACCAGTCTTTCACTGAGCAGTACGGCGTCTTCGTAATTATAGCCTTCCCACGTCATAAAGCCGATAAGCGGGTTCTTACCAAGAGCCAGCTCGCCACCCTCCGTGGACGGACCGTCCGCGATAACCTCGCCCTGTGCTACATGATTGCCCTTAAATACGATAGGCTTCTGATTGTAGCAGTTAGACTGGTTGCTTCTGGAAAACTTAGCCAGATGATATTCATCCTTTTCACCGTCATCATAAGTCATCTTAATTAATTCGGAAGAAACATAGTCAATCGTTCCTGCCTTTTTCGCCAGCACGCAGACACCGGAATCGACTGCCGCCTTGGGTTCCATACCCGTACCGACTACCGGCGCTTCCGTAAATAATAACGGCACTGCCTGACGCTGCATGTTGGAACCCATCAGCGCACGGTTTGCGTCATCATTCTGTAAGAAAGGAATCAATGCGGTTGCTACGGAAAATACCATCTTAGGCGATACGTCCATGTAATCGAACATTGCCTTCGGATATTCCTGCGTTTCCTCTTTATAACGGCCTGATATACTATTCCGTGTAAAATAGCCGTTTTCATCCAGCGGCGCAGATGCCTGCGCTACGTGGTAATTATCTTCTTCATCCGCCGTCATATATACCACTTCATCCGTAACACGCGGATTCTGCGGGTCGCTCTTGTCGATTTTGCGGTAAGGAGCCTCCACAAAACCATATTCGTTAATTCTTGCATAGGATGCAAGTGAGTTAATCAAACCGATGTTAGGACCTTCGGGCGTCTCGATAGGACACATTCTGCCGTAGTGCGTATAATGAACGTCACGAACCTCAAATCCGGCTCTGTCACGCGACAGACCGCCCGGTCCAAGCGCGGAAAGACGTCTTTTATGCGTCAGCTCGCCTAACGGGTTGTTCTGGTCCATAAACTGTGAAAGCTGGGAAGAACCGAAAAATTCTTTGACCGCAGCCTGTACGGGTTTAATATTAATCAATACCTGCGGGGAAATTTCCTCCACGTCATGCGTCGTCATTCTTTCACGGACAACTCTTTCCAGTCTGGACAGACCGATACGGTACTGGTTCTGCAAAAGTTCTCCTACCGCACGGATACGTCTGTTGCCCAAATGGTCTATATCATCATCATTTCCGATGCCATACTCCAAATGGATATTATAATTAATAGAAGCAATAATATCTTCCTTTGTAATATGTTTCGGAATCAATTCATGTACATTTTTCTGAATTGCCTCTGCGAGAACCTCCGGATCGCCGCTGTATTCATCCAGAATCTGCTGCAATACAGGATAATAAACGAGTTCCGTAACGCCAAGTTCTCTTGGATTACACTCAACAAAGTGAGTAATGTCTACCATCATGTTAGACAATACTTTTACATTCTTTTCCTCTGTCTGAATCCATACATAAGGAATGGCTGCGTTCTGAATATCATCAGCCATTTCGGCCGTCACTTTATCACCGGCTTTCGCAAGCACTTCCCCTGTCGCAGTATCCACAACATCCTGCGCAAGTATGTGATTTCTGATACGGTTTCTAAACATCAGTTTCTTATTAAATTTATATCTGCCGACTTTCGCCAAATCATATCTTCTGGGGTCAAAAAACATAGCGTTAATCAGGCTTTCCGCGCTTTCCACGCTAAGAGGTTCTCCCGGACGGATTTTTTTGTACAACTCTAAAAGACCTTCCTGGTGATTCTCCGCAACGTCTTTTGTAAAGCTGGCTTCAATTTTAGGTTCGTCGCCGAAAAGTTCCCTGATTTCATCATTGGAACCAACTCCCAGCGCCCTGATAAGTACGGTGATGGGAACCTTTCTTGTCCTGTCAACGCGTACATAAAACACATCATTGGAATCCGTTTCATATTCCAACCATGCGCCACGATTCGGAATGAGTGTGGATGCAAACAGCCTTTTACCGATTTTATCATGGCTAATCGCATAATAAATACCCGGTGAACGCACTAACTGGCTGACGATGACACGCTCCGCGCCATTGATAATAAATGTGCCGGTCTCCGTCATAAGAGGCAAATCACCCATAAAAATTTCATGTTCCGTAATCTCGTCCTTTTCTTTATTAATCAGACGAACTTTTACTTTTAACGGCGCCGCGTAATTTGCATCTCTTTCCTTGCATTTTTCAATAGAATACTTGATGTCATCCTTGCACAGCTCAAAATCTACAAATTCCAGACTCAGATGTCCGCTGTAATCTGAAATAGGAGAAATATCGTCAAAGACTTCTTTCAGCCCCTCGTCCAAAAACCACTGATAGGAGTTCTTCTGAACCTCAATCAGGTTCGGCATTTCCAGAACCTCTTTCTGTCGTGCATAAGTCATACGCGTGTTCTTGCCAGAGGCAGTCGCGCGGATTCTGTTCTTTTCCATTGACATTTCACCCCGTTCTTTTATGATTCATGCCTATTCGCCGGAAAAAAATAATTCAAATAAGCATACCACACCACAATAGTGCATCCTATATTGTACTACAAGTGGAAAAATGAGTCAACGATTAATTTTAGAAATTTGTAAAAACAGATATGTATAGAGAAATGCAGAATCACTCGGCTTATTCCTAAGAGTGTCAGAATTGCTCGGTATTCGCCGGCAATTCTGACAGGCAAAATATAGAAAATCTAAGGCAGCGTCCTCCGCTGCCCTAGAATATCTTTTTGCCAACATAAGGACAGTTCGCAACGCGCACTGTCCGTTGTTTATTTAAGTGTAACTTTCGCCCCTTCAGCTTCCAATTTAGCCTTAATGTCATCTGCTTCCTCTTTAGATGCACCTTCTTTTACCATCTTCGGAGCAGAATCTACGAGGTCTTTTGCTTCTTTCAAGCCAAGTCCTGTTGCTTCACGAACAACTTTGATAACCTTAACCTTGTTCGGACCAACTTCTGTCAGTTCAACATCGAACTCTGACTTCTCTTCTGCCGCTGCGCCGCCTTCGCCGCCGCCTGCTGCTGCAACTACTACGCCTGCTGCTGCAGATACGCCGAACTCCTCCTCGCAAGCCTTTACTAAATCATTTAATTCTAATACTGTCAACTCTTTGATTGCATCAATTATGTCCTGAGCGGATAATTTTGCCATGATAATTTACCTCCATTTTTTAATTTTGTTATTCTGTGTAATGTGTACATATACATCGAAGAATGCGCAAGCATTCTTCCAGGCAAAACTTAGAATTTATTATGCAGCGTCCTTTGCTGCATTAGAAATTCTTTTTGCCTTATGCTTCTGTTACTGTCGCTGCGGGTGTCTCTTCAACTGCGGGAGTTTCCTCTGCCGCCGCTGCCGGAACCTCTTCAGCTACTGCTGCCGCCGGGGCTTCGCTTGCGGATGCACCGCCTTTTTCCGCCAACTGATTCATAACACGGGCGAAGTTTGTAATCGGAGACTGAATGCTGCCAAGGAACTTGGAGAGCAATTCTTCTCTGGATGGAATCTTGGAAACATTGACAATTCCCGCCGCGTCATAAGCAACGCCTTCCACAATACCGCCTTTGATTTCAAGCGCTTCCGCCGTTTTTGCAAACTTGCAGAGAACTCTTGCGGGCGCGGTAGCGTCTTCCTTGGAAATTGCAAGCGCGCTCGGTCCTTCCAGATAGGAAAGAAGAGCTTCGCAGTCAGTATCCTTGAATGCAAAATTCATCATCGTGTTTTTGTAAACCTTATAGCTGATACCCTCCGCACGAAGCTGTCTACGAAGTTCCGTGTCCTGCTCTACCGTAAGTCCACGGTAATCAACCAGTACAACGGACTGTGCGTCTTTGATAGCTGCGGAGATTTCCTCTACGACAGGTTTTTTCAACTCAACTTTTGCCATTACCTTTACCTCCTTATAGATTTCTCGCCGATTCAGGAGTTAATATAAAAAACCTCCCCAAAGACAGGAAGGCTCATATCTTCATCGTAATATAAACTCTTCTCCTCGGTAGGCGATACGCTTACGCCTTACGGCACCTACTGTCTTCGGCATAATCGAATGGTTCTTTCATTCGGTTTGGTCAACACGACCTTATCTAAAATATCATACTGTAACTTACTTGTCAACTGTTTTTGTACATTTTATGGAAAAATAACATATCCCTCCGCGTCGATTAGCACATCCGGCGACATCCGGCGCATCTCACCGAGTACCCGCTCTTTTTCTTCTCCACTAAGCAGTGTTGTTTTACAGCCGCTTTGTAAGCAGGGGATGAACTGATAACTCTGCAAGCCGTCCTTTGTCAGGACGATTTTTACCATGCCAGTATCAAGCGTCTTGGAATTGAACCAGAAATTGCCGAGGCTGTAAATAACGGGAACGCCGTCTATCATATCTATTTTTTGCAAAATATGCGGATGGTCGCCTATGATTAAATCCGCCCCTGCCTCTACCATTTCGGGAGCCTGCTTATTCTGCGCCCAGTCCGTTTCCTCCTGATTCTCCGTTCCCCAATGGACATAGACCACGACAAAATCACTCTCCGCTTTTGCCGCCGCTATCACTTGCAGCAGTTTTTCCGCATTCCAGCAGCGGAATACGCCCGGAGAAATCTCCGTCGCGCCTTTGGTATCGGGATTATCCAGCCTTTCTATCTGCGTCGCCGAAATAAAGGCGATTTTTATATCGTTAATAATAAAATACACTGGTGCGGCCGCTTCTTCCAGATTCGTTCCCGCCCCCACATAGGGCATCCCGGCGTCTTTTAGCGTTTGCAGGGTATCCAGCAGCGCCTGCTCTCCATAATCATACGTATGGTTATTGGCAAGCGATACAATATCTACTCCCAAATCATATAAATAAGATACATATTCGGGCTTTGCACGGAATGTAAACTGTTTCTCGTCAAGTGGCTCCCCTCTATTAGAATAAGCAAATTCATTATTTATCATCATAATATCCGCACTTTTCATCTCCGCTATCAATTCAGGCGCAATCCCGCTTTTAATGTCGCCGCCGTTTTTGATAAGCGTCGCCATCATCGCATAGTTAGGGTCAAAAAGCATATCGCCTGCAAACGTGATTGTCACGCTCTCTTTATCCGCCGCCTCTTTGGCATAAATATTATTTGCCTCCATATATTCTTTATCCTGTAAAATACTGTCGTATTTTCCCGGTGGTACGGCTTCTTCCTTTTGTCCGTCATCCTCGGCAACGACATCTTTCTCCGGTATTACCGATATTACTTCCTGCACCGACGCATTCTCATTTTCATAACCGGTTTCCGAATGATACCATAAATAAGAAAATATGCAAAAAAGCCCTATTGCCAGGGCAGACGCAAGGGTAATTAAAAAAGGCAGTATAAAATTAGAACGTTTCTTTCTATATTTCTTTTTTTTCATAGACTTATTGTATCACATATTGCAAAAAAGAACACCCTTTCCTCCCATGCGGTTTCAGGATGTTCTTTCTGTCATTTAATATTTTGCCGTGCTGACTTTTACACCCGGCCCCATTGTCGTTGTCAGTGTAATGCTTCTTAAATACTGGCCTTTCAATGCGGACGGTTTTGCTTTGACAATCGCTTCCATCAACGCGTCAAAATTCTCCTGTAATTTTGCCTCGTCAAACGATACCTTACCTACCGGTACATGGATGATATTCGCCTTGTCCAGACGATATTCAATCTTACCTGCTTTAATATCGTTGACAGCCTTGGTAACGTCCATTGTAACCGTTCCGGCTTTCGGGTTCGGCATCAGGCCTTTCGGTCCAAGCACCTTACCGAGACGTCCTACGACGCCCATCATATCCGGCGTTGCCACTACAACGTCAAAATCCAGCCATCCGTCGTTCTGAATCTTGGGAATCAGCTCGTCGCCGCCTACATAATCCGCTCCTGCGGCTTCCGCCTCCGCTACTTTATCCCCTTTGGCAAATACCAAAACTTTTACTGTTTTACCGGTTCCGTTCGGCAATACTACCGCGCCGCGAATCTGCTGTTCCGCATGACGTCCGTCGCAACCGGTTCTGATATGCACTTCTACAGTCTCGTCAAATTTGGCTGTAGCCGTTTTCTTTACTAATGCAACTGCTTCTGCCGGCTCATACTGCACCTTACGGTCTACGAGTTTGGCAGCTTCCTGATATTTTTTACCATGTTTCATATCCGTTCCTCCATTACTCTTCTACTGTGATGCCCATACTTCTTGCAGTACCGGCAATCATGCTCATAGCAGCCTCTAAGCTTGCCGCATTTAAATCAGGCATTTTCGTCTCCGCAATTTCCTGAAGCTTTGCTTTGGAAATGGTCGCCACTTTTGTCTTATTCGGTACGGCGGAACCTGATTTGATGTTGCACGCTTTCTTTAAAAGAACGGCTGCAGGCGGAGTCTTGGTTACAAAACTAAAGCTTCTGTCTGCATATACTGTGATAACGACAGGGATGATAACATCACCTTTATCAGCAGTCTTTGCGTTGAACTGTTTGGTAAATTCAACGATGTTGACGCCATGCTGTCCAAGTGCAGGACCAACCGGCGGCGCCGGCGTAGCTTTGCCGGCAGGAATCTGTAACTTGATATAACCTTCTACTTTCTTTGCCATAATGGCACCTCCTAATATAATGTGGTATAGGCGCAGACACTCTCTGCCTGCTCCCACGTTGGCAGAATCACAGGCTTGTGATTCTGTCATATCTGTAACCGCCGAAGCGGACAAATACCTATTTCAAATTTCTCACTTCCGCAAAGCTTATTTCGACCGGCGTCTCTCTTCCGAAGAGTTCTACGTTTATCGTCGCTGTCTGTTTGCCGTAGTCCATTCTCTGTACCACGCCGACCGTATCTTTCCATACGCCCGCAACGACTGCAATCGTATCTCCCTCCGCAAAATCGACCGTCACATTCTCGACTTTGATGCCGAGCGGCTTCATTTCTGCTTCCGAAAGCGGAACCGGTTTGCTGCCCGGTCCGACGAATCCCGTTACGCCTCTCGTATTACGAACGACATACCATGTATCGTCATTCATAACCATATTGATGAGTACATAACCCGGAAACATTTTTTTCTGGACGGTTTTTCTGGCTCCGTTTTTCATTTCCATTACATCCTGCAACGGCACGCGGACTTCCAGAATCTCTTCCTCCAAATGTCTGTTTTCAATAGTTTTCTCAATATTGGCTTTTACCTTATTTTCATATCCTGAATAAGTATGCACAACATACCAATTTGCTTCTGCCATACGATTACCCCTCACTCTACAATGTTGTCAGGAAATCCACGCCATACTGAAGCGCGAAATCCAATATGGTAATTATTGCTCCGACTACAACCGAAATAGCAACTACCGCAATGGACTGTTTCAAAAGGGAATCCTTATCCGGCCAGGTAATTTTCTTAAATTCAGCTTTTACGCCATCCCAAAATTTAACCGGCTTCGGCGTCTTATCTGATTTTGCAGAATCTCCCATAATATAAATTGCTCCTTTCAAAAGCGATGAACGATGAACAATTACTTGGTTTCTTTATGCAAGGTATGTGTCTTGCAAAATCTACAATATTTCTTTGTTTCCATTCTGTCAGGATGTGTTTTCTTATCCTTTGTGGTATTATAATTACGACGTTTGCACTCTGTACATGCTAATGTAATTCTTGTACGCATTTTTATTACCTCCGCTTGCCTGATTTATCAAAATTTGAGCATAAAAAAAAGACCTCAATCTCATCTCGTTTGTCTAATATACCATAACATTATTTTTTCGTCAACTATTTTTCACTTTTTTTAAAAATTTTAGTAAATTACTATAAAGAATCTGTAAAATCGTCCGATATATATAGGAAAAGAAAGATAAGGCAGACTGTAAATATAAGAAGGAGCATGATACTAAATATGAATATAACAGGCGTACAGCAGCAGCCGGCAAACGCTATGGCGGCAAAGCAATCCAACCAGGACAGTCATGAAATCAATATTCAAAAGCAGATAGTAACCCTTCAGGAAAAAATGAGGGGTATTACCTATGACAGCAAAATGTCTGCCGAAGAAAAAGATAATGAAAAAAAGGCGTTACAGGAAAAAATCCAAAACCTGAACAGCGAATTAAAACAATATCAGCTCCAGAAACGTCAGGAAGAAGCAGAAAAAAGGCAAAAAGAAGCTGCCAAACAAAAAGAAATGGAAGAACGGCAGATGACGGAAAGCTCTTCCGATACGAAAGAAAACAGTGCGGCCGGCGTCTCTTCGGAAAATATAAGTGAGAGCGACGGCAATAACAATATGACAGAGCAGGAAAGCGGTCAGTCGGAATCCGACGCTATGCTTTCCATGGCGGGTACGAAAGAGCATCTTGCCGATATGCAGAAAATCCGCGCCAAACTGGAAAATCAGATGCGTACCGCACCCACGGCGCAGGAAAAAGCCAAGCTGCAAAAAAAGATTGACGCCATATCCAAAAAGATGGGTGAAAAAATGCAGAAAATATCCGATACAATAGAGGATACACAAAAAGAAGATAACGCCCGTAAGGCAAAGGTTAAGAAACTTTTACAGGAATTTAGGGATAAACGGAAAAATATGAACGCGGCAGTTTCCAAAACAACGGATACTGCGCAAACAGGCAGCGGATACTGGCAGGACAGAGCCGCAATGCCCGGTAAAGTGCTTTTAACACGCAAAAAATCATAGTTGCGTATCTACTTATTAAATGCTACAATGGAAATAATAATATAATCAATCCATTATCGCATGGCAACGGACAGCCATTTGGATGTGTACATGATAGCAGATTTCAAGGAAGAAAGGAGGCGCGTCATGGCTAATACAATTCAGAACTACTCTAATGTATACAACTACTATATGACTACTTATGCGCCCAGGTCGAGTACACCTTATGATTCCCATAAGAAGAGCGAACTGAGAAGCGTCTATAATTCCATTGTCAAAATGAATAAAGAGGCTCCTATATACATTCTGGATACCAGTAAGGAATCTTGTGCATTTGCTATTGGTATGAAAGAAAATGCGAGAGAACTCCGCAATGTAATTGCATCGCTCGGCGATTTGGACGAAGACGAATTGTTGAACAAGAAAGCGGCATATTCCAGCAATGAAAATATTGCATCCGCTTCCTATATCGGTACACCGGCAGAGAGCGCAAGTACACCCTCTCTGGACGTGGAAGTGCATTCCCTTGCCACCTCGCAGGTAAATATGGGAACTTATCTTCCCGCCAAAGAAGCAATTAATCTTCCCTCTTCTACTTATTCTTTTGATGTTAGTATTGATGATTTGAACTATGAATTCCAGTTCAACATTAAGCAGGAAGATACAAACGGAGACGTACAAGAGCGTCTTACCCGTTTGATAAACAACGCGAATGTCGGTATTTCTGCGCAGGTAGTGTCAGACGGTGAGGGTAACTCCAGTTTGAGACTGGAATCCAATGCAACCGGTTTAAAAAACAATAAGACGGAAATATTCCATATATCAGATGAACGTACCAGCAAAACGGCCGGTACTGTCGATTATTTTGGTCTGGACTATACGACGTCGGCTGCATCGAATGCCAGCTTTTCCGTAAACGGCGAAGAACGCACATCACCATCTAATCAGGTAACGATAGGCCGTATGTATCAGCTTCACTTGAACGGCGTCAGCAGCGAAGACGGTGAAACCGCTTCTATCGGCTTAAAGACCGATGTGGAATCTTTAACCGAGAATATCAGCACACTGGTACGCGGATATAATTCATTTTTACGCGCCGCTGCGGAATACAGCGACAGACAGCCGAAAAGCAACCGTCTTGTCCATGAACTTGGCAGTATTACCAGAGTATATGCGCATGGACTGACATCGGCCGGATTAAACCTGAATCTGGACGGCACATTGGAAATCGATGACGAAGCGGTTCAACAGACGGCTATGGGCAGCGACGCCAAAGAGGCATTTTCATCCGTTATGGATTTTACGCATTCACTTGTCCGTAAATCCAACCAGATTGCATTAGACCCGATGAACTATGTCAATAACATCGTTGTAGCCTATAAGAATCCGGGCAAGAATTTTGCCACGCCTTATATCACAAGCGCCTACAGCGGTATGATGTTTAATAGTTATTGCTAAAGCGGGATATTCCCGTGTTTCTTTTCCGGCAGTTTAACCTGTTTATTTTTCAATCCGTGAAGCGCTTTCAAAAGCGCTTCTCTTGTTTCTTCCGGTTTGATGACCTCATTAACATACCCTCTTGCCGACGCCACATAGGGATTTAAGAAACGCTCCTCATACTCCGCCTTGCACTGTGCGCGCATTTCTTCCGGATTGGGCGCCGCTTTGATTTTTTTCTTAAAAGCAATATTCACCGCGCCGTCCGCGCCCATAACCGCAATTTCCGCAATCGGCCATGCGTAGACGATATCGGCTCCCATTTCTTTTGAGTTCATCGCAATATACGCGCCACCGTATGCCTTGCGCATAATCAGGGAAATTTTCGGCACGGTTGCCTCCGAATACGCATACAAAATCTTCGCGCCATGGCGGATAATGCCGTTATGCTCCTGTTCCGTTCCCGGTAAGAATGCCGGAACGTCTATTAATGTAATAAGCGGAATATTGAAGCAGTCGCAGAAACGGATAAATCTTGCTATCTTATCCGATACATGATAATCTAAGGAACCGCCCATAACGTTTGGCTGGTTGGCGATAAAGCCTACGACTTTGCCTTCCATCCTGCCCCAGCCGACAACGCCGTTCATGGCAAACTCTTTCTGTACCTCAAAGAAACTGCCGTCATCTACAATGCAGTCAATTACTTCTTTGACGTCATAAGCGTGTCTGGAGTTATCCGGAACGATATCCCTGATTTTAGCCGCCTTTCCTTTGGCCACGTTTTCTACTTTACTGAGTCTGCCAAAGACTCTGCCTACGCCGCCGGGCAGATGGTTCTGCCGCTCTTTGGTATTGATAACCGGCGGTTTTTCCGTATTATTGCTCGGCAGATAGGATAACAGTTTCCGGACGCCCATCAGGCACTCTCTTTCGGAATCATAAGTAAAATGGGAAACGCCGCTCTTTTTGGCGTGTACGTCGGCGCCGCCCAATTCCTCTACCGACACTTCCTCATTAATAACGGTTTTCACCACGTTAGGACCGGTAATGAACATTTTGGAAATATCTTTTACCATAAAAATGAAATCGCAGATAGCCGGCGCGTAACATGCGCCGCCGGAGCAGGGACCTAAAATAACCGCAATCTGCGGAATCACGCCCGAAGCCTGCGTATGGCGAAGAAACATCCCGCTGTAGCCGCTTAACGAGGAAATACCCTCCTCAATTCTTGCGCCGCCGCTGTCATTGATACAGATAAGCGGCGCTTTCATCTGCATTGCCATATCCTGAATACGGCAGATTTTAAAAGAATGATATTCGCCCAGCGTACCGCCGATAACCGTAAAATCTTCACTGGAAACAAAGACCAACCTGCCGTCTATTTCGCCGTATCCCGTTACGACGCCGTCTCCGGGTACACGTCTTTTATCCAGGTCAAAATCATCGATTCTGGACTCTACAAATCCGTCCACTTCCACAAAAGTGTCTTTATCAAGCAGCATCTCAATACGCTCTCTTGCCGTAAATTTCCCGCTTTGATGCTGCTTTTCAATTCTGGCTCTGCCTCCGCCGGCAAGGGCCTTCTTTCTTCTCTCATCCAATTCCCGAACAGCTTCATCCCAATCCATGATAATCCTCCATATATGCCTGTGATATTGTTTTGAAGTTCCAATACTTTGGCTTTCAAACTATTTAAGCAAATTATAGCAGAGTCGTACCGATTGTCAAGCGTTTATCGCAAGAAATCTTCTTAATGTAAATGCTGCGCCTCTGCTTCCACCATCTGCAGGGCGGCCGCAATCACTTTATCCATGTCATAATAACGGTATGCACCAAGCCGTCCGCCGAATAGAACCTGCGGCTGTGAATCCGCCAGTTTTTGGTATGCGGCAAACAACGCGTCGTTTTTCTCGTTATTGACCGGATAATACGGTTCCTCTCCCGCTTTCCATTCAGCCGGATACTCCCTTGTAATGACAGTTCCCGGCTGTCTGCCAAATTCAAAATGCTTATGCTCGATGATTCTTGTATAGGGCGTTTCTTTATCCGTGTAATTGACTACCGCATTGCCCTGATAATTCTCACACTCCGCCATTTCCTCCTGCTCAAAACGCAGTGAGCGGTATTCCAGATATCCCAACTGATACTGAAAATATTCGTCAATCATTCCCGTATAGAGTACCTTTGTAAAGCTGTTGCCTGCCCGGTCAACAAAATTCGGGTTCTCTTTGTCCGGAGCAGATTTGATATACTCCTGATAAGAAATTCCCGTCTTTACTTCGATGCCCTGCAGCATTTTTTCTATAATAGCGGTATATCCGCCAACCGGAATTCCCTGATACGGGTCATTGAAATAGTTATTGTCGTATGTGAACCGTAACGGCAGTCTTTTGATGATAAAGGCGGGAAGTTCTGTGCAGTCACGCCCCCACTGCTTTTGCGTATAGCCTTTTACAAGCTTTTCATATACATCCCGCCCCACCAGTGATAATGCCTGTTCCTCCAGATTTCGGGGTTTATCAATATGCAGTTTGGCTATCTGTCTGTCAATCTCCGCTTTTGCCTGCGCAGGCGTCACGACGCCCCACATCTTGCTGAAAGTATTCATATTAAACGGAAGATTATAAAGTTCGTCATGATATCTCGCTATCGGTGAATTAATATAATGATTAAAAGAGGCAAACCCGTTCATATAATCCCACACCTTTTTATCCGATGTGTGGAAAATATGCGCTCCATACTTATGCACCTGAATGCCTAAAACGGATTCCGTATAAATATTTCCCGCAATATGTTCCCTCTTATCAATGACAAGGACTTTCCTGCCTCTTTTTTTCATCTCGTATGCGAAAACCGCGCCGAACAAGCCGGAGCCAACAATCAAATAATCATACTGCATACTAAGCCTCCATGTGAAACTTTTACTGCTCCGGCGCCTGATATTTCTCAAGCTGCGCGTAATCTTCCATCAATTCCAGAGCTTTCTTTCTTCCTGTCTTGTTCAATTTGATGTAATACTGCATAACCCTGTTTTCGAGAATTTTGTTACCCAGCGGACTTTTCTTATCCAATGGAGAAAAATCAACCGGATTCAAATTCAGCCTATCACACATCCGGATAACAGTTCCATATGCCATTCCCTCAATTCCCCTGTCCAGTGCAGTTACGAGCGTAGAATAAGGAATCTCCATTTCGATTGCAAATTGCCTTACGCTCTTGTACTGTGATAAAATTTCTGCCTTTAAGATTTCTGCCTTGGTCATATGCCAGTCCCTCCTTTAATGTAAAAATTGATGTTCACCGCGAAGCAATCATTTCTCCATCGCCTCATAGTTATTATTACTTTACCACACATACGGCAAAAAAGGAACTCCTTAATCTGCAAATTGAACGGAATTTCGTTACTTTGGTCAAAATAGCAAAAATTTCTTTAAAATTATTGTCTAAAAAGACTATAAGATGATAGAATAGTTTTATCACTGAATTTATATTACTATCAAGAGAAAGGCTTATATATCGCTATGTTACCTATTACAGTCTGCATGATTGCAAAAAATGAAGATATTCACATTGAGGAATGCCTAAAAAGGCTTCGCCCCTGTAAATTTGAGATTGTCGTCGTCGATACCGGCTCCGTTGACAGAACCATCGAAGCGGCAAAAAAGTATACCAATAAAGTTTATCATTTTGAATGGTGCAACGATTTCAGCGCGGCCAGAAACTACGCTGTCAATCAGGCTTCCAATGACTGGGTCTTAAACATTGACTGCGACGAGTATCTGGAAAATATAAACCTTGCCGATATCGAAGAAGTTTTACAGGACAATCTTTCCTCCGTAGGCATGATTGTCCGCAACAACCCCTATATCATTCAGGGCGTACGCTCCATTATGACCGAACGAATCGGCAGACTTTTCAACCGTAACTATTGTCACTATGAAGGGAATATCCATGAGCAGGTCACCACACTGGACGGAGCGGAACCCGCGAGCTTTCATCTGCCTCTGACCTTTTATCATGAGGGGTATGTTACGGAGTCCGATAAACGTATGCGCGCTACCCGTAACCTGGAAATGCTGCTGCGGGATTTGGAGGTAAAAGGCCCCAATCCCTATATCTATTTCCAGCTCGGACAAAACTATGTCTCTTTAAATGACCTGGAAAAAGCGGCGCACTATTATAAACTCGGCCTTGACCTTAATGCGGACCCGCATTCCGCTTTTGTGCAGAGCATGACCGAAACTTACGGCTACTGCCTGATTGAACTTGCCAAATATGATATCGCGCTGGCTTTGAAAAAGAAATACGAACTTTTCGCCAACCGCGCGGACTTTGTATACTTGATGGGTATGATATATATGAAAAAAAATATGTGGGAAGAGGCTATCGCGGAATTTAAGAAAGCAACCACGCTGACCTCCTGCTCCCGTAAGGGCGTCAACAGCTATCACGCCTACTATAACATCGCCTCCATCTATGAAAAACTTGGCGAGATGGAAAAGGCCAAAGAATATTATTTAAAATGCGGCGATTACAGCAACGCCGTAAAAAGACTGGGAGAATTATAAGTATGCTGCCGATTTCTGTCTGTATGATTTCTAAAAACGAAGAACAACACATTGGAGAATGCCTAAAGAGGTTAAAACCCTACCATTATGAGATAGTTTTGGTCGATACCGGTTCTACAGACCGCACTGTAGAGATTGCTAAAAAGTATACCGACAATATCTATCACTTTGACTGGGTCAATGATTTCAGTGCGGCAAGAAACTTTTCTTTTGCCCAGGCCTCTAATGACTGGGTGCTTGTCATCGACTGCGACGACTACGTAGAGTCTATCGATGAAAAAGCGCTTTTTGAACTTATGACAAATAATCCCCGCAGCATCGGACAGATTCTGACCCGTAACCGTTTCACGCAGGACGGTCAGACTTCCTATGAAAATGTCTATGTCAGCCGTTTTATCAATCGGAAATATTATCAATTTGAAGGGAAAATTCATGAGCAGTTCGAGCCGATTGCGGAAAATATTACGAAAAAATACTTTCGGACGCCGGTTATCGCTACCCATGTAGGATATGACGGTCCAGAAGAAGAAATGCGGGCAAAATCCCTGCGTAACATTACGCTGCTGGAAAAGGAACTGGAAACGACAGGCCCCGACGCCTATTTATATTACCAGCTCGGACAAAGCTGCATGAAATTAAAAGATTATGAAAAGGCATATGAATGGTTCAATTTGGGACTTTCCATGGATGTGGAACCCGCTTTGGATTATGTGCAGACAATGGTGGAATCCTATGGTTACTGTCTGTTGGATTTGAAACGCTACGAAGAAGCCTTGCAGCTTGTCAATATTTATGACGTTTTTGCCATTAGAGCCGATTTCGTCTTCCTGATGGGGCTTATTTACATGAATAACGGGCTGCTTACAGAGGCGATTGAAGAGTTCAAGAAGTCTACTACTATGTCACAGTTTTGTGTGGAGGGCATTAACAGCTATCGTCCTAACTATAATATCGGCGTCATCTATGAATGTACCGGGAAACTGGAATTGGCACGGAAATATTATAAAAAGTGCGGAAAGTATGAACCGGCTAAGGCAAGGCTGCGGGCGATAGGGTAAGGGATACAATATCTGCATATTCGGCTGACGTCACCTGCTGTAAGTCTTTGGGCGATAAGCGGAGGGAAAGACCAATTCTGCCTCCACTGATGCATATCTGTTCCAATGCGCCCGCTGATGCGTCAATCACCGTCGGAAATTGTTTCTTCATGCCAATGGGAGAACAGCCGCCTCTCACATATCCGGTAACATTGGTAATATCCTTTGTCGGAATCATTGTCATGGACTTTTCGCCCACGGCCTTTGCCGCTTTTTTCAAATCTACGGAAGCTAAAACAGGAACCACAAACACATAAAAGGACATGCTTTTCCCCTGCATAACCAGTGTTTTATAGGAAATCTGCGCCGGTATTCCCGACACTTCCGCGGCATGGACGCCGTCAATAAATTCTTTGCATTCGTAGGTTATTGTCTCGTATTCTATTTTATTTTTGTCCAAAATACGCATTGCATTTGTTTTTGCTTCTTTACCCATCGTTTTCAATCTGCCTGCCTTCAAAATTCATATGGAAGTTTTCCCGGTAAATAAGCTGCGAAACGGGTACAATTTCATATCCCATATCCTCTAAGCCGGTAATCAGCGTCTCTAACGCCTGCGCCGTATATTCGGCACCGTTATGGCAGAGGATGATGCTGCCGTTCCCGAGATTTTTATGATTTGTTACGGTATCAATTATACTATCTAATCCCTCGTTTTTCCAGTCCAGAGAATCGACGTCCCATTGAATTGCATAATATTGACATTCTTTTGCCACATTAATGACATCATTGTCATAATCTCCATAAGGCGGTCTGAATAAGAACATATCATATCCGGTAAGCTCTTTTACCTTTCTATGTACCGACATGAGTTCCTCTGTTTTTTCCTCATTGGATAATTCGCTCATATTTTTATGATTCTCGCTGTGATTACCCAAGTCATGTCCTGCTGCCAGTATTGCCTTGACGTCATCAGGATAGGTTTCCACCCATCCTCCGGTCATAAAAAAAGTCACATGGATATCATGTTCCTTCAAAATGGATAAAATCTCCGCCGTATCATCATTGCCCCACGCGGCGTCAAAACTGAGTGCGACTTTCTTTTCGTCCGTATCGACGCAGTAAATGGGTACATTGCGCCCGCCTGTTTCAAAATTCATGGCTGCAGCGTCTCCAAAACCATTATCAGTTACATTATCCAAAGATGTTCCAGCCGTGGCGGCATCCTCCGACGCTATGATATCTTCGCTGGCTGCTGTATCGTTTTCACCGCTTGCATCCGCTGCCGCGCCGGATTCACCGCCCGTTTCTGCGACGTCTGCCGCCGTGCCGGATTCACCGCTCGTTTCTGCTGTTTCGTCTGCCTTTACGCCGGATTCGTCGTCTGCTTTAACTCTCACAACTTCTTTCGCTTCTGCCGTTACGCTGCTTTCCGTCTGATTTCCACAGCCCGTTAAGACTGCCGCCATCAAAGCCGCCAGTATCATTTGTTTTTTTCTCATAATAATTCTCCATTCTTCCTAATGTTCCATCATATACAGCCTTATCTTCTGTATCCTACAGCGTCAAATCGACTGGCATGTTAAGAATATAACAATCCCAATCATAATAAGCCACAAAATAACGCCGCATACCTTTAACATTTTTTTCTTATCGCCCTTGTTCTCTCCATCGATATACATTTCCGTATACATACCCCGCTATCCTCTTTCTTTTCCTGACTTGTATTTTTTTCTGTTTCCATACATAATATTACCCTCTTGTTGCATCAAAGTTTCATCATTTTTGCATCATTTTTGCATCATTTTCATAATAGAAACCAAATACACACTTAAGCGGATTATTAAGTTAAGGCTGCCAATTTTGAATTTTTTTAAATTTTGGCGGTCTTAATGCAGTTATTGTAAAAAACATTTGAAAAAGAGAAAAGAAAGGTGTACCATAGAGCAAGATGCACATACAATCGGAGGGATAAACCTTGCATTCCAAGAAAATTGATATGACAACCGGTCCTATCATGAGAAACGTATTTCTATTTGCCATTCCCATTGTTATCGGCAATATTCTACAGCAATTATATACTACTGTTGATACGCTTGTCATCGGAAAATATTGTGGAAAGACGTCTCTTGCCGCTGTCGGAACAAGTTCGCAGCCGGTAGAGGTTTTTTTGTGCATTTTTTTAGGAATCGGCTCCGGCGTTTCCATATTGGTATCCCAGAGTATCGGCTCCAAAAATATCGACAGAATCAACCGGCTTTGTAAAACATCCGTATTTTTCATTTATATATGCGGCATTCCACTTTCAATACTCGGTTATCTTGCCGCGCCTTTTTTACTGAAAGTCATGGGTGTTCCGGCGGACGCCTGGGCAGCCGCCCTCACTTATACGCGCATTATCTTTTTAGGCACGACAGGCAGCCTCGGCTACAATATGAACGCCGGTATTCTGCGCGGCATGGGCGACAGTAAAGCCTCTCTCTGGTTCCTTGTCGCATCCTGCGTCGTCAATATCGTTTTGGATATTATATTCGTCGCCCTGCTCAAAATGGAAGTGTCCGGCGCCGCGCTTGCCACTATCATCGCCATGTTTATTTCATGGTGTATCAGCATATGTTACATAAAAAACAAGTTCCCCGAACTGCATTTTCCTGTTTTTTCACGGCATTTTCATGCGGTGGAATTAAAATCCATCATCAAAATCGGACTTCCGATTGGCTTAAATAATTCCCTGTACTCTTTCGGGCATATGGTAACGCAGACGATGGTAAATGCACAGGGTTCCACCTTTATGGCGGGTCTTTCCGTCGCGGGCAGAATTACCGGCTGTTCCAATATGGCAATTTCAGCGCTTTCCGCCGCCGCTACCACATTTTCCGGACAAAATTATGGCGCCCGGAATATTGAGCGCCTAAGAAAAGGTTATATTAAGATACCTGTCGTTTCCGGCATGATTACGCTTGCTTTCGGCTTATTCTTCATTTCCATCAGAATGCCTATTCTCAGATTCTTCTCTACCGACCCGGAAGTTTTAATGTATGCAAGCCGTTACGTTGTCATCACTCTGTTAGCGCAATGGATGTTCGCCGTGTTTAACGGCATCAGTTGTTTTGTCAACGGCGTCGGTCTTGTAAAATATACGACCGTTATCAACCTGTTAATGCTCTGGGCGGTACGGATTCCATCCGCCTATCTTATCATGAGATTTTTTGACGGCACGTTTATCATGTTCTGTTTCCCTATCAGCTTCGCATTCGGTATGTTCTGCATGATTGGCTACTATCTCTTTTCACCTAAATGGAAAGCGATTATTAGTCAGGAAAATACGCCGTATAACCGCCGTCTTTCTGACGTGTGATTGTCAACGGCTGTAATGTATAGTCTGTAACCTGGCAGCCCTTTGGCGTACGGGATACGGTGAACGCTGCCATACCGCCTTTCACGCAAGTTTCCTCTTTCTGTGCGCTGATAAAGTTGCCGATGGAATAAAAAATAAGCATTTCATGTCCGCTTTCATCTGTAAGAATCGTATATGGCTGAAGCGTGTGCGGATGCGTACCGACAACCACATCCACCTTACATTCCAGAAAAACTTTCGCCCACTTTTGCTGAAATTCGTCGGCGTTTTCCATGTATTCCGTCCCCCAATGGGCAAAAACAATAACAAAATCCGCCTCTTCCCCTGCCTTTGTAACCGCTTCCCTGATTTTATCCTCATTCTCCAATAAATGTACCATATTGGGATTTTCTTCCGGTATTCTGATACCGTTCGTACCGTAGGTATAATTAAACAACGCAAAGCGGATGCCGTTTCTTGTCACTATCTCATAAGGTTTTTCTTCTTTCTCATCCGCAGATTGTATACCAAGGCATATGATATCATGCTCCTCGAAAAATTCCTTTGTCGTCCGTATTCCCTCCGCGCCTTTATCAAGCGCATGGTTGGTCGCACACGTCACAACGTCAAATCCGGCGTCTGCGATTGCCTCTCCTGCCTGAATTGGTGTGCCAAACCTCGGATAATCGCTGTACATTGCGGGATTGTCCGTAAGCGGCGTTTCCTGATTAATGACAGATATGTCACTTTGCTCAATCTGTTCCCTGATATTTTCAAATAAAAAATCGAATGTCCCGCTTTCCTGCAGTCCATATCTGTAAATCTGTTCATGAATCAGATTATCCCCGAATACCACAATGGAAACGTCCGTATCCTCTTTGACAAATCCCCAAAAGTCCCAAATAAAACTATTGCTTTGTCCATCCGGCTCCGTCAGCCAAAGGCGAAAGCCGCCCGTTTCTTTTTCCTCCGCGCATATCTCGGCAACGTCCTGACCAATGTAGGACGACATCCATTTTGGTTTTATGTTATCTTCCTGATATTCATATACAAAAATATGCTGCGACCATTTCCTTTCATCTTTTTCTACCCAGAAAGGTCTGTGTTCTCCATAACGCCCGATTTTCCAGCAAAGTAATATCAGTTCTTCTTCTTTATCATTGTCAATATCAACAGAGATAACGGACTGCACTTTCAGATTTTCCGGAGAAGTCCACACAAGCGCGTCCCCTTGCAGGATACGGACTTCCTTTCTTTCCAGCAGGATTTCATATTTTCCCGTCTGCGCCGAAATATCCTCATTCTTCCACACAATCCAGCGCGGCAGAAAGAAACCGTCTTTCCATAAAAAGAGAAAAACGGTTCCTATACTTACTATCATCATTAAAATAATACCGATTTTAATAACTGTCTTTTTCAATATCTTATTCCCACTCATAATGATATCGATAACTGTCCGTCCATTCCGGCTGCTCGAACCGATTATCATAATTGTAGTATCCCTCTTCGTCCGGGGAAATACCCATCATCTCGCGCCACTTTGCATCGGTCATCCTATCACTCATCTTCCACGGAAATTGATAGAATGTATAGACGCTTCCTCTGGCAAGTTTTATCTTTCCCGCCACATTTACAACAACATAAATGTCGGACGGGTCTCCCGTTGCCGCCTCTAAGACCGTACCGTTCGGGTCTGTGGCGATATCCACAACAAGCGCGGCAGGAAAAGCCTGTGAGGTAATTTGTCCCTCCGGAACATTTTCATCTTTGAATGTTTCGTACCAGAAATGCTCGATACTGCCGCCATACGACCTGATGAACTCATATTCATCCTCTGTCAAATCTTCGTTTTGCAATTCTTTGACTGATATAGTCAATAATTGTTCCGCCATCTGCGAAAGTCTTGATAGGTTCTCTGCATCTTCCGCATTAAGCACACCGTATTCTTTCAATCCCTGCGCGGTCTGCTTCGCAAGGCGGACAAATCTTTCATACACAAGCGGTTCCGGTTCCACATATCCCCTGTCATCGGGTATGTCCTCATCTCCGCCGCCCATCTGGGCTATGACCTGTTTGGAATAAAGAACCGTATCATGTTTTAACTCCGTAAAACTGCCCGCAAAGCATTCCAAATCTTTCTTCACCCATTCTTCGTTCTGCATAAAAACAGGATATCCCTCTCCTTTTACACTAAGCAGCGGACGAAGCGTATGCAGCCAGCCCGCATACAGGCTTGCCGACCATAGAGAAGCGTTTTCCCCGGAAAGCTCCTCCCGCAGTTTATTCATATTTTCCATGTAGCCGTCGTATTCCGTTTCGCCGTTTTCTTCCAGAATATGAAGCGCCGTATCACTGCCAAGCGCGGCAGGTACGTCCAGTACGTCCGGAAGCATACGTTTATCGCCTGCGCTGTTTTCCTCCACCATGCTGTAAATGAGATTCTGCATAATAACGGCGTCTATCGTAAAACGCTGCCCCATAAAGCGAAAACCGGTAATTACGTTATTTTCTCCCTGCATAATAGGAATAGAGTTAATCTGCGGCGCGGGAAGCTCCGCTGTCAAGGTATGAAAAGTCTCAAACGCTTCTTTATCCGAAAGCAGGCTTTCTACCGTAACGGTATCTCCATACGCCTGTTTAAGCGCCGACGCATATTCACAAACGCCCAAATCGTCGCTTGCCCCTGCAAAAAATGAGGTTACGGCATAAACGGAACGCCACATTTCATAAGCCTGTCCGTCATCCTTCATGGCAAGCGTCATTAACAGCGCGCTTCTGTCCATTTCCGTCTCTTCCTGCTTAAAGTGGATTCTGCCATACCACATCATAGCCTTGAAATATTTTTCCAGTCCGGCGTCTCCCTTATAATAACCGCGCGGAATATACTGTGTGTAATTTTCTTCGTCTCCGGTGATGCCGGAATATTGAATGCCATCCGCCCGCTCAATCATGGCAAGCTCATTTTGAACGATATCCGCTGCATCATCAGGCACTGCCACACTCTCATCTAAAAGTTTTGTTCCTACGCCAAAGAAAGCGACATTACGCTTTGCCGCGCTCTCCCATTCGCTCCCTTTTAACGCCTCGTACTGTTCGACACTGTCAAGAAGCATTTTTTCGCTCAACTGCTTGACTGTATCCGTCAAATATCCTTTTTCAATATTTTTTAACAAATGCGCAAAATACAAATGGTATGTATGCATCAGGGAGTCCACGGTTATAAAATTGGGAATAAAGCCATACCTGTTCGTTTCATAGATATTAAAAAACTCATGTCCGGCGTTCCCGCATACGACAAAACCGTTCTTGGCAATCTTAGACGCCAATTCATCCTCAAAATAAAACTGCCAGAGGTTTTCCACATTACTTAAATCCGGCGCAATCGTATATGGCTTTACACAAGGCGTTACATTCACGCTGTCCACGGTCATATCCGCTATTAACTGCGGTCTTTGCCCATCGAAAAAAACCGTTTCTTGTGCCGTCTCCGTATTGGAAAGCGCCGGAGTTTGACTTTCCTGTGCCGTTTCGTTCGCCGCGCACGCAGTCAAAAGACTTACCGATAACAGCAGCACAATGACTTGTCTGCTTTTTGACTTTTTCATTGTGATATCCTTCTTTCCCCTTTGAAAATTTTATCAAAAAAGCAATTTAGTGATGGAACAGTCTGATTCCGGTAAAGCACATCACCATACCATATTTATTACAGGTTTCAATGACATTGTCGTCTCGTACGGAACCGCCCGGCTGTGCGACATATTTTACGCCGCTCTTATAGGCGCGTTCAATATTATCTCCGAATGGGAAGAACGCGTCGGAACCTAATGCAACATCTCTCATGCCATCAAGCCATGCGCGTTTTTCTTCTCTTGTAAATCTTTCCGGCTTTACCTTGAAAATCTTCTGCCATGCGCCGTCGGCAAGCACGTCCATATCATCCTCGCCGATGTACAAATCAATGGAATTATCCCTGTCGGCGCGTCCGATTCCGTCTACAAACTGTAAGCCCAACACTTTCGGCGACTGGCGTAAAAACCAGTTATCAGCCTTGGAACCGGCAAGTCTGGTACAATGTATTCTGGACTGCTGCCCCGCACCGATGCCGATTGCCTGTCCGCCTTTTACGAAGCAGACCGAATTGGACTGCGTATATTTTAACGTAATCATTGCGATAGCAAGGTCGATTTTCGCCTGTTCGGGCAGGTCTTTATTGTCTGTTACAATTTTACTAAAGAACTCTTCGTCAATCTTTAACTCATTTCTGCCCTGTTCAAAACTGACGCCGTATACCTGCTTCACTTCAATCGGCGCCGGAACATAATCCGGGTCGATTTCAATGACGTTATAATTTCCTTTTTTCTTGGCTTTTAAAATCTCCAGCGCCTCCGGCTCGTACCCCGGCGCAATCACGCCGTCGGAAACTTCCCTCTTAATGATTTTCGCCGTTGCCGTATCGCATATGTCCGATAAAGAGATAAAATCGCCAAAAGAGGACATTCTGTCCGCGCCGCGCGCCCTTGCATACGCATTGGCAAGCGGGGTAAACTCCATATCCAAATCGTCTACCCAGTATATTTTTTTCTCCACCCCGGAAAGCGGAAGTCCTACAGCCGCCCCCGCCGGAGATACATGCTTAAAAGAAGTGGCTGCCGCAAGCCCGGTCGCTTTCTTTAATTCCTTTACAAGCTGCCAGCCGTTAAACGCATCCAGAAAGTTGATATAGCCCGGCTTGCCGTTCAATACCTTAATCGGCAGTTCACCCCCGTCCGCCATATAGATTCTGGACGGCTTCTGGTTCGGGTTACAGCCGTATTTTAATTCCAATTCGTTCATAATAATAACCGTTACCTTTCTTTTTTAACTGTTATGTTTGTTTACAATCCTCGTCTCGTATTTTCCGGTCGCAATCTCAATATATCTGACAAAGAGGGAAACCTTATTTTCTTCATTTAAGTTATCCCATATCGTCTGCGTAAAGCTGTCAATATCCCCCTCTATGCCAATCCATGTCGGCTCGCCCTCGAAACTCGGCAGCGGATTACCGTCTCCCATATATGTATGGATAAAATGCCCTTCGCCCGCAACAGGATTTTCATAGGCGAACGTATAGCGGTTAGCTGCGTCCGGATTGCCGTTATTGCTCTTTAAAATGGACATTGCATAGTTATATCCGCCGTTTTCTATATGCATAATACCGGAAATACGGGGCGTATAATTCGGCGCGTCCGGCTCGTAAGTCCTTGTGCGAAGCGACTGTTCAAAAGTCTGCTGCTTATCCATCAATTCATAAATCGTATCGGTCTGGTCGCCGTTTGTTACGATTGTTTTATTGCCTAACACCCTGACCGGCGCGTAAATAACGAGGCTTGGATCCTCTAACTTCGCCGGGTCGTATGCCTGTGTCCTGATACCCTCGCCGTCCGCTACAAAAATACGGTTCCTGCTGTTTTCGCTCCTGCCCATGATAAAGTAAGCGGCAACTGCATACTTAGAATCCGCGGATTTGCCAAGGACGATGCCCCTGCCGGGGTATACATTCGAGGCTAACTCCTGTGCCAGTGATATTTTTTCCATATAAGTTCTCCGTTTCTATTATTATTTCCTCAGCCTGCATGTTTGGATGCACCCATTCGCATTCCGCTTCGCTTCATGCTCATGGTCTGTACTCGCCAGATGGAAACGCCGTTTCCATCTACGCCCCTCTATAACAGATGTCATTGCAAATAAATTTGCCTGTCATCTGTTATAAAGGGGCTGACGGGAACATTCTGTTCCCGCCTGGCTCGTTACTCTTCCACGCTGTAATTCGGCGCTTCTTTCGTAATATGAATATCATGCGGGTGGCTCTCTTTCAGGGAGGCGGCGGAAATCTTGATGAATCTGCCGTTCTGCTTTAACTCCTCGATTGTCTTTGTGCCGCAGTAACCCATACCGGAGCGGATACCGCCTATTAACTGGAATACGGTATCTTCCACGGTTCCCTTATAGGCAACGCGCCCCTCTACGCCCTCGGGAACCAGTTTTTTCGCATCCGACTGGAAATAGCGGTCTTTACTGCCGTTTTCCATTGCCGCAATGGAACCCATACCACGATATACTTTATATTTTCTTCCCTGATATAATTCAAAAGTTCCCGGACTTTCATCGCAGCCCGCAAAAATACTGCCCATCATGCAGACATTGCCGCCCGCCGCAATCGCTTTGGTCATATCGCCGGAATACTTGATACCGCCGTCCGCAATAATCGGGATATTATAGTCCTTTGCCACCTCATAGGCGTTCATAATCGCCGTAATCTGCGGCACGCCGATACCTGCTACAACGCGCGTCGTACAGATGGAGCCGGGACCAATGCCGACTTTGACCGCGTCCACACCGGCTTCAATCAATGCCTTTGTACCCTCTCCGGTAGCCACATTTCCGGCAATTACCTGAATATCCGGATATTTTTCCTTAATCATTCTGACGCAGTGCAGCACGTTCTCGGAATGCCCGTGTGCGGAATCCAGAACAATAACATCTACTTTGGCGTCAATCAAAGCACCCACCCTGTCTAATACATTCGCCGTGATGCCGACGCCTGCGCCGCATAACAATCTGCCCTGCTCGTCTTTTGCCGACAGCGGATATTTAATCGTTTTTTCAATATCCTTAATCGTAATCAGACCCGTCAGGTTATAATCGTCATCTACAATCGGCAGTTTTTCTTTTCTTGCCCTTGCCAGTATTTGCTTCGCCTCGTCTAACGTGATGCCGTCCTTGGCGGTAATCAGCCCCTCGGAAGTCATGGACTCTTTGATTTTTTTGGTAAAATCCGTTTCAAACTTCAAATCACGGTTGGTAATGATACCGACGAGTTTTCTTCCCTCCGTAACCGGCACGCCGGAAATCCTGAATTTCGCCATCAAAGCATCCGCGTCCGCCAGCGTATGTTCCGGGGTTAATGAAAATGGGTCTGTAATAACGCCGTTTTCAGAGCGTTTTACTTTGTCTACTTCTTCCGCCTGCGCTTCAATCGACATATTCTTATGAATAATGCCGATACCGCCCTGTCTGGCCATTGCGATTGCCATCCTATGTTCCGTTACCGTATCCATACCGGCGCTCATCATAGGAATATTCAGTTTAATTTTCTTTGTCAGCCATGTTGTTAAGTCTACCTGATTTGGAATTACCTGTGAATAACTTGGTACTAAAAGTACGTCGTCAAAAGTAATGCCTTCGCCAATAATCTGACCCATTTTTTCTCCTCCTGTTTGTAATGTTAATTATATAAAAATTACTGCCAGTCCTAAAACTGACAGTATATTTTTTATGGTTAATCAGTAAATACTTTACGCGGAGCAACCATCTGGATTGCTTTCACCATTTCCGCATTCGGCTCTAAGATAACTTTCAAATTTCCCTCATAAACCATCATATATTTATTATTGTCCTCCACATCCTGCGAGCTGTAATCAACCGTTTTCATATCGCGGTTTTTGTACGCGTCAAGATGATACGACTTCACCGGCGCCAAAATTTCCATTCGTCCTACGTCATAAACAGCGGCTTTCTTGCGCTTGCTCTTTGCCAGAACCTTGTCAACCTTGATTTCCTTGTCCAGATACAGATATTCATATTCAATATCGGCGTTCATGTATACAAAGTAGGAAGCCACTCCCAGTACAATCGCGATAATCAACGCCCTGAAATCAACCAGCCCGACAATAAAGAAACATACCGTCAGCATCATAAGCAGGGTCTTGAGCAACCGCATGAAGAAAGGCGTCTTTCTCGCAACAAGACATTCCACATAGGTTTCACTTATCATAATTCATCCTCCAAAGCCATTCCGTTTCAATCGGTGATACATACACTATACCATGATTTTTTTTTTTGTACAAGAAAATACAACGCATTTTTATTCTTTATTCTTTTTTCAGAAAAAATCCACTTCTTGTTCATTGACATCATTTCCCGAAGAAAGTATCATAGTATGATAACTACATGAGAAAGGAAGAGTTTCATGACAATGCACAACTCCCTGCACGGGGAAATCAAAGAACAGAACCGGAAAACCAAAGACATGAGCTTAAAAGGAAAGCTGCAGTATTTCTGGGATTATTATAAAATACACACCGCCGTCATACTGGCGGTTCTGGCGCTTACCATTATGTTTATCCAGCAGTACCGCGCCAATAAGGATTATGCTTTTTATGCCACGCTCATCAACGTAAATACCAACCTGGTACAGAACAACCAGTGGAGCGACGAGTTTGCGGCTTATGCGGGCATTGATACGGAAGAATTTGCCGTTGCTGTCGATACTTCTTTCATATTATCTAACAGCGATTTTTCTGAATATTCCATTTCCAGCATGGAAAAACTGGTTGTCATGATATCAGCCGGCATCATAGACGTTATTGTGGCGGATACCGGCACATTTGAGAGCCAGGCACAGAATGAATATTATGCAAACCTTGAGGAGGTTCTTCCACAGGAAATGCTTGATAAATACAGCGATTATCTTTATTATACGGACGCCGCCACCATTGAGGCAACGGAAAACGCCCTTTATGCCGAAGAGGAAATGCCCTCGCCCGACACTTATATCATAGACCATCATGACCCCTCGTCAATGGAACAGCCGATTCCCGTAGGCATCTGTCTCCCGGAGGGAAACAAGCTGATAGAAACCGGCTGCTATGATTATCTTGCTGAAAATAACACCATGTACCAAGGTTATCCGTCGGAAGCGGTTTTAGGCATTACCGCCAACTGTTCCCACATTGATACGGTGATTAAGTTTCTGGAGTTTCTTGAGTAAGGAACTCTTTTAACATCTGATTGACCGCGGCGGGGTCGGCTTTTCCTTTCATCGCTTTCATCGTCTGTCCGACCAAAAAGCCGAGCGCTTTTTCCTTTCCGCCCCGGTAGTCCTCCACGGACTGCGGATTTGCCGCAATTACCTCTTCTACCGTCTTTCGCAGCGCATTTTCGTCGTTGACTGTTTTTAGCCCTTTCTCCTCCACATAGGCTTCCGGGTCGATATCTTCCGCAAACATGACCTCAAACACCTCTTTTGCCACCGAGCTGTTAATGGCTCTGCTGTCCACCAGTGCAATCAGTTTGGCAAGATTTTCCGGAGAAAAGCATAAATCCTGCGCATCCACTTCCTTTTCTTTCATAAGGCGCATCGTCTCGCCCATCAGCCAGTTCGAGACTTTCTTCGGCTGTTTACAGATAGCGGATGTCTCCTCAAATAAATCCGCCATGCGCTTGGACTCCGTGATAATTTCGATATCATAATCGGGAATCCCGTATTCTTCTTTATAACGCGCCATTTTTTCCGTGCGAAACTCCGGCTGCCCCGCGCGAATCTCTTCTAACATCTCATCACTTACCACAACGGGTACAAGGTCAGGGTCAGGAAAATAGCGGTAATCCTGTGCGTCCTCTTTGCTGCGCATCGCATAGGACTCCCCTTTCGTATCATCCCACCGCCTCGTTTCCTGAATAACCTCTTTGCCCTCTTCGATAAGGTCAATCTGGCGTTCTGTCTCTCCCTCGATGGCTCTTACAATCGCCTTAAAGGAATTTAAGTTCTTCATCTCCGTCCTTGTGCCGAAAGCCTTTTCTCCCGCTTCCCTGACGGAAAGATTCACGTCCGCCCGCATGGAACCCTCCTGCAGTTTACAGTCGGACGCGCCCAGATATTGAATGATTAAACGAAGCTTTTCCAGATAGGCAATGACTTCTTTCGCGCTTCTCATATCCGGCTCCGATACAATCTCAATCAGCGGTACGCCGGAACGGTTATAATCGACGAGAGAGCAGTCCTCCCATTCGTCGTGAATCAATTTTCCGGCATCCTCCTCCATATGGATTTCGTGAATGCCTATCGTTTTGACGCCGCCCTCTTCGGTCTCTATTTCCACGCCGCCGTTTCGACAGATAGGCAGATAGAGCTGGGATATCTGGTAATTTTGCGGATTATCGGGGTAAAAATAATTCTTTCTGTCAAATTTGCCGTATCTTGTGATATCACAGTTCGTCGCAAGCCCTACCGCAATCGCATACTCCAACACCTGCTTATTTAATACCGGCAGAGAACCCGGCATACCGGTACAGACCGGACAGGTATGCGTATTCGGCGCTTTGCCAAACGCCGTGGAACAGCCGCAGAAAATCTTGGTCTTTGTCGCCAGCTCCACATGCACTTCCAGACCGATAACGGTTTCGTATGTCTTTGCCATATCAGCCCACCTCCTTTGCCGTCACGGGAAACGCGCCGCGCGCTTTCTCATAGGTATAAGCCGTCTGAATCAGTTTTTTCTCCTGAAAACAATCCCCGATTAACTGTAAGCCAATCGGCAGTCCCGCCTTATCCTGTCCACACGGGAGGCTGATGCCCGGCAGCCCCGCCAGATTCACCGCTATCGTATAGATATCTCCCAGATACATCTTAAGCGGGTCGGCAAGGCTTTCTCCCAGCCTGGGCGCCGTCGTCGGCGCGGCGGGTCCTAATATCACATCATACTTTGCAAACGCCTCGTCAAAGGCTTTCTTAATCAGGGCTTTTACTTTCAGGGCTTTTAAATAATAAGCGTCGTAATAACCGGAGCTTAATACGAAAGAACCCAGCATAATGCGGCGTTTGACTTCTTCGCCGAATCCCTCCGAACGGGATTTTTTATACATATGATGAAGCCCCTCGTAGTCTTTCGTCCGATAGCCGTACTTAATGCCGTCAAAGCGTTCCAGATTGGAACTTGCCTCCGCCGCCGCAATGGTATAGTAGGTCGGGATGGCATAGTCTACCAGGCTTAAATCAAAATATTCCACAATAGCGCCTTTTGCTTTCAACGTCTCTCCCGCTTTTAATATGGCGTCTTTCACTTCCTTATCCAGTCCTTCGCCGAAATAGTCGTTCGGAATGCCGATTTTCATTCCCTTTACGTCGTCTGTCAGCGCGGACATGAAATCCGTATCTTCTCTGGCGATGGAGGTGGAATCTTTCTCGTCGTGGGAGGCAATCACTTCCAAAACCGCCGCGCAGTCCGTCACATCTTTCGTCAATGGTCCAATTTGGTCTAAAGAGGAACCATAGGCAATCAAGCCGTAACGGGACACCGTTCCATATGTCGGTTTCATGCCTACCACGCCGCAAAACGACGCGGGCTGCCTGATAGAACCGCCGGTATCGGAGCCAAGCGCATAAAAACATTCGCCCGCCGCGACTGCCGCCGCCGAACCGCCGGAGGAACCGCCCGGCACACGTTCTATGTTCCATGGATTTTTCGTCGCCCCGAATGCCGACGTCTCTGTCGTCGAACCCATGGCAAATTCATCCATATTGGTCTTTCCCAAAATAACTGCTCCGTTTTTTTGCAGTTCCAACACCGCCTGTGCGGAATAGGTCGGCACAAAATTTCCAAGGATTTTGGAAGAGCAGGTCGTCAGCATACCCGCCGTACATAAATTATCCTTAATCGCCACCGGCACCCCCGCTAAAGGAGAGTCCAGTTCGCCCGTTTCTATTTTTTTCTGCACCGCCTGTGCCTGTGCCAGCGCGCCGTCTTTATCTATGGTAACATAGCAGTGGTAAGTCTCTTCTTTTTCCTCCATACGGGCAATCACTTCTTTTACCGCTTCTACTGCCGTCGTCTTTCCACTCTTAATTGCCGCGGCAAGTTCCACGGCGGTCATATCCGATAAATACATCTTGATAGTCATGCTCCTTTCTTCTATTAATTTCTTCAGGGGTTTGCGAAACGCCTATCTGCAAGGTTTGCATTCCGCTACTAGAAAGTCCGTGGAACCATAAACATTCCATCCTTTTGTTCCGGCGCATTCGATAATAACTCTTCTCTTATGTCAGAGTTTGTTATCACATCTTCCCGAAATACATTCTGCACTGGAAAGACATGAGACATCGGCTCTACGCCCTCCGTATCCAGTTCACTCAATTTATCAATATATTCTAACATCCGGCTCATGTCCGTTTTCGCTTTCTCCTTTTCCTCGTCGGAAAGTTCCAGCTTTGCCAGGATACCTACATATTCTATCGTTTCATCCGTAATCTTTTCCGCCATACGCTGCGCGCTCCTTTCCCTATTAACTTCTTATTTTAATATGCACCTCTCTAAGCTGCTGTTCCGTCACGTCATTCGGCGCGCCGCACATAAAATCCTGTGCCGTGCCGCTCATCGGAAAGGCGATAACCTCTCTGATATTCTCCTCGCCGCGAAGCAGCATAATCATACGGTCTATACCCGGCGCCATGCCCGCATGCGGTGGTGCGCCAAACTGGAACGCATTATAGAGCGCCCCGAATTTCTTTTTCAAAGTTTCCTCATCATAGCCCGCAATTTCAAAGGCTTTTACCATAATCTCCATATCGTGGTTACGAACCGCGCCGGACGACAGTTCCACACCGTTGCAGACAATATCATACTGATAAGCTAAAATATCCAGAGGCTCTTTCGTCTGCAATGCTTCCAGACCGCCCTGCGGCATGGAAAACGGATTGTGCGTAAATCCAATCTGCTTTGTCTCCTCATCCAGCTCAAACATCGGAAAATCATTCACATAGCAGAAACGGTACGCTTTTTCTTCTATCAATCCCAATTTCTCACCCAGCTCCGTTCTAAGCCTGCCTGCGTAATAAGCGGCTCTTTCCTCTTTATCCGCAATAAAGAAAATCGTATCGCCAACGGCTAAATCCGCCAAAGACGCCAGTTCCTTTTTCAACTCCTGCGGGATGAATTTATCAATCGGTCCTTTATAGGACATATCTTCGTCCACTTCCAGATAGCCTAAACCACCCATCCCCATATCCGTTGCAAATTTCAGCAATTTCTCATGGAAACCTTTTGACATATCGGCATGAACTTTAATCGCACGAACTGTCCTATTATGGAATGGTTTAAACGAACATTCTTGAAAAAATGCGGTTAAATCAATAATCCGCAGCGGGTTTCTTAAATCCGGCTTATCCGTTCCGAACTCCAGCATCGCCTGTTTGTAGCTGATAACCGGATAAGGCGCTTTCGTCACCTCATAGCCCTCGGGCGCAAATTTCTCAAAGGCGGCGGACAACACTTCCTCACCTACGCGAAATACATCCTCCTGCGTTGCAAAACTCATCTCAAAATCAAGCTGGTAAAATTCACCCGGCGAACGGTCGGCGCGCGCATCCTCATCCCGAAAACACGGCGCAATCTGGAAGTACTTATCAAATCCTGACACCATAAGAAGCTGCTTATACTGCTGCGGCGCCTGCGGGAGCGCATAAAACTTTCCTTTATACTTTCTGGACGGCACGATATAGTCTCTTGCTCCCTCCGGTGACGACGCGCACAAAATAGGCGTCTGAATCTCTAAAAATCCCAACTCCGTCATTTTTTCCCGTAAAAAGCTGATAACCTGGGAACGGAAAATAATGTTGTCTTTGACTTTTTTATTTCTTAAATCCAGATAGCGGTATTTCAACCGCACATCCTCTCTTGTTTCTTTGGAAGTCATAACTTCAAAGGGAAGCTGTTTATAGACCTTTCCAAGCACTTCCACTTTATGCGCCTCTAATTCAATCGTTCCGGTCGGAATTTTCGGGTTATAGGTTTCCTCGTCTCTTTTCTCGACAAGCCCCTGAATGGAGATACACATCTCCTTGGAAAGCCCGTTTAAAAGGGAGGTATCACGCATAACGACCTGCAAAACGCCGTACATATCCCGCAAGTCCACAAAGGAAACGCCGCCGTGGTCCCTGATATTTTCCACCCATCCGGCTACTTTTAGTTCCCTTCCGATGTCCTGCTCGGTAATCTGCTGCATTGTCACTTCTCTGTAAATGTTTTCTGTTTTCATAATCATGCTCCTTTTCCGGTTTCCGGGACTTTTTATACTGTAGGAAATTATTCAATACAGCGGAAGAATGCAAAGCATTCTTCCCAAGAAAATCGCGAAGCGATTTTCTTGTATAAAAAAGTCCCGGAATACATTTTGTATTCCGGGACGGATAATTTTCATACCCGCGGTACCACCCGCATTGACAAGCCGCCATCTCTAACAAGATGTTTTACCGCCCTGCCCACTCTGACACTTAACGCGTGCAACGTATTACCCTAGCATAATCCTACCATCCAACAGTACGGGATAATATTCTTACATTCAGATAATCTGCTCCGGAGTGTTCCCAATCTCTACTTCCTGCAAACAACGCTCTCAGTCGATGACGCCGTATTCCTGTTGCTCTCCATAAAGCGAGTCTCTTTCATCGCATTTTTTATAATTATTGTATACCATAATACAATTAAAAATACAAGCATTGTATCTGAAAAAATACAATCGCAGGCTTTCTGCCAAACTGATTTCTAATTTTTTGCCAGTTTTTTCACAAGATAGGCAAATTCATCCCGATATTCATCCTTATCCGTATCAAGGCCTTGTAATCTGTCAATCACCGTCTGTATGGTCGCATTTCCCTTATAGGAACTGTCAGTGACGACCAAGCCAAACTCGGCAACCGCCAATGCGAAACGCATATCTTCCTGTGGCGTCTGCGTATAGTCATTTTTATCGACAGGATAGGATAAAAGAATGCTGTTTTGTCCATGCGGTTCTTTATAGCGGATGTTGACCGTAAACCACTCTTCATCCGGCAGCGTTTTTGCTTCCGCATATTTTAAAGAAGTTCCCGCATAAGTGGACGCGCTGTCCGTCGTCACGATTTCATAGAGAGCCGTCACTGTATGCCCTGCGCCGATTTCTCCCGCATCCTTACTATCGTCCGCAAAATCCTGTTCCGCCAGCCGCCTGTTCTCGTAGCCGATAAGACGGTATCCCGCCACCACATCCGGATTAAACTCCACCTGGAATTTTACATCCTTAGCTACCGTTACAAGCGTTGCGCCCATTTCCTCTACCAAAACTTTTTTCGCCTCCGACATGGAATCGATATAAGCATAATTGCCATTTCCTTTATCCGCAAGGATTTCCATCTTATTGTCTTTGATATTCCACGTTCCAAAGCCAAGCACCGATAAATAAACGCCGGTCTCTTTCTTCTTGCTGATTAACTCCTCCAGTTCTTCCTCTGTCGTCAGTCCGACGTTCAAATCGCCGTCCGTTGCCAGAATAACCCTGTTGTTGCCGCCCTCAATAAAATACCGTTCCGCAATGCGGTATGCCGTGATAATACCGTCGCTTCCTGCCGTGGAGCCGCCAGCCGTAAGGGCGTTTATCGCGTTCACAATCTCCTTTCGATTAGCTCCGCTTTCCCCCTCTAAAATAACCCTGTCCTCACCTGCATATACAACGATAGACACCGTATCTTTCTTGGTCAGATTTTCGGCTAATAACGTAAAGGCTTTCTGCAGTAACGGTAGTTTATCCCGACTATTCATGGAACCTGAAACATCCAGTAAAAAGACCAGATTCGACGGTTTTGCCTCGGAAAAATCAATATCTTTTGTTTTTAAGCCAATCATCGCCACCTTGCTGTTTTCATTCCACGGACAGTCCGTAATCTGTGTCGTAACGCCGAAAGGTTCATCCTTTTTCGGATTAGCATAATCATAATGAAAATAATTTAACAGTTCTTCAATTCTGACAGCGCCGTCAGGTATTTCATCCAACGCATAGCCGTCCTCAATCATTCTGCGCAGATTGCTGTAGGAAGCCGTATCCACATCCGCGGAAAAAGTAGAAAGCGGATTGACAGATGCAGGCACAAAGCCCGTTTCCTCTATGACGCTGTATTCCTCCGCGTTCATTATCTCATATCCGTAATCAGCAAACGAAGTTCCCACATAACCGCCGCTATCCTCCGCGGCTTCTGCCGCCGTGGCGGAAGCGTTCTCATAGCTGCCCGACCAGCCTCCATCATCCATGGAAGTTGACGCGCTGTCTTTCTTACCGCCGCATCCCGTTAAAGCGGTTAGCATCATAACCATGCTGCATCCATAACATAACAGTCTTTTTTTCATAAAAATATTCCTCCCTATTTTCGTTTTATGACGCTCTATAGCGCCGCCTGATACAAAAGATACGAATAGGGAGGAACTTTTTTATGGGTTTTTTCAAAATTTTTTATAATTTATAAAAATCACAGTTTATGACTGTCTGATTTTGCTCTGATTCAGTCTTTATTGCATCCTCTTTTTGCGCATCCTCCTCTTCATACTCTTCTTGTGCATGGATGTAACTACAATCTTCTGCCAGAGTTTCCACTGTACTTTTCTGCTCCTTACTGCACATGGCACAGCTGCAGTTTATTATCTGCACTTTTTCTTTTAGTTCCTGAATCGGAATCTTAGAATCTATTGATACCATGTCACAATCTATAACAGCAATTCCTTTCGTATTATCATGCAGCATATCCTCAGTCAAAGCAAATGTGTCTCTGGCAGCAATCACAACCGCATCCTTTCTAATGGTCTTTAGCTTTTTATACTTAACGCGATTAGCAGGAAACTTCTCTGCCAGCATTTCATCTGCATACAATCTGCCGCGCACAATCAAGGAAATGTCCTGCAGCTTCTCCTCATCCTCACTTTTTAGCATAAAGTTCCCGTCAATATAAATTTTTCCGCCTGATTCGCAAAGCAGTTCTTTCGTCAGGTTCTTTTCTTTCGAGTAATAATATCCCTCGGGAATCATATCCAGTTCCACATCTTCATCGAAGAGGAGCGCCGCCGTTTCAAACAGTTTTTCCGCAAGAAGCCCTCTTTGGGTAATAAACTGTACCCCCTTTTGCCGCAGGCTCTCCACATCCAACGTTTCATCTGCAATAATGACTTCATTTTTAGCGTAATATTTCTGATTCCTGCATCTTAAAAGAAATGTTTTGTCTAACAGAAACGTACTTTTCAGCTTTACCGCATCTCCCGGATAACTTTTCTGAGAACCATTCACCACCATCGGCGGAAGATTCTGTAACGTGGACGGGTATATAACATTACCGTTTACTATGATTTTTACGATGTTGTCAAGCGCCTTATCAGCGTCTTTCCCGATTGTCAGGTTTCCGTTTACTGTCAACAACACTTTATTCCTGAAAGACGTCTCCCCGCTCAACACGCAGTTGCCATTTTCGCAGATAACATCGATTGTTTCCGCCGCATCTTCCATCATCATAATTTCGCTCGCATTGATAGACACCGGATATTCCGCCAGAATTATTTTGGAAGATTCGGACATAATGATGTAATCCGCGTTTATGTTTATACTCCCATATTGACTTAATACTTCCTTTGACGGCGTTCTCGTATCACATACATCTGCATTAATAATCAGTTTCTTCTCCATTCTATTTTCTCCATTCTTATGTCAAATATAGTTTTAACAGTTTCTTTCTAAGCGTTATCAACCTTGCCCTGATTGTAGATGCAGAAATGTGCAGTTTCTCCCCTATCTCGTTGGAACGATAGCCAAGCTCATAGCGCATACGGTATAGTTCCCGTTCTTCCGGCGTTAATGCCTGCAATAGTTCTTCCACATTAACCGCGTCAAATCCCTCTTCTTGGACAACATCCATATTTATAGTCATATTCTGCGCTTTGGCTCTTCTTCGCACAGCATCAACAAAAATGTTTTTTGCCGTTCTGTAAAGCCATGAGCTCTGCTGTCTTTCATTCAATCCAAGGAATATATGCGCATTCTGTAACGCCCGCAGATAAGTTTCCTGCACGATATCCTCTGCAAACTCCCTGTTGCTTTGGGTCAGCTTCATACAAAACCAGAGCAATTTATCGTAATGCTTCGTATAAAATCCGTCCATTCAAGGACTTCTCCTTTCTATCACAAGTGGTTCACAAGCGATTTATTTAACCGGTTATACTAATATGACGAATGAGAAAAGCAAAGTGTTTATTCTATTTTCATTTTTTCGCTGCCGTTAAGACAACAAGCCTATCCTGCTCATATTGCAGGGAAACTTCATAATTTTCCTCTTTTGCCAACCCTTTTTCTTCTCTTGGCGCACGGACAAAATCATACTGCGTCTTATCATTGCATATCAATTCTACCTGCATACCATCTTCCATCACAGCATCCGCGTCCGCTTCTATCACAACGGCATGATATACGGTTTCTTCCCCTGTTTCATCCACCTGTAGAATCTGCACAACAGCCCCTTCCAAAACCTGCCCGTCCGTCAATTCCGGCAATGTAGAAGCTGCTTCTTCCGGCGCTTCGGATGTCTCCGATGCTGAATCCGTCTCTCCCACGGGTTCCTCCGCCGCTCCTGAATCCGCCTCTCCCACGGGTTCCTCCGCCGCTGCCGAAGCCGACTCTTCTACAGGTTCGGACGCCTCCGCTGCCGCCGTCGTACTTGTACTCATCGAACCCGACATATTCCCTTCGTCCGCAAGTGAAGTATCCGCAGCGCTGCTGCTGTTTTTGTACGAACCCGTAATGCCCATAATAACGGCAGGAAAAAGGATGACGACACACAGGCACGCAGCCGCTAAAAGCCCCCAGCGTTTCCACGACGCCTGTTTTCTGACAACAAAACGCTCCGGGCGCACGGTGACAGGCTCTTCCAGGGTCGTCGTGGCTATCTTTTTGTCAGAGAGTCCGGCTTCAATCCGGCTCCATAAATCCGGCGTTTCATTTTGCTTCATTTCTCTATATTCCAGCTCAAAATCCCGTTCCATAGCCACACCTCCTTAACTTTTTCACCGCGTTTTTATATCTCCATGTTACCGTGCCAAGCGGAATCTGCAACGACCGGGCAATCTCCTGAAACGTCATGTCGCCCAGAATCTTCATATTCATAATCTGCCGTTCGTTTTCTTTTAATTCAGAAAATGCCTCTTCAATCGACGCATCGCCAATCACTTCTTGCTCCACCGGACTTTCCCATTCCGTATTTTGCCCGGGCGGCGTCTGCTCTATTTCCTCTATAATTTCCCTCGCTTCTTCTTTTCCATATTTTCTCAAATAATCAATCGCCATATTCCTGGCAATCGTTGTCATCCATGTCTTATGTCCGCTTCCGCCCTGATAATAATCGGCTTTATCCCATAATTTAATAAAAAAATCGCTTGTCACATCCTCCGCGCTTTCCCTATTGCGCAGAACGTCCTTGACAATCGCATATATCAAAGTGATGTAGGCTTCATAAATTTCCAACAGCCCCTGTTTATCTCCCCGCCGGATTTTATCAATGGCAGCGTCAAATTGTATATCTGTCATATGGTATCCTTTCTGTAGGCGAAAAAAGCACAAGCCGGACCGCTTGCGCTTTTCATTCTTAATAACCGAAGTTTTTCAGCCTTTACATTTTCACGAGACGGTCAACCGCCTCTACCGTATTTTCATAGCTTCCGAATGCCGTTAATCTGAAATATGTCTCGCCGCTCGGTCCGAAACCGGAACCCGGCGTTCCTACTACATTGGCATTTTCCAGCAGATAATCAAAAAACTCCCAGCTTGTCATGCCGTTTGGCGCTTTTAACCAGATGTAAGGCGCATTCACGCCGCCCGATACCGTATAGCCTGCATTTTTCAGCCCGTTTAAAATATAAGCCGCATTTTTCATATAATAAGCGACCAGCTCTTTCGTCTCTTTTTTACCCGCTTCGCTGTAAACCGCTTCTCCGGCACGCTGAATAATATACGGCGCGCCGTTATACTTTGTGCCGTGGCGTCTTGCCCAGAGGGAATGCAAAGAAACATCCCCGGCTTTTAACTCTTTCGGAATCACCGTAAAGCCCAAGCGGACTCCGGTAAATCCGGCATTTTTAGAAAAAGAGCGAAGCTCGATTGCGCATGTTCTCGCACCGTCGCATTCATAAATGGTATGTGGTACATCCTCTTCTGCAATATAAGCCTCGTAAGCGGCATCATAAATAATGACAGAGCCGTTCTTATTGGCATAATCAACCCATTCCTGTAACTGCGCTTTCGTTATCGTGGAACCTGTCGGATTATTCGGAAAGCACAGATAAATCAAATCCGGCGTTTTCTTCGGCAATTCCGGTGCAAAACCATTCTCCGCAAGACAGGGCATATAAATCACATCACTCCAGTTGCCCGTCGCCGCATCATATGTACCCGTTCTGCCCGCCATTACATTAGTATCCACATAAACGGGATATACCGGGTCGCAGACCGCAATCTTATTATCCACGCTGAAAATTTCCTGAATATTGCCGGAATCGCACTTTGCTCCGTCGGAAACAAAGATTTCATCCGCTTCGATTTGGCATCCTCTTGCCTTATAGTCATTGTCGGCTATCGCCGTACGCAAAAACTCATATCCCAAATCCGGCGCATAACCGCGAAAAGTTTTGGCATCCGCCATTTCATCCACCGCGCTGTGCAGCGCGCCTATTACCGCAGGCGATAACGGCTGCGTCACGTCGCCGATGCCCAGACGGATAATCTTCTTATCCGGATTGGCCGCCGCATACGCATTTACTTTTTTTCCAATCGTAGAAAAAAGATAACTGCCGGGCAGTTTCAAATAATTATCATTTACTTTTACCATGTCTGTCTCCATTCCTTTCCCAAAACTTCACTACTAAAGTCAACGGGCATAATCACCGTCAAAAACAGTCTCTGCAGGCCCCGTCATATAGACAAGGTTCTCTTCTCTATTCCACGTAATCTCAATTTCGCCCCCTAATAGTTTAACAATAACAGTCTCATCCGTCAAACCATTTAAGATACACGCAACGACCGTCGCACAGCAGCCCGTTCCGCAGGCAAGCGTTTCTCCGGTTCCTCTCTCCCATACCCGCATCTGCACATGCGCCCTGTCCAGAATCTTTACAAATTCCGTATTCGTCCGTTTCGGGAAACGCTCATGATTCTCAAAAAAAGGACCAATCTTTTCTATTTCCAAATGTTCCACATCATCCATAAAAACAACGGCATGGGGGTTCCCCATTGACACACATGTCATTTTATACTCTTTGCCATTTACCAGAATCGGCTCATCCACAATCCTGTCTTTGCCATTCTCGATGACTGCCGGGATTTTCTCCGGATGCAGTTCCGGCGCGCCCATATTGACCTTAACCGTATCTACCTTTCCGTCTTTTAAGAAAAGTTTCAGGTACTTTATCTGTCCGCAGCTGATAACGCTGATATCCGTCTTATCGGTCAGCCCTTTGTCATAAACATATTTTGCCACGCAGCGGATACCGTTGCCGCACATCTCCGCTCTGCTGCCGTCCGCGTTATACATTTCCATCTCAAAGTCCGCTTCATCGGACGGATTAATAAAAATTGCGCCGTCTCCGCCGATTCCGAAATGCCTGTCGCTGATTTTCCTGACAAGCTCCGGTTTTTCCTCCTGCGCTATTTTCTCCTCAAATCCATTAATATAGATGTAATCGTTTCCGCATCCGTGCATCTTTGTAAACTTCATAAAACGGGTTCCTTTCTTTTCCAACTGACATTTTCCCTGTCTGCCCCTATTGTACCACACCGCCATTTATTTTTCTATATCTTCCTGTTCTATCCCTGCCGCCGCGTCTGTTCCTGCCAAAACCATCTTTTCCCAGCTTCCATCTTCCTGATATTCATAACGGAAAGTTCCCAAATCGCCCGACTTTACCCGGAAATTATAACTTTCATCTTCCCACATCACCCAGCCGAAATCCCAAGCCCTGTATACTTTCTGTATGGAAAATACTTCTTTTGCCAGAGTATTGTCTACGACTGCAATATTGACATAGTGTACCGACACGCTTGCATCCTCTTCCACCGACGTCCGTATCGTATATTGTCCATCATAAGAATCATATTCCTCCGGATGCCTTTCTATCTGGGCGTTTAATGCCTCGTTGTGCGCACGGGTAACAATATAAGCCGTGTATGCGCCTATACCCAAAATAAAGAACAGTAAAACCGTTACGATAATCAGTATGATTTTGAAAGGCTTGCGGGTTTTGGGTATATTCTGCTGACTCATTCGTCTACCTCAATAATATCATGTTCTACGCCCTTTCCGGCATTAAGAGCTTCTACCCCTCTGCGTAAATGTGCCATATTACTTTCAGAATAAAACGGATCAATAGACACCTCAAAAGGAATCCTTTTTTCTCTTGTCATCTTTTTAGCAAATATAGTAATCGCAGTAGTCATATTCATGCCAAGTTCCTGACATGTCTGCTCCATGTTTCTTTTTAATTCTTCATCCATACGAATATTTACCAATGTTTGCGCCATAATAATAATCTCCCTTCCTATTTGGCTTATAGTACCACGCAATAAAGATATTGTTAACACATTGTCTTTACACGCTCTCATCTTTATCACTTAATATTTATGCTATTTACAGATTCTCCACTTCCAAATACAGCGCATTTTCCTCTTGCAAATAATAAACTTCCCCTGCATAACGCCATCCCAGCATTTTCATCTGAAACTCCCGGTTAAAAGTCCAGACCGCCTCATTATCTATGCCCATACCCTCGGCAAGATGAGGCTCAATCGGGATTTTTATCTGCTCGTCCTCATGATATTTATTTTTCTTCTCTCCCTGATACTGACCGGCAATCATGTCCATTTCATCACTGCCGATAATAATAACCGCCGTCAAACGATAATTGGTCGGACCAATAAAATCAAAAAACGGACTTCCTATTATCTCTACTTTATAACGACAGCTTTCTATCCCCTGCATTTCGGGAAATTCCGCTTGTATCCATGCTGCGTCCTCTCCGTATGTAATCCTTTTTTTATGATTGATATATAAAATAAAAAATGCCGCCGCCGCAAGAAAAACCGCCGATATTATCATTACTTTTTTCCTGTTCATATAGTAATCTCTCCCGACGTCTTATATGATAAAAAACTGTCTTACAGTCTATTTGCAAAAACTTAATTCATTATAGCAGATTAGGATATAAAAGGGAAGAATCAGCACAAATCCCTTGACACGCACCGCAAAACATGAAAGAATCATTCTGTCAGGGGCATTTTTATGTTCTTCATGACAGGAGAAAGGAATGGTAATCATATGAATTTTTTACCCACTTTAGATGATGTCCAAAAAATTGCCGCCACAGGCGAGTATAAAGTCGTGCCGGTAAGCTGTGAAGTGCTCTCGGATATCTGCACACCGATTGAAGCGGTAAGAATCCTGAAAAATGTATCGACCCACTGTTATATGCTGGAATCGGTTGCCGAAAAGGAAAAATGGGGACGCTACACATTTCTCGGCTTTGACCCCAAACTGGAAATCACCTGTATAGACGGTGAAATGAAAGCCGGTAACGTTTCCATCAAAACCGACAATCCGTCTGCATTCCTGCGCCAGATTCTTGCCGATTATAAAAGCCCCTGCTTTGACTATCTTCCGTCTTTTACGGGCGGTCTGGTCGGCTATTTTGCCTACGATTATCAGGGCTATCACGAACCGGCGGTCAGGATAAAAACGGTCGATACTGAATCGTTTAAGGACGTTGATTTAATGCTTTTTGACAAAGTTATCGCCTTTGATAACTTCCGCCAGAAAATTATATTCATCGTCAATATGCCGTTAGAGGATATCAAAGTCGGCTACAACAAAGCGGTTATGGAATTAAAACAACTGTGCAGTCTGCTCCGCACGGGGGAAAAGAAAAAAGAACCCGCCGGGAAACTGCTTGGCGAAGTTACGCCTCTATTTGACAAGGCGCGTTACTGCGAAATGGTGGAAAAGGCAAAACATCATATCCATGAGGGCGATATTTTCCAAATCGTACTTTCCAACCGTTTAAGCGCCCCTTTTGAGGGCAGCCTGTTCGATACATACAGGGTGCTTCGCACCATCAACCCGTCGCCTTATATGTTCTATTTTTCAGGAACGGACGTTGAAGTTGCGGGAGCTTCCCCGGAAACGCTTGTAAAACTGGAAAACGGCATACTTCACACATTCCCGCTTGCCGGAACAAGACCCAGAGGCAAAACGGAGGAGGAGGACAACGCGCTGGAAACAGAACTTCTCGCCGACGAAAAGGAACTTGCCGAACACAATATGCTGGTCGATTTAGGTCGCAATGACCTTGGTAAAATAAGTAAATTCGGCAGCGTACAGGTAGAAAAGCTGCATTCCATCGAACGTTACTCTCACGTTATGCACATTGGTTCTACTGTCAGGGGGCAAATCCGTGAGGATTACGACGCGCTGGACGCCATCGAGGCGGTTCTGCCCGCCGGAACGCTCTCCGGCGCACCGAAAATCCGCGCCTGCCAGCTTATCGGCGAATTGGAAAACAACAAGCGCGGCATATACGGCGGCGCCATCGGTTATATTGATTTTACCGGCAATATGGACACCTGTATCGCTATCCGCATTGCCTATAAGAAAAACGGCAAGGTCTTTGTCAGAAGCGGAGCGGGCATTGTCGCCGATTCCATAGCCGAAAAAGAATATGAGGAATGTATCAACAAGGCAAAAGCCGTTGTCAACGCGCTGACGCTTGCAGAGGAGGTGGATTTATGATTCTGCTCATAGACAACTACGACAGTTTTTCCTATAACCTCTATCAGCTTATCGGGGAAATCAACCCCGACATTAAAGTCATCCGTAACGACGAGATGAGCGTCGATGAAGTCAGGGCGTTACAGCCTGAGCGCATTATCCTTTCCCCCGGTCCGGGCAGACCGGAGGACGCGGGCATTACCATGGAGGCTGCCAAAACGCTCGGAAAAGAAATTCCCGTTCTCGGCGTCTGCCTCGGTCATCAAGCTATCTGCGCGGCTTTTGGCGCGACCGTCACCTACGCAAAGGAGTTGATGCACGGAAAACAGTCCGTTGTTACCTTTGATTCCGACTGCCCACTATTTAAAGGCTGCCCCGAACACGCGCCCGTGGCGCGTTACCATTCCCTTGCGGCAGACGCAGCGACCATTCCCGAAGAACTGAAAGTAACTGCCGTTACAGCCGATAACGAAGTAATGGCGGTTCAGCATAAAACCTATCCCATTTTCGGCGTACAGTTCCATCCCGAATCCATTATGACGCCGGACGGGAAAACCATGCTATATCATTTTATAAAGGAGATATCACTATGATTAAAGAAGCCATCGTAAAAATCGTGAATAAGGAGGACCTCACCTACGACGAGGCGTATACCGTCATGAACGAAATCATGAGCGGAGAGACAACGCCGACCCAGAACGCCGCTTTTCTTGCCGCGCTTTCCACCAAAAGCACAAGAGCGGAGACAACGGATGAAATTGCCGGATGCGCCGCCGCCATGAGAGACCACGCAACCAAGGTAGAGACCGATATGGAACTGTTTGAAATCGTCGGAACGGGCGGCGACAACGCACACAGTTTTAATATTTCCACCACTTCCGCCCTCGTCTGCGCAGCAGGCGGCATGAAAGTTGCCAAACACGGCAACCGTGCGGCTTCCTCCCAATGCGGAACCGCGGACTGCTTAGAGGCGCTTGGCGTCAATATCGAGCAGAGTCCGGAAAAATGTATCGAACTTTTAAAAGAGGTCGGAATGTGTTTCTTTTTCGCACAGAAATACCATACTTCCATGAAATATGTAGGCGCTATCCGTAAAGAGCTCGGATTCCGCACCGTATTCAATATTCTTGGTCCTCTCACCAACCCCGGAAGCCCGGCTATGCAGCTTCTCGGCGTATATGACGAATATCTTGCCGCGCCGCTTGCACAGGTTTTGATAAGCCTTGGCGTCAAACGCGGCATGGTCGTATACGGTCAGGACAAATTGGACGAAATCTCCATGAGCGCGCCCACCACCGTCTGCGAAATCAAAGACGGCTGGTTTAAATCTTATACGATTACACCGGAGCAATTCGGATTTGCGCGCTGCAGCAAAGCCGACCTTGCAGGCGGTACACCCGCAGAAAACGCGCAAATCGTCCTCGATATCTTAAACGGTGAAAAAGGTCATAAACGTAACGCGGTCTTAATGAACGCCGGAGCGGCTCTCTACATCGGCGGGAAAGCCGAAAACATGGCGGACGGCATCCGCCGCGCCGCAGAACTGATTGATTCCGGCAAAGTCATGGAGACTTTGCAAAAGTTAAAGGAAATAAGCAACCGCGCTTAAATACAAATATACAAAAAAGATGGCTGTTTTTAAGCCATCTTTTTTAATTTGGATGTTCCAAGACTGTTTTTACATTCTTGCTTCAATACTATAACCATCCTTCCACCAATGCCACAATCACTCCTGCCAGTACTGTAACTAAAAACGTTGCAACTATTGCTCCTATTTTTCCTTTTATTCCCGCCTCAGCATTTTTCTTAATAATACTGTCTTTTATTTCGTCCGAATTCTTTCCTATTTTTTGAATATCTTCCTGCATTCTATCTAACTTCAAATCCGTTTTAACAGTTTTGCTATCAAGTTCCCTTAATTGCATTTCGACAGAAGAAAATCTATCACTTAACGACTTATTTTCCTGCTCTCTTTTCGTTGATTCTTTTAAAAGGTCATTTGCAATCTGACTGACCTTTTCTTTTAATCCGCGAACATCTTCACCTAATTGCCCTTGACTTTCCCGAAACGCTTTCTGCAATTCTTTCAATTCTATCTCAAGATTTTGCGGATTTACAGGTTTATATTTTTCAATAAGAGTTAAAAGCTTTTCCGGAAAAGACTCTATAGAAGTAGGCTTTTTATACTCTGAAAGCATTTCCTCATTGGTCAATTCAAAAAAATTTGCTGCCACAATTTTGGTTCCCGGACTCAAAGTGTATGGTGTTCCTGCAACATTTCTCAATCCAAATACTAAATATCCCTCATAGCCTGGATCAATCGTTAATCCTCCCATTAGCTCTATTCCATCTTGTGCTAAACTCCGCTTTGGACTCAATTGCGCGTAAACATTAGATGGCAAAACCAACCTTTCCCGGCTCAACACAAAAACCACCTCTCCCGGCTCTACTACAGCTTTTCTAATATCTTCAGCGCTTTTTAAATCCTTTTCATAATCCATAACCCGTCCAAAATACGCCTTTAAGAAGTTGCTGCCTAATCTAAAATCGTATTTTATTCCCTCCGCACAAAACAAATCACCATTTATAATGACTGTCTCTTCCTGAACCCATTCCCTGATTTGATTTTCTGTTATCACTTTAGACATATTCACATACCCCTCATGTGCCTTATTCATTTCCTGTACCTCCTATTGTTCATGGATACCTTTCATTAAAATCATAACTTATCCGGTGTACAATAAATGGAACAGTAATTCATTTTATCTATAACAATATATTGTATCTTGCGTTATCCTTATCGCATTATATTGATGCATTCATGATTTGTTTTCATTATAAATATTCACATACTACATGTCAAGGCTAACAAGACTTAATCAAGATATTCCTATTATCTACAGCAGTCCTGCCAAACAAATGAGAATCTTTCCGGCAGAACTGCCTGATTATGCATAGTGCATATAAGAATCAAGATTTATTTCCCTATATTTCTCCACCAATACCAAACTCTATCTAACTAACATTTGTAATGCCATTAACAAGCCCGAAGATACCACATTACTCATAACATTAGTGAAAAAATTATCCTTATTCTTTTGAATAAATCCTTTCAAACCTGCTTCATCTTTTTTTCTTACAATTTTCTCAAACTCAGATATCGTTTGTATACCCGCCTTATCAAATACTGTATCCTTGTTATACGCAGAAAGAAACGATTCTAATTCATCCCAGTCTCTACTTTCTAACTGTCTGACTATTTCAACATTTTTATACTCATTAAACGTCTGGCTGCCAATTTTACTATTATTAATATTAATTTGCATAATCTTTATCCTTTGAATATATTATCTTTGTACTCATTTATAGAACATGATTCTATCGTGCAGTTTTCCATATTAATTCTGTATCCACTGCCAGAGTTAATACAATTAACAATAGTCTCCATAATCTCGATTGAAAAATTATGATTGGCACAATATAAATATATGGTTTCTCCTGAATTCAAACTCAAAACCAAATATTCGCCCCTGTCTTCATTCTCTTGTGTTATTCGATAAATAATCCATCCCCCCAATACTGCTATCGCCAATCCAATTAATATTAGTATTGCGTTTTTCGTAAAAAGACAACATAGTCCAAATAAAATCATTGCAAATGTGTATAATGGATATGGCTGTTTAGGTGAAGCTGCTGTTCTCATCCTTGAAATATTGGGCAATGAAATCATTGTTTCATTATAAATAAAAACATTTTGGTCAATCTTCAATTCTTTAGTAATGATTTTTTCCTGTTGATTGTTTCCTATATTTACCTTTGCATCATTCATGTATATTTCCTTCCTTTTATCAATGATTTTAATAACTTAATTATATTCTATCATTTACTAAAGGAATTTTTTCTTCATATTTTGACAATAATCATGCTATTTTTGCTCTTAAAGACTTCTTTTTTCTTCACTTCTACATTCTTGCCTCAAACTCCGCAATGCTTGATGCCCTTGCTGCGGCTTTAAGCCATCTGCCGATAACATCCATATTCGTTTCCTGCTGAAGCTTCTGCATGATTCGCTGCGGAACTTTTCCAAGTTCTTCCAGCAGCTCTATTGTACTCTCGATTTTCCCCTCTATGATACCTTCTCGTCTGATTCTGTCTGCAATTTCACACATGATGTTCACTCCTTCTTTCTGCATCTTAAAATAATGTACTCGTTCCACAATTCTTGGAAAATTCACTGTTTGATATAACGGGTCAGAATTTTCCATATATCTTAATAATTCATTTATCTTTTCATCTTCTGTCGGATATTCCAGATTGAAATACCTCTCATGCAGGCCATTATCCATATCTATAACAGTTTCATTTGCAGTCCTTTCACCCGCAGTCGCTTTGTCTATAACTCTGCCCTTTCCATATGCCATTCTATGTACCTGGTAATCACCTCTGCGTCCGCCGATAAAATCCTTTCTGGTAATGTATATGATTGTCACGTCCGGCAGTTCATAGTAGTCTTTACCCTTTTCCAAAATACTCATATCAATACTTGACAGATAGTAACGGCTCCTTTTAAGCGGTGCAGTTTCTTGGTACATCTGCAATTCGGCATTAATCAGCCTCCCGAATATATCTTCCGCCAGAATATCCAATTCCACAGAATGTTTTTCCAGATTTCGTATGGTATGCTGTGTCTGCACATTTTTAAGGACAATCGTTTCATCACATAAAAGAATGCGGCACAACTCCTGACAAGCTACGATATCTTCAAACACCTTTCCGGCAAACAAGTCGCTTGTCAGGTTGAATTCCTGCAGTATCTGCTGTTTTTCTTGCAAGATAGTTTCCTCCTTATCCACTTAATGCAGGAGTCTGCTATCAGAACAGAAAATAAATGAAGCATATAATGCACTTTCAAATGCTATTTTTACTTATCCACTCTACAGGAGGTCAATTTATTTCTATTATCTACAGCAGTCCTGCCAAACAAATGTGAATCTTTCCGGCAGAACTGCCTGATTATGTACTGTGCCACGGATGAGTACCAAAAAGAAAAGCACAATACATATATAAGAATCAAGATTTGTTTTTTGTTATTTTTATAACGGTATTATAACACAAGGTAATTATGTTTGCAATATATTTTGCAAACTTTTATGAACGAATTATCGTTTTTACAAATCAAATAATTTACACTATTTCTCTTTCTCTAGGTACAGCATACATAACCAGCTCTGCATTACCCAAGCGATTATTATATGATGGTGCATATTTTCTAAACATAATCTTGTATTTATCCACTATCTCATAAACCAACAATGGCAACTCTACGATATCTTCCGGTTTATGATATGCACATATTGCTAAAACAGGACGATTCTTCTTTATGCATTCTTTTAAGCCTATTATAACTTCCTTTTCCATACCTTCTATATCCATATTTATTAAGGTTATTTTTTTATCTATATAATATTCTACACTGCTTTTATCCAGATATATATTTTTAAGTTCAATTTTATGAAGTAAATCATCCGGTAAAATATTTATATTCTTTCTCAGCTTTCGGTATGTATCTCCATCTCCTTCTACACCATATATCTTCTCAAATTGTTCTTTTCTATTTTCTATAAAATAGAATATGGAATCTCCAACACAACTGCCAACATTTAAAAAGCACTCGTCTTTTAGCGGAATATAGCCTTCAAAATATTTATTACATGATTTTCCATGTTCACCTTTATATACACAATTTGTAATTATCGCCTTAATATATTCAAAGATTGCCTCCCTTGACGGAGTATCCTCTAATTTCTCAAACATTTTCAATAATTCATTCTTATGACATGTATAATAATGAAACCAACTGTACCTATATGGTGCCAGTCCATATTGCTGTGCAAAAGGATATATAAAATTATCCATACCAAGCTTTCTCAATATCTGTAAAATTTCTGCTGTTTCCGTCTCATAATACTTAGGTGATATTAAAACCAAATATCCCCCCCCTAGCAATTCTAGAGGAATTCTATCCGGATGATATATTGTACAGGAATCCATTTGCTTATTATGTTTATCAATATCATTATCTATAATAAATTTAACTGATATTCTTTCCTTCTTCAGCCAATGTAATAAATACTCACATCTTAGTCCGGCACCATAAATAACAATTTCATAATTTTTATATTTAATGATGGAGCGTAAAAATCCCATTTCAGATACCAATTCATATTCTCCACCACCTTGAACCATGTAATTTTCAGGATAGTTTAACATGTCCTCAAAAACAGTTTCTTGCATAAGAATACTCTCCTTTAATAATATATTCACTTATAATATAGCATTGATATATCTATTTTTCAATTAATTTTGACCTTGAGTTTCATCCTCCTGTATGCTATCCTTTTTATAGCAATAACATCAAAATATAGTGAAAATTACTGCAATAAAATAAAGGATAAATATTAGATTATGGCAAAATTAGGGTTTGGCTTTCTTAGATTTCCCACAATTGAAGATGAACTTGACGAATTTGATTTGGAAAAAGTTCAAGCTATGGTAGATGAGTATATGAAAGGTGACTTCTGCTATTTTGACCTTCATCCAGGATATTTAAAAGGCAAGGCTGAAGAATTTCTTAGAAAATTCGTAGTAGAAAAGTATGACAGAAGCTCATTTATGGTCGCTAATAAAGTACCTCATTATGTGCAAAAAGAAGAAGACTATAATATCATTTTTAACAATTCTCTAAAAACTTGTAACGTAACATATTTTGACTATTACCTTTTACATGCTCTTACAAAATCGAATGCTTCATTACATGAGAAACTGGGTGGATTTCGTTTTTTAAACAAATTAAAAGAACAGGGTTTAGTAAAAAAAATAGGATTTTTTTTCCATGATACCGCTGATGTTTTGGATGAAATATTAAGTAATCATCCAGAGATGGATTTTGTCCAATTACAGATTAACTATTTAGATTGGAATGACCCTGTCATCCAATCCAGAAAATGTTATGAAGTTGCAAGAAAACATAACAAACCTATATTTGTAATGGAACCAATAAAGGGCGGTTTTTTATCAAATCTAGATTATATAAAAGACCAATCTCTGCCAACGGCAAAACAGCTTGCTAAAATAGCATTACAATTTGTATCGTCACTACAAGGAATTGATATTATCTTAAGCGGCATGAGTGAAGTTTGCCATATACAAGAGAATAGAATAACTCTCTCAAAAGATGAAGCAGATAACTCTTTACAAATAGAAGCATTAAGAGAAGTTATTAAAAAGAATAAACGTATTCAATGCACCGCTTGTAGATACTGTGAAAGGGAATGTCCTAAAAAAATATCAATTCCAGACATTATATCCTTATTGAACTCTTATGAACATGTGGGAGCGCATGATATCTCTTATATTTCAAGAGCCAAAATACTATACAACGGCTTGATAACTGAAGAAAAAGGCAAAGCAAGCGAATGCATCAAATGTGGTAAGTGTGAAATAAACTGTCCGCAAAAACTTAAAATAAGAAAATATATGAACGAGGCTAAAACGCTTTTTGAAATGGATTCAAATTCTCCAAGAAATTATTATACCAATGAAAGAAATGTACAAATCCTGATTTATTTATTAAAAGTCCATGGCATTCATAAACTTGTTATCAGCCCTGGCAGCGCTAATGTTGCCTTTTCATATAGTGTTCAATATGACGGAGATTTTGAAATATATTCTTGTGTAGATGAAAGATCTGCGGCTTATTTAGCATGTGGGCTTGCCGCAGAAACAGGCGAAGCTGTCGTTTTAAATTGTACAGGTGCAACTGCCTCAAGAAACTATTTCCCTGCCTTAACAGAAGCGTACTATAGAAAATTACCTATCCTAGCAATCACTGCCACACAATTTACCGGCAATATAGGAAACCTAATTCCACAGGTAATTGACCGTTCTGTACAACCTAACGATATTGTAACATTAAGTGTTGACATTCCTATAGTCAAATCAGATGAAGACGAGTGGAATGCAGAAATAAAAATAAATCAGGCATTACTTGAACTCAAAAGAGCTGTCGGGGGGGGACCGGTTCATATTAATCTTCAAACATCATGGACCTGTGATTTTTCAGTTAAGAAACTTCCAGAAGCCAGAATAATAGATAGGATTACAGTGGAAGATAATTTTCCCATACTTAATAGCCAGCATGTGGGAATATTTGTAGGTTCTCATTTAAAATGGGATAAAAAATTAACAGACAGCGTTGACGCATTCTGTGAAAGCCATAATGCAGTAGTTTTATATGACCATACAAGTAATTACCACGGAAAATATGGCGTTTTAGCAACTATTATTTTAAGCAATGATATCCATGATTTAAATGATTTTGAATTACTAATTCACATAGGAAATACTTCAGGAGCATATTATCCTATAAAAACACAGGAAGTATGGCGAGTGAATCCGGATGGAGAAATCAGGGATACTTTCAAAAAATTAAAATTTGTTTTTGAAATGAAAGAAATAACCTTTTTTGAATCATATTGCCAAAATACAAGCGATACAAGCACTCATTTTGCAAAACAATGGCAAAATGAATATGAGCGACTAATTCACCAAATACCCGAACTTCCATTTTCAAATATATGGGCTGCGCAACAAACTTCTAGTAAAATTCCATGTGAATCCGTCATTCATTTTGGGATTCTAAATTCATTAAGAAGTTGGAATTTTTTTGAGCTTCCCAAAACAGTTTACGGATATTGCAATACGGGCGGATTTGGTATTGATGGCTGTGTTTCCTCGTTAATAGGTGCATCTTTAGCCGATGCTAACAAGATATATTATGGCATAGTGGGAGATTTAGCTTTCTTTTATGACATGAATTCACTTGGAAACAGACATATTTCCTCCAATATACGATTGATGATTATTAACAATGGCACCGGTGTAGAAATGAAACTTAAAAGAGCGGCAAATTTCCTTGAAAAATTTGGGAATGATGTTGATGATTTCATTGCTGCTAAAGGTCATTATGGGCAAAAGTCCAGCACTCTTATAAAAGACTATGTAACCAATCTAGGGTTTGAATATATGTGTGCTACAGATAAAGAAACATTTATGCAAGTTCTGGAACGATTTACATTAACCAGCATTACGGAAAAACCTATGGTGTTAGAACTATTTGTAAATGAGTTAGATGAATCTGCGGCACTCGATATGATAGAAAATATAGAAGCAAACAAACAGAAAAAGAATTTTGACAATTTAGTTATTTCAAAAGAAAGAAAAACGGTAATCCATCCTCAATCACTGCATAATTCCGATAGCAAACAAAATGTTGTCGTATGGGGTCGGGGCGTTGCTTTTAAATCATACATAGACAAAGTTCAGGAAAAATGTCATGTCTCTTATGTATGTGATAATGATAATACCAAATGGGGTAAAAAAATATATGGAATTGAATGTATATCACCCCAAAAGCTATTAGAATTGGAAAATGTCTTTGTTGTCATTATGCTTAAAAATATTGACACCGCCTTTCAAGTAGGAAACCAACTATTAGATATGGGAATATCACATTTTGATAGCGTTTTTAATTTCCTACAGTACGACAGTTGGGAATGGTTCTTATAAAAATACGCCAAACTATATGCTCCTTATGCTTGGAGCATATAGTTTAAAAAATAGTTTACACTTCATATAAAACATCTTCCAATGAAATAATTTCACAATCCAGTTTTTTAGAAAGTTTCTGTTCAATTTCATCAAAAAAAGTAATAGCAGTAACTACTACCGCATCTACTTTCTCCAGTTCATCTTCCAAAGAAAAGACTTCAACATCAGCATAAATTGATTCACCCTTTTTATCAATGCCATATGCTACATGAATACTCGTATTTTTTAGTTCATCAAGCAAAGTTTCCCCTGCATAATGCATACCATAAATAGCAATATTCCTATAACCTTTTCTTTCAAAATAATCTGCAAGACATTTACCCTCCTGCTTTACCTTGACCCATTGATTCATCATAAGAAACAATGCTAAATGTTTATCTGACAAAGACTGGAGTTTATTTATTTTATCTGATGCCGCCTTTCCCGTTATCCCAACCCCAATTATCGTTCCTGCTAATGCTGACAATGTTGAAATTATTCCCTTTTTCATTATCCATTTTCCTCCTGCTATCTAATTTTTTCCCATATATGATGTCCAACATTATTCTCCTTTCGTTTAGGGGAACAATTCTCTAAATGTTGGATAATATCTAATATATCATCCTTATCGTATTCAATCAATGTTTCATTTTTTTCCTGGCATTTCTGAGCAAATCTTTCAGCACTTTCTTTTTCTAAAATAATATCTACCAACTGCATAATATTGGTATCTGTATCTATGAGTAAGTACTGTCGTCTTTTATATGAATATAAAATAATATATCTTTCCCGGAAAACACAGTCAAAACAATTATCGCGATACCATATTCCTTCATCCGCATACTCGCTCTCCATATCGCAAACATTAACTTCATAAGTGTTTTTATTTATACAAACTATCTTGTTTGCCGCATATGGAATAAACCATATCTTATCTTTAATCTTTACACTCCATCGAAACAAAGGATTTTTACATCTTATATCTTCTATATTTTCAAATGCTTTTTCATTTTCAACCTCAAACTGCTCCTGTCCAATAGACGCAGGCATATTATAAACTGAAACCACTTCATTTCTTTCCTTATTCCACCTTATAACCTCCTTTGTCTGTCCGGTTATCCAAAAATCGTCTCCATCATAACAAATTGTTTGCGCCATGATATCATACTTAATATTAAATTCCGTTATTCTTTTTGTTACAGTAGAAAATTCACAAATTAAATTCTGGGCTGGAATGGTAAAGTAAATATTGTTATTTACTACACAAACTTCACTGCTAATTCTGGTAATTCCCAATTTCTGACTTTGGATATATGCACTGATAGAATATATACCTGTTACTGTCTTTTTTATAATATTTATTTCTATAATTTGTTCCAGACCAGCAGAAAATGCATAAATATTATCTCCACACCGACAAGCCATTCCAATAATGAACCGTACTTTATTCGGATTATCTAAAGCAATTTTACTTAATTTCTTATCCACAAGATGATATACCCAAATACATTCCCCGAAATCCGGAAATAAATATATCTCATCTCCTATTTTCATACAATACTGATTTACTCTAAATGCCATAATAGGCACATCAGGAAAATCCGTAATAAACTCATATTTTTTTGTGCTAAAATCCACATAAAACAAAGCATTTATATTAACTCCCATCATCCAGGCGCCACTGTCGTCACAAGCCATTCGGTCACACCACAAATTTTTCAGCTTCATTTACTCACCAAAACTTTCCCTTCTAATCTAAAATTATCCCCTGTAATCCCTACATTTTTTCATTTCTGTACTTAATATATCTATTGCATGCTTTCCCTTATGTAAATACTTATTATAAAACACTTCTCTATTTCTTATATCAAAACTAGACTTCCCATAAGCATTATTCAATTCCCACAATTTCTCTTGTAACACTTTTTTTATATAGAAATCATCTTTAACTGCTTCCATTAACTTCCGCCCCTTATTAGTATTAACATAAACTAAAGATGTTCCTTTATTATCATTAAATTTCTCTATATAGTCATCTACTGTCCAAAAATCCCCTATTGTCAAATCACTGTATCGGTTCATTCCTTTAAATTGACAATTATAGCAGCATTTTCTATCAATATATCCTTTCAAGAAGCCAAACATATATGGATTTTGTTTTTGCGTATCAACATATTGCGATCCATCCGAAAATTCTATTTTCATTCCGAAATTGCTCCAGCCCTCAAGGGATTTATCTCTGAAAGAAATATTTTTACACTTAGCATTTCTTTTTTCTTCCATCATTCTTACGAATTCACGCCAAATTTGGGGCGAAGGAACACCATGGCATATTAAATCTACTAAAAACAAATTTTCATAATCTTTTTCTAAAAATGTGTGCAGCCCATATACTTGGCAAGGCGTTCCTACAAACAAAACCTGCTTTCCACTTTCAAGGATTCTTTGAATTTGCAAATAACATTTTCCCAAATCACTCTGCACATATTTTGACTTTGTCAGCTCACCAATTCTACTTGCATCATCAATGATAATATGTTTAACATACATCTCATTATCCAGGACAGCACCACATACTACTCCTCCCGATTGCAATACGGAAAGAGCAAAACTGTAAAATACCCCCCCCGATGAACTTATTCTCCTGATTTTCTTAGAACGATGAATCATCCCTAAGACTTGAGGATAAAATTTCTGTCTTTTTACCTGCCGGGTCGGACATACCTTATAACATAGACCACATTGAACACATCTTTCCATATTGATGTTCGGATGTAAAAACCCCTCCGAATCCATTTTCATCTCTATGCACTTTTTAGGACAAATATTAACACAGGCTGTACATCCGACACATTTATTATAAGAAATTTCTCTGATGTTTCTACATTTCATATAGGATGATCCTTTCTTCATTAACTATTTTCTTTCTTATAAATATACCAAGATTCAATAACATCACCATCTATCTGCTTATTTTCTGCCCCTATTCCCGGCACCATCGTATTCTTAAATTTGCAAATTAATTTCATCTTCCTTTTCCCAAAAATATCTTCAATCACTTTTTGCGGAAATATCCGCCATGTATTTGCCGGATTCTGTTCATTACTTAAAACACTTTCCGTCATAGTATCTTCCGTATGCATATCAAACACTACATATCCATCCTTTTTACATATCCGAATCATTTCCAGCAAATATCGATAAGCATTATCATAGGTAATTAAAGAAAATATATTGCTCGCAAATACTAAGTCCACAGACTCATCTGCCGTTGCTTTTAGACTTCTCCCGTCTGCTTCCTGACTCAACATCTGACAATATGGATATTGATAATTTTCGATAATATACTCTGCCAATTTCTTCTCTATTTCGTAGAATTCATACCTTGTCGGTTCAAATTTTTCAATCAGCTTAACCAAAATTCTTCCTGAACCAGGGCCAATCTCGCAAATACCCCCCCCCAGATAAATTTACTACTTCCGCAATTTTATCAATAAGAACATCTGTTTTTACTCCTACGGCATTATAATGATTTTCATAATATTGAGCCAGCGTAATACCTTGTCTATGTGCATCATAAATCATAAAAGCAGGTGCATATAAATGATAGTAATGCTCCTCCCAGAACACATCCTCTATATTCTTATTATCCACATGCTTCTCATCTAATGATTTTATTATCTCTGTAAATATAACATCATTTATACACGCTACCAGATAACAATAATCGTTCATCTTATCCGCATCCAGGTCTGTTATCTGCTGTATTCCTTCACCGGTGCGGTTATTATCTACAATACAATATTCCTGCAGATGAAATTCCTGATTCAAAATTTCTTTTACTTTTTTTCCATAAACGCCAAATGGATAAATAATAATTTCTTTCTTCTTATCTAATGCTTTTTTCACTGCTTCTCTGATTCTTTCTTCCATACTCGGTCACCTCATACTTGTAATGCGTTTTTTAAATATCGCATAGATTTCTTACGTTCTACCGAAAGTTTTTTTTCAACGTCTGCATAATGAATTGTACTTTCGACAAAATCAATTTTCTCTCCCGGTTGAAAATAATTTTTGATTCCTAAAATTTCAAAAAGATTCTTTATTCTGCAATCATGGTCATAAACATCCTTATCATTAACAATGCGCTTTATGGCATAAAATTGTTTATGATAAATAATAGAAAACGCAGAACCATGGAAAGAGTCAGTTATAACCGCATCTGCATACCTAATCAATGATATAAATTCAGCAGGTCCGATATTCAACTTTCCTTCACCAACCGAATATCCATCATTATTCTCCATAGTTATCCATACTATTTTTTTCCCAGTGTAATGTTTCCCTATCTGTGTGATACTGTCATCCAAACAACTTGTCTTCCCTATTATATACATAATAATATACGGTGCTTTAATCAATCTTTTTGCACTCATCCGGTTCCAGTCTTTTCTATGGATTAACAAAGTAGGGTCAAGTACGGTCTCTACTCTTCTATGTGCAATATCTTCAATAATATTACTTCCTGCCTTTTCTCTGGTAGACAAATATGAAATATCACCAATCCATTTAGCTACCCTTTTCTCATAAACAGGACTTGTTATGATATCATCACGTAACGACGGCGCATAAGCAATCTTCGGGATTTGAATCTTCGGAAAATTTAAGAAAAAGATTGAATTATAATCTTTTTCATACCAGATACAGTCACTCCCGCAGACTACTGCATCAGCATTCTGCAAAAGTTTCTCAAAAATATCCCTTTGATTAGCTCTTACCACAGGAAATTTCATATATCTTCTACGAAATACTTCAAACAATATTCCCCTGATGCCATATTGTCTTATATTATGCTTAAACCAGGAATCAAAATCTCGTTTTTCATCTTCATAGGCTGCTGTAATACATTCAAATCCCAATTGGGAAATTGCTCTGTTTAACGCTACCGCTTGCAATGTCTCCCCATAGTTAAATCGAAACCTTCTGCACTCTGTTATAATTACCACCTTTTTCATGGCTATTTCTCCATTGCCTGCAAATATTGTATTGTTGTTCTAATATTCTCAACGGGCTGATCCGGTCCACCCGGCATATACAATAAATGCTTTTCAAAATATTCCGCATTTGCACAATCTGTTCGTTTTATAAAATATTCTGCCTTATGCAGACATGCTCCGGCAGGTCTGACCTGAATTTCCTTATTTTCCAAATATGTTCTGACCGCTTTTGCATCTTCACATAAAATATCCGGAGTATAAACCACCTCATCCTCTTTTGTCGGAATCATTTTAATCTGTTTCTGCTCCCTTAAGCCGTCTACATACATTTTATAGTTGGACTTACTTGCCGCTATTTTTTGCTGTATTTTATCAAGCTGTACCAAACCGACAGATGCTAAAATATCAGTATACTTCAAATTAAATCCGGCTAATTGATAAAGATTGCTTTCAAAGATATTATCCATTCCCTGCATTTTCAACTTTTTCATTCTGGCATATAGTGCCTCATCATCTGTCGCAACAAATCCGCCCTGTGCCGTAGTCAGAATTTTAGTTACTGCAAAAGAATAACATGCAATGTCTGCGTCACAACCTGCATAATTCCCCTCTGTTCCTGAACCCAATGCCTGACAGGCATCATCAATAATATAAATTCCGCTTCCTTTTAATTTTTCCCGTAATAATTTGGTATCCGCCCTGCGTCCATTTAAGTGAACCGGAATAATAGCCTTCGTCTTCGGTGTAATTAAATCCATCACTCGTTCCACATCAAGTAATGGCGCGTCTTTTTTGGTATCCGCCAATATAACATCTGCGCCAAGTAATTTAGGCGCATGTCCTGTTGCTATAAAAGTAAAATCCGGAATAATTACTTCATCACCCGGCTTTATGCCGATTCCCATCATCGCAAGTAAAACAGAGGAACTACCATTAGGAACACAGATTGCATATTTTCTTCCCAAAAATTCAGCTAATCTTTTCTCAAATTCCTTTACCTTAATTCCCTCGCTTAAATTACGCTCCATAATGCTGTCATACGCCGCCTGTGCTTCTTTTTCCCCAAGTGAAATATTCCATGTATTAATTTTCATCATAATCACCCTTTCAATAATGTTGTTATAAATTTTAGTGTATCAACTTTATTAAGACTATCTTTATTGCCAACAATATTAGCCGCCAACGCGCCTGCAACGTTGCCCAGAAAAGTTCCTACTTCAACCGGCGCTCCCGCAGCAGCTATCAAACCTGCCAGTGAAAAGAATGCATCACCCGCTCCTATTGTATCAAATACATCCAAGACAAATGCCGGACAATCCGCTAATTCTCCATTTTCAACATAGAGTGCGCCTTTAGATCCTCTTGTAAGCCATCCTTTTGCCTTTAAAGCATTCGATAAAGCCAACAAAAGTTCCTCTTCCGTTTTTTTATAATTTGAAAAGGCAAGCCGTAACTCCTTCTCATCTAATGAAAAATAATCCGCCCTTTGGTATTTCGTTATTAAATTCAATCCATAATTTGAGGAATTAGTCTGGCAATTCAAAATTAACTTTTTAGCTCCATTCTGGATAATATCTATTGTTTCTTCATCAATTAATCCATGCCCAAAATCGCACAGAAAAACGGCATCATATTCTGCAATCTGTGCCTTTAATCTCTCCTTAAATATCGAAAGGACTTCTTCCTTTATCATTATTTTTTCCGGCAGATTGTTGATAACGAAAATTTTATTTAATTCTTTCCGTTTATCATCCGGTTCTACATAGCGCTTTTTAATAATGGTTGCAACTTCCGGTGTTCTAACCAAATCTAAAACAATCTTTCCTTTACATTCATTATCCAGAAGATCTTCTAACTCTGCTTCCTGACCCATGACGGACAACAAGGTTACATTTTCAGTAAATGCACTCAAATGCCTGGCAATAGCTATACTTCCCCCTAAATACTTTTCTTCTTTTATAAATTTAGCAGAGTAGCCATTGTTTTTTGACATTAAACCCTGTACTTTACAATAAACATAATCATCAATTATAATATCACCGACTACTAAAACATGTAATTGCTGCATTCTATCTACATATTGATGCAGTTTATCCATTGTCCATCTTTTTTTAAACTCACTTAAATATTCTTTTAATTCTTCCGAAAATACGGGAAATGCCTGATTAATCAATTTCGTTGAACTAAATACATCTCCGCTGGTAAAATAGATATCACCACCATATTTTCTAACAAGTTCTACTTCTTCCGTAATCTTTCCGGTTATATCATCTTCGGCCTTTTTATATTCCTGCCCCTTAACATATAAATCAGGCTGAACTACCTCTATAATATCTTCAACCGTATAATTTTCTGACAGAAGTACATAGTCAATACATTCTATTGCCGCCAACGATTCCAGACGCAACCGGTCATTAAAGTAGGGCCTGCCCGGTCCTTTTCTGACATAATTCGCTGCCGTAACCGAAACTACCAGTACATCTCCTAACGATTTAGCCTCCTGAAAATGTTGTATATGCCCCGGATGAATTAAATCAAAAACCCCATGGCATAAAATAACTCTTTTCCCTTGTCTTCGCAGTTCTTTTCTGATTTCTGCAAACTCTTGTTTACTTACTTTCTTTTCCATCAGCACCCCTCTTATCAAATAAAATTAATATGACGCTTATCCATATTAACCAATGAATCCAGCAATTCATTTCTTTCTTCAAATGCACATCTGAAATTACATTCGTTCTGAGGAATCATTTTTCTAAATTTTTCTGTAGTCTCATCAGAAAACCATAATTCTTTGAATGACTGATTCGTTAAACTACCAATCATGCCCATCTGGGTATATGCTCTCTGATGACAATAATATACATTACAATCTGCCCCTATTACCGTAAAAATTTCCTTTATATAGCAATGACTGCACTTTTTCTCAAACTGCTTATCAAAACTGGCATCATTTGTATACTTATCTATAATTGAAAAATGCTCGTCTTGAAAATCGCTTTTTGCTTTCATTAATTGTTCTTCAATATTTCCTCTTATCTGCTTATGATATTCCGGTATTGCTCCTTTTACCATCAGCGGTGAAAATTTCACATTATCAACCCCAATGCCTGAAAGTATCTTACACATTTCATATACTTTGGAATAATTATCTTTCGTAATAACAAAATTCACCCCTAATACACACTCAGCGTTTTTTTCCTGTGCAAATTTTTCTATGTTTTCCATTACTACCGAATATGTATTTACACCCCTGATACTTTGATACATTTCCTGATTAACCGAATCCAAAGAAATTCTAAGCCATTTCGCATCTTTTAAAACTTTTCGCGCTTTCTCATCTAACGCCTGTCCATTAGAAATCATCGCATAATCAATATTTTTTTGCCGAACCAGCTCTAACGTTTCATAAATATGGTGATAGCAAAGAGGTTCTCCTCCTCCGCTAAAAGTTATCGCCTTTGTTCCCATTTCAGACAAATTATTAATAATTTCCTGCATTTTTTCCCATGGAATGGATTCTCTCCGGTCAACGCTGCGGTTTTCAATCACCTTATCATTCGCATAAACACAATACCAACAATTTTGATTACATATATTGGTAGGCTTTATACGAACATATAAAGGCGCTGTACGCTGTCCATTTAAAATCGCACTCAGCTTATCAGGATGGCATAAAATTTTCAAATCACTATAGACATTATTTATCTGTTGCATAAAAACACCTTTCTAAATTCCCTTATAAAAAGCTATTAATCTTTCAATTTGATTATCAATTGCAAATACTTCCCTTGCCTTATACGCTTTTTCTCTATTGATTGCACGATTTTTTTTAAGTTCATCCATTTTATCCGGTAGTTCCTCCAAACTACACCAAACGGCTCCTCCAAAACGTGCAAGATAATTTCCAAACAGCTCACCTGCCCTTCCATATATAGGCATAACTCCCGCGTCCAAATAATCAAAATACTTATTTGTCGCATAATAACGATTTTTGGCTTTCATATTAAAAGCGTTTTTTTGTAAACTGTACATTTCAATATCTTTATTCAGTTCAAGGCAGTCTATTCCATAATCCATATACTGTTCATAACGAATCAATTTATGATAGCCCATCGGTTCTTTTATCAGTATATTACTATATTTTTTTTTCAATTGTTGATAGGCGCTGTATTTCACACCTATACACGGACAATTTGGTAATATTACAAAATGTGCATTATTCTCCTGCACTGTTTGTGCAATGTGAGTAAGCCCATTTAATTCTATTATATATCGATATCGTTCCGTACGTGTTGCAGGTTTAACCAGTAACCGTCCACCATATACAAGCTTTAAGCCTGTATTATCCTTATTTGTTCTTAGCAAAATATCGCTATCATTCCAGCAATAATCCAGAAATAACAGTCTCTTTCCATTAAATTGATAATGATACTTATGTTTTAAATGCTGTGTTTCAAACATTCGACAACACAATCCGTCTGCATTTTCTAAACAATATTTTTCCCGTCTTCCTATTTCATCCAAATTATCCGTTAAAAAGCCTCTATATATATCATATTGATCATAAACTACCTTTCCCAGATTATTTTTCTTCCGAATTAAATACTCCGCCCATTCGTCTACTGCCGCTTCCGTAAAAAGATGGTAAGCCACAGGTGCAAAGAATAAACATTTTATATATAAATCTTTTTGTCCTTGGAAAAAAATTACCTTTGTAAAGAAACTTCTGTCCAACTTCTTTCGTTCGTTTTTACCAGGATTTTTTAAAAGTAAAATGACCTTAAAATTTCTTTTTTTTAATGCATATCCAATTTTAGCCACACGAGGCTTCATAGTCTGTGCAACTAAAATTACTTCATTCTCTTTCACTTTTTGTTTTCCATGCATTATTTCTAATATTTCTGTTATCTTATCCATATATTACCTTCCCAAATACTTAAACCAATCTTTTGTGGCGACATCGATACTGTCCGGTGTCCACACCGGAGCCTCTCTCCAATAATCAATATTGTCAAGCACTTTCTGCACACCCTCTTCAAAGGTCACTTTTGCTTTCCAGCCCAATTTGTTCTGAATTTTACTTGTATCCGCAAAGGTACAGTCCGGTTCTCCCGGACGTTTCGGAATATGTGTAATTTCTCCTCCCAACAATTCGCACAAATAATTTACAGAGTATGTTCCTCCGCTTCCTACATTAAAAGTATCCTGTACCACATCCGATACAGCCGCAGTGTAAAAAGCATCCGCTATATCTGTTACATAAGTAAAATCCCTTGTTTGGTTTCCATCTCCAACTACCGTAAATTTCTCTCCCGCTAACTTTTGTGCCAGAAATATTCCAAAAACCGCACCATAGGTTCCGGAAGTCCTTGACCTTGTTCCATATACATTAAATAATCTTAATGTTATTACCGGCAATCCATATACCTGCCCCCAATGAAGCGCCGTTTCCTCCCCTAATCTCTTTGTCAACGCATATGGATACTGTGGTCTAATTTCTGCTGTTTCTTTTGTAGGATATTCATCCGGTATCCCATAGCAGGAGGAAGAAGCCGCATATACCAACTTCCTAACACCGGCATTTTTAGCACATTCCACTACATTATAAGTTCCTAATACGTTCGATGAATAATAATCCCATGGTCTTTGAATAGAAGGTACAATATCCGCTAACGCCGCAAAATGAAATACATAATCAACATCTGCAAATATTGACTCAATTTCATCTCTATTCCTAATATCCACATGATATATTGTTAAATTCGGGTTTCCTTTCTGATGATCCAAGTTTTCAGGCCGTCCTGTTGACCAATTATCAATTACCTTTACTGTGTGTCCCTCTAAAAGCAATCGATCTACCATATGAGAACCGATAAATCCACACCCGCCCGTTACCAATGAAACCATATCTATTTCCTCCGCTCTGACTATAATATTTGTATAATATCCCTTAAATCATGAAAAATATAATCCGGCGTCACATCACTTTCTAAATATGCAGTGCCATATCCCGACTCTAATAACACTGTTGTAATTCCCACGTTCTGCCCGGTTATAATATCACTCGCCCTATCACCTACAAAAAGGGAGTGCGCCATATCAATATTAAATTCCCTGTTCGCTTTTTCTATCATCCCTGCTTTAGGTTTACGGCAATTACAATCTATAGCATACCTTTCTATTTTTCCTTTTATATAATGAGGACAATAATAAACTGCGTCTACTGCGGTTATTTCATGCAAATAACGGTTCATTTCCAACAGCGCATTTTCTGTAAAAAGTCCTCTGGCTACTCCGCTTTGATTTGTGATAACAATAGCATAATATCCCTTTTCCTTTATCTGTCGGACACATTCTTTAGCATAAGAAAATATCTGCAATTCTTCTACCGAGCATACATAACCTTTCTCTTCTGTCAATACCCCGTCTCTATCTAAAAATACAGCCGGTTTTCTTTTTACGCTTTTTTCATTCATATTATATAACAGCTCCATCACGCTCCATAATATAATCTACCACCTGCTGAAGCATCAAATTATGTATGGATTCCACTATTCCATATTTTTGGGCCGGTACATATACATTAATATCTCCAAGCTGTTTTGCCTTATTATCCTTCTCAAAACCAGTAAATGTAATGACCGTTGCTTTTTTTCTTTTTGCTACATTAATAGCATTACATATATTCTGCGAATTACCGGAACTACTGATAGCAACCACCAAATCATCTTGTCTGACTAAAAACTCCATTGGCTTTGAAAATATATATTCATACCCGTAGTCATTTCCCATACATGTAGTAACCGCATTATCATACAAACTATAGGTATTCATTCCACCATTTTTCATAAAGTCTGCCGTCATATGACTGGCAATCGCCGAACTTCCCCCATTGCCAATAAAAAACAATTGAGAACTCATTTCCTTATGTTTAGAAAATACTTTCACCAACAAATCAATCCCCTGCGTATAATCCTCACACTTCTTGCAATTAGCATCCCATATCTCTGTATTTTCCAGTTTTTCACATAGTTCTTTTATATATAAATCATTCATACTGTCCATCCTGTATTCAGTTTGAAATATACAACTAAAATTAATATCGGCAATTATTTTATTTTTCTGATATGCCATCTTGTATTTCTCTCTTATTATTTTCAGTCCATATATTGCTTCCTTATTCTTCTCTTACAATATCCTGTAAACTGCTGACAAAAACATTATCCGGTACTATATCCTGCAGGTTTTTCCGTATTTCATTTTCATCGTTAATCGCGGTAATGATAAGACATTTTACTCCTGTAAAATCTGAATTACCCACATCTCTTAATCTTTTTATCTCATAGTCTGACGGCTGTAAATTTTGGTCTATCAAAAACTTTATCTTAGTCGTATTCTTCTTTGTCAATTTTTTTAACAGTATTTTCCCTATATCTCCAAAACCATAAATAATAATATCTCCCGCTTGATATTGCTCAAAGAAATTATTTATTTTTCTTTCATACTCATCATTCATAATCCATTTTTTTATAAACGCATAATTAGAACGCAGATTACTATTTTTATGTGCATTTGCAGAAATACTTTTATTAAAAAGTTCTTTTCCAAGACAATCTGATAACTCGCTCACTTTGTTTTCTTGCACTGCCATCAAAAATAATCTGTTAAGATGATCTTCCAATCTTCCATGGATGCTGAAAAAATCTGTATATTTCTTAACAAGCAACGCCAATCCGCTTAATCCGCTGCCTTTCGTATTGGTAATACTGCTTTCAGATTCATATACCTCTACTAAAGACTCATCAACGCAAAAAAACTTTGCTCCCTGTGCAAACCGCAGATTTATCTCCCAATCTTGAAATCTGGGCATTTCTAAATCAAATGCGCCATATTGTATAAAACATTGTTTACGCACAATCATTGTCTGTGTGCTAATAACATTCATTCGGCTTAAAATATGCGCTATATCTTTAGCAAGCATTTCCTGAGTATAATTTCTATTCGGAATTAATCCTGTACTCCCATTTAAAAGAATATAGGTAAAACGGGAAAACACAATATCCACGTCATTCCGCGTTTCAAATACATTCATTTGCTTTTCCAGCTTGTCCTCTAACCAGACATCATCACTGTCCTGAAACGCAATATACTCTCCAACCGCATTTTGTATGCCGATATTTCTTGCATGATTTGCGCCGCGTCTTTTTTCCGTTACCAGATAGCGCAGACGTGAATCTTTATATTCATTGACTATTTGTGCTGTATCATCCGTGGAACCGTCATCTACAATAATCAGCTCAAAATCTTTGTAAGTCTGGTTTAGCACACTGTCAATCGCTCTTTTTATGGTATTAGCCCGATTGTAGGTTGGTATAACAACAGATACTTTTGTTTTGTTCATTTTTCGCATCCTCAATGAGTTCCGGCATCACCCACCATACGAAGCATCGTTTGCATTCTTGGAGTAATTCTGCCTATAATTTCTTTTTTCAATACTTAATTCCTGCATTTACATTTCCTCAATAAATCAGAAATGGCGGGAAGTTCTTCCCGCCTACGGTGTTCCAAAAAGTTTTCGCCAGGCAAAAACTATAACACATTACAATGATACTTTATTTAAGTTATAGCATATCTATATATAATCTTCAAGCATTTTTTACCTTTCTATTGCATATTTTTTGCCACAATCCTTCATCCGCCTTAATCTGGCAGCAAGCGTATAGATTTATTCAAGACTGCATAAAATACTTGTATATTTTTGCGAAACGCCCTTGACAAATTGTGTATTTTTGTGTATTATATTCTTATAAGGAGGAGCGCAATGAATCCACGAAACACTGCTATCAAAGATCTGAACAACAGCGGATACACTTTCAAACGAAGCGGCGGCAACCATGATATCTACTACAATCCGAAAACAAAATATTCCATACCGCTAAAACGCGGACACTTTGATGAAGACGATCTCCGTTACATACGCAAGGAAATCAAGCAGGGTGAGAAGTAAAGTCTCCTCACCGCCAGCAAAGGAGGCTGACTGATGAAATATATCTATACCGCAACATTCATACCAAATGAAGATGGAACCAAATATTACTGTAGAGTACCTGATCTGCCCGGATGCATTACCACCGGTAGCAGTATTGATGATGCCATTGAGATGATTACCGATGCGGCCAGCGGCTGGCTTGTAGTGGCAGAGGATGAGGGAAACGAGATTCCTGCCGCCACCCCACAACACGGGCTAGACATTCCCGAAAATGCCATCTGCTCCATTATTTGTATTGACACGCTTGCATACCGAGCCGCAACCGACACTAGGGCAGTCCGCAAGAATGTTTCCCTGCCTGCATGGATGGCTACCCTGGCAGAAAAGCGGGGCGTGAACTGCTCCCAGGTTCTCCAAGATGGACTTATGCAGTTGCTCAATGCCAGTCATGCAGGATAAGAATCACACACAATAACCATGAAAGGAAGTATGACCACAAATTATTTTCAAGGCTTTTCTCTCCACATAAAAACGACTTTAGTAGAAAGGATTTTCCTCTCTACTAAGTCGCCTGGTTACTTTATGTCCATAATTTTTGTATTAAATTTATCTTCATTGCTGCATAACTCTAATTATTCAAAAATTTGCGCTGCATCTTTTTTCCGTTTCCAGATAACGCAGGCGTGAATCTTTATATTCACTGATTATTTGCGCCGTATTATCCCCCGATTGTATGTTGGTATAACAACAGATACTTTTGTTTTGTTCATTTTCCGCATCCTCTATCATATGAAGCATCGTTTGCATTTTCACTATATTACTCAAATAGCAAATACTGATAAAACTTTCTCTTTTCCAATTCCTGTATAATCTCCGCCTGCCATTGACTTCCTACAGAAATAATAATTCCGGTAGTTTTTTTCAACTCAATATCATCTATTGACATAACGGAAACTCCCTCTATTTCTTTATCGTCCATATTACCTATTGAGGTAACAATAAACCCTTTCGGTTGTATCCTTAAAGACCGGCAAATTTGTAGGCACTCTTTTCCCATTATCCCTGCGCCATATAAATAGAGAGCAGAATATTTCTGACTAAACTTTTCAATTTCTTCCATTCTGGAATTATAATTACTTAATCCACGATAAGTCCTAATTCCGAAATTATCTTTCATTATATTCCACAATTCACTCATCTCATCATGCAATAGATTAATAAAATATTCCGCAAAAGAAGAGGATATTGCAATTTTTACCTGATATCCCGCATCTTCCACCACATATTGTAAAACCCGCTCTATTGCATGATTTATCTCCCCATCATCCCGTATCGGTTCATCCGGAAAATCCGTATACTGCCAATTTTTAATATATAATTTTTCTAATGTCTTAGTTCTTGCCCAAAAAACTGTTCCATATGTAACGGGGGGGCAGAAGAGATATCTGCCATCACTCCTAATGTTTCTGCTAATTTTCGTGTATTCTGGTAATTTGACCCCCATGAGGCATGCAGCCAAGTTCCTATATCTCTTTTATGCGGCGGCAACGGCACAAACATTCCTATATTTTTCTCACTTTCAAACAATTCCAAAATATTATATATATAAATATCCGACCGCAGCATATTATCCCACAAATTTTTTCTCCATACATCCACAAACGCCTTAGTACCTAATGACTTTTCCTTTTTATCATGAATAAAACAAATATACTCATATTGGGAAAGCACATCCTTGGCTGCTACCAGTAATGCACTGATATCCCTTCCTCTATTTTCTTTTTTTATTTTCTGAAATCTATCCGATGCAAACAATTCTAAAATTGTGTCTTTTGAAGAAATAAGAATAATATCTATAAAATGTGGGATTCTCTCTAAATATTCCCGATAAAATTCCACTTGTTCATCATAGTATAAGTGAACTAAAACTGCTGCTTTCAGCTTTTCTATATCTAATTCTGTCGTTGTTTTTTTATTATCAGAAATTATGTGATACATTTCCTTCATCTCCCATATCTAATTCCAACAGCAGCCGTTGTATTGTAACCACCGGACAGCCCGCCTTTTGCGCTAAATAATCGCAAAGCTCTTCGCACTTTTCCACCAGTGTAACAATCATTACATCTACTGGCGGCAGCTCATTATCCGGATGGAATATTTGTAATTCCTCCCTAAAATCTATTGCTGACTTATCTATGGCATATGCTACAGAAATATTACTGTTTTTCAACTCATAATATAAGCTTTCCCCAATATATCCCATACCGTATATAGCAACACTATGATACTGATGATTTATAAAAAATAATGAAAAACTTTTTCCATGGTTCTTTGAGTCAATCCAATTACGCATAACATGAAAAATTTTAGAATTCTTTCGCATCTGCCTTATCGTCTGCATAACATTTGTATCTTTCCAAAAACAATATGTATCTGCTGCTTCCATCAAAGCTATCCATTGGCTTAACATGACACGTTCATCTTTATTCAGTATTTTCGTATCAACAAGTATTTGTAACGTTTCTTTAAGGGATTGTATCATATGGAACTCATCTACCGAATCTTCTGTTCTGGCTGATGTATGATAATACAGACACTCTTCATTGATTCCTAACTGATATCCCTTTTTTAACATCATAATCCACAGTAAAAAATCATCTGCCCCATTTATTTGCTGTATATGACTTAACCATTCCTGTGGAATACAGTCTTTTCTCATAATTACCTGCCCCGGTGACATGATGGGATTGCCGGAACGTATCAAAGCTTCTAAACTGCGCGTATTATTCTCTAATGTTCGGGAATCGCTCAGTTTACGGAACCTCTCCAACCATCCATTACATACACAAACAGGTACCTTTGTTTCTTCAATTTTATGCCACTGACTATATATCCAATTATCCTTTGCCAAATCGTCCTGGTCAAAAAGAATAATATATTTTCCTTTTGCATTCTCAATCCCTGTAACACGGGCTGCATGTATCCCTTTATTTCTCTCATGCGTAATCAGACGTGTCACAAACAAGGTGTCCTTTCCCTCCAGCACAATGTGTTCTTGAGGAAAATCATTTACAAAAATAACTTCTAATGAACACTCTTGATACAAATTTTGAAAGACATAATTACGCTCTATAAGGTTCAATAACTGACAGCAATACTGCCCCCCCCGATATAATGGAATCACTATCGAAATATCCATATTATCACTGTTTTTCATTTTAATAACCATGCCTTTCTCTCAACCTGCGATGTTTGCTGCCGTAAGGCACAAACTCGCGTGTGCAAAATTTATTTTTCACACTACTCTCCATCATCATTCAAATTTATAACTCTTTAAAACACCTATCAAAATATTGCACTGTCCTTGTAACTCCCGCCTCTAACGTCAGCCTGTCCGGCTGTCCAAAACAACTCTCATATCTGGAAATATCCAGAATATTGACCGGAACATCTGCTTTTCTATTTTCCTGATATTCTACAGCTACTCTTTTTCCTAAGACTTTTTCTATGATGCCGATTACTTCATTTACACTATATCCTTTGCCCGAACCGACATTGAAAACTTTAAAATTTCCTTCATAATCCACAATATTAAGAATTGCTGTAACCGCATCTTCTATATATATGTAATCTCTTATTACAGAACCGTCTCCATATACTGATAGGGTCTCATTTCGCATAGCTCTATATATGAAAGTGGTAACCACTCCCTGTACCCCGTTTGGTCTCTGATGCTTTCCGTAAGGATTAGACAATCTGATTATCCTATAATCCAAACCATACAAATACCAATATAAATATAATAATTTTTCAATTGTAATTTTTTGCAAACCATATCCTGAAATCGGATTATTAACAGCATCTTCCGACAATGGTACATTATCAGACATACCATATATTGTGCCTCCGGAAGATAAAAAAATCACTTTTTTCACGCCGTTTTTCACACAAGCCTCCAATAATAACGAAGTGACCACAACATTATCTATTAAGCCCTGTGCAATATGCTGATTGGAATTATTCGGAAGCGTTGTACTGATTAAATGATATACAATATCAATATTCTGTGTCAACTGCATAAAATCTGTTTCCGTATTAAAATCTCCCTGTATAACACGACATTTTGTCTGTTGTTTTGCCGGCATCTCTTGACAAAAACTTATTTTATCCTTATCGAACAATATGAATTCATCATAACTTCTATCAAAAGCCATTTCTACTAAATTTCTGCCAATAAATCCACCGGCCCCTAAAATCAAACACCTCACAGATACAGTTTCCTTTCACACCAAGATATTTTCATAATCTTGCAAATCATGGTAAACACCGATAACATATACGCGTGTATCGATAATTTTGTATAACATAAAATACTTATGCTGCTTTAAATGTATAGTTCGATATCCCAAAGTTCTAAATTTCGGAGCATCACACAATTTCAGACTGTCAGCTATATAAGAAAGTCTTTTAACGGTTTCTTTCATATCCTGCTCAACACTATAAGCCGCCTGCGCATTTCCCAATTCATCAAAAATATAATCTATAATCTTCTGTATTTGTTCTTCTGCCTTTTGAGTCAATACAACTTCAAAATTTATATCTTTTTTCCAACCCATTAAATACCTCTTCTTCTCTTTTGTACTTTCCATTGGCAATCTCTTTTTCTGCTATCTCTACATCATGCAAAAAATCTTCTTCGGACATGGGTTTAAGTATTCTGCCAATTTTTTCATCAGCTAATTCGCACTCTCGTTGCTGAAATAGTTCTCGAATTAAATCTTGTATCTTCACTAAATCAGCTTCCGGTAATGTTTCCATCATAGAAATTGTCTTCTCTAATGTACTCATTGTAATCCTCCTCTCCAATTAATCTAAAGCCATTATCCAATATTGCTCTTTTATTATATCAACTTTCCTGGTAAATATAAATCTTTTCTCCCTCAGCATTCTACACCGCTCTGCTTATATGCAAGCAGCTTACTTTCATATTCCTGATACTGCTCGTCCAAATTATCATAATACTGCTCTGACTTATAGACATATATCAATATATGTTCTTCTTTTACTCCCATCGCCATAAGCTGTCCACTGATTACTTTTGCACTGTTTTGACTAGTGTTTATCCACAATGCTTCGGGATATCTTTCATAAGCTTTTTCAATAGATAACACCTGAATATCCTGATAATATGTTCCCTGTTTTTCTTTGCTGTTATCACAAAAACATTCGATATTATTGATACCACAACGTTTTAACGAATCAGCCATATCCTTTCCGATATCTGAAAATCCCACAACAATAATGCTATCTGCTTTTTGGCATCTCTCAATGATGTATTTCCAGTCATTATTTCGCATATTTTCCATCGCATATCCATATATCTCATCATAATCCGCCGAATGCAATGCTTTCTTAGCGTTCTCCCACCATACGCTGCTTCCCCTCATTCTAACAAACTGCCATGGTTTATATCTTCCCGGGAAATGAATAATACCACCATACCGCTTTACTTCATCAATCTCTTTCTGATTAAAAGAAGTACCTTTAAGTATATCAACTCTCTCATAATAATCTGCAAAAAAATTAAATCTCAAATCTAATTGTTCAATTTTTCCATAACAACATTTATTCAAAATATCCTGATCCATCATCTTATAATGCTTATCTATATACGACAAAAATACCTTTTCCATGTCATTATCTCTAATCATTTTTAGATTCATGAGTAAGACTCCGGCATTGATATAGTTTTCCATTGTTGGAATTCCCAATATATCCTTATAAGAAGCCTGCTCTTCCATGTTATATTGTATGCAGCAATCTTTTACGCCCGCTAAATATAACCCTGTTAAATCCGTATCATAAATTTCCGACAAATCAGTATTAATAATCATATCCCCATCTAAAAAAAGACATTTATCGTCCTTTATTATATGACTAATAAGCAGACGATAAAACGATGCCACCGGGATATAAGCCGTCGTTTTTGCATCCTGAAATATTTTCTCATCTATTTCATCAAAACGAATATCCATATTCTTCCATTCACTCTGTAAATCCTCAATTTTTTTTCTATGCTCTTTTCCTAACTTCGGACTACACAATATATGAATATTAAAAAATATATCTTTCTTTGCAGCATTCAACATACTCCAAATTGCTACTCTTGTTTGCAATATATAATTCTGGTCTGTCGTCATAGCAATCGATAAACATTTTTTCACCATGATAAAAAATTCCCCGTTTCATAATCTGATAGTTAAAGCGCTGCTAAAATTATTTTACCGCATATATCATGCCAATCTTCTGCCCTGTGACAAAATATTTAAATTGATGCCTTTTCAATAAATCTGTAATCTCTTCCGGATCTCGATGATACTCTAATAAAACAGCATCAATATGATTGAGCAAATCCGTTTGCCTTAAAGAATTAAAAATAGCAAACTCAGATCCTTCCGTATCAACCTTTAATATAACTTTACTTCCGCTATTTTCTTCAATAATTTTTCCTATTTCATCTGCTGCTGTTTTACAATATATCTTTTCTTTACGAGTATCTGAAGTCTGTACTGTATTAATACTTCTCCATCCCGTATTCTCGGTAACCACTGCCACTTCCATCTCTCCTGCCTTATCTGATAAAGCTACATTCATAGGATGAATTTTGGATTTAATAATATCATTATTTAAAGCAAAATTTTCCAGGGCCTGTTGATAGGTATCCGGGAACGGTTCAAAACCATATACCTTATTGACCCAGTCTTTTTCTGCAAAATATAACGACACAGCTCCTATATTCATGCCAACATCAATAACTGTTACATTTTCCTGTAAAAGATTAATATGATATGCCTGATTGACAAACACCTCAACTACAATATCAAAATCTGTAAGATACTTTTCTCGAATCCGTATATTCCCTATCGTAGAAATAAAAGAATCTTCATTTTCCACCTGATAATGCCACTCTATACCTCCGTCTAATGTTCCAATACGGTTTAACAATTTAATTTTTCTAATATCCAGATTATTTTCCCGCAAATTCTGCAAAATTCTATTTCCTACTGTATAACTGGTACATATATAAATATAATCATAATCAACATTTTTAAATTCCGCAGGCGTTATGATTTCTTTTCCTTCATATAGTTTTCCTGTAACAGAAGTTGTATTATTAATATTGCTATCTGCATAAGCTACTATTTCTATGTCAGGCGGCAACTTATGTTTATTCTTTCGATAATATTCCCCTATACCATACACAATTATTTTTTCCATCTTTACCATTCCTTCCATAATCTATTGCGATACTTTCACTAACTCCCACAGTTTCCTGTTATTTTCAATCCTTTTCATGCGGTAATCGCCATCCCGCCAGCCTGCATTGAAATGATGAATTGCTATTGTCTCTTCAGACATTGCCGTTAATTCATACAACACAGCATCTAACGGAGCCAAATAATTTCTAGGCAAAAATACCATGTTATGAATAAGCTGCGCATTCCCATTTAACACAAGACCAATATCCTTTAAAACCGGTCTGATATACCGCGGCTGACACAAACGATTCATCACTTTTGTTTCACCGGAAAATATGACATCATCATAAAGCTCCATCAACCTCTTTATAAGCGGATTACCCGCCTTTGCGCCAAAAGTTCCTAAATCAATATCATTTTGTGTATCGAAAGTAAAAAAAGCCTCACACCCCAATAAATCATCCATCGAACGCAGTAATTCTACATCCATATCCATATAAATGCCACCTTGATGATAAATGATATCCAGTCTTGCATAATCAGACGCAAACGCCCATTTCTTTTCCTCTATGGCTTTTTTCATAAATGGATGCTTTGCATAATCATAATTATCCATATTCCATTCTCGAACTTCATAATCAGGACACACTTTTTTCCAGCTATCAATACACCTTTGGTATGCCTCCGGCTTTTTATCCCCGCTAAACCAGAAACTATGTATAACCTTTTCTATCTGTGGTTCAGCTTTTGTTTTGTTGATGTAATCTTTTAACTGTGTATCTGTCTTTCCTACGCTGTTCGCCATAATCAGAGGAAATACATAACAAATAATATCATCATTTAAATTCATGTCCACAAGCTGTTCATACATTTCATATACATAGAGTCCGCTGGAAAGCATTACTACACATTTATCTTCCTTTAATAATTGCGACGGAGAATATATAGGAACTTTCCTGTCCAAAATCTGGAACTCTGCACCGGCACGACCATTATCAATCACATACGCAATATCATGTTTCAGTTGCACCGGAAAAACCTCTTCCATATATAATTTCCAATATTCACCGGCTCCAAATATGACCAATTTCTGACCTTCTATTTTCTCCTGTAGTTCATCCCGACAGCAATTACACAATTTCATTTCACTTTATCCCTTTTCTATCAAATAATCCTGCAAACCCGAACCATTTCGCGCATAATCCCACTCGAAGCTTTCCGCTTTTGCAGTATCGCAATATTTACAAAGACAAGACGCCTTTCCCAGCGCTTCACTTATTTTCCCTGCATCGGCATCGGGGCGATGAATATCAAACCAATCTTCATTCTCTCTTATCTGATACTTTGTTCCAAACTGTCCATTAAATTTCTCAAAAGCTATTGCCGCAGAGCAGGAAGATATTTTTCCCCGATATACCTCATAACAGCTTGAAGCAATACACTTCTCAAAGCTTTGCTGCATATCATTATCAGGTTTATCTGTATAATATTTCAAAAAACTTTCTCTCTTTAAAATAACGTAAGGCAGCCCATGTTTCTTTAATACGGAATCAATTTGTTCCAGCATATTGTAAGTCGGCTTATATCCCGATACATGAATAGAAATATGGTTTTCTTTGAGACAATCCCAAAAAGATTCTTCCATCTTGGGAATCAAAAGTCCGTTCGTACACAAGTCTATCTCTGAATTCGGAAACAACTCACGATAACATCCCAGTATTCTTGTAATATCAGGATGCATTAAAGGTTCTCCTCCCAAAATTCTTATCCAAGGAACATCAAAAAACAGTTCTGCCATCCTCTGTGCATCCTTTTGAATGCTATCAAAAGCAATATGTTGGTTATCTCCCGGCATATTCGTTGCAAACAGACAACCTTTACAATTTAGATTACAAGTATCCGTAACAGGCACTTCAAAATAATGCAGCGTAGGTTTATCTCCACTAAATTGGATTTTTCTTACTCTTGCCGCTATTAATCCGTTTTCATCAAAAATTGGCAATCTGCACTTGCCTACAATATCATGCATCATATAAATATTGTAACACTGATGCGATTGGCAGACATCTATCATCAATTTCAGCGTTTTTTGCGCTCCTGCTGCCAGAAAAACCGCATATATTGTATCCATATCAAATTCGTCAAAAAAATCCTGTGGACGATATATTTTTATTTTCCGATACTCACCCTTCTGAAAATTGTCGATAAAGCCAACAATTTTATACTCTTTTTTCAACAATTCATCACACAAATATTGTCCGGCATTCCCTGCCCCAAATATCGCAATTTTTTTTTCATTTATCATGGCAATTACCCCTCCACCTGCACCGCCGGCGCCACCGCATCCGTATCATGCGCCGTAAAACCGCGGCATTTCTTACAGAAATTGGTATAGCCTTTATTGGTATAGCCCAAACGGAACTCGACTAGCTCTTTCTTCTTATCCGTCGTATGGCTTCTCAAATCATAACTTTCCTCGATATCCTGTTCGCCCGCAATGCCTGCAACAGTCGCATACGCCGCATAATTGCAACTGTATAATTTACCATCCCTAAGTTCCTGCCACGTCTGCCCGCATTCCGTGCGGTGGCGTATCAGTTCTTCTTCGCTTAACATGGAATAATCAGTTTTTTCCGGCGCCAAATCGACCCAACTGGTTACCTTATTGATATAGTATTTAATATGATACCGCTCCAACTTCTGAATCAGCGTATCAAACTGCTCCCGATACTGCGGTACGGCATCCCGATAATCATCCACTACGAGTTCTACACTGCATTTGCTTATCTTTTCTAACGTTTCATCAGACGGCACGACCGTTCCGTTTGTCGCGGCGCGCATCGTTCCTATTTTATCCCCGTAGTGACCGTCTATATAGGCAATCAAATCTGCGGTATGCTGATACAGCATCGGCTCTCCTCCGCTGACATGAAACTGCATCACAAAGTCCACATGGGAAAAGAACAAATCAATATCCTCTTTTAACGCCTCCCACTCTCTAACGTAAAACTTTTTGGCAAACGGATTAAAATTCAGGCAATGTCTGCATTTTAAATTACATGCCGTGCTGGGCAAAAACGATATATTCAAAAAATACACCTTGTCATACCGATAAAGATAATAAACGGAAATAAATTCTTCTATCAGGAAAAAATCCACATCCTGGCGATAACCGCACTGACATAGCTGCTCTATGGCTCCAGCGCGGTCATACTGGGAAATTGTCAGGATAATGCCCTCGTCTTTTTTTAACGATACCTTATCAAGACCTACGCAATCTTTCCCGTTTATCTGTTCTTTCTGCTTGGCGGGATTATTATCGATATAGCCGATAACGGATACTTCGTTCCGGAAGCATTTCAAAAACTGTCTCCCGTAATCCCCGCAGCCAAACAGATAAAATCCTTTTTTCCCGGATATTGTGCGATATACTTCGTCATACTCATGTCCTTTATTTTCCCAACGCATCTTTTTTTATGCTCCTTATCTCTTTTCCTATCGGATATTCGTAAATATTATAGTTGATATTGCAAAATTTCATCAAACCGCGTAAGCCATTCCGTTTTATCCGCATTCAGCCTACGGTATTCCTTTTCATATTCCCGCATTAACGCCTGCGCTTCCTCTAACACACTTTTATCCTTTAACTCATAGGCAAGTTCCGCCATATAACTGCTATGATATACCAGAATCCGTTTAATAAAATCCATAACCAACGGTTCCACGCCATGTTCCATAAATTTCTGCTGTACCATCCGATAAGCTCTGATATTGTCCTGTTTTCTCGCCAAATCCGGCAGATGACAGCCGGACACATCTCGCTGCAGATAGTGATAAAAAGTTTTATCCACATAGACTGCCCGTCCGGTATTTAATGCACACTGCGCCAAATATAAAACATCTCCTCCCAGTTTCATGCTTTCATCAAATACAATCGGACCGTCAATGCCGTTATAAACAACTTCTCTTTTATAAAGCTTATCCCATATATAGGCAAATGTCCTGTAGGCATCTCTTTCATATAAATATCGCAACAGCATTTGTCCGTCAAATGATTTAGGCTCCACGGTCTTTTCGTTTTGCACCGTAATGCGTTGTTTTCCCGGCTCTTCAAATTCCCGGTAAAATCCCGCAATCGCCATATCCGCATTGTCTTTTTCCAATGCTTTTACCAAAGATTCATACATATCCGGTTCAATCCAGTCATCGCAGTCCATAAAGCCTATGTAATCCCCCGCAGCGGCGCGCAGTCCGGTATTTCTGGCATTGCTCTCTCCCTTGTTGGGCTGATGGATAGCAAGCACTCTGCCGTCACGCTTCGCAAATTCATCCACTATCCGTCCGGAGTTGTCCGTTGAACCGTCATCTATACAAATAATTTCCATATTTTGATATGTCTGTGAAACCGCGCTTTCCAGACATCGTTCTAAATAGTTCTCAGTATTATAAACCGGTATAATAAGCGAAACTTTCTTGTTCTGCATTTCTCATCTCCAAAAACTTCTCCATAATCCCCGCCAATGTAATACTCTCACCCTTAGTCAGTTTAAACTGCTTTTCTTCAAAGCCGTTGATACTCGATACAAAATCTCCGATTTCATAGCGCAGGCCGTCATTTAAAAACTTGGAGAAATATTTTTCATTCTGGCTGCTGTCCTCATAGCGGACTTCAAAGGAAGTCGTTTTCCACCACGGCGCGTCTACAATGATATAACCCCTTGTTCCCGATACGATAAGCTGGCCTTCCGATTTTACGCCCAAGCCGTTCTTGGCAGTCGCCAGCGCATTTTCATAGGTAAAATACACTTTTGTATAAATATCCAGACCGTTGGCTGCCCTCTGGCACTTAAACTCCAGTTCCTGATAATGTTTGCCCAGAATTTTTAAAACGGGTAATACCGTATAGCTGCCAAGTTCCGTGAAGCTGCCGCCATAAACTGTATCCGTCAACTCGCGGCCAAGCGGATTCTCCAGTTTCGTAAAACATGCCTCCACATCCCGCACGCTGCCGATTGCGCCGCTTCGCACAATGGATAAGAGTTGGTTAAACCCGGGGCAGTACGCCGTTTTAATCGCCTCCATCAAAACGACCTTATTTTCCTCCGCCATCCGGAACAATTCCTCCGCCTGCGCTTTCTGCAAGACCATCGGTTTCTCGCACAAGACATGCTTATGGTGTGCGATGGCGCTCTTGATATAATCATAATGCGTCTGATGTGGGGAAGCAATATAGACGGCGTCGATTTCCGCATAAAATTCCTCCAAATCGTCCATATACTTATTCATTTCAAAACGCGCGGCGAATTTTTCCGCGCTTTCCCTATGCGGATTATAGACGGCGTCAATGTTAATGCCGCTGACATATTTTACTTCCGGCACCATTCTTGCGGCAATGCGCCCGGTTCCGATAATGCCAAGCCTGATGATATTATACTTTTTTGCCCGTAACATCGTACTGGAAATATCTTTTGTCCTTTCCAGATAGACAACCTCGCAGTAATCCTTTAAGGAATCAAATACCCCTGTCCAGTCGGAACCTACCGTAAAGATATCTATATCATATTTCATGATATCCTCTACTTTTTGTCCGGGATGGTCTTCTATAATAATCTCGTCGGCAAAGCCTGTTTTTCTCACATTTTCAATGCGGTCCATCAGGGAGTCCACTACGTTCATTTTTCCGCGCGACTCGTCGTAATGTTCCGTCGTCACGCCGACAATCAGGTAATCTCCCAAAGCCTTTGCCCGCTCCAACAGACGGTAATGGCCTTCATGAAATAAATCAAAAGAACCGTATGTAATGACTTTTTTCATCTGATTCCACCTTAATCCTTATGTTCTCTTTTTCTTCAAAGCAAAAATTTAACTTTCGTAATGTCCTTTACAGGAAATAATGATAGCCACATCATCTGTAACGGCATATACGAGTCTATGCTCATTACTAATGCGGCGGCTCCAAAATCCACTTAAATTTCCCTTTAATGCTTCAGGTTTTCCTATTCCATCAAAAGGAGTTCTTTTTATGTCCTTAATAAGTTGATTTATCCGTTTTACCATACTTCTATCTTTCTGCTGCCAGCCACAGTATTCATCCCAGGCATCAGCATCCCATTGTATAAGGCGTATTTTCATTTATCATCCTCCAATAAATCATGTTCGGATAACTGCAATCGTTCCGCCTTATAATCTGCCATTTTCTTTTCCAGATAACGAATATTACTTTCAGTATAAAATAAATCCGGTTCAGCTGTAATTTCAAAAGGTATACGCCTTTCCATAGTGACTTTATTGATAAAAAGATTTAATGCTGCCGTCATTGTCAGACCCATTTTGGAACATACCTCTTCCATCTCTTTTTTTACATCTTCATCAATACGAAAATTAACCATTGTTGTCTGCGCCATATCAATGTCTCCTTTATCTTTGCACAAATAAATTTTTCTTGTGCAACATACGATACTTCATTTTATTATACGTTTCTTTACATGAAAGTATACTGTATTTGTAAAGCATTGTAAAGAATTTTATTTACATTTTTTTCTTTTTCATCTGTGAATCTGAAACAAAGCATCGCAGCTCCGTCACCGGATGCACCTTCCGCATTTCCATCGGCGGCAGTTCCCTATAGTTTCCAAACTTAAATGTCAAATAGGCATCATAATTTTTAATGCCCCAGAACATTTCGTTCTCAAATAGTATTTTCTCACTGTTTTCATACCATTCCCGCAGATAGCCGTATTCCCTATTCGGCGTTGGAAATGTCAGGATGCGCACCCATTTCGTCTTCTTCTTACTTTGCTTTAACACATATTTATTATAATGCCGGTATAAAACATCCGCCGGAATGGCGTTAAGCAGCCTGTACCAGCCCTTTAAAAACAGGCTTTTGGAAACGATTTTCCCAACCGGCGCCCACATCATCTTTCGGATGCAGTAACAATGAAGATTCTGCCATGTCCTTATCATCCTGTTATCGGAAACCGCATCCAGTGGAAAAATATCAATGAAAATTCCCTGCTCATACGGCATATGCTCCTGATTCTCACGCAAAAACACGGTTCCTTTTCTGCGCAGTTTTCCGTATCCCCAGCGGTAACCCGTTGTATTTCTATGGTCCTGAAAATAAAATCTGCTATGGTCTAACTCTTTCTCGCAGGCCGCCCGGAATTTCTCGTAATCTTTTCTAAGAAACGCCACGTCCGCGTCATCATCCCATGGAATATAGCCCTTATGCCTTACCGCTCCCAAAAGCGTACCCGCTATAATATTGTAATGGATATTACAAAGTTTACAGATTCTATCCACTTCTTTTAACATTTCCAACTGGATGAGCTGAACCTGCCTGAGTTCAGTGTCCGTCAAATGATGCACTTTCATACCAAATATCCCTTTTCATTGCTATGCCGCTTTCTCAGCCTGCTTCCTAACCTAATTACGGACCAACCTAACTACGGACTGCCTAATCTTCCACAATATCATGATTCATAATCATAACCGGTTTCCCCTGCTGCCTGAACATCTCCACAACGGAACTTCTATCGCCATAATAGGCGTCCGATAAATTAATTGCCCTGTGTAAATCCGGCGAATCATCATAAATCCCGATTTTCTGCTTTTTATAACTCTCTACCAGCTTTTTATAGTCATCCTCCACGTCGGGATTGCTGGAAACGATGGTCTCCATCATCAAAGGATGCGGCCTCCATAACAGCACAACGTCTTCTCTTTTTCCGAAAAACTGAAATACCCAGTTTAACTTTTTTAGAAACTGCTCGCTCTTTCCCTTGGCCAGCCCCGTCCAATGCGTATTGAAAAAAATCACCTTTTTATCCTGGCTTAAAAACGCTTTCCATTCCTCCGGAATGACTCTGTCTTCTCTTTCTATCACGTCCAGTTTTGGCGAGCCTAACGCCTGAAATTTCTGTTCAATAGCCCGCATTCCCACTTTCTGGGTCAGTTCCGGTAACGCTTCCGTATAATATTTAATATACTGTTCTCTGACGCGCTCCGACTGCAAAACCACCACGTCCGCATAGAGTGTTCCCGGCAGAATGCAGTAATCCTCTTTTACCATATCATTCTGATGCACAAAATAAGGGATATAGACCAGCTTATTTGTATATTCTCTGATTTTGGAAGCATAAAAATAAGGATGTATCGTCGTCAGCAGATTATACTGGTCATACGGATTATGGATAAAAATAACATCCGGCTTCTCTTCCTCCAAAGAATACTGCTGCCAGTCCACAATCGGCACATCCGCCGGAAATTTATCTCCCTCATACTGCATCTGCGCTAACGACCCGTCTTCGTTTTTTCCAAAATAAGGAATCGGCACAACCAGGCACTCCCACTCCGCATCTTGGCAGCCTGCCCGCCAGATGCTTTCAAAACAGTCCCACATGGAAACCTTATAGGGCAGAAAAACCGCCGTCTTTTTCACCGGCATATGCCGGATGGCATTTTCCGCTTTAATAAGCGCCTCTTCCAGCGATTTATACGCTTTTTTCGCCGGAATTTCCTCTATCTGCTCATTTATCTGATATAACCGCTCACAATAGCGTTCCAGATGCGTAACCGCTTCCGTTCCGGTTCCCACCGCCTGCTCGATAGCTTCTCCCGTCTGAATCGCCGCTTCCTGCTCGTCGCATAACGCCGTCTGTGCGCCTGCAAAATCCCTGCGCTCCAGTTTTTCTTTTATCGTCTGATGAAGCATGTGCATACTGTCAATCACATCTAATAGTTGTTTTTGCAAAAATCTGCGCATGTAACTAAATCCTCTCACATCTAAACTCGCAAGCCCGCGCTTTCAGCGCTTTATGTCCGATTACATCGGACGCTTGCTCTCATTATATCACATGCTTTAAAAGTCCACCACTCTATAAATTGTGTATCTGTATCATGTATGTGACGTCTTATACATTATATCGAATAAAATATACTAAACCTTTAGCCGCATTCTATGGTATAATAACCTCAGACTTAGCAGTCTGCGCTATAATCGTAAAGGGAGCAGCATCTATGAAAATACTGTTTATTGAATGGGAAAGTTTCGGGAATGAAGATATCAAAGACGCTTTCACAAAAGAAGGGCATCGTTTTTACAGCTTCCCTTTTTCCAATAAAGACGGCAGAAGAGGCACGGAAATTGAAAAAGAACTGATTGCGGCATTGCATAAGCATACGCCGGATGTTGTTTTTTCTTTCAATTATTTTCCGGTTATTTCCAATGCCTGTAAAAAAGAGGATATCAAATATATCTCCTGGATTTATGACAGCCCGTATGTCATGCTCTATTCTTATACGGTCATCAATCCCTGTAACGTCATCTATATCTTTGATAAAGAACTATATCTGGAATTTCACAACGCAGGCATTACAACGGTTCACTATCTGCCTATGGCCGCCAATACAGAGAGACTGGACGCTCTAAAGCCACTCTCCGGCAGGCAGGCGGACGCCTCATCCGATTTTTTATATGATATCTCCTTTGTCGGTTCACTTTATACGGAAAAACATAACTTTTTTGAACGGATGACGACACTGTCCGATTATACGAAAGGCTATCTGGACGCCATTATGAATGCGCAGATGAAAGTGCAGGGCTATAATTTCATTCAGGAAACTCTCGCCCCTGTTATGGATGATTTATACAAGGCGCTTCCAATGGACCCCAATCCCGACGGCGTGGAAACGAAAGAATATCTCTATGCGCAGTATGTTATCAACCGCAAGATTACCGGCCTGGAACGCATGGAACTGATTCGCGCCATCACCGGAGCGCATACGCTTGACCTTTTTACACATGATAAAAATTTTTCCATGCCGGGGCTTTGCAACCGCGGCACGGTCGATTACTATACACAGATGCCCATTGTTTTTAAACAGAGTAAAATTAACTTAAACATTTCCCTGCGCAGCATTAAAAGCGGCATTCCGCTGCGCGCTTTCGATATCATGGGAAGCGGCGGCTTTCTGCTTAGTAACTTTCAGGCGGATTTTCTCGATGATTTTATACCGGGGGAGGATTTTGTTTACTATGAAAGCAAAGAAGATTTGCTGGCAAAAATCGACTATTATCTGATCCATGAGGACGAACGGCTGGCAATTTCCCAAAACGGGCATGATAAAGTGGCGGCGGCGCATACATACAGGCATAGGGTGAGGGAGATGCTTGAGTGAGGGGAATTATGCTCTCCTCGCACTATTTCCCCTTGGAGGATTTACTCTTCTAAACTTCAATGCCCTTTCCGGGGTAGTTTCCGGACAATCCTCATCAAAAACAACCGGTTTTTCTCTGGCAATTTTCAATTCTTGTATCTCCTCTTCCGAAAAAGCCAGTTCTCTTACTAAACCTGCCGACAAATTACTGACATTTACCATAATAAAGACCCCTTTCAAAACTGGTGGCATATCTTGCCGAAATCAATCTTATCACATCGATATCCATACCGTTTTCATTTCGTCTAACACGTTCCGTATATACTACAAATAACACATCATCTATTCCAACATTACCAATGGTGGTATCTGTGTTTTCTGCAGGGCTAATGCCTCCTGCCGATACATCTCCAATCGTATCATATCTGTCTTCAAAAACGCTATTCTCTTCATCATAAAATTCAATTCTATCATAATCGAAGAACACACGAGCAGCGCTCCTAAAAGAAATACCATGTTTTTCAATATTTGCTTTATTCTTATCTTCATCATATTCAAAGGTCATTCCACCAAGAATAAATGTAATATATTTGTTACTATCCATATTGCAACTTTCAAAATCCTTATTTTACTTTCTATTGATACTTATTAGTATACGTTGACCGCACGAAAAATACAATATATTGCACGGAAAATGTATGTTCCATTCCTCGTCCTTTTACGCTCTATATCCCTATCTTAGATAATACAGCAGCATTTTGTTGACCTGCTCTAAAATACCTCTTTTCTGCGCTCTTAATAAGACCTCTTCCACCACACTGCTAAATTTACCATATTTTACCAATTCTGCTTTATGCTGCGCTATCATGTAACATCTTGCTTCATAATAGCCTGCCGTATTGGATGAAACGCCCTCTGTATTCAAATGCACTATCACCAGCGGCTCTTCTATAAAAAGAATCGAATATTCCTTGGCGATTCGCATAAACAGCTCCCAATCTTCCAGACAGGACAGATTCTCACAAAACAACCCGACTTTTGAAAAACATTCCCTGCGTGCCAGCACCGTCGGCGCTCCTATCGTATTCCGACAAAGCAGTTTTTCATAAATATCTCCCTGTTTGTCATGCAGCGGTATCTGCTCATCCGGCACAATAGTAATATCTCCGTCAAATCTATTGCATTCATAGGCACAATACACCATTCCCGCCTGCGGGTTATCCATAAGCGCCTGCATCTGCTTTTCCAGCTTATCCGGCTTCCACCAGTCATCACTGTCCTGAAAGGCAATATATTCATATGCCGCTTGCCTGATTCCCTCGTTTCTGGCGGCTGATGCACCGTGATTCTCCGGCATTTTGATATAACGCATCCGCTCATCTTCTATGCTATTTATCACATCCTGCGTATTATCGGTAGAACCGTCATCGACAATGATAAGTTCAAACTCCCGGTAAGTCTGTTCTAATACGCTTCTAACCGATTTTTCTATGCAGTCCGCTCTGTTATAAGTCGGTATGATAATACTCACTTTTTCTCTTTCCATATTTCTTCTTTTCCTCATAAATTTTTTACAAAAGTAACTTTATACTTCAAATAGTCTTTCAAATCCCCTTTGATAAGAAAAGCTTTCCTGCACTTTCTTTTGTCCCGCCGCCGCTATCCGCTGTCTTTCCTCCTCATGCTGCAAATAATAGCTTATTTTATCCAGACATTCCTGCAGACTCCGAAATGTCGCAATTTCTTCCCCTTCACGGAAAGCTTCCGCAATTTCCGGCTGCCAGTTCGTCAGCATAAATCCGCCGCACGCCATGCAATCCAGCACTCTGAGCGGGATTCCTGAATGTATGGAACGCAGCGTCAGATTCAAGTTAATCCTGCTTTCTGCAAACACAAGCGGCATCTGTGTATGATAATCGACAGTGCCTTTATGATGGCGGGATAATAGTGGTATCCCCTGCAAATCAGAAGCCGTATACAGACTGAAACGATATTGTTCTCCAAATGCTGACGCTGTCTGCACTAAAAGCTCTCGTCTTTCTTCTACCGTGACTTTCTTTTCCAGTATCTTTGCCAAAACCACGTCCTCCGGTTTGGCAAAATAATCTTCTCCCAATCCAAACCCCTGTTCTTCCAGCATCTCCGAAAGAACGTTAAATTCCGTCCTGTTTTGTTCCACCGCTTCTCGCAGATAATCCCCTTGATAGGAAAAGCACTGTTTTTGCAGCGCCTGGCTCCATACGTTTTCCTCCCCTTGCGGGAATAATTTATCATAGTAATTATGCTCATCCGTATACAGAGAACCTATAAAAGAAATATCGCACTGATACTTTGTCCGCTCTGTATTGGAAGCCTGACGAATCGCATCCGCAAAAACATCCGCGTCCACCGCAAGAGGCACATGGTACACAGTCTGTACGCCGTACTGCTGTAGATTTTCCACCAATTTTCTATCAAAAATGCCGATATGGTTACAGGGCAGCATAACCAGCTTGGCATACAGCGTAAAATGCGGACAGTCATATACCCACGCATAATAGGGAATCTCCACCGTATCGCAAATCATGGAAATAATGGGAAAATAATCAAAAGAAATGACAGCCTCTATACCCTGCTCATAAATATAGGGTATCATCTGCGCGGCAAGCTCCATATCCCTCGTATAATGACTGCATTTCTTACTAAACGGAATAATTTCAAATCCAAGCTTTCTTAAATTATCACTTAAAATCTGTTCACTATTGGATTTCCATGAATATAATAGTAGTTTCAACGACCGCTCCTTCTATGCTTTGCACTAACTATTCCATAAATAGTCATTCAACATCTTTGAAAACTTCACCGCGCCATAATAATTCAAATGTGTCGCATCATAATAGCAGGCTCTTTCCTTTGCAATTTCGTGGTCTTTCCAATCCAAAAATACAAAGGGATACTGTTTTTGATACTCCTGCATAACATCATAAAATATTGTCTGCCATTCGGCATACGCCTCTTTCTGCATCTCTTCCGTCTCTATGTACTTGGGTATTAAAATTGCAAAAATTTTCATTTTCGGATTAATTCTATATGCCAACTCTAACAGCCTATAAAAATATACGGTATTTTCCTGTATGGTTTCCTGATATACATTTTTTACAATACTTGTATATACCTGATGTTCTTTTATATCCTTTTCTTTAACGATTCTTGCCCTTTCATATAGTTTTAGGGGATTCCTAAATTCCTGATACTTTGTTTTTTCATGCACATTATCAAAAATCTGCTCCCAAGCAGCCATCTTTTCCCGTGTAATTCCTTTCAAACTCTGTTCCTGCAATACCATCTGCAGTTCTTCAAACCGGTATGGAATATTTTTGTTTTTGGAAAAATTATGGGCATCCCGCATAAAACCGCCGTCATTATAATACTGTGTAATCGCTTTACTCATAGAAACATCAAAATTAAAATATGTATAATCATACATATCAATAATCAGGTATTTCATATCTGCAATTTTTTCCGGATAATGTAAAAAGCAATGCTCCAGAGTTTTAAAGTTATAATAAATATCCTGAGAAGAAACCGCTAAATTGCAGAATGCGCCATCGAAACACCGCGGCATGATTCCGCAATAAGCATGTGAAATACCCAATATCATACCATCATATCTGGATATCAAAGGATTTTTCATCACTCTATCTACTACCATAGGCGGTACAATGGCATGGTACACCGCATAAAAATTAATGATTTTACTATCATCCCCCCCTATCAGGCAAACCAGCAATTCATACAAATATTCTGCATGTTTTTCCTCCTGCATGGCTATGATAATCCAGTCGCAGTCTGACAGCATATCCGCCCTCAATTCCTCCGGTCCATTATCATCATCCCAATAAACGGTCTTTGCAACTGCGCTTTCGTCTCTAAGAGCGCACCGCACCAGACCCATATCTTCTTTTTTACCAATCAGTAAAACTTTCATCTTCATTACCATGCCTTTTTCACACTAGGAGTTTCGCGAATGCTAACCGTAAATATAAAGAATAGCTTTCTCACGCTAAATATGATACTATAAAGTATAAAACTATACTACCACAAAGGAACAAATTATGCACCCGATATCTGTATGTATCATAGCTAAAAATGAAGAAGCAAGAATCGAAAAATGCCTTTCCTCCATCAAACCATGCGGTTTTGAGATTGTCGTTGTGGACACCGGTTCTACCGACAGGACGAAAGAAATTGCCGCTAAATACGCGGACAAGGTTCTGGACTTTGTCTGGTGCGACGATTTTAGCGCGGCAAGGAACTTTTCACTGCAGGCGGCTTCCAACAACTGGATTTTCATGATGGACTGCGACGAATGGATTAAGACAATCGATGTGGAAGAACTGAACTTTTTCAGGAAACATCATGCCGACAGCGTCGGGGCTATTTCCAGAGAAAATCTGATAACGACAAACGGACAGCTGACTTTAAATAATACCGATTATACGGAACGCTTCTTTAACCGGAAGCTTTATCACTATGTCGGCATTATCCACGAGCAGCTTAGACCCATCCGCGGCAGCGATTTTCCCTGTCTTTTACTGCATACGACGATTGAGCATACCGGCTATGATATGACGCCGGAAGAACAGCTTGCCAAGGGGAAACGCAATCTTACCCTTTTGCACAAGCAGTTGGAAGAAGAAGGTGAAAATCCCTATATTTACTACCAGTTAGGCAAGGGATATGAAATCGTCGAAGATTACAAAGCCGCCTGCGAATACTACGGCAAGGGGCTGTATTTTGACGTGGACCCCGAACTTGCCTATGTACAGGCTATGGTCGTTTCCTATGGCAATGCCCTGTTACGCACGGAACAGACAGAAACCGCCTTGGGATTTGAATCCATCTATGACACCTTTTGCTCTTCTGCGGATTTTGTTTATCTGATGGGGCGCATCTATATGGCGAATGAGTTGTACCCACAGGCGGTCGAGCAGTTTTTAAAAGCAACGACCATAGAAAATTGTAAATTTCACGGTGCAAACAGCTTTCTAAGCTTTTATCATATCGGTCTTATCTTTGAAAAATTAGGCGATACCGCTAATGCTGATGTGTACTTTAGAAAATGCGGCGATTTTCCGCCTGCCTTGGAAAAACTATCCCGCGTACGGATTGTTGTATTGGAAGGCGGCAATTTTATCCTGCAATACATTACGGAACAATACCGCAAAGCTTTTGAAAAAATGGGATATGAAGTTTTTCTCTACCCGAAAGATGTCAATACGCAGGAAGATTTTCAAAAATATACCGAGCAGCTTTTTCTGTTCCATGAAAATGGGCTGGACTTTGCTTTTACCATGAATAACCGCTGTTTCGACTGGCAAAATACCGACGGAACTTTTCTCTGGGATGTATGGAATGTTCCCTGCTTCAACCTGCTCGTTGACCATCCCGTACACTATTTTGACTCGCTGGATAAAAGTCCTGATTATGGTGTCGTTATCTGCTCCGACAGGAACCATGTGTCCTACGTTAAACGCTTCTACCCTAATGTACAGAATGCGCTCTTCATCCCTACTGCCGGGGTAGAGTTTCACCCTGATGCACTGAAAAAACCAATAATAAATCGTTCTATTGATGTTCTTTTTATAGGCAGTTTGAAGCTTACGACCGACTATGCTTTCGACGATTTAGACCATCAGGTCATCAATTATCTGCTGACGCATTCGGAACAGACTTACGAGCAGGCGCTTGAAAAATGTTTACAGGCAGCTTCCATACAACTGCCGGATTCCGAACTCAAAGAAGTTATGCAAAACCACCGCCATGTCGATATATTTATTAGTGCATATTATCGAATGGAAATCATACGCCGGTTAGTGGAAGCCGGTATCACGGTGACCGTATACGGAGAAGGCTGGCAAAACACAGATTTTTATGACGACCCGCATTTTATCTGCCATCCCGGTTCCGTTCCTTTCGAGGACGGACTTGCCCTTATGGAAGATAGTAAAATAGTCCTGAATCAAATGTCATGGTTTAAGGACGGCGCAACCGAGCGTATCTTCAATGCCATGCTGCAGGGGGCTGTCAGCCTGACCGACGACAGTATCTATCTTCGCGAGGCATTAACGGACGGAAAAGACGTTGTCTTTTATTCTCTGAAAGGATTGGATGGATTGTCTGCCATTGTGGTAGACTTATTGCAAAATCCTGATAAAATGCAATATATTGCAGATAATGGATATCAGACGGCACGCGCCGGACATACCTGGGAACACCGCGCAGCGCAATTACTGGAGGCTTTTTATGGATAAATTAATCAGCATCATCATCCCCTGTTATAATGTAGCAGCATATATTGACCGCTGTTTTCAATCTATCCTTGCACAGACGATAGGTTTTGATAAGCTGGAGATTATTCTGGTGGATGACTGCTCCACCGACCATACATGGGAGAAACTGACCGCGATTGAGGCTTCTTATCCGGAATCCGTCATGATTATCCACTGTGATGAGAACGGGCATCAGGGTACGGCGAGAAATATCGGCATGGAATACGCCTCCGCTCCCTACATCGGCTTTGTGGATTCTGATGACTGGATTGAGCCGGATATGTATGAGAAATTATACGATAAACTGGTGTCATATGAATGCGATATCGCTATGTGCCAGGATTTACGTGACCCCGGAAATATCACGGTAACACCAGAAATGAGACTAACCGGAGCATCGGACCGCATACTCCAGATTGATACGGTAGATAAAAGAAAGACTTTTCTGGTCTGCAGCTCCATTGGCTACGGTCCATGCAATAAACTATATACCCGTGAGCTTCTTTATGGAAACGACATTCGTTTCCCCAACCACCTTGCTTATGAAGACCCATTTTTTTGCATGTTCTTATATTTCTATGCCAATAGGGTCTATATATTAGAGGAACAGCTGTACCATTACTTCATCAATCCGGCTTCAACAACTTTAAAGCCGGACGCCGCACATCATCTTCATATTTTAGATGCGGATATACTGCTCTGGGCGGAATGTGACAAACGGGGATTTTTGGAAATATACCGTCAGGAACTGGAATACCAGTTTCTCTGCTTATGTTATTTATCCGGACTAAAAATGCTGAGTCTGCGTCTTACCAAACCGCCGTATGACTTTTTTCTGCGGCTGAAAGCAGAAACATTGAAAAGAGTGCCGGATTACCATAACAATCCTTATATCAAGGATTATATAACCGAATTTAACCAAGCATTATTACAGACATTAGAACTGCCTATCAGTGAGCAGGATTTAGAATCTATCTGTTCTACCATACGGCAGAAAACCTTAACTAATACCTGAAAGGATTTCAGAACATGGATAAACTTATCAGCATCATCATACCCTGCTACAATGTTGAGGCTTACATCGACCGGTGCTTTACCTCCATTGCGGCACAAACAATCGGTTTAGACAAACTGGAAGTCATCCTCATAGATGACTGCTCCACCGACCATACATGGGAAAAACTGACTGCAATCGAAACTTCTTATCCGGAATCCGTTATGATTATCCATTGTGATGAAAACGGACATCAGGGCCGGGCCAGAAATATCGGTATGGAATATGCTTCCGCTCCCTATATCGGCTTTGTGGATTCTGATGACTGGGTGGAACCGGATATGTATGAGAAACTATATCAAAAAATGCGGACACATCCCTGTGATATTGTAATGTGCAAAAACTGGCGCGATTACGGCTATGCCAACCAGTCAATAGAGCCTAAATTAACCGGTGAAACAGACCGTCTTTTTGAAATCAATACTACCGATAAGAGAAAAACTTTTCTGGTCTGTCTTTCCATGGGCGCTTTCGTCTGGGATAAACTGTACACACGGGATTTTTTGATGCAAAACCAAATTTTTTTCCCGGAAGGGTTTGCCTATGAAGACCATTTTTTCATAGTGATGCTCCATCTTTATGCGAAGAAAATATATATTTTGGAAGAAAGGCTATACCACTATTATGTAAATCCACACTCCATTGTGCTGTCGCCAAACGCCTCTCACCACTTTCATATCCTAACCGTGGATACCATGTTATGGGAAGAATGCGACAGGCGGGGATTTTTACAGACATACCGCAAAGAACTGGAATATACATTCCTGACGCTTTGCTATCTGGCAGGTTTAAAAGTTATCAGCCTGCGCTTTACCAGGCTTCCTTATGACTTTTTTTTACAACTGAAAGAAGAAACATTGAAACGTGTGCCGGATTATCATGCAAACCCTTATATTGGAGACTATGTAACGGAATTTAATCAGGTTTTATTACAACTGCTGGATGTTCCGGTTACAGAAGCGCAGCTACAGGCATTCTGCGATGCTTTGCGAAAAAAAAGCTGTCAGGGTATCCTGTCGATTTACGTTATGACCCATGTAAAATTTGACCCGCCGCAGAATCCTATTTACCACCCTCTGCACGTCGGCCATGCCCTGCACGAAGATTTAGGCTACCCCGGCGATGATACGGGCGATAACATTTCCGATTTAAACATGTATTACAGCGAACTGACCGGCCTGTATTGGACTTGGAAAAATGTACAGAATACGGAATATATCGGGCTATGCCATTACCGCAGATACTTCTTAAACGATAAAAACAGCATTATGACAAAAGCGGATTTCATACCGATTCTTGCTAAATATCAGGTTATTATTTCACAGCCTGTTACATCCGAGAAATGCTATCGTGACGGCTACGGCGAAGCACATAATATCCATGACTTAGAAGCGGTCGGCGCAGCTATCAAACAGCTTTATCCCGACTGTGTACCGATTTTTAATGAAGTACTAAATGGCTGCAAACTTTACTGCGGCAATCTCTTTGTCACAACCAAAGAACTATTTGACGATTATGCCGAGTGGCTTTTTTCCATATTCGATGTGGCTTCCAAGCAGATTGACACAAGTTCCTATGACGATTACCATAAACGTGTCTACGGCTTTTTATCGGAACAGCTTTTATATGTCTGGGTTCGATACCGGAATCTGACTTATTATGAGGCGCCTATTGGATTTACGCAGGAAAAAGCGGAGACTTTATCCTTAAAAGAACAGTTGGCCGCTCTATTAAAAGAGCATAAAATAGAAGAAGCACGTACCTTATTTTTAGAGACAATGAAACACCGTCCGGACGTAATGCTGCCGGGTTCCGATTTTAACCGGGAACTGGCTGCCTATTATAACCTTATTATGGAGGAGCAGAAGAAATGAGATTTGTACTATTCCACGAATACACAAGTTCCTTTAATTATTTTATCAGCCAGATTGCAGAGGAACTGCAAAAAGGAGGGCATGAAACTTTTATACTGGACTTGCTCCACACGGATGCGCCGGGGCATTCCTTGCAGGAACTTACCGCTTTCTGTACACGAAAAATAGACGTCGTCATTTCCATCGACCGTATTGGCATCCATGATGACTATTATATCAACCTGTGGAACCTTTTGGGCGCATGCTGCGTCAATATCCTGATGGACCATCCGCTGCGGTTTCATCCCACGATGGAACACCATCCTAATAAGTATATCCAGTTTTGTCCGGATATGGACCATGTTTCCTATGTAAAAACCTATTTCCCGGAGGTCGAACATGTGGAATTTCTCCCCCATGCGGGAACAATAGATGATGAAGAGCCGATTCCTTATACAGAAAAAGAATATGACATTTTTTTCTCGGCCACCTACTATCCACCGGACAGCAAACTGGGCGAAATTGAACAGTATGTCTGCCCAAAGGATTCACCGCTTTATCAGATTTACATGCAGATTGCCCAACATCTGCTGACACATACCGGTGTAACCGTAGAACAGGCCGTTCTCGACATTCTTTCGGCCAACCACATGGATTTAAGCAATGAATCCTGCCGCACCATTGTGCGTGGTATGTCGCCCATTGACTGGATGGTCAGAATGTACTATCGTTCCAGAGCCATCCAGATACTGGTAGACGCCGGTTTTCATGTGCATGTCCTTGGCAGAGGCTGGGAAGACCATCCCTGCGCAGGCGCCGATAATCTGCATATTATAAATGGACGTGTGGATTTTGCCGATACTTTCCCTTATATCCGTAATGCCAGAATCAATTTAAACGTCATGCCGTGGTTTAAGGCCGGCACACACGACAGAATCTTTAATACGATGCTTCGCCATTCCATCTGTCTGACCGATTCCAGCTCCTGGATAGATGCTCATTATACCGACAAGGAAGATATCGTTCTTTTCCACTTGGACGAACTGGAAAGGCTTCCGGAAATCGCTGATTTCTGGCTGACACACCCGGATGAGGCGGAAGTCTTGATTGCCAAAGCTAAACAGAAAACAGCCGAAAATTTTGTCTGGAAAAACTGTGTGGACTCTATTTTAGAAAGCCTTGAGCGAAATTATAATATATATGACTAAATGACATACATGACTAATCATATACATGACATAATGACGTAATAAATAACGATAAAATTTGTGAAATCAGAAAGTGAAGAAATATGATACCGATATCCGTCTGCATCATTGCCAAAAATGAAGAAAAAAACATAGAAAACTGTTTAAAACCCCTGCGCGCCTATGACTGGGAGATTATCGTCGTAGATACCGGTTCTGACGATAATACGAAAGAAATTGCCGTCCGCTATGCGGATAAGGTGTTGGATTATGTCTGGACGCAGGATTTTAGCGCGGCAAGAAATTTTTCCATCGAGCAGGCTTCCCACGATATGATTCTTGTTATCGACTGTGACGAAATCTTACTCGACATTGATATCCATGCCATTTTGGCGTTGATGCAAGAACATCCCCAATACATTGGGCGGCTATCCAGACAGAACCACTATGAGATGAATGGCACGGACAGCGTCTATACCGACGCCGTGGAACGTCTTTTTTCCCGCCGCTATTATCACTACCGCGGTATCATCCATGAGCAGGTTGCTCCCATACAGAAAAATACGCCCGTTTACGGCACTTACCGGATTCCCCTCCTGTTAGGCCACTGCGGCTATAACGGTAGCCCTGACGAGCTTTTAGCAAAGGCACAGCGCAATATCGACCTTTTGCTGACAGATTTACGCAATCACCCCGACAATCCGTATACCTATTTCCAGCTCGGCCAATCCTATAATATGATACATGATGATGAAAATGCCTGTCTCTATTATAGCAAAGGACTCTCCTATGACGTAGACCCTGCGGCGGAATATGTACAGATGATGGTTATCGGCTATGGCTATGCCCTGCTCCACTTAAACCGCGCCGAAGAGGCTCTCGGGCTGGTCGGTGTCTATGACGCTTTTGCCGTCTCCGCCGACTTTGTCTCCCTGATGGGGCTTATCTATCTAAGAAACGGGCAATATATGAAAGCGCTGCTCGAATTTACTAAGGCGACCACGTTTGAAACCGCCCATGTCACAGGCGCGAATACGTTTATTCCCTCCTACAATATCGGCCTTATCAATGAAATGATGGGAGAACCTCAGATGGCTCTTATCCATTACCGCAAATGCGGTAATTTTCCGATGGCGCTTGAGAAAATCAAATCTCTTGAAGAAAAAAAATCCTAAAAAGAAAAAACGCCAAAAAGGAACGCTGCCAATCAGCGTTCCTCCAAATATTTGTCAAAAAATACATCATACGGCATATCGGGGTCTAATATAATATTTTCATGCCCAGTGCCGCCTTTAACCGGCGTCATATAATCCCCGTAACACTGCGTCAAAATCTTATCATATTCGGCGGGTGCAGGCACTTTGATATGCTCAAAAGGCAGATAGACCGTCTTTTGAAACCACTCTCTTTTTACGCTCTTGCCTCCCTCCCCTGACAATTCGTCTAAAATGTAATTTACATTTTCAGACTGTCCGGCATACGAGAGACTGAGTGTCTCAAATTCCTTTAATCTCTGGCTTCTGTCCATCTTAATCAGGTCTAATAAAATATCAATATCAAGCGTAAACTGTTTTCCCTGCTCATAGTCTAATAATAACTGTTTAGGGTTATAAATGGTGCGTTTAATATCCCTCTGTACCTCCAAGACCGTAGAAAACTCCTCATGGACGCCATCCGGTACGTCATCCAGCGGAAAAATGTCTATAAACATGCCCTGATTGAAATTTTTTACGGAAAATTCAATCGCCGTCGTTCTACTATCCCTGATTTTAGAGAAAAACCAAAGCATCTGGTCGTTATAGGAATTCTGGAAAAAATAAGGCGCTTTAAATTCTTTCGGGGCTATTTCCTGAAATTTCTCATAGTCCTGTCTAAACATGACAACGTCAATATCGTCATCCCACGGGATAAATCCCTTATGCCGTACCGCACCGAGCAGCGTGCCATAATATACATAATAGGGAATATCATACTTTTTACAAACGATATCCAACTGCTCTAAGAGATTAATCGCTACCGACCATACCTTTTTACGCTTCCTGTCCACCTTAAAATCCCAGCGTATTTCTTCTTTTAAGAATGACTCATCAAAGTCCATATCTTTTTATATCCTCCTGAAAATTTATTGAGATAGTTATATATACCTTATCATAATAAGAGCCGCCCTTGTAGGACGGCTCTTTAAATCCTTTTGTACGATATTTCTTTTTAGCATTGCTAACTTTTTATTGAAGTAATGACAACGCCAACTGATTGGACTGATTTGCCTGTGATAACA
>JAMPFF010000001.1:112205-189103 GCA_023664605.1 Clostridium sp.
AGGGAGATATAGCGTATTCCGTACAGTTTGGTAATAAGGAGGAGGTGACAGACCCCAAGGAATTTTGTGATTATCATTGTATGGTCAATGCCATAGACGGCAGTATTTGCGGCGCCTATTCGCTGAGTGGGGACATTGGGTTATACTGGGATTATGACGATTTCGTTTGGTATGAACATTAAAGTTGTAGAATTTTTGCAGCATCGAAAAGAGAACCTGTTTTTTAAATATTGATAATGGCGAATGGCAGATACAGGATTGAGCTTTTGACAATAGTAAAAATATTTTATTGATAATTAATAAAAATATTGATATCATAAAAGAAATTTTGCGCAGACTAAGAGTAACTGTCACGCAGGATAATAGCTTGCTGTTACAATACAGCAATCGGAGCATTGAAAGGAATTGCGCAAAGTGGAGTATTTTGAGAGATTAAATAATTTGTGAAAAGGAGATTGCCATATGAATGCCACTATAGATATATACGCAACCTGCCCGACGTTAGAAAACGAAAACTTTAAAATACGCCTGATAGAAGAATCCGACGTCGACGATTTATGGAAAGTATATGGGGATAAATTCGCCCTGCCGTTTTTTAACAGCGATAACTGCAACGGCAGTAATTTTTACTGTTCCCAAAAAGAGGACGTTGTAAATACCATCAAATTCTGGCTGATAGAGTATCATGAAAATAAGTGTTTTGTGCGTTTTTCCATTGTAGATAAGAAAGCGGGGGCGGTTATTGGCACAATAGAGATGTTTCGCAGACAGTCCGAAGATTATTATAATAACTGCGGTCTGTTAAGAATAGACGTTAGAAGCGACTATGAAAAGGCGGAGGTCTTAGCGGATATTTTATCGCTGGTGACGGAGCCGTTTTACGACTGGTTCGGATGCGCTAAGATAGCGACGAAAGCGGCAGGCTATGCGGTGGAGCGGATAGAGGCGTTAAAGAAAACGGGATTTGTTAAATCTTCACAGCCGTTAATAGGACAGAATCCGCCTATGTCATATCCCGATTATTGGATAATAGAAAAAATATAACACGAAAGACTAGTAAAAACTAAAATTTTTTATACGATAAGAATACAGGTTTAACCAGTGATGATAGGACAGACGGAGGAAATCTCGTACTTTGGAAAAAGAGTTTTCTGCCTCAAAACCGTTTGCGGGTAAAAAGGTAGCGTTATCCACGCAGGATGACGTGGCGGCTGTGAAGAAGATTTTCGACAAGCTCCGCGTCCGGGCTGCATTCTTCTTTTACTTTTGCGGTGAGTTCTTACGGCGGGATACTACATCAAAAATAACAGCAGTCAGCAGAACGCCGCCTTTTACAACATACTGCCAGGAATCCCCGATGCCCATGATGGACATACCCATATTGATGACGCCAAGCAAAAGCGCGCCGATGATAACGCCGGAAATCGTACCGCTGCCGCCGTATGCGGATGCGCCGCCGATAAAACAGGAACCAATAGCGTCCATTTCAAAAGAAGTGCCGGTAGAACCATTGACGGAGCCGACACGAGCCAAACAGAGCAGACCGCATAAACCGGCGAGGAGTCCCATGTTTGCATAGGCTGTGAAATAAACTTTGTTCGTATTAATACCGGAAAGCTGCGCGGCTTTCTCATTACCGCCTACCGCATAGAAATAACGTCCGAATGCAGTTTTGGAAGTAATAAAGTGATAAATCAGGCAAATCGCGGCAACCCATACAAGCATAACGGAAATGCCTTTATATTGACAGAGCAAATAGCAGTAAAATAGCAGAACCGCAGAAATAACCGCGTTTCGTCCGTAATCAACAAGGGCGCTGTTTTGCCTGCCGCCTTTCTTTGCTTTATTTGTACGGGAAGAAATTGTGCCGTAGAAAATAAAAGCGACCGCTAATACACCAATTACCAGCGGAGATATAATATGTGTATCGGTATCTAATCCGGGAATTTTAATATAAGCGGTAAAAATGCTTAAAAATGTGGTGTCCTGAACGGCTGCCGTTTTACTGTCCAGTATCAGACGACCAAAACCACGGAAGATAAACATACCGCTGAGCGTAGTGATAAAGGGCGGAATTCGGACATAGCCAATTAAATAACCCTGCAATACGCCGGCTAAAAGACCTACGAGGATGCAGAGCGGGATTGTCAGAAAAGCGCTGACGCCGTGGTTAGTAATGAATACTGCCGCAATACCGCCGACCATACAGATAACGGAGCCGACGGAAAGGTCAATGTTACCGCCGGTTAAGATACAAAGCAGCATACCGCACGCCATAACTAATACATAACCATTTTGGAGAAGCAGATTGGACATATTCTGCGCATATAAAAGACGTCCGTCCGTCAGGAAATAAAATAAAATGAATACAATGATAAGAGCAATAACCATGCTGTTTTTTGTTAGAAATGCTCCTAAGTGAAAGCGGCTTACGCCCGCAGTTTCTTTGTTAGTTGACATTATGATAACTCTCCTTTCCATTTAATCTGCAGCGCTGATGATATAGCTCATGATTTTTTCCTGTGCAGCGTCTTTGGCATCCAGCTCTCCACAGAGTTTTCCTTCGTTCATAACGTAGATGCGATCACACATACCGATTAGTTCCGGCATTTCGGAAGAAATGATAATGACTGATTTACCGGCTTTTGCCATTTTATGAATCAGGCAGTAGATATCATACTTGGCGCCGACGTCAATGCCGCGGGTCGGTTCATCCAGAATCAAAATATCCGGTTCCGTAAACATCCACTTGCCAAGCAGAGTTTTTTGCTGATTACCGCCTGATAAGCTGCCGGCTTTTTGTTCGATTGACAGTGTTTTCGTACCCATCGCCTTTGTCATATTTTCCGCAGCATTCTGTTCGGCAGTTGTGTTGATAATGCCTTTGGAACAGACTTTATCCAAGCGCGCCAGCGTTGTGTTGAAACGGATGGATTCGCCGGGAATGAGTCCGTTTACTTTTCTGTCTTCCGTTACATAGGCCAGTTTGTGGCGAATCGCCTGTTCCGGATTTTTTAAATTGACTTTTTTCCCGTTCAGATATAATTCACCGGTGATATCAGCGCCATAGCTTTTTCCAAAAATCGACATGGCAAGTTCTGTACGCCCTGCGCCCTGTAAGCCAAAGAAACCTACGATTTCACCTTTATGTACTTTAAAAGAAATATGGTTATTGACAATTTTTTCATGATAAAGCGGGTGGCGGACTGTCCAGTCTTTTACCTCAAGCCCGATTTCTTTATGTACTTTATGCTCACGGGACGGATAGCGGTCGTTCATTGGGCGTCCTACCATTCCTTTTATGATACGGTTTTCATTAAATTCGTCAACGCCTTTTACAAGAGTTTCAATGCAGGCGCCATCCCGAATGATGGTTGCTTTATCCGCACAATAAATAATTTCGTTCAATTTATGGGTAATCATAATGGAAGTTAGTCCGTTTTTCTTAAATTCCATTAATAAATCCAAAAGCCTCTTTGCCTCTTCATCATTCAGGGAAGAAGTCGGTTCATCCAGAATTAACAGTTTTACATTTTTGGAAAACGCTTTTGCAATTTCCACAAGCTGCTGTTTACCGGTGCCGATGTCTTTGATTAAAGTCCGAGCGGATTCGTTTAACCCGACCTGCCGCATATGCTTTTCCGCTTCGTTATAGGTTAAGACCCAGTCTATCATCCCAAGGCTGTTTTTTTTCTCATTTCCTAAGAACATATTCTCGCCAATGGTAAGAAGCGGAATCAAGGCAAGTTCCTGATGAATAATAACAATGCCTTTTGCTTCGCTGTCTTTCAGCGTCTTAAACCGGCATAGTTCTCCGTTATAATATATTTCTCCTGTATAAGCGCCGGTCGGATAGGTTCCGGATAATACATTCATCAGTGTAGATTTTCCTGCGCCGTTTTCGCCGATTAATGCGTGGATCTCTCCCCGTTCAACGCTCAGATTTACATTATCCAGCGCTTTTATCCCCGAAAACTCTTTGGTAATGGATTTCATTTCCAAAATTATATCAGCCAAAAGAAACCTCCCCCTATTCGGCTGCGGACAGATAACCGTCAGCGCCCATTGTGTATAAACCTGTGTCAACTAAATCCTGTAGATTATCTTTGGTAATTACATTCGGTACAAGCAGGAAAGAAGGACATTTGTGTCCTGCAGATGTTTCATAGGACTCTGTGTCGTATGCGCAGTCAATTTCAAAAGTATCAATTAAGGACGCGTCTATCGTATCGCCCGCGATAACAGCCTGTGCAAGAGATAATGTAACTATCGCTTCATTACTTACGTTTTTATAAACGGTCATGGTCTGGATGCCGTCAACGATATTTCTCAGGTTAGCCTCATCGCCGTCCTGTCCTGTAATCAGTACGGAGTTGGAACCTGCATAATCGGAAGTAACAGCCTGTGCAACGCCTAAAGCGGTAGAGTCGTTGGAGCAAAGCCATACGTCAAGCTGTGTTCCATCTGCATAGTAGGAAGAAAGAATGTTCTGCGCTCTTTCAAGAGCCGTGTCGGTATTCCATTGTGTTGTAGTAACCGCATCAAAGTCTGTCTGACCGGAAACAACATGTAAAGTTCCTTTGTCAATATAGGGCCGCAGGATATCCATAGCGCCGTTGTAGAAATATCCGGCATTGTTATCGGCAGGGTCGCCTGCGGTAAATTCCATATTGTAGACTTTATCACCTGCATCAGCCAGAGCGAGCGTATCTGCAACAAATTGTCCCTGCAGTCTGCCAACCGTGTAATTATCGAAAGATACATAATAGGAAACTGCATCGTTCAAAATCAGACGGTCATAGGCGATAACCGGAACATTTGCCTGTGCGGCTTCATTCATGACGGTATTTAACGCTTCACCGTCGATAGCGGCAACAATGAGTAAATCAACGCCATCTGCAAGCATATTCTGGATATCATTTACCTGCCGTGCGGAATCATTGTCTGAGAAAGTAAGAATAGTTTCATAACCTGCCGTCTTGAACCGGTCGCTCAGATATGCGCCGTCACGGTTCCAACGTTCCAGAGACTGGGTCGGCATGGAAATACCGATTTTACCTGCACCGGCTGCGGCCGTATCAGCGTCAGCGGTTGGTGTGGAAAAGTTACCGTCAGAACCGCATCCGGTCAATATAGCGGCTGCCATGGCAAGGCTTAATAAAACGCTGCGTAATTTTTTTTTCATGTTGATCCTCCATTCCGCCGTCTTTCAGTGGACGGCATAAATAGTAAAAAGTAAGTGTATTTTTTCATGTGAGCAGGGGCAGAAGAATACAAAATGTCGTTCCCTCGCCTTCTTTAGAAACCACATCTATTTTCCCGCCGTGTTCCAAAATAATGGCGCGGGCAATCGCAAGTCCCAGTCCCTGTCCGCCGTTATCACTGCGGGTAGTGTAGGAACGCTTAAAGATATTGGGCAGGTCTTTTTCTGATATTCCGCATCCGGTATCCGTAAGTTTAATACAGGCATAAGATCTTTCCGCAGACAGGGAAAGCGTAATTTTTCCTTCGGGCGGCGTAAAATCGGCGGCGTTATATAAGAGATTTTCCAGCGTCCGGAAAAGCTGTTCGCGGTTTGCCATGACGCGGCACGGATGCGGAGTGATTTTTTTGACAAAATTCGGACCATAAAGTTCGATGATAGGATAGCTGCTATGATAGAAATCCGCAAGGAAGTCGTTTAGCATCAGCGGTTCCTTTTGGCTGGGGGAACTTGTCTGCGTCGCTATTTCCTGAATGGATTTCAGGCGTTCGGACAATATGCTGCACTGTTTTTCTATGTGCTGCATTCTACTGCGGGTATCTTCATCCAGCATGATATCATTTAAACGTATGATTTGCGCCATGTTGGAAAGCGAGGTCAGAGGCGATTTCATATCGTGTCCAAGTTCTGCTATCAGCTGTTCTCTTTCAATAAGAAGTTTTTGCAAATGCTCTGTTTTTTCCTGCACTTCTTCCTGCAGATGCAGATTCAGTTTTATATTTTCCTCCACCGTCGCCCTGTTTTGCTGCATCATCAAAAGCGCATAAGCCACTACCATGCAAAACATGCCATATTCTTCAGGATAGGCGCCGATAAAAGGTTCATAGTGTCCAATCGTTAAAACGCTGCCAAGCAGACAGAGTCCGTTGGCTGTTGCTGCGGCAAGGAGGCTTATGCCGTGTACCATTCCCATGAAGCATCCGTATACCGTAATGCTGATGAGTAATCCTGCCATAATGAGTTTGTACCACGAAAGTAGAACGCCATACCCTGCTGTAACATCGGGAAAAGCAGGGATTACAAACAGAGGAACAATGACGCCGATGCAGCAAAAGCCGAGAGAAAGCGCACAGAGGATTCGTTTCAGGCGCACGGCGTTTTTTGGCAGGAACAGCAGACAGGCAATTTTCAGGGAAAAGAAAATGCCGGACAGCGCGGCGGCGTCTTCTACCGCATAAAATGTGCGGACAAACGTTATGCCGGAGAGCCTGAAAAAAGGGTAGCAGATTTGCAGCGCAAAAGACAGACTCAACAGACCAAAATAAAATGTGGCAGGATAAGAGCCGTTTTCTTTACGCCGCCATAGCGTAATGCAGAAAAAAGCCAGCGTTATCGAAGGAAAGAAAAGCGTTCCGTAAAGCAGGATGCGCAAAGAGATAAGCCGGCTGACGCTGTCAGGATCGCCGATTATGGGCGCATACCAAATGCCGCCATAGTAATGGGAGTAATTGGCGGTCTGGATGATTAATTCTGTGCTGCCATTCAGAATAAAAGAATAAGCGGTATCTTTTATAAGCGGCGCATAATTTTCCGAAGATACTGTTCCCGAACCGCCAAGGCACTGTCCGTCTACAAAGACTTTTGCAGCGCATAAGGGTTCCGGCAGATAGAGGGTGAAGGTTCCGTTTCCCTGCAAATGGAGCCGCCATGTGGCGCAGCCGTATGGATTGCGGTCGTCATGAAATAAAGCGAGATTTGGATATTCACCCGCCCGAATCCGGTAACAGGACAGTTCTTTCATGGAAAAGTCCTCCGGCGCAAGCAGGGCGTCCGGATATAATTCCCATCCATCGATAAGGGCGCAATAACCATTTTCCGGGATCAAAGCAAGATTATCTTGTGTGAGCGCGGATTTTGTTATATATTTGTTATCATAACGGGTGATCATGGATAGTCCGCACAGGGTTATGATAATGGAAGCGGCGGTTACCACAGCCGCATGAAAAATGGATCTGGAAAATATTGTTTGTTTCATGAAAACTCCTATTCCTGCATCCTTTCGTGAAAGGAATTTACAGATGAAAAATAAAAAAATCAGTTTGACGGCAGCAGTTTCTATCATTGTGTTTTTATTATATCTGTCCGATGCTTGCGTAGCAATGGCGGGTGAGCGGACGGACTGCGAAGATGCTGTTGCAGCAGTCGATGCCGTAGCGAATGGTACGGAATTTATCGCATGGATGGAAGCGCATAAGGATTCCGGCGGTTCGCTTAGATTAGACGCCGATATCGTTTTGGACGAAAATTATGATTTTATTCCTTATCGGGCAGATATGCCGCCAATCCTCATAGACACCGGAAATTATACCGTTACGATCACCGGAGCTGTCAGTTTTACGGGCTGTAGCGCTCTTTCTTTCCAAGGAGGAGAAAACGCACAGACGATATTCCGTATATCATCCGGCGGCATTCTTTACCTGACTGGAGTTACCATGCAGGGAACGCAGCCGCAGACTGCACAGCAATATATGGTTTGGCAGGAGGAAGGGGCGGCGCTCGTCATAAACGACTGTTCTATCGCAGGGGATATCCACTATGCGGATACGCCGGTAGTGATAGAGAGCGATCCGGTTTGTGTCGTTGTAGAAAACGGACAGAGCGTAAACGGCGTACTGCCATCATCATTAAAATGCAGACTCAATTATCAGGGCGCGGTTTCATCCTCGGAGATGCTGCCGGTTGTATGGAATATGACAGGAACGGAAACATGGCAGGAGCAGAGGATGCGTTTTCGGGTGCAGGGGTCTTATTCCGGCGCTTTCTTTCTGGAGCCTCCGGTCTGTATGGTAGTCTATAATGATTATCCGCTGACGTTCCTTGACGTACAGGCGCGTGTGAGCAGAAATTTTTATGTTTTCCGGGGCGGCTATACGAAACCGGAAGAATATTTACCCATTACAGTCATCTCGGAATATTCTTTCAACGAAAAAGACTGGGTGGTGAATGAAGAAAATAACGTGTCGGATCCGTCTGCCGTTTTTTATATGTCGCTTCCCTATGGGGAGTGGGATACTGCAGAGTATCCTTATATTTATATCCGTCTGCAGTGGGATCATGACGGTGTTCCCCATTTTTCCAATGTCCTTCGGTTTGCGGCGGATCATCTGGACGCTGCGGAAGATCGGGGCGGTAACCGGGGTGGCGGCACAGCTATCATGGATCCGCCAAAGACGCCGCAGAAAGAGTCTGTCGTAACAGCGCCGGATGCAGAGCAGTCACCCGCCGCAGAGACAGCTGCGGAAACGGGTACAAATACAAAGCAGCCGCCCGCCGCAGAGACAGCTGCGGAAACGGATACAAATACGGAACAGCCGCCCACCGCAGAGACAACTGAGGAAACGGGTACAAATACGGAACAGCCGCCCGCCGCAGAGACAACTGCGGAAACGGGTACAAATACAAAGCAGCCGCCCGCTGCAGAGACAGCTGCGGAAACGGGTACAAATACAAAGCAGCCGCCCGCCGCAGAGACAGCTGCGGAAACAGATACAAATACAGAACAGCCGCCCGCTGTAGAGCCGCAACAGAATATATCGCCGCCACAGGAGGAGAATTCAGGCAGGATTATTACTGCTGCTGCAGGGTTCGTAATCTTGTCAGTGGCTGCCGGGGCAGTGGGTTTTGGCGTTCATGCAGGCGTGTTCCGGCGTTTGTTCCATGCCATACGAAAAAAAGGTCTTTAAGCGGCGGCTTTAAAAGGGCATCCGCGGTTTTTCAGTCAGGAACGAACAGATAACCTTTATAACGTTTGGTCTGGATATAGTCATGCTCCGGACGAAGTTCGCAGAGCTTCTTGCGGATACGCCCCATAATGACCTGCAGTGATTTCTGGCCTTTGTTAATAGGCGCTTTCCATACGGAATCATAAATCTGCTCCGGGGTGAAAATTTCATTCGGATGCTTTGCGAGAAAATACAGCACATCAAACTCATAAGAGGAAAAATCAACAGAGCGTTCTTTATAGCTTGCGCTGCAGGATGCCGGATAGATAAAGAAGTCTCCAAAGGTAAGCGTTTGGGGAGGCCTGACCGCTCTGCCGGAGCGGATGCGTGCCGCCACCCGCAATTCCAGCTCCTTGAGACTGTACGGCTTGCATACATAATCGTCGCCGCCGACAGACAGGCCGCGGATGCGGCTTTCTTCTTCTGTATAGCCGGACAGGAAAATGATGGGAAGATTTGTCTTTAAGCGTATTTTTTCACATAATGCGAAGCCGCTCCCATCCGGTAAATCCACATCCAGAATGACGCAGTCTAAGGCGTTGGAAAGAATAATGCTTTCCGCCGCGCCCGCGGTGGCTGCGCAGACGGTATCATATCCCATCGCATGAAAATATGTCCGGTTATCTTCCAATATCATTGGGTCATCATCTACGATTAAGATTTTATCCATAGAGAAATTATGCCTTTCTTTTGTCTGCTTTGCAGCCGCTGGTTTTCTTTTGCGACTATTATATCATATAAAATGCCCGGAAATATAATTTTTCTGCCCTGAAAGTAAACGTCAGGTAACAAATGCGTCCTTTTGCTTTTCTTATACCAAAAATGTTATAGAATAATGCTATGGTAACGATGCTTTGGCAGGCGTTTTGGTCTGTATGTTTTAATGTACATGCGGTGCAGTTTGACGATATTACGATGATAGCAGTTTAAGATGAAAAAGAAAAGAAATGGAGGCTCACTATGCTAAAGCAGCGAAAAGAATGCTATACTTTGACGAATAAAGCGATAGATTTACTGTCAGGTATCTGTGTGGAAGCATTGACAGAAGCGGAGACGGATAGAAAAGACATTATCCGTATCCGCTTGTCTTTGGAGGAAATTCTTGGGATATGGAGAAAGGAACTTGGTGAAACGCAGGTTTTGTGTAGAACCGGTAAAAAGTTCGGCAGGCAGTATATCGAATTTGCGGTGGCAGGCAGACGGATGAATGTTCTGGAAGAAGGAGAGGACCTTTTTTTGAGCAACAGGCTGTTGGCGCAGGCAGGACTTACTTTAGTCTACTCTTATCAGAACGGGGAGAATAGACTGTTATTAAATCCGCCGAAAAAAGCGCGTATGGGGCAGATGACACAGCTTCTTACCGCTATTGTATCCGCTGTTTTGCTTGGCTTTTTCGTGCGGGGCGTTTCGGGTGAGATTAGAAATATTACGCTTATGCTGACGGAACCGTTTTTTTCTATGATTTTGGGATTGCTGCGAGCGATATCTTCACCGTTAATATTTTTATCCGTCTGCTGGGGTATCATCAGCATTGGTGATTTGTCCGTCGTCGGCAGAATCGGCGGACAGGTAACGAAAAGATTGATTTTGGATACTTTTTTGCTCAGCGCGATTACCATGCTTTTGATATGCTGGATGTTTCCTCTTTCTCTGGGGGGAATCGGAAATCTTTCCGGCGGAATTATCGACATTTACAAAATGATTCTGAATATCGTACCGTCTGATATGATATCTCCGTTTTTAAACGGAAACGCATTACAGATTATTTTCCTTGGCGTCTGCGTCGGTGTTGCTTTGTTAGTGCTGGGGGATAAAGTATCGGCGGTGCGGGATATTATCGTGCAGGCAAACGAGGTCGTGCAGTTTTTGATGAGGCTGCTTGGAAAACTGATACCATTATTCGTATTCTTAAGTATTTTCAATCTGTTGCAATCGGAATTTGGGATAGGATTTAAGGGCATCATAAAAGTATTCTGCATCGCCGTTCCGGGTTGTGCGCTGGTCGTATCCGTGTATCTGCTGCTGATAGTGGTACGCTTTAAGATGCCGTTTATATCTTTGGTTAAGAAATTATTACCAACCTATCTGATCGGATTAAGCACGGCGTCATCCGCGGCAGCTTTTGCCACGAATCTGGAAACCTGTGAAAAGCAGCTCGGTATTCCGCGAAAGATTGTCAATTTTGCCATTCCTTTAGGACAGGTTATTTTTAAACCGGGCGGTGTTGTTGGCTTTTTGGCCGTTTCTTTGTGTATGGCGCAGCATTACGGCGTGGAAATTACGCCTGTATGGCTGGTAACGGCAGTTCTGATTGTCGGGCTTCTTGCAATGGCGGCGCCGCCGATTCCGGGCGGAGCGTTGACCTGCTATACGGTCATGTTTGTGCAGCTTGGCATTCCGGGAGAAGCAATCGCTGTTGCGGTGGCGATAAATTCCATTTTGGATTTTGTGATGACAGCGGCGAATCTGACCTGCCTGCAGGCGGAAGTCATGTTTGCGGCAAAAAAATTAGGGTTTTTAAAGGGATGAAAACAAATGAAAAGGACCCGGTAAAATCAATGGCTTAAGAAAAAACGAAAAAAGGAGACTGTGATATGGCGATTCAGAGGGCAAAAGAAGGAACAACATTGACAATCGGTGTGGAAGGAAGATTGGATACGATGACGGCGCCGGAGCTGGAAGAGGCGATCAGGGAATCTATTGACGGAATTACGGAACTTATTTTTGATTTTGACGCGCTTGCGTATGTTTCTTCCGCGGGGCTGCGCGTTCTGCTTTCCGCTCAGAAGATTATGAATAAACAAGGCAGCATGGTGATTCGGCATGTATGTGAAACGGTTATGGAAGTATTCGAGATAACAGGCTTTTCAGATATTCTGACGATAGAGGAATAAGGAGAATAAGACACATGAGGAAGAGAAAAGGAAAAGCGGCAGCGATAGCGGCGTGTCTGTTTCTATGTGTGTCCGTGCTGACCGGCTGTGCAGGAAAAGAAACAGAAAATAAAATATACCGGACACTGGATGATTTTGAAGAGACGACCATCGCCACACTGACGGGTTCTTTGTATGATCAGGTATTGGCAGAGGAATTTAATCATTTAGAGTACAACAACTATGATGATCTGACGACACAGTTAGAGGCTTTGAAAAAGGGCGATGTGGAGGCAGTGGCATTAGACAGTCCGGTGGCGCTCATGGCGGCAGCGCAGAGTCCGGAAATGTTCTGCGTTTTCCCGGAGATTATTTCACATGATGATTACAGCATGATTTTAAAAAAAGGCAGCAGCCTGACAGACGAGGTATCTGCTGTTATCAGGGAAATGAAAGTGGACGGGTCCATCGACGTTCTGGCGAAAAAGTGGCTTTCCGGAGATGAAGAGAAAATGAAGATCGACTGGTCTGCCTATGACCTTTCGGAGCATGAAAACGGCATACTGCGCTTTGCGTTCGATGGAACCAATATGCCGATGTTGTATATAGGGGATGACGGAAAGCCTGCCGGGTTTGAAACCGAATTGGTACTGATGATAGCAGAGCGGCTGGATAAAGGTGTGGAACTGATTGAAACAAAATTTGCTTTTCTGATTCCTTTTATCCAGCAGGATAAGGCGGATATTGCGGCATGTTGTATTATTGTGACAGAGGAACGCGCGCAGAGTGTGGATTTCTGCGAGTCCTACTATTCGGGAGGCACGGTGTTCTTATGCCGGGCGGAGAATATGGAAAATGCGGGAGCGGAAACGTTCGATTTGAATGACAGCAGCGCTATCATTGCGGTAGAATCCGGAACGACGACAGAGACGGCGGCGAAAGAGACTTATCCGAAAGCGCAGTATATCATTGTGGACGACGCGACCAATGGTTTTCTTGCGGTAAGCAGCAAAAAAGCGGACGCTTATGCCGTGGATAAGACAACTTTGGAAAGTTATCTTGCCGATGGAAACGAGGATCTGCGCATCTACGGAAATGCGGTGATCGGAGAGCGGGGAAATGTTGCGGTGGCGATAAGTCCGGTAACAGAGATACCGGACGCCGAAAAAAAGATAAATGATTTTCTGCAGGAAATGTCAGAAAACGGAATGCTGGACGATATGCGGAATCGCTGGCTTGTTAATCATGATTACACGATGCCCGAGATTGAAGAAGCAAAAGATCCGGCGTATACAATCACCATAGGAACGACAGGATTGGTTGAACCATATTCTTTTTATGAAGGAACGGAGCTGACGGGACATGATCTGGAATTGATGAAACGCTTCGCTTCGTGGTGCAACGCGGAACTTGCCGTGAAGGTTTATGATTGGGACGGCATTACGCCGGCATGTGTATCCGGGAAAGTGGACTATATTTTTTCCAATCTGTTTGAAACGCCGGAAAAAAAGAAGTGATGGCGTTCTCTATTCCGTACACTTATGTGGAAACCGTGATGGTGGTAAGCAATGAGGAAAAACTCATAGAAGAGAGCGGTATTTGGGAAAGGCTTGCAGAGAGTTTTGAAAAGACTTTTGTCCGGGAAAACCGTTGGCAGCTGATAGTGAAAGGCCTTCTGGTGACGCTACAGATTGCCGTGGCGGCGGGCGTGATAGGAACTGTGGCAGGGTTTTTTCTATGTTTGTGGCTGCGGTGCCGCAATAAGATGCTGGCGGCGATTGCCAAAGGCATCTGCCGTTTGATAGAAGGAATACCGAGCCTTGTTGTATTGATGATTATCTATTTTGTCGTTTTTGCTTCGGTAAAGATTGCGCCGGTCACGGTCGGTATCATTTCTTTTTCCCTGATCTTTGCGGTATCGGCGGCGGGTATTTTGAATACCGGCATCAATATGATAGATGCCGGACAGTGGGAAGCGGCGGCGGCTCTGGGATTCAGTAAGGGGCAGACGTTTGTCCGTATCATTATGCCGCAGGCGGTGCGGCAGGTGCTTCCTATCTACCGCGGAGAGTTTGTTTCCATGTTAAAGCTGACTTCGATCGTCGGTTATATCTCCATTGAAGATTTGACGAAAGCCGGCGACATTATCAGGAGCCGGACATACGAAGCATTTTTCCCGTTGATTACTACGGCAGTCATATATTTTCTGATTTCGGCGCTGGCAGCGTTCGGCATTGGCGCGGTGGAATGGAAACTGGATGTGAAACGCCGGCCCAGACGTTATCCGAAAGGGGTGGATGCAGTCGTTTTATCCGATTTGCAAGAGGAGAGTAGGGCAGGAGATGGAACAGATGATGATACAAAAGACCTGATTCATGTTGACCATCTGCAAAAAAAGTATCATGATGTGACGCCGTTAAAAGACGTGAATACCGTAATCCACAAAGGAGAGGTTATTACCATTATCGGACCGTCGGGAACCGGAAAGTCCACATTTTTACGCTGCCTGAATCGTTTGGAAACGCCTACGGATGGCGTAGTGACCGTATTTGGCGAAGATATGGGACAAAAGGGCGTTAATCTCTGCGGTCTGCGTAAACGCATGGGGATGGTGTTCCAGAGTTTTAATTTGTTCCCACATATGACAGTTATCGAAAATATCATGCTCGCGCCGACGAGGCTGAAAGGAGAAAACAGTCAAACGGCATTTGCCTATGGTATGCAGCTTTTAAAGACCGTGGGTATGGCGGAAAAAGCGTTAGCCTATCCAGATGAACTTTCCGGCGGGCAGAAACAGCGTGTCGCAATCGCCAGAACGCTCGCCATGAGGCCTGAAATTGTGTTGTTTGATGAACCGACCAGCGCGCTGGATCCGACGATGGTTGGAGAAGTGCTGGCGGTCATAAGGCGTCTGGCGGCACAGGGACTTACGATGATGATAGTTACGCATGAAATGAAATTTGCGCGTGATGTCAGCACACGGATTTTTTATATGGATGAAGGGGTCATTTATGAAGAAGGGACGCCGGATAAGATTTTTGATGCGCCTGAGAAAGAACGGACAAGGGCGTTTGTCAAACGTTTAAAGGTTTTAAACTTTACCATTACTTCGCCGGATTATGATTTTATCGCTATGAGCGAGGCTTTGCAGCAGTTCGGGGAGAAACATCTTTTAAACCGTCGCCAGATAGAGAATCTGCGGCGCGTGTTTGAAGAGATCTGCGCACTCAATATTGTGCCGAATCGGGATGGAGATGGCAGACTGGAAATTTTCACGGAATATTACGAAGCGGATGGAAAGCTGGCGATGCGCTTTGTATGGGATGGCAGACAGTACGATCCGTTAAAAGAAGGGGATGAAATATCGCTCCGTCTGGTGAGATCTATTTTGACGGACAGCAGTTACCGCTATGAGGAAAGAAAGAATTATCTGGAAGTTTCGCTGTGACGCGAGCTGCTTACGAATATAAGGATGGACAGAATATTTCAGGAAAAAATTCAGACGAAACAGGGAAAGGATAAAAATATGAAATACATAAGAAATAAAAGGCTCTGCATAAAAGCATCAGCGTACGCTTTGCTGCTCGCATTTCTTTTTATTATGACCGGATGCGGCCGTGTGGACGCGTCGAAAGACATTGTTATCTTGTATACGAACGACGTTCACTGCGCAGTGGATGATAATATCGGTTATGCGGGATTGGCGGCTTATAAGAAAGATATGGAAGAAAAAACGCCTTATGTGACATTAGTGGACTGCGGAGACGCCATACAGGGAAAGCCTGTCGGCATGATATCACAGGGAGAATATCCGATGATGATTATGGAACAGGCGGGATATGATTTTGCAATCTTCGGTAATCATGAGTTTGACTATGGGATAAAGCGGCTGGCTGAATTAGTGCAAAATTCAGACGTGCAGTATCTTGATTGTAATATCAGGTATTCCGGCAGTGAAGAAAATGCGCTGAAAATGGTGGAACCTTATCATATCGTCTCCTATGGCGATACGAATATTGCTTTTATCGGCGTGTGTACGCCGGAAAATATTACCAGCTCAACGCCGGCTTTTTTTATGGATGAATCGGGCCGGTTTGTTTATGATTTCTACGGCGCAGAAGATGGAACGGAATTGTACGGGAAAGTACAGGAAACGGTAGATGAGTGCCTTGAAAAAGGCGCCGATTATATTATCCTGCTTTCTCATCTTGGAGACGATGAAAGCTCTGCGCCGTTTCGCTCCCTTGATTTGATTCAGAATACGACGGGTGTGGATGTTGTTTTGGACGGACATGCCCATAGTGTGATACCGTGTCAGATCGTAAAAAACAAAGACGGCGGTGAAACGCTCTTGTCTTCTACGGGAACGGAACTAAACTACGTCGGACAGCTTGTGATAACACCCGATGGCATGATAACGACGGGACTGATTTCCGGGTATTCTGAAAAAGACGAAGAGATGCAGCGCTATATTGAAGAAATACAGAGTCGGTTCGAGGATGATCTGAATCAGGTCATGGCGCATAGTGACATAACGCTTGGAATTTCTTCCAAAGACGGCGTCCGTATCGTACGCACAAGAGAAACGGGTATTGGTAATTTGTGCGCCGACGCTTACCGTATGGTATCGGGAGCGGATATTGCGTTTGTAAATGGCGGCGGCATCCGTGCGGATCTGCCTGCGGGAGATATTACCTACGGCGATTTGCTGGCGGTATATCCCTATGGGAATACGCTTTGCGCGGCAGAAGTCAGCGGACAGGAAATATTGGATGCGCTGGAAATGGCGAATCGCTTTGTTTCGTCTCAGATAAGCGACAATGGAAATGCAGTAGGGGAGAACGGAGGGTTTTTACAGGTATCGGGTCTGATGTTTAGTGTTGATACTTCTGTTACATCTTCTGTCGTTACGGATGAGAACGGAATGTTTGTATCGTGTGGGAACGTCCGCCGGGTCAAAGACGTTAAGGTGCTGCAAAAAGACGGAAGTTATGTGCCGCTTGTACCGAATCAGACGTACACGCTGGCTTCGCATGATTATATGTTAAAAGAAGGCGGCGACGGTTTTGCGATGTTTATGGAGGATTTGCTGACGCTGGATGAGGGAATGTTGGATTATCAGGCGCTTACTGCATATATCAGAAACTATCTGGGCGGTACGATAGGCAGCGAATACGGAAGCCCGCAGGGGCGGATTGTGATAGAGTAGGGATTTGTTAAATCTTCACAGCCGTTAATAGGACAGAATCCGCCTATGTCATATCCCGATTATTGGATAATAGAAAAAATATAACACGAAAGACTAGTAAAAAACTAAAATTTTTTATACAATAAGAATACAGGTTTAACCAGTGATGATAGGACAGACGGAGGAAATTTTTATGAGCAGTGAAATCAGAGACATTAATTTAGCCGAATCAGGCGAAAGAAAAATCGAGTGGGTGAAAAGAAACTGCGACCTGCTCCGTACTTTGGAAAAAGAGTTTTCCGCTTCAAAGCCGTTTGCGGGTAAAAAAGTAGCGTTATCCGTGCATCTGGAAGCAAAGACCGCATATCTTTGTCTGGTGCTGCAGGCGGGCGGCGCAAAAATGTATGTGACGGGTTCCAATCCGTTATCCACGCAGGATGACGTGGCGGCGGCATTAGTCAAGGCGGGGCTGGAAGTACACGCCTGGTATGACGCGACAAACGAAGAGTATGAAAACCATATCCGCCATGTACTGGAAGTCGGACCGAATATTATTATCGACGACGGCGGGGACCTTGTGAATATGGTGCATAAAGAGATGCCGCATCTGATTCCGAATATTATCGGCGGCTGTGAAGAGACGACGACGGGCATCATCCGCTTAGAGGCAATGAACAGGGCGGGCGAATTAAAGTTCCCGATGGTGCGTGTGAATAATGCGGCTTGCAAGCATTTCTTTGACAACAGATACGGCACGGGTCAGTCCGTATGGGACGGCATCAACAGAACGACGAATCTGATTGTAGCAGGGAAAATTGTTGTCGTAGCGGGTTACGGCTGGTGCGGCAAGGGAACCGCAATGAGAGCGAAAGGTCTTGGCGCGAGAGTTATCGTTACGGAAATCGACCCGATTAAGGCAATAGAAGCGGTTATGGACGGATTTGACGTTATGCCGATGAAAGAAGCGGCGAAAGTCGGAGACTTCTTTATTACCGTGACGGGATGCGACGGCGTTATTGATAAAGAGGATTTTGCCGAGATGAAAGAGGGCGCGATTCTTTGTAACGCGGGTCACTTTGACTGTGAAATTGATATGGCGTGGTTAAAGGCAAACGCGGTGGAAACAAGAGAACAGAGAAAGAATATCATGGGATATAAACTGCCTACCGGACAGTGGATATTTGTCCTTGCCGAAGGCAGACTGGTAAATCTTGCCGCAGGTGACGGACATCCGGCGGAGATTATGGATATGAGCTTTGCCATTCAGGCGCTTTCCGCAAAATATCTGGTGGAACACGGAAGCGAACTGAAAGAGAAGCTGATTGACGTACCGGAGGAAGTGGATAAGGATGTGGCAAAGCGTAAACTTGCGTTCCTTGGAAAAGAAATCGACGTTTTGACGCCGGAGCAGGAGAAATATTTGAACAGCTATTCCCTCTAGGCATAAACATCGCAGATTGAGAAAGAGGCATGGTTATTAATATGAACCAACAGACAGAAGCAGTATCGAAATACAAAGCGGGGGAATTGTTAAAAAGGTTTTTACCATATTATCAGAAATACTGGAAAATTGTCGTAATCGATTTATTCTGCGCGGGACTGACTACCATTTGTGAGATGGTGCTTCCGATGATTATGCGCTACATAACCAACACCGGCATGAGTAATCTGGCGGCGTTAAGCGTCGGAATCATTCTTCGTTTGGGTGCGTTGTATCTGGTGCTTCGGATAATCGATACGATGGCGAATTTTTATATGGCGTATACGGGGCATGTTATGGGAACGCAGATTGAAACCGATATGCGCCGCGACGCCTATGCGCATCTGCAGAGGCTTTCCGATACCTACTATAATAATACGAAAGTCGGGCAGATAATGGGACGGATTACGAACGATTTGTTTGACGTAACCGAGTTTTCCCACCACTGCCCGGAGGAATTTTTTATTGCGGGCATCAAGGCGGTAATTTCCTTTATTATCCTTTCCGGCATCAATCTGCCGCTGACGCTTATTATCTTCGCTATCGTGCCGATTATGGTAGTGGTTTGTACGATTATCAATCTGCGCCTGCGTGCAGCTTTCAGAAAGCAGAGAGTGCAGATTGGCGAATTGAACGCCAGAATCGAGGACAGCCTGCTCGGTCAGAAAGTGGTAAAAGCTTTTACAAACGAGGAAAAAGAGCAGGAGAAGTTCGAGGAGGACAACCAAAAATTTTTCCGTATCAAAAAAGAATCCTATAAATTTATGGCGGCGTTCCAGACCACGACAAGAGCGTTTGACGGTTTGATGTACCTGACTGTTTTAACGGCAGGTGGTATCTTTATGGTAAAGGAGATGATTTCTCCCGGCGACTTAGTTGCTTATATTATGTATGTGACGACGCTGATTGCGACGATTAGAAGAATTATCGAGTTTGCGGAACAGTTTCAAAGAGGTATGACGGGTATCGAGCGTTTTGTGGAGATTATGGACAGTGACATCGAAATTTTTGACGAGCCGGATGCCGTACCATGTCAGAATGTGAAAGGCGATATTTCTTTGAAAAAAGTAAGTTTTGCTTATCCCGACGACCACAATATCGTATTCCGCAACCTGAATCTGGACATTCATGCAGGAGAGAAAATCGCGATTGTAGGACCATCCGGCGGCGGCAAGACAACGCTCTGCAACCTGATTCCGCGGTTTTATAACATAGACGAGGGAGAGATTGCGCTGGATGGAAACAATATCCGCCGCTATACGCTAAAGAGCCTGCGGGAAAATATCGGTATGGTACAGCAGGACGTCTATCTTTTTTCCGGCACGGTATATGAAAATATTGCCTACGGGAAAGAAAATGCAACGAGGCAGGAGGTAATCGAGGCGGCGAAAAAGGCGGGTGCGCACGAATTTATAGAGGCGTTAAAAGACGGTTACGATACCTATGTCGGAGAACGCGGTGTGAAACTTTCCGGCGGGCAGAAGCAGCGTATCAGCATTGCCAGAGTATTCCTAAAAAATCCGCCGATACTGATTCTGGACGAAGCGACGTCCGCGCTGGATAACGAAAGTGAGTTTCAGGTGGCGAAGTCATTACAGGAACTGGCAAAAGGCAGGACGACCATTACCATTGCGCACAGGCTTTCCAGCATCCGCAACTCGGACAGGATTCTTGTGCTTACCGAAGACGGTATTGTAGAAGAGGGGAATCATGAGCAATTATTGGAACTGAAAGGAATTTATTATCACTTTTACGTCACGGCAAACGAGTTGAAATAATTGTGCGACAAAAATACAGAATTGTCTGAAATTTTCCGATAAAAAAATTGTAGATAAAAAGTTTGCTTACAAATCAAAAAAATGCTTACATTTTTAAAAAATTAATGGTACAATAATAACAGAGATTCAAAAAGCTGCTTAACGGGAGCAGCTTTTTCGTTTCGGGAACTATTGTGTTGAGGCGGATGGTTTCATCTGCTTTTAGTGTCAGGAGGCAGAAAATGTTTGATGTAGGCGAATTGATTATGTGCGGGGGGCATGGAGTATGCCGTGTGACGGCGGTTACGGGCAATCCGATTGATAAACTGGATAAGAAACGAAAGTATTATATTCTGGAACCCGTTTTTGAAAAAGGAAGTACGATTTATACACCGGTTGACAATGAGAAAATCGTTATGAGAAAAATCATGAACGAGAAAGATGCGAAGCTGTTAATCGGCAGGATTCCGGATATCGAAACGGTATGGATTAAAGAGGAAAAGACAAGAGAGCAGATGTACAAGGAGGCAATCCGCACCTATGACTGCCAAAGTCTGGTGCAGATTATCAAGACGTTGTATCTGCGTAAGCAGGACAGGGTCTTACAGGGAAAAAAGGTGCTTTCTTCCGACGAGCATTATTTGAAGAAAGCAGAGGAGCTTCTATACAGCGAAATGTCTTTGGCGTTATCCATTCCGAAAGAAAGCGTCGAGGAATATATTTTTGAAGAAATCCACAAAGCAGCGGGAAAGTAACCGCAGAGAATAACAGGCAGTGAAAAGCCGCTATTGGCAGATGCACATTCATGGCATCGCAGATAGCGGCTTTTGTATGTATGATTTATGATGATTACTGATTGGCGGCATTGTCACCGGCGGTATCGGCAGGCGCAGCGTCATCTGCAGGCTTGTCTGCTGATGCGTCCGGCGTAAGCGGCGGATGATGGGGATGTCCACCGATAAGTTCCATCGCAGAAATAACAACTGATAAAATTTCCGCTTCAAATTGTGGGGAGAGCGTATCAAAACGATGGAGAACAGCGCCGGTACTGGTACGGGCATATTTTGGACGCAAACGGTTTAAAGCATATGTTGCCATATCCAGTCTACAATCATTACAAGAACAAATATGCGGCATCGTAGGCAGCAATCGGTTAATCATTTGTTCTACATTATCTTCCATTAAATTCTTTAGTCCTTCCATCTCAAATCCCCCATTATAAATCGGTATATATATACTATTCTATAACTTTTTTTATATAGAATCAATATTTATTTAATAACGAATATAAAATATTTTTAAATTTCTTTAATACTTTTTTAATTGACCTGCTTTTAAAATAGAGTTAATATGCTGAAAGAATGCAATTACCACAGGTTGGAAAATATGATTATGACAGCAGTAAAGAGAGGAGCAGGCATATGGGGAAGATTATGAAATATCTTGGAGAGTTCAAGGCATCCGTGATTGCCGTTATATTTCTCCTGATTTTACAGGCGTATTGCGATTTGTCGCTGCCATCGTATACATCGGATATCGTGGATGTGGGAATCGAGCAGGGCGGCATTGAAAACGCAGTGCCTGTCATCATGAGGAAAGAAACATTTGACGGCATATGCCTGTCGCTGGATGAGGCAGAAAAGAAGCTGTTTCAGGAGGCGTATACACAGAACGGCGATGGAAATTATGAATTGCGGACGGAATCGGATGATACCATAGCGGCGCTGGATGAAACGATAAAAAGGCAGGCGCTTATGCGGTACGGTGATGAGACGGGCGGCATGATAGCGGACCAGATGGCAATTATGTTCGTGAAAGCGGAGTATGAAGCGGCCGGCGTTGACGTACAGGCGATACAGACCCGTTACTTGGTGAAGACTGGTGTTAAAATGCTGTTGATGACGATTTTAATGATGTCGGCGTCTATCGCCGTGGGATTTTTGGCGGCACGCGTTTCTGCCGGTATCGGTATGCGGCTGCGTAACCGGGTATTTGAAAAAGTCGTTTCTTTTTCCCATGCAGAAATGGATAAATTCTCTACAGCGTCGTTGATTACCAGAAGTACGAATGATATTCAACAGGTGCAGATGGTGGCGGTCATGCTTCTGCGTATGGTCTGCTATGCGCCGATACTTGGCATTGGCGGCATTCTTAAAGTGGCGCACACCAGAACGGGGATGGGTTGGATTATTGCCGTGGCGGTTGGGATTATTTTCCTGATAGTCGGAACGCTGGTAAGTATTGCCATGCCCAAATTTAAACTGATGCAGACGCTTGTGGATAAATTAAACCTGGTATCGAGGGAAATATTGACGGGTATTCCGGTTATCAGGGCTTTCAGCCGTGAAAAATATGAAGAAAAGCGTTTTGATAAAGCGAACAGGGATTTGATGGCAACACAGATTTTTACCAATAGGGTTATGACATTTATGGTGCCGACTATGATGCTTGTCATGAATGCGATTGCAGTTATGATTGTATGGTTCGGCGCGAAGGGCATTGATGCGGGAAGGCTGCAGATTGGCGATATGATGGCCTTTATTACATATTCGATGCAGATTGTAATGTCTTTCCTAATGCTGACAATGGTATCGATTATGCTGCCAAGAGCGGGCGTTGCGGCGCAGCGTATAGAAGACGTGCTGCACACGGAACCGTCGATTTCGGACAGTGAAACCGTACGGGATGGGCAAATAGAAGAAAAGGGCGTCATTGCTTTTGAAAATGTGCATTTTCGTTATCCGGGAGCGGAGGAAGACGCGTTATCGGATATTTCCTTTACGGTCGGGCCGGGTGAGACAACCGCTATTATCGGCAGCACCGGATGCGGAAAGTCTACGCTTTTACATCTGATTCCCCGTTTTTATGATGTGACCGGAGGGCGGATTACGATTGACGGCATTGATATCCGGGAACTTTCTCAGCAAAAGCTTCGCAGTCTGCTGGGATTTGTTCCGCAAAAGGGAGTTCTTTTTTCCGGAACGGTAGCGTCTAATATTAAATTTGCGGGAGAAGATAAGGTTTCGGACGATTCCATGAAAGAGGCTGCCGGTATTGCGCAGGCAGTGGAATTTATCGAGAGTAAAAAGGAAGGTTACCAGAGTCCGATTGCGCAGGGCGGAACTAACGTATCCGGCGGACAGAAACAGAGGCTTTCCATAGCCAGGGCAATCGCGGCAAAACCGAAAATCTTTCTTTTTGACGATAGTTTTTCCGCGCTTGATTATAAGACAGATGCCGTGCTTAGAAGAGCGCTAAATGAAAAGGTGGCCGACGCGACGGTCATTATCGTGGCGCAGCGTATCAGTACGATTTTACATGCCGACAGAATTATTGTGTTGGATGATGGTAAAATAGCGGGTATGGGAAAACATGAAGAGTTATTGCAAAGCTGTACGGCATATCAGGAGATTGCAAAATCGCAGCTATCGGAAACCGAATTGAAAGGGGGCAGGGCGTAATGAGCGAGAATCGGAAAAGGGGCAGAGGACCGCACGGTCCGGGCGGTGCAATGATGCCGGGCGAAAAGGCAAAAGATTTTAAAGGAACGATTCAGAAACTATTGCGTTATATGGGCAGTTATAAGTACGCTCTGCTTGCCGTAGCTGTTTTTGCGGTCGGCAGTACGGTATTTAATATCATAGGGCCTAAGGTGTTAAGCAGGGCGACAACGGAACTGTTTAACGGTCTGATGGCGAAATTGAGTCAAACCGGCGGCATTGATTTTGCCAAAATAGGAAGAATATTGCTGATATTGCTGGGATTATATCTGGTCAGCGCGTTGCTGTCACTGTTTCAGGGATGGATTATGACAGGAGTGTCACAAAAATTGTGTTTTCGTTTCCGCAAAGAGATTTCGGAAAAGATGAACCGTATGCCTTTAGAATATTTTGAATCCAGAACGGTGGGCGAGGTGCTTTCCCGCATCACGAATGATGTGGATACGCTTGGCATGAGCCTGAACCAGAGTATCACGACGCTTATTACCTCTTTGACGACGTTAATCGGCGTATTGATTATGATGTTGAGTATCAGTCCGCTTATGACGTTAATCGCGCTTGTTATTCTGCCGGTATCCGGCACGTTAATCGGCGTGGTAGTGAAGTTTTCCCAGAAATACTTCGTTGCGCAGCAGACTTATCTTGGTAAAATCAACGGTCAGGTGGAAGAGGTATACAGCGGCCAGAATATTGTAAAAGCATTTAACAGAGAAGAAATTGTGTTAAAAGAGTTTAAACAGACAAATGATATCTTATATCAATCGGCGTGGAAATCACAGTTTTTGTCCGGAATGATGCAGCCGATTATGACTTTTATCGGAAATCTGGGTTATGTTGCTGTGGCGGTCAGCGGCAGTATTTTAACGATTAAAGGCGCGATTGAAATCGGCGATATTCAGGCGTTTATTCAGTATGTGAAAAATTTCACACAGCCGATTACGCAGCTTGCGCAGGTTTCCAATATGCTGCAATCCACTGCGGCGGCGGCAGAAAGGGTATTTGAGTTTTTGGAGGAAGAGGAAGAAGAGCAGTTTGTGGAAAATCCGGCGCATCTGCAGCAGATGGAAGGGCGTGTTGGATTTGAGCATGTCAGATTTGGTTATAAACCGGATAAGATTATCATAAATGACTTCAGCGCGCAGATAGAGCCGGGGCAGATGGTAGCTATTGTAGGGCCTACCGGCGCGGGTAAGACAACGATGGTAAAACTGTTGATGCGTTTTTATGACGTTAATAGCGGCAGCATTAAGATTGACGGACACGACGTCAGGAAATTTAACAGAAGCGAACTGCGTGAGAGTTTCGGTATGGTATTGCAGGATACATGGCTGTTTAAAGGAACCATTATGGAAAATATCCGTTACGGCAGACTGGACGCGACGGATGAAGAGGTGATAGAGGCGGCAAAAGCGGCTCATGCGCATAGATTTATCCAGACGCTGCCCGGCGGTTATCAGATGGAACTCAATGAGGATGCAAGCAATGTATCACAGGGGCAGAAGCAGTTGCTTACGATAGCGAGAGCGATTTTGGCCGATAATAAGATTTTGATTCTGGATGAAGCGACCAGTTCCGTTGATACAAGAACGGAGCAGCGTATTCAGAAAGCAATGAATAATTTAATGAGAGGCAGAACCAGCTTCGTCATTGCCCATCGGTTATCCACCATTAAAGACGCCGATTTGATTCTGGTTATGAAAGACGGCGATATTATCGAACAGGGAAATCACGAAGAACTGCTGGCAAAGAACGGATTTTATGCGGAATTGTATAATTCACAGTTTGAGGATGCGACAGCATAATTTTTCTGCTATAATAGAAAGAACCTTGCGGATGCCCGCCTATGGGATATTCCGTAAACAAGCTGCAAAAGAGAGGATATTATGTTCGACACTATTTTAGACGCATTATTAGATTGTGTGAAATTACTGCCGTTTCTTTTCCTGACTTATCTGGCAATGGAATATCTGGAGCATAAGGCGGGAGATAAACTGCAAAACGCAATCCGCACATCCGGCAAATGCGGCCCCGTAATAGGAAGTGTTCTGGGTGCGTTTCCGCAGTGTGGTTTTTCTGCCGCGGCATCAAATTTGTATGCGGGCAGGATTATCACGCTTGGCACGTTAATATCCATTTATTTGTCCACTTCGGATGAAATGCTTCCTATTTTAATTTCCGAGAACGTTGGAATCGGCATGATTTTAAAGATTCTGGGAATTAAGATACTCATAGGCATGGCGGCAGGGATTTTCATTGATGTGGTAATCAGCAAATTATTACGGAAAACCCGGGATGATATGCAGATTGAGCATATGTGTGAACAGCACAACTGCCACTGTGAAGAAGGGATTATAAAATCGGCGTTTCATCATACCTTTGAAATATTTTTTTATGTACTGTTGATTACCGTCATATTAAATATCGTGATTGTACTAATCGGGGAGGATTTTTTGGCAAATCTGATATTGAACCGTCCGGTTATAGGAGAACTGATAGCGGGTGCAATAGGACTGATTCCAAACTGCGCTTCCTCCGTTGTGATTACCCAGCTATACCTAAACGGCGTTTTAAACGCGGGGGCAATGATATCGGGCTTACTGGCAGGCGCGGGCGTTGGCGTTTTGGTGTTGCTGCGGGTAAATGATAACCCGAAAGAAAATATAAAGATTATTCTGCTGCTCTATGCGCTGGGCGTAGCGGCAGGAATTTTAATAGAATTGCTGAGAGTGCGTTTTTAGGGCAGCGTGACCGGTTTTCCTGCCGTAGGCTTTACTACGGAAAGATTTGGAAAATGTTTTTCCAATGCTTTTTTCAAAGGTTTTGTGTCGATATGGGAGGAAATCGGCGGAAAAGCATCGTCAAAATGGTCTAAGAAAACGGCTTTAGGTTTTATTTTTTCAATTATGGCAAGCGCGGGTAAGACCAAATCCGTTGCGCCCTGATAGGGAAGAATAAGCATATCGACATTTTCAGGATATTCTGTGTTTTCCCGTAAACTCAGGCTGCCGAGAACGAGAATGCTTTTTCCTTCACTTTCTATCAGAAAGGTAAGCGTTTCATCATTTTCCTGATAGACAAAGTTTTTCATCAGCAGATGTAAAAAGTTAGGGAAGTACTGTAGAATACGGAAATTCAAAAGCGTATGCCGAATAAGCCGACGGTCAAACCGGATATGTTTTCCGGGCAGTACGGTAACTTTGATATTTCCAAAAAGAAGTTTATCTTTTGGACGTATCAAAACGATTTGGTCGCTGTCCGTCCGCTTTTTTTCCAAAGTGGCAGCAGGTGTCTTACTGCAGTATACCGTTGCCTGTGAGTCGCGAAGAATCAAGGGAATGCTGCCAAGATGGTCAATATGGCCGTGTGTGATGAGAATGGCGTCTTCTTGCTGATAGGCAGACAAAGAGGGATGATTTTCCGCGCCCCTTAAGGATAAAAAGGGGTCGATTAAAATCCGCTCTTCTCCATTTTCAATTAATAATGATGCACATCCAAACCAGGTGATTTTCATAAGTTTTTCTCCTAAAGAAAAAGTACCATCCCCAAGGCTCATACGTCCTCAAAAACAGCACTTCTCACTGCGCCTTCAGGGGCTCGAACCCTGGACACCCTGATTAAGAGTCAGGTGCTCTACCAACTGAGCTAAAGGCGCTTGTTCTATTTTACAACGCAAGAGTTATTATAGTATAATGTTTTAGGGTTTGCAAGTATTTTTTAGATTTTTTTAAGAATTTTTTAAACAAATACGGCATAGAGCAAAAAGACAGGAGGAAACGACAAAAAATGATATTTGAAAGCCATGCCCATTATGATGATGAGGCCTTTGATAACGATAGAGATACGCTTTTATCTTCACTGCCGGAAAACGGCATTGACACAGTAATCAATGTAGGCGCAAGTCTGGACAGTTGTAAAACCACCCTTGCCCTGATGGAAAAATATGACTTTGTCTATGGCGCCATGGGAGTGCATCCGAGCGAAACCGGGGAATTAGATGAAGAAAATTTCCAATGGCTGAAAGAACAGTGTATGCATGATAAAGTTGTGGCTGTCGGGGAAATCGGATTGGATTATCACTGGAAAGAACCGGAGGCGGCCGTACAGAAAAAGTGGTTTGAAAGACAACTGGCACTGGCAGAAGAGGTGAAGCTGCCTGTTATTATTCATTCCAGGGAAGCGGCAAAAGATACTTTGGATATCATGAAAGGGATGCACGCGGAACATATCGGCGGCGTTATCCATTGTTTTTCCTATACAAAAGAAATTGCGGCCGAATATCTGCGGATGGGTTACTATTTTGGCATCGGCGGCGTCGTTACATTCGAGAATGCGAAAAAGTTAAAAGAGGCCGTAAGCTATATTCCCTTAGAGAAGATTTTGCTGGAAACGGACAGCCCGTATCTGGCGCCCGTGCCGAACCGTGGGAAACGCAACTGCTCTTTGAATATCCCTTATATTGCACAGACGATTGCCTCGCTTAAAGGCGTCAGCTATGAAAAAGTGCTGGCAATGACACATGAAAACGCAGAAACATTATTTCGGCTGCCAAACCGGGATATATAGGGTGAAAAATGAATTTTCCATCCAATAATAAGAAAGACGGGGAAAGTTATGGCAACATTGGGAAATGCCAAAAATACAATAGAAATTTTACAAAAGTATCATATTACGTTTCAGAAGAAGTTTGGGCAAAATTTTTTGGTGGATAAAAATATTCTGGAAAAAATCATGGAGGCAGCGCAGATAAAAGAGGACGACTGCGTTCTGGAAATCGGTCCGGGCATCGGCACGATGACGCAGTATCTGGCAGAGCGGGCAGGAAACGTTATTGCCGTGGAGATTGATAAAAATTTGATTCCGGTTTTAAACGATACACTTTCTTCTTATAATAATGTAACCATTCTCAATCAGGATATTTTAAAAACGGATATTAATGATATGGTAAAAAAATATAATAACGGAAAGCCAATCAAGGTAGTTGCTAATCTTCCTTATTATATTACAACGCCGATTATCATGGCATTATTTGAAAATCATGTGAAGCTTGAAAGCATTACGATTATGGTGCAAAAAGAGGTGGCCGACAGAATGCAGGCGCAGGCGGGAACGAAAGATTACGGCGCGTTGTCGCTGGCGGTGCAGTACTATGCAAAACCGGAAATTGTAGTGAAAGTTCCGGCGGCCTGTTTTATGCCAAGACCCAATGTTGACAGTACGGTTATCCGGCTGACAAGATATGAGACGGCGCCGGTAAATGCGCAGGATGAGGACTATTTGTTTACCGTTATCAGGGCGTCGTTTAACCAGCGGAGAAAGACTCTGATTAATGGGCTTTCCAATGCGGGAAGCATTGACGCAGGCAAAGAACAGATTGCAGAGATTTTATCGCAGATGGGATTGTCATCAAAAGTGCGCGGAGAAACGTTGACTTTAGAGCAGTTTACAGAACTTTCCAATCGCCTGATGACGGCGGGAAAGTAAGAAAAAAGTGTATTAAACATACAATATCATGAAATTATATCTTGTAGTATCTCCATATCTTGATATATGATAAAGTATATATTAAGTTGAAGATACTACATTTTTTTCTGCATATTTATTTACATTGATATTCGGCTATGGTAAACTAAGACAGTAAAAATAGGTTACCGGATTGAAAAAAATGCGGATTTCAATCACAGGCAGATAATACTATGAGGTGAGCGCCTTGGATAAATATGAATATAAAGTACGTGCAGATGAAATAAAAGCGTTAATTGCAGAAGGAGATTTTGCGGAAGCCGTTAAAATCGCCGATACGATTGACTGGCGCAGAGTAAAAAGCGTCATGATGTTGTGTTCCGTCAGTGATTTATATAAGATAAACCGAAGATATCAGGAGAGTAAAGATATCTTACTGTTGGCATACGAAAAACACCCTACGGCAAGGCCGATACTCTATTCTTTGTGCGAACTTGCGATTAAGATGGAAGAATATGTACAGGCGATTGAATATTACAAGGAGTTTGTACAGCTCTTCCCTAAAGACACAGGAAAATATATTTTACAGTACCGCTTATATGAGGCGCAGGATGTTTCCTTAGAGGAACGCATTGCTGTTTTGGAAGAGTTTAAGAAACGGGATTTACGTGAGAAGTGGATGTATGAACTGGCATATCTCTATCACAGAATCGGTCTGGAGACAAAATGTATTGAGGAATGCGACGAAGTTTACATCATGTTCGGCGAGGGTAAGTATGTACAGAAAGCGTTGGAGTTAAAAGCGCTTCACATGCCGCTTAGTGCAGAGCAGCAGGCACAGTACGACAAATGGATTAAGGAACGCGACGAAGAGGCTGTGGAAGAAGATGTAGAAGATGACAGGGATGATGAGGAAGACGAGGAATCTTCCGGCGAATACTATCCTGATGACGATTATCCGGAAGACGAAGAAGATGAGGAAGATTCTTCCGACATTATGTCCATGGCGACGACGGAACTGCCGGAGGTAAAAACCGTAGACGTTGGACAGTATAATACGATTAACCTGCAAATGGCTCTGGCGGAGAGCATGAAAGAGATTCTGACGGATACGGAGGAAGAAAATCCGGCAAAAGAAAATCCGATAAAAGAAAATTTGGCAGACGAAAGTATGGAGATAGGAAAGGATGCTTCCGAAGAGGCCGAAGATACTTCGGAAGAAGAAACGGCGGACGAGTCCTCTTCTATTGTAGAACAGATTATCGCGCCGCTTTTGCAGGAAACCGTAAAAATGCCTAAGATAGAACCCGGGCAGGAGACGGATGAATTACAGGAAATTACGGCGGTGGATATTGCGCCCGTATCCGAGGTAGAACCGGAACTGCGACCGGAATATAAAACCGAAACGCCGGGGGGCGATACGTCAACCGTTAAATATGACGACGTGTTATCACAGGAAAACGACGGACAGATTCGTCTGGTGGTTCCTGATATTAAAGCAATAGAAAAGCAGATTACCGGACAGCTTAGTATCGAAGATGTTATGGCTGAATGGGAAGCAATGAAAAAAGAAAACGAGCAGAAGCGCAGAGAGGCTGTCCGCCAAAGGATATTGGAACATACGGGAAGTTTGTTTGCGGACTTTGATGAGGCGACAAAGAGCGGCTTATTAGAGCAGTTGGAAAAAGCCTTTGTGGCAGCCATCATGAAAGAGTCAGGAAAGCAGCCGGGAATCAAGAAGGTTATATCGCCGGAAGATGCGCAGCAGGAGCTTGGAAAATCCCCGCAGCCTGTGAAGGAGCCAAAACAGGAGATTTCTTACGAAGAAGCAGCGGACGAAGAGATACCTGTAAGTGAAACAGAACAGGAAATTCCTCAAGAGCCGGATATGCCTGACGAACTTATGGCAGAGGATGTAGAAGACGAGGAAGCGGCAGAAGATATTGCGGAAACTGAAACGGCAGATGAGATAGAAGAAACAGGCGTGGAGGAAGAAGCGTCAGATTCCGGCGCCGATACGGAAACAGCGAAGACTGTGGACGAGGCGCAGCCGCGCCAGGAAACTTCCCGGACAGACAGAGAGCTGACAGAAGAAGAAAAGACGCTGTTTGGACAGTTCGTACATCATAAAAAATCCAGAGAACAGTTGATTCATACACTGGATAATATGAGTATGGCGGCGTATACCGGGAATGTTATTATTACCGGCGAAGAGGGAAGCGGAACCTTATCTTTAGCCAAAGGCCTGATACGTGAAATGCAGTATAATGACGGGAACTTCTCCGGCAAGGTAGCCAAAATATCTGGTGCGGTTCTTAATAAAAAAGATATTACGGAAACGCTTGCCAAAATCAATAACGGTGCGTTGATTATTGAAAAAGCATCCGACTTAAAGGCAGAAATCGTTGCCAGATTGGCGAAAGCGTTAGAAAAAGACAATATCGGACTTTTGCTGATTCTGGAAGATACCAAGCAGAAAATGAACAGGCTGTTAGTGGAAAATTCCATTTTAAATAACAGTTTTGAACTGCGGATTGATATTGAGCCTTTGGATGATGAAGCATTGGTTGCCTATGCCAAACAGTATGCGGAGCAGATGGAATATTCTATTGATGAATTTGGCGTTCTGGCGCTTCATACCAGAATCGCGGACATGCAGACGAGCGACCATGAAGTGAGCGTTGCAGAGGTAAGGGATTTAGTCGATGAAGCGATTTATTATGCCAATAAGAAAACGCCAAAACATTTTGTAGATATTTTATTGGCGAAGCGGTATGATGATGAAGACATGATTATTTTACGCGAGAATGATTTTATGCATTATTAAAATGTAAAATGAAGATAGGGGGATAACAATGGCAGTAAAAAAGGGAAAGCAAAAAGAGGCGGAAAATACGGTATTTATTTCGGAGGCAGACCAGTATTTATTCGCACAGGGAACACACTATGATATTTATAAGAAACTGGGCGCGCACCCGTCTGTGGAAAACGGGGAAAAAGGAATGTATTTCGCAGTCTGGGCGCCGAATGCGGCGAGCGTTCATGTAATAGGCACTTTTAACGGCTGGAACGAGGAGAGCCATCAAATGGAAAAACTCGGACCCGGCGGGATTCACCAGTTATTTGTGCCGGGCGTCGGTGAAAATGAGCTGTATAAGTTCCTAATTCGGACGCCATCCGGCGAAAAGCTTTATAAGGCGGATCCGTTTGCCAACTATACGGAAATGAGACCGGGTAACGCTTCCAAAACTTTTGATATTTCTAAATTTAAGTGGACTGATGATGCGTGGATGAAAGCGCGAAACGGCAAAGACTATAACAAAGAGCCGGTTGCGATTTATGAGTGCCATATCGGTTCCTGGATGAAACATCCCGACGGAACAGAGGATGGATTCTACAACTACCGCGAATTTGCGGACAGAATCGTGGAATATTTGAAAGAAATGCGTTATACGCATATAGAGTTGATGGGTATTGCGGAATATCCTTTCGACGGTTCCTGGGGCTATCAGGTGACGGGATACTATGCGCCTACTTCAAGGCACGGCACGCCCGAGGACTTTATGTACCTTGTCAATGAATTGCACCGCAATAAAATCGGCGTAATTCTGGACTGGGTTCCCGCGCATTTTGCAACCGATGCGCACGGGCTTGGAAGATTTGACGGCGAGTGTATTTTCGAGCATCCCGACCCGAGGCGTGGAGAGCATCCCGACTGGGGTACGAAAATCTTTAATTACGGTAAAACAGAAGTAAAGAATTTCCTGATTGCCAATGTGCTTTTCTGGGGAAGAGAGTACCATGTGGACGGCATCAGGGTTGACGCCGTAGCGTCCATGCTCTATCTGGATTACGGTAAAAGAGATGGACAGTGGCTTCCGAATGAATACGGCGGCAATAAGAATCTGGAGGCAATCGAATTTTTCCGCCATATGAACTCTGTCGTTCTTGGCACGTTTCCCGGATTTTTGACAATCGCGGAGGAATCGACCGCATGGCCGCATGTGACGGGCAAGGTGGAAGAGGGCAGCGACGGATTGGGATTCAGCTTTAAATGGAATATGGGCTGGATGCACGATTTTTGCGATTATATGAAGCTTGACCCGTATTTTAGGAAAAACAACCACTATGCCATGACGTTTGCCATGAGTTATAACAGCAGCGAAAATTATATCCTGCCGCTTTCCCATGACGAGGTTGTACATTTGAAATGCTCCATGGTAAATAAAATGCCGGGTTATCCGATAGATAAATACGCAAACCTGCGTGTCGGTTACAGCTATATGTTCGGCCATGCCGGTAAGAAACTGCTCTTTATGGGACAGGACTTCGGGCAGGAGAGAGAATGGAGCGAGGCAAGGGAATTAGACTGGTTTTTACTCGGAGAAGAACAGAACCGCGGTATGCACGAGTATATGAAAGAACTGCTGAAAATATACCGGAAATATCCGGCAATGTATTCCATCGATAACGACTGGAGCGGCTTTGAATGGATTAACGCTGATGACGCCGACCGCAGTATTTACAGTTTTTACAGAAAAGATGAAACAAGAAAAAATAATATCCTCTTCATTCTCAATCTGACGCCGATAAAAAGAGAAAACTTCAAAGTAGGCGTTCCGAAAAGAGGAAAATATAAACTGTTGTTAAACAGCGATGAAAAACGTTTCGGCGGCTTCGGCAACGAGATACCCGCAGAGCTGACGGCAAAGAAAGAAGTCTGCGATTTCAAAGAGTATGCCATTACCTTTGATTTGCCGCCGCTTACCGCTGCGATATTCGTATTTTAAGCTGTAGGATGGGAAACAGGGGTTAAGAAAATCATAAACCATGCCGAAATAAAGGGTGAATGCAAAAACATTCACCCTTTTTATTATAGAAAATTCTTTCAAAGAGCGGAAGAATGCGAAACCTGACTACATGAGGTGTGTATATGAAGATTACTTTTGATAATGCCAACACAAATCAGAATGTAGACAAGGTGACAACGCCAATTACATATCGGGAAACCCGTACGGAAAAGAATCATCAGGCGGGCGGATTTGCAGTAGACATTTCTGGCACAGTTATGGATAACAAGGCTTACAAAGGTCAAGGAAAGACCGCAGAAGACGTTATGCAGGAAGCGGGGCAAATTGATGTTGCCACGCAGAGAGACTATATGACAGTAATGTCTAATTCTATGTCCGCAGAAGATTTTGCCCGGATGACGAAAGACGGTTATCAGGTCGGGGATATGGAAATTGAAGAAGTTGTTACGATTGTCGATAAAATAAAGGCGGAGCTGATGAAAAGCGGTATGCAGGTAGCCGGTTATACCGACCAGATGGATGCCGAGACATTAGCCGAGATTACAGGCAGCGAGGCTTTTGCGAGAGAGTTATGCCAGCAGTTTGCGCAGCGTGATATTCCGGTAACGGAAGAGAATGTGCGGGAGGCAGTCAGCGCATATCAGAAAGCGTCTGAATTGCAGCCAATGACAGAAGGCGCCGTTAAATATATGGTGGAAAACCGGATGGAGCCGACGATAGATAACCTGTATCTGGCGCAGCACAGTTCTACTGCTGACGGCAGTAAACAGGGCAAAGGCTATTATGAATGCTTTCCACAGCAGAAAACAGCCGGAAGCGGCTATTATGCCAAAAAAGCGGAAGAGTTTAACTGGCAGCAGTTGGAGCCGCAGATGCAGGCGGTTTTGCAGGAGACCGGGCTGGAAGTCAATGAAGAGACGATGGAGGATGCCAAATGGCTGATTGAAAAAGGCATTCCTTTGACGCCGGATGCGGTAAGAAGCGTATATCAGTTGGACTCTCTGACGCTGCCGCAGGATAAAGAAAAGACATTATCGGCGATTGCATCGGCGATTGCGGACACACAGGATGCCGGGAAAGCAAATCTTGCGGATGAAAGAGGCGCTCTGGAAAAAGCGGCGGAATATGTAGAGCGTTTTGCACAGATTACGGATGAGGCAGTCGATAAAACCGTAGCGGAAGACAAGGAACTGACGTTGGTAAATCTGGAAGCGGCGCAGAAACAGTTGACACAGGAATCTGCAAAGGCTGATAAAAACGCATCACATACACCGCACACAGAACAAAGGGCCGACGAGGTAATAACGGATGCTAAACTGATAGAGAATCCGGAAGCCGTCAGCGCAAGACGTCAGTTAGAAGAAATTCGTCTGGCAATGACGATAGAAGCTAATATGAAGCTGATGAAAAGCGGCGTGTCGATTGATACAACCAAGCTGGAAGAATTGGTAGAATCATTAAGGCAGTTGGAAGCGCAGCAAAGACAGCTTTTATTCGGGGAAACGGACGCTGATAAGGCGGAGGAAAAATCCGCGCTTTATGTAGAGACCCGCAGAAAAGTAGCTGAAATTCCTTATATGCCGATAGATATCGCGGGCAGATTCAAAGTAACTGACGAAGACTTTACTTTGAATCAGGTGCATATCGAAGGCAGCGCGTTAAGAAATAAATATGACGAGGCAAGAGAGAGATACGAAAGCCAGATGACGAGGCCAAGCGCAGAGTTAGGCGATTCCATCCATAAGGCATTCAGGAACGTTGATGACGTTTTACAGGATATGGATATGGAGACGAGCGAAGAAAACAGACGCGCCGTGAGGATTTTAGGCTATAACCGCATGGAACTGTCACAGGAAAATATCGAGGCAGTCAAGGCGTCCGATATGGAACTGCGCAGTGTGATTGACAAGATGACGCCGGCGGCTGTTTTACAGACAATCCGTGACGGTAAAAATCCTCTGGATATGACGATACCGGAATTAAACGATTATCTGGATTCCACCGATTACGGGAAAGAGCAGGAGGCTGAAAAGTACAGCCGTTTCCTGTATAAACTGGATAAAAATAAAGCGATTGACGAGCAGGAGAGAACCGCATATATCGGTATTTACCGTATGTTCAGACAGATTGAAAAAGGTGATGATGCGGCGGTCGGAATGTTAGTAAGCACCGGAGCGGAATTTTCTTTCAAAAATCTTCTCAGCGCGGTATCCAGCAATAAAAAACACGGCATGGATTATACGGTGGACGATTCTTTTGCAGGAATTGACGCAGTAGTGAAAGAAATGTCCATTGCCGCACAGATAAATGCCGGATTTAACAGAACATATCAGGATATCGCCAAAGCGGCGGCGGATAAGATGGCAAGGCAGGATGCGGCCACGCAGGCGGAATATCAGAAAGAGCAGATGCAGGAGTATCAGCAGTTGAATGAGGTGGAAGATTCCGTAGTAAAAGAATTGCTGAATAATAAGCAGCCTGTAACGGCCAACAATCTTTCGGCAGCGGATATGTTCATGAATAGAAGAGATTATTTGTATAAGAAACTGGATGAATTAACAAAACCTGCCGATAAAAATAAGGTAAGGGATGCAGTTTCCCATTTACAGGAAGCAATGACGGATAAAGATTCCGCACAAAAAGCTTATGAAGAATTACAGCAGACGTATCAGGATATTTTGGATGAGGCACAATATGACGAGGGCATTCATTATATTGATTTAAAGGCTATCCAGAGTTGCCAGAAACAACTTGCGCTGGCAGGTAGTTTGGCACAGGAGGAAAATTATCAGATACCTGTTGAAATCAATGGCGAGACAACGGCAATTTATTTGAAAGTGCTTCATGGAAAAGAAGATGGAGGCAAGGTAAAGGCAACGCTTGATACAGAAAGTTACGGTCAGGTCGCAGCGGAATTCAGTATCAGGAACCAGAAGATATCCGGTTATATTGCCTGCTCAACCTCTGCGGGAACGGAAGCTTTACAAGGCAGGGAAGAGGGTTTGAAAACAGGACTGGAAAAGCAGGTGGATTCTTTATTGCAAGGCAGAATGGAACTTGGGAACATCAGCGTTATCCACAGTCAAGAACTGGATTTAAATCATTTTATAACCGAAGAGGCGCAGGATGATTCATCGGTTCAGACCGCAGACCTGTATCAGATAGCGAAAGCCTTTATTACCACGATTACGGCATAATAGATTACAAACATAAATCAGGAGGAATACAAAATGAGAATTAACTATAATGCATCGGCAATGCGTGCAAATAATGCGTTGAATGTGACGGATAACAAAGTATCCTCATCATTGCGGAAATTATCATCCGGCTTGAAAGTAAACCGTGCAAAAGACAACCCGTCCGGTTATGCAATCGGACGCAGGATGGATGCACAGATTGCGGGCGTAGCCGTAGCGACAAGAAATGCCAATACCGGTATCTCCGTTATTCAGACGGCAGACGGCGCGCTGACGGAAGTACATGATATTTTACAGAGAATGAATGAGCTTTCCGTAAAAGGAAGCACCGGAACGCTGACGTCCACTGACAGGGATATTTTGAATCAGGAAATCATTCAGTTAAAGGAAGAAATTGCGAGAATAGGCAGGGATACGGAATTTAACGGACAGCCGCTTTTGGATGGCAGCTTTGACTTAAAAGGATATACGAATAATTTAGATGTTAAAGTGGGCTATTACAGTGATGATGTATTACCTAAAGTGTATACTATTAACCGTCTGACGATTGGTTATGAAGATATGGAGAATGGAAAAATAGATTTGGACCAGGTAGAATTTGAACCGGGAACAACGCTGCCGGAAGGCGTCCAATTCCCGAATGGCTGTGGAGTCAGCGAGGTAGGAGAAAATTCCGTTACGATTACGGATACGCATGGTTTTAAACTGACATTGGACATTACACCTGACTGGGCGAATAACCCCATGACTTTTACAAATATAACCGTGGATGTTACCGGCATTGGCGCTATGGATACACAGATAGGCGCTAACGAGGGCCAGGTTCTGGGAATCCGGATTCCTACGATTTCTTTGCAGAGACTCGGCCTTACTCATACATCAGTAGTAACAGAGGAGCAGAGTGATGATGCAAATGTTGCGATTAAATCGGCGATTATGTATGTGTCGGATGCAAGAAGCCGTCTGGGCGCATATCAGAACCGTTTGGATCATACCATCAGTAACCTTGACATTACAAGCGAGAACATGACAGCGGCTTATTCCCGTATCATGGACGTGGATATGGCGGAAGAAATGACAAATTATACGACACAACAGGTTGTTCAGCAGGCGGCGGTTTCCATGCTGGCGCAGGCGAATGAAAGACCATCTCAGGTATTACAGTTATTGCAGTAGTGATTGTCATGAAGGAAGGATTCGTGTATGACCAAGGAATTAAAACAGGAATTTACATTAAGGATTACACAGGCCAATAAAACACAGTTGATTACGATTTTGTATGAAATGGTGCTGCTCTATCTGGAGGAAGCGGAAACCGCGCTTAAACAAGAGGATAAGACCGCTTATAAACAGGCAATTCGTAAAATCAGAGACTGCATGAATGAGTTGACAATGTCTCTTCATCTGGAGTATGAATTGGCGCAGAATTTATTACAGCTTTATTTGTATATTAACAGTGAACTTGTGCAGGCAAGCATCCATTATGAGGCAGAAAACCTGCACCATGTAGAATCTGTTATCAGGCAGCTTCACGGCGCATATAAGCAAATCGAATCGCAGGATAAATCCGCCCCGGTTATGGGCAATGCGCAGAGTGTGTATGCCGGACTGACATATGGCAGGAACACCTTGACGGAAAATATTACCGACCCGGCGGTGAACCGCGGATTTTGTGTTTAAAATTTATTCCGCATTAGAGATAATAAAGCCTCTAATGCGGAATATTTTAATTGATGGCAGTTAATGTATCATAAGTTTCGCTGTATGTGTCTTCGGGCAGCAAATTACTTTTAGCCGCCTGTTCTAATAAGTATTTATAACGCTTCATAACGGCGTTTACCTCATAAATATAACAGTCTATCAAATCAGGGTCGGTCACATTATCAAAACCGGCATATGCGTTTTCTAAAGCATGTCTTGCCTGAAGTAATTCTTCACGGAGAGTTGGTTTTTGAAGTTCTAATTCATCTTCTGCATCAAGATGACAAGGGCGTTGGCGAAATAAAATTTTCATGCCTGTACCATGCTCCTTTCTTTTCCGGAATTTCCTCTTTTATACAGTATATACAAAAATTGGAAAAATATTCTTGTAATATTGAGTGGCAGCAGCGCATAGAATGAAACAGAAAAAAGGAAAAGCTGTACATGGGAAAGGCATGGTCTTGTATGGAAAAGTTTGGCGGCAGCGCGGCAATTATGCTGGTATGTGCATTGGTACTTATGATTGGGGCATTCGGACGGAAAATAGAGTGGATTATCAATTTTGTACTGCGGGCGGTTATGGGTACGATAGGAATTTATTTTTTAAATAGTTTTTTGCTGGCAAGGCAGATTTCGGTTACGGTAGGCATCAATCCCATGACTGTTTTGACATCCGGAATCCTTGGATTCCCGGGGGTTGCAGTGCTTTATGGCATCAATTTTTTTAAGGTATTGTAAGATTTTCACAAAAAAAGTTTTTTTGCAAAATAGTACTGGACAAGACGGAAAAATACATATATAATTCGATTTACCATATAAAATTTTATATTATAAAATACAACTCGGATATTATCAGATTTATTCAAACTGCTGCAGCAGTATCAGGAAGTATCTTCCGGACAATTCATCGAGTCGATTGATTAAGAAAACAGGAGGTGGTTAATTGGACAGGCTTATATTATTTATTTTTTAAACGTTTTTCTTATAATTGCAGTTCTAATGGATTTTAAGCATGACAGAATCCATAATGGATGGATTCTTGCAGGACTTTTGTCCGCTCTGGCTTTCCGCATCTATAAGGGGGGATGGTACGGCGTATGCGGTGCGCTCATTCCGACGGCGCTTCCGTTTATCCTGTTATATCCCATATATAAGATAGGGGCGCTGGGAGCCGGAGATATCAAATTGCTTATGACGGTCGGCAGTTTTCTAAATGTGGAGTCAACGCTTCGTGTCGTTCTATATTCTTTTATCATTGCCGCGGTTTTTTCCCTGATAAAAATGATATCGGAATCAAATTTCAAAGAAAGAATGAAGTATCTGCTTTCCTATCTGTTAGAGACGCTTACGACGGGGGAATGGAAACCGTACGGGGAATTTTTCGGAGGAGACATTCGTGCTTATAAAAGCAATAAAATACATTTTGCACTGCCGGTCTATATCGGGGTGATGTTTACATTAGGAGGGTTATTTTGAAAGAAGAAATTTTCGCGCTTTGCGATTTGGAAGAAAACTTTGCTTTTCGGATGGCGGAATATATCGTGGAAAAGGTTCCGATGCCTTATGCGCTGCATCTTTTTACCAAAACAGAGAAATTGCAGATTTTTATGGAAAGCCATAAGATTGTTATTCTGCTAATCAGCGAAAGCGCCATACGCAGCTTAGGAAGTGAGGTGGATGTTCCTAACGTGTTTGTCTTGCAGGAGAATGAGAAAACAGCAGAGGAAAAGGCAGCGGAGGCCGGAATAAAGGCAGAGGGAAAAATGGCGTTGGGCTGGCATTATATTGATAAGTTTCAGAGTCCGCAGCGGATAATCGGAGAACTTGCGGAACATATGGCACAACGGCAGGGATGGGAGGAGGCGAAAAGCGCGAAAGATACGCGGTTAAAAATTATCGGCGTTTATTCTCCCGTCAAACGGTGTCTGCAGACATCCTTTGCCTTGACAATGGGGCAGCTTTTATCCAGAGAACATAAGACGTTGTATTTGAATTTCGAGTGTTACTCGGGGTTCGCACAGATGCTGAAAAAAGAATATCCGGAAGATATGTTGGATGTGCTTTATTATTTCAAGTGCGCCAGCGAAAAACTGTCTGTCAGACTGTCATCTATCGTACAAAACATCAACGGACTGGATTTTATTCCGCCGGGGCAGGCAGGGCTGGACATGCAGGGAATTTCTGCTGAAAAGTGGATAGAGCTGTTAGAGATGATTGAGAAGATAAGCGATTATGAATATCTGATTCTCGATTTATCGGATGGAATGAACGGATTGTTTGAATTGCTGTCTCGCTGTTATAAAATTTATACCATTACCGGAAACGATGGGTTTGCGATGGCGAAAATGCATCAGTACGAACAGATTTTACAACTAAATGAATTACATGATATCGCCGGTAAGACGGTAAAATGCAAATTTCCGTTTTTCGAGAAGTTACCGTCGGACATCAGTTTGATGACGCATGGGGAACTGGCGGGATATGTCAAGGCGATTATTCAAGAGGATTTATATGAAAAACAGACAGGATGAAGTAAAGAGAGAATTAAAAGAAAAGTTAAGCGAACAGATTGATTATTCAAGAGAAATATCCGACGAAGAAATGCGGGAATATATCGACGAACTGCTTATCAAAGAGGGAAAAAAGAGGGCGCTGTCTTTGGCGCAGAAAGAACAGCTTCGTAAGGAACTTTTTCATGCGGTCAGAAAACTGGATGTATTACAGGAACTGGTGGATGATACGGATATTACAGAGATTATGATTAACGGGGCGGAGCATATTTTTATCGAAAAGAAGGGAAGGCTGTTTCGTCTGGAGCAACAGTTTGAAAGTAAGGAAAAACTGGAGGATGTGATTCAACAGATAGTAGCGGCATGTAACAGAGTTGTCAACGAGGCTTCCCCGATTGTAGACGCCAGACTGGAAAACGGTGCAAGAGTTAATGTTGTGTTAAGCCCGGTTGCCCTAAACGGGCCGATTGTCACTATCAGGCGTTTCCCGGATAAGCCCATTACCATGGAGGATTTGGTTTCTTTCGGTTCCATCCCTGCCGAGGTCTGTCAGTGGCTGCAAAAACTGGTCGCGGCGAAATATAACATTTTTATCAGCGGAGGAACCGGTTCCGGCAAGACTACTTTTTTGAATGCGCTTTCTCATTATATTCCACAAGAGGAAAGAATTATTACGATTGAGGACAGCGCGGAATTACAGATAGTCAATATTCCCAATATTGTCCGTATGGAGACAAGAAACGCCAATGTAGAGGGATGCCGGGAAATTACCATTCGGGATTTAATCAAAACGTCGCTTAGGATGAGGCCGGATAGGATTATAGTTGGAGAGGTCCGGGGCGGCGAGGCGTTTGATATGATGCAGTGTCTCAATACCGGCCATGACGGTTCCATGTCAACCGGACATGCCAATAGCTCTAAAGACATGATGAGCCGCCTGGAAAACATGATTTTAATGGGCATGGATTTGCCGCTTAATGCCATCAGACAACAGATTGCATCCGGCATTGATATTCTCATTCATTTGGGCAGGCTGCGGGATAAAAGCAGAAAAGTTTTGGAAATCGTGGAAGTGCTTGGCTTTGAAGAGGGAGAAATCCGCTTGCAGCCGTTGTACCGTTTTCGGGAAACCGGCGAGGATGAAAACGGCAATATTATAGGAACATTAGAGAAGAAAGGAGAGTTGGCATATGTGGAAAAACTTAAAACCGCAGGCATCAGGACGTCGTGCGGCGGATTATGAGGACTATCGGTTTAACGGCAGAGAATGGATTTTGTATTTGCTGGAGGGCATTTTGCTCGCGGGAATCATAAGTTATTTTTTCTATCAATCCGTATGGGCATTTCTGTTTTTCCTGCCGGTGGTTCCGTTTTTTCTGAAATGGAAGAAAAAGGAACTGGCCGGGAAAAGAAGACAGGAATTAAGCGTTCAGTTTAAAGATGCCGTATTGTCGGTATCGGCGAACCAAAAAGCGGGATATTCCGTAGAAAACGCTTTTCGGGAAGCGTACCGGGATATGGCGATGTTATATGGAAGAGACAGCCATATTTGCAAAGAACTAAATTATATCGCCAAGGGGCTTGATAATAATATGGTACTGGAAAAGCTTTTATACGAACTCGGGGTAAGAAGCCATGTGCAGGATATCCTACAGTTTGCGGATGTTTTTTTGATAGCGAAGCGGACCGGCGGCAATATGACGGAGATTTTATCGGAAACGGCGAACTCGATTGAAGAAAAAAGCGCGGTGGATAAAGAGATACAGGTTTTATTAAGCTCTAAAAAAATGGAGCAGAAAATTATGAATGTTATTCCGTTCTTTATTATTTTTTACATCAGTATTACGTCAAAAGGTTTTTTTGATGTTCTGTATCACAATCTGATAGGCATTGTTATTATGACATGTTGTCTGTTTCTCTATCTGACGGCGTTTATGCTCTCCCGCAAAATAATTGCCATAGAAGTCTAAGGAGCGTGGTTATGATACGGATATATGGCTATATAACGATTTTGGCTTTTTATTTCATTATTTTTATCGTATCCCGCAAAGAGGATGCAGCGTCTTTTCAAAGACAGGAAAAAAAGAAAAGCTGGCCGGGGGAAAGTCTGTTCCTGAAAGCGGCCGCATGGTATATCAGAAAAAGGAAGCGGCGGCAAAACCAGGATGTACAAAACCGGCTTGGAAAAAATTTAAGACTGCTGCATCCGGAAATACCGGAAAAATATCAGGTAAAAGAATTTTATGTCAGACAATATGCGCTTGCGGCAGCAGTCTTTTTTATCGGCAATCTGCTCTGCTTGTGTACGGCGTTAAGCGCACGGACAGGAGGGCTTTTGCAGGAGGGGGGATATTTGGACAGAAAGCCATACGGGCAGGGCGGTACGGATATTACTTTAGCGGCGCAGATAGAGGGAGAAGAGGAAAAGACCATTCTCTATACCGTAGAGGAACAAAAATATCGCCCTGAAGAAGCAGCGGCGCTGTTTAAAGAAGCGTCTGCCAAACTGCCTGAAGCGATTCTGGGAGAAAACAGCGGTTTGGAATGTATTACAAAGAACCTGAATTTGGTTACTTCCATGGAGGGTTATCCCTTTACGATATCCTGGGAGAGCGGAAGCTATTCGCTTCTGCATACGGACGGCACGGTATGCAATGAAGAGTTGGAAAAGGCGCAGAGCGTTATGTTAAAGGCGCGTTTCCGATATGGGGAGAGCGAATTTGAAGAGGTTTTTCCTGTTCAGATATATCCCGCCGTTTATACGAAAGATGAAATGCTGATGCAGAGTATTCTGGACGCTTTGGAAAAGCAAAGCCGGGAAAGCGAGAGCCAAAGCCGGATGATGCTTCCGAAAGAGGCGGGAGGAAGAGAGATTATATGGAGGGAGGTGATTGAGGATAGCAGCGGAACTTTCTTTTTAGTAATGTGCATTGCGGCAGCGCTTGTATTTTTTTCAAAGAAAAAAGAAGTAGAGGAAAATCTGGAGAAGCGAAAACGGGAGCTGTTATTGGATTATCCGGAAATTGTCAATAAGCTGACGCTGTATATGGGAGCGGGCATGACAATCCGCAACGCTTTTTTAAAGATGGGGGAGGATTATAAAAAGCAGAAAGTTTCCGGAACAAAACGATATGTGTATGAAGAAATATCACTGCTTTGCCATGAACTGCAAAGCGGCGTATCGGAGACGGAGGCTTATGCGCATCTGGGAAAGCGGTGTCAGTTACAGCCCTATATGAAACTTAGCGCGCTTTTGTCGCAGAATCTGCGCAAGGGAAGCAATGATTTACTAATGATGCTCAGGCAGGAGACGGCGTCCGCCTTTGAACAGCGAAAGAACGCTGCGAAAAAAGCCGGGGAGGAGGCCGGAACCAAACTGTTATTACCGATGATGATGATGTTATGTATTGTTATGGTATTAATTATGATTCCGGCATACTTTTCATTTTCCTGATAGGGAGGATATGCGAAATGCACCGCAGTCCGGCGGGGCAGAAAAATATTAAGATAAGAGAAGGAGGATACATTGGTATGAGAAAGAAAAAATTAAAAGGGCTTGGAAATTTTATTAGGGAGGAGGACGGCATGGGAACCGTGGAAATCATCCTGATTATCGTCGTATTGATTGGTCTGGTCATTATTTTCAAAGAGCAGCTGCGTTCTCTGGTGGAAAGCGTATTTGAAAAAATTACAACGGACAGCAATACGATAATGTCATGAAAAAAGGGTATATAACGGTCTTTTGCTCCCTCTCGCTTAGTCTGATTCTGTCGCTTGTTCTGACGTTGATAGAGGGGGCGAGGATGAGCGCGGTCCGGATGAAATTTGAATGCGCGGCGGATATCGGAATGAATGCGGTGTTGGCAGAATACCACAGGGAATTATTGGAGCAGTATGATTTATTGTTCGTAGATACTTCCTATGGGAAAGATATGCCGTCTATTGCCAATACAAAAGAGCATTTACGAAATTATATCCAGGGTAATCTAAAGCCGCAGAAAAACGGAAATTTTCAATGGACGCGGGATTTTCTGGATATGCGTATTGGGGATGTGGAGATTATCGAGTATTCCGCTGCCTCTGATGCGGAGGGAGATGTATTAAAAAGGCAGATTGCCGATTATATGGCGGATTATCCGATAGGAAGCTTGCTGGAAAAAATAAGCGGCAATACCGCGCAGATAGACGGCGCGCAGATGGAATCCCGAGATATTGCGGGAGAGCGGGAAAGTTATCAGGCGCAGATAGAAGGAATCGGACTTCCGGAAGAGGAAGTGGAAGAAGGCGTATTTGAAAAAGTTCCGTTGGATAATCCGGCCGACGCGGCCAATGCGACACGAAGTATAGGTGTACTAAATCTGGTCGTGGAAGATATTGAAAACATTTCCACGGTAAAGACAGACCTTGCGCAATACATATCCCACCGCATTCCCATCGAGGGAAACGGTGTGTGCGAAGAAGCGGCAAAGGTTTCGGGGATGCCGAACGATATTTTGTTTTTGGCTTATTTATTTGAGAAGTGCGGATACTATGGAAATGAAAAAGAAAATTCCTTATTACAGTATCAAATTGAATATCTTATTGCTGGAAAAGATACCGACTGGCAGAATCTGGAACAGGTAGCTAAGAGGCTTTTGCGGTGGCGGGAAGTAGCTAATATATTGTACATTCTTTCGGATGGAGGAAAAGTAGCGCAGGCGGAGGCTATGGCGCTTACATTAACGGCAGTTACGCTTTTGCCTGCGCTGGCGGAACCGGTTAAATATACCATTTTATACGCTTGGGCGTATGTGGAAAGTTTGCAGGATGTGAAGACGCTTTTGCAGGGAGGAAAAGTGCCGGTATATAAAACCGCCGCGGATTGGAAAACCGGGATTGACAGCATAAAAGATGTAAAGGGAAGTTTAAGCAATGAGGATGGCGGCAGAGGACTCAGTTATAAAGAGTATTTGGAGGTCATGTTATTTTTGACGAACGACCATGACAGAACATTCCGGGCAATGGACATTATGGAAATGGATATCCGGAAAACGCCGGGCAATGGCAATTTCCGTATGGATGGCTGCTTTGATACCTATCGGGCGCGGCTGTCGGTAGTAAGCGGTTTTGGTTCTCACTATGAAATGGAACGTTTGTATGGATATTATTAGGCGGAAAGGAGGTAAAAGAGGATGCCCTTTTTACGGTTGCACATAAAAACAAATCATTCGACAGTAAATTCTCTCCGGACACATCTGACAGTTCTTCGTTTACGAAAACCGGCAAAAAGGGCGTCCTCTTTTACCTCCCGGAAACTGAAGGCTTCCCTTACATTAGAGGCGGCTATGACGCTCCCGTTGTTTTTGTTTTTCCTGTTACAGATTATGGCGGCTATGAATATGATAGGCATACAGAGCCGCCTGAATGCGGCGCTCCATCAGACGGGCAATCAAATAGCGTTTGCCGCTTATGCGTACGGACAGGCGACGGGTACTGCCTTGCCGGCAGATATTGTTTCCGTGACGCTGACAAAAGCATACGCTGAAAATCAGATTCTGGAATATGCGGGCAGAAAGTATCTGGACGGCTCCTGTATCAAAAACGGGGCGGCAGGAATTTCTTTTCATGGCACTTCCATTATGGGAAGAAACGATATGGTAGAGATTTATCTGTCTTATCAAATCCAACCGGTTTTCCCGTTTATGGAATTTGCGGACTTTGGCGTCAGTCAATGTTATTACGGACGGGCATGGACAGGCTATGACGTGGAAAGCGGCATCAGCGATTTTACACAGGAAGACCCGATGGTCTATATTACGGAAACGGGAACGGTTTACCATACGAACCGTAATTGTACTTATCTGAATCCGTCGGTTGAAAGTATTCAAGCGTCTGTATTGGAGGCAAGCAGAAATCAGTCGGGCGGAAAGTATTATCCATGCGAAATCTGCGGCAGAAAAAGCGCGGCAGGAACGCTTTATATTACCGGACAGGGAAACAGTTATCATACGCTCATTACTTGTCCGGGGTTAAAAAGAACCATCTATACGGTACCACTATCGGAAGTGGGAGGAAGGGGGCAGTGTTCAAAATGCAGATAGAAAGCATAGTTGTAAAAGCAAGCGTACTGGTTTTTTTAGGAATATGCGCAGTGTTTGATATTAGAAAAAAAGAAATTCCGCTTATTTTGGCGGCAGCAGGCATAATAACGGCGACAGGGGCTGCCATATGGCGGATAAAAAGTGGAGAGGCATTTGTGGCACAAATATTATTTTCCCTGCTGCCCGGCATTTTTTTCCTGGCGGTGAGCCGGTGTACCAAAGAGAAAGTGGGATATGGAGACGGGGTGTTGTTATTAATCATAGGGCTTATGACCGGATTTTACCGATGTTTTTTCGGTTTGTGCGTCGGTTTGTTTCTTTCCGCCTGCTGCGGCTTATTCTTACTGCTTATCCATAAGGCGGTCAAAGAGAGCCGGATTCCGTTTGCGCCGTTTCTTACGGTAGGAATGGGGGTTTGTTTTATTTTATGAAAACTGTAGGAAGAGAAGAAAACAATAAGAAAGAGAAAAAAGCCATGGATATTAATATGGGCGGTTATATGACATTGGAGGCGGCCTTTATCATTCCGTGGACCATATTTCTATTTGTGTTTTTGATATACGCCGCTTTTTATTTGTATGATAAGTGCGTATTGTTTCAGGATGCCTATACGGTTTGTTTCCGGGCCAGTGTGCAGAAAGAGGAAAACGGTGTGTCCGATTATCTGTCCTCCCATATGGAGACACAGTTTGGAAAAAAGTATTTTGGCGTAGGAAAAGTGGAAAAAAGCGCAGAGCAGTCTTCCGGAGAAGTAAGCGTCTATGCGGCGTGCAGCGTTAAAACGCCGTTTCATCATTTTTTATTGATGACGCAGGATGGCGGCTGGCGGATACAAACGCAGGCAAAAGCACAGATAATCAATCCGGCCAAAGTAATTCGTAAGTGCCGGATGGCAAAAAATATCGTGCATTACTTACAAAAATAAAAAGAAAGACAGGTGTGAAAATGCTGGAAGCAAAATATTATAAAGATTATAATCATAACTATTTGATTTTAAAGTGTGAGGAGACGGAGGCGAAAGAGCATTATCAATATCATATGCTGGCATCCGATAAAATAGAAAGGGCGCTAAAATGTTCCGTCAGGAATATTAACGGAGCGGCATATTTTTATTACGATATCAGTTCCAAAGTGACGTTGAAAAATTATTATCAGGGAAAGAAGATGACGTATGAACAGGTCAGGGATTTTTTTACGCAGATGGACGGCATCTATCAGGGGATGGAACAGTTTTTTATGGAAGAGAAAGGACTGCTTATGCAGCCGGACAGTATTTATTATGATTTTACGGCCGGAAAATATTTTGGACTATATTATCCGGGAGAAAATATAGAGACGGAAAATCCCTATGAGGAATTAATGGATTTTTTGATTAATCATATCGATACCGAAAATCAGAAACTGGTTGATATTATCTATCATATATATGAGTTGTCGGGGGAACAGTTTTTTTCATGGGCGCAGGCCGTGAGAATGTTTGAAAATACGGGTGAGGATATGGATATATCTGTTATTGTGCCGGATAACGTCTTGGAAAAGGGGAATGAAATGATTGCGCCGTCCGCTTATATGGAAGAGAAAGACGATATAGAAGGGGAACAGGAAGAATATTCTGTGTATCATAGAGCGGATGATGGCCCAAAGCGGGTGGGAACAGGAACAATGTTTTATCCTGTTTTTGCAGCGGCAGCATTATGCGGCATTATAGGAACGCTCTGGGTCTATCTGCATTATGAACTGTCGCCGGAGGAAATGACAATCGTATTCTGTTGTTTGGGCGTTATGGGATTATGCCTTGTATTTTCCCTGATACAGACGGTACTGTCCGGGCGGAAAAATCGGGAAAAAGAAGCAGCGGACAGGGAACTTGTACGGGATATTGAGGATGAATTTCGGGATGAAAGAAAGGTTTCCCTACAGGGTGTGCTGGATAAAAATATGGACATGGCAGTGGCGGGAGGACGCCCCGTAAGACAAATGCAGGAGATGGGAGAGTGCCAAACGTCGGATTACGGAGAGACAGTTTTTATAGATACTAAGAGGCAGAAAATGGAATATAAATTATATGCGTTGGATAAAAAGAATAAAAAGCATATTGAATTGACGCAGTTTCCTTTTACGATAGGGAAAATGGCGGGATGCGTGGACTGCGTTCTTACGGATGATTCTATCAGCAGGCTTCATGCGCGGATAGAAAGACGGGATGAAAAAGTTCTTTTAACGGACATGAATTCCATGAACGGAACTTATAAAAACGGGCTGCGCATGGAACCGAGCGAAACGGTAGAGATAGAACCCGGCGATGAAATCCGTTTCGGAAAGTTAAATTACTGCTATCGGTAATATCCTTTTTTGTTATTATTATATGAGAAAATCGGCAGTTAAATGAAAATAGTTGATTTATGGAAATGAATCCCATATAATTTAGATTAACGTATAATATTTTATAATAATAAAAATGGTAAGGGTAAGATTGGGGGATAAGAGAAATGGAAAAAGAAATACAATATAACAAACCGTGGATATTGCAGAGGGCGGATCCATATATTTACAGGCATACGGACGGACAGTATTATTTTACGGCAACCGTACCGGAGTATGATAAAATCGTGCTGCGCAGGGCAGATACGTTAGCGGAACTGCAGGAAGCAAAAGAAACGGAAATATGGCACAAGCATGAAAACGGCGTCATGGGTTCCCATATATGGGCGCCGGAGCTTCATTATATTAACGGAGCGTGGTATATCTATTTTGCGGCGGGAGAAAAAGAGCGTACATGGGAGATACGCCCTTATGTGTTAGAGTGCCTGGATGAAGATCCCCTTACGGGAAACTGGGTAGAAAAAGGCATGATGAAATGTGCGCCGGAGGATGAGTTTTCTTTTCGTGCATTCTCTCTTGATGCGACTGTTTTTGAAAACAAAGGCAGATATTATTATGTGTGGGCGGAAAAAGTCGGCGTAGGACGGCAGATTTCCAATTTATATATTGCGGAATTGAAAACGCCTTATCAACTAAAGACTGTGCAGGTACTCTTGACAACGCCCGATTATGATTGGGAACGGGTAGGATTCTGGGTAAACGAGGGACCTGCGGTCATTAAGAGAAACGGTAAAATATTTCTTACATATTCCGCATCGGATACGGGCGTCGCCTATTGTATGGGCATGTTGACGGCGGATGAGGACGCCGATTTATTAGACCCGTTATCATGGAAAAAGGAAAGATATCCGGTACTTCGCTCTGATGAGGCGCATACGATTTACGGACCGGGACATAACAGTTTTACCGTGGATGAGGAGGGAAATGATATTCTGGTTTTCCATGCGCGGACAGAAACGGAGATAGTAGGCGATCCGTTGAATAATCCAAACCGTCATGCTATGTTGATGAAAATAAAATGGGACGAGCAGGGAAAACCTGTATTTCGTTTCGATAATTAAACAAGGAGGGTATCATGGCAAAACTATTCATTAATGAGAAAAACAAAAAGGGGCATATCAACCCCGAAATCTACGGACATTTTTCGGAACATCTCGGACGCTGTATTTACGAGGGTCTGTATGTCGGGGAAAATTCCGATATTCCCAATGTAAACGGAATGCGAAAAGATGTTGTGGACGCGTTAAAGGAAATGCAGGTTCCGGTGCTTCGCTGGCCGGGCGGCTGCTTCGCGGACGAGTATCACTGGAAAGACGGTATTGGACCGAAATCGAACAGGAAAAAAATGATTAATACGCACTGGGGCGGCGTAGTTGAAGATAACAGCTTCGGTACGCATGAGTTTTTTGAACTGTGCGAACAGCTTGGCTGTAAGACCTATGTAAACGGTAATGTCGGAAGCGGCACGGTACAGGAAATGAGCGAATGGGTAGAATATATCACATTTGACGGCGTTTCCCCGATGGCGGATTTGCGCAAAGAAAACGGTCATGAGAAGCCGTGGAAAATTGATTATTTCGGCGTGGGCAATGAGAACTGGGGCTGCGGCGGCAATATGACGCCGGAGTATTACGGCAATCTTTACAGGAGATATCAGACCTATGTGAGACAATACAATCAGAATGCGCCGATTCAGAAAATATGCTGCGGCGCAAACTCAGCGGATTATTTTTGGACAGAGGATGTTTTAAAAACCTGCACGAAGAATCCGCAGCCGGAAAACTGCCATGGTTTCATGGACGGGCTGTCACTGCATTATTATACGGTGCCGGGACACTGGTCGGGTAAGGGAAGCGCAACGCAGTTTGATGAAAAAGACTGGTATCTGACATTGTCAAAAGCGGCTAAAATGGAAGAACTGGTTACACGCCACGGCACAATTATGGATAAATATGACCCCGACAAGAAAATCGGCATGATAGTGGATGAGTGGGGCTGCTGGTTTGATGTAGAGCCGGGAACCAATCCGGGATTTTTATATCAGCAGAACACCATGAGGGATGCGCTGGTGGCTGGTCTTACTTTGAATATTTTCAACAAGCACTGCGACCGCGTGAAGATGGCTTGCATCGCGCAGCTTGTCAATGTATTGCAGTCCGTTATTTTAACGGAGGGACCGAAGATGATTCTGACGCCGACCTATCATGTTTTCCATATGTATAAACATCATCAGGATGCGGAATTGGTGGAAAGTTTTGTAGAGGGCAACCGGACAATCGGTGAGGAAGAGAAATATCAGGTTTCTCAAATCAGTGAGTCCGTATCGGTCAGCGCGGATGGCACGGTGAATATTACGGTAAATAACCTGTCCATAACGGAGGCGGTTCCGGTGGAAATTTCTTTCGCGGAACTTACGCCCGCCCATGTGGAAGCGGCGGTTCTGACGGGAGAAATGCGCGCTCATAATACATTCGATGAGCCGGAAAACGTAAAAGAAGCCGCATTTACCGATTATAAGACAGAGGGCGGCAAAATTACGTTTACCGCGCCTGCGTGCAGCGTTGTCAGCTTCCGTGTGAAATAATGAAAGAAGAACCGATACAGCCAAGACGCATCTGCCGGCGGTGTTTGACAGCGGAAATGGACGAGGCGGCATATTTTGAAAATCTGCATAATTATATCGCCAATCTGGACGAGGATATCAAGGTTTCTCAGACGGCGTACGAAGAAAGGCTTACGCTTTGCAAAAACTGCGACCTGTTGGCGGACGGTATGTGCAGGGCGTGCGGCTGCTTCGTAGAACTGCGCGCCGTCATTCGGAAAAACTCGTGTCCATACGATAAGTGGACGGCACAAAAAGATGCGGCGGATGATTGAAACAATATGGAGAGATAATGGAAAACAGCATTTATGATTATCTGACAGGAGTATACAATCGAAAAGGTCTTTATGAAAAGTTTGAAGAAATGTCCGGCAGAGACAATATTCATTTCATGTTTCTGGATTTGGATAATTTTAAGACTGTCAATGATGTGTACGGACACAAGACGGGCGACGACCTTTTGATAGCAACCGCCGATATGATGCAGAAGTGCATACCGGAGGCTGTTGTGGTGCGCCTTGGCGGCGATGAATTTGTATTGATGATTTTCGGGGAAAAGTCAAGAGAAGAGCTGACATACGCGGCAGAGCAGATTTTATCGGCGATGGGTAAAAAAAGTCAGGAGATGGATTTTTTTACGGTAGTCTCCATGAGTATCGGCATTGTGTGGAACGCGCCTGATGACACAAGGCTGGAGCAGCTTCTTAATGAAAGCGACGCGGCGATGTATGAAGCGAAGAAAAACGGTAAGAGCTGTTATCTGTTTTATAATGACTTGGAAGAGAAATTCCTTTTGGAAAAGGAAATGGAGGAAAATGCGGAGCGCGCCCTGAAAGAAGGGCGCTTCCGGATATGTTATCAGCCTGTTTTCCATATGCAGAGTTCCAGGCTGGAACGGACACAGACGCGCGTTGTCTGGAACAGGAATGAAAACACCGTATGGGAAACAGAGGAATTTAGACCGGTATTTGAACGGAATAGTTTCGTCAAGGCGCTGGATATTTATATTTTTGAAACTGTGTGCCGGGATTTGCAAAGGTTTCACGAGGAGGGAAGAACTAAGGCGAAGATTAGCGTACAATTATCAAGATTGCTTTTTTTAGACGATAATTTAGGAACCCATCTGCAGGAAATTATGAGTCGGTACGGCACGGATGCAGGCGAAATAGAACTCGAACTGAGTGAGAAGGCATTTGCCGCAGGCAATCCCGACAAGTTGATTGCTTCTATGGAGAAATTAAAGGAGCAGGGATTTTCCCTTGCTTTGATTCACTTTGGGGAAGATTTTTCCAGTTTCCGTTATTTGAGGCGATTGCCGGTGAACAGCCTTAAATTTGAGGAGTCGTATATTAAAGAGAATATCTGCAACCATAAGGGAAGGCAGATTATTAAGACGATAATCAAGCTGGGGAAAGATTTGAAGCTGCTGTTAGTAGCGCAGGGTCTTGTGGATAAAGAAGAGGTTATCTTTTTAAGCAGCTGCGGATGCGACGCGGCGACGGGAAGCTTTTACGCCGGGCAGCTTCCGTTGGAGGAATATCTGGATTATACGCAGAATCAGATTGCGGATAAAGAGGATGTAAGAGTGTTCCGTTTTCAAAACGGGTTTGCCGACGAAAAGGGTGATATGGCGGGGGAAATGCAGGGTACAGGCGTAGAACTCACCGCCGGTATCAGCGATATGTGGGGCGGCGTTTATTTTCCGGGAGGCGAGACGGGACAAAATCTGCTCTGTTATCCGGGAAGCCTGTTTTCCGGTAATAGTTATACGTTGACGCTGTGGATAAAGCCGGAGGAGTCGTTGGAGTGGACGAGCGTGATTTATATGCGTTATCTGGACGGGTTTGCTTCGCTGGTGCCTTATCTGGGAGGCGGACAGAGTATATACCGTATCAGTGAGGATATCGATATGAATAACGGCTGGCACGATACATTCTGCCGTACCGCCGCGCTTCATAAATGGTGTTTCATTACCGTGACTTATGACGCGTTCAGTGAGTCGATTTGTTATTATATTAATGGCAGAAAAGCAGGATACCGGGTGGACGTGCCAACGATGATATCCTGCCGTCAGGTGCTTTTAGGGGGCGACCCTTTCCAGAAATCCTATAAAGGTTATGTCTCCGCATTAACGATTTATGATTCCGTTAAAACCGCCGAGGAAGTGGAGCAGTTATATTGTTCCTTTTTCGAGGAACCCGGATTCTGCGGAGAACGGGAGAACTTCTGGATGGGAGTCAACTAGGGCGTTTTTTGTACCAGGTGCAGACGCCTTTATTCGACAGACCAGAGAGCATCAGGGTAGGACGTTCCAGTTCCCTATCCCATGCAGGAGAGGCAATAATCGTTTCCGTTATTGTTCCGTATTGAATGGTAAGCGTATGTCCGCTTACCATTTTCCATGTGCCGACAATGGAGCAGCATTCCATACGCCCGTTTTCCATAAGGTGCATCGGATGGGCGCACATAATGCCCTGTGGAACGGACGGCGTCAAAGCAATTCTTTCATAGGAACCAAGCATATCGTTTTCCGATAATGTTTGGAGCGTTTCGCCCGCGTAAGGCTGCGCCGCGGCAATCAGCCATTCGTCAGGCGTTAAGTAAAGTTGGCGGATCTGCATGGTGGAGGGTTCCGGTTCGCTCTTAAAGTTCATTTCCCGAATATGGGAAACCAGAAACATTCTGCCGTCGTCATCCTGCAGAACGGAGTTATGGCCGGGAGCCATATACGGTGTACCGTCAAACCACCGATATCCGCAGGAAATCATAAGGCCGACAGAGCAGTCCTCATCATCAATATCAGTCATATCACGTCCATGGAAATCATAGAACGGGCCAGTGATGTTCCGGCTTCTGCCGATTCGGATATTATAATCGCTTTTTAATGAACCATAGGATACAAAAAGGTAATAGTATTTTGTTTCGGGATGATAAATCATATAAGGACCTTCTATGGAGCAGTCCGTCCAGGAGGGGCGTCTAGCTACACAGATGCCGATACCGTCCTCGGCGGTAAGCCCTGTTTCCTTATCCAGCAAAAGCATATGGCATCCGCCCCAGAAAGAGCCATAAAGAAGATACTGTCTGCCATTTTCGGCGTCTTTGATGATATTGGCATCGATGGCATTTACCGGCAGCGCGTCGCTTGTCTTGAGTACGCAGCCGCGCGGGATAAACGGGCCTTCGGGAGAGTCGGAGACGGCAAGGAAAATACAGGACTGCCTTACTCCCCAGGAGGAGTTGGAACAGTACAGGCGGTATTCCGCCCCGACTTGGACAATGTCGGGGGCCCAGATATCATGGCTTTTCGTCCAGTTGACGGATTCTTCGGGCGGGTCATTTACAACCTTGCCAAGGCTTTCCCAATGCAGTAAGTCTTGGGAACGCTTGCAGATAGCACCGGTGCTGTATATGTAATAGTTATGGCTGACCGGGTCATGATAGATGGCGGGATCATGTGTCATCCACAGACCCGGAAGGTCACGGTCTTTTGTCAGATGTTCCGGTTTGGGCGGTTCTGTCGGCGGTTTTTGCGGATAATGGATATGTGTCATGGATGTTCCTCCTTGTATTTTCATTCTGATAATTTTATATCAGTATAAATGATAAGGCAAATATTATCAATTACTTTGCTTTTACTTGCATAAATTGGGCAATATGTATACAATGTTTAATAGATATTGAAAATAATTTAGATTATTGTGGAGGTATAAGATGAAAGGGAAAAAGTTTTTATTGTGCGGACTGGTATTTGCCGCTCTTTCGACAGCTCTTATCGGCTGCGGAAAACTGCAGGGAAAAGACGTCTCGGAAATAGAGCAGGGTAATACGGTTGTCGGTATATCCGTACATGACCCGTCTATCGTGAAAGCGGACGGTACATATTATATTTTCGGTTCCCATATGGAAGCGGCGAAAAGCAGCGATTTAGTAAAGTGGGAATCGTTTGCAAGCGGTGTAAACGCAAGCAATCCTTTATTTGACAATCTTTTTGATGAAGATATGAAAGCTTTTGCCTATGTGGGAAATTATGTGGAGGGCGGTTACGCGGTGTGGGCGCCGGACGTTATTTATAATGAGACCATGGGAAAATGGGTGATGTATTTTTCCACCAGCCATGACTGGCGCACTTCCAATATCTGTTTTGCCGTTGCGGACGAGATTACGGGTCCTTACAGTTATGTGGATACGCTTATTTATTCCGGATTTACCTCTATGACGGCGGATAATACAAACTTAAAAGAGATTATGGGAGAGGATGTAAAGGTAACGGACTATCTGCAGTCGGCGGAATATAATCATTTGAATTATCCGAATTGTATCGACCCTACTGTTTTCTATGATAAGGACGGTATTATGTGGATGGTTTATGGTTCATGGTCGGGTGGTATCTGGCTTTTGCAGATAGATGAGAAAACGGGCTACCCTATTCACCCGGAAGCGGACGAGGCGGCGCATGTAGACCGTTATTTTGGCAAATATCTGATTGGCGGTCTGCACAATTCCTGTGAGGGTCCGTACATATTCTATGATGAAGAGAGCGACTATTATTATCTGTTAGTTTCCTACGGTGGACTGACGAGAGAGGGCGGTTATCAGATTCGCTGCTTCCGTTCAAAACAGGTGGACGGAGAGTATCTGGACGCTTCGGGCAATACATTCGGATATACGGCGCAGCATTCTCCGTTTGGCGTGAAAATGATGGGTAATTATAAACTGCCCAGCTTAAAGACGGCTTATATGGCGCCCGGGCATTGTTCGGCGTTGGTGGACGAGGATGGAAAACGCTATCTGGTATATCATCAGCGTTTTGATAACGGTTCGGAATATCATGAACCACGAGTACATAGAATGTTTGTGAATAAAGACGGCTGGCTGGTTGCCGCGCCGTTTATGGTCAACGGGGAAAGCCAGAAAGAAGGCGGTTATACCGCAAAAGACGTCGAAGGAAAATGGTATCTGCTCAATCATGGAACGGATATTGGCGCGGATATTCATGAAGGGAAAGAAGTCACGCTAAAAGGCGGTTCGCTTTCGGGCAGCGAGGAACTTTCAGGCAGTTATGAACTGGACGAGGGAACCTGTTATATGCGTATCGTACAAGACGGCATTACCTATGAGGGCGTGCTGACAGATATGGTGGATGAGGCGGGAAACAGCGTCAGATGCTTCATGGGAGTCGGCGAAAACAATGAAACCGTCTGGGCGGTTATGTATTTGTAATCTATATTTTTAATATTTATTATAGAGTAATGCGCGTTTAGTTTAAAGGTTTTGAAAAAATAAAAATAGTTTAATGAAATTTAAAATATATATTGACAAGACAGGCGCGTACATTGTACTATATGTATAGCAGATTAGATAAAAACAGAAGCGATTCTGTAAAATCTGTATAAACGATAACAGAAATTTTAAAAAGGAGGTTTACTATGAAAAAGAAGTTAGTTAGTGTTATGCTCGCATCGGCATTGGTAGTTTCTAGCCTTGCAGGATGCGGAAACTCCGGAAGCGATTCCACCGGCGACAGCAGTGCGGCTGCAGACAGCAGCGCAGACACAGCGGGGGGGGACACAACGGAGAAAGTTGGAGCGCAGATTACCGTTGACCAGTCCGCAACGGATAATGTTGCGGTAGAGGGCGAATTTGGCGACGCCGACCTTACCGTATTTATTTACGCGCAGGACCATGAGAAAGCGGTATATCAGTCATTGATTGATAAATTTATGGAATCGACGGGAGCAAACGTTACTTTTGAAGTAACTACTGCTGATGAATATGGTCAGAAAATCCTTGCTTACAAAGCGGCAGGTGATATGCCTGACATTATCTATGTAGGACCTGATACGGTGGCAGCGAATGTAGACGACGGCTACATACTTCCTCTGGATGATTATGTTTCGGCAGAGACCATCAACGACTTATGGCCTGCAATCTCATCCGCATATCGTTATGATGGAAAAGAAGCAGGTTCCGGTCCGATTTACTGCTTACCGAAAGACTTGTCCACTTTTGCATTCGCCTATAATAAGACCTTGTTTGACGAAGCGGGCGTAGAATATCCCGACCCGGAAAATCCGTACACATGGGAAGAATTTCTTGAAGTATGCGGCAAGCTGACGATTGATAAAGACGGCGACGGCGAAATTGATCAGTGGGGATGTGCAAACGCGCTTCAGTGGGCGCTCGACGCTTTCATCTATACAAACGGCGGTCACTTCTTAAATGATGATTATACACAGGTTGTTATCGACGGACAGACAGAGTTTGTTGACGCGTTCCAGTATTTTGCAGATTTAACCTGCAAATATGGCGTAACACCTACCGTTGAGCAGGATACGGCTCTTGGCGGATACCAGAGATGGTTAGACGGTCAGATTGGTTTCTACGCATGTGGTACATGGGATGTAGGCGCATTCATGGACGAGAATACATTCCCTTATGAGTGGGGTCTGTGCGCATGGCCTGTAGGTTCTACAGGAGTATCCATGACACGTAACGGTTCCGTAGGTTTTGCAATTTCCGCAGATACGGAATATCCGGAAGCGGCAGCGGCTTTGATTACGCTGTTCTCAACAGACTTAGAGGGTCAGAGAGTATTGTCCGGTGAGACAACAGGCGCATCTTTGCAGATTCCGAATATCATGAGTTATGCAAAGGGTGATTTCAAAGACAGAATCGCTGACGGTACGATTCCTTACGGCGACAATGTAGACGTTATCTTCAATTACATCGAGGGAACCGATAAGTATGAAGGTATTTTCGTTGAGACAACTTATACCTACAATGCCGACTGGTGGAATGAGTTCTTAAGCGGCGGCTATGAGTATGTATTAACAGGTGAAAAGACTGCGGCAGAGTACTGTGCGGAAGTACAGCCCGCAATGCAGGCAGCGCTTGATAATGCAAACGAAATGAAAGCAGCGGCAAGCGGACAGTAAAATATAAAAGACAGGTGCGGAGACATAGGGGTTTCCGCACCTCATTTTATCAATAGAGATGGTAGAAAGGTGACATTATGGATTCTAAAACGGGTAAAAAACAAAAAAGTAAATTGTCTGCAATGGCAAAACGCGAAGAAAAGTGGGGGCTTTTGTTTGTTGCGGCACCGGCGCTGGGATTTCTTATTTTTATGCTTTACCCCATTATTTTTGCTTTTCTGACGAGTTTGACGACTTGGAACGGGGCAAAGGGATTTCAAGGAATGCTGGACCGCTTCTGCGGTTTTGATAACTATGTGAAATTATTTGCGGATAAAAAATTCTGGCAGACGCTTGTTACCACGATTATTTATCTGCTTGGTATTCCCATTGGTATGATATTCGGACTGCTTTGTGCCATGGGTATGAACCGGAAAATTCCGGGCGTACGGGTATTGCGTACAATGTATTATGTACCCGTTATTTCTTCACTGGTATCCGTGTCGATTTTGTGGGCATGGGTATATAACTATGATTACGGTCTTCTGAATACAATCATCAAGACACTGACCGGACTGCATGGTCCAAACTGGCTTGGTGACGAAGTGTTGATAAAGGTATCCATGATTATCTTTATGGTTTGGAAAGGTCTGGGTACTTCGATTATTCTCTATCTTGCCGGGCTTCAAAATATACCTCGGTCTTATTATGAAGCCGCCATGGTAGACGGAGCCAGCGGCTGGCAGAAGTTTAGAAGTATTACGCTGCCTCTGCTTTCTCCCGTAACATTTTACATACTGGTAACGACATTAATCGGCGGATTCCAGGTTTTCGTAGAGGTTCAGGTTATGACGCCTTCCGGAAACGGCGGAATCGGTTACAGCGCGGCTACAATCGTATTCTATCTGTATCAGAAAGCTTTTGAGAGCTACCAGCTTGGATATGCAAGTACCATCGCGGTTATTCTTGCAATTATTATCTTTATCATTACGCTGATTAACTTTGTCGGTCAGGATAAATGGGTTAAGACCATGGATTAGGAGGGGTGAAATGAAAAATAAAGACCAGTTGTCATCAGGGATAACATCCCAAAAGGAAAAAACAATTAATATTATCGTCTTTATCCTGCTTGCGCTTGGCGCGGTAGTCATGGTATTCCCGTTCTTTTATATGGTAATGACCTCTTTTATGACGAAGAACCAGTATTTGTCAGGGCAGTTAAGAGTCATTCCGGATCCCTGGGTATGGGGAAAATATTCGGAAGTCATGGCAAAAGGTAATTTTATTTCCGGTATTTTAAATACGGTTAAGGTGGAAGTGCCGGTATTATTGATTGGCGGATTTACCTCCTCTCTGGCGGCGTTTGCGTTTGCCAAGATGAATTTCAGGGGTAAAGGAGCCATCTTTATGGGGCTTTTGGCAACTATCATGATTCCTTTTGCGGTTATCATGATTCCCCAGTATGTCATGTTTACCAAATTTGGATGGACGGATACGTTGCTGCCGTTGATTATACCGCCATGTTTTGGCAATATCAGCATGGTATTTTTCCTGCGTCAGAACTTATCCAGTATACCGAATGACCTAATGGATGCGGCAAAACTGGACGGATGCGGATATTTCCGTACTTTTGCGCAGATATTCTTCCCTTTGATGAAAGGCGCGGTAGGCACGCAGTTGACATTGTGGTTTATGGCGATTTGGAACGATTATCTGGCGCCGACTATCTTCCTTAGAAGCGAAGCGAACTGGACGTTGCAGGTAGTTATCCGCTCATTCAATACATATTATTCCATTCAGAGTGATTACGCGCTGATTATGGCGGCTTCCGTTATCGCCATGCTGCCTACGATTATATTATTCTTCTGCTTCCAGAGAGTTATCATTGAATCAGTGGCAATCAGCGGTATTAAATAAATGGAGATTGAATGATGTCAAATTCACCTGTTATTGCGTTCTTAAATAAATTGACAGATTTAATTCTATTAAATGTTCTTTTGATAATATGCTGCCTCCCCGTCGTTACGGCGGGGGCGGCTGTTACCGCGGCATATTACGTCAGCATTACTTCTATCCGCTGTGGAGACGGTTATGTGGTAAAACGTTTTTTCGCCAGTTTCAGAAAAAATTTTAGACAGATTACGCCGATATGGATTGGAATTGTTATATGCGGCGTTATTTTAGCGCTTAATTTGCTTTTTTGGTATCGAATGGGAACTCCGTTTGGAAAAATCATGTTTATCGTCAGTGCGGTTGTAACATTCCTGTTATTCATATGGGTTTTATGGATATTTCCCGTATTTGCGAAATTGGAGGGAAAGAGCGGAGAACTTCTAAAAAACGCCATAGCGTTTGCAATAGGGTATCTGCCTTATACGGCAATTATATTGGTTATTACGGGAGCCGTTATTTATGCGAATCTTGTTTCGCTGGCGGCGAACAGTATTATGTTATTTGTCGGATTCGCACTTTTATACTATGTACAGTCTTTCTTTTTCTATCGGGTTTTTATGAACCATATTGATGAAAAATATGACGATTTTGACAAACCGGAGGAAAATTAATTGTTTTCGTTATTTTCTTCAGAAACAAATTCAGCGATAGGACTGTAATTAATCCGTACGTCGATGTCCTGATTATAGTTGCCGAAACTTTTTCCAAAAATAGTCAAACCGCCAACGTGTTCCGCATCCTCTTCCACTTCCAGCCTGAATTTAATCGTACTGCGGTAATCAAAATCAAATTCATTAACAGATACGTCAGATACCTGCAGACCGTCAATAAACGTTCCTCTTTTATTAATAACAAGAATTTTTAACATGCCGTATTGATTCCAGTTTGGATACCACCAGTCAGGGGTAAAAATTCCCTTTACCTGTCCGAAATCGCCGGGACTTGTCCATGTGGCAATTTTTTTGCCATTAATTTTAAAAGAAATATCGGATGGCCAGATATCGTTAATGCCGGGAGCCTCGGAACTGATTTCCAAAGATATGGTAATCTGGTCGATTTTCTGTCCATACGGAATAAAGTTTGGCACAATATACTCCACATAGCCTTTGGTAAACCATAAAATGTCCGCTTCGTATCTTCCGGGATGGGCGAAATATCTGGTATCGTCCACTTCCCCGATAAGAGCCGTATTAGAGGCGATACCGCAGGTGGGATATACGTCGTAGTCCGTAAAGTGACCCACTTTCAGGCTGGTTTGGTAAATATTTTTAAAATCTTCCTGTGTGTCTATGTCTATCAGAATTTTATCCAGGTATACGGAGCATTTTTTCTGGTTTCCATGACCGGAGGATTCGTTAGATATGGAAACGATACCGCAGTCCTCCAATTTTTTGATATGGTTCGTTAATGCGCCGTTTGTGATATTAAGCCTGTTTGCCAGTTCGTTCATGTTGATGCCGCGGTTTTCAAGAAGAATTTTGACAATTTCGATTCTGATTTCAGAGCCTAACGCCTTAAATATTTCAAGGCCGTCGTCCAATGATTTAATATGTAACATTTTTATCCTCCAAGTCTGTTATTATGCTGTCCGGCATGGAATGTTTTAGAGTTTATTAAAATATCCTGTTTTTTATTATATAGCATAAAATCCGTATGTGCAATACTTCATTCGTTTATTCTAAAGATAGAGGGTTTTATATGTTTAGATAAATTTAAATTATTTGGAAGAAACCCGGTTTCTGATTTGACATAACAGGGTGAAAATGATAACCTTATGACTTAAGGGAAAAGGGTATATCTGATAAGGATGATATCGTTATGGTATATGAGCAGTTAGAGCGGTTATTAATTGAACAGGGTTTTGACAAGGTACCCTCCAATCTTCCGGAATTTTCATTTTTTTTCCGCAGGGAAAATACCTATGTCAATGTTCTGCATATTATCGACTACAAACAGGAACTCTATATTACAGAGGATCAATATACGCATATCAAAGAAAAGATTCAGGATTTTTTCCAGGGCAAAGGAAGCGTCGAGGTACACATTCTGTCCCTGATTATCTGTGCAGATACGGCCAAGGCAAAGCAGTTATGCGGCAGCGACGCGTTCTGCTGGATAATCGACGCGGCGCAGAACCGTCTGCTGATTCATGAAAATCAGGCGGCGGATTTTTATGGGATGAAAGACATTCTGGAAAATTTTCTCTATGATATTTCAACCGCCGCGGATATGGAGAAAGAGGACTATGCGGGGTCAGCCCCGGATTATCAGAGGGATTGGAGCGCGGTGAAAAATGCGTTTCAATGTTACCGGGTGAATGTCCTGCTCGTTATAATCAACGCAATTTTATTTATGATATGTACATTTACCGGTGATTTGTTATATAATGTAGGTGCGTTCAGTGTCCGCAATCTGATAGAGGATAGAGAATGGTACCGTGTACTTACCAGTATGTTTCTGCATGCGGATATCGGACACCTGGTCAGTAATATGCTGATATTGTATTATATCGGTAACGTGGTGGAAAAACAGGTCGGACATATTCCCTATATCATTATTTATTTTTTGTCCGGTTTTATCGGCAATGTTTTTTCTGCAGGATATGAGATGATGACAGGGTATTATACCAGTTCGATAGGAGCCAGCGGAGCCGTTTTCGGTATAGAGGGCGCGCTTTTATTACTGGCGCTTTTACACAAAGGAAAGCTTGCGGACGTAACGACGGGCAGGATTGTATTTTCACTTGCCTTTTCCCTATACTGCGGGTTTACCGACAGGTATGTTAATAATGCGGCGCATGTCGGCGGCGTTATTGCGGGATTTTTAGCGGCGGGTATCTTTTGGCTGCTTACGCCCGGCATCAGGCAAGAAAAGAGAGGATTACTATGAAAATTAATATTTACTACGGAGGCAGAGGGTTGATGGACGACCCGACGCTTTATGTACTGGGGAAAATCGAAGAGGTGCTGGAGGAACTTCATGTTATTGTAGAGACATTCCGTCTGCAGGAATTGAAAAATAATATTACGACGCTGCCGCAGACCTTGAAAAACGCCGACGGCATTATTCTGGCAACTACGATAGAATGGCATGGAATTGGTGGTTATATGCAGCAGTTTTTAGACGCTTGCTGGCTGTACGGCGATAAGGAGAAAATCAGCGAGATTTATATGTGTCCTATCGTTATGTCCACAACGTATGGGGAGCAGGAAGGAAAACTTGATCTTGCCACCGCATGGGAGATTCTGGGCGGACGCCCGTGTAGCGGATTGAGCGGTTATATTGCGGATACAAGCATTCTGGAAAATAATGAGGAGTATCAGCGTATTATAGAAAAAAATGCGGAGAACCTTTACCGGACGATTAACCAAAAACTGCCAAGTCTGCCTGCAAGCAATCAGGCGGTAAAGCAGAAAATATCCATTCCGAGAAATATCGATTTGACGCCGCAGGAGTCAGAACAGCTTTCGCAGTATGTTTCTGATGACAGTTATGTACAGCGTCAGAAAGCGGATATTCAGGAACTGACCAGTCTGTTCAGAGGCTTGATGGGCAGTGGCAGTAATGAGAAAGAGAACGATACGGAATATCTGAATGAACTGCGGACAAACTTTCACCCGCTGGCGGGATTTGCAGCAAAGTATAAGATTGTCATTGATGAGAAAAAGAAACCTCTTATTATCGAGGTAGAGGGCGCGCAGTTGAACTGTTTTTATGGCGAGGGCAGCGGTTTTGACGTAGAAGTGCAGATGAGCCAGGATTCCATGAATGAAATTGTTTCCGGCGCAAACAGTTTCCAACGTTCCTTTATGGCGGGCGATATGAAGTTAAAGGGAGACTTTAAGGTGCTTAGAGTGTTAGACCAAGTGTTTATATTTGAGTAGGCTGGGCGGACGTTAGCGTCCGGCTTATATGCTGCAGGCTATGAAATGGAGGAAAATGTGGATGGATTGTATATTTTGTAAGATTGCAAATGGGGAGATACCCTCGAAAACATTATATGAGGACGACGAGTTCCGGGTCATTTTGGATTTGGGTCCTGCGGCGAAAGGCCATGCGCTGATTTTACCGAAAAATCATTATGCAAATTTATACGAACTGCCGGACGAGACGGCGGCGCATACCATGCTGCTGGCAAAAAAGATGGCGGCAAAAATAACCGATAAATTACACTGTGACGGATTCAATCTCGTGCAGAATAACGGGGAGATTGCCGGACAGACCGTTTTCCATTTCCATATGCACCTGATTCCGCGCTATAAGGATGACGGACAAAAAATCGGCTGGAAACCGGGCGAGCCGACACAGGAAGAACTGGAAACGATAAAAAATCAAATTGCGGGGAACTAAGATGCGTACAATAGACGTAACGGAAATTACGGAAAATATTAGACAGATGTGCATCGAAGCTAATCATTTTCTGACGGAAGATATGAAGAAAGCCATGGAAAATGCGGCGGATGCCGAAAAATCACCGTTAGGAAAACAAATTTTGTGCCAGTTGCAGGATAATCTGAAAATAGCCGGAGAAGATATGATACCGATTTGCCAGGATACGGGAATGGCGGTCGTATTTATTGAAATAGGACAGGATGTTCATTTTACCGGCAGTCTTTTGGAGGACGCCATCCATGAGGGCGTAAGAAGAGGGTACATAGAGGGCTATCTTAGAAAATCCGTTGTGAAAGACCCCATTATAAGGGAGAATACGAAAGACAATACGCCGGCGATTATCCATTATGAAATGACCGCCGGAGAGAATGTAAAAATCACGGTTGCCCCGAAAGGTTTTGGCAGCGAAAATATGAGCAGGGTTTTTATGTTAAAGCCCGCAGACGGTATAGAGGGTGTAAAAGACGCTATCCTTACCGCGGTAAAAGAGGCGGGGCCGAATGCCTGTCCGCCTATGGTAGTCGGCGTCGGCATTGGCGGCACATTTGAAAAGTGCGCGCTGATGGCGAAGAAAGCATTGACAAGACCCGTGAATGAGCATTCCGCAATTCCTTATGTAAAAGAACTGGAAGAGGAAATGCTTGATAAAATAAATAAGACCGGAATCGGACCGGGCGGTCTGGGGGGAACGACTACCGCACTGGCCGTTAATATCAATACATATCCGACGCATATCGCGGGGCTTCCGGTGGCGGTCAATATCTGCTGTCATGTGAACAGGCATGCAGTTAGAACCATTTAGGAAAAATATCGCAGGTTGAGTAAGAATGGGGGATTCATATGGAACAGCATATACAGGCGCCTATGAGCGCCAAGGACGCCGGAAAGCTTCGGGCGGGTGATTATGTTTATCTTACTGGAACCATTTATACCGCAAGGGACGCGGCACACAAAAGAATGTCGGAAGCTCTGGAAAAAGGTGAAAAACTGCCTTTTGATGTAAAAGGCAATATCATATATTATATGGGACCGTCTCCGGCAAGGGAGGGCAGACCAATCGGTTCCGCCGGACCTACGACGGCAAGCCGTATGGATAAATATACGCCCGGATTGTTGGATTTGGGATTGACGGGAATGATAGGCAAAGGGAAACGTTCTGACGCTGTAAAAGAGGCCGTTATCAGAAACGGAGCCGTATACTTTGCAGCGGTAGGCGGTGCGGGAGCGTTATTGTCGAAGTCTATCAAAGCGTCGGAGGTTATCGCCTATGATGATTTGGGAACCGAGGCAGTCCGTAAACTGGAAGTGGAAAATTTCCCGGTTATCGTGGTAATGGATGCGGAGGGCAATAATCTGTATGAAAATGTGATGCAGAGTATGGATAAAGCGCGATGCTGAAAATGAAAAACGACGTCTGCCGCCGGCAGGCTGAATAAATAAATAAAAACGACACAAGATAACAGGAGGAAGTACGAATGACTTATTTATCAGAGTTTATAGGCAGTTTCATCTTTTTGGCGGGCGGCTATGCATATATGAGCAACGTGTCGTTAAAAAAGACGTTGGTATCCACATTGAATTATATCGAGCTGGTATTTGCCTGGAGCCTTGCCGTAGGATTTGGTCTTGCCGCAGCGGCAATTATGGGCGGTCCGGCATACTTAAATCCCGGCGTGGTATTGGGAAGCGTGATTTACAACCACTTACCGATAGGCGAGGCGGCGCTGTATCTGTTAATGGAGTTTCTGGCGGCGGGAGCAGCAGTAGCGGTATGTATGATTTTCTTCTGGGATTCTTTCAAGGCATCCGGCGATATGCCGAAGAGAGGCATTTTTTCGGCTTATCCGGTGGAAAAAAATCTGGTGTTAAACTTTGTTCAGGAACTGATTGCGACTTTTGTATTTTTGTTCCTTGTATTTATGTGCATTGCAGGCGTCAGCGATTTAAAAGCCGGAAACCAGTCCTTAATCATCGGTCTGGTGGGCTTCGGGGCTGTTGCGTTCCTTGCTTTGACATTTAACAGCACAGGATTCAGCATGAATGCCATGCGTTCCGTATTCAGCAGCATTTGGTTTGCGATTCTGCCGATTCCGAATAAAAACGGCGAGAAAGTAGACTGGCAGTACCAGTTGATTGTAAATCTTGTAGGTTCCTCTATTGGAGGTATTTTGGCGGTAATCGTGACAACGTATTTAAAAGGCGTTATGTAAAAAGGAATGGTATTGTGGCTGCGGCAGTTTATTACTGCGGCAGTCACAACCGGTAAGGTACAATTAGCTTGAAAAAACATTGACAAATAATCACGGCTTAGGTATAATAACATTTGCGTCATGTATGAGACGCTAATTCCATATTGGTAGAGGATTAAGTTCAGACTGTGGAGAAATACTCAAGAGGCTGAAGAGGCGCCCCTGCTAAGGGTGTAGGTCGTTTACGCGGCGCGAGGGTTCAAATCCCTCTTTCTCCGTTTCATGAAGTCAGGTGTAGAGCCTGACTTTTTTCGTATAATGGAAAATTCTGTCCATGATAATCGTGAAGCGATTTTTTTGTTTTGCAAGAAATTCTCAGTTTAATGCAGGTTGTAATTTTTGCAAGTCCAGCATATAATAAAAATGTGATTATATAACACATAAAACCTAATAAAAATGTGAGAAGGTGTTTCTATGGAACGGTTGATTTTATCCAGGCTGCTGGATTGGAAAAACTCGCCTTATCGTAAACCGTTAATTTTAAAAGGTGTGCGTCAGGTGGGAAAGACTTGGATTCTCAAGGAATTTGGCAGACGCTATTATGAAAATACAGCTTATTTTAACTTTGATGAAAATGAGGAATACAGGCAGTTTTTTGAGACGACTAAGGATGTAGACAGGATTCTGCAGAATCTAATGCTTGCCAGCGGTCAGAAGATTGTGCCTGAAAAGACGCTTATTATTTTTGATGAGATACAAGATTGCCCCAAGGTGATTAATTCTATGAAGTATTTTTGTGAGAATGCGCCGCAGTATCATATTGCCTGCGCCGGTTCGCTGTTAGGCATTGCGTTATCCAAGCCATCCTCTTTTCCGGTGGGCAAGGTCAACTTTATGCAGATTGATCCTATGACTTTTACAGAATTTCTTTTTGCCAACGGCGACGGAAATCTTGTCAGGTATCTGGAAAGCGTGAGTACTATCGAATTGATTCCCGACGCTTTCTTTCATCCCCTCTATGAAAAGCTGAAGATGTACTATGTCACCGGAGGTATGCCTGAGCCTGTGCTGATGTGGACGGAGGCGCGGAACGTCTCTGCTATGCAGGAAGCATTATCAGGAATAATAGGAGCCTATGAGCGGGATTTTGCCAAACATCCCAATATCAGTGAGTTTCCGAAAATTTCTATGATTTGGAAATCCGTGCCCTCCCAGCTGGCAAGGGAAAACAAAAAATTCCTTTATAAGGTTGTTAAGGAGGGGGCAAGAGCAAGGGAGTACGAGGATGCACTGCAGTGGTTGGTAGATGCAAGGCTGGCGCATAAAATTTATCGCAGCAGCGCTCCCGGTCTGCCGATAGCAGCTTATGATGACCTGTCTGCATTTAAGATTTATCTGGCGGATGTAGGACTGCTCCGCCGTCTGGCACAGTTGGCGCCTACGGCATTCGGAGAAGGCAATCGCTTATTTACCGAGTTCAAGGGAGCGTTAAGCGAAAACTTTGTACTGCAAACCTTAATCACACAGTTTGAAGTGGTTCCCCGGTACTGGACACAGAGTAATCCTCCTTATGAAGTGGATTTTTTGATTCAGCGAGAAAATGATATTTTCCCCGTGGAGGTTAAGTCAGGAACTAACTTCGCCGGTAAAAGCCTTAAAAAGTTCAAAGAACTGTTTCCCGACAAGGTCAAACTCCGCGTGCGGTTTTCGCTGGAAAATTTGAAGCTGGATGGTGATGTGCTGAACATTCCATTGTTCATGGCAGACCATGCAAATCGTTTGATTGGTCTGGCGCTGGAACAGCGAAAAGGTTCTGGAACGGATGTTTAGTATATAAAACTATTGATGACATAAAAGCAGGCATTCATGCATTAGCGGTTGAAAAAATGTTATCTTTTCCGATATAAATATCATAAGGCTGCAAATAAAAAGTCAAAAATTTTATACAGGTTGAATTAAAAAGTGTACTGGAGAAAAAATGAAAAATTGCATAAAATTAATAAGGATTAGCGTGTTTCTAATATTATCATTGATGTTTATAGGATATGTAATAACAGAATGTGTAAATACTATAAAAATTAGGACTATACTTTTTATAATTTTATATTTTGTATTAATCCGACTTATAGTAATGTGGATAAAAGAACCAAAATGTGCAACTCCACGAATGATGATATTGGACTTTGTGAACATAGCAATATTTATAGTGTTAATGGCATCTTGGGGAAAAGGATTGTTAGAAACAGATAGGATAATGGATTCTTTTCAGGGAAATAATGAATTTCTTTCTTCTTATGTAGAAGGTATTGATGCTAAAGGATACGATGATATAGAATGTGCCTTGGAAGATAGGATAGAATATGAAAAAAAGACACTCTCTCATAATGAATTGGAAGAGATTTATCGGATTCAGGTAGAAGAAAAAATATTTGTTTATTTTAAAGAAGATGAAGGATATATTACCGAATTTGAATTTTTTAAGCAAAATGACTTATATTACAGTTCCGGAAGCAAGGCTTTATTGTATGGCGGTGTATTTAGCAGTGACAACTACACTACAGAGGAAACAATTAGAAAAGATATTGCGAATACTATGTGGCGTGGAGTCGGATTTGACGAGGTTGGCGTGCCGGCATGGGGCGTATCTACGGATGAGAATATTTTTTCGATGACGATTAATTCGGAGAATGTAGATGATGTTATTTTTATAGATGAAAAGGGCGGAAAGAAGTATTATTTTTGGATTATAACGAATGTCGAAGAAATAAAGACTGTTGATGATGTGAAAGTGGCAGATATAGAAATGAATAGCATACAATAAAAAGGAAAAATTGCAAGTAGTGTGGTTTGGTAAAGAAACGGGGGTACAGATATGTTAATAGCAGGAAGCGGAATGAAAAACGGAACGTCGGCGGCACAATATTGGACGGGAGAGGACGTTGTCTTTAAAAGCTATTCTTATAAAAACGGCAAAGGGGAAGAGACCGTCTATCATTTAAAGGACTGCCTGCAGTTATCCCTGGATTCTTATACGATACCGGTTGGCTCGGAAAACTATGAAGCAATCAAAGGGAAATTAAAATCACAGGCGGCGGACTATATGAAGATACCGGACAATAAGCTTTTTTATGAAACTTCCAACATCATGACGGATTTTTATGATGGGAAGCTGGAACGCGATGAGGTGAAAAACATCTTCAAAGAATATTTTTATCATTCGGGCGGAAAGTCTTTTGCAACAGACAGACTGGCAGGGTTGTATGAACATTTCAGCAGAGCCAATACCAGATGCGCTTACACGAAAAATAAAGAAGAGGGAAAAGAACTGTTGGAAAGCAAAGGGCTTAACTGGCGGGGGTCTTATTATTATAATGCGGATTGGTATTGGGTATGTGAAGATATGCAGAATTTGTTCAAAGAGACGGCGGACGAGCTGGCGGATGAGTTCGGCGTGGAGCATGTAGATTTTGAAGCGGTGGAAAAAAATACGAAGTATAAGCTGGATGGCGGCATTACTTATAACGGCGTATGGAATAGCACAGAATGGCAGATAAGCGCCGTTCCCAAAAGCAATATCAACAACTATTTGAATATGAAAGAAGCGCCGCCAAAAGGATTTTTGTATTACAGCGCTTCATTTTCCGATTCTACAGGGTGGGGAAGCGGCAAGGTGGAATTTGTAAGAATAGGAAAATAATTCCACGCCGCCCGCCCAATGGCTTGTAAAATTACTGACATAATCGCTCGATTTTATCAGCCGCGCCTTTTGCGCCGGAGCATTTTTTAAAGCCGTCAGAGATAACGGCGGCGTTTTTGCGGTAGGAGGGTGTGTGCAAAACCTGCTCCACCGCTTCGCGGATTGCCGTCGGGCTTACTTTACGCAAAGGGATTCCCGCGCCTAACTGCTCCACTCTGGCGGCAACGCCGGACTGTTCCGACGTCTGCGGGTACATAATGAGCGGAACCTGATAATACAGGCTTTCATTGACGCTGTTCATGCCGCAGTGGGATAGAAATACGTCGGCTTTGTTTAAGACCGCAATCTGGTCTACAAAATTCTGAACGGATATATTTTCCGGAATAACGCCTAAATCTTCTATGGCAATTAAATTTCCTACGGACATTATCACTTGATACTCTGTGCCGGTGAATGCGGCGATACATTTTTTATAAAAATCCAAAGAATTATTTACGACGGTTCCCATGGAAATATAGATTAATTTTTCTTTTGTTTTATGGATTTCTTCCGTAACGGGTCTGATAGATGGTCCGACGAATGTATATTTATCGGAAAAAGTCTCCGTGCATGGTTGAAATTCCGGGGAAGTATATACAATCGTATTGGTCTGGTTGTCATTTTGAATAATATCTAAAACATTTTTTATCGGATATCCTTTATCCTGTAATCTTTTAATATTTTTGTTGATTTTGGGCATGGAAAATATCATGCCGAACATCTGCGATATGCTTTGTTTCATAATCTTTGCGGAATACTGGTTAAAAGCAAAAGTGGTGGTCGAGGAAATAAAAGGTATTCCCAGTTTAAGCGCAACGGCTTTGCCCCATACCGCCATGGAATCGGCAACGATACAGTCCGGTTGTAACTTTTGCATATCGCGGCATACCATGTCGTCCAAAGCAAGTGTGGTATCAACCAGTAATTGTGTGGAAAAAGATAAATCCTTGCCTACCCTGACGGCATCTTTGGGGTCTAACCTCTGTTCCATATCGTAATCGTCACAGGCTATGAACTTTGCGCCGAGGCTTTCTATTTTTTCCTGAAACGGCGTATAGGAATAATACCATACCTCATGACCGCGTTTCACCAGTTCCTCGACAACGCCCAGCGTGGGATTGGTATGTCCGTGCGCCGGAATACAGAAAAATACGATTTTACTCATGGCGGTCCTCCTCTCCATTCATGGAAAGTTCCCCGAATATCATGGAGATATATTTATTCATCATGGGCTTGGGCGGTATGGCGATACCACGTTCAATGTCGCCCAGCACCAAAATGGTATCGCCCGGACGAATGCCGAGCATATCTCTGGCTTCTTTTGGAATAACGAACTGTCCTTTTTCCCCTATTTTGACCGTCCACGCATTCTTACCGGCAGGCGTTTCTTTCATTGTAATCCTCCTTGTCAGGCTTTGAAAATAAACTATCAAAATTATTTTTCAATCCAGGCTGCTCTCAAAAAAATAAAAAGTATGATTTGTCATACTAATCATACTTTTGGGGAAGAAAAAAGTCAAGAGAAAATTCCTATTTTCCTCTTTTTTATCATTACAGGAATATAATCCTCCGGTATCTATCGTCCATCTCCTGATACTTTTCTATCGTAGTCTGCTTATCATTCACATAATATACTACGGCAAATTCTCCACTTTCCGCCTGTTCTATCCCCTCTTTCGTAAAAGGTTCGCCGTCAAGGTTATAGACTAACTCCGGCTGTGAAAGTTCTTCTTCATCAAAATCTGAAAGCGATAGAATAGAACATTTCAAAGACGCAATTTTTACTATTTCTCCGTCTTTCCTATCATAAATTTCTCCCGCATAAATGTTTCCGGGAAATCCTCCCCATACGCCACTCGTTCCAAGCAGTATGCGTGAAGTCTCTTTATCATACCAGAAACAGGCAAAGTCGCCCCGCAGGGAACCGCCGCACTCATAGCCGGTATCTATTTCCACAAGCTGATTGTTCCGCACCATATAAAATCCGCTGTATGACTCCGGAAAACCATTTTTTATATAAGGCGCCGCTTCAAAATACAGAATCGGTTCTCCCGTATTATCAAAATCAAAAAGCGCATAAGTCTTATGATACCCTCTTAATTCCTCCTGTGTAACAGTCTTGCTGCCGCCCGGCGCGGCAATAGAGACAATGTTTATGCTGCCGCTTTCGGTAAACTCCCGATAAAGTTTGATTTTTGGCGTTATTTCATTTTGTAAAATCGCATTGGATATATAAACCCGCTCCGCCTCTCCCGTCTTAATAATGAAATCATTCTCACTGCCCCATGAAAACAGGACATTATCAACACCAAAAATTCTATCATTCCGAATATAATCATAAATCAGGGGACATACTTCCTCCCCCTCTTCATTCAAAAAACCATACATACCATTTCTCTCTACCTGATAGCAATTCCCTGTTTTGGAAATCTTATCATAATCGTCTATGTCCACCGCTTCTCCTTGATTAGTGTAAAATTTTGCCCCCTTGTCCTTCCGCAGCCAAACGGCGCCGTCGGACATAATCCACGCCGCATATGCAATCGGCTCTATCAGATTCCCCTCTCTGTCAATGATGCCGCTAAGCCCGTCCTGCTCGACAACCGCTCTGTCATGGCTTATCCAGTCAATACTGTCATAACTGCATGATATCTTCTCCGAAAAATCGACAATATCCATACTTTCCACATGTCCGTCCGCATCTGTTAAGACAAGCATTCCGTCCTCCGCAGCATCTTTATTTCTATCATAGCTGTCATACCTAATATCACTATATACGGCAGGTATCCTAAATTTTCCCTGCAAATCCACAATGCCATATAATTCATCCTCCCGTATTAGCAAAAAATTTTCTTCCGGCAAAAGCGATATCATATCATACATAGGCTCAAACAGCACATTTCCGTTTTTATTGGCAAGACCGTATTTTCCGCCTTTTTGTATATAGATGTAGTTTTCCCCTGTTGAGAAACGAATATCGTCATACTGCTCTAAAAGCGTTTTGCCTGTCCTGTCGAAACAAGTATATTTTTCGTCAACGCACGCATTGATAAACGAATCTCCTATTTCGATAGAGTCATATTCAGCGGTTACGATTAACTCTCCTTTGCGGTTAATAACGCCGTATCTGCCGTTTGCTATCACCTTTGCCAGTCCATCCTGAAAATACGCTGCATAATCAAAAACAGGTTCTATTATGGTTTGACCCTTCTGGTCAATATATCCGTAGCGGCCGTCTATGGAAAAATAAGCAAGACCCTCCCGAAAAGAACTGACGCTGTCACATTCCAAAGCAAAAACCTGCGTTCCCGTTTTATCCATAAAGCCGTAGTCCTTCCCTATTGCAAAGTAGGAAAGCCCCTCCGCAAAAGGCGTCGCCCTGTCATAAATAAAAGGAATCACCGTTTCTCCTGTCAAATCAATATAGCCATATTTTCCGTCCTGACAAACGCAGGCAAGCCCTTCGCTGAACGGATAAGCGATATCATAAATACAGGGCGCAATCTCTTCCCCGTCTTCCGCAATAAATCCGTACTTTTCTCCATCAAAGATGCAGTATGTTCCTTCCGAAACAAGCACAAAATCAGTTCCATGAGGTGATGTTGTAATAAGAGGATATTGTGATGACATTTCTTCCGAAACAGACTCTTTGATGATAGATTTTTCGCTGACAGACTCTTCATTTTCGTTCTCCGCTGTTAAGATACCTTCTGCCGCAGGGATGGTCTCGTTGCTCTCCGCCGTATCTGTCGAAGTATTCTCACTGCTTTCTACTGCGCTTTCCGCTTTATTTTTCGTTTCGTTCTCCACCGTATGCTCTTTGCTGTTGCAGCCTGCCAAAAAAAGCAGCAGTAAAATCAATATTGGTTTATTTATTCTTTTTCCCATGTATTTTCCTCTTTCTTATCATTACAGTAACGCAATCCATAAGGCTATATTTATAGTAGCATACCAATCGGCTTTCTACAATTTTAACTTGTCCGATAAAGTTATCTCTGCCGGTTGTTTTGGCAAGGCTTATGCGATATAATATAAATCCATATTCTTTACAAACGCCTATTTATAATGAATAAAATAGATAATTCCATACTGGCTGTATAGGATATTAACCATAAATATATTGTGGTGGGAGGGAAAATAACTATGCCCATATCAAAAAATTTAGAAAAAACCTTTGACACAGTGGTGTCGGCGTACGAAAAGATGCGCCCCGGCTACTTTGCCGGTTTAGAGTCCGGCTGTACGCTTACGGCAGTCGAGTATGGTGAGAATTTTTCCGGATTGTGTAGAAAAAAATTTATCAATTATCCCAAGTTTTCAGTCATGACAGGCAAATTTGAAGAGCTTTCTTTTACCGAGGACGCCTATGACTTTGTTTTTTCTGCAACGGCATTCCATTGGGTTCCTGAAGAGAGCGGATATGTAAAAGTATTTGCAATGCTGAAAAAGGGCGGTGCGTTTGCGCGTTTTGCCAATAATCCCGATCCCGGCAAAGAAAATCCGGCGTTGAAAGAGGAAATGGATAGGCTTTACGATACTTATTATTCTTCCGTTCATAAGCGTAAACAGCCCGTTCGGAAAGCGTACGGTGAAGAGCAGGCGAAACAGAGGGCAATGATTGCGGAAAAATACGGCTTTGGTGATATCCGTTATTATTTATTTCATAGAGAAAGAGTATTTTCCGCCGCAGAATATACGGCATTGCTTGGAACATACTTCGACCACATTATAATAGAAGAAAGTGTCAGAAAAGAGTTTTTTGCCGGTATCGAGGAAGCAATTAAGAGACATGGCGGAACGATTACCATATATGATACGCTCGATTTGGAACTTGCAAGGAAAGTGTAGCTGGAAACGGCATAAATAATAGAGATGTTTGCAAATGCCGGCATATATATTCGAGAAAATTCCTTGACAGGAATCAAGGGAGAGTGATACAATAAAAGTCCACCGCCTGTAAAGACGGTGGAAAATGAAGTGAAAAAGTTAAAAAAATGTCTTGACGAAGCATAGCAGTTATGATAACATATTAAAGCTGTGTGCCGATGGAAAAAGTTTAGTTTCGTTTTACGAAACGAAATGGTAAATTTACTTCGTAAATAAACAATAACTCGGACGCAAGACAACTGCACCTTGACAAAAGATTTGTCTATGATAAGAAATTTATCTTCGATGAAAAAATTAT
>JAMPFF010000001.1:189203-234325 GCA_023664605.1 Clostridium sp.
TGGGCTATCGCCAAGCGGTAAGGCACAGGACTTTGACTCCTGCATTCGCTGGTTCAAATCCAGCTAGCCCAGTTTATATGGGCCACTAGCTCAGGTGGTAGAGCACTTGACTTTTAATCAAGTTGTCTGGGGTTCGAATCCCCAGTGGCTCATTAGAAAAGAAAATGCAATAGACTGGGGATTTGAACCCCTGTTCGACATCCCCAGTGGCTCATTAGAAAAGAAAATGCAATAGACTGGGGATTTGAACCCCTGTTCGACATCCCCAGTGGCTCATTGGTAATAACCCGAAATCTACAAAGTGGATTTTAGGGTTATTTTTTAGCCCTGTAAAAATAGGAGAAAAGGCCATGAATAACCTGGATATGACAAAAGGGGATGCCGGAAAACATTTGCTGCAATACGCCCTTCCCCTTATTCTGGGAAATTTTTTCCAGTTGACCTATAATGTCGTGGATTCCATTATTCTGGGGCGTTTCGTGGGCAAAGAGGCGCTTGCCGCATCAGGTATGGCAAATCCGGTTATCAATATCATGATTCTTGGAATTTCCGGCATCTGTCTGGGTGCGGGAGTCATGATGAGCGAGTTTTTCGGCGCGGGCAGATGGGAAATGCTGAAAAAGGAAGTTGCGACTATCAGTATATTTGGCTGCGGCATTGCCGTTTTTATTGCGCTTTTAGGAATCCTTTTTACGGATCCGCTGTTAAGAGCCTTGAGCGTGCCGGATGAACTTATCGGCATGACAGATGCGTACCTGAAGATAATACTGGCCGGAATCCCATTCGTATTTTTTTATAATGCGCTGGCTATGGCTTTAAAGAGCGTGGGAGATTCCAAGGCAACCCTTAAATTTCTGATTTTTTCATCCCTGTTAAATGCCGGTTTGGATTTGATATTCATAGGCGGACTGGGGTATGGGATTATCTGCTCATCCATAACAACTGTTATTTCAGAAGCGGCTTCCGTTTTGCTTTCACTTGTCTATATATACCGGAAAGCGGATTATCTTTGTCCGGCAAGACAGGATATCAGAGTGGACAGAACATTGCTTACCAAAACGCTGCAATATGGAGGCATAACGGCATTACAGCAGTTGTGCCAGCCGCTTGGGAAACTTTTGATACAGGGTTCGGTCAATAAGCTTGGCATCGACGCTATTGCGGCATATAATATCGTGACGCGTATAGATGATTTTGCCTATACGCCCCAGCAGAGCATCGCGCATGGCATTACCACATTTGTCGCGCAAAACCGCGGTGCGGGAAAAGATGAGAGAGTCCGGGAGGGATTTCAGAAAGGGCTTCGTCTGGAAGTTTTATACTGGATGCTGCTTTGTATAATAGTATCTTTGGGAAATAGAGTCATTATATCGTTTTTTATTGATGTGAAAACGGAACAAAACATTATGCTGATAGGCGGCCGCTATTTGGCGACAATGGCCTTTTTTTATCTGTTTCCGGCATTTACAAACGGCATTCAGGGATTTTTCAGAGGAATGGGCGATATGAAAATAACGCTGATTTCCACCTATATTCAGGCGAGCCTCAGAGTGGTATTTACCGCCATATTAACGCCGCATATGGGTATTTACGGGATATGTTTTGCAGCCGCTATCGGATGGATATGTATGCTTTTATATGAGGTTCCCTGTTATCTCAGGCGGAAGAAGTGATTGCATCCGGTTTTTAATTGTAGTAATATAAATAGTACGCGGTAATTTTGTACAAGACAGTGCAGACGCATAGAAAGGCGAGGTATTATAATGGAACAGACAAAAGAAAATAAAATGGGTATAATGCCTGTCAATAAGCTGTTACTTACCATGTCGCTTCCAATGGTGATATCCATGCTGGTACAGGCGTTATATAATGTGGTGGACAGTATTTTCGTCGCCAGAATCAATGAAAATGCGCTGACGGCAGTTTCGCTGGCATTCCCGATTCAGAGTTTGATGATTGCCGTAGCGGCGGGAACCTGCGTCGGCATTAATGCGGTGCTTTCCCGTTCTTTAGGTGAAAAAGATTACGCTAAAGTCAATAAGAGCGCATGTAACGGTATTATTTTAATGGCGGTCAGTTACTGTATCTTTCTGTTGGTCGGTATCTTTGGGGCGGCTCCCTTTTATAAAAGCCAGACACAGGATGCAGAGATTGTGCAGTTCGGCATAGACTATCTGACCGTTATCTGCTGCTGTTCTTTCGGTATTTTCACGCAGTTTACGTTTGAAAAGCTGTTACAGGCGACTGGCAAAACCTTTTATACGATGATTACGCAGGGCGTGGGCGCGATTGTGAATATCATTTTAGACCCTATTTTGATATTCGGGCTTGCGGGAATGCCGCGTATGGGCGTAAGAGGAGCGGCTGTGGCGACCGTTATCGGTCAGACAATCGCGGGAATTTTAGCAATCTATTTTAACTATGCCAAAAACGAGGAAGTGAAAATTAAACGTGACGGACTGAAACTGGAGGGGGAGATTGTAAAACAGATTTACATGATAGGCGTACCGTCCATGATTATGCAGGCAATCGGCTCGTTGATGACCTATGGCATGAATTTGATACTGATATCGTTTTCCTCGACGGCAACGGCGGTATTCGGCGTTTACTATAAATTACAGAGTTTCGTATTTATGCCAATTTTCGGTATGAATAACGGTTTGGTGCCGATTCTGGCTTATAACTTTGGTGCGGGTAAAAAAGAGCGTTTCATAAAGGCTATCAAGCTCGGCATCATGTACGCGGTGATTGTCATGCTGATAGGACTGGCTGTGTTCAATCTGGTTCCGGAAACGCTTCTATCATTCTTTGACGCGTCGGAGACCATGATGCAAATCGGCGTGCCTGCGCTCCGCACTATCAGTATCAGCTATTTGTTCGCGGGCTTTTGCATTATCTGTGGTACGGTGTTCCAGGCATTGGGAAGCGCGGTTTACAGCATGATTGTATCGATTGCGAGACAGTTGGTCGTACTGCTTCCGGCAGCGTACCTGCTCTCCTTAACGGGCAGCGTGGACAATGTCTGGTGGGCGTTCCCGATAGCCGAAGTGATGTCTTTAATGATGACTATCTTCTTTATGATTAGAACTAACCGAAAGATTATCAGTCATATCGGAGAGACTGCATAGTCACGGAAATCAATTTTCAGTTTCATTCTTTTTGGAATGGCAGGACAGAGATAAATCCCTTGTCGGTACGCTTTCGCTTCGTGAAAAACACAGCGGCAGTAAATTCGTGAAAGACCTCATTAACTGCCGGTGTTTTTCAAGAACCTCCGCGGGATTTATCTCTGTCCTGCCGCCTCTAAACCAAAGTGATAACTAAAAATTGATTTCCGTGCTGCATAGTGGCAAAAGATTGACAGAAAACCCGCTAAATGATATGATACATAGCGGCAAGCGGATGTGGCGGAATTGGCAGACGCGCCAGATTTAGGTTCTGGTGTCCACGACGTGCAGGTTCAAGTCCTGTCATCCGCAGTTGAAAAAGAGAAAGAGTGGAAACAGGACTTGAACCTTGTGCAACGTCCTGTCATCCGCTCTTTTTTTATGGCAGCCTTACCGTAAAAACGCTCCCCCCGCCGGGATTGTCCGTCACGTTGATTTTCCCGTGGTGGGCGGCGACAATCTCATAGGCTATCGAAAGCCCCAGCCCGAAATGCCCTTTTGTGCTGCGGGATTTTTCGGCGCGGTAGAAACGCTCGAAAATATGCTTTTTATCCGCATCGGAAATGCCGATGCCGTTATCGGTTACGGATATTTCAAAACACTCGTTATCCTTATACCAGACAAGTTCTAACGTAATCTGCCCGTTTTCCGGCGTATAGCTGAGTGCGTTATGCAAAAGGATGGAAAGTACCTGCGCAATGCGGGAAGCGTCGCACTGATAGCGGGGAAGCGCTTCTTCCGGCAGGATAAGAAGCAGGGTCAAATTTTTATTTTGACATAACGGCTCGAAAGCTTCAAAGGCGTTGAGGCACAGCGTATCCAACTGCACGGGTTTACGTTCAATCAGAAAACGGTTGGCGCCGAGGCGCGCAAGCGTCAGCATATCGTCAATCAGACGCTCCATACGCTTGCCCTCGTTGCGGATAGTCTGGAAAAAACCTGTCTGTTCCTCGACGGACGCGCTCTGACAGCATTCGCTGCTGGCAAGAATCACGGAAAGCGGCGTACGCAGTTCATGGGAAGCGGCAGCGATAAACTGCATCTGCGCTTCATGATTTTCACGCAGAGGTTTCAGAAGCCTGCCCGTAAAAATCCACGAAAAAACACAAAACAGTATGATGGCGGCAAAATCAAGACAGGCAAAGAGGACGCGCTGGCGAAAGACCTGTGTATCCAGCGTCCGCAAAGAAGAAAGAATAATGATTTGGGACGTCGTGCCGCCGCGATCTATATCAATAAAAGAACAATAATAGGTGTTATTTGTAGTGGAAGAAAAAAATTCATATTCTGTGTGCCAGATACCGGAATAGGAAATGCCTTTCCCTATGATATTATGGCAGGCTTCCAGACTCTCCGCGAACAATTTCCGATTATTAGAATCAAGGCGATTACGAAGCGCATTATAAAGAAAAGGAACGCCGTTATCTATAACATATATGGTATAGTGGTTCTGCGCTTCCATCCGTGTCAGCCATTGTATGGATAAAGATGCCGTATCTTCCAGTTCCATTGTAATCGTGCCGATATCGTTTTGAAACGAATGAAACTGATTTTCGTAGAGACTGTTTTCCGATACATGAAGATAGAGAAACGACATCAAAATCATAATAGCCGAAGTAGTACCGGCGCATAATAAAGTAAAGAGCAAGTGTGCTTTACGAAACATAACAAGTGTGTTCCTTTCTTATTAAAACAGGTGTTATATTAGGGCAGAATAAGCGCATATCCCACACCCCAGACCGTTTTTATCTGTAAGGCGGAACCGACAGCTTTCAGCCGTCGGCGCAGGAAATGAATGTAGTTGTCCAGATTGCCGTTTTCTACTTCACTGTCCGGCCCCCATACTTTCAAAAGCAGGGTTTCACGCGCAATCGTCTGTTTTGACGTATGCAGGAAACTTTCCAGCAAATCCGCTTCGCGGCGCGATAACATACAGTCGCCGTCCGGCCCTGTCAGGCACATTTCGCGGGGAGACCAGATAATGTCATGATAACGTATGATACCGTCGGACTGTGCGTTTAGGATGAGAGAACGTCTTGTGACACAGCGTATTCTTGCTAACAGCTCTTCAAAATCAAAGGGTTTGACAAGATAGTCGTCCGCACCCAAATCCAGGCCGGTAATTTTATCCTGCAGCATACCGAGAGCGGTAATCAGAATCACGGGTGCGTTGACCGCCGCCTGCCGCAGTTCGGTCAAGACCTGCGTTCCCTCTATATCGGGCAGCATCCTGTCCAATAAGATAACGTCATAGATATTCTGCCTGCCATAATAGAGCGCTTCCTCGCCGGTATAGCAGGAGTCCGTCTGATACCCCCGCTTATGTAACTGCCATGTTAAAGCCTGATTTAAGTTTTTGTCATCCTCGGCAAGTAAAATACGCATGGGAAATCTCCTTTCTCATTTACGCCTATTAGATGATTGCGCAACTCTTTTTTCATAACTTTATGTTGTGCAATAGAAACAATATCGCAAGCAGGATGCTTTGGAACCGTCGGCGTTTTGGCGCTGTTTTTTAGCGCCTTATGCGCCGTTACGAGTGACAATGCAGCGCAAGCGTGCCCTGCGGTGATTTGTTTCTATTGTACAAGAATGGTTACAAAATCTTAGTTTCGCACTCATCTATTGATTTTATCCTATCATAAGATTCTTTAAAAGTCCTCTAAAGAAAACAGAAACAAGAAAATCTTAAAAAATATTAGAGAAAGTTTAGAGATTTTTCTGTTATTTTGTGTATACGGCAATGCAAATATTGACAGATTGTAAAAATAACGGAGGATATTTATGAAAAGTAAAAAGTGGAGTAAAAAAGTTATCAGCCTGCTTCTGATATGCGCTATGGCGTTTGCGCTGTTTGGCTGCAGCAAAGTCAGCGTGGCAGACAATGGGCAAATTAGTGACAGCAGTAATCAGGGCGGCGTAAATCAGGCACAGAGTGGAGAAAGTGGAAGCGGCGGCACGGGCGCAATGGGGCGTTATGTGGAAAAAGAGACGGATTTATCGGACAGGTTAAAAGACGCCAAAGGGCTTTACCAATATGAAGACGGGAGCCTTGTCATTCCTGACGCCGTGCAGGGATTGTGGGTATCGCAGGATAACGGAGAGACATGGAATCTGGAGCAGCCGGACTGGATGACGGATTTGCTGGCGAAGCAATATTATATCAGTGAAATAAAAGTATCGCCCGATGGCACGGTCGGAGTGATTTATGACCCAATAACAGAGGACGACGATTATACGCCGGTTATGGATTTGATACTGCCGGACGGTTCACAGATACCGGTCGAGGTGGAATTGACAGAGGACGACAGGTATATCAGAGAAATGGAAATGACAAAGGATAACCGTATCTTTATCCGTACCGCGATGGGAAATATTTATGAGGTATTTAAGGATGGCAGCGGAGAGATGACACTGCCGAGAGATGATTATTATTCCGCGTTTTATGCGGAAGAAAATCTTATTATTAGAGACATGGATGGAGAGTATGAGCTGCCTCCCTCACTTTATGATATGGACGCGGGAGAATATATAGAGGATGATGTGCTGACGGATTTTGTCAGTGAAAATTACAGCGGACGCTACTATAACGGAGACTACTATTGCTCTATGTATATTCTGCCGGATGGCGCTTCCGTCCTTTATCTGATAGGCGCTAAAGGAATCCATCGCCATGTGGTCGGCGGTAATATGATGGAACAGGTAGTGGACGGGAATCTGTCCATGTTAAGCAATCCGTCTTATACCATCGTGTCGGCATTGACGCTGGAAGAGGATGAATTTATCGTTCTTTTTTCCAATAATAAACTGATTCGTTTTACTTATGATCCCGATGTGCCTACCGTACCGGAGAATGTGCTTACCATATATAGTCTGCGGGAAGATGAGGATATGCGGCAGGCGGTTTCCATGTATCAGGCGAGAAATCCGGATATTTTCGTTTCTTATGAAATCGGTATCGCAGACGGAGAGGCAGTGACAAGGGAAGATGCGCTTAAGAAGTTAAACACCGAGATTATGGCGGGTACGGGTCCTGACCTTATTATGATGGACGAACTGCCGTTTGCTTCTTATGTAGAAAAAGGGCTTTTGCTCGATTTGACGGACTATCTGCGCGAATACAGTGCAAAAGAACCGCTTTACGACAATATCATAGACGCGCTGAAAGTCGATGGAAAGGCATATATCGCGCCTGCCACATTCCATATTCCCGTGCTGATAGGAGAGAAAACGATTCTTTCGGATATCACGGATTTAGACAGCTTCGGGAAAGCGGTAGAAACGCTTCATGGAGAGCATCCGGACGGTGATATTATTGGTATCTACGATGCAGTAGGGGTCATGAATCGTTTTGCCGCAGTGAGCGCGCCAAAGTGGCTGACGGAAAGCGGGACGTTGAATAGAGAAAGCATTGCTAAGTATCTGGAACAGTGTAAGCGTATTTACGATACACAGATGGAGGGCGTCAGCGACGATATTTTGGAGGCTTATGCAAGCCTGGATGAGGAGTACCACAAGACATACAGTGAATCTATATGGAGAATAGACTGGACGATTGCGTCGGATATTTTTACTTATATCAGTGGAGATAAATATTTGTTAAGCGGCTGGCTTGCTGCGCCTTATGCCTATGATGAATGTATCTCTCTGGAAAGAGCAAAAGGTTTTGAAGAGAGCGGATTTATAGATATGCAGGGAGAGTGCAGCCATGTATTTAAACCGAATACGCTTTTGGGCATCAGCGCAGCATCCACACAGCAGGACGCCGCAAAATCGTTTATGGATTTCTTCTTATCAAAAGAAGCACAGGAAACTTACTACAGCTTTCCTATCAACAAGGCGGCTTATGAGAGCCAGGCGGCAGTAGATGAAAATTATCTTTCCGAAGATGGCGCGTATAGTTATCTGTCGCTTTCAACGCAGGATGGCACGACGCTGGATTTCACGGTTTATCTGGCAAGCGAGGAACAGACGGCGGCACTGCAGGAGATATTTGCCGCATTGGATACGGCGTATGTACGGGATGCGACATTAGAGGACGCCGTGTTTGACAACGGAAGCGCTTATATACGCGGAGAGGCTTCGCTGGAAGAGGCGCTTGCCGAGATTGAGAAGCAGGTAGCGATTTATATGGCGGAGTAATACAGCAAATGTTTCACATTGTATTGATATTGCTGTCACAATCGGATATAATATAAGTAGTAAACTTGGGAGGTGCGTTTTATGGCTAAAACTGCGAATATTAATGTCCGTATTGACCCGGAAACAAAAGCAAACGCTGAAAGACTGTTTTCCAGTTTTGGAATTACAATTACAGATGCTATTAATATATTTCTTCGTAAGTCCATTATGGAGGGTGGGCTGCCTTTTGAAGTGAAACAGCCACATTATAATATGGAAACAGAAAAAGCCATGAAAGAAGCCAGGGCCATTATGGATGGCAGGATAGAGGGAAAACGATATGCTTCTGCACATGCGCTTTTTACAGAGTTGGATGCGGAGGAAGATGGTGAGTAATGCTGGAATTAGTGACAACAGGGCAATTCCGCAAGGATTATAAGCGTATGAAAAAGCGCGGATGCGATATGGAAATGCTGGAAAAGATTATCGACGTACTTATGGCGCAGCAGCCTCTCCCGGAGCGTTGTCGAGACCATGGTTTGACAGGTAATTATGCCGGATTTCGCGAATGCCATATTTTGCCGGATTGGCTTTTGATTTATGCTATTGATAAAGGAAAATTAATATTGACTGCTTCCCGTACAGGAACGCATGCGGATTTGTTTGCAAAATAATAAAACGGCTCTGACGAAGAGCCGTTTTTGCATTTCATCGGGCAAAAAGTGCAGCTTATCGGCAGCCCACTTGTTTTCCGGCGGAAAATATAATATAAAGAAAGCAAGGCAATCCTAAACCACAGAAATCAATTTTCAGGTGTCACTTTCTTTTGAAACGGCAGGACAGAGATAAATCTCTTGTCGGTACGCTTTCGCTTCGTGGCAGATAATTTACGGAGTCAATTTTCTGTTAAACATAAGCGGCAGTAAATTCGTGAAAGACCTTATTAACTGCCGATGTTTTTCAAGAACCTCCGCGGGATTTATCTCTGCCCTGCCGACTCTAAACCAGAGTGATAACTGAAAATTAATTTCCGTGTTCCTGAACAGGAATTGTCAGACAAAGGAAAGGCGCGGTTATTAAAATGAAAGTCACACTACAGCAGATAGATACGGGGAATGAGGAAGCCATCATCCGTTACCGGCAGATGACGCAGCGGATAGAAGATATTGTGCAATATCTGGAGGGCAGGACGGAAAAAATTCCCGCCGTAAAAGACGGACAGCAGTTTCTGATAAACATACCGGATGTTATTTATTTGGAGAGCGTGGACGGCGCGACGTTTCTCTATACCCAGAACGAGGTGTACCGAATCGGGCAGACGCTGACCCTGTTTGCCGTATTATATGCGGATATGGGATTTTTCAGGTGTGCGAAATCGGTCGTTCTTAATATTTACAGGATAAGCAGGTTAAAAAGCCTCTCCGGTAATAGAATTGACGCCCGGATGGATAACGGGGAACATATCATTATTTCCAGACGTTACGCGGGAGAGTTAAGAAGAATCTTAAAGGGGGAGGAACGATGAAAAAAGGAAATAAAGCGGATAAAATCAAGAAATTTTTATCACTGGAAATTGGCATTGAGATAAAAGCCTGTCTGTACTTTGCGATTATCCTGTTTTTCTATTTTGCTTATCGGCTCACACAGGGCAGCCTGGACGCGAGTATCATACAGATGATGGAAATTGTACTGACGGCGTATGCCATGAGTTATTTACAGGTCTACCTTCTGCATAACTTTGACGAGTCGGAGCGGTTCGATAAAACCGTGGCGGGAGGGGCTTTTGGATGCACGCTGTTATATACGGCGGTAAGCTTTTTCTTTCGCTGGTACGACAGGAATCTGACGGCGACGCTGTGTTATTTCTTCTATATGCTATTTTGTTATGCGTGCGTATTCTTAATTTATAAAATAAAACGTGATATTGATACCGCGCAGTTAAATCAGGAGTTGAAAACGTTTAAAAATAGGAAAGTTGACGATTAAACAGTTACACACAGAGAACGCGATATGCAGCAAGTCGTGATACATTTCAAAGCAGGTAAGGAGAGGAATATGGAACAAAGAAAACGTGAACCGGCAATCACAATTCATCACCTGACAAAAAACTACGGTAGACACAGAGGCGTCAGAAATTTGTCTCTGCAAGTGGAGCAGGGGGATATCTACGGTTTTCTTGGACCAAACGGCGCGGGAAAATCCACGACCATCCGCACGCTTTTAGGTTTGCTTCATTTTAACGAGGGAGAGGTGCGGGTGCTTGGCATGGACGTGAAAGCGCAGCACGTCGAACTGTTAAGGAAAGTCGGCTATATGCCGTCGGAGGCGATGTTTTATCCGGGCATGAAAGTCAAGGACGTCATTCGTCTTGCCGCGGATATGCGGGGACTGGACTGTTCTAAGGAGGAGGCGATGTTATGCGAACGGCTTGCGGTGGATGTGGATAAAAAGATGGAGACGCTTTCTTTGGGGAACCGCAAAAAAGTAAGTATTGTCTGCGCGATGCAGCATAAACCGCGCCTTTTTCTCTTCGACGAGCCGACAAGCGGTCTGGATCCCTTGATACAGGCGGAATTTTTTGCGTTGCTTCTGGAATATAACAAGCAGGGAACGACTTGTTTTTTGTCCTCCCATGTATTGACGGAAATCAAAAAGTACTGCCGCCATGCCGCCATTATCAAAGAGGGCGAAGTCATATGCGCCGATACGGTGGAAAATCTGACTAAGACAAATACGAAAAAAATCCATATGGTACGGGACGGCAGAGAGGAAAGCTTTGTTTATCAGGGGGATTTGAACGAGCTGTTTGCGGGCTTTGCAGGGCATAATATTACGGATATTACGATAGAGGAGGCGGATTTAGATGAAATCTTCCGGCATTATTATGAAAATGAATATAACGCTTTATAAACATGAAATGAGGATGAGCAAAAAAAGCCTGTTGATATGGACATTATGTGTGGGCGTTATCTGTTTTGGCTGTATTTTGTTATATACAAGTTTAGAGAGTTCCGTACAGGAGATTGCGGATGCTTTTTCCGGTATGGGTATGATGTCCGCGGCGATTGGGCTGGATAAAATGAGCCTTGCCACCATACAGGGCTACTATGCCACCGAGATTGCCATGATACACGGCCTGGGAGGCGCTATGTTTGCGGCGGTTCTGGGGATGGATATGCTTGCCAGGGAGGAAAGCGGTCATACGACGGAGTTTTTGAATGTGCTGCCGATAGAAAGAAAAAGTATTCTGTTTTGGAAATATCAGGCGTTATTGAGTAATATACTGTTATTTAATCTTGTCTGCACGGTGATATATTTTTTGGCTTTTGCAGTGATGGGGGAGGAAGTAAACGCTCAGGAAATGATATTGTACCATACGGCGGCTGCGCTTATGCAGCTTGAAATCGGCACGATATGTTTCTGTCTGTCTGCGATAGTAAAAAGAGCCGCTGCGGGCGTTGGGCTTGGCATTACCCTTTTGCTTTTTGCAGCCAATATGATGTGCCGCATTATTCCCGCCATCGAAAAACTGAAATATGTTACGCCGTTTTACTATGCCAATGCCGCCGATATTTTTACGGATGGGAAATGGAACTATGCGATGATGATAACAGGTGTTACCATAATGCTGGCGGCGTATGCGCTGACGGGGTATCTATATCAGAAAAAGGACCTATAAAAAGCGCAGGCATGGCGGCTTACGCTTCAAGGGTTTTCATAGTAAATGCTTGTTGGAATGCCGGTGCAATTATAAAATTTACATAGCCTCCGCTTCCGGGGGATATTCTACGATATAGTAATCGTAGGCATTTACGATAGTCGTTTTGCCGAACGTGTCCGTTCTTTTAAAATTTCTGCCGTAGTTGGCGTGTACATGTCCGTGGAAAAAGAATTTCGGCTCGTATTTTTCCATCAATGTCCGAAAAATGGCAAATCCTCGGTGGGGTAAATCCTCCATATCGTTGATATGATAGGCGGGAGCATGTGTTACCAGAATATCAAATCCCTTATGCCGCCATAATTTGAATTTCAGTTTTCTGACCCGATTGCGCATTTTATGCTCCGTATACTGGTCGGAGGAACCGGGAATATATTCCATGGAGCCGCCCAGTCCGAGAATGCGTATGCCCTCATACACATAAATATCATCCTCGATACAAATGCAGCCCTCCGGCGGTTTCTCGTCGTATCTTTTATCATGGTTGCCCCTCACATAGAGCAGGGGAACATTGCAGAGCGTGACAAAAAAAGACAGATATTCCGGCGGCAGATCTCCGCAGGAGATAATAAGGTCGATGTCTTTGACACGCTCCGGGTCATAATAATCATACAGGAATTTAGATTTTTGGTCGGCAAGTAGTAAGATATTCATATTATTTTTATTCCGCGTTGGATTCGTCTACTCTAATGCCTTGAAATTGTACCAGCGCTTGTGCTTCCTCCGTTAGTTCTTCCAGTTCGGGAATATGTCCTATTACATTTTCTGCAAGCCAGTCCATGGTGATAATTTCTTCCGGTTCCAAACTCTTGCCCGCCTCGCAGCGCACGACGCCGCCCTGCGCGTAAATCGGTCCGTCAAATGGCTGGAAAGCGCCGGCACGGATAGAGTTCTTTAAAAATTCAATGAGACGGTGGGTGCCGTGGGGCATATCCTGAGAGCAGATAACGTCTATAACGTCCGCTGACATTCCCCACCAATAGTTGACCGCTTTTTTGCCTTTCTGCGCATCCGCCTCCGTACCGCCGCCGCTGCACAGGTTTTTGATAATCCGCTCATAGAATTTGCCCCAGTGCCAGATTGGCGTCGCCAGATTTTCCAGCGTTCCGTCCTCTTTTTTGGCGTAAAGACCATATGCTCTGGAGGCGTGCTTTGGCGTAATCATATCGCTGTCGGAGACAAAGACGATGCCCTCCTGTTGTAAACGCTCTCTGGCGTCCGGTCCTTTTACATTCGACCATTCCAGATATATCTCCACATAGGGATTTATCATTTTAGCGCCTAAAGCGAAAGCGTTGATATTCGCCAGCGTTCCGTAAATAGGATAATCCGCGACATAGCCGAGCTTGTCGGTTCTGGACAGCGCCGCGGCGATAGCGCCCATCAAAAACTTGGATTCGTACATTCTTGCATAATAAGTGCAGATGGAGGAATAGGACATTTTAATGGAGCAGTTGTATATTTTTACTTTCGGATGCTTGATGGCGGAACGTACGCTCTGGTTCACCATCTGCGTTGCCGTTGTAAAAATAAGGTTACAGCCCGCTTCCACGGCATTTTCGATAGCGGCTTCTACCTCTTCTTCCGTATCGGCTTTATCAAATGCCATTGTTTCCAGTTTGCCCTCATATATCTGTTCTATGTACATCCGTCCTAATTCATGGGCATATGCCCAACTGGATGTGTCGGTTGTTTTCATATAAATAAACGCTATTTTGAGCGATTCCGGCGTAAGCGTTGCCGTAGGAATCAGGCGGTTTAAAATAGAGGACTTCGTTTCTTTCGTTTCTTCCGGATTCTGGACAAGTTCCACTTGATTACCTTTATCCGCAAGCGTAATTTCAGTCCACATCTTTTGAAGCTCTGGCAGCATTTCCTGTGCCGTTTCACCTTTGACATTATCATAGCCATAAATTTCAAGATATACTAAAAAAGCGTCGGAAACTTGTAAATCCAGCTTTTCCCCATGCGCTTTTTTAAACGCTTCGGCAAAATTGTAAGTGGCGTAATGCAGATTCATCCTGTCATCATCATCCCATATCTCGTCCTCTTTTTTGCCCATTAACTTTAACAGCTTTTTATAGCTGCCCTCTTTCGTAAACCAGACGTCGTAACTTTGCGATACCTCGTAAAAATCCAGAAATTCATAGTATAGGCGGTTTTCTTTCTCATCTGATTTTCTGGGAACCAGACGGGTTACGGTTCCGGGAATACTGTATGTTTCCAGATATTTCATAACGCTGACGCGCTTGTTGCCCTCCTGAACGTAGAACTGGTTCATAAATTCGTAGGCGATAATGGGGTCGCGGATTCCGTCCTCGATTTGGTGGTCGTATAGAGACGCCCATTTCATGCCAAACTCCGAATCCTCCGGAAGCAGGGGCATAAAGTTATTGGCAAACGCGTTTGTCCGCCCCGCGGTTTTGGTTCCTACAATTTTGGAAAGGGGAATATCCATAACTCCCAGATTTTCGATTGCTGCTACCTCTGTATAAGATAAAATATCATCCAGTACCGGAAGATAGGGGTATTCTCCTTTGGTAAGCGCGGTCTGATAACTCCGCCTGCCCTGTTTTAATGCTGATGTGTATTCTGTTGCTGCCACGGCAGTTCCCTCCCTTACATAATTAGAACATATATCTATCTTATCATTTCATGCCGGGATTGGAAAGGGCTTTCGCATTTTTAAAATAAAAAATTTAGATAGTGACAATTCCCGCGATATATGTTATGATGATAAAAAGTTATCAAAGAAAGGAGGAAAATGCTATGGTATTAACCAATGAAGATTTGCTGGCGGTTTCTGGTTTACTGGATGGAAAGCTGCAGCCGATGCAAAACAGCATCGAAGATGTTAAGTCGGACGTGGCGGAACTGAAAGGGGAAGTCATAGAGCTAAAGAGCAGAGTATCTGCGCTTGAAGTCAGAATGTCAAGTCTTGAAGCCAGAATGTCAAGTCTTGAGGACAGAATATTAATTCTTAGAGGCGAAGTCGCAGACCTGAAAGCTGAAGTTGCAGAACTCAAGAGCGATATGACGCAACTGAAAGCTGAAGTTGCAGAACTCAAGAGCGATATGACGCAACTGAAAGGTGAGACTGCAGAACTCAAGAGCGATATGACGCAACTGAAAGGTGAGACTGCAGAATTCAAGAGCGATATGACGCAACTGAAAGGTGAGACTGCAGAACTCAAAGGCAGTATGACGCAGCTACAGGATAACGTCATGGAACTTGAGCGGAAAGTCACAATCACTAATCTGGAAATTGAGAACCGTATCAGACCACAGATTCAACTGCTGGCGGAGAATTATGTTCCGGCTGCCAAGCGGTATGAGAGAGCGTCTTCTTATATGGAAGAAATGCGTTCTGATATTGACGTTATGAAAAAAGTTATTACGGAACATTCTGAAACACTTCAAAGATTAGCATAACAGGCGGCTTGTATTATCTTATTTTGGAAATTATTTATTGATTTCCGGTCATTGGCAGTATTTATTCCATATTTAATTATTATTTTATATACTTTTGCAATCCGGCTGAATAAAAGCAAGAAAAGTCGAGCAGAATTTGTGCGAAAAGTGATAAAGTAAATAGGAAAGATGAAACATAACAAAGGTTATGAAAAGGTGGAAGTGTACAGATTAAACAGGCAGAGGGATGGCGGATGAGAGAGCGGATTGAAGCGGTACAGCGTATGCAGGATTATATTATGCAAAATATTTTCCATAAAATAACGCTTGCAGACCTTGCACGGGTTTCCCTGTTTTCGCCATGGCATGCACATCGTTTGTTTAAATATTATACGGGAATAACGCCCGCAGAATATATCAGGCGTCTTAGACTTTCAAAATCCGTATTAAAATTGCGGGATGAGGGATGTCAGGTGATAGAAGCGGCAATGATGTGCGGTTTTGACAGTGTGGACGGATATCAAAGGGCTTTCCGGCGTGAATTTGGCTGTAATCCGTATGAGTATCTGCGCCGACCCGTTCCTCTGTATCTGTTTCTTCCTTACAGAGTAAATCTGCCAAAAACGGAAAGGAATGATAGTGAAATGGAAAAGACAAAAAACATTTTTATTCAGACAGTGGACAAGCCGGCAAGAAAAGTCATTATCAAACGGGGAATCAAGGCAACCGGATATTGGGATTATTGCGAAGAGGTGGGATGTGATGTATGGGGACTTTTGACAAGTATTATATCTATCAGTGGAGAGCCGGTTTGTTTGTTGCTTCCGGAAGCATATAGAGAGGAAGGAACTTCAAAATATGTGCAGGGAGTTGAGGTATCGATGGATTATCAGGGGGAGATTCCGTCAGGATTTGATGTGATTGCATTGCCGGCAGCCAGATATCTGATGTTTCAGGGAGAACCTTTCGCGGAAGAAGAGTATGGACAGGCAATCGAACAGCTCCAAAACGCAATAGCAGGTTATGACCCGAGCATTCTGGGGTATGTATGGGATGACAGCAATCCACGTATTCAACTGGAACCTGTCGGAACAAGAGGATATATTGAATTACTTCCCGTTATATCAAAAAATAGAAATTAAAACAGGATTTAACACACTTCTTTTGCAATAACCGGTTGCACTTTTTTTCGATATGGACTATTATCCATGTAGGCAGTGCAAAATAAATTTTTATGCACCGGTGAAAAAGGAGTGTGTGTTATGAATACACAAAAACAGAAGCCGGCCGCGGGGTTATCCCGTGAAGAAAGGATGGCGTCAGCCTCCATCGGCAGTCTGGTGGTAAGTATGGCTGTTCCGTCCATCCTGGCGCAGCTTATTAATATTTTATACAGCATTATTGACCGTATTTATATTGGGCATATGGAGGGCGTGGGAGCGGCGGCATTAACCGGCGTGGGCGTTACATTCTGCATTACGGTCTTTATTTCGGCATTCTCCGCTTTTATCAGCAACGGGGCGGCGCCGCTTGCCGCAATCTGGCTGGGGAAACAGGATAGGGAACATGCGGAGAAAATTCTGGGGAACAGCGTTACGTTTCTGATTATCTGTACGGCTGCCTTAATGGCATTCTTTTACGCATTTCAAAGACCGTTACTATATATGTTCGGGGCGAGTGATGTAACGATTGAATATGCGGTTTCCTATATTTCCATTTATTTAATCGGAACGATTTTTGTAGAGCTTGCGCTTGGTTTAAATGCGTTTATCATATGTCAGGGACAGTCCAGAACAGCGATGTACTCCGTGCTGATTGGCGCGGTGGCAAATATTGCGTTGGATCCGGTTTTTATTTTTGTATTTGGATTGGGCGTAAAAGGCGCTGCAATAGCAACTGTTATCTCACAGGCTCTCAGTGCGTTCTGGGTAGTTGGGTTCCTAAGCAGCCGAAAATCTTCCCTGCGTATTAAAGCAAGCTGCATGAAGCCGGAAAAAGGCATTGCCTTTAGTATTTTTTCTCTGGGTATTTCCCCTTTTATCATGCGCGCTACCGAAAGCTTTATCAGCATTGTGTTAAATCATGGATTACAGGCTTATGGCGGAGATCTGTATGTAGGCTCTCTGACGATTATGCAGAGCGTGATGCAGATTTTTTCTGCGCCGGTAAGCGGTTTTACACAAGGGATATCACCTGTTATTAGTTATAATTACGGAGCGGGTAATTTTGCCAGAGTCAAGGAAGTTTACCGCTGGATGATTGGCGCGTGTTTTGTTTTCATGCTGCTGGCAACGGCGTCTACGATGCTGTTCCCGGAATGGTACGCCTCTTTCTTTACGGAGGATGCAGAGCTGATTGCGCTGGTGGGAAAGACGCTGCCGGTCTTTATGTTCGGTATGTCAATATTTGGTCTGCAGAATGGAATCCAGCCGACGTTTTTGGCTTTGGGGCAGGCTAAGATTTCCCTTTTTATTGCAGTTTTCAGAAAAATTATTTTATTAATACCACTTGCTATTATATTGCCGCGTTTCTTTGGCGTTATGGGGGTATACTATTCCGAACCGGTTTCCGATATTCTATCTGCAACGACGGCAAGTGTGTTATTTATATGTAATATCAGGAAAATGCTGTCGAAAGAGGCATTGGCGAAAATTGTATAGGAATAAAATGAAGAGGAGAAAGTAAATGAAAAAATTAAATGTAAATTTAATCACGTGTGTTATAGCCGCGGCACTCCTGACAGGCTGCGCTGCGCAGGACGGAGAGCCGGAAAACACAGAGACTTATACGGAGAAAGATAACTTAAAGCAGGCGGGGCTTGGCGCCATGTCATTGTTGTACGACGATAGTGTGTGGACATATGACGAGGCGCAGGGAACGGATGCAAGCATTGTTTTCAGGGATGCCAACAGTTCCATTTTGGGGATTTCCTGTTCTAAAGAGTCTTATTATCAGCATCCGCTGGATATGGTGAATACCTCGAAGCAGATTTATTCCACTTATGCGGGATATGAAGAGATAGAAGAATCGACGGAAATTACAGTGCAGAACGAGAACTGGTATGAATGGAGTTACCGTTATCAGGAAGACGGTACGGCAATGGTGGCTTTACAGCGTTTTTATGCCAAAAACTACTATGCCTATACTATTTCTTATATAGCGGAAGAAAAGTCTTATGAATCCGGTAAAAAAGAAGCGTTAAAAGTCATGAATTCCGTTGTTATGAACGTGCCGGGCAATGAGGAAGCGGAAGCGAAAGCCAGGGAGTTTCTGGTTGGCGAATGGGATTTACAGGGCGCGGGATATCTGGTGATGAATGATGACGGCACTTATATATGGTATATGGACAGCAGTAAAAACGAGGACAATATGCACAAGGGAACATATGGCTGCGATGTGGAGAACTCTGCTGTTGGCTTTTCGGAGGGAGGGGGCATCTATTTTGTGTTGTTCCCGGAAGTATTATATGTAGAGGGAAAAGAAAGCCGGACGGCTAATGCGAAGTATGACTATCTGGTTTCCATGGAGCAGACGGATGACGGCGCATATCAGATGATAAACGGCAGCACGTTTGCGTATTATACAATGACAAAAAAGGGAGACAGATAGATTTGAGAAAAAAGATATGTATCGGCATAATCATAGCTTTTGCAATATTCTTTCTGGATGTATGTCTGCTGAAAAACGCTCCTGTTGAAGAATCAGAAAGCCGGGAAACAGAAATTCTGGAAAACGAAACGGAATACCGGGAAAATATTCTGACGGACAGCAGTGTCATTGATTTGGGAAACCATATCGTGGCATACCGTGCGTCATCTGACATAATAGATATCGGCGGCTATCAAGGTGAGTATCTTGTTATACATGATTTGGCGAGCAATGAAATACTTTATCTGCCTGATGTTTATGAAGAAGTCTATGACATGGAAATGGAAGGGAATGAAAGCATCTTTATAAGCTATAGTGGTGCGGAAGAAAATAGCATACAGGAAGTTCACATTCCTGTTCAATTTCCAATGCAAACGAATACGGTATATGAAATTACGCCAATGGATACGAAGCTGCTGACAGAATTAAAAGGAGATATAAAGGCTTGTGTAGAAGAATTACCAAGGCTGATATGGGAAGAAAACGCTGTCTGGGAGGGCAGAACCTATGCGATAACGTTTGAGCAGACAAGCCCCGTATATCTGAATCCGCATAGTGAAGTATGGGGAAGATATGCAGATTACTGTCTTATGGTCAAAGATGAGGAAGATAATATCATTTCAGAGCAAATCATGGTCAATTATCCGATATGCTATGAAGAGGTATACTGGTTTACCGATTTTTCAGGGGATGGCTTTCCGGATATTGCTTTTTGTACTGAGTACATACCCTCAAAAGAAACGTCCGTACATTTGGAGTTTATGATTTGGAATGCAGAGACGGAAGAATATGAAGCAAAACCGCTGCCGGTGCGTTCGATAGGTGAGACCGCATGGAACAAGACAGTATCGTCCGTTATTTTATTCTATAAGAGAAATGAGCGCACACATATGGGAATGTATTCTTTTCGTGAGGGGGATTGGAAACTGGCAGGCGAGCTGATACCGGTATATGACGAGGAAAATGTGAATGAAGATAGAGATTTGTTCTGTATCGGATGGAAGGAAATATTTTATGAAAATGGTGAGGCAGTAGAAGAAAACGGCATCATAAAGGAGGAAAAAACGTATTATACTCCATGGTTCGATGACGAAAGTATCTGGGGACGGGATAATAAAGAAAACGAAAAGTTATATCCATCTGACGGGTGGGACATAATCGAAGTCATGATAGGAGAAGACACCACAAACAAGTATGTGAGGGAACAATAAGTAAATATTTAAGGAGAACGTAAAATGGATATCTTGATTCAATTATTACTTCTGGTACTGGGATTTGTCATGCTGGTAAAGGGCGCCGATTGGTTTGTGGAGGGCGCAAGTAAGGTGGCGGAACGGTTTGGCATTCCGCAGCTGGTCATCGGCTTGACGATTGTCGCAATGGGAACATCGCTTCCCGAAGCGGCAGTTTCCACCTCGGCGGCGTTAAAAGGCAGCGCGGAAATTACGATTGGCAATGTAGTGGGCAGCAATATTATGAATATCCTTTTGATTTTAGGAATAACATCCGTTATATCACCGCTTGCGGTACAGCTTTCCACTGTCAGATATGAGATACCAATAGTAATCGGCATCTCCGTATTGTTAGCCGTACTGGGACTGACCGACGGAAGCGTGGGAAGAGTTGACGGTCTTATCCTGCTGGCGGGAATGGTATTGTATCTGCTGTATCTGTTACATATGTCTAAGAAAGGACAGGCAGTAGTGGAAGAAGTGGAAAAGACGGATAAAAAAGACAGTCTGCTTAAACTGCTGCTGTTGATTCTTGTAGGCGGCGTTATGATTGTATGGGGAAGCGATATTACTGTAGACGCGGCTACGGCTCTTGCGCGGATTTTTGGTATGAGTGAGCGGTTAATCGGACTGACGATAGTTGCTTTTGGAACTTCCCTGCCGGAACTTGTCACCTCCGCTACGGCAGCGATGAAAGGAAAGGCGGATATCGCAGTGGGAAATATTGTAGGAAGCAATGTTTTTAATATCCTTTTTGTAGTAGGCATTGCCGCAGTCATTACGCCCGTCGTATATGCGCCGAATTTTTTCATCGACAGCATTGTCTGTATCGCAACTGCGGTTTTACTCTGGCTGTGCGTGCTACGAAAACATAAACTGGAGCGTCACGGCGGCGTTGTCCTGCTGGTATGCTATGCGGGTTACTTTGTCTACCTGATGCGTTAGCGCGTCAATGCCGCGTGAAGCTTGCGTGATATGCTTGCGCTTCATGGATTTATTTGGTATAATCTTATAAGGTTCGGTCAGGCTGTAATCTGACCGGGATAAGCAGAAAACAAAGAAAATAAAGGAGATGTAACAATGAAAGGAAATATTGTTGTCGGTCAGTCCGGCGGTCCTACAGCCGTTATTAACTCTTCCGTAGCAGGCGTTTACGCTGCGGCGAAGAAACTGGGTGTGAAGAAGATTTATGGTATGGTTCATGGTATTGAAGGCTTTTTACAGGATAGAATGATTGACCTTGGCGAATATCTGGATGATGAAACAGGCATTGAACTGTTGAAAAGAACACCGTCCGCATTTTTAGGCTCCTGCCGTTTTAAAATGCCTAAAATAGAGGGTCATGAGGATGTATACGAGAAAATATTTGAAATTATGGAAAAGCACGACATTGAATGCCTGTTCTATGCGGGTGGTAATGATTCCATGGATACGGTAAAGATGCTTTCCGATTATGCGGCGGCGCACAATAAATCACAGAGATTCATGGGCGTACCGAAGACGATTGATAACGACCTTCCGATTACAGACCACTGCCCCGGCTATGGTTCCGCGGCAAAATATATTGCCACCAGCATGAAAGAGATTATTCGTGACAATGAGTCTTTCGGCGCACAGAAACCGACTATTTGTATCGTAGAGATTATGGGTAGAAACGCGGGCTGGCTGACGGCGGCGGCGGCTTTGTCCAAAGGGGATGACTGTAACGGACCGGATGCGATTTATCTGCCGGAGAAAGTATTTGATATGGACAAGTTTGTAGCGGACGTAAAGAAGCTGGCGGCAGAGAAATCCTCCGTTGTCATTGCGGTATCCGAGGGAGTAAAGATTGCGGACGGACGTTATGTCTGCGAGCTTGGCAAAGAAGTAGCGGTAGATGCGTTCGGACATAAGCAGATGTCAGGAACGGCTGTTATGTTAGCAAATAAAATTGCGGAAGAAACCGGCTTAAAGACCCGTGCGATTGAATTTTCAACCTTGCAGCGTGCGGCGACGCATTTAGCTTCCTTAACGGATATCAACGAAGCGTTCCAGGTTGGCTTTGACGCGGTAAAAGCTGCCGAGGACGGCAAGACCGGTATGATGATTACGCTTAATAGAAACGGCGAGGAACCGTATCAGTGCGGCACAAGCGCATATGATATCCACGCGATTGCCAATGTGGAAAGAAAAGTTCCCGATGAGTGGATTACGGCGGATAATAAAGGCTTGAACGACGGTTATGAGAAATATGCAAGACCGCTTATCATGGGAGAATTACAGCCGTTATTTGTTAATGGACTGCCGCGGCATCTTGTACGCAAAGGTTAAGTTTTATAGGTTCGTAAATGTTGCAGTATGAAATTAAGAGGCTGAATCAATTAGAGGTTCAGCCTTTTTACCTTATTAAAGTCCGTCGTCAGATGGACGTGGAATCAGAAGGCGAACTTGTTCGCTTTTTACCTTACTAAGAGGGAGGATGGCGTCGGCATGGAGCAATATCAATTCATCGATAAAAAGGGCACTTTTACATTAAAAAACCCGGAACTTACAAGTTATCTGTATTTTCCGGTTGCAAATGAGGCGGGAATGATGAGCAGTGTCACGCCCTCTTTCGGCGGAGACGCCAAAACCGGACAGAATACGTTTTTATTAGAGCCGGTCAGCAGCGAAAACCTGCATAATAATAAGTCTACCAGAAATTTCTGGCTGCGGCTGGAGGATAAAGAAAATACGATATGGTCTGCGACCGGCGCCAGTGCGTGGCAGCAGGCGCAGAAATTTTCTAAAGATAAGGAAGAGACTATATTAGAGGCGGGGCTTTTGTATCAGAAGATGACAAGAAAATGCAGACCGCTTGGTTTACAATCGGAAGTGACGATTTTTGCGCCGCTTGTGGATGCGCAGATAGAGTTGATGAAAGTAACGGTGGAAAATACCGGAGAAAAAGAGATTACGGCAACGCCGATAGCGGCAGTTCCGCTTTACGCAAGAAGCGCGGATAATATCAGGGACCACAGGAATGTTACGAGTATGCTGCACCGCATCTTCACGTTAGAGGACGGCGTCTGCGTTGTGCCGACGCTGACTTTCGACGAGCGCGGACACCGTAAAAATCATATATTATATGGAGTATTCGGCAGCGGGAACGGTAAAAAACCTGCGGGATTTTACTCGCTTGTGGAAGATTTTATCGGGGAGGGCGGTTCCTTTGAAAATCCCTATGCGGTCGTAAGCGGCAAAACGCCGATGATGCCGTCGGGGGAGCGGATAGACGGCTTTGAAGCCATGGGCGCTCTGGCGTTTGAAAAGATTACGTTACAGCCCGGGGAGCGGGCGTGCTATATTATCGCGCTCGGCTGTATGGAATATCCGGCGGCGGAAAAAAATACGGAAAAAAATGCCGTGCAAGACGCCGGACAGGATGCGGCAAAAATGGCGGGCAGCTTATCCCGGACGGTATCCGGCTATTTAACAGAGGAAAAATTTGATAAACTGCTGGCAGAGAGCAGAGAATATTGGAATGATAAAAATAACATAAGTTACGAAACCGCTGATAAGCGTTTTGACGCGTGGATGTACTGGGTGAATTTCCAACCGATGTTACGCAGGATTTACGGCTGTTCTTTCCTGCCGCATCACGACTATGGCAAAGGCGGAAGAGGATGGCGCGATTTATGGCAGGACTGTCTGGCGCTTCTTTTGATGAATCCGGATGGGGTCAGGGATATGCTTTATGACAATTTCGGCGGCGTCAGGATGGACGGAACCAATGCGACGATTATCGGCAGCAGACAGGGAGAATTTATTGCGGATAGGAACGGTATTGCTAGAGTATGGATGGATCATGGTATGTGGCCGTACCTGACAGTAGAGTTATATTTAAAATTAAGTGGAGATTTAACTTTTTTATTAGAGAAAAACCATTACTTTAAAGACAATTTGATATGCCGCGGCGACGAGAGCGATTCCGCATGGGAAGAGAGCCAGGGCAGCATACAGAAAACGGTGGACGGGCAGATATATGAGGGAACCGTTTTGGAGCATATCCTGCTGCAGCATTTGACGGCGTTTTATGATGTGGGAGAACATAATCATATTAGACTGCGCGGAGCCGACTGGAACGATGCGCTTGATATGGCAAAAGAAAGAGGAGAGAGCGTAGCTTTTACGACAATCTATGGCGGGAACCTTCTTAGTATTGCCGGATTACTGCGGAAAATGCAGGAGATAACAGGTGTTACAGAGGTCGAATTAGCACAGGAAATGATGACGCTGCTACAGGAAAGTGATGCTCTTTATGACAGTATCGAGAAAAAACAGCAGTTATTAAAAGAATACTGCCGACAGTGTAGCCATGTTCTGACAGGGAAGAAAAAATCCGTCAGCATTGATGCGCTTGCCGAAAATTTGGAAAAGAAAGCGGAGTGGATAAAAAACCATGTACGGCAGACGGAATGGACCGGCGATAATGCCGGACGGCATTGGTATAACAGTTATTATGATAATAACGGCAGAGCAGTAGAGGGAGAAAACGAAAACGGCGTCAGGATGATGCTGACGGGTCAGGTGTTTGCGATTATGTCCGGCACGGCGACGGACGAGCAGGTGCGAGAGATTGTAAAGGCGGCGGATGCTTTTTTGTATGACGGCTCTATCGGCGGTTACCGGCTGAATACGGATTTCCATGAAATGAAAACGGATATGGGCAGAATGTTCGGCTTTGCCTACGGACAAAAGGAAAACGGCGCGGTCTTTTCCCATATGGCGGTGATGTATGCCAACGCGTTATATCAGAGGGGCTTTGTAAAAGAGGGCTATAAGGTTATCCATAGCCTGTACAGTCATATCTGCGATGTGACGAAGTCTAAGATATATCCGGGCGTACCGGAGTATATTGACTCTAAAGGAAGAGGCGTGTACCATTATCTGACCGGCGCGGCAAGCTGGCTGCTTTTAACTGTGCTGACAGAGATGTTCGGCGTTAAGGGAAGCTGGGGGGATTTGGAGTTAGAGCCTAAATTGCTGCGGGAACAGTTTGACGAGAATAAAAAAGCGTGCGTTATATGTGTTTTTCATGGAAGAAAGCTTCGTATTACCTATGAAAATCCATCCGATAAAGAGTACGGCGATTATAAAATAGCAGAAGTGTTATGCAATGGCGTAAAAGCGGCAGGCGCGGAGGGAATCCTCACAAAAAAAGCGATAGAGTCCGCAGACGTCTCGCAGATACAGGACATTGTCGTAAAACTAAAGTAATATGCAGGCTGAACGAATGGTATAAGAATGATATTGATACAGACTGCCGGAAACGGGGTATAAAATAATTAAGATAACAGGGAGTGACAGAATGACACAGGAAAATCAGACGAAAGAAAAACTGACAGAATCAAAGCTGACAGCGCCAGAGCTGGCGGAGTCAAAGCCGCCGGTAGCAAAGCCGGCAGAGTCGGCTGCCAAAATTCTGGTGGTAGACGACGTGGACGCCAACCGCTTTGTGCTGCGGGATATCATCAACGAGATGGGATGTCAGCCGGTTCTCGCGGAAAACGCCATGCAGGCGTTTAAAATGATAGACAGGATTCATCCGCAGCTTATTATTCTGGATATTGCGATGCCGGGAATGGATGGCTATGAGTTTTGTAAGCTGATGAAAGAAAATGCGCATACGAGAGATATTCCGATTATCTTTATTTCAGCCTTTGACGACCCGTCGGATGTTGTGAGGGGATTTGACCTCGGCGGTGAGGATTATATTACGAAGCCATTTATCCCCAAGGTTGTCAAGGCGAGACTGCAGCTTCATCTAAAACTGTATGACGCCAATAACGGCATGATGGAAATGAACAGGCGGCTGCAGGCGTCATTGAGCGAACAGCTCCACCAGTTGGAAATGGAGAAAAAGAATGTTCTCTATGCGCTGCTGCGGGTAGCGAGAGAAAACGCCTGTTATGATGTGGATCATATGGAAAGGCTTTCCTATAACTGCCGGATACTGGCGGAGGCCATGCAGTTGTCGGCGGACTACAGCTCCTTTATTTCAGACGCTTATATCGAGACGATAGAGCTGGCCGCGCCGCTTTGCGATTTGGGAAATGTGGCGATACCGACGGAGCTTTTGCAAAAGAAAGAATCCCTTTTACCGGAGGAAGTAAAGGTCATAAGAACCCACGCCGCGACCGGAGCAAAGATTCTTCAGGATATTAAGGAGACGGGAGACTATAATGACTTCCTTCAAATGTCGATTGATATTGCGCACTATCACCATGAAAACTGGGATGGCAGCGGTTATCCCTGTGGGAAAAAGGGGGAAGAGATTCCCTTATCCGCGCAGATTGTGGCGGTAGTCAGCGCGTACTGCGCCATGACGGAGAACCGTGCCTACAGGGATTCCTACCATATCGAAAAGGCGTTGTCGATGATGGAGGAGGACGCCGGAAAGAAATTTAACCCTGACATTTTTGGAATTTTACGAAAGATATACAGACAACTGCACTAGAAAAGGACGCAGTGTAAAAGTTTGGAGGGGATACTTTGGAATTTTTCAATCAAAATAAGGAAAATCAGAGAACAAGCGAACGCTTCGTGATAATTTTATACAGTTTGTATACGCTTAGTTTATGTGTCGGTGCGGTAAAATTAAAGTGGGATGCATGGGTTCCGGTCGTTATGATTGCGCTTCTTGCCGCCGGTTGGGGGATATTTTTGACAAAATACAGAAATCCATATATAAGAGCAACAATAACAACTGTTATAATACAGGTGACGGTGATTTTGTATGCCGCCAAAATAGATAACCTGTCCAATGTGATACCGATATTTATTGCACTTTCTGTTTTAATTGCTATTTATGGTTATTCGCAACTTCTATGGGGAACGATAGTTTCCCTGTTGTTTATGATTTTTTATCATTGCGTTGTCACCGATACGGTATGGACGATGCCCGGCGAGGCGCGCGCGCATCTTTTTTTCCAGCTTGGGAATATTTTTTCTGTGGAGTTTGTCCTTTATGTCTGGTTAAAGTTTCGGAAAGAAAGAAACGAGCAGGTTCATAAAATCATTGACGCGCTTATGGAGGCGGAACAGAGTAAAGATGATTTTCTCGCTAACGTCAGCCATGAAATCCGCACGCCGGTTAATACTATCTGCGGAATGAGTGAAATGGCGCTGAGAGAGCATGATTTGGAGAAAATGCGGGAGGAGGTTTATGATATCCGCGACGCCGGGCATAATCTGATGTCGTTGGTCACGGATATTCTGGATTTTTCCCAGTTACAGCAGGGGAAAATGAATCTGGAGGAAGAGGCGTATAATATTACTTCCACCATCAACGATATCATCAATGTGGCGATGGCAAGAAAAGGGGATAAGCAGATTGAATTGATTGTAGACTGCGATGCGAATATACCGAGCGGTCTTTTCGGTGATGAAAAGAAGATACGAAGAGTCATCATGAACCTGGTGGATAATGCGATTAAGTTTACTAACGAAGGCGGCGTGATTATCCGCATTTATACGAGAAAAGAAAATTATGGCGTGAATCTGTGCATATCGGTGAGAGATACCGGAATCGGCATCGCGGAGGAAAGCTTGGAAAAATTGTTTGAAAGTTTCAGTCAGGTTGATACGAGAAGAAACCGCCAGGAGGGCGGCGTCGGCCTTGGACTGGCGATTTCCAAGGCGCTGGTGCAGAAGATGGGAGGTACGATTACGGTCAAGAGCCGTCTCGGCAGAGGAAGTATATTCCGCTTTGTTGTACCGCAGAAAGTACTGGATGAAAAGCCGATTGGCGAGGTAGAGAACAGGGAGAGATTGAATATTGCCGCCTACTTTGACATGGAACAGTTCGATATGATGACGATTCGTGACGAATATACGAACCTGATTGCCAATATGGTGCGCCAGCTTCGTGTAAGATGCCATGCTTGCCGTAATCTTGCCGAATTGATGAGAAGAGAGGCGAATGAAGCGTTTACGCATATCTTTATCAGTCTGGAAGAATATCAGGAGGATGAAGCCTATTTTGACGCGCTTGCCAAAACGACCAAGATTATTATCGTGATTGACAGGCCAAGGGAAAAATATCTTTCCAATCCCAATATGATAAGACTCTATAAACCGTTTTATATTCTGCCCGTTGTGTCCATTTTAAACGGCAGCAGCGGTTCGGAGGGCGGCACACAGATGATTCGCCCCGGAAAGTTTATAGCGCCGGGCGCGCATGTGCTGGTTGTAGACGATAACAGAATGAATATCCGCGTGGTAGAGGGATTGTTAAAAGAATATCAGATTAAGGTGACATATGCCACCAGCGGGCAGGAAGCGTTGCAGGTAATTGAAAATATGGCCTATGACTTTGTCTTTATGGATCATATGATGCCGGAAATGGACGGTGTGGAAACTCTGCACCGTATCCGGGATAAAGTGGGCCATTATTATCAGAAAGTGCCGATTATTGCATTGACGGCTAATGCCGCTCCCGGCAACCGCGAGATGTTTTTAGAGGAAGGGTTTGACGATTTTGTGTCAAAACCTTTGGAAGTATCCGTCTTAGAACGTGTGCTTAGGCGGAACCTGCCGGAAGAAAAGCTTATTTTTACCACGGAAAATGATGCGCCAAAGGAAAATGCAGAGCAAAAAACAGAGGAAAAGCCAGAGAGGCAAGAGATAGGGAAAAAAGAAGCAGAGGAGACAAAGGCAGAAGAAGCCGAGACAGAGCGGCAAGCGGCAGAGGAGAAAGAAAAATTTGCCATCGGAGACTTGGATGTGGAAAAGGGTATGCTTTACTGCGGCGGTAAGGAGGAGTACATAGAGATTTTGGCGGCATGTTACGAGGAGAAAGAAGAAAACCGCAGTCTTTTCGCGGAATTGTTTGAAAAGCAGGACTGGACGAATTATACGATTAAAGTACATGCCCTAAAGAGCATGATGCAGAATATCGGCGCTTCCCCTCTTTCCGCGAAAGCCAAGGCGTTGGAAATGGCGGGCAAGAAAAACGATATTGATTATATTATGAAAAATCATGAGGATATGCTGGCGGAGTATGAGCGGGTGATGGCACAAATAAAGACAAGCCCGTTAGTGCCGACCAAAGAGATGGAAGCTGTTACAAAGGCGGACGGCGTGGAAACGGAAACGGCGGATATGCCGGAATTGAGCGAGGATGAATTTGATAGCATACTGACCGGTTTCGAGGATGCCGTGTATGCGCTGGACGGGGAAAAGATGAGGACGCTGTTGTCCGATATGCAAAACTGCCGCTATCATCATGCGGCGTTGGCGCAAAGACTGGATGTTGTGAAAAAGAAAGTGGAAATGACGGATTATATGTCGGCTCTGGATGCGCTTGCCAATATCCGGGAAGAACTGCGTAAAGAGACGGAAAGGAGCGCGGATATATCATGAAAGAAAAGCTGAAAAATATATACGAAATGATATACGGAAGGGATTATGAACTTCGGGAGCGGATTTTCCGGATGATTATTCTGGTGGGCGGCGGCCTTGCTCTGATGGGGATTGTAGAATGTATTGCGATTATGGATGTAAAAATTATCGTCCTGCCGTTAATTTTGCTTTTGCTGGTATTGGGAACGGAACTTTTGATTACTTTCAAATACCGAAAAATAGATATTGCGGCCATTATCGTGGGTTTTTTAATTATCCTGTTAGTGTTTCCCGCCATGTTCTTTTTAAGCGGCGGCCTGGAGGGCGGTGCGGTTGTTTGGTTTGCGCTGGGATTGTTTTATGTGTTTTTGATGTTTTCCGGGAAGCGTCTGGCGTTCTTTTTGATATTATCGATTGGCATTGATATTTTCACTTATGTGTACGGTTATTATCATCCGGAGGTCATTACGCCGATGGATTCCAGAGCGGCGGCTTATTTTGACTCGCTTTTTGCCGTGATGGCGGTAGGGCTTGCCGGCGGGGCGATTTTAAAGGTACAGATGAAGATGTTTGAAAACGAACGCAGGGTTGCATGGGAGCAGCAAAAGGAGATAGAGAGGATAAGCGAGTCCAAGAATAGTTTTTTTGCCAGCATGAGCCATGAAATCCGTACGCCTATCAACACGATTATCGGTTTAAATGAAATGATTATCAGGGAAAGCGGCGAAGAGGCGACCAAAGAATACGCGGCCAATATCCAGAGTGCAAGCAAGATGCTTTTGAATCTGGTAAATGATATTTTAGACCTTTCGCAGATGGAAATGAAAAAAATGGAAATCATTCCGCTCGAGTATCAATCCGCGGAGTTATTCGGCGCATTAATCGATATGATAAAGGTGCGTCTGCAGGAGAAAAAACTGGAATTTCAGGTAGATATTGATGAAAACATCCCCTCGGTATTGTGCGGCGATATGAAAAGAGTAAGCCAGGTGCTTCTAAATATCCTGACAAATGCGGCAAAGTATACGCAGGAAGGGTCAGTAACGCTGTCCGTACACGTGGAAGCGGCACAGGAAGATTCCGTTTTGCTGGTGGTGTCTGTGAGGGATACCGGTATCGGCATCCGTAAAGAGGATTTGGAGCATATCTATGATTCCTTTAAAAGGGCGGATGCCCGTAAGAACTTAAAGGTGGAGGGAAGCGGACTCGGCCTTTCCATTACCAAACAACTGGTGGATATGATGGGCGGCGAAATCACGGTGGACAGTATTTATACAAAGGGTTCTGTTTTTACGGTAACGCTGCCGCAGAAAGTAGTGGATAAAACGCCGATTGGCGATGTAAAATTCCTGCATCAAAGGAAGGGAAGGACGGATGTATACAGGCAGAGTTTTGAGGCCCCGGAGGCGCGTATCCTGATTGTGGATGACAATCCGATGAATTCTATGGTGGAAAGCAAGCTTTTAAAAGAGACCAAGATGAAAATCGACATTGCCGAGAGCGGCGCGCAGTGTCTGGAAATGACGAAGCGCAAGTATTATCACGTGATTTTACTCGACTATATGATGCCGGAGATGGACGGCGCACAGACGCTACGGGAAGTGCGCAGGCAGGAGAACGGACTCTGCCGGGATTCGGCGGTTATCGTTTTGTCGGCCAACTCCATAGCAGAAGCCGGAAAACAGTACTTGGAGGATGGATTTGACGGTTATCTGGAAAAACCGATTCAGGGAGACGCCATGGAAGCGGAAATTCTGCGGTTTCTGCCGGACGATATTATCGAGTACCGGGCGGAGCCTGCTGTATTGCAGGAGAATAACGAAATACAGAGAATCTCCCACCATAAAAAGAAAAAAGTATATATTACAACAGACTGTGTCAGCGATTTGCCGGAGTCTTTGATAGATAAATACGATATCGGTATGATATATTTCTATATTAAGACCGACCATGGCAGATTTGCCGATACGCTGGAGATTTCTTCGGATAACTTAATCCAGTATATGACGGATACGACGAGCAATGCCTATGCGGACAGCGTTTCGCTGGAGGAATACGAGGACTTTTTTGCCGATGTATTGACACAGGCGGAACAGGTTGTCCATATTTCCATGGCAAGAAATGTCGGAAAAAGCTATGAAGTTGCCGTCAGTGCGGCACAGGGCTTTGACCATGTGCATGTGATAGATTCCGGACAGATTTCCTGCGGGCAGGCGTTAATTGTATTGTATGCGGGAAAACTGGCAATAGAGGGATATTCGGCGTCGCAGATATGCGAAAAAATAGAAGGAATGAAAAAGCGGGTAGAATCCCGCTATATGATGCCGTCTGCGAAAATCTTCTATGAACGCGGCTTTATCGGCGCGGCTCCCGCCAGATTATGCTCGCTGTTCAGAATGCATCCTGTTATGAAGATGAGCCAGAGCCGGATGATAGTGATGGGCGCAAGGTGCGGCAGAATGGAGGGTGCATGGAAACGGTTCATACACTGGCATTTGCTGCGTAAGGAGAAAATCAATAAAGACATTGTCTTTATTACCCATGCCGGATGCAGTGTGGAACAGCAGGAGTTAATCCGTCATGAGGTGCTGCGCTGCGTGCCGTTTGAAAGAGTCATCATGCAGAGAGCATCCGTTTCCATTGCCTGCAATTCCGGTATCGGAACGTTTGGATTGGCATATTATGTGAATACAAGCGAAGCGGACTTATAAAAGATACGGCGCAGGGCGTTTATGAGATTATCATAAACGCCTTTTCGCCTGTTACGGTGATTAAAATCCGATACAACTCATGTTTCCAGGCAGTCTGTAAGCGTGCGTCGGTAATGGGAATTTCTTCGATTTTTGCAAGTTTTCCGCCGCTTAGGCGTAAACTTCCAAGCGTTCCCATCGTAAAAAGAAGTTCTTCACCTGTTTTGGCACAAACGGGCTTTTCATAGGTCATTAGGCTTAACAGTATGGAATTTTCCCGTTCTTTCCCGTTTTTTTCCGCTTGAAAAGTAAATTCATCCTTGATAACGATTTCTTTTCCCTTGATAAGAGACGCGCTCCTGCGATATGAGGAAAGTCCGGATTCGGCCGGATAGGCGCCCGCAAGTTCCATCCTGATTTCACACAGGCAGTCGGAGAGCCGCCAGTTGACGTCAGAGGCGTGATAGCGCTCCCCGTCTTTTTGCATACAGCCGTTTATCGTGGGCAGATTGTGATAGGCAGACTGCATTGTCCAGATTTCATAACGTTCGGCGGAAAAAGTCTTTTTCGTGTAGCTTTCCACGCCGACATCAATGAAAAGAGGCCTGCCGTTTTTATATACGGTAAAACTGCCGGTATCGTTATGGTTGTGGCTGTCCGCATTGTCTCCCGCTTTGACGGCAAGACAGAGTGAGTTGTCTCTGGCGATAAAGATGCCGACGCCCGGATAATAGATATCGGGATGATTGACACTGCCTTGTACGGAACGGGCATGTTCCCTGATAGCCCGTATGGTAAAGGCATTTTGCAGTCGGTAGTAGAGATTGTTTTCCGCAGGCAGCAAAAGCGTGTCCGGAATACCGGCAGCAAAGTCCGTGGCGGCAAAGTCTGCCATCGCCTGATTTCCCGTCCTTTGGGCAAACAGAAATTCCCTGACGCCGCAGCGTCCGGCAATCGGCGAACAATCGGCGAAGTTTACATAATATTCACCTTGAATATGTACATTTAAGATATAGGAAGCAATATTTTTGATTTTTTCATCTTCATATAAGCCGGTAAAGGCATTGTCTGTTATGGCGTTTAGGATTTCCAGCGTATTAAAAAGGCACAGCCCCGCATGGCGGTAATACTGCGCGCCCTCATCGCAGCAGCCGTCCGTATCATATTCTTTCAGGAAAAAATCTGCGCTCTTACAGGCTTTTAGAAAGACGGAATGCTGCAATGACGCGTCCGTATTTAATAAAAAGACAGATAGCAGAACGTTCTGCGTACACCAAATTGTCCAGTTATTCATAGGCTCTTTGCCTTTTCCCATCCACCAGAAATGGCGGCTGACATAGGGTTTATATATCCGGCTTCGCAGTTCATGGCGGATCCGTTTGCCGATAAAAGGGCTGACCTGTTCCAGCCTGTCTGCCAGAAGATAATGCACAGTCGCAAGAATCGCGCCCGTTTCACAGGCAAATAAATCCAGGACGGGAGCGGAAGAGTCGGGCAGGGGAAGCTGCGGCGTGTCACGGACATAGGAATTGTGGGGAGGAAGCTGCCATGCACTTTCTTCACAGACAGAGAAGATACCGTTGATGATATCGTCCATAAATCTGCCGTTATCTTCTATACATTCGGCAAGCACAAGCGCACACAGGGCATGGCGTTTGGCGAAGAACTTATCTTCATAGCGGACGCGATTCCCGGTTCTGGTAAAATCCATAAAATCTGTGGCCGATATGGATGGATAGTCAAAATGCAGATACTGTTCTCCAAGACGGATAGATTCTTTTTTCCATTCTTCGTCCAGATTGAGCCAGGCGTCTCTGTCCGTAACGGGCGGATAGGGCGTAAACGGGGAAAATGGCGCGTGATATTCTGTGGCAATCTCATGTAACATGGTAGTCCTCCATTCTTTTGTAATCTTATTTTTCGCGGTATGACAGATTGTGATTAATATAATCTCTGGGAGAAAGCCCTGTCACCTTTTTAAATACGCGACTAAAATAAAAGGCGCTTTCAAAGCCCAGTTTGTCGGAAATTTCATATATCTTATAATTTTCGTCCATCATCATCTTTTTGGCGGCTTCGATTTTACTTTGATTGATGTAGTCGGAAAAGCCGATATCGCTGTGCTTGGAAAAAAGCACGCTTAAATAATTGGCGCTGATGTTAAATTCCCCGGCGACTTTGTTCAAGGTAAGCTTTTCTTCAATATGCTCCTGAATATATTTTTTAACGTTGTCAACAATGGGATGTTTATAGTCCGCATTAGAGGCCTGCGTCAGCGCCTGCTTGGCTTCCTTGTAGGAATCGGAAATCTGCATCGGCGTATGGACGGGGAAACCCAGAGCAGCATGGATAGTCACGCTGTAATAATTAAAGAGCATGACGGCTACCTGTTCTAGTGTAGTGTTAATAATATCCTGACAAGTGTCGGCTGATGCCTCGTCCAAAAAGAAAATAATGCCGAAATGCCCGGTATTAACGGACATGATATGACACGGCGTCTGTGGCAGATATTTAGTCAATAATTCCCTTGTCATTTGTAGGCAGTTATCGTAAAGGGTCATCTGCTTATCACTTGACATATGTGTCAGTTTATCGCTTGTAATTTCGATACAGCTTACGATAAAAGCCTTACAGTGCAGATCGATATTTAGATTTTCGGCCTGTGAGGCAAGCTGCTGTTCCGATTCAAACAGATGAAAGATAAGCCGCGTATAAAACTGTTCTTTCATAAAAGAAAGATTGCTGACGGAAGTATCGGCAGTCTGTAAGGAACTTTGCAGTTCAGATACGCGTTTTAGGGCAAGGTTTAACGTATCGGTTAAAGACTCCGGTGTCACTTCCAATTTAATCAGGTAGGCCACGACCTGATAGGTAAGCGCTTCTTTTACAAAATGAAAATCTTCATAGCTGGTAAGGATAATAAATAAAGGAAGTTTTTTTCCCTCTTCATGGCATTTGGCGGCCAGTTCCAACCCGCTCATGACGGGCATTTTGATATCCGTAATGACGATTTCCGGGGAGTGTTCCTGAATCAGTTCATAGGCGGCTGCTCCGTTGGAAGCGGTACCGACAATACTGATGTCATAATCTTCCCAGCGAATCATAGATTTGATACCTGCCTGAACCAGAGGCTCATCATCGGCTATTATCAGTTTAATCATAGATTTCCTCACTCTTTCTAAACGGCAGCAGTATGGATATGGTCGTAAATTTTCCCGGTTCACTGGCGATGGAAAGACCGTACTTACTTCCAAATTCATATTGCAAGCGTTTGTGTACATTACTGATGCCAATTTCTTTAAAAAGAGACGACGCTACGGGAGTTTCCTTTTCTAACAGGGAGGCGGCCAGTTCCGGTTCCATACCGACGCCGTCGTCCGTAACGTCGATATGAATGTCCGTCTCCTCGTCCTGATAGATATGAATTAAGATATTTCCGGTTGTTCCCTTAGGCTCAATGCCGTGGAAAATAGCGTTTTCCACAAGTGGCTGTAATGTAAATTTCAGTATCTGACAGGCGCTTAACGACTCGTCTTCGATATCAATCTCAAGCGTGATGGCGCCGCCGTAACGGTACTGCTGTATAATAAAATAATCATTAATTAAAGCCAGTTCATGTTTAATGGAAACGAGGCTGGTCGTTCCCTTGGAGATGTCTTTGAGCAGACGGGAAAGGGAAGTCGTCATTTCTGCGATGCCCGGTGAATTTTGAACCGTCGCCATCCATTTGATAGAGTTGAGCGTATTATATAGAAAATGGGGATTAATCTGGCTTTGCAGCATCCTGTATTCATAATCTTTTTTCTGGCGTTCATCTTCAACACGCTGGTTCATAAGCAGCAGGACATTTTCGGACAAATCGTTAATCGTCTTGCCGATATCGCCGAGTTCATGTTCCCATTCCGTAGACAAATCCCTGGAAAAGTCGCCCTCCTCGATACGCTTGATACGAGATTGGAGCTGTTTTACGGGCGCATTCACTGTTCTGGATAGAAAATAGGACAGAAAAATGCCGATAACGCTGGAAGCGGCAACAACAATCAGGGCAATGCTGAAAAGAACGCTGGAAACACTGTGGGAAAGCTGTGTCTCATCTACACACTCCGTAATATACCAGCCTTTGGTGCCAAGCGGTCTGGTAACGATGGTGAAAGTTTCCTGCGTATTCTCATCATATACGGTCTGAATCGTGGTGTCGGGGCTTAGCGCGTTGTCTGATAAATCCTTTACGACGGTAAGAGTGTCGTCAAAGGGGGATAACGCATTATCCTGAAACTGATATAAATGTTCGTCAATGCGGAAGAAAAAACGGCTGTCCGTCTCCGATAAATAGTCCTGTACCGGTTTTGTAATCACGGAAAGCGACATCTCCGTATAAATATATCCGATTTCGTCCGATTTATAAGGGTGTACAATCGGGCAGACGAAAGGTATCATGGGAATTTCCCTTGCCGTATAGAACGGATCCGTATAGATACCGGCATAGGCTTCCAATGTATTATCATGCAGCGAGGCAAAGTAGGGAAGCGAAAGAATGGCGTCCGCGGATACGCTGACAGTGGAGTACGGCGGTTCCACAATCTGAATAATGCCGTTTCTGTTTTTACCAATGATAACCATGCGGACAAGCTGCAAAGGAAGAGCGGCGTTGGCGGTATAGTTTTCCGATACGAAGTCGCGTGCTTCCCGTCTTGTTTTATTGTCCGCCGGGTCCGATTCCAGTGCAAACTGAATGATTTTGGTGCTTGTCTGACAGGCGCGGACAAAGTTGGTGACATTGTCCACATTGGCGTCGATGGAGTCTCCCAGAAAAGAAAGCCTCGTTTCCGACGTCTGAATCAGGTTAGTCCTCAGATTATAGGAGATAAGAAAGTAGCTGACGGCGGTAATAATAATGCAGATGAAAAGAATCAGGGAAATGGTGTATAGTAAAATACGCGCGCGTATCGTTGAGAAAAATCTATGCAGTTTCATCCTAGCCGTAGCTGCCTTTTCCATGGCGTCCCCCTTTTTTATTTTCCGATAAAATCATTTTACCATAAAACGTATCAGAGGAGAAAGAAATAAATAATACATCTTTTTCAAAAATAATATATGTTTTGGGAATTGAGATAAAAAAAGAGAGAAATAGTGCATAAATTGTGAATAAAATGAGAAGAAATTCTATGGGAATGGACAAAATAAGATTATATACTGATATTGTAGTAAAATATGAAATGGCAGATATCAAATGATGACTGCCATAAAAAGAAAAGGGAGGAAAATTCCACATGAAGAAAAAGTTTCTTAGTGCGCTTCTTTCTGCAGCTATGGTAGCAAGCTTGCTTGTAGGCTGCGGCTCAGAGGGGGGGAGCATCCAACAATGCTTCTAATGATGCGGCAGATACATCTGCGGCAACAACTGAAACACAGACGGAAGCACCGGCAGCAGACAATACGCAGGCAGAAGCGCCGGCGGACAACGCTGACGCAGCAGCCGAAGAGGTTACATTAAAATGGGCAATCTGGGATAAGGATACAACTCCTTACTGGCAGGCATTAAAAGATGCTTATGAAGAAGCTAATCCGAACGTAACGATTGATATGGTAGACTTAGGTTCTACTGATTATATGACGGTTCTTGCAACAGAATTATCAGGAAGCGGTTCCGAATTTGACGTTGTTACTATTAAGGATGTTCCGGGATATGCTACACTGGTTTCCAAAAATACATTAGAGCCTCTTGACAGCTATATTTCCGCAGCAGGCATCGACCTTAGCCAGTACGGCGGCGTTGACAAACAGGTTACCGTAGACGGCAGCCTCTATGAACTTCCTTTCAGAAATGACTTCTGGGTAGTATTTTACAACAAAGACATTTTTGATGCGGCAGGCGTTGATTATCCGACAAACGATATGACATTTGAAGAATATGACGCACTTGCAAGACAGGTAACTGACACGACATACGGTTCCCAGATTTATGGTACGCACTACCATACATGGAGAAGTGCGGTACAGTTATTTGGCGTACTCGATGGTACACACTCCATTCTTGACGGTGAATATGATTACTTCAAACCTTATTATGAAATGGTACTCAATCAGGAAAAAGACCAGGTTTGTAGAAACTATGCTGATTTGAGCGCAGAGGGTCTCCACTACTCCGCAGCATTTTCCCAAGGTGACACAGCGATGATGAATATGGGTTCCTGGTATATTTCCACACTGATTTCCAGCCTGGCAAGCGGCGAGTATGATTCTTCACTCTGCGGCAACTGGGGTATGGTTAAATATCCTCACGCTGACGGCGTAGAACCGGGTTCCACACTTGGTACGATTACAGGTCTGTCTGTAACAAGTGTATCCGCTAACAAAGATGCTGCATTCGCTTTTGTTGAGTGGGTATCCGGCGCAGAAGGCGCAAAGGTTATGGCTGAAACAGGTAACTTCCCGGCGCTTATGAACGATGAAGTTGCAGGTATTATCGCAGGTCTTGACGGTTTCCCGACAGATGCGGAAAGCAAAGAGGCATTAAACGTATCCAACCTGTATCTGGAAGTTCCTTATGCTGAGAACGTATCCGAAATCAACGACATTCTGGATACTTATCACAAATCCATCATGAATGGTGAGATGTCTATTGACGACGGTATCGCGAAAATGAATGAGGAAGTTGGCAAGGTATTAGGAAACTAGGCAAGGCTAAAGGCGCGGGGCAACCCGTGGGTTAAGAAATATCAATAAGATTTTAAGGCTGGCGTAAAAAACCAGCCTTAAATATCACAAAAAAAGCAGGGGGTTATGACATGGATGAGAAGAAAGCTGCCCAGATAGAGAAACTGGAAGCGGAATCGGCTGCGCTGATGCAGAAAATCCGCGAAGAATCAAATATTAAGAAAAAACAAAAACTGATTGCTGAAAGAGAAAAAAGGCAGAGAAAATTGACTGCTATTAGAAATAACCGGATTTTGAGCCGGGAGGCAAAGCGTGATTTGGTTGCTTATTCCTTTATTGCACCAAACTTTATCGGTTTTGCCGTTTTTACACTGATTCCGATTGTATTTGCATTTGCCCTGGCGTTTATGGATTGGGACGGCAGCAATGCGATTACCTTTGTAGGACTTGATAACTTTATGAAACTTCCGACCGATACGTTCTTCGTAGCGGCGTTAAAAAATACAATGATTTATGTTGTCGGTACAGTTCCCCTTACGATGATTGCCTCTCTGGCGCTTGCGATTGTATTAAATCAGAAAATCAGGGCAAGAGGGTTGTTCCGTACCGTGGCGTTTTTCCCGTATGTTGCTTCTTTGGTAGCGATTACAGCGGTTTGGAGTATGATTTTCCATCCGTCGAAAGGACCGATCAACTATATTCTTTTGAATGTGTTCGGCGTGCCGCAGGAGAATCTTCCGAAGTGGTTCAGTGGAAATCTGGTTCTTGTGACGTTGATATTATTCAGCGTATGGAAATACATGGGATATTATATGGTAATTTACCTTGCCGGATTGCAGGGTATTTCGGCGGAGTTATACGAGGCGGGCAGCTTAGACGGCGCCAATACATGGCAGAAATTTCAGTACATAACATGGCCGCAGCTTCGTTCCACCACATTTTTCGTAGTCGTCATGCTGACAATCAACTGCTTTAAAGTGTATGATATCGCGGTTATGCTGGCGGGCGGCAGCGACGGTAAGCTCAGTACCTCGGCGACTGTCCTTGTTTACTACATTTATCAGAACGCATTTAACTATTGGGATTTGGGATATTCCAGCGCGATTGCAATGGTATTGTTCCTGATAGTGCTTGTTGTTACCTTAATCCAGTTCAGATATGAAAAGAATCTGGAAGCATAAGAAAATGCAGCAGAAAGGAGAGCCGAAATGAGTGATAATATGGTAGAAAATAAAAAACTGAAATCCAAAAGCCGAAACGCTTTGATTGGTAAAATTATAGTATATGCAATATTGTTAATAATAACGGTCGTTATGATTATTCCGTTTTTATGGATGCTGTCCGCGTCCATCAAATCGGACAGGGAAGTATTTATGATGAATCCCTTTGTATGGATTCCCGAAGTGCCTAAGTGGGATAACTATGTAAAAATCTGGACAAAGATACCGATGCTCAAATTTGTGGAGAATACGGTAATTTTGACGATAGTTGTTACCATTTTACAGCTTCTTACTTCCAGTTTTGCGGCATATTCCTTTGCAAAATTGGAGTTTAAGCATAAAAACGCGCTTTTCCTTGCCTACATTGCAACGATTGCAATGCCGTGGCAGGTATACATGGTGCCGCAGTTTATCATGATGCGCAGCATGGGCTTAAATGATAAGCTTTTAGCCATGATTTGTTTGCAGGCGTTCTCGGCATTCGGCGTATTTTTGATGAAGCAGTTTTATGAGGGGATTCCGAGCGAGCTTTGTGAGGCGGCGAGAATCGACGGCATGAGCGAGTATAAAATATATGCGAAAATCATGCTTCCGCTTTCCAAACCGGCGCTTTCCACGCTTACAATCTTTACTTTCGTTAATACATGGAACGACTATTTAGGACCATTAATTTATTTGAGGTCGGAGAATAAGAAAACCATCCAGCTTGGATTAAAGATGTTTATCGGGCAGTATTCTTCGGAATACGGACTGATTATGGCTGGCTCCGTACTTTCCCTGATTCCGGTTATTATTGTATTCCTCTGCCTGCAGAAGTATTTCGTGGAGGGTGTTGCTTCGACAGGATTGAAAGGTTAATAGAATACATTTTCTGGTTAAATATTGGGGAAAGAGGTATATATATGAAGATTTTATATGAGGACAGCGCGGAAATCTCCGGGCAGGAAGTGGATGCGGCGCTTAATTTTTCAACAAAACAGGTGTTACGCAATCTGCCGGAATTTACGGATAAGTTTCAGAAAGCATATAGTGAAAACGGCTTTTATCAGCCGATAGAAAACAACTACTGGACGACCGGTTTCTGGACGGGAGAAATCTGGCTTGCCTATGAGTACGCGCTGAAAAAGAACCGCGCGGACGACGCGGCGGCGCTTAAAACGGCGGCGCAGGTGCAGGTGGAGAGTTTTCTGCATAGAATCGATAATAAAATAGAGGTAGACCATCACGACATGGGATTTTTGTATTCCCCGTCCTGCGTGGCGGCGTATAAGCTGACCGGCAGCGAAAAGGGCAGGGAAGCGGCGATAAAGGCGGCGGACCAGTTGATTACAAGATACCATCCGGTCGGAGAGTTTATTCAGGCATGGGGACCTATGGACGCGCCGGAAAATTACCGTTTAATTATTGACTGTTTGTTAAATCTTCCTTTATTATATTGGGCGTCGGAAGAAACGGGCGATAGCAAATACCGTGATATCGCGGAGAAGCATATCCATACGGCGGTTAAAAATGTGATTCGGGAAGATTATTCCACATGGCATACGTTTTTCTTTGACATGAAAACGGGCGCGCCCGACCACGGCGCAACCTGTCAGGGCTACCGCGACGGTTCCGCCTGGGCAAGGGGGCAGGCATGGGGAGTCTATGGCTGCGCGCTCGCCTATAAGTATACGGGGCGGAAAGAATATATTGATATCTTCAAAAACGTAACGCAGTATTTCTTAGAGCATCTGCCGAAAGATATGATACCTTTCTGGGATTTGGAATTTACGGACGGCGACGACCAGCCGCGGGATTCCTCCTCGGCGTCTATCGCGGCGTGCGGTATGTTGGAGATGATTAAGTCATTAGATGAAAAAGAGGCGGCGGTTTATGCAAAATACGCGAAACAGCTTATGAAGTCTCTTTATGATAATTATGCGGTAAAAGATTTTGCGACGTCCAACGGGCTTGTGCTGCACAGCACATATTCCAATCATTCGCCTTATAACACCTGTAATCATTACGGCGTGGACGAGTGCAACTCGTGGGGAGACTACTTCTATATGGAGGCGCTGACGAGGCTTAGCGGGGATTGGGAACTGTATTGGTAAAAGACGAAAAGAAGTTCTAAAGACACTGCGCCATAGGACGCAGCGTCAAGAACTTCTATGATTTGCATAGCAAATCTTTTCGTCTGAAAGAATCGCCGGATAGGCGATTCTTCCGGTATGATGAAAGGAAAGGGCAGATATATGAGGACAGACTGGGAGGGAAAGTTAAATTCCAAGGCGGATTTTCAGGAACTTTTGATGGCGGTCATCAGACCGGTAATTCCTTATTATACAAAGGAAAAGGCGGGCATCGACCTGGGTGTTACGGCGACGACTTACGAGCAGAGTACTATCAGGCTGGAGGCTTTTTCCAGAATTTTATGGGGGCTTGTGCCGTTCTGGGCGGGCGGCGGAAACGACGCGGTCTTTGAAGAGATTTACCGCAAGGGACTGACGGCGGGAACCGACCCCGAAAATCCTGAATACTGGGGCGGGTTCCATGCTTTCGACCAGCGTTTTGTAGAGATGGCGGCGATGGCGTATGGGCTGATTCTGGCGCCGGATAAGATTTGGGAGCCTTTAAGCGAAAAAGAGAAAGATAATCTTGCCGATTGGCTTTATGGCATCAACGAATATGAACTTCCTATCTGCAACTGGGTTTTGTTTGCGGTACTCGTCAATATTGCATTAAAGAAGCTGGGAAGAAAGTATGACGCAGAGAAGCTGGAAAAATACCTTGACGGCGCGGATTCTTTTTATCTGGGCGACGGCTGGTACCAGGACGGCGATTCCGGGCAGAAAGACTACTATATTTCTTTTGCGATTCATTTTTACAGCCTGTTTTATGCAAAGGTGATGGAAGAGGACGACCCCGAAAGGTGCGCGCTTTATAAAGAGCGGGCGAATACTTTCGCAAAGCAGTTCATTTACTGGTTTGATGAAAACGGCGCGTCGCTGCCTTACGGACGTTCCCTGACATACCGCTTTTCACAGGTGAGTTTTTTCTGCGCCTGTCTGATGGTGGGAGTGGAGCCTTTTGATATCGGCGTGATGAAAGGGCTGATTGTGCGGCATTTCTGCGACTGGATGAAAAAGCCCTTTTTTGACAGAAACGATATTCTGACAATCGGCTACGCCTATCCGAATCTGGTGATGGGCGAACGATATAACGGACCGGGTTCGCCGTATTGGGCGTTAAAGACGTTTGCGGTTTTGATGCTGCCGGACGAACATCCTTTTTGGAGCGCGCAGATAAAGCCGCTGCCGCAGTTGGAGGAGCAAAAAGCGCTTCCTTATGCGGATATGCTGATTCACAGGTACGAAAACCATGTGACGGCATTTGTACCCGGTAAATACAGTCCGGCGGGACATGGGCAGATAGTGGCGAAATACGGAAAGTTTGCCTATGATACGCGTTTCGGGTTCAGCGTGGCGAAGTCCGCCTATGAGGTGCATGAGGCGGCGCCGGACTCTATGCTTGCCTTTTATATTAACGGATATGTTTATGTGCGCCGGATTTGTGAGGAATTTCGCATTTCGGAGACGGAAGTGTATTCCCGCTGGGTTCCCTATGAGGGTATTGTGGTGGAAACGACCGTTATTCCCACAAAAGACGGGCATATCAGGAAACATAAGATTATCAGCGACAGGGAATGTGAAGCCTATGACTGCGGTTTTGCGGTGGAGATTGATGTGGAGGGCGAAAAGCAGACTTATTATGAGAATACCGCCGCAGTCGAAAACTGCTACAGTATGTGCCGGGTAACGGCGAAAGAGACTGACGGCGAGGGGCTTATTATTTTTGCCGACCCCAATACAAATCTGCTGCATCCGATGACGAGAATCCCGGCGGTGCGGTACCGGATACATAAAGGGGAGAATGTATTGACTACAGAGGTCAATGTAGAGTATACAAGAAAGTATTGATAGAAAGGAATGGTAATAACATGGCAACATTGGCGCTTAAAGTATTGGACAGCAGCGGCAAGACCATATGCGTAAGCAGCGGCGAGGACGCAGTGAGTCTTGTATGTACGGCGGAATATAAGGAGGGCGACAGAATTGTATTGGAAACCTCCGAGAAGAATATCCATGTTTTTTTACAGGTGGATGATGCGCTGGGCGCGGCATTCTGTTATGTTACGGACAATGTTTCCTTTCAGATTCCGTTCGGGGAAAAGCGTATCTGCTATTCGCCGAAAGTTTTTTACGGAAACAGGCATTATCTGTGCGCCAGAACGGCAAGAGAAGATGAGGTATACGCTTACCGGAATCTTGCGCTTAACGTGTGCGACCAGCACGGGGAGACAAACTGCTTTCCCCATGCCTTTGCAAATGTGGAAACGCGGGGAGAATCCGTGTTTGCGGCAAGAAATGCGATTGACGGCGTGTGCGAGAACCGGTCCCACGGCGAATGGCCTTATGAATCGTGGGGTATCAATATGCAGGACGATGCGGAAATGACGGTGGATTTCGGCAGGGAAGTGGAAGTTGACAAGGTGGTATTGTATACAAGGTCGGATTTCCCGCATGACAACTGGTGGAAACAGGTGACGCTCAGCTTTTCCGATAAGAGCGAACTGGTATGGAAACTGGAAAAGAGCAGCCTGCCGCACGAGATAACCTTTGAACCAAAGCGGATAACATGGATAAAGCTTGGCAATCTCTTGAAAGCGGACGATCCGTCGCCGTTTCCGGCGCTCAGTCAGATGGAGGTCTATGGGAGAGTGGTGAAATAAAATATTGATATTGAAGTCAAAATATGATAATATTTTAGATATTTTTCACAAAATATAGTGACAAATCAAACAAATAATGGTAGAATAACTCAAAAGCATATATTTCAATTCTAAATAATATTCA
>JAMPFF010000001.1:234425-291560 GCA_023664605.1 Clostridium sp.
CAGTCGTATGTATGGTATTTACATGGGTAAAATATGGAAAACCCGATGTTTCCATGTGTTTGAACGCCTCTTTAGCAGGTTTGGTTGCGATTACGGCGCCGTGTGATGTTACGGATGTAACGGGCGCATTGATTATCGGTGCAGTTGCCGGACTGTTGGTTGTATTTGGCGTCTGGTTTTTGGATTACAAACTGCATATTGACGACCCGGTAGGCGCGGTAGCGGTTCATTGCTTGAACGGTATCTGGGGTACGATTGCAGTCGGACTTTTTGCAACGACGTCCGCACCGGGAAATGACAGTATTGTCGGATTATTTTACGGCGGCGGTTTTGCACAGTTAGGAAAACAGTTAATCGGTTTTGCTGCGGTAGCGGCATGGACGGCGGTTACGATTACGATTGCTTTCTTTATCATCAAGGCGCTTGTGGGACTGCGCGTCAGTGAGGAAGAGGAAATTGTAGGTCTGGATTCCTGTGAGCATGGTCTGGCGTCGGCTTATTCAGGATTCAGCATTATGGATATTTCTAATACAATGACGATGGATATTAATGAAAATACCAGCCTCGGCACGGATGATTATGAAGCGGCTTCCGCGGCACAAAAAGATGCGGCAGTACCGGTTATCGCGGAATATCCGGCGGCGGAATCAGGAATGTACAAAGTCGTTATTATTGCGAAATTATCCCGTTATGACCATTTGAAGAAGGCCATGAATGACCTTGGCGTGACCGGCATGACGGTAACGCAGGTTATGGGATGCGGTATCCAGAAAGGCGCGGGCGATGTATACCGCGGCGTTGAGATAGACGCTACGCTTCTTCCGAAAGTTAAGGTTGAAATCATTGTCAGCAAGATTCCTGTTGCAGACGTTATCGCTGCGGCTAAGAAAGCGCTTTATACCGGCAATATCGGCGATGGTAAGATATTCGTCTACAACGTGGCAAAAGTAGTAAAAGTCCGTACAGGAGAAGAGGACTTTGCGGCATTACAGGATGTAGAATAAATTTTATAACATAAAAATGCCATTCACTTAAATCCCTTAGTTTGTATATATGCAGACTCCCCGGTGCTTCCACCACCGGGGAGTTTGTGTTTGTCCTCTGTAAAATACAATAAATCCTTTTTCATATAAATAATATAAGTAACAAATTTGTGGATATGCTATAATAAGAACATCGCAGAGTAAGAAAGGAGCAGCTTAAATATGAGAAAGACTAAAATCGTATGTACATTAGGACCATCAACGGATAATGAGGATGTGTTAAAACAGTTGATGTTAGAGGGCATGAACGTCGCAAGGTGCAACTTTTCCCACGGCGTTTATGAGGAACATAAGAAGCGGATGGATATGGTAAAAAAACTCCGCAAGGAAGTGAAAAAACCGATAGCGATTTTACTTGACACCAAAGGACCGGAAGTCAGGGTGAAACAATTTAAGGACGGAAAAGTTACCTTAAAGGAAGGGCAGTTATTTACGCTGACCTCCGAGGAGGTGGAGGGAACGCAGGACAAAGTTTCCGTTACCTATAACCGCCTTTATGAAGATTTGGAAGTAGGAATGAAAGTTCTAATTGACGACGGACTGATTGAGATGCGCGTGGAAAAGGTAGAGCAGACGAGTATCGTGTGCCGTGTTTTAAACGGCGGTACGGTTTCCAATAACAAGGGAATCAATGTGCCGGACGTCAATTTGTCAATGCCGTATGTAAGCGAAAAAGACAGAGAGGACATTCTTTTCGGCATCAGTCAGGACGTGGATTTTATAGCGGCTTCTTTTGTACAGAATAAAGAGGATATTTTGCAGCTGCGCAGACTGCTTGATAAAAACGGCGGCGAGGACATTAAAATCATCGCCAAGATTGAGAATGCACAAGGCGTGGAAAACATTGACGAAATTATAGAAGTATCCGACGGCATCATGATAGCAAGAGGCGATATGGGCGTAGAAATACCATATGAAGAAGTGCCGGTCATCCAAAAAATGATTATCAAAAAAGTATATCAGTTGGGAAAGCAGGTTATTACCGCAACACAGATGTTGGAATCCATGGTAAAAAATCCAAGACCGACCAGAGCGGAGGCAACGGATATTGCAAATGCAGTCTATGACGGCACAAGCGCGATTATGCTTTCGGGCGAAACAGCGGCAGGCGCATATCCTGTGGAAGCGGTCAAAACCATGGTAAGGATTGCGGAACGTACCGAGCAGGATGTAGATTATAGAAAGCGGTTTTTTAATCATGACAGAAAAGCAAATCCTGATATTACGGATGCTATCTGCCATGCAACCTGTACGACGGCGCATGATTTGAATGCAAAGGCGATTGTCACTGTTACCAAATCTGGGCGTTCAGCAAGAATGATTTCCGGCTACAGACCGGCAAACGGCATTATCGGCTGCGCGACTTCCGAAAAAGTCTGTCGGCAGATTAATCTTGCCTGGGGCGTTACGCCGATATTAATTAAAGAGGAAAAAGACGTCTATGATTTATTCGACAACGCGCTCGTGGCGGCGGAGAAGATGCACCTATTGGAGAAAGGCGATTTGACGGTCATTACATCGGGCGTGCCGATTGGCATATCCGGCACGACGAATATGATTAAGGTGCAGAATGTGTAAATGTTACGCAATAAACACCGCCACCAGCGGAATTGTCGCCAGACTTAAAATCGTTGTCAGAATAATTCCCTGCGAAATGGTGGATTCATCTACATGGAGCTGCTTTGAGAGCATAAGCGGCATATTCCCGGCAGGGACGGCAAGCATGAGAGCGGCGGAATTGACAATAAGCGGCTTATGGACAAACAGACCGATTACCAGCGTGAAACCAATCGGCAGCAGTATCTGCCTGATAAGCGTAAACGCATAGAGCTTCGGATGGGAAAAAATCTCTTTCGGAGCCATTTGCGCTACGGAAACACCAAGTACAAGCATGGATAAAAAGGTGGTTGTCCGTCCGGCATAAGATAAGGATGAGGATATGATTGTCGGTACGTTAAAGTTGCCAAGATAAAATATAATCGTCAATACCGCGGAAACAGTTCCGGCATTAATAAGTTTATGCGCCAAAGATTCCGAGGAACCGTCCTGCGTTATGGAATGCTGCTCGACGGCTGCTTTTTTTAAAGTGGCAATCCCGTAAGTATATACAAGAACATTATATACGAGATTATTTAACGATACAAAAATAAGCGCGCCGGAGCCTAATACGGCGGACACGAGCGGAATGCCGATAAACCCCACGTTGCCGAATATTGTCAGCATACGGTAGGAGTAGCGTCCGGGCTGCGGTACTCTTAATATCAGCGGAATCAAATATGCAAACAGCAGTAAAACCGCATAGGAAACCAGCACGACGCACAGACCGACGCCCAGTTCGGAAAGAGACACTTTCGGGGAATCGTCAAAAGCGGAACAAATTAATACGGCGGGATTTGTAACGTTTACAATTAATCCTGACAGTTGTCTGGAGGTATCTTCAGACAACATTTTTTTGCGAAAAAGAAAGATGCCGACTATAATTAAAATCATAATAATTATCATTTGTTCCAATACGACTGAAATGCTCATAATGCTGACTCCTTTTTTTAGTTGGCAGAGCAGATTCGCTCTATCAAAATATCAGATGACAAAATCATCTGCAAGCAGTTGTTTTGTCATTTGATATTTTTGCACTGCCCATTGCCTACGCGAATATTGTATCATATTTTAAAAAAATAGGAAGAGGCTTAACAGGAGAAAAAAAATATTATATAATAATATAAAAAATGTGGAAAAATAAATTTTTCACATTTTTTACATGCAAGTTTGTACAGGCGTTGATAACGCCTCTGTCCAAACTCGCGGGTTGAGCAGAAATAAAAATTATGGACAAGTATACCCAGAGAACGGAGGAAATATGCAGCAATATATTATGGCATTGGACCAGGGAACGACGAGTTCCAGATGTATTCTTTTTGATAAAGCGGGAAACATCTGCAGCATGGCGCAGAAAGAATTTACGCAGATATATCCGCAGCCCGGATGGGTGGAGCATAATCCCCGGGAAATATGGTCATCGCAGATGGCGGTTGTTACAGAGGCAATGGCGAATATCGACGTTTCCGCACAGGATATTGCCGGCATCGGTATCACCAATCAGCGCGAGACGACAATCGTATGGGATAAAAAAACCGGAAAGCCCGTTTATAACGCCATTGTGTGGCAGTGCAGAAGAACCGCGCAGATGATAGACGCCCTGAAAGAACAGGGACATGAAGAAATGATTCGCGAAAAAACCGGACTGATTCCGGACGCATATTTTTCGGCAAGTAAAATTGCATGGATACTGGAAAATGTAGAGGGCGCCAGACAGAAAGCGGAAGCGGGGGAGCTTTTGTTTGGAACCGTCGATACATGGCTTATCTGGAACCTGACAAAAGGAGCCGTGCATATTACGGATTATACCAACGCGTCGCGGACGATGCTTTTTAATATACATAAGCTGTGCTGGGATAAGGAACTGCTTGATTTGTTCCATATACCGGAAAACATGATGCCAAAGGTAAGACCGTCAAGCTGCGTTTATGGACAGACAGCGGCGGAAATTCTGGGCAGGGAAGTTCCTATCGCGGGCGCGGCGGGCGACCAGCAGGCGGCGTTATTCGGGCAGTGTTGTTTTGAACCGGGACAGGTGAAAAATACCTATGGTACAGGCTGTTTTCTGTTAATGAATACGGGAAAAAAGGCGATTACTTCCGGACACGGTCTTTTAACTACCATAGCGGCAGGCGGTGAAGAAAGCGTGGAATATGCGCTGGAGGGTAGCGTGTTTGTGGCGGGCGCGGCGGTACAATGGCTGCGTGACAGTATGAGGATGATACGGGATTCCGCACAGTCGGAAAAATACGCGCAGGGAGTGGAGGATACGAACGGCGTTTATGTTGTTCCCGCTTTTGCAGGAATGGGAGCGCCTTACTGGAATCCATACGCGCGCGGCACGATTGTGGGAATTACAAGAGGCTGTGAAAAAGAGCATTTTATCAGGGCGGCGTTGGAGTCCATCGCTTATCAGACGGCGGATGTATTACAGGCGATGGAGGAAGATGCGGGAATGCCGCTGCAGGAGCTAAAAGTGGACGGCGGCGCGAGCGCAAATAATTTCTTAATGCAGTTTCAGGCGGACATTATCGGACAGTCCGTACACAGACCGAGCTGTATCGAGACAACCGCTTTAGGGGCGGCGTATCTGGCGGGGCTTGCAGTAGGTTACTGGAAAGATAAAGAGGAAATCTGTGAAAACTGGCAGTTGGATACAAAATTTGATTCCATTATGGCAGACGATACCCGCAAAGAATTGTTAAAAGGATGGAAAAAAGCGGTAAAGTGTGCGCTCGTCTGGGCGGAGGATGCAGATTAATATCATAAGCTGAGAAAATGTAAGCGTAAGAAAAGGCAGGTAAGAAATATGATAGTACAGCAATATAAAGATATGTTAAAGGGAAAATCCGTTATCAGGCAGTTATCGGAGTTTGCCACGGAAAGAGGAACCCAAATAGGATATGAAAACGTATTTGATTACAGTCTGGGGAACCCGTCGGTTCCCGTTCCGCAGAAGTTTACGGATATCATGATTGATATGTTGCAAAGCCGCGACCCGATGGAATTGCACGGCTACAGCCAGAGCCTTGGTATTCCGTCCGTGCGGGAAAAGGTGGCAAAGTCTTTGAATGAGCGTTTCGGCATGAATTACACCGGCAGCCATATTTTTATGACGACGGGAGCGGCAGGCGCTATTGCGCACGCTATCCGCTGCGTAACGAAAGCCGGAGACGAGATTCTTACGTTTGCGCCGTATTTCCCGGAGTATCAGCCCTATGTAAATTTAAGCGGCGCCAGATTGAAAGTAGTGCCGGCGGATATAAAAGATTTTCAGATTAATTTTGAAGCGTTTGAAGAAATGCTGACAAAAGACGTCATGGCGGTTTTGATTAATACGCCGAATAATCCGTCCGGCGTGGTTTATACGACGCAGACGATAAAGAAACTGACAGAGATTATGGCGGCGAAAGAAAAAGAGTACGGACACGATATTTTCCTGATTTCGGACGAACCGTACAGGGAAATTGTATTTGAGGGTACGGACGCGCCCTATCCGTCTTTATTTTATCCAAATTCATTATCCTGTTATTCATTTTCCAAGTCGTTGTCGCTGCCCGGAGAACGAATTGGTTATGTCGCGGTCAATCCGGCGTGTACCGATGCGGAATATATTACAAATATGTGCGGTCAGATTTCGAGAGGAACCGGACATAACTGTCCGCCCTCCATCATTCAGCTTGCCGTAGCGGAAGTGTTGGATTTAACGGCGGATTTATCCGTGTATGAAACCAATATGAATATATTATATAAAGAGCTTACTGCTCTTGGATTTTCGTGTGTGAAACCGGGAGGCACTTTTTATATGTTCCCGAAAGCCTTAGAGGATGATGCGGTTAGTTTCTGCCAGAAAGCAAAGAAATATGATTTGATTTTAGTGCCGAGCGATACGTTTGGCGTACCAGGGTATTTCAGGATTGCTTATTGTATTGCTACGGAAAAAGTAGAGCGTTCTCTGGAAGCGTTTAGAAAATTTGTACAAAACGAATATAGATAGAAAGAAGGAATATATATGTATCAGGCGGGACTTGTTTTAGAGGGCGGCGCGATGAAGGGCATCTATACTGCCGGCGTATTGGATTTTTTTCTGGATAAGGAAATAGAGTTTTCAAGCTGCTACGGCGTATCGGCGGGCGCGTGCTGTTTGTGCAGTTATCTGTCGAAGCAGCGCGGGAGGGCATATCATGTCAATGTCGATTATCTGGGGCAGAAAGCGTATTGCAGTGTCGAAAGCCTCATAAAGACCGGCGATTTATTCGGGGCGGATATGTGTTACAGTTTGATTCCCGATTATCTTGACCCTTACGATTATGATATGTTTGACCGCTATCAGGGAAAAGCGTATGCGGTTGTTACCAATATCAAAACGGGGGAAACGGAGTATATGCAGTTAAAAGATATGCGTAAGGATACCATTGCCGTGCGCGCTTCCAGTTCCATGCCGTTAGTCTCCAGAAATGTAAAAATTGACGGGGAACTTTATCTGGATGGGGGCATCTCTGATTCTATTCCCATCAGGCGTTCCATGAAAGACGGGAACCAAAAGAACGTGATTATCCTGACAAAGGAGGAGGGATATGTCAGACAGCCCGCGGGAGCGGAACTGGCGCTTGTAAAGGCAAGATATCTGCGCTATCCTAAAGTATACGAGCTTATGAGGCAGAGACATCTTTCCTATAATAGTACGATGCAGTATATTGAGGAAATGCGTGAGAAAGGAAAGGTGTTCGTTATCCGTCCGAAACAGAAAAGCGGCGTAGGAAGAATAGAGAAGGATAGAGCCAAGCTGGATGCGCTCTATGAAGAGGGATATCGCGACGCAGAAAATTGTTACCTTGAATTATTGGAGTATTTAAGCTGAGAAAGGAGCATAGGGTAATCGTATGTGGGAAATTTTAAAAGCGGTACTGTTCGGTATCGTAGAGGGTATTACGGAGTGGCTGCCTATCAGCAGCACCGGTCATATGATTCTGCTGGGCGAGTTCGTGAAACTGGATGTATCGGAGGAATTTTGGGAGATGTTTCTGGTGGTGATACAGTTGGGAGCAATCTTAGCGGTCGTGCTGCTTTTCTGGAATCAGATTTTTCCCTTTGGCGTCAGAAACTATGACAAAAAATTATTTGTAAAAAAAGACATCTTCATTCTCTGGTTTAAAATTCTGGCGGCGTGTATTCCGGCGGCGGTTATCGGGCTTGCTTTTGATGATGTATTTGACGCCCTGTTCTATAACCCGTGGTGCGTCGCCATTGCTTTGATTGTATTTGGCGTGGCGTTTATCGTCATTGAAGAACGTAATAAAAAGATGAATCCCCGCATTACCACGTTAGGGCAGATGACCTATAAAATTGCCCTGTTAATCGGCGTTTTTCAGTTGATAGCGGCGATTTTTCCCGGCACGTCCCGTTCCGGCGCAACGATTGTAGGCGCGCTTTTACTTGGCGTTTCGAGAACCGTAGCGGCGGAGTTTACATTTTTTCTGGCGATTCCGGTTATGCTGGGCGCGAGCCTGTTAAAAATTGTAAAATTCGGTTTTTCTTTTACAAGTATGGAACTTACAATTCTATTTGTGGGCATGATAGTCGCGTTCCTCGTATCCGTATTTGTGATTCGTTTTTTGATGGGATATATCAAAAAACATGATTTCAAAGTTTTCGGCTGGTATCGTATTATTTTGGGAATTATTGTCCTATTGTACTTTATTGTATGTGATATGAAATTGCTGTAATCGTAGTGGGGTTCAAGCAAGAATTTACGCAGTAAATTTTTGGAGCGCAAGCCACTGAGGTTGCGCTTTTTTATAGCATTTCGCATATATACTGTGCCGAAATAATGAAAGATTTGTGACAGTTTGTCAGTTGACAAGACTCTAAGCTTAGGTTAGAATATGCTGTATAATCGAACGATAGTGATAATCTGTAGATTATGATATATTAAGCTAGATGATTGTTGCGTATAAATTTTTAAAGGATGAATACATGGGAGGAGATTATTCATGGCAGAAGTAAAGAAACCGGCAGCTAAACCAGTAGCTGCAAAAGCAGCGGAAGTAAAGAAAGAAGAAGTAAAGGCAGAGGCTGTAACGCCTGTTGTAAAGGAAGCAACGGTAAAAGAGGCACCTAAGGCGGCAAAGAAAACGACAGCTAAAAAGACAACAAAGACAGCAGCTAAGAAAACAACGACAAAAACAACAAAAGCAAAAGCAGCGACAGCAAAGACACCGGGCAGAAAAGCAGCGGCTAAAGCAGTTGTTCATGTACAGTTTTCAGGTAAATCATACACACCGGATGATTTGGTAAAGAGCGCTAAAGATGTATGGCAGTATGATTTGAACCGTAAACCGGAAGACTTTAAGTCAGTTGAACTTTATGTAAAACCGGAAGAGCAGAAAGCATATTATGTGATTAACGGTGAAGTAACCGGAGATTTTAATATTTAATCTGCAAAAATCAAGTATCTTACAAGAATGAAAAGCAGTTAGCCTGCGGTTTTCCGTGGCTGATTGCTTTTTTATTATCGTTTTTTATATTTTTTTCATAATTTTTTTTCACAGATATGTTGACAATTAAATAATGAAGTGATAACTTAACACTAGAAGGTGTTAGCACTCTAATGAGTCGAGTGCTAACAAAACACAATAAGAAGCCAAAGTAGCTGCCTGATGAAACGATAGGAGAAAAGGGTATGCAGTTGGATGATAGAAAATATAAAATATTGCAAGCCATTATCCGGAACTATCTGGAGACCGGAGAACCGGTAGGAAGCAGAACGATTTCCAAGTATGCCGATTTAAACCTCAGTTCCGCGACCATTCGTAATGAGATGGCGGACTTGGAGGAATTGGGATATATTTTACAGCCTCACACATCGGCCGGGCGGATACCGTCCGATAAGGGATACCGCTTATATGTAGATAAGATGATGGAGGAAAAAGAGCGGGAAGTCGAAGAGATGAAGGAAATGCTCTTGGAAAAAGAGGATAAAATGGATCATCTTTTAAAACAGGCGGCAAAACTTTTGGCAAATAATACGGAATATGCGGCCATGGTATCCGCTCCGCAGTACCGCCGCAATAAGTTAAAATTCATTCAGCTTTCCCGTGTGGATGCGAATCAGCTTCTTGCAGTTATCGTGGTGGAAGGTAATGTAATTAAAAATTCCATCTTGACGGTTTCAGAGGATTTGGACGAAGAGACAATACTCAAACTGAATATTTTGCTGAATACGCACTTAAACGGACTGACGATGGAAGAGATTAATCTGGGCATGATAGCCGCTATGAAACAGCAGGCGGGGATTCATAGCGAAATTGTAGCCGGTGTGATAGATGCTGTAGCGGAAGCCATTAAGGCAGATGAGGATTTGGAAATTTATACAAGCGGTACGAAAAACTTTTTCAAATATCCGGAACTCTCCGACCACCAAAGGGCAAGCGAGTTAATTACCACTTTTGAGGAAAAGCAGATTTTACACGAACTTGTGCAGGAGAATCTTTCCGATGAAAATACCGGCATTCAGGTCTATATCGGAAACGAAACGCCGATTCAGGGAATGAAAGACTGCAGCGTCGTAACCGCCACGTATGAACTGGATGAGGGTATGAAAGGAACCATTGGCATTATCGGTCCGAAGCGGATGGATTATGAAAAAGTAGTAAATAATTTAAAAATGCTGAAAAACCAGTTGGATGATTTTTATAAAAAATAGCCAGCCGGGGAATGACATAGAACTCATAAGAAAGGGATGAAAGTCGTGGCAGAGCAGGAAACTAATAAGGAAAACATGGATGACATGAATGAAAAAGAAAAGGAACAGGAAGTGTTACAGGATGAAACGGTAGAGACAGAAGCATCTTTTGAAGAGACGGACGAACAGGAGTCGTCGGAAGAATTATCCAAGGCGGCGAAGAAAGAAAAAAAGAAAAAAGAAAAAGCAGATAAGAAACAGGATGTATTAAAAGAAAAGATTGATGAACTGGAAGACAGGGTCAAACGCCAGATGGCTGAATTTGATAATTTCCGTAAACGTACGGAAAAAGAAAAAACGACGATGTTTGAGACAGGCGCAAAAAGCGTGATTGAAAAGATTCTTCCGGTCGTTGATAATTTTGAAAGAGGGCTGGCGGCCGTTCCGGAGAGCGAAAAGGGCGGTGCATTTGCACAGGGAATGGAAATGATTTACAAACAGTTTTTAACGGAACTTGAGGCGATTGACGTAAAGCCGATTGAGGCGGTCGGACAGGAATTTAATCCGGAATTTCACAATGCAGTCATGCAGGTGGAGAGCGAGGAATACGAATCCGGCGTTATCGCGCAGGAGTTACAGAAAGGATACACATACCGCGACAGCGTGGTGCGGCATAGTATGGTAGCGGTAGTACAATAGTAAACTAAAAAGAATTTCTAAGACATAATAAGTTTAGCAGACAAAATGACCGCGGGCGCGAGACATTTTGTCGTAAGCAGTATAAGAATATATAAACAATATAAATTTAAGATATTCATAAATAGGAGGAAAAAATTATGAGTAAAATTATTGGTATCGACTTAGGAACAACAAATAGCTGCGTGGCAGTTATGGAAGGCGGTAAACCAACAGTTATCGCCAATACGGAAGGCGCAAGAACAACACCGTCTGTTGTGGCTTTTACAAAGAACGGGGAAAGACTTGTCGGAGAACCTGCAAAACGTCAGGCAGTAACCAATGCGGATAACACGATTGCATCCATTAAGAGAGATATGGGTACGGACCGTGGCCGTAACATTGAAGGCAAAAAATATTCTCCGCAGCAGATTTCCGCAATGATTCTGCAAAAATTAAAAGCGGATGCAGAAAATTATCTTGGCGAGAAAGTAACGGAGGCGGTCATCACGGTTCCGGCTTACTTTAACGACGCGCAGAGACAGGCGACAAAAGACGCCGGTAAAATTGCGGGCTTGGATGTAAAACGTATTATTAATGAGCCTACGGCAGCCGCGCTTGCTTATGGTCTTGATAATGAAAAAGAGCAGAAAATCATGGTATACGACTTAGGCGGCGGTACATTCGATGTTTCCTTAATTGAAATCGGCGACGGCGTTATTGAAGTTTTAGCGACAAACGGCGATACCCATCTTGGTGGCGACGATTTCGACCAGAAAGTTATCGACTGGATGGTAACGGAATTTAAGAATGCAAACGGCGTTGATTTGTCACAGGATAAAATGGCTCTGCAAAGATTGAAAGAGGCGGCTGAAAAAGCAAAGAAAGAACTTTCTTCCGCAACGACAACCAATATCAACCTGCCGTTCATCAGTATGAATGCAAGCGGTCCGCTTCACTTTGATATGAATTTAACAAGAGCTAAATTTGATGAGTTGACACATGATTTGGTAGAAAAAACAGCGGTTCCGGTTCAGAACGCAATGAAGGATGCAGGACTTACCAATTCAGATATCGGTAAAGTATTATTGGTCGGCGGTTCCACACGTATTCCTGCCGTACAGGAAAAAGTAAAACAGCTTACCGGACATGAGCCGAATAAGAGTTTGAATCCTGATGAATGCGTTGCGCTTGGCGCTTCCGTACAGGGCGGTAAATTAGCGGGCGATGCAGGAGCAGGCGAAATCCTCTTACTGGATGTTACACCGCTTTCCCTTTCCATTGAAACAATGGGCGGCGTTGCGACAAGACTGATTGAAAGAAATACAACCATCCCGACAAAGAAGAGCCAGATTTTCTCTACGGCGGCAGATAACCAGACCGCGGTTGACATTAATGTAGTACAGGGTGAGAGACAGTTTGCAAAGGATAACAAGTCTCTCGGACAGTTCAGATTGGATGGCATTCCGCCGGCAATGCGCGGCGTTCCGCAGATTGAAGTTACATTTGATATTGATGCTAACGGTATCGTAAATGTATCTGCAAAAGATTTGGGAACAGGAAAAGAACAGCACATTACCATAACGGCAGGCTCTAATATGTCTGATGATGAAATCGATAAAGCAGTAAAAGAAGCGGCTGAATACGAAGCGCAGGATAAGAAGAGAAAAGAAGCAATCGATACAAGAAATGAGGCTGACTCTTTTGTATTCCAGACAGAGAAAGCGTTAAATGAAGTAGGCGATAAGATTGACGCTTCCGAAAAAGCGGGCGTTGAGGCTGACTTACAGGCAGTTAAGGATATTCTGGAGAAGACAAAAGACCAGGAAATGACTGACAGCCAGATAGATGAACTCAAAGCGGCAAAAGAAAAACTGACAAATTCCGCACAGTCTTTATTTACAAAGATGTATGAGAATATGCAGCAGGCACAGGGCGGCCCGGATATGGGCGCAGCAAACGCACAGGGTTCACCGGATATGGGTTCCGCGGATGCAGCGGATGACGTTGTGGACGGAGACTACCGCGAAGTCTAAGGCGAAAAGAAGTTCTAAGACGTTGCACTAAAGGGTGCAACGCCTAAGAACTTCTATAGTTTCGCCTACAAGAATGCCTTAATCGGCATTCTTGCGGGTTGAGATATAATGTGGAGGATTAGGAGCATGGCGGAACAGAAAAGGGATTATTATGAAGTTCTCGGCGTGGATAAGAACGCGGATGATGCGGCGCTCAAGAAAGCATATAGAGTTCTGGCGAAAAAATATCACCCTGATATGAATCCGGGAGATGCGGAAGCTGAGAAAAAATTTAAAGAAGCATCGGAAGCCTATGCAGTCTTAAGCGACCCGGAAAAGAGACGGCAGTACGACCAGTATGGTCATGCGGCATTTGAGCCGGGAGCGGGCGGCGGCTTTGGCGGTTTCGATTTCAACAGCATGGATTTCAGCGATATCTTTGGAGATATTTTTGGAGATTTCTTTGGCGGAGGACGCCGCGGCGGCAGAAGTAACGGGCCTATGAAAGGAGCGAATATCCGCACCAGCGTACGGATTACTTTTGAAGAGGCTATTTTCGGCGTTGAAAAAGAAATTGAACTGACATTAAAGGATGAATGTACGACCTGTCACGGCAGCGGCGCAAAGCCCGGAACCAGTCCGGAGACCTGCTCCAAGTGCGGCGGAAAAGGTCAGGTAGTATTTACACAGCAGTCTTTCTTCGGTACGGTCAGAAATGTGCAGACCTGTCCTGACTGCCATGGCACAGGAAAGGTGATTAAGGAGAAATGTCCTGACTGCCGTGGAACGGGATATATTGCGAATAAAAAGACAATTCAGGTATCTATTCCGGCAGGTATTGATAACGGACAGAGCGTAAGAATCAGAGACAAAGGAGAACCGGGAACGAATGGAGGACCAAGAGGCGATTTACTGGTAGAGGTTATCGTAGGGCGTCATCCGATTTTCCAGAGACAGGAATACAATATTTATTCCACTGTTCCGATGTCCTTTGCGGTAGCCGCGCTTGGCGGTGAGATTATGATTGATACCGTTGACGGCAAGGTCATTTATGACGTGAAACCGGGAACGCAGACAGATACGAAAGTACGCCTGAAAGGAAAGGGCGTACCGTCGCTTAGAAATAAGGATGTACGCGGCGACCACTATGTAACGCTGGTGGTACAGGTTCCGGATAAATTGTCCAGAGAGGCAAAAGACCTTTTAAAGCAGTTTGACGAACAGAGCGGCGATACCTTAAACGCCACGAAACAGACCGCTTCCGGAGGAGAGGAACCGAAAGGGAAAAAGAGATTTCGGAAATAGGAAAAGTGCAAAAGGGCAGAACCGGTTTTTCGGCTCTGCCCTTGTCTGCATTATACAGGGATTTTTACATATGTCAATCAGACACGGAGAAAATCCCCCCTTTACAGATTACTTCCGGAAGGGCGTTCCTCAAAATATATTTCCAGTTGGGAATGAATCTGCATTCAGTTATGGCGGTGTCCTGTCCATTTATTGAGCGTCTGCGCAATCAGATTAGGGAACTATTTCCCAATCACCAATCCAGCATTGATTTCTGAGGTCATAAAGACGACGGTAAGTTATACCGTTTATAGTTTTATAAATCCATTGGGTTTTTGCGGAAAATGGCTCGATATTGCTATTGGCTGTTACACTTTCACTTGATAAAAATGATATCTCAATAGATGAAGTAATATTGCTATTTGAGATTGGTTTGGCTTGAGAGGTAAAACCTCCCATATTAAACAAAATAGCTGCACATAATATGGATACAAGAACTTTTGCATTTTTCATTGGATTAATTCTCCTTTCGTATTCATGATAGGTAAAGTGTTGTCAAAAATCGTAGTGACAGTCGAAAAATATTCATTATTGATATAAATATCGTATCTCCCATCTTCCCTTAGGACAAGACAGCCATTGTCTTTGTCAATGCAGACTGCATCCTCTAAAATTTCTTCTGGTATTTCACCACAAGGTTCCAATATAAATAAATTAGGTAGAAATAATGTACATATAATCAATATCACAGCTAAGGCAGAAGCAACAGACCGATGCAGTTGAGGCGAAGCGGCTGTTTCGGAAAAGTCCAGAAGAGCTGTAATTCGCTTTCGGATTTTGGTATTGCTTTGAAATGCGGCAACACGATTATCTGCTTTTGTGGGCTGTTGTTTTGCTATCTTAATCAGACATTGAATGTATTCCAGCTGTTGTAATTTGTCTGCAAACTGGACAACTGCTACATCGGCGTAAAATTCTTGAAATCTGATAATCTGGTTTCGCAGGACATATATGAACGGGTTCCACCAATAAATAATCTGTAATAATTCACATACAAAGCGTAGCCATAAATCTTTATGATAATAATGATAAATCTCGTGTTTTAATATGTAATACCATTCAATTTCTGATAGTTGTATGTCAGGCAGTACAATGATTGGTTTATAAAGACCGAATAGATATGGTGTCATCTGGCTCGGATTTTTAACAGCGCGAAAGCGCTTTTTACCTCCAAGTTCATGATTTATTTTATTGACTAATTCCGTTATGATATGAATCTCTACAGGCTCATATCTGTTTATAGACCAGGTAGTGACAATATAAAATAATAATAACCTGCAAAAATATATTATACTGCCGATGATAGACAGTGCCGCCGCAACAAATAAGAGAGAATACTCTTTTCCAGCGTATGAAATCGTGGCATTGATAAAAGAAACATAGAGATCAGGATAGATTTTGGTAATATATAGGTTATGCTGGCAAGGCAATTCTATGGGAAGAAAAAGGCGTATCATGAGTATGAGCAATATAGACAACACAAACGGTCTTTTTCTAGCTATCCCGGGTGGTGTGCCTAATTTATTTGCCATGCAATAAAGCAGTAATATCGCCATGGAGCTAAAGCATAAAGTATTAACAACTGAAACGATGCTTAAATCCATAAGTGAGTTCCTCCTTATTTTTCATCTGGTTTGTCAGAGGCTTGGCGTTGGTTTTGAAGGAGTTGCGTTTTCCTTGCACGGATGATTTCTTCCAATTGATTAAGTTCTTCCAGAGTCTTATCATCATTATCAGTTGGAAGAAGTGCGGCAATCAAATGAGAGGCCGCAATATTCTTGTTGGCCAGACCGCTGAATATTTCCTGTATGGCATTGATTTCTATGCTTTCTATACTGACTAAAGGTTTAAATGTCCGCCCTAGTGCTTTCTTGTTGTATGCAATGCCATCTATGGCAACCATGTTTTTCTTGATAAGGTTTTGTACAATTCGCTGTACACTGTAGATAGTTCCATTTTTATCTTTCTGTACAATCTCAGATACCATAAGGGAGCGATCGGCTTCACATAGTATTCGCATAACGGCCAGTTCTCGGTTTGTAAGTTTCATTTTCAATTTTAATTCTCCTCGGAATATGCTAGATGATTATATACTAAATTTGTAATAATAAGTATAAAAATTATATCAGACAACCATTGTCTATGTCAACAACATTATACAGCATAATACAAAAATATGTTTTGTTATTGAATTGATGATTAATCTATCGCGAAGATATTACTAAATATTGCATTGCAGTATAAATATTGACAATGCCGCAAAATTGTGATAGCCTAATATTGTCTAATTAGACAATAGTTGTGTTGCGCGACAATTATAAATAAAAAAGGAAGGAGGTAATATTTATGCAAAAGGGATTTTTTAAGAAGAAAGTGGCTATGTGTGCTGCGATGACTCTAATTGGTTGTATGCTTTTGGGAACAACAGCAATGGCGGCTGACCCATCATACTCTTTTAGCGTTAAGAAAGGGGAGTATGGGTACAGCGGTTCCGGTAAGAAGACAAAATCCGGGCAAACCTTTAAAATCGATGTAAAGAAGTACGATGCTGATGGATATTTCTTCATTTGTCCGCTTGAAGGAAATAAACAGGTAGGAACGGATGTAACGGTCACGGGTACAGGAACATATGATAATGGAACCTATTACGAAACAGCATATACCGGTCATACATATCAATTGATGGGCTTTTATGACGACTTGCAGAGTCCTGTAAGCAGTAAGTGCAGTTGTAGCGGAACATGGACTCCGTAATATTATGAAATTCATAATAATAGATTGTGAGTTCAATTTTTCGGTGCTGGTGATGGAGTAACTTTTAGGAGTTCTGGAATTAAATAGTGACAGAACTCCTATTAGAAAAAATTAACAAAAGGCAATACTTTTGGATGACTGTAATAAAAGGAAATAAAATATGGAAAACATAAACAGAAAACGGGTAAAAATAATCACATATATAACGCTTTGTGTTTTTATGTTATCAGCATGCAGTCAAAGCAAAATGAAGACTGTAGATATTAAGAACAGCGAAGGAAATTCCACGCATAAATCACAGGAAAACATGGAAAGTGTATGGCAAAATACAGAGAATGAAGTGCGCACTATTCCGCCCCGAGTTTCTGCACAGAGTGATTTGTTGTCAGTACAGGCAGAAGTATATGTGGCAGAAGGTATAAACTTAAATGCAGTGCCTTTAGGAAAAGCAGAGGTACATTTGATGGATACAGACAAGATATGTGAGGATCTGTCCTATGGAGTGGATGTGAATGATAAAGTAGAGTATGAGAAAGACGGAAATGAAGACCTGGATTCTTTTATTTCCAGAACATTCTATTATGAAGATGGACGGGTCCTTGTCATAGAACCTCTCTATCTTTCCTATATTACGCCGAGATTAAGTTTTATTGATAATAGGGTTATGTGGGAAGAGGAGGGTGTTGACCTTTATAATATGGAAGTATACAAAGATACGGAATTACCTTTTGCGAAATCGGAGGATGTTTATGAAGAGGTGAAGTGCGCTCTGGAACAATGGGGCGTTCTAATCGGAGAAGAGTATGAACTTTTTGGATTGGATCATAAAACGATGAAAGAGCAGGAGTATGTAACTAATGAGGCGGGCGAATACGATGCTTCTTTAAAAAAGGAGAGCTGGACAGAGGAAGATGATTGCTATTATTTCCGATGTACGCAGGAATTTCATGGAATGCCTATTTATTATTACGGCTATGGTGTGCTTCGAGGGTATCATAATATAGGTTCGGCTTTTAAGGTAAAATATGATAAGGATGGCTTTGTAGAGATTACGATAGAGAGACCTTATGATGTGCGGGATATGGGTAAGACAGTGAGTATTATTTCGGCAGAAGATGCAGTGGATTGTCTAATCCGGAAATTTAATAATATCATAATGACGGATCCAGTTGTAGTGGATAAACTCAGTCTTCAGATGCTTCCACAGCGGATAACGCCAGGCAGTTATGAACTGATTCCGGTGTGGATTTTTGAGGGCAAGGAATATTGGACACTTGATGACGGAACGGAGAAAGCCGTCAGCGATAAATATATGTTTAATGCGGAGACGGGAAAGGAAATCATACTCTGATGTATACAATATTAAGAAACGATTTACGCAGAACATTTTTGGCATGGCGTTTTGTGATTGCTATGGCTGGTGTTATTGCCGCCGTGATTGCGACCAGAATGCAGATGGTATATATTTATGATGTATTGTATGCATTTGAGGGAATTCATATCCGAAGTATGATTTTAATGACGTTTGTATTTTGTGCTTATCCAAGTGTCAGTATGTTGCTTGATGAGATTAGAAACAGATATTGGATTCAGATGGTACTCAGAAGTGGCATTAGGAGATATGCCATATCTAAAATAGTTGTCTGTATTTTGTCTGCACAGATTACAATGTTTGCAGGTAAAGGGATTTATATTTTAATTTTGCGGTTGAAATATCCGTTGATTGATTATGAGGGTAGCGCCTATCAAAATATGATAGCACATGGAAATTATATGATGTTGTCAGGCAAACATCCGCGGATGTTTTTCTTCTGCGCTATTTTGGTGACGGCTCTACTGGCGGCAATATTATCGCTTTGCAGTATGCTGTGTATTTTATGTGTTAAGATTAATTGTATCACGGCACTCAGCGTTCCAATCGTCTTATTTTATTTTATCAATACATATTTGATACGTATTATGAAGTTGCCAAATCAGTTTAATATTGCATCAATTTTTAGTATTTTTTATAATGTGTTGGATAATGATGCTAAAAGTGTTCTGTACGCCTTGGGATTTGCGGGTGTCTGTTTTGTGCTTTTGGGATTTATCATTGTGAAGGTGCTGACAAAAAGAGTACGAAGAGGGGAATTCTAGTGATTATACGAATAGTGAAATATAAATGGAGAGCGCAACTTTCAATGAGCCGATTTTATGTGGCTTTGCTTTTAATAATCTTTTTTTTGGATATTTATATTGCACCAGTACGGTATTTTTGTAAAGCGGTGGGTGAAAAGATATCTCCGTTCTTATATCCCTGCCTGATTACGGATAATAGCCTTCTTCTGCTTTTGCTTTTATGCTTTCTTTTTTTGATTGCAGATGTTCCGTTTTTAGATCAGTCGATGACGTATATTATGATTAGGAGCGGTAAAAAGACATGGCTGAAAGCGCAAATGATTTATTTGCTTACTGTCAGTATTTTTTTTATGGGATTCATCTATCTTAGCAGTATTTTATTGTGTCTGCCGCATTTGCAGATGATGAACGGATGGGGGAGGATCATCGGAACATTGGCACAGACGGATGCAGGTACTATTTTTGATGTCAATATTTTTCCGTCCTATGAAATGATGTTGGATTACGCACCAATAGAGGCGGTGTTGGCTACATTGCTCGCAGGGGTTCTGGTGGTTTATATGTTTTGTTTAGCGTTGTTCTGGATTAGTTTGTACTTCTCAAGGATGCTTGGAATATGCATCGTAACAGGAGAGATTCTGATTGTGACTACGGCATGGAGATTGGGGCTATGGGGTACTTATGTTTTTCCAGTTACATGGATGCAGTTGACTACTGTGACTAAAAATAGCGCGAACAGCCGTCCACTGCTATGGATAACATGGGGAGTTTTGTTGCTTTTGATTGGTGTGTTCCGATTTATGATCTTAAAAATGAGCGGGCGACTGGAAGCGATTACTGCAATAGAACAGGAATAAGAATTGCAGCGCGGCAGAGAAAGTATAGGGAGGTAGAAAATGGGCGAAATTGTCATAAAAGTAGAACATTTAAGTAAGGCATTTCGTGAGCAGATGGTTCTCAGGGATGTAAATGCAGTGTTTGAAAAAGGCAATATTTATGGGATTATAGGAAGAAACGGTTCAGGGAAGAGTATGCTGTTTAAATGTATCTGCGGATTCATTCGTCCTACGGAGGGAAAGGTTCAGATTTATGGAATGGAAATTGGAAAAGACATTGACATGGCTCCATGTACAGGAATGCTGATAGAAGGTACAGGATTTTTGGCAAATTATAGTGCGTATCATAACCTGGAGTTTTTGGTCAATATCAAGAAAAAGGTGGGAAAACAGAAGATATTAGATGTACTGAAAACAGTAGGACTTGAGGATGCGGGTGCCAAAAAGGTAGGTAAATTCTCAATGGGGATGAAACAGCGTCTTGGAATTGCTCAAGCTATTGTAGAAGAGCAGGAGATTCTCATTTTAGATGAGCCGATGAATGGATTGGACCATCAAGGTGTAAAGGAAATGAGGAACTTGCTTTTGGATTTAAAAGATAAACAATGCACAATTCTTGTAGCAAGTCATAACAAAGAGGATATAGAGATTTTATGCGATAAAGTATACGAGATGGACGATGGGATTTTGACGGCATGTCCATAACAGCAATTAAAATTCAACATTCATTCTTATGACGCTTGCTTATATATGTCATAAGGGAAAACATCCGATTTGGTGTTTTCCCTTTGCTGTTTTTATTTCCACTCCACAAACTCGCCATAGTCATCCCAGATATTGCATATCCAGGTCTTGCCCTGATTCATGACAATTTCCTCGCCGTTTTCATCTAAATACTTTGCAGGTGTAAAATCCCCGTCGTGGCGCTGCCAGGTTCCCTTGATAACCTTGCCGTTTGTAAAGACAATGGCATCGCCATCCCCATGAACGCCGAAAGCGAGATAGTCATGGTCATCCCTGACCTCGCCGTGGCAGTACTGAAAAATAATATTGCTGACGGCTATCTGCTCGTTATTATATTCGTCTATCTGTTCTTTTCCGTCCTGATAACGGTAATATAAATGGTCATCCTCATGATATTCAAAATAAGGATGATAAGTACCGTATCCGCCGGAATTGCTACCGGATTCCCCGCCGGGATAAATGAGAACGGCGTCTTCATTTTCGGCATATTCGGCAGTTACGCCATCGGCAGCAAACAGAAACGGCCGCACATAGTTTTCATCATAATTCCAGTCATATCCGAGACGGTCTACGGCTTTCATTAAGCCGTCAATCATCAGATAACCGGTAAACTCTGTTGCGTAGCCCGGACGGCTGACCCTGTCAAACGCTTCGTCGGCAGGATTGTGAATGCCGACTACGGCGGCGCTGACATTATAAACCGTATCACGGTTAATTAATTCTTCCACATAAGGAACGGCGAGACCCCAGTTACAGTAAATGGCCTCATAACCGGTTGCCATATAAACGAAATAATCTCTGGAACTTCTGACGGGGCCGATTCTTTCCAAATCGTCGAAATTTTCAAAAACGGCCATTAATCTGGTAATACGCCCCTCTACGGGAGCTTCATATATAATGCCGGCCTGGGAAAGCCCGTATTGCGGCATAGCCGGCCTGTTATTGGGAATCATTACCGCAATCGGTCGTCTTAAGGCAATTTCTTCATCCGTCCATTCTCCGGTCAGATAACTTTGGATTTGACCGTTTACGGACTTCCTTTCTTCAATCACCAAGCTTGTTGGAGCCTCTTCTTCGACTTCTTCCGGTTCTTCTTTTTTTTCCTCAGGTTCGAGCTGGATTATTTCCGGTTCAGGTATCTTCGGAACGGGTTCGGAACCGCATCCGGACAGACAGGAAAAGATGAACAGGAAAGAGGCGGCTGATAAAGCAAATTTTTTCTTATGCATCGTTTCTTCTCCATTCTTGTTCTTTCAAATGTTTTGACAGTTTCTTTTGTTCTTTTCCATTATACCCGAAAAATGATTGGCTGTATACTGGCGAAAACGCTGAAATACTTTCCAGATGAAGCAAAAAATAAGAGAAAGGTTTTACGCGGCGGATATATGTGATACAATCAGAACATGGGAGAAATTTACAATTTCCGATGCTAAAAAAAGGAGACGAAAACAATGTATATTCCAAACGAAAACAGATATGATAATATGATTTATAACAGATGCGGGCAAAGCGGACTCAAACTGCCGGCATTGTCGTTAGGTATGTGGCATAATTTTGGTTCTGTCAACAATCTGGAAAATATGAAAAAAATTTTATTTACCGCATTTGACAACGGTATCACGCATTTTGATTTAGCCAATAATTACGGGCCTGTCTATGGCAGTGCGGAGAGCAGCATGGGGCAGATTTTAAAATCCGATTTGATGTCATACCGTGACGAGATGATTATTTCTACCAAGGCAGGCTATGATATGTGGAAAGGCCCGTACGGCGACGGCGGCTCTAAAAAGTATCTGATTGCAAGTTTGGACCAGTCGTTGAAACGCCTTGGCTTGGATTATGTTGATATTTTTTATCATCACCGCCCTGACGCCGAGACGCCGATAGAAGAGACAATGCTTGCCCTAGACCAAATTGTGCGTTCCGGTAAGGCTCTTTATGTGGGAATTTCCAATTATAAAAAAGAGCAGGCGCAGAAAGCGTATCAGATTTTAAAGGAATTAAAGACACCGTTTATTATTCACCAACCGTCTTATTCTATTCTGAACAGGTGGATAGAAGAGGATGGTTTAAAAGATTTCCTGTATGAAAACGGAATCGGCTGTATTGCATTCAGCCCGCTGCAGCAGGGCATTCTGACAGGAAAATACTTAAACGGCATTCCGAAAGATTCCCGCATTGGCACAGGGAAAAGCCCTTATCTGCATGAGGATGCACTGAAGCCGGAACTGTTGGAAAAAGTAAGACAACTGAATGAAATTGCAGAAAAGAGAGGGCAGACTCTGGCGCAGATGGCTCTTGCATGGATTTTAAAAGATGGAAAGGTGACGTCCGTTTTAATCGGCGCAAGCAGACCGGAACAGATTTTGGATAATATAAAGGCGTTGGATAATATTACTTTCAGCGAGGAGGAACTTCGCCGGATTGACGAAATTCAGAGAAGCTAAAAAGGACAGGGATAACTATGAAGTGGATGAAATTTAAGGTAAAAACATTGACGCAGGCGGAGGATATCATTATCAGTACGCTGTATGATATCGGATTGGAGGGTGCGCAGATTGAAGATAAAGTACCGCTTACCGCTTGGGAAAAAGAGCAGATGTTTGTTGACATTCCACCTGTCGGCATGGAGGATGACGGCGTGGCCTATCTTAGTTTTTTCGTGGAGGAAAAGGAAGACGGCTTGTTGGAATTGAACGGGGAAATAACGAATAAAGAAAGCATTTTAAAACAGGTGCAGAAAGAACTGGATGATTTGCGCGTTTTTATGGATATCGGAGAGGGAACGATTACGATAGAAGAGACGGAGGATATCGACTGGATTAATAACTGGAAAGAATATTTCCATCAATTCTATATTGATGATTTATTGGTTATTCCCTCCTGGGAGGATGTAAAAAAAGAGGATAAGGATAAAAAAATCCTGCACATCGACCCCGGTACGGCATTTGGAACCGGAATGCACGAGACAACGCAGCTTTGCATCCGCCAGATTAAAAAGTTTGTAACGCCCGAGACAACGCTTTTAGACGTGGGAAGCGGCAGCGGGATTCTTGCCATCATAGCGTTGATGTACGGGGCAAAAAAAGCGGTCGGAACAGACCTTGACCCATGCGCTTTGGAAGCGGTAAAACAGAACATGGAGGCAAACAACATCCGCGAAGAAGATTTTACAATGATGATAGGCAATATCATTACGGAAAAAGAAATACAGGACAAAGTCGGATATCTGTGCTATGATATCGTAGTGGCGAATATTTTGGCGGACGTGCTGGTAATGCTTACGCCGGTGATTACCGCGCAGATGAAAAAGGGCGGTATTTATATTACGTCGGGTATCATTAATGAGAAAGAAGAGACAGTCGTAAAAGCAGTCAAAGAAGCGGGACTGGAAGTAGTAGAGATTACTTATCAGGGCGAGTGGGTGTCAGTAACGGCTCGTAAGGTATAATGGACAGGATTAGAACAATCGCAGGTGTGCTTGCCCTGCTTTGGATGTGCGTTATTTTTGCGTTTTCGGCACAGGAAAAGGACGAGTCCAGCGCGGTAAGCGAGGCATTTAGTTACCGGGTGGTAAATTCCACCGGCATTTTATTCCATCTGCATCTGGATGAAGAGGAACTGCGGCGGATAGCGGCGGCGATTGAAAGCACCGTTAGAAAAGCGGCGCATATGACGGAGTTTGGGATTTTATCTATTCTGCTCTATGTATGGCTGGGGAAATGGCAGATGACGACAGGTGCGAAAATAGCGCTGGCCGCCGTAATTTCCACACTTTATGCGGCGAGCGATGAGTTTCACCAGTTGTTTGTACCGGGGCGTGCGGGCAGTATCGGAGACGTTATGATTGACAGCGCCGGAGCTATACTTGGCGTAGGTATTTTTGTAGGAGTTAAAAAATGTATCAGTTTTTTGTGGAACCGTCACAAATCCAAGGCAATACAATCACCATAACGGGAAGCGATGTCAATCATATTAGAAACGTGCTGCGGATGAAAGTTGGAGAGGAAATCGCCATCAGTAACGGCATAGACGGGAAAGAATACCGCTGCGGCATTACGCAATTTCGGGATGGGGAAATTCTTTGTACGCTGCGTTTCATAAAGGAAGACGGCGTGGAACTGCCCTCGAAAATATATTTGTTCCAGGGGCTGCCCAAGGCGGATAAGATGGAATTTATTATACAAAAAGCGGTAGAACTTGGCGTGTATGAAATTATTCCGGTTTCCGTGAAAAGGGCAGTGGTAAAACTGGATGAGAAAAAAGCGCGGGCGAAGCAGGAAAGATGGCAGGGCATTGCGGAGGCGGCGGCAAAGCAGAGTAAAAGAGGAATCATACCGAAGGTAAAAGATGTTATGAGTATGAAAGAAGCGATTGCCTATGCAGAGACAATGGATATCAGGCTGATTCCTTATGAACTGGCGGGTGATATGGCAAAAACCAAAAAAATCATAAGCGCCGTAGAGCCGGGAAAGTCCATAGCGGTTTTTATCGGGCCGGAGGGCGGATTTGAGGAAAGTGAAATACAGCAGGCAATGGAGAAGGGCATTCTTCCGATAACGTTAGGGAAAAGAATTTTACGGACAGAAACGGCGGGCTTGACCGTATTGGCATGGTTAATGTATCATTTGGAAGATGATGAAAAAGAAGACTGATACTGTCAAAGGGCATAAAGATATCATATATTAGATTATGAGATACAAAGAGAAAATATGATAAAATAGGAGCTGTTTATGGAAGTATATTTGGATAACTCGGCTACAACCAGATGCTTTGACGAAGTCGCGCAGCTTATGATGAATATTATGTGTAAGGACTACGGGAATCCCTCCAGTCTGCATCATAAAGGCGTTGAGGCGGAGCATTATTTACGATATGCGAGAGAAACCATTGCAAAAATACTCAAGGTAAATGAAAAAGAGATACTGTTTACATCAGGCGGAACCGAGGCGGACAACATTGCGTTAATCGGTACGGCGATGGCAAATCACCGCATGGGCCGTCATTTGATAACAACACAGATAGAACATGCGGCAATTATACAGCCTATGAAATATCTGGAGGAGCAGGGATTTAGAGTGACTTATCTGCCGGTAGACAAACAGGGGAAAGTCCATCTGGAGGATTTGCAGAAAGCAATTTCCAAAGATACCATTTTAGTATCCATTATGCATACGAATAATGAAATCGGCACATTAGAGCCGATTGCGGAAGCAGGGGAAATGATTAAGCAGATTAACCCCAGAACCCTTTTTCATGTGGATGCGGTACAGGGATTTGGTAAATTCCGGATTTATCCGTCCAGAATGAAGATAGATTTGCTTTCGGTCAGCGCACATAAGATTCACGGCCCAAAAGGAGCGGGATTCTTGTATAAAAGCGATAAAGCGAAGGTCAGTCCGATTATCTATGGCGGCGGGCAGCAGAAAGGAATGCGTTCCGGCACGGAAAATGTTCCGGGCATTGCCGGACTTGCCAAAGCGGCCGAACTGATGTATGAAAATCTGGATGCTGATATGGAGCGGCTTTATCATTTACGGGAACTGTTTATACAGGGCGTTTCACAGATAAAAGACGTGAGAATAAACGGTTGTATGGGGCGTGAGAGCGCGGCACATATCGTAAGCCTGTCCGTTAGAGGAGTAAGAAGCGAAGTCCTATTGCATGCACTGGAAGACAGGGGCATCTATGTATCCGCCGGAAGCGCATGTTCATCCAATAAACCGCAGCCATCGGCGACGTTAAGAGCAATCGGCGTAGCGAGGGAACTGCTGGATTCGACGATACGTTTCAGCTTTTCCGTTTTTACAACGGAAGAGGAAATCCGCTATACGGTGCAGACGTTATATGATATGATACCGGAACTGAGAAGATATACAAGACATTGAAAAAAGGAAATAAGCGAAATGAACAGAATACGGGGCAGGAAACGTAAGCCCTGTTTTTGTTCATTTCCGTAAAAGTGGAACGGGAGAAAATATGTTTACTTCATTTTTAATTAAATATGCGGAAATCGGCGTAAAGGGAAAGAATAGATATCTTTTTGAAGATGCGCTGGTAAAACAGATTAAACATGCTTTGAAAAAGTGTGACGGAGATTTTACCGTGCGGAAGACGGACGGAAGAATTTATGTGGATGCAGTGTCCGAGTTTGATTATGAAGAAACGGTCGCACATTTACAGAAAGTATTCGGTATTTCCGGTATTTGTCCGGTTGTTTGTGTGGAAGACGAAGGGTTTGAAAAGCTGGGGGAAAGAGTCGTTCAGTATTTGGACGAAATATATCCGGACAAGCATAGAACCTTTAAAGTGGCGGCGAGAAGAGCCAGAAAAAATTATCCGTTAAATTCCATGGAAATTAATATGGAGATGGGCGGCATTATTCTGGACGCCTATCCGGAGATGTCCGTGGATGTACACGAGCCGGATATCATGCTGCATATTGAAATACGGGATAAAATATATATCTATTCGGAAATCATTCCGGGTCCGGGAGGTATGCCGGTCGGCACGGGCGGAAAGGCGATGCTTTTATTATCCGGAGGAATTGACTCTCCGGTGGCGGGTTATATGATTGCCAAGCGCGGGGTTAAAATCGATGCGGTTTATTTTCATGCGCCGCCCTATACAAGCGAGCGCGCCAAACAGAAAGTCGTCGATTTAGCAAAGAAAGTCGCGCAGTATACGGGGGCGATTTATCTGCACGTCATTAACTTTACGGATATTCAGATGTATATTTATGATAAATGCCCGCATGATGAATTGACGATTATCATGCGCCGTTATATGATGCGGATTGCGGAACATATCGCCAAAGAGTCGGAATGCCTGGGGTTGATTACCGGCGAGAGCATCGGACAGGTGGCTTCCCAGACGATGAACAGCCTGCTGGTGACAAATGAAGTGTGCGAACTGCCGGTCTACAGGCCTCTAATCGGTTTTGATAAAATGGAGATTGTCGATATATCCGAAAAAATTGATACGTACGAGACTTCCATTCTGCCTTATGAGGACTGCTGTACCATATTTGTGGCAAAGCACCCCGTTACGAAACCGAGTTTGAAAATTATCAAAAGGCATGAGCAGAATTTGGCGGAAAAAATAGACGAGCTGGTGCAGACTGCACTGGAAACGGATGAGGTGATTATTGTACAATAATAGAAGTGTCAGCAATGGTTGCCACATCTAAAAAACGCAAGCTGTTAGGCTTGCGCTTTAAGATATGTTCTTGTATGGAAAAATCTTTAATACAACGGAAGAATGCGAAGCATTCTTCCCAAGATAATTGCGAAGCAATTTTCTTGTTACATCAGATAAGGTTTCAACGCTTCCATGATTTCATCGGCGCCGTCCTCTGTATGGATGTTCAAATCAATCGGTTTTGATAAATCCAGACTGAAGATACCCATGATAGATTTGGCATCGATAACATATCTGCCGGATACTAAGTCGAAATCATAATCAAATTTTGTAATATCATTTACAAAAGATTTAACCTTATCAATAGAGTTTAAAGATATTTGAACCGTCTTCATAAAGAATTGCCTCCTTCAACTTTATTTACATACTATTAGCTATAATACTAAATGTTGATGGGATAAAAGTCAATGATAAAACATTACAAAAAATGCGGGGATTACTATGAAAAGTATAGCATTACATAATCTTGGCTGTAAAGTAAACGGTTATGAAATGGACGTTATGCAACAAATATTGAAAGAAAACGGGTATAAAATTGTATCTTTTGATGAGATTGCCGATATTTATATTATTAATACCTGTACGGTAACAAATATCGCCGACCAGAAGAGTAGACAGATGCTGCACCGTGCGAAAAAGAAGAACCCGGACGCGGTCGTGGTGGCTGTAGGCTGTTATGTACAGACGGGTGAAGATAAAATCGCCGCAGACCCGGCGGTTGATTTGGCTATCGGTAATAACCGCAAAAAAGATATCGCGGCGATTCTGGAACAATATATGGCGCAGAGGGAGAAATCCAATGCCGGTACGCAGGATAAAACATTACAGAATACGACGGTAATCGATATTAACCATACCAAAGAATATGAGGAAATAACCCGGCCGGTAGCGGCGTCGGCATGGACAAGGGAACATACGAGGGCCTATGTGAAAATTCAGGACGGCTGTAATCAGTTCTGCTCCTACTGCATCATTCCCTATGCCAGAGGACGGGTGAGAAGCCGGAAAGAAGAAGATATTCTGGCGGAGGTATCGGGCATTGTAGAAATGGGCTGTCAGGAGATTGTTTTAACGGGTATCCATATCAGCTCTTACGGCGTGGACAGAGGAAAGGCACAGTTGCTGCCGTTGCTGGAAAAATTAAATGAAGTGAAAGGACTGCGGCGGATTCGTTTGGGGTCTCTGGAACCGGCTATTATCACAGAGGAATTTGCACAAAGAATCAGCGCGTTAGAAAAGCTGTGTCCGCATTTTCATATGTCTTTACAAAGCGGCTGTGACGAGACGCTTAGGCGGATGAATAGACACTATACGACACGGGAATACTTGGGAAAAGTAGAAGTGTTACGGCGTTATTTTGACAGACCGGCTATTACAACCGATGTGATTGTCGGCTTTCCCGGAGAGACGGAAGAAGAATTTCTGCATACGGAAGCTTTCTTACAAAAGGTTCATTTTTATGAGATGCACATTTTTAAATATTCCAAAAGACAGGGAACGAGGGCGGCCGTTATGGACAATCAGGTTCCTGACAATATAAAGACGCAGAGAAGCAACAGGCTGATGCAGTTGGAGCGGCGGATGTCCAAAGAGTATAGGCAGTCTTTTATGGGGGAAGAAGTGGAAGCGTTGTTTGAGGAATGCAAAGAAATTGACGGACGGGTTTATCAAATCGGGCATACGAAACAGTATATAAAGACAGCGTTGGAAACCCGGCAGGATATGCGTAACTGTATGGTGACGGGGCCGCTTACGGAATTTTTAAAAGATGATATCATGAAAATGGGAAGCTTAAAATTTATGGAGATTGATTGAATTTTATTTCCAGATAGAGTATGATAATAAGAACATAAGAAAGGGGCATGGTTACGAGATGCAGGATTTGGGGAATACACAATATTTTAAAGTAGAGACGGAACCGGAAACAGGCGTAAAGCTTGTTCTTTCGACAGTCTATGAAGCGTTGACGGAGAAAGGCTATAATCCTGTCAATCAAATCGTGGGCTATATTATGTCGGGAGACCCTACTTACATTACCAGCCATAAGAGCGCGAGAAGCCTTATCATGAAGGTGGAGCGGGATGAACTGGTAGAGGAAATGTTGAAAGAGTACATTAAAAATTCATTACACAAATAGGAACGGCTTATGAGAATCATGGGGTTGGACTTCGGCTCTAAGACGGTGGGGGTGGCTGTCAGCGACCCGCTCCTTATTACGGCGCAGGGCATTGAAATTATCAGAAGACAGGATGAAAATAAATTACGAAGGACATTAGCGCGTATTGAAGAGCTGATTGTAGAGTATGAAGTGACAGAGATTGTTTTAGGGCTGCCGAAAAATATGAACGATACTATCGGAGAACGAGCGGAACTTTCTTTGGAATTTAAGGACAAGCTGGAGCGCAGAAGCGGACTTCCTGTAACAATGTGGGATGAAAGATTGACGACGGTAGCGGCAGATAAGGTGATGATGGAGGCCGGCATCAGACGAGAACACCGGAAAGAATATGTGGATAAGATTGCGGCGGTCTTTATTTTACAGGGATATCTGGATTACTTAAAGAATGGAAAAGAGTCTTAAACTGCCGGGATGAGAGGTAGACAGCTATTTATGGAGAAAATTATTTTTCAGACAGAGGCGGGAGAGGCCGCAGAGTTTTACGTGTTAGAACAGACGAGAATCGGCGGTATCGATTATATTCTGGTAACGGACACGCAAGAGGATGACGGGGAAGCCCTAATCTTACGGGATAAGTCACAGCCCGGCGAAGAGGAAGCTCTTTATGAGATAGTGGCGGATGATGAGGAATTGAACGCAGTTGCGGCTGTGTTTGAAAATATGTTAGAGGATATTGAGTTATCTTAAAAATATGCAGTACATATAGCGTGACGTAAGGCTGTTTTTAGCATCGGGGCGGGATGACAGATAGAAGCGGTGCGGAAAATGTGAAGTGCAAGGGATACCCGGAAAACTGTCCGGACTACAAAACAGACGGCGGAACACTATGTCGATTGCAGAGAATATGGAGGAAAATTTTTTGAAAAAAAATGAACAGGAACAGGCTTCCGGACTGAAAGTAATACCTTTGGGCGGTCTGGAGCAGATTGGGCTTAACATTACTGCCTTTGAGTATGAGGACAGTATTATTGTCGTGGATTGCGGTTTGTCATTTCCGGAGGATGAGATGCTTGGCATCGATTTAGTAATTCCGGATATTACTTATCTGCGCGACAATATCGACAAGGTAAAGGGATTTATGATTACGCACGGTCATGAGGACCATATCGGGGCGCTGCCCTATGTACTAAAAGAAATCAATGTGCCGGTCTATGCGACGAAACTGACAATGGGCATTATTGAGAACAAGTTGAAAGAACATGACTTGATGAATACGACTAAGCGTAAGGTTGTGAAATTCGGGCAGTCCATTAATCTGGGGAAATTCCGGATAGAGTTTATCAAGACAAATCATAGTATTGTAGACGCGGCCGCGCTGGCAATTTATTCTCCGGCGGGTATCATTGTGCATACGGGAGATTTTAAGGTGGATTATACGCCAGTATTCGGTGATGCCATTGACTTACAGCGTTTTGCGGAAATCGGAAAAAAGGGCGTTCTTGCCCTGATGTGCGACAGTACGAATGCGGAACGGCATGGATTTACGCCGTCTGAAAAAACGGTGGGCAAGACCTTTGATTCGCTCTTTTCGGAACATAGCGATACGAGAATTATTATTGCGACATTTGCTTCTAATGTGGACAGAGTGCAGCAGATTATTAATTCGGCGGACAAATTTGGCAGAAAGGTTGTCGTCGAGGGCAGAAGTATGGTGAATATCATTGAGACGGCTTCTACGCTGGGATATTTGAACATTCCGGACAATACGTTGATTGATATAGAGCAGTTGAAGAATTATCCGAGCGAAAAGACCGTTATTATCACGACGGGAAGCCAGGGCGAAAGCATGGCGGCCTTAAGCCGTATGGCGAGCAGCACGCACCGTAAAATTTCCATTGTGCCGGGCGATACCGTTATTTTTTCATCCAATCCGATACCGGGTAATGAAAAGGCGGTCACAAACGTTATTAATGAACTTTTGATGAAAGGCGCAGACGTTATTTTTCAGGATGTTCATGTGTCAGGACATGCCTGCCAGGAAGAAATCAAGCTGATTTATACGCTGCTGCATCCCAAATACGCAATACCTGTGCATGGAGAATATAAGCATTTAAAGGCACAGGCGAAAATTGCAAGGGAACTCGGCATAGAAAAAGAAAATATTTTTATCCTGCATTCGGGGGATGTGCTGGAATTTCACGGCGAACAGGCCGCAGTGACCGGTAAAGTTCCGGTAGGCGCGATTCTGGTAGACGGACTTGGTGTGGGTGACGTAGGAAATGTTGTTTTAAGAGACAGGCAGCATCTTGCTGAGGACGGCATTTTGATTGTTGTTTTGGCATTGGATTCCTATTCCAGCCAGCTTGTGTCCGGACCGGATATTGTGTCCCGTGGTTTCGTTTATGTCAGAGAGTCAGATGAACTGTTGGAAGAAGCAAGGCTTTTGGTGGACAGCGCAGTTATGGGCTGTCTGGATAAAGGACAAACCGATTGGGGGAAACTGAAATCCACCATTAAAGACGTATTGAGTGATTTTGTATGGAAAAAGACGAAAAGACGCCCGATGATACTTCCGATTATTATGGAGGTATAAAGGTTGAAAATTAGAAATTTTCAACCGCAAGTTTGCGCTTACGCTCAAACTCGCAGGTTAAGAAAGAGTATATTTACAAAAGGGAGGACTGCATGATGGACAGCATTGTAAAAAAAGCAACGGATTATTTTGTGGAGGAAATCAGAAAATCCGATATTTACAAAGAGTATAATATCCAAAAAGAGAAGCTGAAAAAACAGCCGGATTTGTTTGCCAGGGTAGCCGAATACCGGCAGAAGAATTTTGACTTGCAGGCAAACGCGCAGGGGGATGATTTGTTTGAAAGGCTGGATGCTTTTGAAAAAGAATATGAAGAATTTCGTGCAAACCCGCTGGTGGATGACTTTTTGCGGGCGGAACTTGCTTTCTGCCGTATGATACAGGAAGTCAATGTATGGATTACTGCGCAACTGGATTTTGAGTAATATTTTGACTCTATGATGGGAGGATAGATTGGAAAATAAGCTTGATAGCTTATTTTTCAATCGGCAATTTGTGCCGGAGCGTCACAAATATGCCTTGATGGCAGACGCAAATTGGAGATTTGCGTCGCCCCGTCGCGAGAACGCTCCGGAATGGAGATTAGAATGGACATAAAGCAGTTAATAGCTTCTGCCGTGGAAACAGTTATCAAGATAGCGGTTGTCGTTTTCCTTGTCACTTTTGTTTATGATGCCGCCATTAAGGCGTATGATTACGGCTATCGTGTCTTTGCGGAAGAGCCGGTGAGCGTCGGAGACGGCAGGACAATCAGCATCAGTGTGGAAGCAAGCGATTCCGTAAGGGATATCGGAAAGAATCTGGAAGACAAGGGTCTGATTCGAGACGCGAATTTATTTTTTGTACAGGAACTTTTGTCGGAATATCACGGAGAACTTAAGCCGGGCATTTATGATTTGAATACATCTATGACAACGGATGAAATGATGGAAATTATGTCTGCGGAACCGAAAGAAGAGGAAGAAGAAGCCGGAGCGTCAACCGATAATGTACCGATAGGGGAAGTGGAAGGAAACGAAGAAGGCACGGAGAACGAAGACGCCGCAGGGGATGCCGATGGAGCGGAAGGCACAGAGGGTGTGGGAAATGATAATGGATGAGCGTACGGTCGCGTTTATCAATTCTCTTGAACAGGAGATACCGCCTGTTTTGAGCGCAATAGAAAAAGAGGCAAAAAAAACCGATGTGCCGATTATCCGGACGCAGACACAGGGGCTTATAAGGGTGTTATTGGCCATGAAAAAACCTGTGTCGATTCTGGAAGTGGGTTGCGCCATTGGTTTTTCTGCGTTATTCATGAGTGAATATGCGCCGGAGGGATGTAGGATAACGACGATTGAAAAATATGAAAAAAGGATTCCCGTCGCCAGAGAAAATTTTAAGCGCGCGGGAAAAGAGGACATCATCACGCTGTTAGAAGGAGACGCCGCGGACTGGTTAAAAAAGCTGGACGGCACATATGATTTTATCTTTATGGATGCGGCTAAGGGGCAGTATATTCATTTTCTGCCGGATATTCTGCGTCTGATGCCGGAGGGCGGGCTTCTTTTATCCGATAATGTATTACAGGACGGCGATATCATTCAATCGCGCTATGCGGTGACAAGAAGAAACCGCACGATACATTCCCGTATGCGGGATTATCTATATGAATTAAAACATCATCCACAGTTGGAAACGGTAATTTTGCCGGTTGGGGATGGCGTTACTTTGAGCGTCAAAAATGCAAAATGAGGAGTTATGTATGAAAAAACCTGAATTATTGATTCCCGCAAGCAGTCTGGAAGTATTGAAAACGGCGGTTATCTTCGGAGCTGATGCGGTCTATATCGGCGGGGAGGCTTTCGGGCTGCGTGCCAAGGCAAAAAACTTCACAAAGGAAGAGATGGAGCAGGGAATTGCCTTTGCACATGCGCATGGCGTGCGTGTACATGTGACGGCCAATATTCTGGCGCATAATTATGATTTAGAGGGCGCGGCGCAGTATTTTCAGGAATTAAAAGAAATGAAGCCGGACGCGCTGATTATTGCAGACCCCGGTATGTTTACACTGGCAAGGGAAATCTGCCCGGAAATAGATATCCATATCTCTACACAGGCGAATAATACAAACTATATGACGTATCTGTTCTGGCATAAACAGGGTGCGAAAAGAGTAGTATCGGCAAGGGAGTTATCGCTGTGTGAAATCAAGGAAATTCGGGAAAAAATACCGGCTGATTTAGAAATAGAAAGCTTTATCCACGGGGCAATGTGCATCTCCTATTCGGGACGCTGCCTGCTTAGCAGCTATTTTACCGGAAGAGACGCCAATCATGGCGCATGTACGCACCCGTGCCGTTGGAAATATGCGGTAGTGGAGGAAAAAAGACCGGGAGAGTATCTTCCCGTCTATGAAAACGAGCGGGGAACGTATATTTTTAACTCCAAGGACTTATGTATGATAGAGCATATTCCGGAGATGATAGACGCCGGAATCGACAGTTTCAAAATCGAGGGGAGGATGAAAACCGCCCTCTATGTCGCTGCGGTTGCGCGTACTTATCGGAAAGCGATAGACGACTGTTTGGAATCGGAGGAAAAATACCGTGCCAATATGAAATGGTATCAGGAAGAGATTGCAAAGTGTACCTACCGCCAGTTTACGACAGGATTTTATTTTGGCAGACCGGACGAGACGACGCAGATTTATGATAATAATACCTATATAAACGAGTATGTCTATCTGGGAATCATCGGCGCCGTGGACGAGGCAGGGTGCGCGTATATCGAGCAGCGTAATAAATTCAGCACGGGCGATGAGATTGAGATTATGAAGCCGGATGGGAGGAATATTCCGGTCAAAGTGCTGCATATGTATGATGAGGACGGGCAGGAGGTCGAAAGCTGCCCGCATTCTAAACAAAAAATCGCGGTGGAGTTATCGCAGATTCCGGCGCAGTATGATATTTTGCGGGTGAAAAATTAAAGGACTGATAAGGTAATTTGTATAATATGAACAGCAATTTCTTTCAAATCACTTCTTTTTCTGCAAAATCCACAAAATTTTATTCCGGGTATTGCATTTTAAAAGAAAAGAGAGTATTTTATAAAAAGAGGTTGCAAAACCATTATGATAAAATATAAGGTATCTTGAACGAGGATGTTCCAAAAAGATTTATTTTTGGAGCATTTTTTTATACATCTCTCACAGAGATGTAAAACTGAGGGGGTTCGGGTAGCCGGATATGAGAAAAGGAGAGGAAGCAAAATGAGCGAAACATTTAACGTGGAAGAAATTTTTGGACAGAACTTATTTACACTTGGAAAAATGAAAGAGCGTCTGCCTAAAAATGTATACAAGGAAGTAGTGAAAGTCATGAATCAGGGCGGCGAACTTTCCATGGATGCAGCTAATGTTGTGGCAAAGGCCATGAAAGACTGGGCAGTGGAGCGCGGCGCAACGCATTATACGCATTGGTTCCAGCCGCTTACCGGCATTACCGCCGAAAAGCATGACGCATTCGTTGCACATCCGGACGAATCTGGGAAGATGCTGACGGAATTTTCCGGTAAGGAGTTGATAAAAGGAGAGCCGGACGCTTCTTCTTTCCCGTCAGGCGGACTGCGCGCAACGTTTGAGGCAAGAGGCTATACGGCATGGGATATTACATCCCCGGCATTCTTAAAAGAGTCGGCATGTGGAGCGATTCTTTGTATTCCTACCGCATTCTGCTCCTATACGGGAGAAGCGCTGGATAAAAAGACGCCGCTTCTGCGTTCCATGGAAGCATTAAGCGAGCAGGCTCTTAGAATCGTCCGTTTATTTGGCAATACGGAGGCAACGAAAGTAGTAGCGTCCGTAGGACCGGAACAGGAATATTTCTTAGTTGATGAAGACTTATTTATGAAAAGAACCGACCTGATGTTTGCTGGACGTACATTGTTCGGCGCACCCGCGCCCAAGGGTCAGGAAATGGAAGACCATTACTTTGGCGTTATCAGGGAGCGCGTCGGCGCATACATGAAAGATTTGAATGAAGAACTCTGGAAACTGGGCGTTACCGCTAAAACACAGCATAATGAGGTTGCTCCTGCACAGCACGAGCTGGCGCCGATTTATGAAACAGCCAATATTGCGGTAGACCACAACCAGATTGTCATGGAAACAATGAAGCGGGTAGCGATAAAACACGGCATGAGATGTCTTTTACATGAAAAACCGTACGCGGGCGTCAATGGTTCCGGTAAACACGATAACTGGTCGATTACGACGGATAATGGAGTAAACTTGTTAGACCCGGGTGAAACGCCGAATGAAAACGTACAGTTCTTATTAGTTTTGGCTTGTATTATGAAAGCCGTAGATACACATGCTGACTTACTCCGTCAGTCTGCTTCCGACGTTGGTAACGATCACCGTTTAGGAGCAAACGAAGCGCCTCCGGCTATTATCTCTATTTTCCTGGGAGAGCAGCTTGAGGATGTTGTAAGCCAGTTGATTGAAACAGGTTCGGCGACTTCCGTCAAAGAGGGCGGACTTTTGTTGACAGGCGTTAAGACGCTGCCTGATTTTGAAAAGGATGCTACCGATAGAAACAGGACTTCGCCGTTTGCCTTTACGGGAAATAAGTTTGAGTTCCGTATGGTAGGTTCTGCTGATTCCATCGCCAGCCCGAATACAACGCTGAACGCCATTGTTGCAGAGGCATTTTGCGAAGCGGCGGACAGATTGGAGAAAGCGGAAAATCTGGAAGTTGCGATTCATGATTTGATTAAAGAATATATGACGCAGCATCGGAGAATTATCTTTAACGGAAACGGATATTCCGATGAATGGGTGGAAGAAGCGGAAAAGAGAGGCCTTCCGAACATTAAGTCCATGATTGAGGCAGCAGGTACGATTACAACGGATAAAGCGGTAAAATTATTTGAAAAATTTGGTATTTTCACCAAGGTTGAATTGGAATCCCGCGAAGAAATTATTTATGAGACTTATGCAAAGTCAATCAATATTGAAGCGCTTACCATGATTGATATGGCCGGCAAACAGATTATACCGGCAGTCGTTAAGTATACAAAGATGCTCGCCGATACCATCAATGCGGTAAAAGAGGCGGGAGCCGACGCATCCATGCAGACAGAACTTCTAAAATCAGTCAGCGAGAAATTATCTGCTATGCAGGCGGCGCTTACAGAGCTGAAGAAAGTAGAAGCGCAGGCCTCCGCAATGGAAGATGTGAAAGCGCAGGCCTTCTTCTATAAAGATACGGTAAAGACCGTTATGGAAAATCTGCGTAAGCCTGCCGATGAATTGGAAATGATAGTCGATAAGAATATCTGGCCGATTCCGACATATGGCGAATTGATGTTTGAGATTTAATCTTTGGAACGTAATTAAAAAACGGGGCTGTCGTATTAACGAATAAAAATTCGTGAAGCGATGGCTTCGTCTTTTAAGGGAAAAATGCTTCGCTGGCAAAATTAAAAAAATTTTAATTTAGGGCTTGCAAATTGATAAAAGATACTGTATAATTCCAAGTTGTAACGCTGATGGGCTATCGCCAAACGGTAAGGCAACGGACTCTGACTCCGTCATTTCAAGGTTCGAATCCTTGTAGCCCAGCTTCTAACCCGGTGAAAATCCTTTCATCGGGTTTTTTAGTAGATATAAACTTTTTGAGATGTTTCCTATGGAAAAGTATAAAAGTATGGTATATTAAAAATAAGCGTTGCATTAACTAAGAAAATTTGGTACAGAGGAGTTTGATTTTGAAAATATATATGGATAATTGCTGCTACAACAGACCATTTGATGATAGGACGAATATTAAAAACTATCTGGAAAGGGAAGCTGTGTTGCTGGTTTTTGAATTGGCATATACAGGGCAGGTTATGATAACAGGGAGCGAAGTATTGCAAAAAGAAATAGCGGTCATGAGTAATTCTTATAGAAGAAAACAGGTACAATTTATTTATGATAATCTTATATCAAATAATATAAAACTTGATGCAGATATTATAAAACGGGCAAAAGAGATAGCGCATAATACGGGCGCAACGCCTTTTGATAGTCTGCATTTGGTGTCGGCAGAGGGAAATGTTGATATTTTTTTGACAACAGATATGAAACTAATAAAAGCAAGTAAACGGGCAGATTTGCCATTTAAAGTAGTAAATCCTATAGAATTTGTAATGGAGGTGGAAAATAATGAGTAATACAGTAAGGTATATGAATCCGGAAATGATACAGAAGCAGGGAACGAAAGCCCTGATTAAAGAACTGGGAGTTGCTGGAATGCTTCGCTATTTAGAGCCATACGATAATGGAGGCAGCGGTGATTATACAAAAGAAAAATATGAAGTAGAGGAACTGTCTATTGACGAGATAGCAGATTTATAGAAAGAAGGCACACATTATGTATACTTTTCAAAGCAGAATACGCTACAGTGAAGTTGGGGTAGACGGTAATTTGACATTGGAATCATTACTGGATTATTTTCAGGACTGCTCCACATTTCATTCGGAAGACCTCGGACTGGGCGTTGACTATTTGCAAAAGAGACGCCTGGCATGGGTGCTGTCCTCGTGGCAGATTGTGGTGGAACGTTATCCGCATTTATGCGAAAATGTAACAATCGGAACTTCCCCCTATGACTTTAAAGGATTTCTTGGCTATCGTAATTTTTTAATGGAAACGACAGAGGGGGAACGCCTTGCCTGCGCCAATTCTATTTGGACGTTAATGGATATGGAGAAAATGATTCCGGCGAAACCACCAATAGAAATGGTCGAGGGATATGTGATATCGGATAGAATTCCGATGGATTACGCACCGAGGAAAATAGCCATACCGTCCGGCGGAGCAACGCAGGAAATGATTCAGGTCAGACCGCATCATTTGGATACAAACGGCCATGTGAATAATGGACAACATGTACGGATTGCCATGGAATATATCCCGAATAATTTCCAAATCAGGCAGTTGCGCGCAGAATATAAAAAGCAGGCGGTTTTATATGATAAAATAATTCCGAATGTAGCAGTGAATGAAGATAAAACGCTTTATACCATTTCATTAAACGGGGAAGATAAAACCCCATACAGTATTGTAGAACTTACAGGAGCCAGTTAAACTCGCAGGCCGAGAGAGGAGCAAGGTTATATCAGTGATAGCATTAGGTGAGATACAGACATTAGTTATTATAAAAAAAGTGGATTTCGGCGTGTATCTGGCGTCAAAGGACGATACGGCGCAGACAGAAAAAGTTCTCTTGCCCGGAAAGCAGGTTCCACAGGGCTGTGGTATAGGCGATGAGGTGGAAGTGTTTATTTATCGTGATTCCAAGGACCGTCTGATTGCGACGACAAATAAGCCGAAATTGACGCTTGGCGGCGTCGCCAGACTACAGGTTGTACAGACCGGGCAAATCGGCGCTTTTTTGGATTGGGGTCTGGAAAAGGATTTGCTGCTGCCTTTTAAAGAGCAGAAAAAGAAAGTGCGGGAAAATGAAGACTGCCTTGTCGCGCTCTATATTGATAAAAGCGGCAGGCTGTGCGCTACCATGAATGTCTATCCGTATTTAAAGCAGGACAGTCCATACGGGAAAGATGATAAAGTCACCGGAACCGTTTATGAAATAAGCGATAATTTTGGTGCGTTTGTAGCGGTGGACGATATCTATTCCGCGTTGATTCCCAAAAAGGAATTATATGGAGAAGTGCAGATAGGACATAAGATTACAGCAAGGGTGACCGATGTCAAAGAGGATGGCAGGCTGAATTTGAGCATCCGGGAAAAAGCGTATTTGCAGATTGAGAAAGATGCGGAGAAAATAATGCAGATTATTGACAGTTATGACGGCGTGCTGCCTTTTACGGATAAGGCTTCCCCGGAAACCATTAAACGGGAAACCCAGATGAGTAAGAATGAATTTAAAAGGGCGGTAGGGCATCTTTTGAAAGAAAATAGAATCATCATTGGAGAAAGAGCTATCAGGAGGCAGTAACTGCTTCCGCTTATGAAGAAAGGTTATACACAGATGAATAGTAAGAGAGTAAATTGGCTGTTTTTATGTCTTATTCTGGCAAATATTATGATATCGGCAATGTCGTTTGTATATTATATACTCACCGGAAAATATATTGATATTCCGATTGCCGTAAGTCTTATGATAAGCCAGGGGATCATTATGATTCCGTCACTGATTTTTATACGGGAATCAAGGACAAGGACTGTGACGGGAGATTTGAATGAATTATTGGGATATCGGACAATAAAAGTGTCTTCTTTTTTTATGATTCTTTTGTTTACCTTTTTGATTATGCCGATGGCAAATGCGCTTAATGCAATTTCCATGCTTTTCGTGGAGAATACGGTGAATGAAATGAGTGGGGAAGTTGTGCAGATGCCGTTTGTGGTAATGCTGTTTTTGATAGGAATGTTCGGGCCGTTTTGTGAGGAGTTTGTCTTTCGCGGTGTAATATTCCGGGGATATAAAACTTCAGGTTCCGTTTTTCGGGCAGTTTGCTGGTCCGCGTTATTGTTTGGGCTGATGCACTTAAACTTTAATCAGGCGGCTTATGCCATTGCGCTTGGCATTATGTTGGCACTGCTGGTAGAAGCGACGGGCAGTCTGTGGTCTTCGACTATTGCGCATATGTTTTTCAATGCACAGCAGGTATGCCTTATGTATTTGTCAAATTATCTGCCGGAATCTGCTGCATCTGATACGTTGACGCAGGAAATGCTAATCAGCGCAATAGGCCTCTATTTAATAATAGCGGCAGTGGCAACGCCGATAGCGGTTTGCGTATTGGCCTGGCTGGCGAAAAATGAAAACAGAGAAATTGAGTGGAGAAATATATGGATACGCCAAAGAGAAAAAGGAACTCTGATTGTCAGTATTCCATTGGTAATCGCCATTGTCATAAGCCTTGCGCTTATGAGTCTGGAATGGATTTTAAAATGGATTTTAGAATTAATAGCCGGCATGTAACAAAAACGCCACTGTTTACTTTAAAACAGTGACGTTTTATGTTGTAGCGATTATACATACATGTCAAAGTTGGCGCCGACTCCCGGATTAACAGAGCGCTCCATTGCGGCAGCGTCCATCATAGAAGTAATCTGGCTTCCGGTGTCAGCAACGGCATCCAGTGATTTACTGAGCATTGCCACACCAAAGGCGGATTGAACCTGAGATGCCGACATTGCCATAGATAATCCTGCAATATCCATATAACCTCGCTCCTTCCTTGTGTGCGATGTTTGCATACGCAAACTCGCGGTTGAAAGAATATTATTCTTTCAACCTATAAAAAGTATACCATATATTTCTTTTTTTGTATAGTTTGTCTAAAGGGATTTTATGGAAGAAAATGACAAATTAATTGAAAAATACACAAATATTTCATGATTTGAGGTAGATTTTTTTGTTAAAATAGATTAAAATAGAATGCAAATGTTGCATTTTGCAAAAGAAACGCTATTGGCATGTTGTACAAATTGCTAAATGACATTGAGAGAGGGTTATGAATACGGTAGAGGGGTGGACAAGAGATGATTTCAAATCAAATTCTACAGAATACGATAGAGGGGTTAAAGACGATTGCCAGGGTAGAACTGTGCGTTATGGATATTGATGGAAAAACGGTAGCCACAACGACTGAAGAAATGGAGAGGAGTGGAAAGCTGGCGGCGGAATTTGCCAAGTCTCCGGCGGATTCGCAGGAAATACAGGGCAGCCAGTTTTTTAAGATATTTGACGAACAGCAGTTGGAATATATTCTCATTGTCGGAGGCGTCGGAGAAGATATTTATATGATAGGTAAAATGTCGGCGTTTCAGATTCAGAATCTGTTAGTGGCATATAAGGAAAGGTTTGATAAGGACAACTTTATCAAGAACCTGTTGCTGGACAATCTTTTGCTGGTGGATATTTACAGCCGCGCTAAAAAACTGCATATTCAGACGGATAATAAGAGAGTGGCGCTGATTATCGAAACAGACAATACAAAAGAAAGCAATGTCCTGGAAGTTATGAGGACATATTTTAGCGGCAACAGCAAAGACTTTATTACGGCGGTTGATGAAAATAATGTTATCGTGGTAAAGGATTTATCAGAGGGCGACAGCAGCAAAGAGATTGAAAAGACGGCGTCGGGCATCGAGCATTTTCTGGAAAAAGAACATATGAAAAATGTCAGAATCGCATACGGAACCATCGTTAATGAAATCAAAGAAGTAAGCCGTTCTTTTAAAGAGGCTAAAATGGCGTTGGATGTCGGCAAAATTTTCTTCAGTGAGAGAAATATTATTGCTTACAGTGAACTCGGTATCGGCCGTTTGATTTACCAACTGCCGATTCCGCTTTGTAAAATGTTTATCAAAGAGATTTTTGACGGCAAAAGTCCGGACGAATTTGACGAAGAGACATTGACGACTATCAATAAGTTTTTTGAAAACAGCTTGAATGTTTCGGAGACGTCCAGACAGCTTTTCATTCACAGGAATACGCTGGTCTATCGTTTGGATAAGCTGCAAAAAAGCACCGGGCTGGATTTAAGGGTCTTCGAGGATGCCATTACGTTTAAAATCGCGTTGATGGTTGTTAAATATATGAAGTACATGGAGAATTTTGAGTATTAAGAGGAAACTCCGACAGACGTAAGAAGAAAGGCATGGTTTATTGTAGTGGGAGAGAAAAAAAGTAATTACAGAGGTGATAAAATGGCTGCGGCTCCAAAAGGAAAACGAAAAAGAACAGTATCGGAAAGCAATGAGATTATTACATTGACGAATGTCTGCAAAGCTTATTCAACGGGAGCGCCGGCGCTAAAAGATGTGAATCTTCATATCAACAAAGGGGAATTCGTATTTATCGTTGGCGACAGCGGCTCAGGTAAATCGACGTTGATTAAACTGCTTTTACGGGAATTGACGATAACAAGCGGTTATATTAATGTCATGGGATATGACCTGAGTAAAATCAAGCATCGCAGAATACCGAAATTCAGGCGTAATATCGGTATTGTCTTTCAAGACTTCCGTCTGTTAAAGGACAGGAATGTTTATGAAAATGTGGCATTCGCGCAGAGAATCATACAAAAATCGAATAAGGAAATTAAGAAAAATGTGCCGAGCATCCTCGCGATTGTGGGATTAGCCGGTAAATATAAGGCAAAGCCGAAGCAGCTTTCCGGTGGTGAGCAGCAAAGGGTTGCGCTGGCGAGGGCGTTAGTAAATAAGCCTGCCGTTTTGCTTGCCGATGAGCCGACAGGTAACCTTGACCCTAAAAATTCATGGGAAATTATGAAATTGTTAGAGCAGATTAATGAAAACGGCACGACGGTTTTGGTTGTTACGCATAACAGGGAGATTGTCAATGCCATGCAGAAAAGGGTTATTACCTTGAAAAAAGGCGTAATTGTCAGCGACGAGGAAAAGGGAGGATATATCGATGAGGATTAATACGTTGTTTTATACGCTTCGTCAGGGCATTCGGAATATATTCCGGAATAAATGGTTTACGCTTGCGTCCATTGCAACGATAAGCGCCTGCCTTTTTCTGTTCGGTTTGTTTTATACCATTGTCAGCAATTTTCAAAATATTGTAAAAACTGCGGAGCAGGGCGTGTCGGTCACGGTATTTTTTGACGCGGGGTTAGAAGACAGCAGAATACAGGAAATCGGTGAAATGATTGCCAGACGGACGGAAGTATCGAACGTTCATTTTGTATCCGCGGAAGAAGCATGGGAAAGTTTTAAGACGGAGTATCTGGGGGAATATGCGGACGGCTTTACGGAGAACCCGCTTGCCGATTCCGCAAACTATCAGATTTATTTAAATGACGTTTCCATGCAGTCGGCGCTGGTAACCTATTTAGAGTCCATATCCGGCGTCAGGCAGGTAAACCGCTCCGAGATAACGGCGACTACCCTGACGGGGGTCAATGCACTGGTAGCCTATGTCTCCGTAGGTATTATTGCGATTCTGCTGGCGGTATCTATTTTCCTGATTAGCAATACGGTTATGATAGGTATTTCCGTTAGAAAAGAAGAAATTAACATTATGAAATATATTGGTGCGACTGATTTTTTTGTCAGGTCGCCGTTTGTCATAGAGGGCATGTTAATCGGTCTGATTGGGGCGGCTATTCCTTTGGGCATTATTTATGTTTTATATAACGTGGTTATGGAATATATATTGGAAAGGTTCTCTATGCTTACACAGCTTTTAAGTTTCCTGACGGTAGGGGAAATTTTTCATGTGCTGATTCCGGTTTCATTGGGAATTGGCGTGGGAATCGGTTTTTTGGGAAGCGTCAGCACGGTTAGAAAACATCTTCGCGTTTAGATGTGAGAAAGGCAGCAGATAAATGAAATTCTGGAAAAAATTATTGTGCGTCATTATTTGCATAAGCGTCGTATTCTTATTTCCAACCGAGACTGCCCGGGCAACGACGAACGACAGTATCCGGGAAAAAGAGGCGGAAATTGCGGAGGCGAAAAAAGAGGTTGCGACATTAAAATCCAGCCTGACCGACGTGGAAAAACTGAAAAAAGAACTGGAACAGTCCAAACATGACTTGGATGCCTATGTCACGCAGTTAGATACGCAGCTTACTGATATTCAGACGAAAATTGACGAGTATAATAATCTGATTGCGGAAAAAGAACATGAGATTGAAGTAACGACAGAGGAATTGAATGACGCAATCGCCAGACAGGAAGAACAATATGAAGCAATGAAAGAGCGTATTAAGTTTATGTATGAAAAAGGCGATACGCTTTATATGGAACTTATATTTACATCCAGCAGTTTATCAGATACGATAAATAAAGCAGACTACATTGAAGCGTTATCCGCCTATGACAGGGCGCAGCTTGACGAATATGTCAAAACGAGGGAACTGATAGCGCTTTGTAAAGAGGAGCTGGAAAGTGAAAAAGAGGTGCTGGACGAGGCAAAACTCGCTGTAGAGGCGGAGGAAACGGCAGTCAGCGCTTTAATTTCGGAAAAAGAAGCGCAGATTGCTTCCGTATCATCCGATATTTCTTCCAAGGAAGCGGCAATCAAAGAATATGAGGATATGATTGACCAGGAAAACGCAGAGATTGCAGCGTTGGAAAAAGCGGTAGCGGAAGAAAAGGCCAGACTGGCGGCGCAAAACGCCAATGCCAGAGTATATGACGGCGGTATGTTTGCATGGCCGTGTCCCGGATATAAAAGAATTTCGGATGAATATGGAAACCGTATGCATCCCACGCTCGGTATCGAGAAATTCCATAATGGCATCGACCTGGCGGCGGCTTCGGGAACATCAATTCTTGCGGCATATGACGGAGATGTAGTGGCGGCCGATTACAGTTCGTCCATGGGCAATTATATTATGATAAATCATGGTGACGGTTTGTATACAATCTATATGCACGCTTCCGCATTATATGTATCAAAAGGACAGTCGGTTTATAAAGGGCAGACGATTGCCGCGGTAGGAAGCACCGGACGTTCTACAGGGCCTCACTTACATTTCAGCGTGCGTCTAAACGGCAATTATGTAAGTCCTTGGAATTATTTAAAATAAATGGAGATGAATGATTTTGGATAATTATGGATATAGTAATAATAACGAAATGAATCAGGGAGCGGCGGATGATTTGAATCCTTACAGAAGGATGCAGCAGGACTCAAAACAAACAAAAAGAACATTTCTGGTCGGTCTTTTAACCGGCGTTTTGTTAAGCACGCTTATGGCGAGCTGCATATATGTGGGCGTACGTTTTAACGGATTGATGAATGCAGGAAGAGTAAAGCTGACAAGCGCAAAGGGAGCCGTTGCGGAAAGCATTGTCAATGATGATTCCATTACGAAGCTGGAAGCGATAGAGGATGTTATTGACGAGTATTATTACAAAGAAGAAGATATCCATACGGATGAAATGATAGAAGGTATGTATGCGGGTATGGTGGCGTCTTTGGGAGATCCTTATTCCGTGTACTATACAGCGGAGGAATGGCAGACGCTGATGCAGGATACGGAGGGGATTTATTTTGGCATCGGCGCATATATATCACTGGATAAAACGACCGGATTTGGTAAGATTAACGGTGTCATAGACAACACGCCGGCACAGGAAGTCGGTCTGCGGGAAGACGATATTATATACATGATAGACGGCGAGATTGCGCAGGGATTGGAACTGTCGGAAATTGTAGCCAGAATCAAGGGCGAAGAAGGAACGACGGTGCATCTGACGATATATAGGGATGGCGAGGACGATTATCTGGAAATGGATGTTGTCCGGAAACAGATCGAGTCGCCTACCGTTAATTATGAGATGTATGATAACGGCATCGGCTATATCCAGATTACTGAATTTGATGATGTGACCGTAGACCAGTTTACAGAGGCGATGGCGGTTGTAAAAGGCTCCGGCGCGGCGGGCCTGATTCTTGACTTGCGGAGCAATCCGGGCGGAAGCTTGTCCGCTGTCGTGGATATTGCAAGACAGATACTGCCGGAGGGATTGATTGTTTATACGGAGGACAGAGCCGGTAAACGGGTGGAATATACATGCAGCGGAGAGAATGAATGGAAACTGCCGTTAATCGTGTTGGTAAATGGAAACTCGGCAAGCGCATCGGAAATACTGGCGGGTGCGATTAAAGACTATGGTATCGGAACGCTTATGGGTACCAAGACATTCGGCAAAGGAATTGTGCAGCGCATCCTGCCGCTTACCGACGGAACGGCATTAAAACTGACAGTCAGCGCCTACTATACGCCGAAAGGGAATAATATCCATAATATCGGCATCGAGCCGGATATCGAGTGCGAATATGACAGAGACGCCTATTATGATGAGGGCATTGACAATCAGTTAGAGCAGGCAAAAGAAGAAATGGGAAAGATGATTGTGAAATAGACGGAGCATTGGGGAGGAACATGAAGAATGCAGGTCATAGATTATGATAACTGCAAGCGGCCGGATTATTGGCTGAGTCAAATAAAGAAAAGCGACTGGGGAGCAGGACAATATTTATATCAACTGTTAAGTGAAGATGAATTTAAAAATGCTGTTGGAGAAAATTCAAAAGTGTTGATGCTTACGGATGGGGATAACCTTATTTCGTTTTGTACATATGCCGAAAAAGATGATATACAGCCGACAGAATTAACTCCATGGATAGGATTTGTGTATACTTTTCCCGAGTATAGAGGACATCGTTATGCAGGGGAATTGTTCTTGGAGATTGAGAAACTTGCTAAAGCTGAAAATGTACATGACGTCTTTATATCAACAAATCATATCGGATTATATGAAAAATACGGATGCGAATTTTATCAGATGATGAACGATATGGACGGTGAACCGTCCAGAGTATATAGGAAGCATATAGATTGAGGAAGTTGACAGCCGGTTGGAGAAAGCGAAAGAAGAAATGAAGAAGATGATTGCGAAATAGACGGAGCGGGAAAACGGGAGGATTTAGATGCTGCACATATTGCCGCGTATAAAATATAGTATCACTTCGCCGAAGTCGCCGGAGGATATCAAGGCTGCTCTGGAGGCGGCAACAGTTTCCGAAAAGACTTTTGGAGTAGATACTTTGCGTTGCGCCGGGGGTGAATTTATCGGGGAAGTGAATTTGTCGGATTTTAAGATTGTTAAAAAGCCCAGATATTTCAGGAGCAGCTTTTGGCCTGTGATAGTGGGGACTGTCAGGACAGAAAACGGGACGTCTGTTATTGATATCAAAATGCGTCTGCTTTTATTTACATACATACTTTGTATTATTGTTTTTGGTATGTTGGGGCTTCTTGTTTTGCTTATGTTTCTTTCTTGTCTTATAGACAGGACATGGGAGAGTGTGAAAGAATTACTGGGTATTGCCGCGGGGCTTGGTCTTTTCTGGCTTATGGTGAACGGTGGATTTTATATACCGGCGAAAAGTCATTTAAAGAGATTAGAGGAATTAATCGGATGAAGAAAGCGCATTACAAATTACTTTTGTTTGATTTGGACGGAACGCTGCTTCGCAGTGATAAGACCATTTCACAGACGACATTACAAGCCTTGCAAAAATGCAGAGAAAAAGGCGTGTTAATCGGCGTGTCTACATCCAGAGGGGAACAAAATGCACTGTCTTTTATAGAAAAGTTACAACCGGATATCTTAATTGCAAGCGGCGGAGCTTTGGTAAAATATCATGGCGAATACATATACCGCGCTGAATTTTCCAAGGAAGAGACGCGGCGGATGATAGCCGTTGCCAGAGAAGTCTGCGGCATGGATTGCGAGATAACGATTGATACGCTGGACGCTCACTACTGGAATTACAAAATTGACCCTAAGAAGCAGGACCGTAGCTGGGGAGATAGTATTTATACGGATTTTACAAATTTTGACAAGAGTTCCCTGAAAATGTGCGTAGAAATTTTTGAAAAGAGCCAGGCGGAGCAGCTTCAAAAATTGCTGGACGAGTGCGACTGTATGCGTTTCTCGGATGGATACTGGTATAAATTCACCAAAAAGACCGCAACAAAAGAAAATGCTATCATGTATATCTGTTCCGTATGTGGGATAAATGTGGAAGAAATAATCGCTTTTGGCGACGATTATGCAGATATCGGAATGCTAAAATTATGTGGAATGGGTATTGCCATGGGGAATGCCATTGATGAAGTCAAAGAAAAAGCGGATTTGGTAATCGCGAGCAATGATGAGGATGGTATTGCGGGGTATTTGATTGAACATCCAATGATTCCGTGATAGAATATGAAAAAATCAAGATACAATAACAATACAGTTATGATGAAAAAGGAGTGAGTCATTATGACTAGAATTGATAATGTATTAAATATGCAGATAACGATTGCGAACTGCATGAAGCAGGAATGGAATATTGATTTTAGTAAGGTCAGTGACCTTTTAGATAAATATGATTTGCTTTCTTATATTGATACTTGTTATGAGGCATACAATTCTATGGGAATAAAGGGTATTTTGCAGGATTTGAAGTCGTATATTGATGCAATGGAGGGAGAGATTTAGAGTGAAAGATTTGTTCCATGGAACAACCTATGACTTCAATGAAATTGACGTGACAATGGGTAGGGGATATAAGGATTTTGGAAAAGGATTTTATGCTACATCAGTAAAAAGCCATGCAGAAAGTATTGCCAGAAGAAATAAGCGCATACTGGAAGCAAGAGAGGCTAAGATATGGCAAAGAAATCCTCAATACAGAACAAGAATATTTCAGGCATATAGATATAATTTAGAATTTGACGATAGCTGTATTGATAATCCGGGAAATTTGAAGATAAAGGTATTTACGGAAGCAGACAGAGAGTGGGTGCGATTTGTCGTGAAAAATCGGGGTTCAGATAGAACTGTTCATAATTATGATATTGTGATTGGACCGACCGCAGATGAAAATACGGTTACTATTCTTAACTCATATAAAGAAGAATTAATTGTAACAAATTATTCAGATGAAGTACTGGATAATTTAATAAAGGAGTTGGAACCGGAGAATTTACCTAAACAGTATTTTTTTGGAACAAGCGCTGCAATTCAAAAACTTCAATTTAAGGAAATGAGAAAGGAAATTGTAGGATGAAAGCATCAAGTGTTAATATTAATAAATCGATGCAGGCGATATCTCTTTATTTGGTACATCGTATAAGTGAAGAAGAAAATTGTTCCAATGAAGCTGCCCTGAAAAAATTGTTAAAAACCATGACTTATGAATTATTGCAGGATAGAGAATCCGAGTTATATGCAGAGTCGCCAGAACATATATGGAGTATGCTCAATGATGAGAAAACTGGAAATATGGAAATGTGGGTAAAGGAATGAAACACTTGAAAGTCGAAAAAGGGTTTTGCGACATAAGTATGGACTAAGAGGATAGAAGAAAGATGATACGGACAGCCTCAAAAGATGATGTAGGGATAATAGCCAATTTAGCTGCTTTTATGTGGAATGCCGATTCTGTTGAGGAGTTGGCGGATGGAATTTTAGAGACTCTTTCCAAAGAGGATGCTCGAATATTTTTACAATATGAAAACGATATTCCTATCGGTTTTGCACAGTGTCAATTACGGCACGATTATGTGGAGGGAACGAAAACGACGCCCGTTGGATATTTAGAGGGCATTTTTATTATGGAAAACTACCGCCGCAAAGGATATGCCAAAGAGTTATTAAACGAGTGCGAGATATGGGCAAAAGCCAAAGGATGTAAAGAATTTGCCAGTGATTGTGAAATTGGCAATGACAATAGTTTTCAATTTCATCGGGCTATGAATTTTACGGAAGCCAATAGAATTATATGCTTTATTAAAAAGTTATAATTTTGTTGGTGAGATTGCGGAAGTGAAATGTAACGAGGCGCATCATTATGATAGAAAATATAAAATGGATATTTTTTGATATCGGCTCAACCCTTGCCGATGAAAGTGTAGTTTATGAAAACAGGATGAGAAAAATTGCGAACCTAGCCAATGTAACGTATGAATATGTTTATGAAACGGCGGTTAAGTTTTATAAAGAAAATAAAAAAGGCGATTTAGAAGTTATAAAGCTGTTCAATGTGGAAACGCCTGAATGGCATCCGGAAGATGAAATGTTATATGGCGATGCAGAAGAATGTTTAAAGATAATGCATCGTAAATATAAAATTGGAGTTATTGCAAATCAAGTGATCGGAACGGCAAAACGCCTGGAAAATTTCGGAATATTAAAATATATTGACTTGGTTGTCGCATCGGCAGAGGAGGGCGTTGCAAAACCGGATAAAAGAATTTTTGAAATTGCGCTGCATAGAGTAAACTGCGAACCCCGACAGGCTGTTATGATTGGCGACAGGATAGATAACGATATTGTTCCGGCGAAGAAGCTGGGAATGTATACTATATGGGTAAAACAGGGATTTGGCAGATATTGGAATATAACGAGCGAAGAGGAAAAAGCCGATTATGAAGTTAATAGTTTGATGGAGATTTGTGGTATTGTATAGAGGGAGTAATAGGGATGGCAGCTTCAAATATAAAAGCAACGATTAATAGTGATATTCATAAAGTCTGGGAAACTGTTTTAGCTGTTGATAAGTACAGTACATGGCGAAGTGATTTGAGTAAAACAGAAACAGTCAATGAAAAAGAATTTGTCGAATATACGAAAGAGGGATACGCTACTATGTTTACGGTTACTGCTTTGGAACCATATAAACGATGGGAGTTTGATATGGAAAACAGTAACATGAGAGGACATTGGATTGGTATTTTTATTTCAAAAGGTAATGAAACAGAAATAGATTTTACAGAGGACGTAACAGTTAAAAAGTTTTTCATGAAGCCATTTATAAAATCCTATTTAAAGAGGCAGCAGGCACAATTCATTACGGATTTAAAGAAAGCGTTGGAGTGATGAGTAAAAAGAGAAATATAGTTCATTTTGTAAAGGAGACGTCATCCGCACCAAGCTGGAAGAATAAAAATATGGAAAAATGGGATTTGTATACAAAATATAGAGAAAAGACAGGGAAAGAACAGATTCGGGGAGAAAAAATCCCAAAAGGTTTCTATCATTTGGTGGTATCTGTATGGATACGAAATAGCAAAGGGGAGTATCTTCTTGCCCAGCGGTCGGCTGGCAGACCGACATTTCCGCTTATGTGGGAGTGCGTAGGAGGCTCTGTTTTGATGGGAGAAAGCAGTATTGACGGAGCGGTTAGAGAAGTAAAAGAAGAAGTGGGCCTGCATTTAAAACCCGAAACCGGAAAACTTCTTTTTACTAAAATACGAGGCACTGATGCAAAATATGAGTGCAAAGAATTTAATGATATTATGGATGTATGGCTTTTTGAATATGATGGAGAACTGCATTTGGAAGATGCAGATACGGATGAAGTGGCTGACTGCAGATGGATGACGGTTTCTGAAATTAGAAAGTTATATGAGGAGAATAAAATGGTGCAGACATTGGACTATTTTTTCTACGTTATGGAAGCGGATGTGCCGGACTACAGCCATATTATTGGAAAAACGGTAAGCGGAATCGTTGACAGACCATTAGGAACTTCTCATCCCCGTCATCCGGAAATGATTTATCCAATTAATTATGGATATGTCAATAATGTACTTGCCGGTGATGGGGCAGAACAGGATGTTTATTTATTTGGAACAGATGAACCGCTGAAAGATTTTCGGGGGAAAGTAGTTGCAGTATGGCACCGTTTTGATGACGTGGAAGATAAATGGATTGTGTCTTTGAATGGAGAAGATATTGCGGATGAAAAGATAATAGGCGACATTTCATTTCAGGAACAGTTTTTTTATGGGAAATTGTATAAATAATCGTGGAATCATATTTGTTGATAAATATTATATGGCAAAATTTTGATAAAGCTTGATTTTCGTGAAAGCAGATAAAAAATAAATAGTAAGCGGAGGAAGATGTTATTGGATAGAAATATCAATATCATAACAGATTTAAACGGAAATAAGATTGTCTTAATTAATGACATTATTTTTAAAGGAAAGAGGTCAGTGGATTGGGATGATGTAAAAGCATATTTGAAAACTTATGTAGGAGAGTTTTATGAAATTGCCGATACAAAGGATATTATTTATATTGGAAAGGAATTACCGGATGAGTATACTGGTTCCAGATATACACATACGTTGAAAGGCGCAAAGGCGAAAGCAAAAGCAAATGCCTCACAGGGAATACCAGAATTACTGGAAATTGCAACAGGAAAATATTTTCGGGAAAATATGGGAGAAAAGCATCATAGAAATGCGGCAAATGGTTGGTATAGGTATGATTCTCGTTTTGCATTGCCTGTTTATGATGATAGCGGTGAAGTAGAAAGATATAACGTATTCCACGCGTCCATGTTAATTCGGCATGATGCAGATAGGAAAATGTATCTTTATGATATTATGGATATAAAAAAAGAAACGAGCAACCCTTTCGAACCATAAGGTTTTACTTGGCAAAAAACCCATTTCTTTTTCTATAGTATAAGATATATGAAAATGGCTGTCAAGGGAAATTAAGATTTTGGATAGCGCATATTAACCGGAGGAGGGAACATTGATGCAAAAAGTGAATTGGAAAATAGTAAATCTGTCATTCTGGATAGAAGTTATTTTATCCTATTTATTACCGTTTAAAGTAATGGATAATTTTCGCTATCAAGTAGGATTTCCGATACCGTATCTATCCGTGTATGATGAAACCCCCGGTGTAAATCCGTTTATGTCAATGCATTTTAATCCGCTGTCATTGCTTTTTAATGTCATTATTATTTATATGATGGTGATAGTTTGTATCAAGGCATATCGAAGAATTTCCAGGAGGAAGAAAGATGTTGGAATTTAAGTATGACACGCAGTTATTAATTGAAGGGAAAAATCTGGATGAAGATGTTATTAGTGAATACTTCGCGAATAACTTTAAAGGCGACTGCCTTTTAGCGGTGGGTGATGATGAATTGATAAAGATACATTTTCATACGAACGAGCCGTGGAAAGTGCTTGAATATTGCTCGTCGCTGGGCGAAATATATGACATTGTCGTAGAGGATATGGACAGGCAGGCAAGAGGTTTGCAAGGATAAAAATCAAGGTTGATGGAGGCGGTAGCATGGCGGTTGCATATAGAAAACTTGCCGAGTCGGATTTGGATATTTTTATGGATATGAGAATACGGCAGTTACAGGAGGAAGGAGCGGAAGCGACATTCGATTTAAAACCGCATCTTCAAGATTATTATAAAAGACATTTGAACGATAATACTTTTGTATCATGGCTGGCGGTTGACGGGGATAAAATCGTAGGAACAAGCGGGATGTCGTTTGTGGAAAAGCCGCCTTATTATGGCTGCCCGTCCGGTAAAATCGGGCTACTGTCAAGTATGTATGTTGTTAAGGAATACAGGAGGCAGGGCATAGCTAAGTTTTTGCTTGATAAAGTAGTAACGGAAGCCAGAGATTACGGCTGTTCTACCGTACAGATAACCGCGTCTGATATGGGAGTGCTGCTGTATACCGATTATGGGTTTAAGAAAAATAGCAATTTTATGTATTATAATTTTTAGTTTTTGAGAGCAGAATGCTTTGCTTGGATGAACATTGAAAAGGCAGAATAGATACAGTATAATAAATGTGGATAAACGGGATTTTAGGAGTACCAGAAATGAAAGAAAGAACAAATATAAACCTGGAACAGTTTGTTATGTCTGCTACAGAGCGTGGACAGTATGCAGATGATTATATAAGGGAGTTAAGGGATAATACACAAATGTTGAACTGTCATATTAAATCATTATATTTATGTGTAAAGAATATGGAGAGAGCAATTTGTTTTTATGAGAATTTCTTTGAAAAAGAGGTTACTATTAAAGACGAAGTATATAGTGTTTTTGATATAAACGGATTTCGCTTGGGGTTATTCGCCTATGAAAAAGTGAACGAAAAGCACAGTTTTGGAACTAATTGCCTGCCCAGTATTGACGTTGCAAATCTGGACATTCTTAAAAGAAAAATTAAAAATTTAGAACTATGTTTTCCTCTGACACAAATAAACACTAATTGGGTAGTAGAGTTTGTTGATTCTGAAGGCAATCATATTGAATTAACATCTCCTATTTAACAAATTGGAACTGCAGCTATAGTATGTCTGAAATGTGGAAATGAAAAAAAGAATAGAATCTGTTATTGCCACATATCTGTTATGTCAGAAATTCCAGATAGAACAAATTGCATTATTGCATTATTTTTTAGAATTAGCAGAAAACGGGAAATGGGTAGTATATTTATGTCGTAGTAAACTTTTGAAAATTGAATTGACATATTTGAACTTGATTTGTATAATCATAATACAGATGAGTAATCATCAGGTGAGTCCTACCAAATTAAGTGGAAACGATAAGAGAGTATTTCCGTTGCGACGGATGCTACCGAAAGGCTATGCTTTGGCGTAGCCTTTTGTGTTACTAAGGAGTGAAAGTTGTTGTGAGTAAGCGGTTAAAACTATATAATGTAAACTTGAAATATATAAGGAATCTACATAACATAGATAGCCATGTTCCGTCTATATCCCCACAGATTGGGAAACAAAATAGACCTTTTCTTGGAGTAATTTTCATGGTAAATGGCGCTAAGTATTGTATTCCTCTTTCTTCAAATTCTGATAAAAAGAATAAGAATCTTGATTTGATGAATGAAAATATTACTTTTCGTAAGATACGGGATAAGAACGGGAAAATTTGTTTAAACTTTCCCGCATTAGAGAGAGAATGTAATAAGGAGTATACAAAATGAATATAGAAAACCAGTTTAATTTAATTGCCAAAGAGTATGACGGCAACCGCAGAAAGTTTATTCCCTGCTTTGATGATTTTTATAGGAGTACGACAGATTTTATCATTTCTAATATAGATACGCCGAAGCGTATTCTTGATTTAGGAGCGGGAACGGGTTTGTTGACTTATTTTTGGTATCAACAATGTCCGGATGCGGCATATGTGCTTGTGGATATTGCAGAGGAGATGCTGGATGTTGCCCGGAAAAGATTTGCGGGGATAGAGAATATATCATATCAGGTAGATAATTATATTCATCATCTGCCTGATATTTTTTGGGATGTGATTATTTCCGCGTTATCGATTCATCATTTGGAGGATAGTGAAAAAGCGGAATTATTTGCGAAGATATACGATAAACTGCCGGACGGCGGTGTGTTTGTCAATTACGACCAGTTCTGCGCGGCGCATCCGAAAACGGATAACTGGTTTAATTCTTATTGGGAAAAGCATATTGCAGACAGCGGGCTGACGGATAAAGATATAGAGTTATGGAAAGAACGTAGAAAGTTAGATAAGGAATGTTCTGTGGAACGGGAAATGGATATGCTAAAAGGCTGTGGATTTAAAGTGGTTGAATGCGTTTATTCCTATCAGAAATTCTCTGTAATTACGGCTGTTAAGTAATTTTTTTACTCCCTTTTCGGAAAAGTGTTCCCGGTGCTATTATCAGAGAATTTAGTGAATATTCATACATTTCTTGGCTTTTCACGGAACTTAGGGAACTGCATTTTGAATTTTACTTACTGAATATTAGGTCTGGGAATTGAGAAAAGGCTATCCGTTTGATTGGGTAGCCTCTTTATCACTGCTCAAAAAAGTATCGCTGCTAACAATTCTGCAAACTGGAATTTAACATTTATCAAAAAAGCATTGAAGTTTATTTACAAACTGTCCAATATGTATGCCATCAACAAAAGAATGGTGTGCCTGCACTGATATTGGAATTACTATTTTACCATCCTTCTCATAGTACTTTCCCCAATCAAATAAAGGAGTTGCATTATCTTTTTTCCCCGAATTGGTATGAGAAATATGCGTGTATGTT
>JAMPFF010000001.1:291660-337613 GCA_023664605.1 Clostridium sp.
AGACTTTTGATGTAAACCTGAATCCCTTTGGAAAGGTGACATTTGTTTCTTATACGCCGGATACATGGGAGAGTGATTACGCTGACGCAGTGTTTCTTGTAGAACAAGACGGAATGATTCTTTCCCAGCTTCCGGCAGCTTTTGAAAATAACGTCGGCACAGAGCTTTTCCATTCGGTAGATGCGGTGTCTTTTTTTGATTATAACAAGGATGGATTTGACGATATCATCATTATTTTAAGTTATATCCCCAACGACGGACAATCAACTTTGCACAATGTGGTTCGCTATTACAGGGGAGCTGAAAACGGTATTTTTACTTATGAACAGGAAATGTCAGAGAGCGCCTCATCCGCTTTAACAGACATAACGATTGCCTCTGCCAAAGATTTTATTGGTCAGAAAGACTTATCCCATGACAATAGTCCGGCGGACGAAACCTATCTTTATACTGATGTTTTAGAACAATATCAGGATATGGTTCAAAATGATTTTTATAAGAATCTTATAGATACGGATTATTACGATAACAGCTTCGGGGATGCGATTGGCTTAGAAATTCGTCATTTGGAACAGGATATTTATTATGCGCTTTATGATATAGACGGAAATGGAATAGCAGAACTGATTATTGCAGGCGGAGAAAATCATAATGCCAATGCGGATAATGCACCTTGGAATTATGACTTATATGGATATGATGGAACCAAGGCAGTCCATATTTTTTCAGATATGGAATTTGGCTACAGAACTAATTTTTCACTTTATGAAAATGGGGTAATAGAAGTATTTTACAGCAGCAGCGCCGCGGAATCCGGAGTTGATTTTTATAAAATAAGAAAGGATGGATTTACTCCTGAAAAAATAGATTCTTTTGCTGTGGTTGGACATCTTGAAGGGGATGCGCCTGTGTTTAACTATCTGCAGAATGGCAATGAAATAGCAGAGGATGAGTATCATGCCAAGATACAAAGCTATGAAATTGCCCTTGCAAAAGGATTACAGTGGATACAGATTCAGTAATTGCGTATAATTGCCGGTTTGAGGTTTCATTGCACAACCCTTATTGTAAGCTCCATAAATTTTTTCACTACAAAAATGCTGCATTTTGTGACAATTAAGAAATTAATTGAAACTTATGCGGCATTTCATTCGTATTATTAGTAGAAGCATAGGTGATTACGACATGCCTAAATCAAGTTATCTATGGGCAACATATGCACTCCAACACGGGTCGCTCCCGCTACATATGTTACCCCATACAAGTCTTGTTAAAGGCATTTCGTAACCACCCAACACCAGAAAGGAGGAACGCGCATGAACAATATGATGAACTTCAGCTATATGACAAGGCTTTGCCATAGTATGGTAAAAACCTCTCAGGTGCAGAGCGGACAGGCGGACGGCGTCGGATTCTATGATAAGTTAGTGGAAAAGGCAGAGTATAAACAATATATATATGATAAAATCGCGTCGCTTCCCGTGCATTCCTCCAATATGCAGGACTCCGTAGCGGTTCAGATATCGGACGCCGGATTGGAGGCAATGAGAAACAACCCGGCATATGAAAAGTGGGTTTTGGATACGATAAAGGCAAATTTTCAGTGTCCTGACCCGTGGAGCGGCGTATGCGGCGGCAAGTTTGTTGTCCTTTATTTTGGCGCGACAAAAGAAGAGAGCCACGGAGAATGCTGGCAGATGGGGTTTCGGAACGGAAGCGGACAGAAGTTATTTAACGAAAAGGCGAAAGAAAGTTTTTGGGAACGCAGACAGAAGCGCAGAAAGGAATGGCTGGCGCAGTTGGAGGAGCTGGAAGAAAAGAAAGCGCTTTCTAAAAGAATGGCAAGAAGCCGGTACTTTATGGAGCTATCGTCGATAAAGCCGCTTTTCGGGGAATCGAAAGAACCGCTTAACTGCGATATGCTGGCGATGCAGATTTTTTCTTCTTTTAAGGCGAATATATTGCTGGGAAATTTTCATGCGAAAAAAGGTTGAAAAAATTGTATTTTTTCAACCGCGAGTTTGTGCTGACGTTAATAACGTCCGACACAAACATCGCAAGCTAAGTAACAAGTAATAAGAAAGGGGCTAAATTATGAATATAGGTGGAATTGGAACGGGGTACCAGGCGGCAAAAAACGCGGTATATCAGGCAGGAGGGGCGAAGCAAAACGCAGCGACCGCAGCTTTTACGAAGCAGATGGAGAATGCGGCTAATAGACGACCGAAAGAATATAAAGTATATATGAAAACCGACGATATGCTTTATTCCGGCGGAAACGGTTCGGGGTTGTCTTTTTATATTAAATACGCGGAAAATTCTACGGACGACGACCCGACGGTGGTTGCTAGAGGCGTCGATGAAAACGGCAATGAATTTGAGCAGACTATACATATCAACGATATCAATCCCTGCAATGCGACCATGGTAGAGATGTGTGCGCTGGAGGCGTATCTGGGCGTTGATAAGGACGGCGGGCTTTCCTCTTTGCCGAAAGACCCGTCCGCAGGAAATATGGGGCTGCATGACAGAGCGAATTTTATAGATATGTTCAGCAGGCAGATACGGGATATGAACACATTGGGGCAGAGGAGGCTTGCCGATTACTACCTTTACAGTATGCGGGAATATGAGAAATTTATGACGCAGAGAGAAAAAAGTGCGGGAATGTCTGAAAGGCAAAACTCCAAAGAGACACAGGCGCAGGAATCTAAAAGCGATTCGGAAATTATTACACAGGCGGATGGTTCTAAAACGCTTATCATAACGAATCAAATCGGCGGAATGAAAATGGTGACAAGCATCGAACTTTCCAAACCGTCGCCGTTAGCCAAAGAGCATGGAACGCAGGATATAGAGGATTTGGAAGCCGCGGCAAGAAGCCTGATAACGACACAGCCAAGCGGTAATGGGGGAATGGTAAATGAACATTAACGGGATTACAGGAAAGGAATTTCGTGGAAACGCGATAAAAAATACGGGGAATAGTGGAAGGGCAATAAGCAGTTTTGCAAGTAGCATGGCAGGTATGAATGTGTGGACGGGACTGCGTTCGGAAAATCAGAAAAAAGTAAATACAGAAATGTCGTGTGGCGCAATAGAAGCTTATACGGCATTATGCACATCCGCTATCCAGCCCTCCTTACAGGAAAAAGAAGTATATGCGGCATATGAGAAGTATGAATCGGCAAACTATAAAATCGTACCGGATAATGAGGCGGAATGCTTTACAATATATACGAAGCAGGGGGAAAGAATCGGCGCGTTTACTTACGGAGATATCAAAATAAGGCAGGATGCGGCGAATGGTTGTCAGTTTTTAATTTCAGAACATGGAACAATGTCTTATGACGCGGTGGCGCTGGATGATGAACTGAAAGCGGATTTACAGCACATTATGGGAATAGAGACATGGAAAACAGAACCCTTGCAGGGCTATACCCTTAAGACGCATTCAGGCACGGGCATTCAATATCTGATAAGAGACGGCGAAGAGGGGCGCGGCGGCAAAGTCCTTTTACAGAATGAAGAGGACGTCAAAAAGTACGAGGCATTGGCGGAAACGTATCTGAATAAATACCCGAATCTGATAAAAGACAAGAATGCCGCTTATATTTATGCGGATTTGGAGATAAAGGGGTTGGCGCAGCATACCGGCAACGGCTTTCTCACGATGGGATATGACGGGATATCATATCATGACAATTTGGACAGCAAAAAGAACTGGAGCATTTTGTTCCCGCAAGACTTTTACTGGAAAATATTTGAATGGCTGCAAAGCGATAAAAGCGCTAAGGCGGATAGAGAGAGCATTGCCGCATGGGTGAATATCATAGCAGAACGCCAAAACAGCTAGAAAACAGGGAATGGAATACAATATTTCAGGGCAGCCCGCCGCGCGTGCTGCCCTTATCTTATCTTGCCAGTACCTCTATGATTTCAGCGACATACATCGTGTGCATATCCCCGTCCGTGTACCAGTCCTTGATATGCGGTGAAAGAAAAGATTCTTCGGTAATTCTCGTTGCCGACAATTTCTGGCAGAGAAAAACAAGGTTTCCTTCGTCGATAAACGGTATGGAATGCTTATAGTTCCAGGTAAGGCCTGCCGCTTCCACCTTATCCTCATATCTGCCAGAATGCGAACCGCAGTAATTGAGCGCATCCTTATAGCTTTGATTTAAAAAGGAAACGGAGAGAAGGTCATAAGTATCTATAAATTCTTTGGTATAGCGGGAATCGCGGACGAAAAGAAAAACAACATTTTTTCCCCAGAGGACGCCGACGCCGCCCCAGCTGATTGTCATGGTGTTTGCTTCTTGTTTGGAGCCTGCCGAAATAAGCGCCCATTCCTTTCCTATCTTTTCAAACGGGTTAAACTCCAGTTCGTTCATTGGAAATGGTTGAAATGTGTGCATACTGTAATCTCCTTTCGCGTTTTTTTGCGTATTTCACAATTTTGTGTGTTTCACGAATTTTGTGAAACTATTATAACTTGAATTGGCGGGGGGCGCAATATGAAGTGCGCTATTCATCTTTTTCCAGAATTTTTATAAACTCTTTGGGCGTGTATATGGCTATGCTTGCATTTGCATAGTCTTTTTCGTTTCGGGTGACGATACAGTCCATTTTGGAACGGAGAGCAGTTTCTATCATGACGGCGTCCTCAAAATCTTTTATGTCTGATGAAATGGCATGGAAAATATCGTCTGCCATGCTGTCAAGCATACCGATAATGGTGAAAAGCTGGTTTAGCTTGGAACGGCTTTCCTTATCACTGTGGATGCAGCGGTGTGTAAGATAATAGATATCGGTTGCCGCTTTAGCCGTAATGCAGCCGGTAAAGAGGTTCATCGCTGCCGCCTGTATGATTTTCTTTGCCTCCTGTGCAAATGGTTCCCGATTTTGCAGAAAATCCATAATGATACAGGTATCGAGCAGCGCTTTCATATTTTACTAAGCCTCTCTTTTTCTGCTTCTTCTAAAGTCATGGTATCGGGAACACTGCCGAAAAGCGAGTTGACGGTATCAAGTTTATTTTGATAAGGGGCGGTCAATTTTGCCACGGTTTTACCGTTGCGAGTAATGAAAATATCTTCTGTTGCCGCCATGAGAAGGTATTTGCCGAAGTTCATTTTAAATTCGGTCGCCGTAATAGACATATCGATGCCCTCCTTTCCATTCATTCAATTATAGTATATGATAATCGAACGAAAATAACAACTGAATCGAACAAAAATTTATTTTATAGATTGCGCCTTTACAAGTAGGAAATGAAATGGTATAGATTGATATAAACAGACTTTGCAAGAGAGATTAGAAGGCAGGGAAGATGTCAGATGAATAACGGCGTTTCGGTGTATAAAGTATAGGAGGATTATGATGAATCAGGCATTAGAGAATGCGCGAAAATATGAAAAAATAAAGGAAAAGGAGATTGCAAAAGAGCCAAGACCGGCTTTTCATTTATCTTCCCGTGTGGGCTGGATGAATGACCCCAACGGTTTTTCCTATTATAACGGAGAATATCATTTATTCTACCAGTACCATCCGTACAATTCCCACTGGGGACCGATGCACTGGGGGCATGCGGTGAGTAAAGACTTGCTGCATTGGAAATATCTTCCGGCGGCGCTTGCTCCCGATGCGGATTATGACAGGGACGGATGCTTTTCGGGGAGCGCGCTCACGCTTCCTGACGGACGGCACTTGCTGCTTTATACGGGCGTCTCGAAAGAGACGCAGCCTGACGGCAGTATGCGTGATGTGCAAAGACAGTGCATTGCGATAGGCGACGGAACGGATTATGAAAAATATGCCCTAAATCCTGTTATAGATGAAAAAAGTCTGCCGGAAAACGGCAGTAAGTATGATTTCCGCGACCCTAAAATCTGGCGCAAGGCGGACGGCTCTTATCGGTGCGTCGCGGGAAACCGTACAAAGGACGGGGACGGACAGATATTGCTTTACAGCTCGCAGGATGGACGGGAGTGGAAATATGAAAAAGTCCTTGCCGCCAATAAAATGCGGTTTGGTAATATGTGGGAATGCCCGGATTTCTTTACGCTGGACGGCATGAGGGTTCTGTTGACAAGCCCGCAGGATATGCTGCCGCAGGGATTTGAATATCATAACGGCAATGGAACGCTCTGCCTGATTGGTACATATGATGATGATACCGATACTTTTTCAGAACAGCATAATCAGGCGATTGACTACGGCATTGACTTTTATGCGCCGCAGACGGTTTGCGCGCCGGATGGGCGGCGGATTATGATTGGCTGGATGCAGAACTGGGATACCTGTACCATGCATACGCCGGAACAGCCGTGGTTTGGGCAGATGAGCCTGCCGAGGGAGCTTTTTATCAAAAACGGACGCCTCTACCAGCAGCCGGTTCGTGAACTGGAGAGTCTGCGCGGCAAAGAAATAAAATATGAGAATGTTACCTTTACGGACGTAATCAGACTGGACGGCATCAAAGGCAGAAAAGTTGATATGGAGCTTTCTATCCGTCCGGAGGATGAAGAAAATATTTACCGGAAATTTGCGCTGCGTTTCGCGCAGGATGATACATACCAGACCTCCATCAGTTTTCGCCCGTATGAGTCTATTTTAAAGGTGGACAGAAAATTTTCCGGTTCCAGAAGGGCGATTATCCATCAGCGGCGCGCCAAAGTGAGAAATCATGACGGACAGATAAAGTTAAGGGTCATTTTGGATAATTTCAGTGTGGAAGTATTCGTCAACGACGGGGAATATGTAATGTCCGCGGCCATGTATACGGATTTATCCGCAGACGACATTTCCTTTTTTGCAGACGGCTCTGTGACAATGGATGTTGTAAAATATGAACTGATTTAGCGTAGTAAAGTTTTGACTGTGTGCGGCAGCTTAGAACTTATCAGAAAGAGAGGATGCAGGCGGATGGGAACGGATAAATTTGATGTAACCGCGTTAGGGGAATTGTTGATTGATTTTACGGAAAACGGCGTAAGCGGACAGGGAAATCCGACGTTTGAGGCAAACCCCGGCGGCGCGCCCTGTAACGTTTTGGCGATGCTTACAAAGTTAGGACATAAGACGGCGTTTATTGGGAAAGTGGGAAAGGATTTTTTTGGAACACAGTTAAAAGACGCGCTGGATGAAGTGGGTATCTGTTCGGATTATCTGCGTATGGATGACGAAATACATACGACGCTTGCGCTGGTGCATACGCTTTCTGGCGGCGACAGGGATTTTTCGTTTTACCGCAATCCGGGCGCAGACATGATGCTGACGGTAAAAGAAGTGCCGGAAGAGGTAATCCGCGGTTCGCGTATTTTCCATTTCGGAACGCTTTCCATGACGCATGAGGGTGTGCGTGAAGCGACCAAAAAAGCGCTTACTATTGCAAAAAAGGCGGGATGTTTAATATCCTTTGACCCGAATCTGCGTTTTCCTCTCTGGAGGAGCGAAGAAGCGGCAAGGGAGCAGGTTTTGTATGGTTTACAATACTGTGATATCCTGAAAATATCCGATAATGAGATACAATGGCTGACCGGTAAGACGGATTATGCAGAGGGCGTAAAATGGATTCGGGACAGATATCCTGTTACCCTGATTCTGGTTTCTATGGGAAAAGAGGGGAGTGCGGCATATTACCGGGATGGTATGGTAGAAGCTGCGCCTTTTTTAAGAAAAGATACGATTGAAACGACAGGAGCCGGTGATGCGTTCTGCGGCTGCGTGCTGCACTACCTGTTGGAGCATGATATTAATAAACTGACAGAGGAAGATTTGCGGGAAATGCTGTTATTTGCAAATTGCGCGGCGTCTATAGTCACGACAAAAAAAGGCGCGCTGCGGGTGATGCCGTCTAAGGAGGAAATATTGTCATCCATCCGCCGCTCTTGATATTTATATTGTTTTGTGCTACAATCCTCTTGTTGGCGCGGAGGGTAGAGCATTCGTTGGAAATGTTATGCCGGATAAGGCTGCAGGTTGAAATATCTGCTATCTTATCCGGCATTTTTTGATATATAAATAAATTGAGGGAGAGGAAAAATGGAAAAAACAAGGAATTTTACGGAGGGCGGCGTTTTAAAATCGCTTATCCGGTTTGCCGTACCGGTATTAGCCGCATTATTTTTACAATCTCTATATGGCGGCGTGGATTTGCTGATTGTAGGGCAGTTTGCCGAAACGGCGGATGTTTCCGGCGTTGCGACGGGAAGTCTTTTGATGCAGACGGTTACAATGGTTATTACGGGACTGGCGATGGGCGTTACGGTATATGTGGGGCAAAAGATTGGCGAAAAGAATCAAAAAGAAGCGGGGAAAGCAATCGGAGCGGGGATTGTGCTGTTTTGTTTCTTAGATGCCGTTCTTGCCATTCTCCTTGCCGGTTTTGCGAAAAATTTTGCCAGCGCGCTCCACGCGCCGCAGGAAGCATATGAACAGACCTGCCAATACATTATGGTATGCGGGATTGGCATTGTATTTATCGGGCTATATAATTTACTGGGCGCGGTCTTTCGCGGCATCGGAGACTCTAAAACGCCGCTGCTTACGGTATTTATTGCATGTATTTGCAATATCGCGGGAGATTTACTATTTGTTGCCGTCATCGGATTAGGAGCGATGGGAGCTGCGCTTGCCACGGTGATGGCGCAGGCGTTCAGCGTTCTTATTTCCTTATTTTTCATTCGGAAAAAGACGCTGCCTTTCGTGTTTTACAGAGAATATATCCGATTTGATAAAAGGCTTATTTTGCGAGAATTGCGGTTAGGAACGCCGATTGCCTTACAGGAGCTTTTAGTCGGTATTTCTTTTCTGGTTATCCAGACGGTCGTTAATTCCATAGATGTGTTTGCGTCGGCAGGCGTAGGGGTTGCCGAAAAAGTATGCGGTTTTATTATGCTTGTTCCGTCGGCATTTTCCCAGTCAATGTCGGCGTTCGTGGCGCAGAATATCGGCGCGGGGTTAAAAGAGAGGGCGGTAAAAGCCTTGTGGTATGGCATCGCCACTTCTTTGTGTGCGGCGGTTGTGATTGGTTCTTTTACTTTCTGGAAAGGAAACCTGCTGGCGGGTATTTTTACGAAAGATGCGGCGGTTATCGCGCAGGCGCACGCCTATTTGAAAGCGTATGCGATTGACACTCTGTTGACTTCCATATTATTTTGTTACATCGGGTATTATAATGGCTGCGGCAATACGTTTTTTGTCATGCTGCAAGGCATTGTCGGCGCGTTTGGCGTCAGGATTCCGGTTGTCTTTTTCATGAGTCATTTACCGAATGCGACATTGTTCCATATTGGTCTGGCGACGCCGGTTTCGTCGGCATGCCAGATTATGTTGTGCGTCTTATTTATGCTATATAAAAATCGCAAAGAAAGAACATAAGAATTATGTTATTCCCGCGAGCAATGAGGAAAATAGCCATGCTTGCAGAGATGCCTGCATCTCTTGGATATATTGACGAATGCCGCGAGGGTCAAATACCCCGTTCCTTGGGGCGTTTCAAGATTGATGCCCCGTTGTTTGCGGCGGGGTTTTTGACTAATATGAAAAATATGGTATGATAGATAGAATAATAATATTACGGACAATAACGGAAAGAAGGGAAAAAATTGCAAGCTATTACAACAAACGATTCCATTACGGTATTCTGGGATAGACCGGATAATTTACCGGAGGATTTTTATTACCTGATTTTCCTTGACGGGAAAGAAGCGGGGGAGACGAAAAAGACGCATTATACAATAGACGGTTTGTCTGCGGAAACGGAATATAAGATAGAAGTAAAACTCTGTGAAAAAACGGAAAGCGCGGATGTTGGCGGCGAAGGCTGTCTCTTTGCCGAAGCCGTGACGATAAAAACAGCTCGCCCCAAAGCGCGGCTGGATGTTACCAAAGCGCCGTACTATGCCGTTGGCGACGGACAGACAATGAATACGAAAATGCTGCAAAAGGCGATTGACGACTGCGGTGTGGCGGAAGCTGTCTATCTTCCGGCGGGCGTTTTTATGACAGGGGCGCTGCGGCTGCATAGCGATATGGAACTGTATTTGGATGAGGGCGCCGTTTTGCAGGGAACGGATAATATCGAGGACTATTTACCGAAAATAAAGAGCCGTTTCGAGGGAACGGAGATGGAGTGCTACAGCAGTCTGATAAATCTGGGTGAGTTGGACCATGAAAGCGGTTATAACTGCCAAAATGTAGTGATTCGCGGCAAAGGCACGATAGCAAGCGGCGGCGTTACGCTGGCAAAACGGGTGATTGTTTATGAAAGGGAACGCTTGAAAGAATATATGGCGTCTCTTGGCGATAAAATCCAGGAATGCGAGTCGAAAGACACGATTCCCGGCAGGCTGCGCCCGCGGCTGATTAATATGAGCAATGCAAAAAATGTCGTACTGTCTGGTCTTACGCTGAAAAACGGCGCAAGCTGGAATGTACATATGATTTATTCGGACAATATCGTGACGAATGATTGTACGTTTTATTCGGAGGGAGTCTGGAACGGAGACGGATGGGACCCGGATTCTTCCACGAACTGTACGATTTTTAACTGCCGCTTTTTTACGGAGGATGACTGCGTGGCGATTAAGTCCGGTAAAAATCCGGAGGGCAATATCATCAATAAACCGTGTAAGCATATCCGTGTTTTTGACTGCGTCAGTTCTTTCGGACACGGCATTATCATCGGCAGTGAAATATCGGGCGGCATCGAGGATATCAGGATATGGGACTGCGACGTGAAAGCTTCGCTGTGCGGTATCGAAATCAAGGGAACGAAAAAGCGCGGCGGCTATGTGCGCGACGTACATATCAGTAATTGCAAAACCTCTAAAATCATGCTGCATTCCGTCGGCTATAATGACGACGGGATTCCGGCCAAGACGCCGCCTGTTTTTGAAAACTGCCTGTATGAAAATATTGAAATCGGCGGGGAGATTCTGGAGACTGACAGAACGTGGTCGCACGATACGGCAATTACGGTTCACGGCTTTGACGTGCCGGGATATGAGGCAAGAAATATTACGTTTCGGAATATTACGATTATTGGCAGAGAGGGAAATAAGGAGCAGCAGTTTTCATTGAAAAACTGTGAGAATATTGTGATGGAAAATATCCGGTGCTGATTGGAGAAAGCGGGTTATCTGCGGGAGGAATAAAGATATGGAATTTTTGAAAAAATTTATCGAACCGGTGGACATGACGGAGGGAACGCCATGGAAAAAGATAGTATTGTTTGCGGTGCCGATGTTAGTAGGAAACATTGCGCAGCAGCTTTATAATACGGTGGACAGCGTGGTCGTTGGAAACTATGTCGGGGATAATGCGCTGGCGGCGGTAGGAAGCGCGGGACCGATTTTGAATCTCTTGATTGTACTGTTCGTGGGTATCAGTGTGGGAGCCGGTATCATGGTATCGCAGTATTTCGGCGCAAAGGAGCGTGAAAAGTTATCTATTACGGTCGGCAACTGTATCACGCTGACAGCAATCGCAACTTTATTCGTTATGGTGGTGGCGTCGTTAGTGGCAAGACCGTTACTGGAACTGTTAGATACGCCGGAGTCCATTATTGACTGGTGTCATTCCTATTTGCTTATTTTATTTATCGGTTCGGTGGGGCTGGCGTACTATAATATTTTAGGCGGCATCCTAAGGGGATTGGGGGATTCCGTGTCGGCGCTGGTATATCTTTTGATATCCACCGCGATTAATATTGTGCTGGATTTGGTGTTTGTAGCCGGGCTGGGGATGGGCGTCAACGGCGTGGCGCTTGCTACGGTGATTGCACAGGCGGTTTCCGCGCTGCTTTGTCTGTTCCGCCTGATGAGGATGAAAGAATTATTTGATATCAAACCGTGTTATATGAAGCTAAAGGGCAAATATACAAAGCAGGTTATTCAATTAGGGCTGCCCTCCGGAATTACGCAGGCCATTTTTTCCATGGCAATGATTGTTGTGCAGTCTTTGACAAACAGTTTCGGAGAAATGTTTATTGCCGCCAACGTCATTGTCATGCGTGTGGACGGCTTTGCCATGATGCCGAATTTTTCTTTCGGAACGGCGATGACGACCTATGCCGGACAGAATGTTGGCGCAAGGCATCTTGACAGGGTGGATAAAGGAGCCAAACAGGGTACTTGGATAGCGATAGCGGTTTCCACGGTCATTACTTCTTTAATCCTGATTTTCGGAAAAGCGTTGATGGGCATCTTTACCAATACGCCGGAATTAGTGGAACTAAGCCGGGATATGATGGGGATTCTTGCCGTAGGTTATATCGCAATGGCGGTAACGCAGAGCCTTTCCGGTGTGATGCGCGGTGCGGGCGATACGATGACGCCGATGTGGATTTCCATTGCTACGACCATTTTTATCCGCGTGCCGATTGCATACGGCATCTCATTCTTGACGAGAACGCCCGAGCTGCCTAACGGACGGCAGGAATGTATCTTTATCTCGCTTCTTTCTTCATGGCTGATAGGCGCGCTGATTACGTTTATCTTCTATAAAAGAGGAAAGTGGAAAGAGAAAGCGGTGTAAGGTTGAAAAAAATCTCTGATGAGCATTTTTTTCAACCTGGAATTTGTGCAGAAACGTCACAAATTCCCCTGATTGCAGAGCAGAATCCCCGATTCTGCTCGCATCCTCAGCGTAAAACGCTTCGGAATGGAGGAAAAGTGATAACTGAGTTGAAAATAATTCTCTTGTTGTCTGCTGCAATCGGAACAGGCGTGGTATTATATCCGACGGGGTATGGCAGCTATTTTGTATCAGAATCGGACGATACTTCGGAGATAGCGCCGCAGCTTCCCGACTCAGGCGGACAGCTTGCGGATTTCGTGCCGGATGGATGGGAACTGTTAGATAGCGTGGAACTGGATTTTAATGAGGACGGACTGTCTGACTATGTAGGCGTGCTGGAACATATCAGGATAGATACGGAAGAGCATTCAGATTATCAGGATTATGAATATCCCCGTATTTTGTTTGCCATAGCGGGTGAGACAGCAGAGAAGTATCGTCTGGATTTTCAGAATAGCAACCTGATACGCACGGCATATGAAGGCGGCGTTCATGGAGACCCGTATCAACCATTGACTGCGGAGAAAACAGCTTTTACCACATCCGCTTATGGCGGCAGTGCGTGGAGATGGTCGGATATATATACCTATACTTATCGTGAGGGCGTCTGGCGGCTTACTTTATCGGAACATACTTACGGATATCATGAATATATAACGGATTATAGCATGGATGATTGGGAGAAAGGTGTGGGAATCCGAAAAAAGAGAAGTGATTCTTGGGAGGCAATGCAAGATGGGGAGTCAACGGAATATGATGTGGTATACGAGGTATCTTTGGATGAACCGATGACATTGCAACAGGCGGGAATGCGCAATAGTACGCGTGCGGCAGATCGCGTGATGGATTGGGGAGTGGAAGAAATCAGAGTGGCAGAGGACGTGGGGCTTTCGGAGAATATGGTAAGACTTCCGGAGACTAAAGGATATGTGGATTATACCGATGAAAACTGCGAACTTTATATGTTTGATACCGATTCGGATACGGATGTCTATTATCTTGCCATGTATTCCTGGCAGGATAAAGTATTGTCAGTGCCGGTGCAAGAAGAGACACAAATAAAATCGCCAAGCGTTTACAAAGGAAAAATCTACTATTCTGCTAATACGGAAGATGGAGCCGGAATTTATAGAATAGAACCTGACGGAACCGGAAAAGAAATGATTTTTGCATACCATTGTCCGAAAGACGAAATTCCATGGAGCTGGATATATATATTTGAAATCAGTGGGGATGAGATTATTGCGGAAGTATTTGTAGGAGGCGGACAACCTGATTTCATCTACCGGATGAATATTGATGGGAGTGAGTGTAAGGAGATAGGGCGGATACCGTGAGAATAAAGAGAAAAGTGGTAAAACCCGAGTATTGTTATAACAGACCATTTGACGACCGGACACAGGAGAGGATTTATTTGGAAAGTGAGGCTATTTTAACAGTTCTGAAAATGGGCCAGATGAAAAAGATTATCGTTGCAGGAAGCGAAATTCTGGATTTGGAAATCAATCGTATGCAAGATGAAAATAAAAAACAGAGAGTATTAGATTTATATAAGGTGGCTGGTATACATATACCATACACAGAAATGATTAGAAAGCGTTCTGCAGATATCATGTCAATTTCAAAGATACGCACATTTGACAGCCTTCACATTGCGGCGGCAGAGGAAGCTGATGCAGACGTACTTTTGACAACTGATGATAAATTTGAAAAAATGGCGGAGAAACTGGAATTGAAAATAAGGGTAATGAATCCCCTTAGATTTGCATGGGAGGTAATTTAAATGTTGAATGTTAATTTGAGCAATCCGATAGAGATAAGAAATGCAGGTGTGAAAGCATTACAGGAGGCATTAGGACCTGTAGGAATGGTAAAATTTATGCAGCAGTATGATATGGGATATGGAGATTATACAAGGGAAAAACAGGAACAGCCGGACATTAGCCTGGATGAGGTTGATATGTTGTTGAGAAAATAATTATTACTTTAGGATATTGTTGGTATAAGAGAGCTAAAAAGCTAGACAACAAAACCCCCAAAACCGCATTTTTGCAGTTCTGGGGGCTTTTTTAGGGGAGGATAAGTATTTCCTTATCTTTTGACTAATATCATTGTTGCCGGATATAGAAATATTATTCATAATTTTTTGGTTTTTTTAGAAAAAATATAAAATGATATAAAATTTTACAAGAATTAGTTAAGGATATTTACTTTTGACACAAAATGTTGTATACTAACAAGGTATGATTATAGAAAAAGGTGGTTATAAGATTGAAAAAAATCTCTGATGAGCATTTTATTCAATAGACTGAACAAGTTCAGTCGGAATTTGTGTAGAAGCGTCACAAATTCCTCTGATTGCAGAGCAGAATTCCCGATTCTGCTCACATCCTCAGCGTAAAACGCTTCGGAATGGAGGAAAAGATGGCATTATTAGAGCAGTGGCGTAATATGGCTTATTCGGAAACAGCCAATAAAGGGGATTTGCAGAGACTATGGTCTGATTATTTTCAGAAAGAAAAGGAAATCTATGCAGAACTTTTAAAAAATCCTGATAAAACCGTAAAAGGCACTGTCAAGGAACTGGCAGAAAAATTTAATGTTGATATTATGACAATGACGGGATTTTTAGACGGTATTAATGACAGCTTGAAGAAAGCGAATCCGATAGAGGAAATGGAAGAGGATACCAAGGTAAATCTTGGATTTGACAAAACGCTTCTTTATAAGAATATGGTAGCGGCGGGAGCCGACTGGCTGTATAATTTGGAAGAGTGGAATGACATTTTTGACGAGGAAACCAGAAAGAGTCTATATAAGGAACAAAAGGAGTCTACTACGATCCACAAGGCGCCGAAGGTATATCCGAATGACCCTTGCCCTTGTGGAAGTGGTAAAAAGTATAAAAAATGTTGTGGAAAAAACGCGTAAAAAAGTACAAGCAGGAAAACAGGAAACTGAATATAAGATGCGGTATGCTGCTTCTTGGCCTTGCCTGTGTACTGGGCGGATATGCCGGAATGTGGACAGGTGAAACGAAAGAAGTTTCATCCATTGCACGTCAATTCAAGATAACGCCTAAAGAAGAAGCACTTTATCTTGTCTCTACAGAGGATATGGCTCTCGAGGAATCGGAGACGGTTTCCGGAAACGAGACAGGCGCATTGACGGACGAGGTGGCGGCGGTTCTTGCGCAGGTGAATCAGGAAAGGGCAAAAATCGGACTGCCGGAACTTCTATGGAATGCGGAACTGGCTAAAGCGGCGGATGTCAGGGCAAAAGAGATTGAACAGACGTTTTCGCATGTCAGACCGGACGGAAGTGACTGGTGGACCGTAAATGACGAGGTCATATACGGAGAAAATCTGGCGAGAGGTTATGAGAGTGCGGACACGGTCATGGCGGCATGGATGGAATCTTCCGAACACAAGGACAATATTTTGTATGCCGCTTTTCAGACAATCGGCATCGCGGTCTATGAGAGCGGCGGACAGTGGTATTGGGCGCAGGAATTTGGTTATTAGGAAAAAGCGCGCCATACAGGAAAGGAGTATGATTCTGCATGAAAGTACCAGAAGCCCCGCAGTCAAATTCGCGGGTGGATTATGCGCGTATTTTGTTTGAAAGCGGATGTAACTGCGCACAGTCGGTATTTGCTGCATATGCGGACTTATTTGGGATGGATACGGAAACGGCGTTAAAGATGTCAAGCGCCATGGGCGGCGGCATCGGGCGTATGAGAGAAGTCTGCGGCGCGGTTTCGTCGATGGCGATGCTTGCCGGATTAAAAGAGGGAAACGACGACCCGGAAAATGAAGAGGCAAAAGAGCATATTTATGCGCTGGTGCGTCAGATGAGCGCATTATTTAAAGAGCAGCAGGGAACGATTATATGCAGGGAACTGTTGGGAATAGAGGGGATGGAGGAAAGTGCAAAGCCATCCATAAGGACGCCTGAGTTCTATGCTTCCAGACCGTGCGGCAAAATCATTGCCTGTGCGGCGGAGATTATTGAGGATGTCCTTTTTTAATAGAAAGACAAAAAGAATATAACAGAGAGGAATAGGAATATGATGATAACAGGAGCGGCAATTCTTAGAAAAATTTGGGCGGAAGTAAAAAAATCATCGGAAAAATTTTTTGAGGGTGATGTTATACTTAGTAAAAGAGAGTGTTGGTTAATCGGAGCTATATTGGTTTTAGTCGGCGTTGCGGTCGGACTTATCCATGCGCCGTTGACGCACGGTATCAATATCACTATTGGCAGCAATAATACAGATAATGGCAGCCGTAACGGGAATCACGGCATTGATACCGATGATGATGTAGAAAAGGAATGAAGGGAGTAGAGTCAATGAAAATCACATTAAAAGATGGTTCCTATAAAGAATATGCACAGCCGATGAGCATTTATGAGATTGCCGCCGATATATCGGAAGGGCTTGCAAGAGCGGCATGCGCCGGAGAAGTTGACGGTAAAATAGAGGACTTAAGAACAATCATAGACAAAGACTGTGAATTAAATATCGTAACGGCAAACGACGAGGCGGGGCTTCGCGTTATCAGACATACAACGTCCCATGTGCTGGCGGAAGCGGTAAAGAGGCTTTTCCCGGAGGCAAAGGTGACGATTGGTCCGGCGATTGACGAGGGCTTTTATTATGATTTTGACGCGGCTCCTTTTTCCAGAGAAGATTTGGACAATCTGGAAGCGGAGATGAAAAAGATTATTAAAGAGGGACATAAACTGGAGCGTTTTACGATGCCCAGAGAGGAAGCCATCCGTTTTATGGAGGAAAAAGGCGAGCCGTACAAGGTGGAGCTGATTCGCGATTTGCCGGAGGATGCGGAGATTTCTTTCTACGACCAGGGCGGTTTTGTGGATTTGTGCGCAGGACCTCATTTGATGAGCGTAAAATCCATCAAGGCGTTTAAGCTGACCTCATCTTCCATGGCATATTGGAGGGGGGATTCCAATAAGGCGCAGCTGCAGCGTATTTACGGAACCGCTTTTCAGAAAAAAGAGGAGCTTGCCGCTTATCTGGAGCATTTGGAGGATATCAAGAAGCGCGACCACAATAAATTAGGGCGTGAAATGGAGCTGTTTACGACGGTTGACGTTATCGGACAAGGTCTGCCGCTGTTACTGCCCAAGGGAACCAAGATGATTATGAAGATGCAGCGCTGGATTGAGGATTTGGAGGATAAGGAGTGGGGATATGTCCGCACCAAGACGCCTCTGATGGCGAAGAGCGATTTATATAAGATTTCCGGGCACTGGGATCACTACAAAGAGGGTATGTTCGTATTAGGAGACGAAGAAACGGACAAGGAAGTATTTGCGCTTCGTCCGATGACCTGCCCGTTCCAGTATTATTGTTATAAAAACAGCCAGCATTCCTACCGTGATTTGCCGATTCGCTACGGCGAGACGTCTACGTTATTCAGAAATGAGGATTCCGGCGAGATGCACGGCTTGACAAGGGTGCGTCAGTTTACAATTTCGGAGGGGCATCTTGTTATCCGCCCCGACCAGGCGCAGGAGGAATTGAAAAGCTGTCTGGATTTGGCGCATTACTGCCTGTCTACATTGGGATTGCAGGATGAGGTGACATACCGTCTGTCCAAGTGGGATCCGAATAATAAGGAGAAATATCTGGGCGACGAAGAGTACTGGGAGTCCACACAGGATAAGATTCGTGAGGTATTGGTGGCAAAAGGCGTTCCCTTTACGGAAGCGGACGGGGAAGCGGCTTTTTACGGACCGAAGATTGATATTCAGGCGAAGAACGTATACGGCAAAGAAGATACGATGATTACCATCCAGCTTGACTGCGCGATTGCGGAGAACTTTGACATGTATTATATAGACCAGAATGGGGAAAAGATTCGTCCTTATATTATCCACAGAACTTCCATGGGCTGCTATGAAAGAACGCTGGCATGGTTAATTGAAAAATATGCCGGAAAGTTCCCGACATGGCTCTGCCCGGAACAGGTGCGCGTGCTTCCAATTTCGGAAAAATATGAGGAGTATGCGGAAAAAGTCCGTAAAGAGCTGGCGAAAAATGATGTGGACGTAACGGTGGATAACCGTTCGGAAAAAATTGGATTTAAGATTAGAGAAGCGAGACTTGCCAAACTGCCTTATATGCTAGTCGTAGGCGCACAGGAAGCGGAAGATAATACGGTTTCTGTCAGAAGCCGTTTTGCGGGCGACGAGGGCGTGAAGCCTTTAAGCGATTTTATCGAGCAGATTTGTAAGGAAATCAGGACGAAGGAAATCCGAAAAGAAGAAGTACAGGAAGAAAGTAAGTAATGAAATTAAAGAATATATCTTTTAAAGAAGCGTTGGGATGGCTTTTTATTGTGATAAGCTTTGTGATGCTTATAAACAGCGTCCGCTTGTGCTTTAGCAGGGATATCTGGTATGATGAACTGTTCACCATAGGGATGATAGAGCATTCCTATGGTGAATTAATTCGTTTTACGGCGCAGGACGTACATCCGCCGTTATATTACTGTATTACAAAAGGGATAGTAGACTTATGTAAACTTATTGTACCGACGGCGGATACGATTATTACGGCAAAGATAGTGTCAGTTGTGCCGTATGTGTTACTGCTTGTCTATGCGCTGTTCTTTCTTCGTAAAAAATTCGGCCTTTTTACGGCAGGAATGTTTACTTTTTGCATCGTATCCATGCCGCAGATGAGCGCGTATACGGTGGAAATACGGATGTATGGCTGGGCGCTTTTTTTTGTGACGGCGGCTTTTTTTCATGCCTATGAGATAATGCGGGATGATAAGCGCCGTACGGAGCATTACGCCGCGCTGACACTGTATGGTTTGGCGGCGGCGTATACACAGTATTTTGCCTGTGTGGCTGTCATTATGATATACGTCTGTCTGTTTGTGTGGTTTTTCATTCGGTATCGGTTGGAGAGACAGGAGGCGGTCGCAGGGAGCGTCGCTGTTACGCCTGACCGTGATTTGCATCAATCTTTAAAAAAATGGGTTGTCTGCGTTGCCGTTTCCATTGTCGGCTATCTGCCGTGGCTTTCCGTTTTATTTTCCCAGATTACGGCGGTACGCAAAAACTACTGGATTTTACCGCTCACATGGCGAAGCCTTGGCGGTTGTGTGAAATTTCTGATGAAACCGGCGTTTTTGACTGAACAGGTCAATATGGTGCTTGCCGTGATTCTCTTTCTGCTGTATCTTGCCTTGCTTGCCATACACGGCTATCGGACATATCAAATATATCAGACAGGGAAGCGGGATGAGAATAAGGATAAGGAAGCAAATTTGGAGAATTTTTATTACGCGGCGTCGAGCTGTATGGTGTTATGCGGTCTGGTGGCGTTCGGTTTTGTGGCGTCTGTCGTTGTCAGGCCGGTTTTCGTTTACCGATATATGATTCCGGCAATGGGATGTTTCTGGTTTTGTTTTGTGCTGAATATAGATGTGCTGACGGATGAAAAAGGACATGAACAAAAGTATGGACAAAAAAAGACGGCGTGGCATCAGGCAGTATGTATGCTTGCCCTGATTTTGGTTTTTATCGTTGGCCTCCGGGATTACCGGGCGTTCATGGGAGAAGAAGAGTATAAGATTGTTTTAATGGAAGAAACAAAGCAGGCAATTTCTGACATTGCGCAAGATGACATTATTGTGTATAATTTTGACCAGTTACAGGCGGTGGCGGGATACTATCTGACACAGGAGAATTATTTGTGGAACCAGACGCCGGAGAGGCTGATAGAGGAAATGTTCGGCGATAAAAAGACCGTAGAGGATGCCTCGCAGGTAAAGACGTGGCTGTCGGCCGGAAAAAAAGTCTGGTTTTTCGGCAGTTTTAACAGCAGGGAGGATATCAAGGCGCAGTGGGAAGCCGACGGCCTTACGGTGGAGGAAACCGGAAGTTATATGTTGGAACGGTACTGGTTTAATATTTATGCCGTTTCTATGCAGCAATAAGATTTTCCGTATCATGATAAAAGAATGATAAATGAAAACGCATATTTTCCTGCAGCGTGGCAATAATAACCTTAATAACGCATTTGGCAGCGTTAGAAAATTCATTGGAAAATCAGGAGGTTATTATGGCAGAGTTAAAATGTGGCGTGGAAAATTGTTCTTATAACGAGGAATGCCGCTGTTGTAAAGGCGATATAATGGTAGGCGGGCAGCATGCGGATAGAAGCCGTGATACATGCTGTGAGAGTTTCTCACAAAGAAGAGGGGATTCCTATACCAGCGCTTTGAATCATCCGAGCCGTGTTATCAGTATTGATTGCGAAGCGGCAAATTGTGTGTATAATAGTAATTATAAATGTCATGCGGAGCATGTGGATATCTGCGGCTGCGGCGCAGCGGACTGCAAGGGTACGGAGTGCGCGACCTTTAGAGAGGCTTAAGATAGATTTAGGGGAGGTTAAGCTGTCTGCCTGCATGGACATACGATAACGATAAGGCAGGTAGACTGATGAAAAAGAAAGTAAGCAGAAAATGGATATTGCCGGCGCTTGGCGTTTTGCTGGCATGTATGATAGGCGGCTGCGGCGATGGCGAGGCACAGGAAACGGCGGCGCAGGACGGCGTTGTATCGTTGGAAGACACCGCGCAGACAGAGGCGGCAGATACCGCTGAGGATACAGGCGGTGCGGATGAAACGGCGGGAAACACGCAGGCGCAGACGGAAGATATCATTATCGACGAAGAGACAAAAGCGGAATTGACGACGCAGTTACTGGAAGAAAATGAACTGGACACTTCTATTATAGAAAATATGGTGAAAACAAGAGGGTGTACGTTTACGCTGCCGGAGGGTTTTACGGAAGTAGAGGACATTCCCGGCATGTATGTGACGAAGCGTTATCCGATAGATGCCTCGACCATATACTATGTGGAAATGGATAAAGATATTTCCATGCAGCTTATGACGGAAGAAACTTTCCTAACACAGACACAGAATAATTTTGAGCAGATTTACGGTACGGACGTAGGCTTGGATTTGAAAAGTTACGAAAAAATGGAGATAGACGGTTATCCTGCATTTCGGATTTTATGTACATATACGGTGGATGATGTGGAGATTACCCAGATGGAATACGTTATTAATGCTGATAAAAGCTATGTTGTAACATATTCCCAGACGAGCGAATACGATAGGATGGAAGAGTTTGAAGCGAGTGCGGCAACGATACATCTGACATTTTAAAAGTTTTAAAAATTTTGAAAAACACCGGTTGACATACGGGATAAGATATGATATAGTAATCAAGTGTGTAAAGAACATATGGAAATCAAGCAGAGTATCCACTCTCACCCTGCAGCAAATGCGCTCGCAGGCGTTTATAAATCAGAAGTTGTAACTTTGGCATGTCCGGGGTTATAATGATGTCGTTTATGGTGGATAGTTATGCTATCCACTTTTTTATTTTCTTAGCAGGAGGGTAAAGCAATTAGCGATTTATTCATTAACGAACAGATTAGAGACAAAGAAGTCAGAGTTATCGGAGAAGACGGGGAACAGCTTGGAATCATGTCTTCTAAGGAGGCGTTGCAGCTTGCAGAGGAAGCAGGCGTCGATTTGGTGAAGATTGCGCCGACAGCAAAGCCGCCGGTCTGCAAGATTGTGGATTATGGTAAGTACAAATATGAGCAGACCAGAAAAGAAAAGGAAGCCAAGAAGAAACAAAGAGTGATTGAAATTAAGGAAATCCGGTTATCGCCCAATATCGATACCAACGATTTGAATACGAAGGTAAATGCGGCGAGAAAGTTCATTGCCAAAGGCGACAGGGTGAAGGTGACGCTTCGTTTCCGTGGACGTGAAATGACGCATATGAATAGCAGCAAGCATATTCTGGATGACTTTGCAGAGGCGCTTGCGGATGTTGCAGTGATAGAGAAGGCTCCGAAAGTAGAAGGCAGGAGCATGACAATGTTTTTAGCTGAGAAAAGGTAATGTGACTCAGTTTAAAATAAACGGTGCCTATAAGGATACCGAATGAATGATAAATACAGGAGGATTTTGAAAATGCCAAAAATGAAGACAAGCAAATCAGCCGCGAAACGTTTTAAAGTGACTGGAACAGGTAAATTAAAAAGAAGTAAAGCTTATAAACGCCATATCTTAACTAAGAAAACAACCAAGAACAAGAGGAATCTTAGAAAACCTGCTATGACGGATACAACGAATGTTAAAAATATGAAGAAAATTTTACCCTATCTGTAAGGAGGAGAATAGACATGGCAAGAATTAAAGGCGGTATGAACGCTAAAAAGAAACATAACAGAGTGTTAAGGCTTGCAAAAGGATACAGAGGAGCAAGGTCAAAACAATATAGAGTAGCAAAACAGTCGGTAATGAGAGCTTTAGCCTCCTCATATGCCGGCAGAAAAGAAAGAAAACGTCAGTTTAGACAGTTGTGGATTGCACGTATTAATGCGGCAGCGAGAATGAACGGCATTTCTTACAGCAAATTTATGTACGGACTGAAAAATGCCGGTGTTGAGATGAACAGAAAGATGCTGGCTGAAATGGCAGTAAACGATGCAGACGGCTTTAAGACATTAGCCGAACTTGCAAAAGCAAATTTGAAATAACGTAAATGATAAAATGGAGGATGGCATTGCCGTTCTCCATTTATGTTAGATGTGGCAGCCATTGCTGACACTTCTATTTTGCATTAATTTGCGCTTGCACGAAGTGATGCAGGCTGAAAGGAAGACGTCATCATGGATAACAATGTATTGGCAGGAATAGAACCGATTCCGGTTTTTCACTTTTTCGAGGAAATCTGTAAGATACCGCATGGGTCCGGCAATGAAAAAATGATAAGCGATTATATAAAGGAGTTCGCCAAAAAGCGCGGGCTATTCTATATACAGGACGAGTGGAATAATATGATTATCGTCAAAGAGGCGGCTCGAGGTTATGAGGAGGAAGAGACGGTCATTTTGCAGGGGCATATGGATATGGTGGCGGTCAAAGACGAGACATGCGATATTGATATGCAGACGCAGGGGCTGCGGCTTTGCAGAGACGGTGATTTTGTTTCGGCAAAAGGGAGCAGCCTTGGCGGTGATGACGGCATTGCCGTAGCGTATGCGTTAGCGCTTCTGGATGCAAAAGACATTCCGCACCCGCGCATGGAAGTCATTCTTACCGTGGAAGAAGAAACCGGCATGGACGGAGCCAGAGCTATTGATGTATCCATGTTAAAAGGCAGAAGAATGATAAATCTGGATAATGAGGAAGAAGGAGTCCTGCTGACAAGCTGCGCGGGCGGCGTAAGAGCGGATTGCAGACTGCCCGTAACATGGGAGACGGAAAAAGGAGAGACGATCCAGATTCAGGTGGATGGACTGTGCGGCGGACACTCCGGCGTAGAGATTCATAAGGAAAGAGGAAACGCCAACTGCTTGATGGGGCGTGTGTTGGACGCGCTGTTACAAGAGGTTTCTTTCTCCCTTATCAGTCTGGAGGGAGGGCTTGCTGACAATGCCATTCCCAGACAGGCATCCGCCCGTATTATGGTAAATCCGGAAGATGCCGACGCCTGCCTTTCGATTGTCGGAAAAATGGAGCGGCAGATACAAAAAGAGTTGGCGGGAAAAGATGACGGCGTTGCCATATCGGCCGTAAAAGAAAAAAGGCAGAATGAACAGGTGGGAGCCTGCCTGACAAAGGAGAGTACGAAAAAAGCGGCAGCCTATATCATGGCAATGCCAAACGGCGTGCAGGCAATGAGCGTGGATGTGGAAGGACTGGTAGAAACATCCTTAAATATGGGGGTGATGGCTTTAACAAAAGAAGCGCTTACGCTTTCCTATGCGATTAGAAGTTCCGTGGAAAGCGCGAAAGAGGCCGTATGCAAAAAACTGCAGGCGGTATCGTATCTGGCGGGGGGAGATGTTACCATGCGGGGAAATTATCCCGGCTGGGCTTACCGGAAAAACTCCCCCCTGCGGGATAAGATGCTGCAGATTTATGAAAAGATGTACGGGAAAAAGCCGAAAGTAGAGGCGATTCACGCGGGGCTTGAATGCGGCTTGTTTGCGGGGAAACTGCCGGAGTTAGACTGCGTTTCCTGCGGTCCCGATATGAAAAATATCCATACGACGAAAGAGGAATTAAGCATTTCTTCCGTACAAAGAGTGTGGGAATATCTTTTGGAAATTTTACGGCAAAAATAGCCGCCCTTTCTTATTGACACTTGCAGGGGAAAAATGTAGACTATATAAGGAAGGTGATTCTTTATGGGAGAAATCAAAGATATTTTGACGGGGCTTGACCGTTACGAAGAATTTCTGGAGAAATTACAGGCGGAAATCGATAAGATGGATGGCTACCGGATAGCCATTATCTATACGGATATCAAGCATTTTAAGTATATTAACGATACGTATGGATATCAGCGCGGCGATATGCTCTTAAAGGAATTTGTGGACAGGGTAACGGGGGATAACAATTATATGCTTTGCGCCGCAAGGGTATATTCGGATAATATCGTTATGGCGGTTCGGCTGGAAAATGACATACCAAACGAAGAGTTCCGTAAGTTTATTCAGAGACAGAATACGGAACTGGAGAGCAGTTTCAGGGAAAGATATTTGTCCGCAAGGTTGAAATTCTGTACGGGTATCAGCATCATAGCCAAAGGCGACAGACGCTTAGACCCGGCGACTTCCGTTTCCAATGCCAATCTGGCGAGGAAAATTGCCAAGGAAATGGAAGAGGACTGCTGCGTTTTATTCGATAGGACAATGTTAGAGGGGATTAAAAAGGAAGTTGAGATTACATCCTCAATATCCAGAGCTATCGAAAACGGCGAGTTTAAAGTCTATTATCAGCCTAAGATGGAGACCAATACGCTGCGGATTATCGGGGCAGAGGCGCTTATCCGCTGGCAGAAAGCGGACGGCGCGTTTATGTACCCGGATGAGTTTATTCCGTTGGTGGAACGCAGCGGGCAGATTGTAGAACTGGATTACTATGTATACAAAGAGGTGTTCCGTTTTATTGCCGAACGGTTGAAAGACAATAAGATGATTGTGCCGATTTCAGTCAACGTATCAAGGGCGCATTTGAATAAAATGGGGATTTTACCCTATGTCCGTTCATTGTTTGAAGAATATGGAATCCCGTCGGATTTGATAGAATTTGAACTGACGGAAAGCATTTATATCAAAAATACCAAGAAAGCATTGGAATTGATAGATGGGCTTCATGAAATGGGAACGAAAGTGTCCATGGACGATTTCGGTTCCGGCTATTCGTCCTTAAATCTGCTTAGCAGGCTGCCGATAGACATTATTAAGCTGGATAAGGTATTTTTGCAAAATTACGACGGAAAGAATATGTTACGCGAAAATGATAAGATTATTATCTCCTGTGTCATTGACATGGCGCGTAAACTGCAGATTACTTCTTTGTGCGAGGGTGTGGAAACGCCGGAACAGAGCGATTACCTGTCGCAGGTAGGCTGTGAGATACAGCAGGGGTATTATTTTTCCAAGCCGATTCCGCAGAGTGAATTTGAAGCTTTTATGGATGAAAATGCCCGGGCGCATGATATGGCGGGTGAGAGAATATAGGCGGTAAAAAAGCAACTGCTTTTACTTTCGGGAAGAAAACAGTTGCTTTTTATATGCGAATCGGAATGACAGGACTTGAACCTGCGGCCTCTACTTCCCTAAAGTAGCGCTCTACCACCTGAGCCACATCCCGAAAGCAGTTACCATTATAACCAATTTCAGGTGAAAAAGCAAGTACTATCTCATAGAAATTGGATGAAAAGGAAGATGTTATGATAGACAAAGCAACATTCCATCCGCTCAATTATATTAAGAAAGAGGAATACTCCGGCAGTATGGACGGCATGAGATATATGCTAAAGCGCGTAAAGAGCGGAGAGGAAGATAAAATCAAAGTGACAATCTGGCCGGAACCGTTCGGCATCCATAAGACGCCTGATGAGGAAAAAGAGTCGATAGAGGTGGCGCTTAGCGAAGCGGGCGTGGAAGAGGCGGCGGACTGGCTGAACGCCAAGTATGAAGAAGAGAAAGAAAGATGGAAAGGAAGCCTGCGTAAACCGTGGGTTTAATTTATGGATGATGATGACGAAAGAAAAAACGAAAAAATATGAAATGGATATGTGCAGCGGCTCTATTCTGAAGAAAATACTGTTGTTTTCCCTGCCGCTTATGTGTTCGAGCATTTTACAGCTTCTCTTTAATGCGGCGGATATCATTGTCGTAGGGCGGTTTGCCGGTGATAATTCGCTGGCGGCGGTAGGTTCTACCTCGTCGCTTATCAATCTTTTGACGAATTTCTTTATGGGGCTGTCCGTGGGTGCGAATGTGTTGGTGGCGCGGTATTTTGGCGCAAAGCATCAAAAGGATTTGTCGGAAACGATACATACGGCGATGACGGTAAGTCTTTATAGCGGCATTCTTTTAACTGTCATAGGCTGTGCGGGAGCAAAACAGATTTTAACCTGGATGCAGACGCCGGAGGATGTACTGCCGTTAGCGACGATTTATCTGCGGATTTATTTTGCGGGCATGACGGCGACAATGCTTTATAATTTCGGCAGCGCGATTTTAAGAGCCATCGGCGACACGAAGCGTCCGCTGTATTTCTTATCGCTTGCGGGCGTGATTAACGTGGCGCTGAATCTGATATTTGTGATTGTGTTCAAAATGGATGTAGCGGGCGTTGCACTTGCCACGGTTATTTCCCAGTGCATCTCCGCATTTCTGATTGTCAGATGTATGATGAAAGAGCAGGGAAGCATTCATCTGGAACTGTCGCAGATGCGCATTAATGCGGATAAGTTTAAGAAAATCATCCAGATAGGACTGCCGGCAAGTTTTCAGGGAATCCTTTTTTCCTTTTCCAACGTGATTATCCAGTCCTCGGTAAACTCTTTCGGCGCGGTGACGGTTGCAGGAAACTCTGCGGGCGCAAATATCGAGGGGTTTGTGTATGTGGCGATGAACGCGTTCCATCAGGCGACGATTTCCTTTACCAGCCAGAACATCGGGGCGGCAAAATACGAAAGGGTCAATAGGATTTTGTATACGGCGGAGTTCTGCGTACTGGCGGCGGGCGTGATACTCGGCAATCTTGCCGTTTTCTTCGGCTATCCGCTGCTTGGTATGTATACGTCAAGCCCGGCGGTCATGGAGGCGGGCATGAAGAGAATGAAAGTTATCTGCCGCTACTATGCGCTGTGCGGTATGATGGATGTTATGGTGGGTTCGCTGCGGGGACTGGGATATGCGGTGATGCCGATGATTGTATCTTTAATCGGCGCTTGCGGACTACGGCTTTTGTGGATTTTTACATTCTTTCAGACGGAGCCTTTCCATACGGTCACTTCCTTGTACCTGACCTATCTGGCAAGCTGGCTGATTACTTTTTTAGCGCATGTGGTCTGTTTTATCATTGTACGGCGTAAGTTAGCGAAAAAGTGGGGCGCATGAAGAATGAACGGTGGTTCTGAGTGCCTTTTTAATACCTAATGATATAATATAAGCATTAAGAAGAATTGATAAACACTGTGGTTGGAACTGCTATCAAAATTGAGACTAATAAAATTAAGCTGATTTATTATCAGCGTTGATTGCGTTAAATCCTAAGAAATGTTATTCTATGAGTAGCGAAAAACAGTAAGGGTAAAGGAGTGCGATACAATATGCGGAAATTAAAAGTATATTTAGATACATCGGTTGTTAGCCATTTATTACAGGAAGATGTACCTGAGAAAATGGCAGATACCAAAAAACTATGGGAAATGTTCAAAGACGGGAAGTATGATGTATGTCTTTCGGCAGTAACATTAAGGGAGGTATCAGACTGTCCGGAACCTAAACGAACTGAATTAAGAGATTATTTGAAACAGATTCAGTATAGTATATTTGACATTACACCGGAAGCGTTAGAAGTTGCAAGGCAGATTATTGCGGCACAGATATTGACGGAAAAAAGTTTTGATGACTGCCAACATATTGGGGTTGCCGTAGTAAACGATTGTGACTGCATCATATCATGGAATTTCAAGCATATTGTAAATATAAAAACTATACGCGGAGTAAGAGCAATTACGAATCTGCAAGGATATAAGCCGATTGAAATTTGGAATCCGTCTGTATTGTTAGAGAGTGAGGAATAGTTTATGGAAAAGCCGATTTTAAGCCCGAATTTTACGATTGAGGATATCCACAGATTAAGAGAATATAATTATGAAATGACTAAGAATATGACTGATCAGGAGCGAATGGATTATTATAATAAAGCAGGTCATGCATTTCAGCGAGAGATTGAAGAAGCAAGGTTTCAGAAAGCGTAACTGCGGAATTTAATTATGAAACGACAAAATATATGATTGTGGAGGAAAAATTGCATTATTATAATACTCCGAGGACAGATGCAGAAGAATAAATAGAGAGACTTAGAAATAAAAGAAATAAAAAATTTTCCTAATGTATCTAACGGAAAAGATTGCCGGGGAAACGGAACTTATCAGATGGGAATGAATGAGAAACTTTCAGACGGAGCCTTTCCATACGGTCACTTCCTTGTATCTGACCTATCCGGCAAGCTGGTTTTTGACCTTTTTGGCGCATGTGGTTTGTTTTATCATTGTACGGCGTAAGTCAGCGAAAAAGTGGGGCGCATGACCCCGCTTTTTTTATGCAATTATCAGGCGATTGCAAAACGCCTAATATGCAATTACTTATGAAAGAAAGTAATTTTGCTATACAGGTCTAATATTTTTCGGGGGGGGGTAACCGATATATGATATGAGACTATGTTATATATGAAACAGATTTCAAATTTTTAGGCAGGAGGTTCAGATTATGGCAATCAATGTTAATCAAAGTTACAGCCAGTTTTATGCGGGTACGGAACAGTTAAAAAGCTATAGCTCTAATACAGCGGCAGAGAAAGATACTTTAGTAAAGTATCAGTTTAACACTACGGACGAAGATGGCAACAAGGTTATGGATAGAATGTCAAAAGAGGAAACGATGAAAGTATTAAATGATATTTCCTCACAATATGGGGAAAATGTCATAGTACAGTTTTCCGGCGATGGTCTCGCGGCGCTTGCAGAAAGTAAGAAATTTATGTCCGACAGGGAAATAACAGCAGAGAAAACGGCGGCGAAAGAAGCAAAAGACGTTGCTTTTCAGAGTGAACTCAAGCATTATGATAAGTCTGCAAATTACCTTCCGGCATATTCGGGGATGTATGGCGCAGACAAAGCAGTCGCGTCTGCATTGGAGAATTGCGGCAAAGAGGAGCAGGGATTTGTGTATGATATCATTCGCCAGAATTTTCTTGTCGAAAACAGCGGTTTCATGACGGAGGAGGAACGACAGGCGAATATTTCACTTGGAATGAAGAAAGCGGAATATGCGGCAAAAAACTTTATCCCGGAAAGCAGCAGAGAGGCATTTCTGGAAGCAATGGAATCCATTGCAAAACTGGCAAGCGCAGGAAAAGCCGACAACAGCGGAAATATGGATTACGGGGTTGTAAAAGGCAGATATCTTGGGCATGGAAGCAATCTTGCCCGGACTACAAATACGCTTGATATGATGCGGACAATGGATAAAGAAGCATATGCCGAATACCAGAAAATAAGCAAAAATGAGGAGGGTGGGCTTAATGCGTTGAAATACCTTACAAACTGGTATATAGGCGCAGTAAAGAAGAATCCGTCCATGGTTGATAATTACGAAAAGCAGTCGAAAGAATATGTGGAGAAAAATGTAAAAAACCAGAAACTTGATAAAACTTTTGTCGATATAAAGACGAGAAGCAAAGCGCTCTTTTTTGAAAGTCTAAAAATGTTCCAGAGTAATCATCCTAATTTCCTTTCATTCGTCGTAAACCGGGAGCTGTCATTGAAGTTTTGGGAATTTTAGGGACAATGCTTGGATGGTAAGGATATTTCATAAAGGCGGTAAAATCATATATGGAACTTGTTTATAATCGACTTATGCTATCCGTAATAGAACCCCCTCTTGACAAAACTAAAAACAAGTAGTACAATGTACTACAGAGAGGAGTTGAGTATATGAGTTTTTCAATCAGACTGACAGCGGAAGAAAAAGCCCTTGCAGAGAGTTATGCCAAAGTTCACTCTATGTCGTTAGGAGAAGCATTTAAGAAAGCGCTTTTTGAGCGGATAGAGGATGAATATGATATTGCGGTTGCTGATGAAGCGTATCGCGAATATGTAGACGGCGGTCATAAGAGCAGACCCATTTCGGAACTTTGGGGAGATTTGGACTTATGAGTTACCAAGTAGAGACAACGGCAAGATTCGATAAAGAATTTAAAAAATTAGACAGGTATACACAGCGCATGATAAAGGGCTGGATTGATAAAAACCTTATCGATAGTGAAAATCCCCGTCAACATGGAAAAGGCTTAACAGCGGACAGAAGTGGACAATGGAGATACAGAATAGGCGATTACCGTCTTATCTGTCACATAGACGATAACCGCCTGATTATTCTTGCTTAGTTTATTCTCTCTTTCCCCCAGAAAAACAACGCTACGGTTCCCGGTCCGGTGTGGCTGCCGATAGTCGCGCCGATGGGATAAATCTGCACCTTGCCGTCAAGGTTCGGGAAACGGCTCTCTATCAGGTCGGCAACGGCGCGCGCGTCCTCCATACAGGCTGACTGGCTGATAAAGCATCTGCCAGAATATTGTAAGCCGTCGCGGGCATTCTGTTCCATCTGTTCCACGATTCGCTCAATGACTTTTTTCTTAGTCCTGACTTTCTCCCTCGGAATGAGGCGGCCTTCAAAATCAACGTTAAGGAGCGGGCAGATACTTAGTACGCTGCCGATAAAACCGCTGGTTTTGGAGATTCTTCCGCCCTTGATATAAAAAGTTAAGTCGGTGGAGAAAAACCAGTGCTGCAGTTTTTTCTTATTATTTTCCGCCCAATCGTACAGTTCGTCGATGCCCATACCGGCATCCCGCATATCGGCTATACCGTCCACCAACAGACCGAAACCGCTGGAAGCGGCAAGAGAATCTACAACGTAGATTTTTCTATCGGGGTATTTTTCGGTCAGGGTTTCCCTGGCGATACAGGCGGAGTTATAAGTGCCTGAAATACCGCTGGAGAGACAAAGATGCAGAACGTCTTTGCCATCCTGTAACATACGTTCAAAATATTCCTCATATTCGTTTATGGTAATCTGTGAAGTCTTGGTGTCGGCGCCCTCGGACATCATGCGGTACATGGTATCGGGAGGAACGGACTCGCCAAGGTCGTCCAAATATTCTTTACCGTCTAACTCAAAGTGAAAGCATATATAATGGATATCTCTTTTATCAAAATATTCTTTGGATAAATCGGCTGTGGAAGAACAGCTCAAGCAGTACTGCGCCATGAAAAGCCTCCTTACTGATACTGTGTCAAAAGTTACTATAACTTTATAAAGTGTAACATGTCTGATTTTCGGATGCAATAAAAATATCGTGCTGTTTCGTATGATATAACTGTGGACGGCTTTCGGGAAAAAGTGTATAATGAATTGGTACAGACTGGAGGGAGATATATGAAAACAATTAAAGGAAAATTGATTGCGGCCATATCCGCTGCGGCTGTTGTGATTTTATTGACAGGGTCGATAGGAAGCTATCTGATTGCGAATAACGTTGTAAGCAGGAAAGTAAAAGAACTGCAGCTTGAAAAAGCGCAGAAAACATCCGAAGAAATGAGCGGATGGCTTTCGGAGCAGATTGCGTGGGTCAAGGAAAATGTAAATACATATGAATTGAAAATGCAAAAGGAGCCGTATGCGGATATGAAAGCGTATCTGGCGGAGCGTCTTGCGAACAGCGACGGTACGATTATGGACGCCTATTATGGTTTTGAGGACCATACGATGTTAATCATCAATTCGGAAGTGGGTGAAGATTATGATTGCTGTGAGCGTGGATGGTACATACAGGCAAAAGAAGCCGGTACGGTAGTAGTAACAGACCCCTATGTGGATGCTTTTACCGGTAGAATCGTTGTGACGGTTGCCGCGCCGATGTATAATCAGGCAGGCGAAATTGCCGGTGTGTGCGGTGCGGATATTACGACGGAAGAATTGGTAAATGTAGTAAATAACTTACAAAAAGACGATGGTTACGGTTTTTTGGTAGACAGTGCGGGATGTTTTGTCACACATCCCAATCAGGAATTTCTACCTACGGGCGATACTTCCGTTGCCGTTGCCGAAGCGGCGGGCGGCGCGCTGGGAGAAGTGAGCAGACTGATTACGCAGGAACAGGGCATGGTCGAAAGTAAAGACTACGACGGTATTGCCAAATATTTCACTGTTGTACCCATGAAAAACTGCGACTGGACGGTCGGCGTTGTCATCCCGAAAAGCGCGGTTACGAAAGAGTTGACGACATTAGTTGTCGCTTCGTCGCTTATCTGTATTATCGGTATGATTTTAATTATAGGAATCGTAGTTTTTACGGCGAATAAATTATTGGCGCCGATAGCGGATTTAAAACAGTTTGCAAGCGGTGATTTCAGGGATGTGCCGGAGACTTCGGATAAAGCGAAACATCAGGTTGCCGAAGGTTTTAAGGATGAACTGGAAGAAATCGAGTATGCGACCAAGTCTGTCAGGAAACAGATTCGCGATACGATTCTGGGAACAAAAGAAGAAGCAAACGGCATAGCTGATACAGCGTCGGAAGCCTATAGCGATATGGCGGAGCTGAACAACGGACTTGACCGTATGGACCAGTTAATAGAAGCTGTCAAGGTCAAGGCGAACGACGCGGCAGGCGTAACCAATACCATCAGTATAGCGAGTTCCGAAATTGGAACGGTGGTGGACAGTGTTTCCATGAAAGCGTCCGAAGCGGCGGATGCTTCCGGCGTTATCAATGTACGGGCGGAGAAACTGTTAGAGTCAACGGAAAATGCAAAAAAGCAGGCAAGCCTAATCTATCGGAAAGTGGAAAAAGAATTGGAAGTGGCATTGCAGGAAGTGGAAAAAGTCGATGAGATTAAAACATTGTCTCAGGAAATTTTGAGTATCACGGCCAAGACTAACCTGATTGCATTAAACGCTTCCATTGAAGCGGCGCGCGCCGGAGAGGCGGGCAAGGGATTCGCGGTAGTAGCGGAGGAAGTCAGGACGTTGGCGGAAAATTCCAAAGCCGCGGTGGATAATATACAGGCGGTTATCAATGAAGTCGTGGATTCCGTCATGGCATTAAAAGACAGTTCGGGAACGCTGCTTAACTTTATGAAAGACCATGTTATCGGCGATTACCATACAATGTTAGACACGGCAAAGCAGTATAAGGAAGATGCCGTATTCTATGATGGCATTGCCACCGATTTGGGCGCATCTGCGCAGGAGATGGGAGCGTCCATACAGCAGATGATAGCCTCCTTACAGACGATTACGGAAACAACAGCTACCATGGTAGAGGATATCCACAACGTAGCGGACACCATGCAGCATACGAATGTCAGTTCCGAAGAAATCATGCGGAAGATGGCCATTTTGGAGCGCAGCAGCCGTTCTTTACAGGAAATTATCCATAACTTTAAGATTTAATAAACGCAAGCCCCGCAGATTGCGCATGGAATGATTTATACTGTGGCATTTGTGGCTACGATTTAATGTGGTGGCGTAAAAAGTAGAGTGCAAGGACATTCGGCAGTACCATAAGGCCGTTAATCAAATCGGTGCATTCCCATACGATATTCATGGGGATGATGGCTCCGAAATATATCATGACAATATAAAATAGTTTATAATACGGAATACCGGAGTCTCCTACAAGGTATTCCGTTGCCTTTTCACCGAAATAGGACCAGCCGATTAATGTCGTGACGGCAAATGTCATAAGAGAGATGGTTAAAAAGGCGTCTCCAACATATGGCAGATGCGCAAACGCGGCCGCGGTAAGGCCGGTCGAGGGAACATGTTGGATGCTGGCAGGGTCGTAAAGCATATTGGAGACTACGACAAGCCCGGTGAGCAGGCACATAACGACAGTATCCCAGAATACCGCGGTCATGGAAATATAAGCCTGCTGTTCGGGTTCATGGACGGCGGAAGCCGCCGCGGCAATGGCGGAAGTGCCAATGCCGGCTTCGTTTGTAAATAAACCTCTGGCGATACCGTAGCGAAGCGATAACTGTAAAGTAGAGCCAATAAAACCGCCTGCGATGGAAGAGACGGAAAAAGCGTCTTTTAAAATCCACAGACATGCCTGCGGAAGCTGCCTGCGGTACAGAACCAGCAGTAAAATACAGCCGAACAGGTAGACGAAACTCATGGCGGGAACGACCCGTTCGCATAAATTGCCGATGACTTTGACACCGCCTAAGATAACGATGCCGGTCAGTACGGCAAGCATGATGCCTACAAGGTGCGGCGACAGATGGAAAGAAGCCTCGGCGGCTTGGGAAACAGAGTTGGCCTGTGTCGTACAGCCGACGCCAAAGGCCGCAAAAAGGGTACAAAGGGCATAGAAAGAGCCTAACGTTTTGTTATGTAAACCATTTCGCAGAACATACATGGGGCCGCCGGCATAGGCGCCGTTTTTCTGCTTTGTACGGAATAGGACGCTTAGATAGCATTCACTGTAAGCGGTTGCCATGCCGAGGATTCCGGTAATCCAGCACCAGAAAATGGCTCCCGGGCCGCCGAGTGCGACAGCGGTTGATATGCCGATGATGTTGCCGGTTCCGAGGGTGGCGGCAAGCGTTGTGGCAAGTGTGGAAAAGGAAGACAGATTGTGTTCTCCGCCGTTTTCCATACCGAGAGAAAGTTTAATTGCGTAGAAAATTCTGCGCTGCGGCATATGAAGCTTCCATGTGAAATAAATATGAGTTCCCATCAGGATAAAAAGAAGGGGAACGCCCCAGATAAAGTCGTTTGCTTTTTGTATCAACTGCAACATAGGAAAATAACGACCTTGTACTTTTCTTATTCTATTTATATGGAACATGCCGTGAAAAAAGAACGCCGGAAAGGGGAAATCATTATGTCGGATGAAGAAAGCAGAAAGGAAGCGGCCGGGCAATGGGCGCGTGCATTATGCGAATATGCCGGTAAAGACGGAACATTTTTGGAAAACTTCTGGGACGCGCTGCAAAATTCCGCTCCGGTCTATCGTGAATTTGTATATTATTTGGAGCATCAGAACTTTTTGTGCGAATACCGGATAGAGGGTTATACGGTAGTCGATATCATGGTGTGGCAGATGGATCATTTTAAGGCGCAGATGGACAGAGGACATTATGATATGAAACAAAACGGCGATAAGATGTTACTGATGGCGTTTGACACGATGCTGAAAATGGAAAAAGAGCCGGAGAAATATGTGCAGCTTATGCAGTCGGAGACGGGTACGGATTATCCGGAGAAGTACTAGTTGCTTCTTATAGAAAGAATGGATATAATAACAAAGGAAATTGCAGGAAAGGTATAAAAAACGATGCAGATAATTATTGTGGGATGTGGCAATGTAGGCGCGACGCTGACAGAGCAGCTAAGTTCGGAAGGTCATAACATTACGGTTATTGACGAGGAAAATCAGAAATTACAAAACCTGATTAATAATTATGACGTGATGGGAGTTGTAGGAAACGGCGTCAGCTTCGCCGTGCAAAAAGAGGCGGGAGTGGAACAGGCGCATCTTTTGATTGCCGTGACAGGTTCCGACGAAGTCAATCTCTTGTGCTGTTTGATTGCGAAAAAGACCGGCGGGTGCCATACCATCGCCAGAGTCAGGAATCCTATCTACAATATGGAAATTAATTATATTAAAGAAGAACTGGGACTTTCCATGATTATTAACCCGGAATATACCGCGGCGGCGGAGATGGCAAGGCTGTTAAAATTCCCATCGGCGATTACGATAGATACGTTTACCAAGGGAAGAGTGGAAGTTGTAAAATATCGTGTGGGGGAGGATTCCGTGCTTTGCGATCTTTCCTTACAGCAGATTGCCTCCAAGCTAAAGTCGGATATCTTAATTTGTACGGTGGAGCGGGATGAGGACGTCTATATTCCGGGCGGTAATTTTATCATCCGCGCTAAAGACGAGATTTCCATTGTAGGCACGCCGCAAAAGACGCTGGCGTTTTTTAAGAAACTGGGAGCCGCCGTTACCAGGGCAAAGAGCGTTATGATTATCGGGGGCGGCAAGACGGCGTTTTATCTTGCCAGACAACTGACTGTTATGGGAATGCAGATTAAGATTATCGAGATAGATAAGGAACGCTGTGAGGAATTGAGCGAGCTTTTGCCAAAAGCCATCATTATTAACGGCGACGGCACGGACAAGGACTTGCTTTTGCAAGAAGGGCTTTTGCAGACGGAGGCGTTTGTCGCCATGACGAGTGTAGATGAGGAAAACATTATGCTTTCTTTATTTGCCAAGAGTATGTCCAAGGCGAAACTGATTACGCATGTACACAGGATTTCCTATGATGAGATTATAGACAGCCTGGATATCGGCAGCATTATTTATCCTAAATATCTGACGGCGGAAAGCATTATTAAATATGTGCGGGCGATGGATAATTCCCTCGGCAGCAATATAGAGACGCTGTACCGTCTCAACGATAACAGGGTGGAGGCGTTAGAGTTTATTGTAAAAGAAGATTCTCCGGTAGTCGGCATACCGTTACAAAAACTGCCGATTAAGCCGAATATCCTCATTTGTTCTATTAACCATAACGGCGTTATCAGCATTCCGGGAGGTCAGAGCGTGATAGAGGTAGGCGATATGGTGATTGTGGTGACGACCAATACGAGATTAAACGATATCAAGGATATTTTGAAATAAGCTGGAATGGGGGATTAAGATGAATTTTTCTATTATCAGATATATTTTATTCCGTGTTCTGGAATTTGCGGCGTTTTTTTTGACGCTTCCGTGTCTGGTGGCGCTTATTTATAGGGAAAAGGCAGGATTTGCTTTCGCCGCCGTGATGATAGGCTGTTTTCTGGTGGCGGAAATTGGGAAACAGTGGAAACCGAAAAGCAATGTGTTTTATGCCAGAGAGGGCTTTGTTACGGTTTCTTTAACATGGATTATATTAAGTTTGGTCGGCGCCCTGCCCTTTTATTTCAGCAGAGAGATTCCAAACTTTGTAGATGCGCTTTTTGAAACGATTTCCGGATTGACGACGACCGGAGGCAGTATTTTATCGGATGTGGAATCGCTCTCCAAATGCGTGCAGTTCTGGCGTCTTTTTACGCACTGGATAGGCGGTATGGGCGTGCTTGTCCTGATTATTGCGGTACTGCCGCTTTCCGGCGGTTATAATATGCACCTCATGCGGGCGGAAAGCCCCGGTCCTACGGTCGGAAAGCTCGTACCCAGAGTGCAGACGACGGCGAAGATTCTTTATGGTATCTATATTGGCATCACGCTGTTACAGATGATTGCGTTAAAAGCGGCGGGCATGAGTATGTATGACTCCATCGTGCTGTCCTTTTCCACGATGGGAACGGGAGGTTTCGGCATCTTAAATACCAGCGTCGGAAGCTATACGATACCGGTGCAGGTGATTTTCATTATTTTTATGATATTAGGCGGCATGAACTTTAACGTCTATTATCTGCTTTTGGTGGCAAGAAAGCCAAAAGACGCGCTAAAACATGAAGAGGCGAGAACGTATCTGCTCATATTGTTTGGCGCGGCGGCGTTTATTACATGGAATATCAGGGGGTATTATGACAGCATTGCCATAGCGTTTAAAGACGCGCTTTTTCAGGTTGCTTCGCTGGGCAGCAGTACCGGTTTTTCAACGACGGACTTTGATTTATGGCCGGAGTTTTCCAAAGCGATTCTGATTATCGTCATGACCATCGGCGCGTGTGCGGGTAGTACGGGCGGCGGCTTTAAAGTCTCCCGCGTGATGATTTTAATACAGGATATGCGCAAGGAACTGATTCGCGTCGTCCATCCGCAGATTGTGAAAAAACCGCATTTAGAGGGAAGGGCGGTGGATGATGAAACGGCGACGTCGATTCATTCTTATCTGATTATATACCTTGTAATTTTTCTGGTATCTTTCCTGCTTTTATCAATGGATAAGTATGATTTTACCACGAATGTCAGCGCGGTTTTGGCGAATTTGAATAATACGGGGCCGGGATTTCATGCGGTCGGGCCGACATGCAACTATGGTGAGTATAACATTTTTTCCAAACTGGTATTGATGTTCGATATGCTGACAGGACGTTTGGAACTGTTACCGATGTTACTTCTATTCGCCCCCAAAACATGGAAAAAATATTAATTGAAATAGAACGGGAGTTTACATAAGATGGTAAAAGAAAATATAAGAGTCAAAAAAGCTATTGTACATATTATGGATTCTACGATAGGGATGCCGGTTTTATCGGATACGGAACTGGAATACGGCTCAGAGTTTGCGGACTTTATCAAAGAACATATCGCGAAGATAAGTTCCGGAGACGACGCCAAGGAGTGCCGTTTTTATCAGGAGGAATCGGAAGTTTACCATATCCTGGAAGAGTATGCGGACGATTCTTTTGTCGATATCAGTAAGGATATCGCCACGCTTTTATATGAAATTATGCAAAGTAACATTGATATTCCGCCGGCGGATTTGGTTGTGGTGCGTTTTCAGTATGAGTCAGAGGAGTATCTGGGTCTGTTAAAGATGAACTATAAGTCTCTTTATACGCATAGAACATTGTCTTTGGAAGAGGGCAACAGCAATGAGATTATCCGCCATAAGTCGATTCTGCCCTCGGAAAGTCAAAGGCTTTCGGAGGCGGCGATTGTCAGGCTGGACGATTTGGCGGTTTGGACGGTTGAGAAAAAGTATGAAGTAAACGGTGAAAAGACAAATTATTTTTCTTTCCTGTTCTTAAAGTGCAGTTCGCATTTATCACATAAGTCCAAACTTTCGATTGTGAACAGGGCGATAGAGGGCGTCCAGAAAGAGGGGTATGACGAGATGAAGCGGTTTGCAAAACAGATGGAGGCAAAGCGTGTCATACAGGAGGAAATCGAGGAAAACGGAGGCTTTACCGTAGAGGAAATCGCGGAGAAGATTTTCTATGAGGAACCGGAATTAAAAGTGGCTTTTCAGGATAAAATGGAAAAGTATGATATGGTAAAAGAAGAAATCAAGCCGCAGAGCGAGAATACGGTCAAAAAGTACCAAAGCCAGCATCTGTATACCGATACCGGCATTGAAATCAAGATTCCGATGGAGCAGTATAAGAATCCGAGAAGCGTGGAGTTTATTACCAATCCGGACGGAACGGTTTCGGTGCTGATTAAGAATATCGAACACTTGGAAGCAAAGATGTAGAAACACACTGGTATGACAGCATAACGGGTAAGGTGGCGTCTATGGGAACGATTATTGATTATGTGAAAGATTATGGTGATTACACATTTTTGGAAAAACCGCTTAGTGAGGTTGACAGTCTGGTTTTATGCCAGTTTGCCTATTTGAAATTTGACGCGCTTGTTCCGGGAACGGAAGAAAATGCCGCTCCGGTAACGATGCAGGAACTTTTACGGCATCCGGAGTATGACAGCCTGTATGCGGATGAAAGATACCGGGAGAAAAATACAAAATTGTTTCTGGCAATGGAGCGCAGTAAACGGTTTGGAACGTTACGGTTGAATAATTATGTAAACCAGATAGAGTTGGAAAAAGAAACGCAGTTTTCCGCGATTACCATTCAACTGGAGGGCGGCACATATTATGTGGCATACCGCGGCACGGACGAGAACATCGTAGGCTGGAAAGAGGATTTGAACCTTGCCTTTTCCGAGCCGTCGCCGGGACAGCTTATGAGCGTAGACTATTTGAACCGGGTGGCGGGAAACATAACGACGCCGTTTTATATCGGCGGCCATTCCAAGGGCGGAAATTTCGCCGTATATGCGGCAATGAACTGCGAGAAGCGGATACAGGATAGCATTGTTACCATATTTAACCATGACGGACCGGGATTTCGCCCGGAAGTGAAAGAAAAATGCGGATTTGAGAGGATTGAGAAAAAAATCGACAGAACCATTCCCCATTCTTCGCTGGTGGGAATGCTTCTTTATTCCGAGAAAGACTACCGCGTCGTTGAAAGCAGAAATATCGGGCTGGCGCAGCACGACCCTTATTCCTGGCTGGTAAAAAAAGATGGCTTTCAACTGGCAAAACAGGTATACTCCACGACGATGTTTATGGATACAACATTAAACGACTGGATATTGTCTCTCAATCAGGAGGAAATGCACATCTTTGTCGATACGTTATATGACGTTATGAAAGCGTCGGAAGCGGATAACCTGATTGATTTTACCGCCAACTGGAAAAGAAGCATTCAGGGCATTATGGCGGCGGTTAAGAATGTGGACGCCGACGCCATGAAAGTGATGAACGATATTATGAAAACGTTGTTCGATATGCTTTCCCAGCACGCGAAAGAGGAATTTCAGAGCAAATATCTAAAAAGTAAGATATAAGTTTCTCCCCGCCCTTTTCTATAATGCGTTCCGGGTGCCATTGCACAGCCATAACGGGGAGTTCGGCGTGGACGAGAGCCTCTATGACGCCGTCGTGCGCCTGACAGACGGGTATAAGCTTTCTGCCTAACTGTTCCACAGCCTGGTGATGGGCGGAATTGACAAAAGCGCTGCTTCCGTATAATTGATAAAAAAAGTCGGTGCGGCTGCATCCACAATGATATACATAGTGAAAACGGTCGCTGCCGTTCCATTCGTGTACGGCGGCGTTTCTTATATGCTGGCAGATTGTGCCGCCAAAATGTACGTTAATGATTTGAAGCCCCTTACAGATGCCGAGTACGGGCTTTTTCCATTTAATAAACATATCCAGTATTTGAAGCTGTAAAATATCCAGTTCCGTGTCAATGTTACGGGAACCGTGGTTTTGTTGTCCGAAAAAAGCGGGGGTAATGTCGCCGCCGCCGGGAAGTAACAAAGCGTCGCAGTCCATACACTGCTGCGGGTCGAGACAGGCGAGCGTGTGCGCGCCTAAGCGCTGCAATGCCTTTTCATAATTGACGGTATCGGGAGTGCGTCCGGCGATGGCAATGGAAAGAGATGAATACATAATAAAACCCCGGTAGGAGAGATTTTATATATTATATGTGATACCGGAAAAAGCGTGATGTTAAAAGATGCGGCAAAAAGAAACAGTCAATATTTTTGGTAAAGAGCGGGCGTCCATTTGGAAAGTGATTCATCCTCTATAGAATAGCTGCGAAACGTATTTTCTTCTGTGCTGAGGAGTAAAACGGCGTCGGCAAAATAGTCCTCCAGCTGCGTTATCCAGGCTAAAGGAAAACGTCTGCTGTCGCTATCGTCATCATATATTGCCGTAAAAGAACATTCGGAGCCTGTATACAGGACGGGTTCCTTATTTTCATCCAGACGAAAAATCTCATACTGATAGTCACACGTCCATTCAAAAAAGTAATTAATACGAAACGTCATGAGCATGGCGGTTCCATCTTTTTCATATAAGTAAATGGAATTTCGGTTATCATCCCGGGAGTCGGAAGAAAGGACGGTCAGTATATTGCCGGAGATGTCTTTGACAAGCACGATGCCGTCCGCCGAATTTTCCAGAGAATTTTTCTTATAGATTTCAATGGTTTCCATTCCAGCCGCAGCTGCGACGTCTGCCGGAAGCGATGCCGCAAGTTCATATTGAAGCTGTAATAAAAGCGGGCTATTTAATGAGTAGGTATGGTTATCTTCGTACCAGATATCCCGGCTGACTTCGGTAAGAGGCGTAATCCGGTAATCATTCTTCTGCTCTAAGTATTCGATATAACTGGCAAGAAAATAAATGGCGACACAGAGAAGAAGCAAATCTATCAATAGCGTTTTGGCATTTTCGGTTAATCGCATACAGTCTCCTTTCAGGAAGAAAGCTTCTCCTGTTTCTCCTGCTTCATCTGCTTCTTTTTCTCATACATACGGTTATCCGCTATTTGATATATTTTCTCGATATTATATTCCTTTGGATTGCAGGAGGCGTAACCGTATGCGATGGACATATGCAAATCGGCGGCTTCTTCATTTTTGGAGTCCGTATTTTGACGAAACAGCTCCATCAGACGGTTGATTTCTTCCGTATCGGAGGTTTCAATGATGGAAATAAATTCATCGCCGCCCATCCTTGCTACAACGCCGTGATCTCCAAATGTTTCTGAAATAACGTCCGCCGCGCTCTTGATTAAAATATCTCCCTGCGCGTGACCGTAAGTGTCGTTGACAGTTTTTAAATTATTGACGTCGAAACAGATAACCGTATAATCAATATTTTCGGAATCTTTGATTTTATTCATGTATTCCATGCAGTAGCGGCGGTTGTGAATCTGAGTCAGCTCGTCCGTATAGGCGCTTTTAATCAGGAAATTTCGTTCTGTTTCCTGCATTAGCTTTTGCGTTAAATCAATATAGAAAGAACCTATTAAGATAAAGATAAAAACGACAAGCCCCATGGAGGTTACGCCTTTTACCGTAAAAATAAGTCTGCCAAAATAGCGGTTAAGGGAATAACCGATTAAATCATAGGACACACAGACGGCAACCAGCAGCATACCTACCAAAAAGAGCCGGTCGTTCGTGCGGTTGGATTTTAGATTCATAAGCTCTATGAAGATGAAATACAGCAGAGAAACAATAAGGAGTATCTGCATATATTTCAGAGTTGCCGCACAGTGTACCGTATCCGTGGCATGAAGCGCTAACATGACTGCCGTAGCCGTTATATGGAATGTGGAAAGAATCCAGTAACATACCTTAAACGCGCGCTTTTCCAGCTTTTGTACGTCCGTCCACAAATAGATAATCAGCGGAACAGGCGCAAGATAGAGCGTGATATATTCCAGCATGGAAATGGAATATAACGGTATGGAAAAAACAGCAATCACGTTGTAATAGCATAATGTCCACAATCCCGTACAGATGGCAAAAATGGAAAGACAGAACATTCTGATATATTTTAAGGAAAAAGCCAGGGCAAATACTGTGATACAGCAGGTCACCAGTCCGAAAATGGTTAAAAAGCAGCCTAAAAACATCGGCAGCCTGTTTTCCGTTAATAACATACGGTAGGCGTTCTGCCATTCGTAAATGCGGATAGGGTCAAATGAGGTAAATGCCTTGTCCTCAGCCGATATGAGCCGAATCGTTAGTTTTTTTCCCTGATATTCTTTCGGAAGATTAACAAACAAATAGCCGCTGCCGACGGTCTTATTCTTTAACATCCTGTTGTGTCCATATTGATAGATAGGTTTATCGTCAATGTAAACCGACACGGCGGTCTGTCTGATATGTAAGCGCAGCGCGCCCTCCGCCATATCCCAGTTATCGGGGAGCATACGCGTCATTATTATTTTGGTTCCCTTATTTACGGCATCAAACTTGAAAGTATCTAAAGCAATATCGTGGTAAGTATCATTTCCGATGGTAATATCCCAGGAATCATTGAGTGAAATATGCTCTGATATGGATGCGTAGTCTTGAGAAAAAAGCTTATCCACTTTGGGCAGCCATATGATAATATTTACCAGCGCATAAATAATCCACAATGCCTGCAGTATGATTTTTTTAGTGATTTTCTTTGGCTTTTGCATAAGCGGTTTATTCCTATCTTAAAAATAGTAAAATCTTATATCTTATTGTATCATATATTTGCAGTATTTCATAGAAAAAAGAATAGAATGTGTGTAGAAATTTAAAAAAATGTATTGACTTTTAACGGGGGCGATAGTATGATATTACTTGCGTTGTGAACGTAAGCGGAAGTGTCGGAACTGGCAGACGAGCAAGACTAAGGATCTTGTGATGGTTACATCGTGTGGGTTCAAGTCCCATCTTCCGCAGTGGTTAATAGTGAGGAAACCTAGAAAATATCAAGGTTTCCTTATTTTTTGTTTCTTTTTAGTTTTGAACACGCTTGAACACGTTAGGATTGCCATTATTTTTTCCCAGAACGCTCTTTGCAAGCCAAACGGCTACAAATAGAGATTGTTTTACGTTGCCAAATTGCTCTATACCAACTAAAATAGTGTAGTAAACAAATCGTTGTTTGTCCATTCCCCTGATAATGAGGAGGTATTTAAATGACATTATTTGAACTATGTAATGAAATATCCATACAGTCTGAAATAAAAACCCGTGTGTTTGATTTTGCAGACAGATTTGATTTTAATATGGTAGATAAGCAGTTGAAGGATTTTTTGGTGTATGAAAAAATGAAAGAAGCAAGGCTTGAGCTTCAAGTTATACTTGGTGATGATGAGGAAAATATCAAAATACTTTCTTGTATGTTAAAAGCTTCTGCTGATATTTATGATATTTATAAAGCAAAGGGTATCAGCGATAAAATCTACATTGACACAATGAAATGTTACACACGTTTTATTGATGAAACTTTCAAGAGAACAGGCAGACTATATTTTGATAGATACTGGTGGACAACTCGACAGGCAGGTTGTCATTTGTTTAGAATTGGTGAGCTGGAATATGAGATGAAACATATTGAAAACGACATAGTTATAAATTTACACATTCCATCTAATACTGATTTTTCACCGCAGGCAGTCGATAATTCATTAGAGTGTGCAAGAATCTTTTTTGCAGAATATTATCCGGAAATCGCCGATAAAAAATATTGTTGTCATTCATGGCTTTTGGATGGCAAACTTAAAGAAATGTTAAGTGAAGAAACAAATATTATAAATTTTCAAAAACGGTTTGAAATTTATGATAAAGGTGAAGTGGATACTGAATTTATTGAGTGGCTGTATAATACTAGAACAACTAATTATAAAATATTACCTGAAAATACTTCTCTGCAAAGAAATATGAAAAGATATTTGATTTCGGGCGGAGAAATTAGAAACTCATATGGGAGATTATTGTAATAATAAGACTGATAGCTCGTATTGCTGCAAACCCTTGTTCTATGGAAAAAACATATTTATTTTGGATGATATTCTTTTTTCACTTGTAATATATTATTTTTCTTTTTCATTGTCATCGTAAAACTTTTCAAGGTAAATAAAGGCTTTACACTCTGAATAGAGGTTGCTATAATGAATGTTGCTTTATGGCATATATAATAAACTAATAAAACAATCGGAGTCTGGAGGTCAATTAAGTTATGGCAGGTATCATTATTTATTTGGTAATTGCTGCACTTGTTTCGCTTATTTTTATAGTGCTTGGTATAAATCAGTTTCGGTCTAAAGTTCCGGTTGCATTGAATACAGGAGAAGTTCCTCCAAGAGAAGATGAACTTACTGATATGT
>JAMPFF010000001.1:337713-512681 GCA_023664605.1 Clostridium sp.
AGGTGGAGATGTTTGTCAATGCGATTGAAGAATCTGCCAAAAACCGTCCTGAACGTACTCCCATAGCTGCAAAGTTTATAAGGGGAGAAGTGGAAATGCTAAAATTTATGGAACAATGGGAGAAGTCGAATGTCAATAACGGATAAATATCAGGTTACGAACATTCGTGAGTATTTGGGAAATGAAAATCCGAGGATTGGGGAGGAAAGGCTTATTCAAATCCTCTCCAATTTTTCTTGTCCAAAGAATCCGGATGTTGAAAGGTTTTTAAAACAAAGTTCCATAGAGTTTGCAAAAAAGAATCAGTCGGTTACATATCTGGTTTTCTCTACGGAAGATTTTAAATTGCTTGGCTATTTTACTATTGCATTAAAACCGTTGACAGTCAGGGGTGAAACAGTAAGTAATACAACGAAAAAGAAGCTTTTGCGTATCAGCGAGTCAGATAAGAAGTCCGATACCTACACCATGTCTGCATATTTGATTGCACAGCTTGGCAAGAATTATACGGATGGCAGAAATAGCAAAATTACTGGAAAAGACCTTATTGAACTGGCATGGATGGTTATTGAAGAAATGCAGTATATGGGGGGTGGTATGGTAACATTTTTGGAAGCGGAAAATGCGGAAAAGCTTTTATCGTTCTATCATAATAACCGTTTCTCGCAGTTTGATACCAGACAGACAGCGTCAGGTACAGATGAGCCGCATGAGCTGGTACAACTATTGCGCCTACTTTAACGACAATGGTCTACAGTAACGGCAATAATTTAATAGTAACTGAAAGGTGTATGGACGGGAAAAGCATCTGAACAGATAGCGAAAATTGTTGAAAAGAGCGTCAGCAAAGAAGAAGCTGTCATTCAGAAACGAGAGCCTATACTGGCATAATCGCACGGTAACTTAATAATAGAAACAGTAAAGCAATGAACTAAGTCTTTATAAAATGGTTCATTGCTTTTTCTGTTTTCAGGAAGAAAGACAGCGCGTTGCAAACATAAAATATCAACCTGAAATAAAAATGCTATTGAAAATAGCATAAAAAGTGAGTATAATACTATTAAAAATGCAGGAGGACAGGATGAATATAGGTGTTATTTTTGCAGGCGGAGTGGGAAAAAGAATGCATACAAAAGAATTGCCCAAACAATTTTTGCAAGTCTATGGTAAGCCTATTATTATACATACATTGCAGATATTTGATACGCATCCCGATATAGATGCGGTTGTAGTTTCCTGTGTAAAAGAATGGATTTCATACCTGAATGAATTGACAGAGCAGTATAATCTGCGGAAAGTCAGGACAATAGTAACTGGAGGCGCAACGGGGCAGGAATCCATCTACAATGCGCTGATGGCGGCCAAGGCGATTGCCTATGAAGAGGCGATTGTTTTGATACATGATGGCGTAAGGCCGTTTATTGACCACCATGTCATTGATGACAATATCAACAGTGTAAAAAAATATGGTTCCGCCATTACAACTTCTAAAGTGACAGAGACAATTTTGGTAGTGGAAGATAATAACCTGATTCGGGAAGTGCCGGACAGGAGCTGCTCCAGAATAGCGAAAGCGCCGCAGAGTTTCTGGCTGGAAGATATTTTAAAGGCGCATGAAAAGTCCATCAAAGAAAATAAATTAGATTTTATAGATTCCTGTACCATGATGCAGTATTATGGACATCAACTGTATTTGATAGACGGACCGGTAGAAAATATCAAAGTTACGACTCCCGAGGATATCTTTACCATGCGTGCCGTACTGGAATCCAAAGAAATACTGAATATGCAGGGTAAATATGATTAGAAAAATAGAAAAAATGATAAGGGGATTTATCAAACATGCGCTTCTATGCCTGCCGATAAATCCTCGTATCATGATGTTTTATGCGCATGACAGGAGAGGGATATGCTGTAATCCCAAGTATATTATGTATGGGTTGATTAGGGAGCAAAATAGAAAATACCGTTTATATTGGGTAAGCGATTATCCCAAAACCGTACCAATAAGTAAAGATTACAGGGTGATAAAAAGACGCAGTTTCTTATATTATTATATCTTTGCCAGAACCAGAATATTTATAACCAACGATATGCTGGATGAGCTTCTCATTAAGAAAAAAGGACAGATTATCATTAATACATGGCATGGTGGAGGCGCATTTAAAAAAGCGGGATATGACCTACCGGAAGCGGATGAGCGTAAAGAACTTTTGGATAAATGGTATGGAAGAACGGATTACATGATAGCGTCCAGCGAATATCTGGCGCATATATTCATGAAAGCGTTTCACTTACAGGAAAGCCGGATTTTAAAAACGGGAATGCCAAGATGCGATATATTTTTTAAAGACAATTCTTTCTATAGGGAAATAAGGGAACGCTACCGCTTAGACATAAAAGTAAAGATACTGCTATACGCGCCGACATACCGTTATGAAAAATATGAACTTTTGAACAGTGAGGAAATAGAAAAAGCGTTGGACGCGCTTAAGGATAAGACCGGAGAGGATTGGGTATGTCTGTTCAGGGCGCATCAGTTTGACAGGCAGAACAACTTAAGGGACTCGGATAAGCGGATATTAAACTGCAGCGATTACATAGACGTGCAGGAATTATTGTGTGCAACAGATTTATTGATATCGGATTATTCGTCGCTTTTATGGGAATTTTCATTACGCCATAAACCCGTTATCAGTTATGCGAAATCCCCCAGACAGTATGCAGATAAAGAAAGACCGTTTTATATGCCATATGAAAAATGGCCCTATATAAAAGTGAAAAATATAGACGAATTGCTGCAAGAAATTACGCGTCTTGATGATAAAAAATATATAAGCGATATGGAAGAGTTTAATCGTTTTTTAGGAACTTATGAGGATGGGCAGTCAACGCAAAGGGTTCTTGCATTTTTGGAAAGCATTTGACGCAGGCTGTAGGAAAGGTAAGGTCGTTAGTATGTACAGACAGGTATATGATGATGAGACGCAACAGATAAAAATAGAAAAAGACGGATACCGGGGAAAGGTATTTATTGGATTGGCAGAGGGGAATGCCTTGCGCAAAATAGGCAGCCATTTTCGGACATCATTAAGGACAATGATACAAAGCATGGATGAGTTTATGGGTACCGTGCTGAGGTTTATCTTATTTTCCGGGGTGGAAATTAATAGAAAAAGGATTGTATTTGCTACTTTTCAGAATACTTATACCTGTAATTGTAAGTATATTGCACAAGAGCTGCTAAAAAGAAAATTGGATTATGAAATCATATTTATTGTCGATAAGATATGTTTTGACAATAAGGATTTATCTGCAGTTCCTGAAGGAGTAAAGCTGGTAAAGAGAGATTCTTTTGAAAGTTTTTTTGCATTGGCGACAGCACATTTTTGGGTGGATAATGCGTTGAACTGCATCTGGAAAGCCATGCCTAAGAAACGCGGGCAGATATATCTGAATACCTGGCATGGTTCTTTGGGAATCAAAAAACTGGATGGAGACGCTAAGTGGAAGAAAATAGCTGGAAAAGGAAATAAGTTAATTGACTTTTTTATTACTAACAGTGAGTTTGAAGAAGATGTATTTAAAAATTCTTTCTTTCCTGACGTAAACTGTTTAAGATATGGACATCCGAGAAACGATATGTTTTTCGATGCAGAAAGGATGCTGGAAATGAAATGGAAAGTCTATGCGCATTATGGGATAGATGAAAACGCCAAAACGGTATTATATGCACCAACATTCCGTGATGACAAAAATGATATAAACGCCATTAAAATAAACTGCAAAACGTTATTAAATTCATTGAAAAGCGTATCGGGGGGGGGTAAAATGGATTGTTTTGGTGCGCTTTCATTTTCATAATAAAAATAACAGGAATGCCAAAAACCTGTTCGTTAATAAGGATTCTGTCATAGATGTAAGCGAATATGCGGATATGCAGGAGTTAATGGCGGCGTCTGATATAGGGATAACGGATTATTCAAGCTGGATATTTGATTTTATGCTGACAAGGCGCCCTGCGTTTATTTATGCAGAGGATATCAATAAATATATCCACTCCAGAGGTTTTTATTATTCCATACAGGAGACGCCGTTTTTGATAGCTGATAGTAATGAGGCGTTAAACCATAATATTATCAACTTTGATGAAAAAACTTATTTACGAAAGGTTGATTTATTTTTGAAAGAGAGAGGGTGTTATGAAACAGGAAATGCAAGCGAACGTTTAACGGAATTTATAATAGAAAATACATAATCCATGGTCTGAATTTTCCTGAAGATAATCGCAGATATCATTAAGAAAGCATATAAACAATCATGCCATGGATATGTTGTGAGGGCAGGTAAGTAAATATGTGGAATGATATTGTATATGCGGTAATGGAAGGCAGGTTTCTATGTACAACGGCAGATTATATCAAAAGAAAGATGAAGCTTATCTTTTTGACGCCTGTTTATAAAATGGATTATGCGATAGGCAAGATAATCAGGACCATCTGGTCCAATCATCAAAAGATAACAGATAATAAAATCGTATTAACGGCGGTCGATGGAAGGTATGACTGCAATCCAAAGTATATTGTGCAGGAAATCTTAAACAGGGGTTTGCCGTATGAGTTGGTCTGGCTTGTAAAAGATGATAAGGAGATGGCTGGCGGAAATTTTCCCAAAGAGCTGACGCTTATAAAAAAGGGAACATTTGAAGCGTATCAGGCAATGGCGACGGCGCGGATTTGGATTGAAAATGAATTAAAATATTTAAAGCCATATGCGTTGTTGAAAAAAGAAGGGCAGGTCTACATACAGACATGGCATGGTTCGTTAGGCTTTAAGCGGATAGGGAAAGCGAATCAGCATAACCGGTCGGGAAAGAAGAAACGTTATATTAACAAAGTCGCTGAAAAATGCAACAGGGTGACGGACATCTGTATATCCAATAGCGTCTTTGAAACCAATGTTTTCAGAGAAGCATATTGGAACGATACGCCCATATTGGAATATGGACATGCCAGAAATGACGTTCTTTTTTTGCATGATGCGGAACAATATAGGAAATTAAAAGAAGCCGTGCTGACGGATTTAGAAGTCATAAAAAGGCTGCCGGATGATTTTGAAAAACTGGCGGAGAATGAAAAAAATGCCATTATGAAAAAAAGAAACAAAGCCTTAAACACAAAATATATCCTATATGCACCGACATATCGGATAGACGGTTCATTGGACTATTTCAATGTTGATTTTAAGCGGTTAGTGGATTCTTTGGCTGTGCGGTTTGGGGGGAACTGGAAAGTGCTTATGCGGTTTCATCTGCACAATAGAAAAGCAGGGAAAAATATGATGGAGAGTTCCTATCTCGTCAATGCCACGGCGTATCCGGATATGCAGGAGTTATTATGTATAGCCGATGCGGGATTGTCTGATTATTCCAGTTGGCTGTGCGATTATGCGCTGACTGCAAAACCCGCGTTTATTTATGCGGTGGATTTTGACTCCTATGGACATGACAGGGGATTTTATTATCCCTTGGAGACAACCCCGTTTCCGATATCACGCAATAATGACGAATTAAATGAAAGCATTATACATTTTGATGCGCAGAAATACGAGGAGAAGCGCAGGCTGTTTTTGGAGGATAAAGGCTGCATGGAAGACGGACATGCCGCAGGACGGATTGTAGACAAAATCGAACAGATTATTAATAATAAGGGCGTCTTTACCATGGAATAAAGCACTTTGACACACAGATACTGCAGACCGGGAGAAAGGCATGGTTATTAAAATGAGAAAAGACTTGGATGTATGGAAACGGGATTTAGAATTGCTTTGTCAACAGGAATATATACCATGGGAATTGTTGAAAAATAAAAATATTCTGGTTACTGGCGCAACAGGACTGATTGGCTTCACCATGATTAAGGCATTGGCGTATGTAAATCGCACCAGGCAGTTAGATATAAAAATTTTGGCGCTGGTACGCTCTTTGGAGAGGGCGGGAACACAGTTTGCACAACTGCTGCAAGATACGGATGCACTCATTTTCATGGAAGGAACCGTGGAGCGTCTTCCGACAATAGCATATCCGGTTCATTATATCATACATGGGGCAAGCCCGACTGCCAGCGAGTATTTTATCACAAAACCTGTGGAAACGATAAAGACGGCGGTTATCGGTACGATTAATTTATTGGAGCTTGCCAAAGAGAAGAAAGTGGAGAGTTTTGTCTATTTATCAAGCATGGAAATCTATGGTTCTCCCAGAACCGAGGATAAATTAACGGAACAGGATTTGGGTTATATCAATCCCCTGATAGTAAGAAACTGCTATCCGGAGGCCAAAAGGCAGTGCGAATCATTATGCGCTTCTTATGCGGACGAGTTTGATGTCCGTTGCATGAGTATACGGCTTGCACAGACCTTTGGCCCGGGAGTGGGCAGAGAGGATGTCCGGGTATTTGCGGAATTTGCCAGATGCGCGCAGGAGGGAAAGGATATCGTACTGTTGACAGACGGGGGCAGCAAAAGGTGTTATCTTTATACATTTGACGCGGTCAGCGCAATACTGACCGTTCTTCTGAAAGGGGAAAAAGGAAAGGCGTATAACGCCGCCAATTCGGAAACATATTGTTCAGTCTTAGAGATGGCGAACAAAGTGGCGCAGGAATTGGCGAAAGAAAAAATTGCCGTAAAATTTGCAGACAATAAAGAAAGAAGTCTGAAATTTCCCCCCCCACATTTTTATAATCTGGATATCGATGAATTATTACAATTAGGTTGGAAACCAACCAAAAATTTACTGGAAATGTACCAAAACATGATGTGTGCAATGGAAGGAGAAAACGGAAAAAATGAATATAGACGTGAAGAGAGAAAAAAAGAACCATGAAATAAATATAGCAAAATTTATTTTTGCCGTCATCATAGTATTATTCCATTCCCAATACTTCTTCCCCAAAGAACTGCGCAGCAATGAAGTGATTCTTTTTTATAATGGCAGCATTGCGGTAGAATTCTTTTTTATTGTATCGGGGTACTATTTTGCCAATTCCTGCCTGGGGGGGGGTAAAACACCCCAGGGCCTTATGGCGCATAAAATTAAAGCGTTCCTGCTGCCGGTATGGTGTTCCTGGATAATCGCCTTTGTCGGAACGCATATTGTACAAGGCAGACTTGGCGTAACGGAAATTGCCAAAGGCGTTATGAAAGGCATATATGAACCGTTGTTGATTAGAAACGGTGGTTTTGTAGGAGAAGATTATAATGGCGTGGTATGGTACATTTCCGCGATGTTATTGACGATGGGGCTGATTATCATACCGCTTTATAAATATAAGGAAAAATATATTTATATCATTGCGCCGGTTATCGCAGTTTTCTGCCTGGGATATCTGAGCCATAAATATAAGTCATGCAGGAATGTCACGAAGTGGGACGGCATTATGTATAAGTGCCAGATTAGGGCGATAGCGGAAATCAATCTGGGGATTTTTCTATACGGATTAAAAAAATGCCTTGATGGCATAGAATTGACGAAATTAGGGAAAGGGCTTCTCACGGTTTTGGAGGGCGGCATTTATCTGTCCGTGATATTGTTTATGCATTTTAGGCATATATCCGGGATGGATTTTGCAGTCATCATTTTAATCGCCATTGCGGTTTTATGCAGCATGACGCAGAAAACGTATCTGGCGGATTTGGCCTGCCATATACCATCTGTGGCGGATTTTTTAGGCAAATACAGTTTCTATCTGTATTTGAATCATGTAGTATGCCGGGTGGCAGTAGAAGAAATATTTACCGAGAGGACATACGCCTTTAAACTGATACCGTATATCTGTTCCGCGCTTATGCTTGCCTTTATCGTCATGCGCCTTGTGGATGTTCTGACAAAGCAGGGTCCGCGGGTGCGCAGACTTTTCATAAAAACATAAATTATTTTATCAAAGGAGCGACGTTATGTTTAATTTCGCGATTCTCTTCCTGCCGCCCATATTGGCATGGGCGATACATATTTTTTTGCATCGGGATACCATGGACGGTAAGCGGAAAGTGGTCTTTGGGTTATTCTACTTTGTCCTGGTCAATGCTTTTACCTATGCGGTCTCCAGTATACGCGGCGTCAAGGGGTTACGATTCCAGGGGATGACTATGACCTATAAGTTTAAATATCTGTGTCTGGGCTGTGCATGGGCAGTCATCTTTCCTTTTTTTGTCGGCCTTTTTAGCGGGAGGAGAGAAAACGGACAGGGCGTTGGGGATGTCATGGGTAAGTTTGTGCATGACATTAAAAATTATACGCATTATGCGTTCTGGTCGGCTAAGGCTGACCTGAACGCCGAAGTGTCCAATGCGTATCTGGACTGGCTTTGGTGGTTGATAGAGCCGGTTTGTATGATGTTGATTTATGCGGTCATGTTTGGCATGGTATTTAAGGCGTCGGAACCGTATTTTCCCGTTTTTATTTTTATCGGGCTGACAATGTGGAATTTCTTTTCCCGATGCGTGTCCAGCAGTGTGAATCTGATTCGCGCTAACCGCTCTATCGTTACCAAGATATATATGCCGAAGTTTATTCTGCTGTTTTCCCGAATGCTGGTGTGCGGTTTTAAGATGATGGTTTCTTTTGGCGTTGTGGCGGTTATGATGATTATATTCAAGGTGCGGTTCACAATCAATATTTTGGGCATGATACCGGTTTTGGCAGTGCTTTTTTTGTTTACTTTCGGATTGTGCAATATTTTTATGCACTATGGTGTCTATGTGAACGATTTGTCCTATATCGTGGGAATTGTGCTGCGGATGCTGATGTATCTGACAGGGGTGTTTTATGACGTTGGAAAGCGGATTCCCGCGCCGTTTGGAGAATTAATGGAGCGGTATAATCCGATTGCCTTTCTGGTTTCTTCCATGCGCGGCGCGCTTTTGTACGGGCAGACGCCCGACTGGATGATGCTTGGCATGTGGACGTTACTATCGGTATTGCTGATTATCATAGGCATATCTACGATTTACCGCAATGAAAATGCGTATGTAAAAATGATATAAGGAGCAGAAGAATGTCGGAGAAAAGCAAAGCTGTTGAATTAAAAGATGTTTGTATTAATTATCGTATCTTGAATACCACCAGTGTGCAGAAAAGCTTATTTCATAAAAAGCAGAGGGAAATCATATTTGAGGCGGTCAAACATGTTTCTTTTAGTGTGGACGAGGGTGGAATTCTGGGGATTATTGGCAGAAACGGAAGTGGGAAATCGACGTTATTACGCTCTATTGCAGGCGTGTTTTCGCCCAATGCGGGAGAGATAGATTTGAAAGGGCATTCCGTATCGTTAATGGCTTTAGGCGTCGGATTTAAAAATACGTTGACAGGCAGGGAGAATATTATGCTTTCAGGGATGCTTTTAGGCTTTACTGAGAGGCAGATTAGAGAAAAGCTGGATGAAATTATTGCCTTCGCCGAACTCGGAGAGTTTATTGACCGCCCGGTGCGCACCTATTCCAGCGGTATGCACTCGAAACTCGCCTTTGCTATCACGGCGATGCTGGAGACGGATATCATGTTGGTGGATGAGGTGTTAAGCGTTGGGGATGAACGATTCAAGAAGAAAAGCCTGGAGAAGATGAAGTCGTTGATTTTGGACAAGAGACGGACGGTTATTATTGTCTCGCACAACAAAGATACACTGCAGGAACTTTGCGACCGGGTGTTATGGATCCATGATGGCGAAATGAAAGAAATCGGCAGGCCGGACGAGGTACTGGCGCATTATGTGGAGTTTATGAAATGAGAGATACAGAACTTGCCCTTACATTTATCATTCCTGCCCATAATGCAGAGAAAACGCTTGGCAGGACGCTTGAGAGCATCCTGTGGCAGACGGATGACAGATACCGCATTATCATAGTGGACGATGGCTCTATGGACAGGACGGCGGAGATTGGACATAGTTATGCCGGGAAATATCCTAAGAAGATACGCTATATTTACCAGAAGAAGAAACAGTGCGGCGGCGCCAGGAACACGGGGCTGCGGATGACAGAAACGGAATATGTGTCTTTTCTGGACAGCGATGACTGGCTGATGTCGGACTATGTGGAGCAGATATTGGGAGAGATTGAAAAGGCGCTGCAGCCTCCGGAAATGGTTATGACGCTTCCGGTCATCTATCATGAACAGAGCCATATCGTCAGAGACTGGTACGATAAAAAACTGTTTGAACAGGTGTTTTCCCGGAGTGGAGCGATAGTCGAGCCGCAGCGGGAGAAATGTTTGTATCAGTTTGAAGTGAATGCCTGTCGTAAAGTCCTTAGCATGGAATTTGTACGCAGGACAAAGTTTGCCTTTCGAGAAGAAGTCAAATGGGAAGATGTTTATCCGCATTTTTATCTGCTGTCAGAGTGCCGTAGCTGTATGGGCGTTTATGTCGGTTTCTATTACCGCATCGGAGAAAGCACGCAGACAACAGCCGCTACAGGGAGTGAACGTTTGGATATTCTTCCTGTTTTTGAGGATTTACTGCATTTTATGGAGCGGCAGGATAGGGATGAGCTGGTTTTTCCCATCATGCGCATCATACTGCGCTTTTCCTTTTGGTGTATCCGCATGGCGGATATAGATACGAGAAAAACGCTGGTGTATAAGATACAGCGCTTTTTTAGGAGAATACCGAAAAAATATATTCGTATTTTGGCAAGGGAGAGCATCCAGCAGTATGCGCTAAAGGACGCCTTACAGTATATGTTATTGTCCATGGCGCTGCGTTCTCGGATAGGAAGTGTCGTATTTTACGATTATCTGTTTCAGGAAGTTTGTGAAAAAATAATCAAGAAAGTATTGAAAGCGGAGAATAAAGTGGCATGAGACAGTTGCAAAGTTATCTTGACAGGCAAAGCCGGATAGGGAATGTGCTTATTTTGGGAGCCGCGGTGCATATGCAGAGGGCTTCCAGCGTTACCCTGACGCAGGAAAAAGAGCCGGAAAAGCTGCGCAGTATCATAAAAACGGCGCATATAGATTCCATTCTGTTCATGGAGGGATGGACGGAAACCATGAAACAGATTGCAGATATTCCCTTACGGTATCTGATTGGACAGACTGGAGAGGAAGAGGATTATTTCGGGCTGTGGGAGCGGTACCGTATGCAGGCGGAACATATCTATATTCTCAGAAATCGCACAGGCAGGCTGATGCGGGATATGGACAGATATGAAATATTGGAGTGGGAGCGGACAGATGCTCCGCTGGAACTATCAATCATCATTCCCGTATATAATGTATGTGAGTATTTGGCGCAGTGTCTGGAATCTCTGACAGAGTGGAAAGCGCCCTATGTGGAATATCTTTTTGTGGACGATGGTTCTACGGACGGTTCGGCGAAGCTGCTTGAGGATTATGCGGCAAAGGATGGACGTATCAGGCATCTACGCAAAAAAAACGGCGGCTGTGCGTCCGCGAGGAATCTCGGTCTGCGCGAGGCCAAAGGGAGATACATCGGGTTTGTGGACGGGGATGATTTTACAGCCCCGGAGATGTTTAAGAAACTATTGAAACGCGCCCTTATGGGCGGCTATGAGCTTGCGTACTGTGGTTATCAGGAATATGATGAGGCGACGAAAAGCGCAAGGGAAGTCAGAAACGATTGTATGGCGCAGCCCTATTTGAGCGGAACTTACAGGGCGGATCAGGTGCAGAAGCTCATGATAAAAACACGGGTCGCTATCTGGCGCTGCATTTATAAAAAAGAACTGCTTGAAAGGGAGAAGATTGCTTTCCATGAATCGCTTCCGCGTTTTGACGACCTTCCTTTTAAGATAGAAAGCGGGTTCCATGCCAAAAGCGCGGTATGTGTGCCGGAGTATCTGTATTACTACCGGATGGGAAGACAGGGGCAGGATGTGTCCTGTACCGATGAAAGATTGTTTGTACATTTTGAGATTTTCCATATTCTGGACGAGTGGGTAACTGCCATGAAAGACCGGCGGCTGCTCGATTATCTGCAGGTTATAAAATTACATACGCATGGGTATGCGCTGGGTAAGATTGACAGGAAATATTATCGGAAATATTTAAAAAAGGCAGGCACGCAGATGGATGTAACGGCGAAAACCATGCGGACGCTTGTTTTAATGTTTTTCTATGGCGGAAAGAGCAATCTGTGGTGGTATTTGAAAAGCAGAAAGGTGTGGTTGAACGGATGAATCCGAAACTGTCCATTGTCATTCCTATTTATAATGTCGTTTCTTATCTGGAGCAATGCCTGGAGAGTGTGGCGCGCCAGCTTGATGTGAGCGGAGAGGATAAGATAGAGATAATCCTGGTGGATGACGGCTCCACGGACGGTTCCGGTCAGATAGCGGAGCGTTTTGCAGACGGCCGCTTTTATGTGCAGCTAATCCGCCAGAAAAACAGCGGAGTGGCTGCGGCGAGAAATCGGGGTATGGAAAAGGCGCGGGGAGAATGGTTGTATTTTATGGACGCGGACGATTGGCTGTCAGGGGATGGTATAAGGCTGCTGTGCGAAGCGCTGCATAAATGCAGAGAGTCTGATATCATTCTTTTGGACGCTTATCAGGAATGCGATGGAATAAGCCTGCCGTGGGAACATTTCCATTCTGCTTGTGAATGGAGGGAAAAAACGGAGATTAACAGGCTGCAGAGGGCGGTTTTATACTATCCTATGGATTTTCCCGGGATGAAAGCGCCGCTTGCGGCTCCGTGGGATAAGCTCTACCGCAGGGATTTTTTGCTGCGGCATGGAATAGCGTTTTGTGAAAACCTGGCTGTTTTGGATGATATGGTATTTAATATGGAAGCTTTTGGCAAGGCACGGATAATTTCTTATGAGACGAGCAAGGTCTATCATTACCGCCGCGTTGCGGACTCGATTACGAACGGTTATAAGGCGGACCGTGTGGCGCAAGATGGCAGGGTTTGGCGTTACATTGAAGACTACCGTGAGAGGGCGCAGGCAGAGGGCTTGTGGAGCCATGAGGAAAAGGCGTCTTTTCTACAGGCCTATTATTGCAGAATAATACGCTCTTTTACAATCTGTGGCAGATTGCATTTTTTTCATCAAGAAAATACAAAATCACATCAGGAAAAACAACGCTATGTAAAACAGGTATTGTGCAGCAATCCTTATCGAACGGCGTTTAAAGAAGTCAGGCTGCGCCATCTGGAATGGAGGCTTAAGATAGTTACGCTGCTTGTCAGAAGCGGGCTGTATAGGGGATTATATCTGCTTTATCTGGCGCAGTATCATTTAGCAGGGTAAATCCCCGAAGAAACGCAGGATAGCGTCTGAAATGGCCTTGGAACTGCCGGACGGCACAAAAACCGTATTTTTATCGGCGCTAAAAAGCTCATGGTTAGCAGGCGTGTCGCCAAGCAGCATAGGTTTTTCCATGGCACGGTAGATATAGGCCTTGCCGGGGATGGTACGTTTGGCTTTTTCGATATCACCGGCAAAATGCCCCGCAATGCAAAGGTCCGAAAAAGCGATGTGACGCGCCAGTTCTTCCTGCATGAGCCAGTCGCGCAGGAAGAGATTGGGAATATCCTGCACCTGGTGTTTTAAGGAAGCCGGAAGGGGGCCGATAAAATAAAAACAGTAGTCCGGACGCTCTTTTAAAAGACAGAAAGCGTCCAAAACCAGTTCATAGCCTTGTAGGGGAAGCATACTGCCGAAAAACAAAATCACTTTCTTTTTTTTCACCGCCTTTGGCTTGTCAACTTGCATCGGGTAATATATGGAAGGGTCGGCTTCCAGATAGAGCAGGTGAAGCTTTGACCTGTCTGCGTGAAATTCTTCTGCAAAATATTCGCCATGCTGTCTGGTATCACAGATAATAGCGTCCGCATGTTTTATGGTACAGGCGTCCAGCAGATAGAGCAGGCGACCCAACGCTCCGTGTGGATTGACACAGCGTTTATCATAGCAAAAGGTATCATAGAGAGAAATAAAAAAGTCAATGATTCTGTATTTTTTCCAAAATTTCCATCTAAAAAAGGGAAGAATAAGCTGTGGCGCAAATCCAATCAACACGGCGTCAAAGCGTCTGACGGAAGTGAAGAAGAGCTGTCGGTATACCTGGATGAGCCGAAAAAAATAGGTCTTTTTATCGGAGCCGATAATGCGATAGTTTTCGGCATATTGCTTTAGCAGGCGGATTTCCTGTGTGTTTCTGATATAATCAAGTCTTTTCGTCGTAATGAACAGAACATTTTTATTTTTTATGTATGCTATCATCAGTATATTTTCCTCGTTATAAAATATAGTAATAATAGCATAATAGCAAATAAAAACTATTTTGACTAGCGAAAATGGGATATTTTTTCAGAAAGAAAACAAAGAATATCCTTACGGTCGCGTTCATCCAGCTTTCTGTAATATTGGAGCAGGAGTTTTTCATCCGCTGATAAGAGTCCATATGCAGCCCCGCGCTCTGCGCGGAGCGTTGTCTTATGTAGTTTGGAATGTTTTCGTTTGTGCATAATTATATTATCCGATACATTTTTCTTTTTGTAATTAAGGTAATGCCTTAATTTATAGTAGTATTTTTTGGTATATTACTAAGAAATGGATGTAGGAGGGTGAAAAATGGTATATCCGGTGGTAGATATGCAGAGAACGGGAGAACATATAAGGGATTTAAGCAGGGAAAAGAATACATCAGTAAGGGAAGTCAAGGAGTATCTTGCGCTTGCTTCGGTACAGTCAATATATGATTGGTTTCATTCCAGGACGCTGCCTTCTGTGGACCATCTGCTTGCGTTGGGATATCTTTGGAATATACATATAGAAGATATTCTGGTTATAAATACAATAGAACGGCCGTAATCGAATTACGACCGCTCCTGCCTGCGGTTTTCATATTTTACTTTCAAAAACGTCAGTACGTCTTCCTGGTCGCGCTGGTCTAACAACTGATAGTAGTAGAGAAGTAATTTCTCGTTGTGTTCAAGGGGTTTGAACTTTTTGCTTTGTTCCGGACGGTTGATATAGGACATGAATTCGCTTAAATTGGCCGCTGGTTCCTGTGAAAGTAAAGACGTTGGTTTTTTTACAAAATCCGAGTTGATATTATAAGTGACAAGGAATTCCATAAAATTTTCAACGGGAATGCCGTAGAGCGCCGCAAGATTGTACAGAGAATTGACGGGCGGCGTGATACGTCCGGTTTCATAGTGGGAGTATGTCTGTCTTGTGATATTCAGATGGGAGGCAACGAACTCCTGCTGATAACCATGCGATTTTCTAAGTTCTTTTAGGTATTGCGCCAGTCGAAGGTTGGTGGTTTTATCCATGTTATCAGCTCCTTTCTGCAAAATATTCAATCAATAGCTGTTTCTATATAAAATTTTAGTAAAAATAGTACTTGAAATTATATTAATAATAGAGTATCATATGATAAAAGCTATTAAAAATAGCTAAAACAATAGAGGAGGAAAAACAATGAAAGCAAATATTGTTAAACGAGTACTGGTTGGTACGTTGTCAGCCGTTCTCTTGGTTGCATCTTCTACAAGCGTACTTGCATCGAGCGCTGGCTCGAAAGCTATCAGTGAAAGCAGCAAGAGCAGTAGTAGCAGTGAAGTTGTCAGCAGCAGTAATTCTGGCAGCGGCGGAGGTTCTTCATCCGAATCCGCTCCGGCTCCTGTAACAAGTTCAGTGGCAGGTGTTAAAACATCTTTGTCGGGTGTTTATCTTGCAACGAATGTAAACGGCACCGCTATTACGACAGGCCTTAAGACTATTTCTGATGGTTACGTGCTTGCTAATGGTGAGACGCCTTATGCAAGAATCTACAACATGAGCGCTAAGAAGAGTCCTGCTGCACAGGCATGCATCAATGACGCAGCGGCAGCGATGGGCGCAACGGTTGGTCCGGCAATCAATGTGGAAATCGGCAAGAAAAAGGGCGGAAAGTTCAGCCTGCTTCCTGCAGACGGAGCAACAATCAGCTTAAAGGTAGGCGTACCGAAATCTTTTGCACAGGAAGGAAAGACGTTTGCCATTGTTGCTGTTCGTCCGGGCGGAGCTGTATCGATTTTGACAGATACTGATACAAACCCTGACACAGTTACTTTTGACACAACAGCAGGCCAGGCAGCGTACGCGCTGATTAAATATTGAGTAAGGCGCATGATAGGATGAGGGTTAGGAAAAGGAGAACTTTTCCTAGCCTTTTTCTGTTGTTTCCATTTCTTATTTTTTGTATTTTTCAATATCATATTCACGGAATTTACGGAATGGTCTACTATCCGGATGAGTTTGGCTACTGGGCTAATGCGGCGGAATGGGTCGGCTATGACTGGAGTAATCTGACGGCGCTTAATTCCTATTATTCCTTTGGCTACAGTCTTCTTCTGGCGCCGATTCTGTGGATATGGCAGGGCGGAGTTTCGGCTTACCGCGCGGCCATTGCCCTTAATGCGGCGTTGCAGGCAGCGGCGGTATTCCCGCTTTATGCTATTGTGCGGGAGCTGTTTACAGAGTCGGGAGAACAGGAACGCGCCTGCGCCGTAGGAATTTCCCTGTTCTATCCGGTATGGCTCTTCTATGGACAGACTACTCTGACAGAAGGACTTCTGTTTTTTTTATATATTCTGATAGTTTATTTGATGGTATGTGTGGCGCGGCGGGCGCGTCTGGGAACGATAGCGTTCCTTATGTGTATGCTGCTTTATCTTTGCTTCGTGCATATGAGGACTGTAGGCGTTGCGGCAGCGGCAGTCTTGGTATTGCTGTGCCGACTTTGGAGCAAGCCTGCCTATCGGAGCAGGATGCTTATGGTATGCGCTGTGCTGCTGGCAGGACTGGCTCTGGGAGGCGGCATTCGCTTTGCGCTGCTGCAGTCGGTCTATGCGAATACGGATGGTGAAATGCTTGCGAGGACAGATATAGCAGGACAATTTGCGAGAGTGCTGGCAGTTTGTTCTAAAGAGGGATTCGCCAGATTTTTTTGTGGTTGTGTCGGTAAATTTTTTTATCTGGGCGCGTCCTCTTTCGGGCTGCTGTATTATGCGCTTGCCTATGCGGCGGCTGGCAGTAGGAGCGTATGGTATAAACTGCGTCGAAAAATGTCCGTATCCGCAGCGGAATGGACAGGCTTGTTTTTGCTCCTATCATTTCTCGGACAGTTTTTGGTGGCGGCGTTCTATATGAATAACCCAAGGCGGCTGGATGAGATAGTATACGGCAGATATAATGATTACCTGTTGCCGCTCTGTATGGCAATCGGTTTTATGCGGATGTGGAAAAATGGCCGCCTTGTCCGAAACACGGTGGGTATCATAGCGGTACAGTTTCTGATGTTTCCGGCGGTGTTGTATGCGGAGCGGTTATATGGCGGTCATGAAATGCAGGGATATTTTATGGCCGGAATCAGTTATTTGGTGGATGATTTGCATTTTGACATTGTCTCGGATATGGCGGTTGTTTTTTTGTTCAGTAATCTTATTATTTTATTATTTTCCCTATGTGTGTGGATAAGCGGAAAGAAGAATCTGACAGTCTCTTTTCTGGCGTTGGCTGTTTTGGCGGAAATCGTGATGGGAAGCGTACTGGATCATAAATATACGGAGAAGTTTCATAACCTGCTCTATAAGGAATTGCAGATTAGTGACTATATTGACCGAAAGGACAGGAATGCGCCGATTACCTATTTATATGGCGATGGGATAACATATATTGACAATGTCCAGTTTAATCTGCCGGATAAGGAGATTGTGGTGATAGGTGAGGAGGAATTTAATGCCTGGTGGACGGCTGTGAAAGAAAACGGCAGCGCCGTGGACGAAGCTGCCAGCATGGATGGGTACTTAATCCTGGATATTGACAGCGCATACAGGGAACAAATAGAACAGTATCAGAAACCGTGTGTGGAGAGTGCATATTTAGTACTTTATGATATGAAAAGCTTTTCTTGAAAAACCCCAAGAAAAGAGTATAATAAGATATATGAATGTTGCACGAAGGAGGCATAAAAATTGGGTAAGGTAGATAAAAACAATGATAGCAGTACGGTAAAGCGTTCAAGCAGTATTGCGACAGTTCTTGTTTTAGTTGTTTTCTGTATGATAGCGGTGACGGTTCTGGTGCTGGGTGCGCTTGGCATTTCTTTTTTAAACCGTTCCATGAACCAAAATCTACAGACTTATGAGGACACCATGTATCAGGGGTATGCATTGGAAATCAAGTCGGAAATTCAGACTTGCATTGTCGTTTTGCAGAACTATTACGACCGCGCTCAGGCGGGCGAAATGACGGAAGAGGAGGCAAAGGAACTGGCAAAAGAGGCTATCCGCGGTATGCGTTACCGTGACGATTCCTCGGGGTATATGTGGATTGATGATACGGATTATAATCTGGTCATGCACCCGATTCTGCCGGAGCAGGAGGGTAATAACCGTTATGATTTGACCGACCCGAACGGCGTTAAGATTATCCAGAGCATTATGAAAACTGCCGACGAGGGCGGCGGATACAACCAGTTTTCCTTTACGAAAGCGGATGGCGTAACGGTTGCGCCAAAACTTGCCTATTCGGAGAAATTTGAGCCTTGGAACTGGGTTGTAACAACGGGCAATTACATGGACGATATGACAGCAGAGATTGCCGCGAAAGAAATAGAGATAAAGCAGCAGTTTTTCCAAATGTTAATCGCTTATGCGGCAAGCATTGCGGTTATTGTAATAGTGATTCTTATTATCTCGATTTTCTTTGGCAAACGTCTTGCAAGAGGCATTCAGAAAGTGGAAGCCAATCTGCGGAAGATAAAAGAGGGAGACCTTTCTTTTGAAATCGACCCGAGACTGACGAGCCGTTCCGATGAAATCGGAAAGATTGCGCAGTCGTTGAATCAGGTCAAGACTTCGCTGGCGGATATGATTGGGGAAGTCAGCAATGCCAGCACGCAGTTAAAAAAGAGCAGTGAGGATTTCAGCCAGAAATTCGGCGATATTACAAGCAGTATTCATGATACGAACCGCGCCGTTGACGAAATGGCAAAAGGTACGGCGAGTCTGGCGGAGGAAACGGAAGTTGTCAATGAAAAAGTGCAGAAGTTAGGCGATGTTATTGATATTGAGAATGATGAAATGAGTAAACTCGGCGTCTCTGTAGATACAATGATGAAGTTCTCCGACGGCGCATCTGAAAGTATTAAGAAGCTTTATGAGATTACGGAAGTTACGACCGGCGCGATTCAGATAGTGTCGGAGCAGACGAACCAGACAAGCGAATCGGCGGTACATATTAACGAAATGGTGGAAATTATTAAGAGTATGGCATCCCAGACGAATCTGCTTTCGTTAAATGCCAGCATTGAGTCTGCGCGTGCCGGAGAAGCCGGAAGAGGATTTGCGGTTGTTGCAGAGGAAATCCGTGGTCTGGCGGAGAAATCAGCGGAAAGCGCGGCAGGAATTGAATCCGTTGTAAGGGAATTGACAACAAATGTAGAAATTTCTACCAACAGAATGCGGGAAGTAATGGAAAGCGTTGCGGAGCAGCAAAAGCAGCTTCAGGAAACGCAGGATGCTTTCAACAACCTGTATAAAGAGATTAACATTGTGGATGAAGTTGCCAACACCATCAGCAAGCAGACAGACGTGCTGAATGAGTTAAAAGATGTCGTATCGGATTCCGTTTCTAATTTGAGCAGCGTCGTGGAAGAAAATTCCGCGTCCGCAGAGGAAACAAGCGCAGGTATGCAGGTTGTCGCAGACGCCATCAAGGGCTGTTATGAAGATACGCAGATGTTAGTGGAATTAAGCGATAAGCAGAGCGAAACGACAGAAAAGTTCGTTTTATAAACGATAAGATTGAAAAATGTCTTGACAGAAGCAGTAAAAAAAGTTAAAATAGCATTTGTTCGCAGGAATGGCGGAATTGGCAGACGCGCACGGTTCAGGTCCGTGTGATAGCAATATCATGAGGGTTCAAGTCCCTTTTCCTGCACTGACGCTATTTAAGAAAAGCACCGGTTTCCGGTGTTTTTTGTTTTGGAAATCCGGATTTGCTTTTTTGATATGAGTATGATAGAATATACCCGACTTGGAGAGATTGTGATATCGTGATAAGTCGCGGAGGGAAAGTTATGAAAAAAAATAAGAAACCGGCGGCATTTTTATTGCCTTTGGCGCTATGTGTTCTGGCGGCCTGCGGAAATATGTCACAGGAAGTGAGTGCGGTAGAGGGCGAATTGTCGGCGGATGCGCCTACCAATGAAGAAATTCTGATAGATTCCTTAGAATATTTATTACAGGAGGATGAAGAAGCGCAGCATACACAACTGCCTGAGATAGATAAAGAGGCTGACAAAGAAGAGGAGCTTTTGCAGACGGACGTTATGATATATTATGGCAACGGTGCGTCTGATGAACTGAATACGGAAGTTTCAAAGATGGAGCAGGTTACTGCGGAGAATCTGATAGAGGCCTTGTTAAGACATAATATTGTATCGTTGGGAACGAAAGTAAATTCTTTTGAAGAGGAAGAAAACGGCGGTGTCAGGACGCTGCATCTTGATTTATCCCAAACGTTTCATGAGTACTTAAAGACAATGACAAAAGAGGGAGAAAATATTATTATGTGTTCCGTCGCCGCTACTTTTTTAGAGGCGTATGACGCGGATGAGATTGCGATTACGGTCGAGGGGAAAGTGTTAGAGACAGACCATGCGACTTATGAAGAGCCGCTTCGGATTAAGGCACAGCAGTTGATTTCTTCACCGAATGCGCAGCAGTCCGCAGGGAAAGGGGAATAAGAGATGGCGGAAATATCAGAGCGAGAGAAGCTGATTTTTGATGTTGCGCAGGCGGAATGGGAAATGTTCCAGCACGTTTATAATACGGGCGGACGCGCTTCCTGTCAGGATGACCCGGAGACTTTTTTCCGTATGCGGATGAGCCAGTGGATGGTCTATTCGGACGAATTACTGCATTCTTATATGGAGGACTGTAGGTGTGCTTACAGGGAAGGCAGGAATCTTATTTTTGAGAAGTACGGCAGGATGATGGAGACGACTTATCCCGAGGAATATGAGAAAATAAAAGAATATCTTCCGGATGTGGAAGAAAAAAAGGAAACGGTGGAGCGGATTGTAAAAGTGCATCTGGAGTGGGATGCGCAGATGTTAGCCGATTATCCGAACATCCGTAAGAGAGGAAGGGCGTTGACGAGCGATGAGGACAATGCCGTAAACGGTTCTTCCGCAGAAAGTTATCTGCGGGCGGAACTTTTCACTTATTCCATGAATACGTTAAATCTGCTTTGGCAGGAAACCAAGGAAGCTTACGATAAGAAAGAAAGCCTGCTCAAACAGATTATCACGAACGAGACTTTATTTTATGGCTATCAGTCGTTAGAGGATGCTGAAGCAAAACAACAATAGAAGTGTCAGCAATGGCTGCCACATCTATCAGAAATACAGACGTCTGCGTACTTCGTTGCGCAGGCGTTTTTTTGATATAATGGTAATTAAGGTAATGTCGATAATGGCGCAGACCGTTAATACAACGGCCGACCATGTGATACAGAGCGGACTCTGCAAAAAGCGCCGGATTAACAGCTCTAACGTTACGCATAAAGCGGGAATTTCAATAAAAAGGTAAAGCGAAGCAGTCAATATATGAAAAGGAAACTTGCGCGACAAAAGAGTAAACAGCTCGATAAGGAGCGTTACGGTAACGACGATAGGAAGAGCAAGCTGCCAGAACCATCTGTTGGAAGAAGTCAGATAGGTGATTAAATATAAATATATCCCCACAGCAATGCCGTCGGCCAAAAGGCTTAAATAAATGGGCGTTTTGGTATAAATGACCGCCGGGAAAGCGAAGAAAAATAAGCAGATACAGATACCGATGACGAGAACGGACCAGAGTATGCCCTTGAAAACAAGAAGATTCAAAAGCAGGCAGGTAATGCTGGTCGCCGATAAAACGACGGATAATAAAAGCCCCAAATCTTTTCTTTTAACGACTTCCACCTGTCCGCGGGACGGCGGATAAGGGGCGGCCTTTACTTCCGGTTCGGGATGATTGGGATTGATGACGGGCGTATTGCAAAGCGGGCAGGTTTTTAAGGACGATTCCAGTTTCACTCCGCAGTTTACACAGTATGACATAATGATTTCTCCTTTATCGTTATTTTTTAACGGATAGCATCTCTGTTGCTTTCAATGGTGACATGAATGCCGTCTTCCACCAGTTTGGTAAAAAACCCCCGTTCAACATCCGTTTCGACAATGCTGCTTGCAAAGTTTATTGTCAGAATATCTTCAAAGCTGATGATGGCACAGTTAGTGCGTGAAGAAAAAGGCTGCCCCATATAGATATCGAAACGTTCAATATAAGGTTTCATATCTTCCGGCACTTTCAGCGCGCCCATATTGGTAAGGCCTGCCGAGGAATTTTTATCCTGGACTTTGGTATAAAAAGTGCGGACAACGAAATCCTTAATAAAAAGCGGTACGACGCGGATAACGGGATTGCGCTGCGTAGAGGCGTTTGTCGTAATATCCCCCCGTAGAAACTTTTCATTAATATAGTATTTCATATAATGATGCACATGCGTTACGATTTCTTCAAAGGTGTAGTTGCCTAACCGCGGGTCGATGGCGGGATAGACCATCGTAATAAAGTTGCGCAGCGTTCTGGATGGAAAGAAGCGGCGCAGATTCACCGGCATGGCAATTTTTACGGGCCGAAGATGCAGGGGAACGTCGGCTTCCTGCTTTTTTAAGAGTGCATAGAGCAAAACGGCGTTTAAATATTCCGTCAGCGTGGCGTCATATTTTCGCGCAACTGCCATGACTTCTTTAACAGACATAATACCGTCGATGATATTTAAAGTATAAAAAGGCTCTTTCGTACCCCTTACACGGTAAGTTTTTTCACCGGGGCGCGGCGGTTTGACGCGGGCATTGGCGTAACGCATATAAGCGTCTTCCAATTCGCCGGGGTCGGGCGCGGCGTGTATGTCCAGTACAAATCCGGACGGCGTAACAGGATGTCCTAAAAGCCCAAGATATACGGCGGTCAACGTCTGTAATACGCACATACCGCCCGTGCCGTCGCCCAGACAGTGATGCGCTTCAAGGGCAATGCGCCTGCCGTAATAATAGACACGGAGTAAATACCGGTTATTTGCTTTAAAGGGCATCGGCATACATGGGTTTTTAATATCAGGCGTAACAAAAGGACCGGGTCTGTTATTCGGTTCTAAGTAACGCCAGAAAAGCCCTTTACGGATAGCGACCTTATAAGTCGGAAAACGGGGAAGCGTCATATCCAGCGCTTTCTGTAAAAGTTCCGGGTTGATTTCTTCCTTTAAAACAACGGATAAACGGTATACGGAGGAAAAATCCTTTCGCTGCAATGTCGGATAGACAATGGCGGATAAATCCAGTTTATACCAGACTTCTTTTCTGTTTTTTAACGGTATATTGCTTCTTTTCCCGGAATAAGACACAGCCGTTCCTCCTTTATCGTAATTAGTATATCACACAATAGGCTTTTTATGGTAAAATAAGTTGAAAATCATAGATTATGGGGAGGGTAATATGGCGATATTGGAAAAACACAACCAGAATCTGATGAATCTGATTAAGAAAGTACATGGCATTGTGGAAAATACGGATTTGGAAAAGCACAGGCAGTCACAGGACCATTTCGGCGTTTTGTTAGGAAGCAGCAAGGAAGTGGAGATAAGGGAACTGGAGATAGAAGATATTCATGGGGAATGGATTTCCGTCAACAGGGCGCATATGAAAAAATATATTATTTTATACTGTCACGGGGGCGGTTATTCCACGGGCAGCAGCGTTTATGCGCGTACCCTGACGACTAAGTTTGCAACTTCCACTTCCATGGACGTGCTTTGCTTTGACTACAGGCTTGCGCCGGAGCATCCCTATCCGTCGGCGACGCAGGATGCCATGAAAGTATGGGATGATTTGATGCTTTTAGGATACGGCGCGAGGGATATCATTGTGGCGGGTGATTCCGCAGGCGGCAATCTGGCGTTATCGTTAGTCCTTAAATTGAAGGAAGAAGGGCGTCTTCTGCCAAGAGGGCTGATTTTAATGTCGCCATGGACGGATTTGACGGCTTCCGGAAAATCCCATACGACAAGAGCCGATATTGACCCGGTATTAAATGCCGCCTATTTACAGGAAATGACGTCGAATTATGCCGCGGGGCAGGATTTGAAAAATCCCCTTATTTCTCCCTTGTTTGGCGATTATGCGGGATTTCCGCCCACTTATATTCAGGTCGGCGATAATGAAATCTTACTCAACGATGCAACGATGCTGCATAAGAAAATGGTGAAAGCGAATGTTTCGGTGAAAATGGATGTTTTTAAAGGAATGTGGCATGTTTTTCAAATGTCGCCGTTTAAGACCGCCTATGAGGCGATGGATAAAAATGCGGAATTTATTTATGATATCTGCAGATGATGACAGCAATTTTTTGTAGGAGAAAAAAAGGATTTTTGGGAAAGAAGCAGAATATTATAAGCAGGACTGTTGTTTTTCAAAGAAGAAAGGCATTTCTATGAATATACGGGAAAGTTTGGAGCAGTGGGAGAAAGAATATTTAAGCCCTTACGCGATGCTTAGTATGAAATCCAAAGGCAGGAACAAACCGGAAGAGCAGTGCGATATCAGACCTGTGTTTCAAAGAGACAGAGACAGGATTCTACATAGCAAATCCTTTAGGAGGCTGAAAGATAAAACACAGGTATTTTTGACGCCGGAGGGAGACCATTACAGAACCCGGCTGACACATACATTGGAAGTCAGTCAGAATGCCCGTACAATCGCTAAGGCATTGCAGTTAAATGAAGATTTGGTAGAAGCAATCGCATTAGGACATGATTTAGGGCATACGCCTTTTGGACATGCAGGAGAGCGCGCCTTAAACAGAGTATGCCCGTATGGATTTAAGCATAATGAACAGAGTGTCAGAACGGTAGATATTTTGGAAAAAGACGGTCAGGGCATCAATCTGACTTACGAAGTAAGAGACGGTATTTTGAATCATCAGACCTCCGGGCTGCCGGAGACGTTAGAAGGCAGGGTGGTCAGATTTTCCGATAAAATCGCCTATATTCATCATGACATGGATGACGCCATCCGCGGCGGTATTTTGAAAGAATCGGATGTGCCGAAAGAAATCGGCGAGGTTATCGGTTATAGCTGCGGACAGCGGCTGGATTTTTTTATTCATGATATTGTGACGACGAGCTACGGTAAAAATGATATTCAGATGTCGCCGGACGTGGCGGACGCCATGCGCAAGCTCCGGCAGTTTATGTTTCAAAATGTGTATCAGAACCCGGTTGCCAAAAGTGAAGAGGGCAAGGCGGAAGAACTAATCGAAACGCTGTATGATTATTATTTAAAGCATATGGACAAGCTTCCGGCATTCCTCTTAAAGCTGTTGGAGACGGGAGAACCGATTGAAAAGGTGGTATGCGATTATGTCGGTTCGATGACGGACAGATTTGCGATTGCCACCTATCAGGAAATCTATATTCCGAAAACGTGGCACGGCTAAGTCGAAAATCGTAGATTTTCGACTGCGAGTTTGAGCGGCTGTCAAGCATCCGACTCAAACATCGCGGATATTATGGGAGTAATGATGGAGTTATGTATTATCCGGATGAATTGATAGAAGAAGTCAGGGCAAAAAATGATATCGTGGATGTAATTTCCGGCTATGTCCGTATGCAGAAAAAGGGCAGCAGTTATTTTGGGCTGTGTCCTTTTCACAATGAGAAGTCACCGTCCTTTTCGGTATCGGCGGACAAGCAGATGTATTACTGTTTCGGCTGCGGTGCGGGCGGGAATGTTTTTACTTTTTTGATGGCGTATGAGAACTGCACTTTTCCCGAGGCAATTAAGGAATTGGCGGACAGGGTCGGTGTTGCACTGCCGGAAATGGAATATTCCGAAGAGGTCAAAAAGCGGGAAAGTAAAAGGGCAAAACTGTTGGAGGTCAATAAAGAGGCTGCTAAATATTTTTATTATCTGCTGCGTTCTCCGAAAGGTTCCATAGGGCATCAGTATTTATCGGGCAGAAATTTAAGTGAAGAGACGATGAAAAAATTCGGGCTTGGTTTTGCCAGCGTTTCCAGTAATGAACTGGTAAATTATCTGCATTCCAAAGGGTATGTGGATGAACTTATCAAAGAAGCGGGGCTGGCAGGTTTTGATGAAAAGTATGGAATGCATGATAAATTCTGGAACCGGGTAATGTTTCCGATTCAGGATATTAACCATAGAGTGATAGGTTTTGGCGGCAGGGTAATGGGAGACGGGAAACCGAAATATCTCAATTCGCCGGAAACGATGATTTTTGATAAGAGCCGGAATTTATACGGCTTGAATTTTGCAAGAACTTCCCGTAAAAATAATATTATTCTATGCGAGGGCTATATGGATGTGATAGCGATGCACCAGGCGGGATTTACACAGGCGGTAGCCTCTCTTGGCACTTCTTTTACGGTAGGACAGGCTAATCTTTTGAAACGCTATACAAATGACGTGCTGTTGGCCTATGACAGCGACGGTGCGGGCGTAAACGCGGCGCTTCGGGCAATCGGCATATTGCGGGAGAGCGGGCTGCGGGGAAAGGTTATCAATATGGAGCCGGCGAAAGACCCGGACGAGTTTATTAAGGCAAACGGGGCAGAAGCTTTCCAGGAGAGAATTGATAAGGCGGAAAACAGCTTTTTCTTTGAACTGCGTATTTTGGAAAGAGATTATGATTTAAACGACCCGGATGCCAAGACGGGATTTTATAAAGAGATAGCCAAAAAGCTATGCAATTTTGAGGAAGAGGTGGAACGGGAAAACTATATCGAGTCCGTGGCGCAAAAATATCATATCGGTTATGAAAATCTGCGCAAACTGGTCGTTTCCCATGCCGCCAAGACAGGATTTGTCAAGCCGGTGGAAAGACCGAAACCTACGGTATCAGCCAAAACTACGCCGCAGGAGAATACAAAAAAATCACAAAAACTGTTGCTTACATGGATAACGGAAGAACCGGAATTATACCCGAAGATTAAAAAGTATATTCAGGTGGAAGACTTTACAGAGACGCTTTATCAGGAAGTGGCGCGTAAATTGTTTGCAGATTTGGAAGAGGGGAATTTTAATCCGGCGGCGGTTATCAGTATGTTTCAGGATGAAGAGGAACAAAGAGAAGCAGCGTCTTTATTTAATACGAAGTTACAGGAGGTAACGACGGACGCGGAGAGGGAAAAAGCGTTCCATGATATTGTGTATACGGTCAAACGTAACAGTTTTGAATATTATTCCAGCAGGCTGGGCGCGGATATGAATGCCTTAAATCAGGTGGTTTCGGCGAAAAAAGCGCTGGAAGAACTTAGCAAAACGCATATTTCCCTGCGTTAAAGGAAAAAATAAAATTGTTTAACCCGGAAACAAGGAAGGATGGGCGAAGTAATGGACGAAAATGTACAGGCAAAGTTTGAAGAGCGGTTAAAAGAACTCTTAACTGTTGCTAAGAAGAAAAAAAATGTTTTGGAATATCAGGAAATCAGTGATTTTTTTCATGATTTATCACTGGAGGAGGAGCAGTTTGACAAAATTCTGGAAACATTGGAGCAAAACGGTGTAGATGTCCTGCGGATTACGGAGGGTGATGATGTAGACGACGAAGAAATTATTTTGACGGAAGAGGATGACGTCGATGTGGAGAATATCGACTTATCTGTACCGGACGGCGTCAGCATTGAAGACCCGGTCAGGATGTATTTAAAAGAAATCGGTAAAGTGCCGCTTTTAAGTGCGGAAGAAGAAATAGAACTTGCCAAAAAGATGGAAATGGGAGACGAAGAGGCCAAGAAGCGTCTTGCGGAAGCGAATCTTCGTCTGGTTGTCAGTATCGCGAAAAGATATGTGGGGCGCGGTATGCTTTTTCTTGATTTGATTCAGGAGGGAAACCTGGGTCTGATTAAGGCCGTGGAAAAGTTCGATTATCGAAAAGGATATAAATTCTCTACTTATGCAACATGGTGGATTCGTCAGGCGATTACAAGAGCGATTGCGGACCAGGCGAGAACTATCCGTATTCCGGTGCATATGGTAGAAACGATAAATAAATTAATCCGTGTCAGCAGACAGTTATTGCAGGAACTTGGAAGGGAACCTACCCCGGAGGAGATTGCCGAGGAAATGAATATGCCGGTGGAAAGAGTCAGGGAAATTTTAAAAATTTCCCAGGAGCCGGTTTCTTTGGAGACTCCGATTGGCGAAGAGGAAGACAGTCATCTGGGTGATTTTATTCAGGATGATAATGTACCGGTTCCGGCGGATGCTGCGGCTTTTACCCTGTTAAAAGAGCAGTTGGTGGAAGTGCTTGGCACGTTGACGGAAAGAGAACAGAAAGTGCTGCGCCTTCGTTTCGGGCTGGATGACGGCCGCGCAAGAACGCTTGAGGAGGTCGGCAGAGAATTTAATGTCACCCGTGAGCGAATCAGGCAGATTGAAGCCAAGGCGTTAAGAAAACTGCGTCATCCGAGCAGAAGCCGTAAGTTAAAGGATTATCTGGACTGATGAAAGAAATGATAGTCCTTTCCGACAGGTTAAAGGCTGTCGCGTCCATGGTATCGGCCGGAGGAAGGGTCTGCGACGTAGGCTGCGACCACGGATTTGTGCCGATATATCTTGTACAGCAGGGCATCTGCCGCGGTGCAATCGCCATGGATGCAAAAACGGGGCCGCTGCAGCAGGCGAAGGAGCATATTGCGGCATGTGGACTGGAAGCATACATAGAGACAAGACTTTCGGACGGACTTCGTGCATATCGGGAAAACGAAGCGGATTCCATGATTTGCGCCGGGATGGGCGGAAAACTGATGCGGCGCATTCTGGAAGAGGATATGGCAAAGACGGATTCTTTTCGGGAACTGATTTTACAGCCGCAGTCGGAGATACCACAGTTTCGCGCTTTTCTGCGTGAACAGGATTATCTGTTTGCAGACGAGAATATGATAGAGGAAGACGGTAAGTTTTATGTGATGATGCGGGTGGTAAAAAGGGATGAAAAAAACGTGGCTTGCGACGAAACTATAACACAATGGGAGAGTTTTGAAGCTACCCGGCGTCAGGAGATGGAAGATAAATACGGCGCGTTATTGCTGCAAAGGCGTCATCCCGTATTATACCGCTATCTGGAACGGGAAAAGCGCATCTGTGAAGAAATTATGGAGCAGTTGCAAGAGCAGGGGCTTTCCGGGAAAAAACAACAGAAACGTCATCAGGAAGTAAAGGCACAAAGAGAAGATTGTTTGTGTATTATGGAGGAATGGTATGGTAAGTATTAAAATTGACGGAAAAGAGAAACTATATGAAGAGGGCATTAAATATGAGATTATCGCAAAGGAGCATCAGCATTTATATGAAAATCCCATCGCGCTTGTTATTGTGAACGGTAAAATCCGGGAATTGATGAAAAGGGTTGACAGGGATTGTGAATTGGAGTTTGCTACTTATGGAGACGCTATCGGGCATAAAACGTATGTGCGTTCCGCCATTATGCTGTTGATGAAAGCGATTAAGGATGTGGCGGGTTTTGAAGCCGCAGCGGCGACAAAGGTAGAATTTGCCATAGGAGCCGGTTATTATTGCAGCTTTAAGAAAGAAGTGTCTTTGGATGAAAAGCAGATTGTACAGGTCAAGGAGAGAATGCAGGAATTGGTGGAGGCGGATTTGTCCGTAACCAAAAAGGCTTATCCTGCAACAGAGGCGGTTGCGCTATTTGAAAAATATGGTATGACGGATAAGGTAAAGCTGTTCCGTTACCGGAGAAGTTCTACGATTAACGTATATTGCCTGGGCGATTATTTTGATTATTATTATGGATATATGCTGCCGAGTACGGGATATATCAAACATTTTGATTTGATGAAATATGAAGACGGTCTTATTTTATTGCTGCCGGAGCAGGAAGCGCCGGATAAGTTACCCGTGTTTGAACCAAGGAAAAAGTTATTCCAGACGATGGTGCAGGCAGGCAAATGGGGAGAGCAGATTGGCATCGATACGGTAGGCGATTTAAACGACCAAATCTGTGAAGGGAATATTGCAGATATGATTCTGGTACAGGAGGCGCTTCAGGAAAGAAGAATCGGCGAAATAGCCAGAGACATTGCGCGTAAAGAGGGCGTTAAATTCGTTATGATAGCAGGCCCTTCCTCCTCCGGAAAGACGACGTTTTCGCACCGTTTGTCGATACAGCTTAGAACCTACGGTATGCACCCGCATCCGATTGGACTGGATAATTATTATGTAAACCACGATAAAACGCCTCTGGACGAGAACGGCAATCCGGACTTTGAATGTATAGAAGCGTTGGACGTAGAGCAGTTTAATAAAGATATGACCGATTTATTGGCGGGCAAAAGCGTACAGCTTCCGACATTTAACTTCAAAACGGGCAGACGAGAGTACAGCGGCAAGGTGACAACGTTAGGTGAGGATGATATCCTTGTTATTGAGGGAATCCATGGACTGAATGAGAAAATGTCGCATTCTCTTCCGGCGGAAAGCAAGTATAAAATTTATATCAGCGCATTAACCTGTTTGAATGTTGACGAACATAACAGAATCCCCACTACGGACGGCAGGCTGCTGCGCCGTATGGTAAGAGATGCCCGGACAAGAGGCGCCAGCGCCAAAAAGACAATAGAAATGTGGCCGTCGGTCAGACGCGGGGAGGAGAAATATATTTTCCCGTTCCAGGAACAGGCGGATGCGATGTTTAACTCGGCGCTTATTTATGAACTGGCGGTGTTAAAGCAGTATGCGGAACCGCTCTTGTTCAGTATTCATAAAGGGGAACCGGAATATCACGAAGCAAAGAGGCTGTTAAAGTTTTTAGAGTATTTTCTGGGCGTCAGCAGCGAAAATCTACCGGGCAATTCCCTGTGCAGGGAGTTTGTAGGCGGAAGCTGTTTTGAGTAGGACAATAGCTAAGTAGAATAAATAATCGCGCCTGCTTTATGCAGGTGAGGAAAGTCCGGGCTTCATAGGGCAGGATGCCGGATAACGTCCGGTGGAGGCGACTCCAAGGATAGTGCAACAGAAATGATACCGCCTTGATAGGATCCGTATCAACGGATTCTATCAGGTAAGGGTGGAATGGCAGTGTAAGAGACTACCGCTTTTCTGGTAACAGAAGAGGCTGTGTAAACCCCATCCGAAGCAAGACCAGACAGAGAGCAACAGGCTTGCCCGGCCTGCTTTCAGGTAGGTCGCTGGAGATTACCGGCAACGGTAATTCGAGATAGATGATTATTCACGACATAACCCGGCTTATCGTTCTGCTTAGATTAAACAACGGATGTCACGCTCTGCGGGGCATCCTTATGTTGGTTAATATAAATCTCTCCTATATGGGGAGATTTTCACTTCTATTATTGGAAATGATGCTGAATGGATGATTTCAAGTATGATGAAGAAAGAGGTTTTGCTATGAAGCATAACAGATTGTCAGATGGCGTGCCAATTTGTACAAAGATAATAGCTGCGTTGATTGTTGCGGCGGCAGCGTCAGCGCCATTACCGGCGCAAGCCATGACGGAGCCGCAGCCTGTTTCAGTTTCTGACGGGAAAATGCAGCCTGCTTCGGCTTCCGACGGAAAACCGCAGCCGCATCTGATTCAGACGGTAACGGAAAAGGATATCTTTGAAGGGCTGCTGGCATATGGCTTTCTGGAATGCCGAATATTGGAAACGGATGACTGTGAAGCCGCCTATGAAAATGTCAAGGACGGCATTGTGCTGCTGCGTATGCAAAACGCTTACGGAAGCGGCGTTGTGTTTGAGATGACGCCTGAGCGGATTGTCATTGCGACCAATAAGCATGTGTTGGAATACTGGGAGGATGGCATAAGCTATGTGCAGTTTCCGCAGGGGTATTTTACGGAAGCTAGGTTACTGGCGGTATCGGGAGAATATGATATCGGATTTTTAACGGTTGACTGCGCGCAGTTCGACTATTCGCAGCTGGAGCAGATACGTTATGTGCATTATGATGAGGAGGCGTATCAGGCGCTTACAACAGGGGATGCGATGTTCTGCGCCGGAGCCGGAGACCCCTTATCGGCGCAGACAACGGCGGATTTTTTTCAGGGCAGTATCGGCGATACTTGGCGTTATATTGAAGAGTTTGAAGAGTATATGCTCTATGGTTACGGGTATGCCAGAGAGGGGATGTCGGGCGGTGGCAGTTTTGATGCGAAAGGAAATTTAATCGGTATTATTTCCGGCGCAACCATGAGCGGTGAAACGGCAAGCGTGCCGCTGCCGCTTATTATAGAAACATATGAAAGTATAGGGGAGGCGGCGAGGTAATTTTATGTTAAAGATAGAAGTAAAAGAGGGGCTGCTCCCATGGGTGGTTGGAATTGGCACCATTTTTATAGGAATTTTTCTGGCAGTGGAAGCGGCGTTGCATCCGGATGATTCTGCAAGAGTCATGCTGTGCATTTATCTGGTAATTCTTATTATGATTGGCGGGGGTGTGCTGCTGTGTATGGATGCCAAAAACAGAAAAATGACGGTGGAGGATGTGAACCTTTGCTATACAAACAGTTTTGGGAAAAAGAAAAACTTTACGCTGGCGGATATCGGATATTGCAAAGCGGTAATGGAAAATAAAGGAGCGAAAGAAGATATCTGCCTCTATGATATTCATGGTAAAAAGTTATGTAAACTTGAATTTAATATGAAAGACAGTCTGCTCTTTTTACAATACCTTCTTGATAATCAGATAAAAGTGGAGTGTTCTCCAAAGTCTGACCGATACTTAAAAAACATTATTTGCGAGACGTCAGTTTGTATGGAGGAAATACCCGATAAAGTAAATCAGGCCTACGAGGAAATAAAGACGCTTGTAAGCCAATGGGAAACAGGGCATAAAAGGTTTGGCGTAGAGTGGAAAACAGGAATTACGGCTTATCTGCAAAATGACTTATCGGAAAAGAAGCAGCTATGGGAGGAAAAGGCTTATACCGGACAGGCTGATTTTCTTCTGGAGGGCTTTCTCATCGGAATAGAAGGTTATCTGCAAAAAGACGGGCAGTTTGTATGTGATAAAAAGAATCGGGCCGTGATGTTTTATGTGCCGCTTATTTCCGTTAAGAAATCATGGCAGATAGGAGAAGAACTGAAAATCTGCTTCTGGGGAAGCGGCGCTTTGGAAGAACTTTCCTGGCAGTTGGAAATCTGGGCGGAACGGTTACCGAAAAACAAATATCATACCGAGGATATCATATTGCAGCATGAGTTGAAAAAGGAGATATAACGCGGCCATTGACAGGTAGGAAAATTATTGTATAATGCAGGTATGAGAAGAATTTACCGTATATGGAATATTCTTGGAGGAAAAATATGCTATTCAATTCTTACATATTTATATTGTTCTTTCTGCCTGTGTGTCTGTTAGGATATTACGGATTAAATCATTTCAAAAAATATAATTTGGCGCAGATGTTTTTGGTAGGAATGTCATTGTGGTTTTATGCTTATTTTCATATAGCTTATCTTTTCATTATTATAAGCAGCATTCTTCTCAATTACGGTATCTACCTGATTCTGTAAAATACGGCTAAGACTAATGTTCGGAAAATAGCGGTATTTTTCGGAATAACAGTAAATATAGGCATTTTAATATACTATAAGTACATGGATTTTTTCATTCTAAATATCAATAAGGTTTTTCATAAAGAGTATGCGCTGTGGGGAATCCTGCTTCCTTTAGGAATCAGTTTTTTTACTTTTCAGCAAATCTCATTTATTGTTGATACATATAAAAAAGAAGTGGACAGCTATAATCTTTTATATTATGCGTCTTTTGTTACGTTCTTTCCCCAGTTGATAGCAGGGCCTATTGTTACACATGATGAGTTGGTAGTGCAGTTTTTGGATGAGAAAAGAAAAAGCGTCGATTGGGAATATATGGCTTGCGGCATCTATATTTTTGCGCTGGGTCTTGCGAAAAAAGTATTGCTGGCGGATACGTTTGGCAATGCGGTAAACTGGGGATATGAGCATTTAATAGGGTTAGATTCCACGAATACGTTAGTGGTGATGCTTGCCTATACCATACAAATATATTTTGATTTTAGCGGATACTGCGATATGGCGATAGGAATCGGCAAAATGTTCCATATTGATTTGCCGATTAACTTTCATTCCCCTTACAAAGCGGTCATGATAACAGAGTTTTGGGAGCGGTGGCATATTACCTTAACGCGCTTTTTTACCAAATACGTGTATATTCCCTTAGGAGGGAGCAGACGCGGCAGAGGCAGAACCTATATTAATACCTTACTTGTTTTTTTGGCAAGCGGCTTCTGGCATGGAGCAAGCTGGAGTTTTGTTTTCTGGGGAATGTGCCATGGCATTTTTATGATTATTACAAGGCGCTTTCATAAGTTTTTTGAAAGGCTTCACCCGGCGTTTAGCTGGTTTATTACCTTTGGATTTGTCAATGTCATGTGGGTATTTTTCAGGGCTGATTCGTTTAGCGAGGCGCTGCGGTTTTTTAAAATAATGGCGTCATGTAATTTTGGAGCAGTCGATGCGGATATCCTGGATTGCTTTAACTTGCCTGAAATAACTTTTTTCCTGCAAAAAATGCCAATAGAGTCGATATATCCATATTTTACCATAACAATATTCTTTGTGCTGTCCATGGCGGTTATATTAGGGTGTAAAAATGCCTATGAAAAGATGAATGAATTTAAGCCGTCCGCCTTCAAAGTGGCAGCGTCAGCATTTTTAATGCTTTTGTGCATTTGTAGTTTTAGCGGTATTAGCACCTTTTTATATTTCAATTTTTAGGAGAGCGAAATCATGCAGGCCAGTTATAAAAAATGGGTTATATCCTTTTTGATTGTTTTTGGCGTCCTGTTGTTGGGAACAGGAGCTTTAACAGTCATTATCGACCCGTGTTTTCATTATCATAAGCCGTTAAAGGGCATACAATATCCAATGTCCAATCAGCGATATATCAATAATGGCATTATCAAGAATTTTGATTATGATGCCATGATTATAGGCACATCCATGACGGAAAATTTTAAAACTTCAGAGTTTGATGAACTTTTTGGCGTAAATTCCATTAAAGTGCCGTTTCCCGCCGCTACCTATAAGGAAATTAATGACAATATAGCGACTGCCGCCGCGTATAATCCGAACCTGAAAGCGGTTTTGCGGTGTCTGGACTATAATAAAATATTGACTACGGCGGATGCCATGTCTTATGCTGCGGAAGATTATCCGCAATATTTATATGACGATATCCTTTACAATGATACGAAGTATATTTTTAATAAAGCGATATTGTTTGATGAAACACTGGAGGTTATCCGATATACTTTTAACGGAGGGATAACGCCTGATTTTGACAGCTACGCTAGTTGGAGTAATTATGACGCCTATGGGAAGGACGCTGTCCTTGCCGGGTACGACAGACCAGAAAAAAACGGGGAGATACTGGCAATAACAGATGAAGATTATCAGAATATTACGGAAAATATCACGCAGAACATAATATGGATAGCTAAGGAGCATCCGGAGATAGAATTTTATTTGTATTTTTCACCATACAGCATTTTCTATTGGGATATGCTGAATCAGGAAGGAAATATAAAGCGCAATTTAGATGCGGAGAAATATATCATAGAATTATTGCTGCCATATGATAATATTCATCTTTTTTCCTTTTTTACAAATTATGAACTGATTTGCGGATTAGAAAATTATAAAGATATTTATCACTATGGAAAACCGATTAATTCTCAAATTTTGCTTTGGATAAAAGAAGGAAAATACGAGATAACAAAAGAAAACTATGAAAATTACTGCGCGCAGATGAAAGAGTTTTATATGAACTATGATTATGATAGTTTGTTTGAATAGACATCTTTACTTGGAAAACTTTTCATTATGTTATATAATAAACGCAAACTTAATAGTTAGCGTTACGCAAACTTAATAGTAAGCGTTACGCAAACCTAACAGTAAGCGTTACGCAAACCTAACGGTTAGCGTTACATAAGCCTAGCGGCTAACGTTATAAGAATTGTAACGCAATTCTTGATGAAATATTGACAACAGAGAATGGAGAATGTGATGGCGCTATTTCAAATCGGCAACGATAAACTTACCATACAAGTTGATAGTATGGGAGCAGAACTGAAATCGTTAAAAAAGATTGCCACTGGGGTAGAGTTTATGTGGAACGGGAATCCCGCTTTTTGGAAGCGGACTTCACCGGTTCTGTTTCCCTTGGTGGGCGCATTAAAAAACGGTGAATACCGTCTGAACGGACAATGCTATCAGATGGGGCAGCATGGTTTTGCCAGAGACATGGAGTTTCAATTAAAGAGCCAGACAAACCGTGAAATATGGTTTTCCTTGGAATCCTCAAAAGAGACTTTGGCGGTCTATCCCTATGCGTTTTTGTTAGAACTTGGATATGAATTGCAGGATGATACACTTAGCGTTAAATGGAAAGTAACGAACCGCGCCAAAGAGGATATGTATTTTTCCATCGGCGGGCATCCGGCTTTTTGCTGTCCGATTTTGGAAGATACGAAACAGACGGCTTACCGCATTCGATTTGATACGAAAGAAAAAGTGAGCGCGGGTATTTTGCAGGACGGTTTGATGAGTGATAAAAAAGAAACCTATTCTCTGGAAAATGGAGAGATGCAGATTACGGAGCATCTGTTTGACAAAGATGCGCTCGTCATCGAGAACAATCAGGCGCATCAGGTTTCTTTGATAAAGCCGGACGGTACGCCTTATTTGACGGTGGATTTTGACGCGCCGCTTTTCGGCGTCTGGTCGCCGCCGGGCAAAAATGCGCCGTTTATCTGCATCGAACCGTGGTATGGCAGATGTGATGCGTCAGACTATACAGGAACGTGGGAAGAGAGAAAATGGGAACAGCATCTGGAGGCGGGAGGCATTTTTGAGGCGTCTTACCGGGTGCAGGTTTCTTAACTGCTAAGTGATAAAGATAAGAAAGGAACATGGTGAAAAATGGAACCGATTGTACAGTGTATGGGGCTTACAAAGTCATATGGCGGTAAGCTGGCGTTAAATCAGATTTTTCTGAATTTAGAGCGCGGTAAAATTATCGGATTGTTAGGTCCGAATGGAAGCGGCAAGACGACGCTTATTAAAATCATGAACGGTTTATTACGACCTACGGCAGGAGAGATTTTTATTGCCGGTGACAGACCGGGAATTGAAACAAAATACAGAATTTCCTATCTGCCGGAGAGGACTTATCTGCATCCGGGCATGAAAGTGATGGAGATGGTGCAGTATTTTCAGGATTTTTATCCTGATTTCAGAGTAGAGAGAGCGTTTGATATGCTGCACAGGCTGCAGATTCCGCCGAATGAGAGACTGAAAAATCTCTCCAAAGGAACGAAAGAAAAAGTGCAGCTTATTCTGGTTATGAGCAGGGATGCGGATTTATATGTCCTGGATGAGCCGATTGCAGGCGTAGACCCGGCGGCAAGGGATTTTATCCTGCATACGATTGTCAGCAATTATAACAGAAACGCTACGGTTTTGTTATCGACGCATTTGATTGCTGATGTGGAAAGCATTTTAGACGAGGTAGTTTTCATTAAATATGGAAATATCATCTTGCAGGCGCCGACCGAGCAGATACGGCAGAATGAGGGTAAGTCAATAGACCGTTTCTTCAGGGAGGTGTTCGCATGTTAGGAAAATTGATGAAATATGAATGGAAAGCGACATGGAAACTGCTTTTGCCGATGAATGCCTTTATTGTGTTAATGTCCATACTGGTATTTATGACGGTGCGGATGTCTTTTTTTGATTCCAATAGCGTCTTCGTGATGATAACGGGATTTATTATAGTGTTCACTTATATAATCAGTATGTTTGTGATTGCCATAGGAACGGTTATTTACCTGATATACAGATTTTATACGTCTGTTTATGGAGATGAGGGGTATCTTCTGCATACGCTTCCGGTGGATAAGCACCATATTATTATTGCAAAAACTCTGATAAGCGCTGCATGGCTGATAATTAACTCGATTGTGATTTTTTGTTCCATATTTTTCACTTTCACCTTTGCACAGGCAGAGTTTATGGAAATAATGATGGATGTGGGAGAATCTTATGTCGAGTTAATGAATGATGCTGACTCGATTACAGGTTTTGGCATTGTAATGACGTATGTTGCGTCCCTTTTGTCAGTGTTTGCACGCATTTTAAAGATTATGGCATGTGTCTCACTTGGGCAGATGGCGTCCAATCATAAAGTTTTGGCGTCGTTTGGTTTTTATTATGGCATTTATTTTGTGCAGCGGATATTTGGAATGCTTTCTCTTGCTATTTTAGGATTGATATACAGAGCGATAGGCGACAGTCCGATTGGTTTATTTTCTATCAGTTGGGAAACACAATTAATATCCGGTTTGATTTATTGTGCGCTGTTCTATTTCCTGACATGGTACATGATGGATAGAAAATTAAATCTTGATTAAAGAAAAATAGAATTTTTGCAATCCCGGAGAGCGGGGTATGCAGGTTGACAGAATCAAAAAATGAGAGCAGAATATAGATTATTAAAAGAAAGAAGGCGGTAACATGACAAAAATTGATATTGTGTCCGGCTTTTTGGGAGCCGGGAAAACGACTTTGATAAAAAAGCTGTTAAAAGAAGCTCTGGAGAGTACAAAGGTTGTCCTGATAGAAAATGAGTTTGGAGAAATCGGCATTGACGGCGGTTTTTTAAAAGAGGCGGGAATTGAAATTAAAGAAATGAATTCCGGCTGTATCTGCTGTTCTTTGGTAGGCGATTTTGCGGCTTCCTTAAAGGAGGTTCTTGCGACTTATACACCGGAGCGGGTTTTAATCGAGCCGTCCGGAGTCGGTAAGCTTTCCGACGTTATGAAAGCGGTGCAGGGAGCCATGGAAAAAGAGGATGTTATCTTAAACAGCGCGGTTGTCGTAGTGGATGCCTGCAAGTGTAAAATGTATATGAAAAATTTCGGAGAATTTTTCATCAACCAGATAGAATATGCGGGTACGATTATTTTAAGCAGAACGGACAAATTGAGCGAGGAAAAATTATCGGACTGCGTTGCCATGTTAAAAGAACACAATGACAAGGCGACAATCATTACAACGCCGTGGGATGATTTAAACGGCGAAGATATTTTAGAGACAATAGAGGGTGCGAAAGATTTAGAGGCGGAACTGATGAAAGAAGTAATGGCGCGCCATGATGATGACGAACACGAGCATCATCACCACGACCACGACGAGCATGAGCATCATCACCACGACCACGACGAGAAACACGAACACCATCATCACCACGACCATGATGACGAGCATGAACATCACCACCACCACGACCATGACGAGGAACATGAGCATCATCACCACCACGGCCATGATGACGAACACGAACACCATCATCACGACCACGACGAACATGGACATCACCACCATCATCACGCGGATGAAGTATTTACAAGCTGGGGAATAGAGACACCGGCGTCTTACATGCAGGATGAAATAGAGAAACGGCTGCAGAAGCTGGATAATGAAGAAGAATTTGGCATTGTGCTTCGCGCCAAGGGCATGGTTCCGGCGGGAGACGGCACCTGGGTTTATTTCGATTACGTTCCGGAGGAATGCGATATCAGAACCGGCAAACCGGACGTAACCGGTAAAATCTGCGTCATAGGTTCTAAATTGAAAGAAGAGAAGCTTGCCGCATTGTTTCAAAAGTAGGCAGGCTTGTTGCGAAAGGAGCATGGTAGACTATGAAACCGGTATATGTCATCAATGGTTTCTTAGAGAGCGGTAAAACGGAGTTTATTGCCTATACGCTGGCGCAGCCCTATTTTCAGGTGCGGGGAAAGACGCTGCTTTTGCTATGCGAAGAGGGCGAAATCGAATATGATGAGGAACTGCTAAAGCAAAGCAGGACAGTAATAGAGATAATTGATGCGGAAGAGGACTTTAACTCGTCACATTTGATTGAACTGGAAAAAAAGCATAAGCCGGAACGTATTATCATTGAATATAATGGAATGTGGAATTATAAAAACATGAAGCTTCCCTGGCATTGGACGATAGAGCAGCAGGTGACGACGATAGACGCTTCTACGTTTCCGATGTATTTTACAAATATGAAATCCCTGCTTGCGGAAATGATACGCAAGTCGGAACTGATTATCTTTAACCGCTGCGATAATGTAGAGGATTTAAGCAGCTATAAGAGAAATGTAAAAGCGATTAACCCGAAAGCGGAACTTGTATTTGAAGACGCCAACGGGGAAGTCAATGAGATTATGGAGGACGATTTACCTTACGATTTGTCCGCGCCGATTATTGAACTTGACAATGAAGGATACGGCATCTGGTATCTGGATTCCTTAGACCATATCGGACGCTATGAGGGCAAGACCATACAGTTTACCGCAATGGTGCTTGTACCGAAGAACTTTCCCAAGGGTTATTTCGTGCCGGGCAGAATGGCAATGACCTGCTGCGCGGAGGATATGGCGTTTTTGGGATTTGCCTGTGAGTATGATAAGACAAATACCCTGACAGACAAACAATGGGTTAAAGTAACAGCGAAAGTATCGAAAGAATATTTTGCGGACTATAACGGCGAAGGACCCATACTGCACGCAATCAGCGTGGAGCAGACAAAAAAACCGAAAGAGGAGATTATCAGCTTTACATGAGGAAGATTTGGCACAGGATGCCTGTCATGATGATGGCAGGCATCTTTCTTATAGGCGTGTTGCTGTCCGGCGTCTGGCGGATATTGGAGTGGGTTGACGGAGAAGACTGACAGATGGCATTTTGTGGTTCTCACACGACTTTAAGTAAATTATAAAAGATTAAATGTAAAATATAATTGACACAAAGTAATATATATGGTAATTTAATGATAACGCAGTACACGGCGTTATCATTTTTTGTGAATGGAAGCTTGCTGTAATCGTGGTAGGAACTAAGCGCAAGCCGCTGGGGTTGCGCTTTTTTGTGCGGGGGGGGTAAAGCGGATTGGCACGAAACATAGCAATTAAAGTTGCACGGGTACAAAAAGATATGACACAGAAAGAGCTGGCGGATGCAGTCGGCGTATCCAGACAGACCATCAACGCCATCGAGCAGGGAGAGTACAATCCTACGATTAAGCTGTGCCGCTCTATCTGCCGCATTCTGGAAAAGAGTCTGGACGAATTGTTTTGGGAAGAAGAAGTTGAAGATTAGAAATCTTCAACTGCAAATTTGTGAGAAGCACACAAATTCGCGGGCTGAGAAAGGAGTATCATTATGAAAAATCATAAAAATAGACTGGATGAAATGCAGGAGCAGAAATTACTGCATATCGAACATAACGGCTGCTGGCTCGCCTTTTGGGGGATGTTGGCGGCAATGTTAGTACAGTTATTTGTCTATGGACGGGAAGAAGCCGCTGACAGGATTATCGGAGAATGGATTGTTTTTATGTGTCTGGCGGTATATATTGTAGTGGACTGTCTTAGAAACGGCATCTGGGATAGAAAGAGCGCTCCCACGCCGAAAGCAAATGCGTATTACAGCCTGGCGGCGGGCATTGCCGTCGGTGTGATTTATTTGGTCGTTACCTATCAGAAATATCATGTTTTTGCCGGTTCTATTGCTACGGCAGTTTTTATGGGAGGGATGGCGTTTGCCATATGCTTTGTGGGCATGACACTTTTAGCAGCCTGGCATGTCAGACGGGAAAATAGGATAGAAAATGCAGAGGAGAAAGAAGAGAGGAATCCGAACGATGAGTGAAATGAAAGAGAATAGGATTATAGCGCATAATCTGGTAAAAACATTTACGAAAAATGAAAAGAAAAATAAAAAAGTGGATATCAACGCCGTTGACGGTATTTCCCTGTCGGTAAAAGAGGGAGAAATTGTAGGTATTTTAGGGCCAAACGGCGCGGGAAAGACCACGCTTTTGCGTATGCTTTCCAAACTGATGAAACCGACAGAGGGCATGGTCAGCATCCGGATAGGAGATAAGGAAATTTCAGACGATATCGAAGTCAAAAGGCATATTGGCTATTTGTCTAATAATACGAAACTTTATGGAAGGCTTTCCGCCAGAGAACTGCTGCAGATGTTAGGCACGATTTACGGAATGCCGAAAGAGGATACGGAACAAAAAATCGAGGAAATCAGTAAAGTGCTTTCTTTGGAAAGCTTTATCGATAACCGGATTGAGAAATTATCAACCGGACAGACGCAGCGGGCGTCCATTGCCAGATGCCTTGTGCATGACCCACAGGTATATATCTTTGACGAACCGACGCTCGGACTGGATATTCTAAGCAGCGCCGCCATTATTGAGTTTATGAAAAGCGAGCGCGAAAGGGGAAAGAGCATTCTATATTCGACGCATTATATGGAGGAAGCGGAATATCTGTGCGACAGAATTATTATGATTCATCACGGAAAGATTATCAGTGAGGGTACGCCTGGTTCCTTAAAGGAAGAGACGGAAAAAGAAAATCTGCGCGGTGTTTTTTCGGAATTGATAGTGAGGGAGGGCATTTTGGATGAACACTAAAATCATACGGACATTGATGAAAAAGGAAATACTGGATGTTTTTCGCGATAAAAAGACGGTTATTATGATGTTGGTGGTGCCTGTTATATTATATCCGCTTATTTTTATTGGCGCAATGCTTGTTACCTCGGCTATTTCCTCCAGTATGGATGAGCAGAATTACCGGATTGCGGTAGAGGCGGAGGATGACGGCGCATTTTTACATACCCTGATGGAAAAGAATGCGGAGGATGGAACGGATAAAGAAGAGGACAATACTTATCGGATGACGATATATGATGCCGCAGGCGATGATTCCACGGATTATATGACGAAGCTGCGGGAAGAGGAGATAGACGCTTATGTTGTCGGGAAAATGCAGGATAACAAAATGCGTTACGACGTATATTATTTATCATCCGTTGCCAATTCTTCCCATGCGGGCAGTATCGTGATGGATGTTTTAGAAGAGTTCAAGGAAGAGATGACCAAGAATAAAATCTGGCAGGCGGGGCTGCATACCAGCGATATTTTAGAGCCGATTTTATATGAGGAACAGGATATTGCAACGGATGAGCAGTCGATTGGCAGTATTATGGGTATGGTTTTACCGTTTATGCTGATTATCAGCCTGTTGATGGGGACGATGTATCCGGCGATTGACACCACGGCGGGAGAGCGGGAAAGAGGCACTTTGGAAACAATATTGACTTTGCCGGTCACCAATAAACAGTTAATCATATCAAAATTTTTAACGGTGGCAATCATCGGTATGATATCCGCGTTTCTCAATATTCTATCCATGGGAGGCATCGCTTATTATATATATCAGATTATGGAATTGGAGACGGAGGTGCAGTCATTTGATTTGACAGGATTCATCCCGGCAATTTTGGTAAGTATTCTGGCAGTTTTTGTATTTTCCTTATTCATCAGTGCGATAACAATGTGCGTGACTTCCTTTGCCAAAAGTTACAAGGAGGCGAATAACTATATCACGCCGCTGATGCTGGTGATTATGTTTACAGGATATATCGGGTTTATTCCGAATATTGAACTGACGCAGACGATGGCGATGGTTCCGGTTGCCAATATCTGCCTGTTGATTAAAAATATGCTGGTCTTTAAAATAGATTATACGATAATTGCGGCAGTGCTTTTTTCCAATGTTGCCTATGCGGTGTTAGCGATTTTATTTTTAAGCAAAATCTATGACAGCGAAGCGATTTTATTCGGGGACGCCAAAGGCGGCATGCAGCTTTTTGAAAAGCGCAGCAATTTACAAAAAGGCGGCGTACCGACTATGTCCGATGTCTGGTTTGTGGCGGCGGTGACGATTGTACTCATCTTATATGCGGGCAGCATCTTACAGGTAAAATATGGACTGGCTGGCGTATTTGGCACGCAGATGATTATTCTGCTGGTGCCGCTTGGCGTGATACTATATACGAAGAAAGATATTGTTAAGACATACGGTTTTCAAAAGACGGGAGCGAAAAATTATCTGGGCGGGTTTTTTGTTATTACCGGTATGTTTTTTATCAACTTGGTTATTTCCGCCGGATTAATCAGCCTGTTTCCGAACAGTGCGGACAAGGTGACAACGACGTTTTCCGAACTGCTGGATGGCAATGTATTTGCCTTGTTATTGGTAATAGCCATCGCGCCTGCGATTTGTGAAGAACTGTTTTTCCGCGGCATGGTTTTTCACGCCATGAAAGAAAGATACCGTATCATCACGGCTCTTTTGGGCGTTGCCGTGTTGTTTGGACTCTTCCATATGAGCATGGTAAAATTTATTCCGACCACATTACTGGGATTTGTTTTATGTTATGTCGTATATGCGACGGACAGCATCTATCCGGCAATGCTGATGCACTGTGTCAATAACGCGTTCAGCGTGCTGATATCCTGCTTTACAAAGCAGTTAGAAGCGGTTATGCCGGTATTGTATCAGGAAACCCTGAAAGTTTCCGATGTTCTGCTTTTGCTGGGTATAGGACTTATATTAGTCAGTATCGGGCTGGGGCTTTTGCCGAAGAAGAGGATATCATAACTATGTCAGAAACAACCGAAAAAGAACTACAGCAGTTAAAAAAACGCCTGTTGGAACTGGCGGAAAAATCATATAACAGAAGTATTTATACTTATACGCCTTTTTTAAGCCTTTCGCAGCAGCAGGCGTTTTACGCGGTAGAGGACGAGATTTCCTATGCCGGATATGCCATGGAGGGCGGATCTCCCATCTGCGAGCGCAAAATGATACGTTTTGGCTCCCCCGAAAATCTTGGCTATGAGGAAAGCTTCCCGATTGCCTGTCTTAAAATGCAGCCGGTAACGCCTAAGTTTGCGGACGCTTTGACGCACAGGGATTTTCTGGGCGCCATCATGAATCTTGGTATTGAACGCGCCACGATAGGAGATATTTTTGTACAGGAAAAAAGCGGCGTCTTATTCTGTCAGGAAGCAATCGCGCCCTATCTGTTAGAGAATCTCCGTCAGGTAAAACATACGAATATGACCTGCTATATCATGGAAGATACGGCGGATATACAAAACCCTGAGCCGACAGAAGTTTCACTGGCGGTTTCGTCCGCAAGGATTGACAGCGTGGTTGCAAAGATTTATCATATTTCAAGGAGCGATAGTCTGGATTTATTCCTTGCGGGCAGAATTTTTGTAAACGGCGTCACGATGGAAAATAATAGTTACCAGTTAAAGGAAAAAGATGCCGTGACCGTGCGCGGATACGGGAAGTTTCTGTATTATGGGAAGTTCGGCGAGACACGCAAAGGAAAAGAGAGGGTAACGGTCGGGATATTCGGCTGATGCTTTCTTAATACACGACGGGGGAAAACGGATATGTCTTACTACAGCATGACGCAATGGCTATTTTTCTTTTATTTTTATTCCTTCTGCGGATGGTGCTTTGAATCCGCATATGTTTCCATAAAAGAGCGTAAATGGGTCAACCGCGGTTTTATGAGGGGACCTTTTTTACCGTTATATGGAAGCGGCGCGCTGATGATGTTTGTTGTTTCCATGCCGTTTCAGGACAATGTGGTTTTAACCTATTTTGCGGGTTGTATCGGGGCGACTGCCTTAGAGTATGTGACCGGCGTGGTGATGGAAACGCTTTTTAAAATCCGCTACTGGGATTATTCCGATAAGAAATTTAACTTTCAGGGGCGCATCTGCCTGACTTCCACGATCGCATGGGGGTTTTTAACGATTGGCATGACAAGGATTGTGCATAGGCCGGTTGAACAGTTTGTACTGGCGATACCGAAAGATATTTTGGGATATGTGACTTTTCTTTTGACAATTTTTATCGTCGCCGATTTTGCGCTTTCTTTTAAAGCGGCTCTGGATATCTATGATATCCTTGTAAAAATGCAGAGAGTCAAAGAAGAAATGGTGCGTATGCAGAAAAGGCTGGATGTTATTGCCGCTTTTAACAACGAGGAGAAAGAGCAGAAAAAGCTGGAGCGCGAAATCAGGCTGGACGAGCTGGCGGAAGAATTGGAACAGCGTTTAGGCAGTATTAAAGAGACCATCCAGAATATGCCTGACAGCTATGTGGACAATGTGCGCGACGAGATTGCGGATTTGCGCGCGCGCTATAACTTATATATGGAGAGCCGGAAGCAGTATAAAGAACCCTTGGACTTCTATCAGCGGGATATGCTCCGTAACAATCCGGGTATGAAGTCCGGCAGGTTTAAAGACACGCTGGATGAATTAAAGAGCGTAGTCACGGATAAATCAGATTCCTAGCTTATAAATCGAGTGCGGAAGCGCTCGATTTATGCCAGAGTAATATATTTGGTTTTATGCCGATGGACAGGCGGCAGAAGTTTACTTTTCGCCAGTTCTAACTCTCTTGCCCTGCTTCTGTAAGCGGCGAGAAATTTGTTGTAAAACCAGAAAGAATAAACCAGTACGTTGTTAATTTTGCCAAGCTTCTGCTTTGTGGTATGAAAATAGTGGGAGCCGCCGGCAACAATCGGCGCGCCGTTTTTGATGCACTGTATCAATTCGGATTCATTTTCTACTTTATCGGGCAGGATGGTATACCCAAGACCCACGCAGTCGGGTTTATGGGAATCGCTGCCGCCGATGCCCGGCAGGTGATATCTGGAAGCGAGCGCTTTCGCGCAGTCATTGGATATATCTTCCTCGCAGGCATTGAAAATTTCTATAAAATCAAATTTGCGGATTAATTTTTCTTTTAACCGTTTTCCGCTCCGCGTATTAAAAATACTTAAAAATTTTTCTCCGCAAGGGTGCGCGGGTCCTAAAATGCCGCCGTAGCGGTGTACAATCTCAATCAGAATCAGTACCGGCAGCCCCCGCATTTCCAAAAGCCTCGGATGGATGCCGGACGGCATAATGATAAGGATATGTCCGGCGTCTAACGTGTCGTATTCGATGCCGCACAGTACGGCAAAATTTTTCGGTTTGTTTTTTAACTTTTTATAATAGCGGTACGCTTTATAGGAGTTGTGGTCGGTAATCAACATGCCGTCGAAACCGTTCTGTTTTAAGATAGCGATATTATCGAGAAGCGCCGTCTTTCCATCGGGAGAACCCTCTTTCGTATGACAGTGCATGTCCAGTTTCATCATGATAAAATAACCTTTCTGTTTGTGTTGATATAAACAGTATACCAGATTTTTTGAAAAAATAGTATTGACAATTTGTAACAGATGGATTATTGTGTAATAAATTAAAATAAGAATCAAACCTGTGAGAAAGAGTAGTAAGTATAAGAAAACCGTTACAGAGAGCCATTGGTGGTGGAAAATGGCAGGGAGCTTATACCGAATGGACTTTTGAGGCCGGACTGAAAACAGATGTTGAGTAAGCTCCGGCGGGAACCGTACCCGTTATCAATCCGGCATATATCATGCGTATATGATAAGAGTGGGCTGTGAATGGATTTTCGGCAGTCAATTTGAGTGGTACCGCGATAATAAGTTAGTTATTACCGTCTCAAGCATACATGCTTGGGGCGTTTTTTTATGCACAGGGCTGCATATAGTATTTTGCTGCTTTGCAGCATGCAGCCCGCGCGGCGAGCAGGGGAGAAAAGCCTTCCCCTACTCGATTGTAATTTTAAGGTAATAGGAAAAGGAGGAAATTATTATGAAGAAAAAAACAATGGCTTTATTACTGGCAATGACAACGGTGGCGGCGATGGTGACAGGCTGCGGCAGCACAGGGGATAGCGGTGCGGATACCGCGTCCACAGGAACGCAGACGGATGATGGCGGCGATTCTGCGGCAGGCGGGGCTTATAAGGTAGGTATCGTACAGTATGTGGACGACGCTTCTTTGAACCAGATTGTAGCCGCGGTGCAGGCACAGCTTGACGCTAAGGGAGCAGAGCTGGGTGTTACGTTCGATTATAAGGACTATACCTACAACGGCCAGGCGGATTCCACGACCATGAACCAGATTGCCACGGATTTAATCGCATCCGAGGTGGATATTATCATTCCGGTGGCGACGCCGACCGCTATGGTAATGCAGAATGCAACGGCGGAAAATCCAAAAGCGGATGGAAGCCTTATCCCGATTGTCTTTTCCGCGGTATCAGACCCGGCAGGCGCAGGGCTTGTGAATAGCATGGACGCGCCGGGCTCCAATATCACGGGAACGTCAGACGCTTTAAATACGGACGCCGTTTTTGATTTGATGTTTGCGGCAAATCCGGATATTGATACGGTAGGGCTTTTATATGATAAGAGCCAGGATTCCTCTACGGCGGCGATTGCGGCGGCAAAAGCCTACTGTGAGGCAAAAGGCGTTACGGTGGTAGAAAAGACCGGTACGAATAACGGAGAAATCTCCCTGGCGGCGGACGCGCTTGTGGCGGCAAACGTACAGGCGATCTTCACGCCTACGGACAACAACGTCATGACGGCGGAACTTGCCATCTATGAGAAATTTATCGACGCGGGCATTCCGCATTACTGCGGCGCGGACTCCTTTGCATTAAACGGCGCGTTTTTAGGATACGGCGTAAACTATGAACAGCTTGGTACGGCGACTGCGGATATGGCGGTGGAAATCTTAGTAAACGGCGCGGATCCGGCGAATATGGCGGTCGTTACCATGGATAACGGCATTGCGACGGTCAATACGGAGACGGCACAGGCAATCGGCTTAGACTATGGCATGTTTGCGGATATGTGTACGGATTTAGTGGAAATCCAGACCGCGGAATCATTTAATTAAGAATAAGAACAGGATGGGAAATTTATGGCTTCCATATTTACATTATCCATTTTACAAAGCGCATTGGAATTAGGATGTATTTATTCCCTGGTGGCGTTAGCGTTGTTTATTTCGTTCAGCATACTAAATATTGCGGATTTATCGACGGACGGCTGTTTTACCCTAGGCTGTGCCGTCGGCGCAATGGTGACGCTTTCCGGGCATCCCTTTTTAGCGTTGTTCGCAGCGATGGGCGCGGGAATCTGCTCCGGCTTTATTACCGCATTTTTACAGACGAGAATGGGGGTTCCCTCTATTCTTGCCGGAATTATCGTCAATACGGGACTGTATACGGTCAATATCGCCGTGATGGACTTTACCTCGACGGTAAACCTGTTTGCTTGCGATACAATTTTCAGCCTGGCAAAAGGAAAAATCGCGGCGTCGTGGTATGATGACTGGTATAAGTTTTTGATTGTCTTTGTGATTGTATTGCTTATCGGCATCGTGCTTGCCTGGTTTTTAAATACAAGGCTCGGGCTTTCCATCCGTGCGACGGGCGACAATGAATATATGGTGCGGGCGTCCAGCATTAACCCGCTTTTTATGATTACCGTGGGCTTATGCGTGGCAAATGCGTTGACCGCGCTCTCCGGCGCTATTTTAGGACAGTATCAGAAATCCTGCGATATCAACCTCGGAACCGGTATGGTGACGATTGCGCTTGCCAGCCTGATTATCGGCGAGACGCTAATCGGCAAAGGAAGCGTGCTAAGGAAAGTGGCGGGCGTGGTGCTTGGCAGCTGCTTATACCGCTTTATCGTGGCGGTCGCGCTGCGGCTGAATGTACCGGCGGAGGCTTTAAAGTTAGTGTCAGCGGTGATTGTAGCGGTGGCAATTTCTTTCCCGTATTTAAAGGAAAAATTCGGCTTTTACAGGCAAAAGAACAGACTGCTGAAAAAGAAAGGCGGTGGAAACGTATGTTAATACTGCAAAATATTTCCAAGACATTTAACGCCGGAACGGTCAATGAGAAAAAGGCTTTGGACAGTGTCAGTCTGCACTTGGCGGACGGAGACTTTGCGGCTATCGTGGGAAGCAACGGCGCGGGTAAATCCACGCTGTTTAATGCGATTACGGGCAATTTTTATGTGGATGAGGGAGAAATCATTCTCGACGGGGAGGACATTACCTATCAAAAGGAGCATATCAGAAGCAAGGTGATAGGGCATCTGTTTCAGGACCCGTTAAAAGGAACCGCGCCGCATATGACGATAGAGGAAAATATGGCGCTTGCCTATCTTCGCGCTTCCACGGCAAGACACGCATATTTCAGCCGTATAAACAGCAAAGAAAAACAGAAGTTCAAAGAACAGCTTTCGTTACTGAATATGGGTCTGGAAGATAGGATGAAACAGCCGGTGGGACTGCTTTCCGGCGGACAGAGACAGGCGCTTACCCTGCTTATGGCAACGATGGTAACGCCTAAAATCCTGCTTTTAGACGAGCATACGGCGGCGTTAGACCCCGCTACGGCGGATAAGGTGTTACAGCTGACAAGCCAAATAATCGCCGAAAGAAAAATTACCTGCCTGATGGTAACGCATAATATGAATCAGGCATTGGAGTTGGGAAACCGCACGTTGATGATGGACGGCGGCAGTATCGTCTTTGATGTGCAGGGAGAAGAAAGAGAGAAACTGACGGTGGACGATTTATTACAGCAGTTTAAAATATGTGCGGGGAAACGTCTGGATAACGACAGAATATTGTTATCTAAATAAATGTAGGAGTAAAAAGGCTATGCTGGAAGAATTTTTATATCATATCAAAAATCCATCCGAGGAATTTACGCCGATTCCGTTTTGGTTTTTTAATGATGAACCGGACGAAGAAAAGATAAAAAAACAGCTTATGGATTATATGGATAAGGGCGTAAACGGTATTGTTCTTCATCCGAGAATCGGCATACCAAATCAGATTGCCTATCTTTCCGAAGCCTATTTTCAGGCGGTAAAATATATCGTCAAGGCCGCAGAAGAGATTGGCATGAAGATTGTGCTGTATGACGAGGGCATGTATCCGTCCGGTTCCGCCCATGGAATGGTGGTCTCACAGAATGCGGATTATGCCTCGAAAGGGATTACGCTATCGGATAGTGCGGATGGCGGAGAGGTGATTACGCGCTTTTCCGACGGACGATACCTGTTATATACTTTTACCTGCGGCACCATCCGCGGCATTCATTTTGGCGAGGACGATGGGGAGGAGGGTGCGCCGCTGTCTGCGGATATTTTAAATCCGGAGGCGGTGGACGCTTTTATCCGCTTGACGCATGAACGCTATTACCGGGAGTTAAAAGAGTATTTTGGCAGTACGGTAATAGCGTTTTTTACGGACGAACCCTGCCCGCTTGGCAGGAATGCGGAAAGGTTTAGGGAATGGGCGTCCGGCATGGAAGGGGAAATCATTGAAAACGGTGGCAGATTAGAGGACTTGGAGGCGCTTTTTAGCGGGAAAGAAAATGAGACGACGCGCATTTACCATAAACTCATTAAAAAACATCTGCGGGAAATTTATTATGCCCGCCTCTCTCAGTGGTGCGCTTCCCACGGCATTTCCCTGATGGGACATCCTGAGGCGAGCGATGACGTGGAAGAAGAGTTCTATTTCCAGATTCCGGGACAGGACTTGATTATGAGGCGGGTCGCGCCCGAAAACGGCGGTATGGAGGGAATCGATTCCGTGCAGGCAAAGCTTGCGGCGGATATTGCGCGCTGTTTAAACCGTAAAAGAAATGCCAATGAGTGTTTCGGCGTATGTAACCGTGGAAATATTCCGTGGTACTTTACGGGGTATGACATGAAATGGTATATGAACTGGCTGGGCATTCGGGGCGTGAATCTCTTTGTTCCCCACGCCTTTTATTATAGTATAGCGGGAGCAAGAAAAGAGGAGCGTCCGCCGGATGTGGGACCTAATAACATCTGGTGGCGGCACTACCGCATGTTTTCCGATTACATGAAGCGTATTTCCTACCTGATGACGGATTCGTTAAGCCATGCAGATATAGCCGTGCTTTGCGATAACAACCATGTACCGGCAAAAGAAATAGCGGGGCTTTATACGCACCAAATCGCATTTCATTATCTGCCTGTGGCGCTGCTTGCAGACTGTAAAATGAGCGGCGGCCGTCTCTGTATCGGACAGTGCAGTTTTACTACGGTAGTTGATTTACATGGATATCGGACGAAAGAAGCGTATGCCAAATATCTTGCGGACGTGCGCGTCGTAACCGGGGCGGAAAGTTTATATACGGAGGACGCCGCTTCCCGGTTGTGTCATGAGGACGGCGGCTTTCGGATACTTGTGACGGAACATGACTGCCCGGACTTAAGAGCTGTGCATATGGAGAAAGAGGGTGTTTCATGGTACCTGCTTTCCAATGAGGGAGAAGAAACGATTACAACAACCCTTTCGGTAAAAGAAGCGCAAGACGCTAAAATGCCTTTTTTTATCAACCTGTGGGATATGTGCGCGCAGGATGGCGGCTTTGCTGAAAGCCGCGCCGCTCAGGGAAAAGTTTTGGATAATCAGCATGGTATCAGATTAAAGCTGGAACCTTGTGAAATGAAGCTGCTGCTTTTCCTAGAGGAAAATGAAATGGAAACCGCCAAAAAGTACTGTGCGGATTTTATTTCCGCGCAAGAGTTAAAAGAGGCGTTTTTAGGGGATTGGACGGACAGGTTTATATCGGCTGATTTAGAATGTTTTGCGCCCTGCGCCATGAATGAGAATACCGCCTGTTATTATTATGCGTATGACGTGCCGGAGGAAAAAATAGTTACCGGCAGGGAGTATTTTGTAGTCCGTGGCGAGGAAATGGCGGAATGCATCTGTAACGGCATATTAGCGGGCGTCAGCTTTTATACCCCTCATAAATTCCGCATTGGGCATCTGTTAAAGGGCGGGAAAAATGAAATTTATCTGCGCTTTACGGGGAATGCGGCGAATTTATATGGAACGGAAAAAGTGGCGTTTGGGTTGGATGGTTATTAACGGAAAGGCTGGTTGGACATGGTAAGCTCTGCGTGCTATAATATTATCATGGAGCGTTACAAATATGTCTTGATGGCAGACGCAAAGCTGCGATTGGCATTGTCCGTTGTGAAAACGCTCCGGAATGGGGATTAACATGAAAAAGATTTTATTTATTGACGATAGTAAAATGCAGCTGCAGGTATTGCGGGGACTGTTAAAAAACGACTACGAAGTCTTTACAAGCGAGTCGGGGCTGGACGGGATAGACGTCGCCAAAAAACAGCAGCCGGACCTGATTTTTTTAGACTATGGAATGCCTGTTATCAGTGGCACGGAAACACTGGAAAAACTGCGGATGAATGAAAAAACCAAACATATCCCTGTTGTTTTCCTGACCGGAGTGGACGATAAGGACGAGGCTACGGCGGCGTTGAAACTCAAGCCGCAGGGCTATCTTCTAAAACCCGTTACGCGGGATAGGCTGGAGGATGTTATCAGAAAACTGACGAATTGAGTGGAAAAAGGACAATGAGGATACATTATGGAACAGCTCACAATATTTGACGCCATGCCGGACGGCGCAGCGGAAACGATTCCTTTAGCAAGCCGTCTGCGTCCGCAGACATTAGAGGAATTTATCGGGCAAAAACACCTGCTCGGACAGGGGAAAATGTTAAGGCAGCTTATTGAGAAAGACCAGATTTCTTCCATGATATTCTGGGGACCGCCGGGCGTCGGTAAGACAACGCTTGCCGGTATTATTGCAAAGAGGACAAAAGCCGATTTTATCAATTTCAGTGCGGTGACAAGCGGTATCAAAGAAATTAAGGAAGTGATGAATCAGGCGGAAATCAGTAGGAAAATGGGGGTGCGCACCGTTCTTTTCGTAGACGAGATTCACCGCTTTAATAAAGCGCAGCAGGACGCCTTTTTACCTTTTGTGGAAAAAGGCAGTATCCTTTTAATCGGCGCGACCACGGAAAATCCGTCTTTTGAGGTCAATGCGGCGCTTCTTTCCAGATGCCGCGTTTTTGTCTTAAAGGCTCTGGAGGAAAAAGATATTGTACAGCTTTTGGAGAATGCCTTGGCAAATCCGTCAGGCTTTGCGGGGCAGAAAATCGAGATTAGCAAAAAACAGCTTGCGGCGATTGCGGTTTTTGCAAACGGCGACGCCAGAATGGCGTTAAATACGTTAGAGATGACAGTATTAAACGGAGAAATCACGCCGCAGGGAAGTATTGTGGTAACGGACGAGGGATTGTCGCAGTGCATCAATAAAAAGTCGCTGCTATATGATAAAGCGGGAGAGGAACACTACAATATCATTTCCGCACTGCATAAGTCTATGAGAAACAGCGACCCGGACGCGGCGATTTACTGGATGTGCCGTATGTTAGAGGGCGGGGAGAATCCCTTATATATAGCCAGAAGGCTGGTTCGCTTTGCCAGTGAGGATATTGGTATGGCGGACAGCAATGCGCTTTCGGTGGCGGTTGCCGCTTATCAGGCGTGCCATTTCTTGGGGATGCCGGAATGCGACGTTCATCTGACGCACGCGGTCACTTACCTTGCGATGGCGCCAAAATCTAACGCGCTTTATACTGCCTGTGAAAATTGTAAGGCGGACATACGGAACGGGATTGCGGAGCCGGTTCCCTTACAGCTTCGGAACGCGCCGACCAAATTAATGCAGGATTTGGATTATGGCGCGGGGTATCAATACGCGCACGATACGGAGGAAAAACTTACGGATATGGAATGTTTTCCGGAATCTATGAAAGACAGGCGTTATTATTTCCCGACCGTTCAGGGGGCGGAGGCGGACGTAAAAGACAGGCTGGAGAAAATTAGGGCGTGGAAAGAAAAACAAAGAAAGTAAAGAGGAAGAGTCAAGGCGGCAGTTTATTTATGATAAATAAACTGCCTTTTTTATTTGATAGGAAATTTTGCCAAAGACCGGATAAATCGTGAAGAGATTTTCTTGTTTATTTCAGTCATAACTTGGACAACGTTTCATATATTGAGATAAGGAGGCGATGAGATGCGGCAGGAGGAAATTTTACATATTTTTCCGGATTTTATGCGCACCAGATGGGTAAATGTGGCAGAACAGGCAGAGAAAGTGCAGGAGATTCGTTTGCGTATCAATCAGCCTGTTACGGTACTGGTGGATAATAAGGAGTGGTTTCTTACACAAAATGGCAGCCTTACGGGAATGGCAGCCGATGGCGTATGCAGTAACGAAAAGGAGTTAGAGGCAGTCCTTGCGCATGTATGCCATTATTCCGTATATGCCTTTGCAGATGAAATCAGACAGGGTTTTATGACGATTCCGGGCGGACACAGGATTGGCGTTTCCGGACAGGTTATTACGGAGAATGCAAAGCAGATTAGAAATATAAAACACATCCGTTATTTAAATATCCGTATCGCGCATGAAATCAAAGGAGTATCCGAAAAAACGCTTCCTTATTTATATGACAGAGGGGAAATTTTAAATACGTTGATTATCTCGCCGCCGGGATGCGGAAAGACAACCATGCTGCGGGATTTGGTACGTAGTTTTTCACAGGGAAACAGATACGGACAGGGCAGAAATATCGGCTTGGTCGATGAACGCTCGGAGATTGCGGGAAGCTATCTGGGAGTGCCGCAAAATGATATTGGTATGCGTACGGACGTTATGGACGGCTGTCCGAAGAGTGAGGGGATGATGATGTTAATCCGTTCTATGGCGCCGGATGTGCTGGCTGTAGACGAACTGGGGGGCGCGGATGATGTTGAAGCAATGCACAGGGCGCTGCAATGCGGGTGTAAGATGCTTGCGACCATACATGGTTTTTCCATGGAGGAAGTGGGGCGCAAGGCATATATGCGTCATGTGATGGAGGAAAGGCTGTTTGACAGATATCTGCTGTTAGGAAAGAAAAATAACAAGTGTATCGTAATAGGAATATATGATAGAGAGAGGAAATTATGCTTAAACTGGCAGGAATCCTGTTGCTCATGACGGGATGTATCGGACTCGGAATCAATAAAGTGGCGGAAGAAAAAAGGCGTATCCGGGAACTTAGGGAGATGCGCCGGATAGTGCAGAGAATGCAAAGCGAGATGGAATATGGAAAAAGGACGCTGCCGGAAATCTGCCTGTTGTTCAGTCGGTGTATGCATGAACCGTACAGACAGGCTTTTGGGGAAATCTTTCAAAGGCTGGAGGCAAATGACGGAAGTACGTTAGAAAGCATATGGAATGAGCGGATGGATGCTTGTATGGACAGGTTAGCGCTTAAGGAAGAAGAGAAGGAGATTTTACGAAATCTGCCGCAGCAGCAGGGAATATTGAACGAGACGATGCAGGCCGCAGATGTCGGACAATCTCTGGATATTTTAACCCGGCACATACAGCAGGCACAGGCGGAATACGGAAATAAGAGTAAGGTTATTATGAGCATCAGTGTTATGACAGGATTATTTCTTGTTATTTTATTACTGTAGAGAAGTTCACAGATTAGAAGGAGCATAGGTGGCAGATGGGCGTTAGTCTTATTTTTAAAATTGCAGCAGTCGGCATTCTGGTAACGATTTTGACCCAGATTTTGAAACATAGCGGCAGGGAAGAGCAGTCTTTTTTAGTCAGCCTCGCCGGATTGATTTTAGTGCTGACCTGGCTTGTGCCGTATATCTATGATTTATTTATGATGATTCAGGATTTGTTTTCCCTGTAGTATACGGTTCATTTGATAATTTGAAATGTATTAAATCACGATTTAATTATGAGAAAGAGGGCGTTTACTATGGATATTGTAAAAATCGGATTGATTGGACTGGCGGGTGTATTAGTGGCAGCGCCCTTAAAAGGTTATAAGAATGAATATGGCATTTACATGGGATTTGCGGTCTGTCTTTTAATACTGACATATTCAGTCAATTATTTTGTCCGCATTTTAAGCGGAATGGAGATGTTAGAACAGTATCTTGGCGATAGTTTCGAGTATTTGTCCGTTCTCTTAAAAGCGGTAGGCGCCGCCTACGTATGTGAATTTTGCTCCGCTGTATGCAGAGATGCCGGATATATCGGTATTGCCGGACAAGTAGAGGCAATGGGGAAAATGTATATTCTGTTAATCGGTATGCCGGTATTGTTCGCTTTGATGGAAAGCATTCAGACGCTTGCAGGCTGAAAAAGACAGGCCGTGAAAGGAGCGTAATGATAAATATGACAGGCGGGGTGCGGTTTGTATTTGTGGCAGTAATGACAGTCTGGTTTATCTGGATGCAGCCAATGAAAGTATGGGCGGCAGGCGGCGCGGATATCTGGCAGGAAATGGATATGGAAGAAGCCGAAAATAACTTCAAGTCTTTATTTCCCGACTACCGCTTCGACGGAGAACAGGTGTTATCATTAATTATGCAGGGGAAGATAAAAGAGGCCGTACAAACGCTTGTATCAGGATTGGCAGAGTCTGTAAAAGGGGAATGGGGAGAAATGAAAACCCTCTTTGCCATGATTTTGATTTTGGGAGTTACGGCGGCGCTGTTCGCTAATTTTTCAGATGTATTCCAAAGCCGCCAGGTATCGGATATTGCGTTCTATTTTATTTATCTGCTGCTGATTGCGGTTTTATTAAAAGTTTTTAACAATGCAGCTGCTACCGTGAAAGAAATGTTAAGCCGCCTTACCGTTTTTATGCAGATGTTTGTTCCGGCATATCTGCTTGCCGTGGGAACGGCGGCAGGAGCAAGTTCGGCAACGGCGTATTACCAGCTTTTTCTGATGGCGGCCTATGTGATTGAAAAATGCTATTTGTCGCTGCTTATGCCGGTTGTATATTGTTTTATTTTACTAAGTGTCATGAACGGCGTTTGGATGGAGGAAAAATTGAATCTGTTGTTGGATTTCGTGGAGAAAGCGGTCGGTTATGCAATTAAAATAACGCTTGGAATTATTACGGGGTTCAGCGTTTTGCAGTCTTTGATATCGCCGGTAGTGGATTCGCTGGAATCTTCCGCGTTAAAAAAGGCGGTTTCCATCATTCCCGGTATCGGCAATCTGACGGAGGGCATGTTTGAAATGGTGGTAGGTTCTGCAGTGCTTATTAAAAACAGCATCGGCATCTATATTACGATTGTTATGTTATTTATCTGCATTCTGCCTATATTGAAAATTCTGCTGTTATCAGGGGTTTTGAAAGCGGGGGCGGCGCTTATCGGCATTGTCAGCGATAAGCGCATGACAAACTGCGCCAACCGTGTGGGAGATGGAAGCCTGATGCTGTTAAAAGTGGCGTTATCCGCCATTGGGCTTTTCATTATCAGCATTGCGATTATAACCTGTACGACGAATCGGGGGATGTGATGGACGCTTTTGTGGAATTGATTAAAAAAATCGGTATCTTTATGATTGCGGCACAGGCTGTTGTTCATTTTGCACCGGGATTAAAGTATGAGAAATATATCCGGATGATTGTGGGGGTGATGATATTACTGCAGTTTCTGGCGCCGGTATACCGCATGATGGAGCGGACGGTTTCGGAAAAAGAAGGCTGGTATGAGCAACTGTTTTCCATGGAGGGTGAAATCATAGCGGACAAACAGGCAGAGGATATCCTTAAAAGGATGGAAGGGGTTCATGTTACGGCGGATAGCGTGATAGAACAGATGGAAGATGAAATTAAATCTAAACTTAATAACGAAATCGAGGCGGAAAACTACCGGGTTATAAACGTAAAACTCACCATGCGGGATAAAAAGAACCAAAGTGGAGACGAAAGGGAGCAGTATGAACTGGAAGGTGTGCATGTCGCCGTACGCCGGACGTACCGAACCGATGAAAAAGAGAGTCAGGACAATATGAATCAGCCGGATACGATAGAGAAAGTGCAGATTCAGAAAATTGACGTCGCTTTGGAGAGACAGAGCGGACAGGCGCAAGCGGATGAAATGACGGACCCGGACGAGGAAGCGGCTCTTGACGAAAGGGGGAAAAAGGAAAGGGAATTGAAACAGAGGTTTTGCAGGATATTGGGGATGGACGAGAAGTATATGGAGGTAAGCGTGTATGGATTGGCGGACGAAGATAACGGATAAAATAACAAGCGCAACCAAATTGCGGAAAGATCAGCTTTTGATTATGATATTAGCCGGTATTTTATTATGCGTGATTGCACTTCCCGTAAAAAAAGACAATTCGGCGTCTTTGCGCAGTCAGTCCAATATAAAGGACAGTGTCAGTGATACAATGGAAGAAAACCAAAAAGCGCAGGCGTCATATAGTGAATACGACCTTTCCTATACGGATTATTGGGAGAGAAAATTGCAACAGGCGCTTTGCCGTATTGACGGCGCAGGCAGTGTAGAAGTTTTAATTACGTTGAAGGAATCGGAAGAGAAAGTTTTGGAAAAGGATGTGCCGGAGGAAATAAGCGAGACGTTGGAGACGGACGCGGAGGGCGGGAGCCGGACGATAACGGAGAGAAGGCAGGAGGAAACTACCGTCTATACGGTTAATGAGGCCGGGCAGAATGTACCTTATGTCAGCAAGGTGATACAGCCTGTCGTAGAAGGTGTTGTCGTAATTGCGCAGGGCGCAGACTCCGAGATTGTAAAACAGAATATTATTGAGACAATTCAGGTATTATTTGGCCTTGATGCGAATAAGATAAGAGTAGTAAAAGGGAAAACCAATAATAATTAAAGGGGAGAATGGTTTGAAGAATATGATTAAGAAGAATCAGGTAATGATTACGGCCCTGGCAATTATGATTGCAGTGGCGGGATACCTGAATTTCGCAGGAACAAAAGTGACGGATGAAGAAATTATGACAGTGAACGGGGAGATAGCGACGGATGATTTGGGGAATCTGACGCTTGCGGAGGAAGATATTGACTATAGCGCGCTTCTGGATATATCAGATGAGGATATGGAACAGGCCGCGGCGGATATACCGAGTTTGGACAGCGATATAGAAGTAACGAGTACGGATATGCTGGCCGAAGAGGACGTACCGGGAGAAGCGGTTTTTACGACGGCGACAGGCGTATCGGCATTGTCAAATGCCAAATTGCAGAAAGAGCAGACAAGAGCGCAGAATAAGGAAACGCTCTTAGAGATTATCAATAACGCCAATATCAGCGAAACGCAGAAACAGGAAGCCGTAAGCAGCATGATTTCGATGACGGATATTGCGGAAAAAGAGACGGCAGCGGAGATTCTGCTTGAAGCAAAAGGTTTTTCGGACGCCATTGTCAGCATTGACGGCGACAGTGTGGATGTGGTAGTGAATACGGAAGAATTGACGGAGGCGCAGCGTGCGCAGATAGAGGATATCGTTATCCGTAAGACGGGCGTGAGCGCGGATGCCATCATTATCAGTACGGTCAGCGCAAATTAGATGCACAAGTTGTAAATTCCGTGATATAATAAAAAACGCAAGCTTATCAGCTAGCATTACGCAAGCCTATCGGCTTGCGTTGCAAGAATTGCTTTGCAATTCTCGCGTGGAACTGTGGCGGATTGAAATATAACATTTGGAGGCAAAAGATGAAGAGAGTATTTCTGATTGTATTAGATAGTTTTGGGATTGGGGAGATGGAAGATGCGGCGGACTATGGCGATAAGGGAACAAATACCCTGCGCTCCGTGTCTTCCAGTTCCTATTTTCACATGCCGAATATGGGCAAAATGGGGCTTTTTAATTTGGACGGTGTGGACTGCGGCACAAAAGAAGATTATTTCACGGCGATGATTGCCCGCATGAAAGAGGCCTCAAAAGGAAAAGATACGACCATAGGACATTGGGAGATAGCCGGTGTTTTATCAAAAAAACCGCTGCCTACCTATCCGAATGGTTTTCCGGATGAGGTATTGGATGCGTTTAGTGCAAAAACCGGCAGAGGCGTATTATGCAACAAGCCGTATTCCGGTACGGAGGTCATTAAAGACTATGGAGAGGAACATATCAGGACGGGCAAGCTGATTGTCTATACATCCGCAGACAGCGTTTTTCAGATTGCGGCGCATGAGGATGTGGTTCCGGTAGCGCAGCTATATGAGTACTGCCGGATGGCAAGAGAGATTTTACAGGGTAAGCACGGAGTTGGCAGAGTCATTGCAAGGCCTTTTATTGGTGAAGAAGGAAATTATACGAGGACTCCCAGGCGGCATGATTTTTCATTACAGCCGCCGGCGGTTACCATGTTAGACCAGTTGTGCGCTGCCGGGAGAGATGTGATTGCCATCGGCAAAATCCAGGATATTTTTGCGGGCAAGGGAATCACGGAATTTACTTATACAAAGGGTAATGAAGAGGGAATTGAGAAGACGCTTGCCTATATGGAAAAGGATTTCGAGGGGCTTTGCTTTGTCAATCTTGTGGATTATGATATGTTATATGGACATCGGAACGATATTGACGGCTATGCCAAGGCGCTTTCCTACTTTGATGCGAAGCTGCCGGAAATTTGCGGGAAATTAAGAACAGGTGATATTTTAATGCTTACGGCGGACCATGGCTGCGATCCCGGGTATACGGTTTCCACCGACCATTCCAGGGAATATACGCCCTTTATCATGTATGGAAAGGGAATCATTCCGAAAAATCTGGGAACCAGAGAGACATTTGCGGATATCGGCGCTACGGTGCTTGATTATTTTGGAATAAAACCGGAGTTTTCCGGAACATCGATGCTTTATGGAGGATAAGAACGTGGGCAATTATGCAGACGAAATTAACAAAAGAAGGACATTTGCGATTATTTCACATCCGGACGCGGGAAAAACAACGTTGACGGAGAAATTTCTCTTATATGGCGGCGCGATTAATCTGGCGGGCAGCGTCAAAGGGAAAGCGACCGCGAGACATGCGGTTTCCGACTGGATGGAAATTGAGAAAGAAAGAGGTATTTCCGTTACTTCCTCCGTTTTACAGTTCCAGTACGGCGGTTTCTGCATCAATATACTGGATACGCCGGGGCATCAGGACTTTTCGGAAGATACGTACCGTACGTTGATGGCGGCCGATTCGGCGGTCATGGTAATCGACGCCTCAAAGGGCGTGGAGGCGCAGACAAGAAAGCTGTTTAAGGTCTGTGTGATGCGAAAAATTCCGATTTTTACGTTTATCAATAAAATGGACAGGGATGCCAACGATACATTTGAACTTCTGGATGAAATTGAGAAAGAACTGGGAATTGCGACGTGTCCGATTAACTGGCCGATTGGCTCCGGTAAAGATTTTAAGGGAGTCTATGACAGAGAAAATCAATGTGTTGTCACATATTCCGATACGGAAAAGGGAACAAAGGAAGGACATGCAACACAGATTCCGCTTGCCAATAAGGACGAGTTGCTTACTCATATCGGGGAAGCTTTTCATACGCAGCTTACGGATGAGATTGATTTATTGGACGGCGCCAGCGCGGAATATGACTTGGACAGGATTCGCGCCGGTGAACTGACGCCGGTTTTTTTCGGTTCCGCTCTGACGAATTTTGGCGTGGAGATTTTTTTACAGCATTTTTTAAAGATGACAACGACGCCGCTGCCGCGTAAAGCGGATACCGGACTGATCGACCCCGTAGAAAATGAGTTTTCGGCGTTTGTTTTTAAGATTCAGGCCAATATGAATAAGGCGCACAGGGACAGGGTCGCTTTTATGCGTATCTGCTCCGGTAAATATGAGGCAAGCATGGAGGTAAAACATGTACAGGGCGGCAAGGTGATGAGGCTTTCCCAGCCGCAGCAGATTATGGCGGATGAGCGTAAAATATTAAGCGAGGCCTATGCCGGTGATATTATCGGCGTATTTGACCCGGGGATTTTTTCTATTGGCGATACTTTATGTATGCCGAAAGAACAGTTTCAGTATGAGGGCATTCCGACATTTGCGCCGGAGCATTTTGCAAGAGTGCGCCAGCTTGACACGATGAAGAGGAAGCAGTTTGTCAAGGGCATTACGCAGATTGCGCAGGAGGGCGCCATTCAGATATTCCAGGAATTTAATACGGGAATGGAAGAGATTATAGTGGGCGTGGTCGGCGTTTTGCAGTTCGATGTATTAAAGTATCGGCTGGAAAATGAATATAACGTAGAAATCCGTTTGGATAATCTTCCTTATGAGCATATCCGCTGGATAGAGAATAAGGAGATTGACTTAGACGCTTTGACAGGCACGTCGGATATGAAAAAAATCAAGGATTTAAAAGGAAATCCACTGTTACTATTTGTGAATCAATGGAGTATTAAGATGACAGAGGACAGAAACAGCGGTTTAGTGCTTTCCGAGTTTGGCAGAAATTAGACGGCAGTCGGAGCTGGAGCGCTCTGTCAGAGGGAGACGGTATGAAAAAAACAGTTCTTTTATTGAAAGTTATTTTCATAGGCATTCTGACAGCGGCTCTCATCAATCTGCCGGCGGTGACGGACTATGTGAAAGATAAAGCAGAAGCCGGAAGCGGACAGGTGAAAAATCCGGGAATAGAAGAGCAGGCTGTAGAAGTGCAGGCCATAGAAGAGCAGATGGTGATTCTAAATGAAGAACCGGACGCTGTTTCCGAGCAGAAAATAGACAAAAAGCTTCTTTTGCAGGAGGAACAAAAGGATTCCTATGCTTATCAGCAGTTGTCCGAAAGGGAGCAGACGGTTTATATCGAGATATTGTGGGCGCTTTCGGAATTTCAGGATAATGTGACGCTTTCGAGCATGGACGAAGAGGAAATCGCCCATATTTTTCAATGCGTTCTAAACGATCATCCGGAGATATTCTATGTGGACGGCTATACCTATACGCGTTATACATTGGGAGAGATGTTAAGAAAAATTACCTTTACCGGCAATTATAAGTTAAGCAGGGAAGAAATCGCCAAAAGGCAGACGCAGATAGACGGGTATGTGGATGTTTGTCTGAACGGGCTGGCGTCGGATGCGGATGAATACGAAACCGTAAAATATGTCTATGAATATATCATCAATCATACGGAATATGACGCGTCGGCACAGGATAGCCAGAATATCTGCTCCGTATTTCTGGACGGTAAGTCGGTCTGCCAGGGGTATGCAAAAGCGACACAGTATTTATTAAAGCAGGCCGGTATCAGTTCTACACTGGTATTGGGAAATGTGTCGGACGGGGAAGGACATGCTTGGAATCTGGTACAAATAGACGGAGAATGGTACTATGTGGACACGACATGGGGAGATGCATCTTATCAGGCGGTAGGAGCCGGAGATTCCTATCCGAAAAAAGCAATGCCGACCATCAATTATGATTATTTATGTGTGACGACAAATCAGCTATGCACGACGCATACGATAGATAACGTGGTAGAGCTTCCGGAATGCACTTCCATGGATGCCAATTATTATGTCAGGGAGGGGCTTTATTTTACAACGCTTGACAAAGAACAGCTTGCGCGTATTTTCAAACAGGGCTATGAGAAAGGCAGCGCCTATGTTACTTTAAAATGCGCTTCCGCGCAGCTTTATGAACAGATGCAGGAAATGCTCATTACACAGCAGAATATTTTCTATTATCTGGACTGCCCGGACGGAGTCGTTTCCTATACGGACAGTGAGGAGCAGTACAGCATGAGTTTCTGGCTGTAAAAGAATCTTAATTGATTTCGGTACTAGGCAAAAATCATAAATTTTGGTATACTTAATCAGAATCGGTGAAAGATAGAGTAAGATGTAAGAATGGAGGCTTTATATGGCACAGGAATTAGATAAAAACAGTTATGTATTGCAGGAGGATGAAAATCTCGGTACGGTGAAAATTGCGGATGATGTCGTAGCGATGATTGCTGCGCTTGCGGCAACGGAAGTAGAGGGCGTTGCGGCGATGTCCGGCAATATGACAAATGAATTGTTAAGCCGCGTAGGCGTTAAGAATATGACAAAGGGAACACGGGTGGAAGTGTTACAGAAGAAAGTAAAAGTCGATTTGGCGATTACGATAGAATATGGCTTCAATATTCCCGCAACCTGCCAGAGAGTACAGACAAAAGTAAAAAATGCGGTGGAAAATATGACGGGATTGGAAGTAAACGATGTCAATATCCGTATTGCAGGTATTAATGTCGCAAAGGAAAGATAGGGCGAAATAGGAGTTTACATGAGCAGAAGAGAGTTGAGAGAACAAATATTTAAACTGCTGTTTCGTGTAGAATTTAACAGTCCGGAAGAGATGGACGAGCAGGAAAAGTTCTTTTTTGAAGATACCTGTGAGGCGGATACTGTGGATGCCGCTTATATTTCCGGAAAATACCGTAATATCGTGGAAAAACTGGACACCATAGACGGTATGCTAAACGAAAGGGCGGAAAACTGGAATACTGCGAGGATGGGAAAAGTGGATTTAACGATTCTCAGACTGGCGGTATATGAGATTGCTTTTGATGAAGAGATTCCTACAGGTGTAGCAATCAATGAGGCGGTGGAACTGGCGAAGAAATTCGGGCAGGATGCGTCTTCGGGCTTTATTAACGGTATTTTAGCGAAATTTGCATGAATGCGGGCATTTCCCGGGGGTTGTTATGCAGAATGTTTATACGGTAGCGCAAGTGAATTCCTATATTAAAAATATGTTCACACAGGATTTTATGCTGCAATCTATTTCGGTAAAAGGCGAAGTAAGTAATTGTAAGTATCATTCCTCGGGGCATATTTATTTTACGTTAAAAGATGAAAAAGGAACAATATCATGCGTTATGTTTGCGGGAAACAGAGCTGGGCTTACGTTTACCATGGCGCAGGGGCAGCAGGTTGTCGTAAGCGGAACGATAGATGTCTATGAACGGGATGGAAAGTATCAGTTGTATGCCAGGCAAATCAAACAGGACGGTGCGGGCGCACTGTATGAGCGGTTTGCGCTTTTAAAAGAACAGTTGGAAGAGCGGGGGATGTTTGCCGCGGAATATAAACAGCCCATTCCCAGGTATATCAGCAGGCTGGGGGTTGTTACGGCGCAGACGGGCGCAGCGGTGCGGGATATTATACAAATTGCGTCGCGCAGGAATCCTTATGTACAGATTATTTTATATCCGGCCATCGTGCAGGGAGAAGCGGCTCCGGCCAGTATAGTAAACGGCATTCATGCAATGGAGCATTACCGGGTCGATACGATTATTGTCGGCAGAGGCGGCGGTTCCATTGAGGATTTATGGGCGTTTAATGAGGAGGTTGTCGCACAGGCTATTTTTGACTGCCCGATTCCGATTATTTCTGCGGTAGGACATGAGACGGACGTTACGATAGCGGATTTTGTGGCGGACTTACGGGCGCCGACGCCATCGGCAGCGGCGGAACTGGCCGTATATGATATCGAGCAGTTACAGGAGAAACTAAGCGAGTACGCTTATACGATGCAGCATCTGTGCAGAAACCGTATCAGGCAGTACAGAAACCGGATTGAGAATTATCAAATGAGGATTAAATATTTGAGTCCACTCAATCAAATCCGGGAAAAACGGACTTATATGCTGAATCTGGAAGAATCCTTACAGGAATGCATGACGCAGAAAATTGTGCAGAAACGGCATAAACTGGCGATTTATATTGAAAAGATGAAAGGGTTATCACCGTTAGAGAAATTAAACCAGGGATATGCCTATGTGTCGGATGCGCGAAGTAAGACCGTATGCAGCATAGGACAGGTACAAGCGGACGAGGATTTACATGTATATGTTAAGGACGGCGTGATTCATGCCAGAGTGGTGGACAAGCAGGAATTGTCCTTAGGTTAGAGCAGGACGGGAAAGGAAAACAAAGGCATGGGAACTAAAAAAATAGAAGAAGAACTTTCTTTGGAAGAGGCTTTTGAGCAGATAGAGGAGACAATCGCCAATCTGGAAGAGGAAGAGACAACGTTAGAGGAATCCTTTGCGGCGTATCAGCAGGGAATGAAGCTTTTACAATATTGTAATGAGAAGATTGACAAAGTCGAAAAACAAGTGTTATTAATTAATGAAGATGGTGAGTTAGATGAATTTTGAGCAGCGGTTACAAGAAAAGACAATCCAGATGGAGGAAGTCTTGAAAGCATTCCTGCCGAAAGAAGAAGGGTTTCAGAAAACTGTTATTGAGGCGATGAATTATTCGGTATTGGCAGGAGGAAAAAGACTGCGTCCGATGCTGATGGCGGAGGTATGGAAGATGTTTGGCGGCAGCGAAGCGTCCGAAGGACTTGTTGTACCTTTTATGGCGGCAATCGAAATGATACATAACTATTCTCTTGTACATGACGATTTACCTGCCATGGATAATGATGAATACAGAAGAGGCCGAAAGACGACGCATGTTGTATATGGTGAGGGCATGGCGGTATTGGCGGGTGACGGACTGCTCAATTATGCTTTTGAAACGGCATGTACTGCTTTTGAAAAGGCTAAAACGCCGGAAGAATACAAAAAAGTGGCTTCTGCACTTACCATACTTGCTAAGAAAGCCGGCATTTACGGTATGATTGGCGGACAGTGTGCGGATATTGAGGCGGAGGAGAAAAAAGAGGGATTAACGCAGGAACTGCTTTTATTTATTCATGAACATAAGACTGCGGCCTTAATACAATCGGCCATGATGGTGGGCGCCATTCTGGCGGGTGCGGATGAAGCGCAGACGGCGGCGGTGGAAAAATGTGCCTATAATATCGGCATTGCTTTTCAGATTCAGGACGATATTTTGGATGTTACGGGAAGTCAGGAAGTGCTTGGAAAACCAATAGGGAGCGATGAAAAGAATAATAAGATAACACATGTTACACTGCATGGATTGCAACAGTCAGCGGATATGGTTGCCGCTTTGTCAAAAGAGGCGGTTCAGATTCTGGCTTCTTTTCCGAAGAGAAATCTGTTTTTGGAGAAATTGGTGGAACAGTTGATTTACAGGGAAAAATAAAGAGGTATACGATGTTTCTGGAAAAAATAGAAAAGACGAACGATATCAAGAAAATCGGGGCGGAAAATTATAATGCGCTGGCACAGGAAATCAGGGAGTTTCTGATTCAATCCATCAGCGTGACAGGCGGGCATCTGGGTTCCAATCTGGGAGCGGTGGAGCTGACGATGGCGCTGCATCTTTCCCTCAATCTGCCGGAGGATAAGATTATATGGGATGTAGGGCATCAATCCTATACGCACAAAATCCTGACCGGAAGAAGAGACGGTTTTGTAAATCTGCGCAAATACGGCGGCATCAGCGGGTTCCCCAAGAGAAAGGAAAGCGACTGCGACAGTTTTGATACGGGGCATAGTTCGACCTCCATTTCAGCCGGGCTTGGCATGGTGAAAGCAAGAGATTTGGCGGGAGAAAAGAATACGATTGTTTCCGTTATCGGCGACGGTTCCCTGACGGGCGGTATGGCATACGAAGCCTTAAATAACGCTTCCCGGTTAGAGACGAATTTCATCATTATTCTGAATGATAACAATATGTCCATTTCTGAAAATGTAGGCGGTGTCTCCAAATATCTTAACAATATCAGAACGGCTGATATGTATTTGGATTTAAAAGAGGGCGTTTATAATTCCCTGCATGGAAAATCGAAGTATGGCGATAAAGTAGTATCGCAGATACGGCGCGCAAAGAGCAGTTTTAAGCAGCTGGTTGTGCCGGGCATGTTCTTTGAAGATATGGGAATTACTTACTTAGGACCTGTGGACGGGCATGATATAACGGCATTGATGCGTATGCTGCGGGAAGCGAGGAAAATCAAAGGAGCCGTATTGATACATGCCATTACGCAAAAAGGCAGAGGGTATGCGCCCGCGGAAAGGCATCCGGCGAGATTTCATGGTGCGGAACCGTTTGATATTGAGACGGGCATTCCGAGTAAACCGAGGACGAAAGCAAATTATACGGATATTTTTTCCACGGTTATGTGTAAGTTAGGACAGCGGGATGATAAAGTTGTCGCGATTACGGCGGCAATGCCGGACGGAACCGGGTTAAAGCGTTTCCGGAATATGTATCCGGACAGATTTTTTGATGTAGGCATAGCGGAAGAACATGCGGTTACATTTGCGGCAGGTCTGGCGGCGGGAGGGTTTAAGCCTATTGTGGCGGTTTATTCCTCTTTTTTGCAAAGGGCATACGACCAGATACTGCATGATGTCTGCATTCAAAACCTGCCCGTTATTTTTGCCATTGACAGAGCAGGATTAGTGGGGAGCGACGGAGAGACGCATCAGGGTATCTTTGATTTGTCGTACTTATCCTCTATTCCGAACATGCACATTATGGCGCCTAAGAATAAATGGGAACTGTCCGATATGATTAAGTTTGCGGTTTCTTTCGTGGCGCCGGTTGCGATACGCTATCCCCGCGGAGAGGCATTTGACGGCCTTAAGGATAACAGGGAGCCGATTGTTTACGGTAAAAGTGAGAAAATATACGAGGAGGAAGATATCGTATTATTTGCAGTGGGCAGTATGGTAAAAGTGGCTCTGGAAGTGCGGACGCAGTTAAAGAAGATGGGATATTCCTGCTCTTTGGCGAATGCGAGGTTTGTAAAGCCGATTGATGAAGAAGCGGTGAAAGAAGCCTGTCTGGAACATAAATTGATTGTGACTATGGAGGAAAACGTTGCCAGCGGCGGTTTCGGGGAAAAGGTGAGAGCCTGTGTGGACAGCCTGCATAACGAAACCAAAGTATTGTGTATCGCCATTCCGGACGAATATGTGGAGCATGGTAATGTAGAATTATTAAAAAAAGAAGTTGGCATCGATGCCGACTCTATTGTCAAAAGAGTGGCGGCGGAATATATCGGGTTGATGAAATGAAAGAAAGATTGGATGTACTGCTTGTCAAACAGGGGCTTGCACCGTCCAGGGAAAAGGCGAAGGCAGTCATTATGACAGGCAGCGTATATGTGGACGGGCAGCGGGAGGACAAGGCCGGCGCTGCTTTTGATGAAGAGAAAGTGCATATTGAAGTAAGAGGAGCCTCCCAAAAGTATGTCAGCAGGGGCGGTTTGAAACTGGAAAAGGCAATGGAGGTATTCCCGATAGACCTGCTGCATACCGTTTGTATGGATATCGGGGCATCCACCGGCGGTTTTACCGACTGTATGCTGCAAAACGGAGCCGATAAGGTCTATTCCGTAGACGTAGGGCATGGACAGTTGGCTTGGAAACTGCGTCAGGATGAGCGTGTCGTCTGCATGGAAAAGACGAACTTCCGCCATATGAAGCCTGGAGATATCGACGATAAGCTGGATTTTGCCTCGGTTGACGTTTCTTTTATCTCTTTAACCAAGATACTGATTCCGGCCAGAAATATGCTAAAAGAAAAAGGGCAGATGGTATGTCTGATTAAGCCCCAGTTTGAAGCCGGCAGGGATAAGGTCGGCAAAAAGGGCGTTGTCAGGGAACCCGGGATTCATGAAGAAGTGATACAAAAGATTGTTATCTATGCGGATATGATAGGATTTTTGGTAAAAGCGCTTACCTTTTCCCCGGTCAAAGGGCCGGAAGGGAATATCGAATATCTGCTTTTTATAGAAAAAAGAGAAACGTTTTCGGAGGATGTTCTTTTACAGACAGAGGCGGAGGCTGAGAAAATGCTTCAGGAAATTCTATCAGGAAGCGGCGAAAAGAGAATGCCTGAAACGATGGAGAGGCTGATTGCGGACACGGTAGAGCAGGCGCATCAGGCTTTGGATTAAGCGGGGATTGATATGAAACATTTTTTTCTGATTACAAATGAGGCAAAAGACCGGGAAAACCGTTATACCGGGAAGATTACGGCATATCTTAAGGCGCACGGCGCGGATGTGGCGGGTTCGGTAAGCGGCGAAATGGCGGAGCATGTGAAGTTTCCCGCAGAAATAGACTGTGTTATTGTATTGGGCGGCGACGGCACTTTATTAAAGGCGGCGAGGGATATTGTAGAATATGAAATTCCGCTTATCGGCATCAATCTGGGAACATTAGGGTATCTTGCGGAAGTGGAAATCAGTAATATTGAAGATGCGCTTGATAAATTGATACGCGGGGAATATACAAAGCAGGAACGGATGATGCTTACCGGAAGCGTATATGATAAAGGAAAAGAGACGGAAAATAATTTCGCCCTTAACGATATTGTCATTTCCAGATGCGGTTCTTTACAGATTTTGCAGTTTGATATTTATGTGAATGGGAAATTTTTAAACGGTTACAGCGCGGACGGCATAATCGTGGCGACGCCGACAGGGTCTACCGGCTATAATTTGTCCGCGGGCGGCCCGATTGTGGAACCGGGAGCGAGACTGCTTCTTTTAACGCCGATTTGCCCGCATACATTAAACACCAGAAGCATTGTGTTATCGTCGGAGGATGAAGTGACGATAGAGATTCCGGCAGGCAAGGAAAATGCGGTGCAGACGGTGGAGGCAAATTTTGACGGAACGCACAAGGTCACATTAAAGACCGGAGATAAGATCGTCATCAAAAAGGCGTCGAAAACGGCAGGAATCTTGAAACTGAATACAGAAAGCTTTTTGGAAATTCTGCATAAAAAAATGAGCGATGCGTAATGTAAGAAGTACTTCTAGCTGCGAAGCGGAATCATGGAGGTTAGCGTGAAAAGAAACAGACATGAAAAAATCAAAGAACTGATAGAAAAATATGAGATTGAAACGCAGGAGGAGTTAGTGGACAGGCTGCGGGGCGAAGGCTATCAGGTTACGCAGGCGACCGTTTCCAGGGATATCAGACAGCTTAAACTTTCCAAAATAGCGGGAGCGGGCGGCAGACAGAAATATGCGCTGTATGATAAAGAAGACGGGCAGTTAGGGGATAAATATATCCGCGTGCTAAAAGACGGATATGTTTCCATGGATATGGCACAGAATATTTTAGTGATGAAAACGGTATCAGGCATGGCAATGGCGGTTGCGGCTTCGGTTGACGCTATGAAAATGCCGGAAATTGTCGGCTGTATCGCCGGGGACGATACGATTATGATGGCAATTAGAACGGTGGAAGACACGATACTGGTGATGGATAAAATAAAGAAAATGATAGGTACGTAAAAATTATGTTAGTGAGTTTATATGTTAAAAATCTTGCATTAATTGATGAAACGGAAGTATATTTCGGGAATGGCCTGAACATACTGACGGGAGAAACGGGAGCCGGTAAGTCAATCATTATCGGTTCCGTAAATCTTGCGCTCGGCGCGAAAGCGGAGAAAGAGATGATTCGCACCGGAGCGGACTATGCATTGGTAGAACTGGTCTTTCAGGTGGAAAAAGAAGAGCAGCGCCGCGCCATAGAAGCGTTGGAGATGCCGATGGAGGAAGACGGAACGGTCATTCTGCAAAGAAGGATTATGCCGGGAAAGTCCGTCTGCAAGGTCGGCGGCGAGACGGTCGGCGTCAGGCAGGTCAGGGAACTGGCGGGAATCTTAATTGATATTCACGGACAGCATGAGCATCAATCTTTACTAAAAGCCGAAAAACAGTTGGAAATTCTGGACGGCTATGCCGGGGCGGAATTGGAGGAACCTAAGAAGCGGTTAAAAGACTGCCATGAGCGTTACAGGGAAGTTGTCAGGCAGCTTTCTGAAAACGATATGGATGAGGAAACGAGAAAAAGGGACGCCTCGCTGGCGGAATTTGAAGTGCAGGAAATTGAAGAGGCTGCGCTTTCTATAGGAGAAGACGAAGCGCTGGAAAAGTCTTACAAAAAGCTTGTGAACGCACAGAAAATACAGGAAGCGGTAACGGCTGCCTACCAGATGAGCGGATATGAAAACGGCGGCGCGGGCGATGTTATCGGCAGAGCGTTAAAGGAAATACGGGCGGTAGCTTCTTATGATGAGACATTGCAGGATTTTGAGAAACAGTTATTGGATATTGACGCGCTGTTAAACGATTATAACAGAGCCGCGGCGGATTATCTGTCAGGATTGGAATTTGACGGGGATTTGTTTGCGCAGGTAGAAAAAAGGCTGGATTTGGTGAATCATTTAAAATCAAAATACGGCGGCACGATTGAGGAAATTCTGTCCTATCAGGAAAAGCAGCAGGAAAAGCTGGAACGATACCGCAATTATGACGAATACCAAAAAAAGCTTGTACAGGAAGAGGGCAGATTAAAAGAAGAACTTATAAAAGCGTGTAAAGAAGTCTCGCAAATACGCGCCCGTAACGGTGAGACGCTGGCACAGTCCATGAAAAGTGCGCTGGTAGATTTAAACTTTATGGATGTGCAGTTTAGCATTGACGTGACGCCGGAGCCGGATAAAATAACCGCAGGCGGATATGATAATATCGCCTTTATGATATCGACCAATCCGGGAGAGGAATTAAAACCGCTTTCCCAGATTGCAAGCGGCGGAGAACTATCCCGTATTATGCTTGCATTAAAGACCGTACTGGCGGATAAAGACGAGATAGAGACCCTTATTTTTGATGAAATTGATACGGGAATCAGCGGAAAGACAGCTTGGAAAGTATCGGAAAAAATGGGAATTTTGGGAAAAGACCATCAAATTATCTGCATTACGCATCTGCCGCAGATTGCCGCAATGGCGGACACACATTTTCAAATTGAAAAATCCGTGGCAGGAGAACGGACGGTAACGCAGATTCATAAGCTGCAGGAAACACAGAGCATAGAAGAACTCGCCAGAATGCTTGGCGGCGCAAGTATTACGGAGACTGTTTTAAATAATGCAAAAGAAATGAAAGATTTGGCAAGAAAATCAAAGCAATATTAAATTAAAATCGAAATTTTTTCACATACTAAAAAGGACATACATCTGTATGTTCTTTTTTCATGTAATAGGAAATTGCTCAATGAGCGGAAGAATGCGAAGCCTTCTTCCCAAGAAAATCGCTCCGCGATTATCTTGTGTGATAAAAAAGGAAAGGAACACGGAAATGACAGATTACAGGATAAAAAGATATCGCAGATTTTTATATATAGTATTGGCTGCCGGTCTGATTGCCTTAATGATAACGGTATATATAGATTATTGGAAAAAAGTGCCTTCCACCATTAAAATCCGTGCAGGGGTTGAGCAGGAACTTGATTTTCGTGTACCGGCTTCCGGTGAAATTTATCAGGAGGAGGCGGTGGAAAGTCTTTCCAGTCAGGTGGAGAGCATACATGTTAATTTTTCAAAGGGAGTTACCTTACGGGCCAATCAGATAGACCATTATACGATGGATTTAAAATTGTTTGGCATTCTTCCCTATAAAAGCGTAGATATTCAGGTGATTCAAGATACGACCCTGATTCCGTCAGGGCTGCCTATCGGCATCTATGTAAAAACGGACGGCGTGCTTGTAGTAGGCATTGGAGAATTTGAAAGCAGGGATGGCGAGACGGTCTCCCCCGCCCAATATATTCTGCAAAGCGGCGACTACATTCTGGACGTCAACGGGGATAAGGTGGAAAATAAAAAGCAGTTTGTGCAGATGATAGCGGACTGTGAGGGAGAGGAAATGATTATGACGATTCGGAGGGGAGATGAGATTACCGAGGTAAAAATAGCGCCCGAGCGCAATCAGAATGAAGAGTGGAAACTCGGCATTTGGATTCGGGATAACGCGCAGGGCATCGGCACGCTGACTTATGTGGATACGGATGATACGTTCGGCGCTTTAGGACACGGTATCAATGATGTGGACACGTCAACGCTCATGCGCCTCGAGGAAGGCACTTTATATAAAACGGAAATTGTAGGCATTACAAGAGGAACGGACGGTTCGCCCGGAGAACTGACGGGATACATTGCATATGACAGCGAAAACATCATCGGAGAGATTACGGAGAATACGGCGGAGGGCATATTTGGCGTCTGCAAGGATGAAATCGTGCAGCAGACTCCCTATGAGGCGGTTCCGATTGCTTTAAAGCAGGAGGTGCAGATAGGTCCTGCGCAGATTATCTGTTCCGTCACCGGGGAACCCCGATATTATGATATTGAGATTACGGAACTGCATTTGGAAGACGGCAACGTCAACAGAGGGCTGGTAATAAAGATTACGGACGAGGAGCTTCTGAATTTAACCGGAGGCATTATTCAGGGAATGAGCGGCAGCCCCATTATACAAAACGGTAAGCTGGTCGGCGCCGTAACGCATGTGCTGGTGCAGGATGCGGCAAGCGGATACGGTATTTTTATAGAAAATATGCTGGTACAGTAGAGATTTGATAATTCTTCCCCGTAAAAGCGGATAATGTGTTATACTAAATGAATCAGGCGATGAAACGGGGGATAGTATTGTGTTAGGCGGTTCGGTATATATAGCGTTTATCCGGTTTGCGATAAGCCTTGCGGGAGTGATTCTGTTATTTTCCAGAATGAGTGAATCACGGTTTGATAAAAAAAAGACAATAGCCTGTTATGGCGGGTTTAGTATAGTTTTGCTGGCTGCGGCGTGTATCTGGTATGTGGTTGACTGGGAAAGCTGCGTGCGGATTGTGGCGTTTGCCATGTATATGTGTTTTGTCGTCTTTGCCATTTTTATGAGCAGAGACTCTGTTTATTTGTCTATTTATAAGCTGGCGCTGACTTTTTATCTGCTGGCTGTATTTTTGATTGGCGGATTGGAGATTGCGATTATTTTCTTTGACAGAAACGTATGGGCGGATATTATTACGCGTATTTTACTGATTATGCTGATGACATTTTTAATAGAAAAGAAGTTAAAAAAACCCATTAGGGATTTTAGCGATTATGTGGAAAACGAAGTGGATAAGTTCAGCGTGACCGTTATGGTTATCAGCATTCTGTTGGGAATCGGATTTATCTTAAACCCGAATCTGCGCGACGCGACCCCATACCGATTATACCAGATTACAGTGAATTTTGTTCTGACAGGCACGCTGCAGCTTCTTATGTTCCGGTTTTATCTGCATATTGGAAGAGAAAAAGAATATGAGAAAGAAAACCAGTTAATACAGATGAACCACAGGCTTTTAGAGCGGCAGATGGAGATTTTGGAAGAGTCCGTGGAGGCAGGAAAACGCATCCGCCATGATGTAAGACACCATAATGCGGTGATAGCGGAATATGCGCGCCGCGGACAGAAAGAAGAACTTCTGCAGTATTTAAAAGAGTACGATAAGGAAACGAATCAGGGCATGGTGGAGAGCATATGCGCCAATACCGCCGTCAATAATATCCTTTCGGCATATACCAAAAAGGCGGAAAATGAACGGATTAAGGTCAAACTCGACATAGAGATTGGCAGGGATTTGGCGATACCGAATATCGATTTGGTGGCAATATTGGCAAACGCTTATGAAAACGCGATTTATGCCTGTATGGAAGTGAAGAAATCTTCGGATGAGAGGGAATGCGCCATTCATGTAATGATGAGAAAAAGAAAAAATAAACTGATTATTTTCTGCAGCAATACGTGCAGGATGGAGACCGCGTTAAAAAACGGGCAGCCAAAAACAGAATTTACAGGCGGAATCGGGGTTTCCAGCATTATTAAGACGGCGGAAAAATATGACGGGGAATACGATTTTAAAAACGATAACGGCGTGTTTATCTTTCGTTTGATTATGAATATCCCATCGGATTTACAGACGGAGAAAAAGGAGGAAAAGGAGCATGTATCTGATAGCGTTGTGTGATGATGAACCGGCAGACATAGAAAAAACAGAAGAATATTTACACGGCTATGAGAAAAAGCATTCCGGTCTGGATTTTATGATCCGGCATTTTGAAAATGCGGATGAACTGCTCTATTTGGTGAAAAAAGAAAATTATATTCCGGATGTTATTTTTATGGATATTTATATGCCGGATAAAAAAAACAGTTTCCATCCTGTGGGATTGGAGGCAGCAAAGAAGCTTCGCGATATGGATTATAAAGGGGATATCATTTTTTTGACAACCTCTAAGGAGTATGCGTTAGAGGCTTTTGACGTGAACGCCTTGCAATATCTGGTAAAGCCGGTAGCGGAAGAGAAATTGCTTTCATTGCTCGATAATCTGTTAAAAGACAGGCAGGAGGAGCAGAAAAAATATATTTTGTTAAGAATCGAAGGAAGGCTTGTGCGGGTATCGGTCAATGATATTGTATACTGCGAGGCGCAGAGAAAAACGCAATGCCTTTATTTTGCAGACGGTACACAGTGTACTTTGCGCATGACTATGACGGAGATTTACGAACAGCTTTCGCATTATCAGGGGTTTGTAAGAATCGGGGTGGCGTTCATTGTCAATCTCGGATATATAGGCAGCCTGAATGCAAAAGAGGTCTGCATGGATAACGGCATGAAAATTTATCTGCCAAGAGGCACATACAAAACCTTAAAAGAGCAATATTTTAACTATTATTGCCAGGAAAGCGAATAGGACAGATTTGCAATCCATACCCCGAAAACTGCAATGTATACCCTGCAACTGTTCTTTTTATTTTGATATTGATAAAATTTTAATAAATCTCATACCACAGCAAAGGAAGGGAAGATACGATGAAGATTGATAAGAAGCAAGATGGAAGAGAAACGACGCTGCTGCCGGCAGGACGGCTGGATACCTCTACGGCGCCGCAGCTTGATATGGAGATACAGACGATTTTGGAAGATACCGATAAACTGATACTGAACTTTCAGGATTTGGAATATCTTTCTTCCGCCGGTCTGCGTGTGCTTTTGTCCGCGCATAAGGCGTTTATGAAAAAGGAAAACGGGGGCATGGTAATACGAAACGTCAATGAGACAATTCACGAAGTCTTTGAGGTAACGGGATTTTTGGATATTCTCAACGTCGAGTAGACTGTAAGGATTGAGAATTTTCATTCGCAGGTAATGGAGGCTGTATATGAAAGAATTAACGGTTGAAGCAACAATCGAGAGCATTCCGGTTATTACGGAATTTGTGGACGAGCAGTTAGATCAGCTTGACTGTCCGATAAAAGCCAAGGCACAGATAGATATTGCCATTGACGAACTGTTCAGCAATATCGTTCATTATGCATATCATCCCGGCACGGGACCGGCGACGGTGCAGGTGGAAGTGTTAGACGAGCCGCTTTCCGTCATCATAACTTTTATCGACCAGGGGATTCCGTACGACCCGTTATCCAAGGCTGACCCGGATGTGACGTTGTCCGCCGAGGACAGGGAAATAGGCGGTCTGGGCATCTATATTGTAAAAAAGAATATGAGCGAGATTACATACGAGTATAAAGACGGAAAAAATATTTTAAGAATCCGTAAGGACATGTAAGAGAGCGCTTGACGGCAAAAGATAAAGGGGAAGTTATTACATGGCAGAACAGAATAACCATCAGAATTTATATAGGGAAATCGTTACAAATCTGTTAGAGGGCGTTATGGTAATCAGCATGAACGGTAAGATTACCATGTTAAATCTCGCAGCGGAACAGATACTTGGCTTGACGCAGGAAGACATTGGCGCTTCCTACGTCAATGTTTTTTTGACAAGAGAGGGAACGGACGATTTTAGTCAGGTTATATTGGACACCATCTATGAAAAGGAAAAAGTAAGAAATATGCCCGTAGATTATACGCTGGAGGGGAAGATAAGAAATCTGTCCCTGACGACAAGCTATATCCATAACGACGGGGAAAAATCGGTGGTTGTCGTCATAGAGGATGTGACGGAGTTAAACGAGCTTAGAGACGCGCAGACGGCTCTTGATAAAATCCGCAAATTGAATGTGGAATATGAAAAGGCCAAGGATGAGGCGGTCAGGGCAAACGAGGCGAAAAGCCTGTTTTTATCCAATATGTCGCATGAAATCAGAACGCCGATAAACGCGGTTTTGGGCATGAATGAGATGATTCTCAGGGAGTGTGCGGACGAGCAGCTACTTTCCTATGCGGCGAATATCAAAAGCTCCGGTAAGACGTTGTTATTTTTGATTAATGATATACTGGATATGTCTAAGATAGAGTCCGGTAAAATGGAAATCGTCAAGGTAGAATATGCCATAGCGGAACTGATTATGGATTTATGGAACGTCATTTTCTTACGCGCGCAGGAAAAGGGCTTGTCACTTACGGTTTTGGTGAACGAGACACTCCCGGGAACGCTTTACGGTGATGACGTCAGAATCAAACAGATTGTGACAAATCTGCTTACAAATGCGGTGAAATATACGCCGCAGGGCGGCATCGAAATGAATGTCACCTATGAAAATGCGGGCGAGGGATATCTATCGCTTATCATATCCGTAAAAGATACGGGAATGGGCATCAAAAAAGAGGATATGGGGAAACTTTTCGAGAGCTTCCAGAGGCTGGATGAAGAGAAAAACCGCAATATAGAGGGAACGGGCCTGGGCATGAATATCACCATGTCCTTATTAAAACTGATGGACGGCGATATGAAGGTGGAGAGCGAATATGGGAAAGGTTCCGTCTTTACCGTGACGATACCGCAGAGAATCGTATCCGAAGAACCGGCGGGCAGTTTTGAAGACATCAGGAAAAAGCATGAAACGGGCGGCAGGACAAGGCAGCAGAGTTTCGAGGCTCCCGGGGCAAAGGTGCTGGTGGTTGATGATAATGAAATGAACCTGACCGTATTTAAGTCGCTGTTGAAACGTACGAAAATGAATATTGTGACTGCAAATTCCGGCAAACGCTGCTTGGAGCTTGTGCAGAAAGAACATTACCATATGATATTCATGGACCATATGATGCCGGAAATGGACGGTATCGAGACGCTTCACGCCATGCAGAAGCTTACGGATTACCCCAATAAAGAAACACCTGTTATCGTCTTGACGGCAAACGCGCTCTCCGGCGCAAGGGAAGCCTATTTAAAAGAGGGCTTTGTGGACTTTTTGACAAAGCCGATAGATGGAGATTTGCTGGAAGAGACGATTGCCGTCTATCTGCCCCGGAATCTGATACATAGAAAGACGCAGCCTGATGAGACGACGGAAAAGGAAGCGGACAAAGACGGCTCACAGGATAACTATGACAGTTTCTTAGCATACGGCATTTCTATCGAAAAGGGGCTTGGCTACGCCAAGGGCGATAAGGATATCTATCTGGAACTAGTGGGGATGTTCTTAAAAGATGGTAAAAAACGCGTCGATATGCAAAAATTTATAGACGAGCAGAATATGAAAGATTATGCGATTTGGGTGCATGGCTTAAAAGGCAACGCGAGGACGCTTGGCGCGGAGAAGCTGGCGGATATGGCGTATGAGCATGAGATGAAAAGCAAGGCGGGAGATATCGGCTATGTAAAGGCGCATTGGGAAGAACTGTGCGGCGTCTGGGAAGAGACGGTAAGCGGTTTTGCAAAGTTTTATGATGCCTGCGGCGGCGTCAATGCCAAATATGCCAGTGTGGACAGTGACGGCAAAGAAGTGTTACACTTATCACAGGACGATTTGGATAAGGCGGCTGCGTTCATAGATGATTTTGAGACGGACAAAGCGGCAGAGCAGTTGAAAGCATGGCTTAAAAATCCGCTGGAGCCCAAGATATATGAACGTGTGAAAAATGCCCTAGTTGCGTTAGAGGATGAATTTGACGAGGACAAGGCGATAACATTGTTACGGGAAAACAAAGGATGAGAAAGGGGTATAGGAAAAATGAACATGGATGGATTAAAACAGATTGTAGCGGTAGATGACAGCGCGATTATCTTGAAAATGCTGGAAAAAGTGCTGGGCGGAAAATATGAGCTGCGCGCTTTTGTGTCAGGTACGAGGGCGTTACAGTATTTAAAAGACAGAACGCCCGATTTGATTATTTTAGACATCGATATGCCGGAAATCAACGGCTATGAAATGCTGGAGAAGATTAAGGAAAGAGGTCATTTACAGGATGTGCCGGTTATCTTTTTAACATCCAACAATGATAAAAGTCATGTCGTCAAAGCCGTAGCGGGCGGCGCGAGAGATTACGTTGTCAAACCGATTGACGAGGACGTTTTAATGGATAAAGTACGCCTGTTATTGGATGATGTCGGCGACGCATGGCTTAATTAATTATCGGACATGTTTTTTAAATATTCCACGCAGAGCATGGTGATATCATCAAACTGCGGCGCGTTTCCAACGAAAGCGTCGATATCCGCTTTGACGATGGGAAGAAGTTCGGCGGGAGACTTATCGGTGTTTTTTGTAAGAATATCGGTAAGTCTTTTTATGCCATAGAGTTCATTCGCCGCGTTGGTGGCTTCCGTTACGCCGTCCGTATACTGGAAAATCTTATCTCCGGGCGAAAGTGTGATGCTGCCGCTTTGGTACTTCATATTTTCCATACCGGCAAGCACAAATCCCGGTTTCAATTTATATGCCTCATATACATTTCCCGACTTGGCGATAAAAGGCATTTCATGTCCGGCGTTGACAAAGTGAAACTCGCCCGTCGCCAGATTCAGCACGCCCTCAAATGCCGTGATGAAAAGCCCCTCGCTGTTGGATTCGCAAAGCAGGTCGTTTACTTCCGAAAATACTTGACCTAAATCGGCGCCCGGCGTCGTATGGTCTTTGATTAACGTTTTGCCGATAACCATAAAGAGCGCGGCGGGAACGCCTTTTCCTGAAACGTCAGCCATGACGATGGCAAGATGTTTATCGTCCACCATGAAGAAATCGTAAAAATCGCCGCCGACCTCTTTTGCCGGATTCATGGAAGCATAGATGTCGAATTCCGGACGCTCCGGAAAGGCAGGGAAAATACGCGGCAGCATATTTGCCTGAATATGCGTGGCAACGTCGAGTTCTGCGGAAATGCGATGTCTTTCCTCACTGTCTTTAATCTGCTTCTCCAATAAGTTCCTCGTCCGTTTCGCTATCGTGGTAGCGATGGAAGAAAGACCTAAGAGAATCATAGCGCGTGGAAAGACATAAAAGATGGTTGCGCCGTACAACATATCGTCGGTGACAGCCCGTGTGGCTTCGCCGGAGCCAAGATACATATTATAAAGCGTCTCGATGTTGGATTTGGCAAAATCGTAGCTGCCAAGAATCAGGTTCAAATCTCCCTCGCCCACATAAAGACTCATATAAATAGAAGCGGAAAAAAGCGCCCAAGAAGCAACAAGCGTCATATGGGTCAGTTTCCTGGAATAATAGTGGCAGCTTAACATAAGCGGCAGCGCCCATGCCAAAACGCCATGTTTCGGCATAGTCACGGATAAAAGGAAAATGCCCGTAATGCCGCAGAGTAAGATAACATATTTTAACCAGGCGGATTTGCCGTCTGTTATTTTGCAGAGTAAAGTCGGAGCAAGAAAACAGAGTATCAGAATCGGCATGGAAGTATTCATGATTGTTTTGGGAATAATAAAAATGCCTATCAGATTGAGAAACCATGACAGCGCGCCGACAAGCGCGCATACGGACAGGCATTTTGCCGCATATCGGTTTGCCTCTTTTTCATTTTCTATGAGCGCCTGCAGTTCCAGTTCTGTATTTTCCGTTTTTCGTTTTCTTCTGTTTTTCATGATAGTAACCTCTCATTCGCATATATACAACTTATTATAACTGATTCGGCTATGGCTTCCCAGCGGATTGTTTTGCAAAAGATACCTGAAAAAGTGCAATCTGTTCCCAATCTGTTTTCTTTGGCGATGACTAACTATTCCATAGCATGAAAACATTGTTTATAATAGGGATAACGCACAGGTTGAGCAAGAATGGAGGAGCCTATGGAACAATTAAATTTAACCGTAACAAGAGATAATGAGAAAGTATATCAGATTTTAAATAATCTGATGAGCGGGGATAAAGAATTTCAGATTATGATAACAGTACCCTCCGGCAGACAGGAAAGCGTTCTGGCAGAAATGAATGAGGTGGCAAGAGGCGAAAAGGAACATGATTTGGAAAAAGACGTCACCAATATGATACATGAAATCGGCGTGCCGGCACATATTAAGGGCTATCAGTACTTACGCGAAGCAATCATGATGTCCGTGGAGGATGTGGAGATGCTTGGTTCCATTACAAAGGTTTTATATCCTACCATAGCGGGAAAATACCAGACGACGCCAAGCAGGGTGGAGCGTGCCATCAGACATGCGATTGAGGTAGCGTGGTCAAGAGGGAAGATGGAAACGTTAGACGCCCTGTTCGGATATACGATTAATACGGGAAAAGGAAAGCCGACCAATTCGGAATTTATCGCGCTTATTGCAGATAAAATAAGGCTGCAATATCGGGGTTATAACAATTAATAGAAATTAAGCCTTTTATTACCAGCCAAAATGAGGTATAATAACAAAAGAAACTTCCTTGGAAGTCATATCTGAATTTGGAGGGTTATTTCATGAAGAAGATTTTGTTTGTTGCATCAGAGGGGGTACCTTTTATCAAAACAGGCGGTCTGGCGGATGTTGTCGGTTCCCTGCCCAAATGTATTGATAAAGATTATTTTGATGTAAGGGTCATTCTTCCCAAATATACCTGTATGTCACAGAAGATGAAAGATTTACTGAAGTATAGAACGCATTTCTATATGGACTTTCATTGGAGAAATGAATATGTAGGTATTCTGGAAGCGGAAGTAGACGGGGTAAAATACTATTTTGTTGATAACGAGTCCTTTTTTAACGGATTCAAGCCGTACAGTGATAACGCGCTGTTTGAAATTGAGAAATATGCGTACTTCTGTAAGGCGGCGTTGTCCATTTTACCGGTCATTGATTTCAGGCCGGACTTGATTCACTGTCATGACTGGCAGACCGGATTGATTCCGGTGTACTTAAAAGAGAGGTTCCAGGGCAGCGAATTTTACCGAGGCATCAAGACGGTTATGACAATCCATAACCTGAAATTCCAGGGTAAATGGAGCGTAAAAGAGGTAAGGGAGATTACCGGGCTGCCGGATTATTTCTTTACGGCCGACAAGCTGGAAGCATACAAGGATGCCAATTTATTAAAAGGCGGTCTGGTTTATGCGGATGCGATTACGACGGTCAGTGATACTTATGCACAGGAGATTAAAACCGCGTTTTACGGCGAAGGGCTTAACGGTCTGTTATGCGCAAGGGCGAACGATTTACGAGGCATTGTAAACGGTATCGATTATGATGATTTCAATCCCGAGACCGATAAAAACATACCTTATTCCTATAACGCCATGAATTTCCGTAAGGAAAAAGTGAAAAATAAGCGTGCGCTGCAGGAGGAACTGGGGCTGACACAGGACGATAAGGCGATGATGATTGGCGTGGTTTCCAGATTGACAGGCCAGAAAGGCTTTGATTTAATTGCCTATGTGATGGATGAACTTTGTCAGGACAATGTGCAGCTTGTAGTGCTGGGAACAGGCGAGGAGCAGTATGAAAACATGTTCCGCCACTTTGACTGGAAATATCATGGGAAAGTTTCGGCGAATATCTATTATTCGGACGCACTCTCTCATAAGATATATGCGGCAAGCGACGCGTTCTTAATGCCGTCGTTATTCGAGCCGTGCGGGCTAAGCCAGTTGATGTCCTTACGTTACGGTACAGTGCCGATTGTAAGGGAGACAGGCGGATTAAAGGATACGGTGGAACCATATAATGAGTATGAAAGCACCGGAACCGGATTCAGCTTTGTGAATTACAATGCGCATGAAATGTTGAATACTATCCGTTATGCCGAACGTATCTATTATGATAAGAAAAGGGAATGGAATAAGATTGTGGATCGTGCCATGGCAGCGGACTTCTCATGGCATGTATCCGCGAAAAAGTATCAGGAAATGTATGACTGGCTGATAGGCTAAAAGGTTTTGCACCTTAAAGGATGGATGGAAGCGAAATATGGCACAACAAAAGAAGAAAGACAGTTTTGTGCTTCAAGCCGGTATTTTGGTAGCGGCCGGCATCATTGTAAAAATAATTGGCCTATTGTATCGGAGTCCTCTGATAAGCATTATCGGTCTGGAGGGCAATGGATATTATAACAGCGCCATCAATATTTATACCATTATTTTATTGGTTTCTTCGTATAGTATACCCTCTGCCATTTCAAAAGTCATTGCGCAGCGATTGGCTTATAAGGAATATAGAAATGCCCAGAGGGTATTTCAGTGTGCGCTGATATATGTGCTTGTTGTGGGGGGCGTCGCTTCCCTTTTGACTTTTTTTTGCGCCCCGTTTTTAACGAAGATAGAAAATGCCGTGCCGGTGCTGCGCGTCTTTGCGCCGACTATTTTCTTTTCCGGTCTGCTTGGCGTACTCAGAGGATATTTTCAGGCACATGGAACGATGGTGCATACCTCGCTTTCCCAGATATTGGAACAGATTTTGAATGCGGTAGTCAGTATGCTTGCGGCATATCTTTTAAAAGATATGGTATCGGGCGAGAGCGAGACTATTCAGGCAATCTACGGGGCGTCCGGCAGCGCTCTGGGTACGGGCGCGGGCGTATTGATAGCGCTTCTATTTATGTTCGGTATGTACCGCTTAAATAAAGATGTGATTAAAAAGAGGGTTGAAAGGGACCGTACGCCGATACAGGAAAGCTATGGGGATATTTTCGGGGTTATCATAACTACTGTTACGCCATTTATTTTAAGCACGTTTGTCTATAATTGTTCTACTGTTGTCAATATGTATATCCATCAGCATATCATGATAGATATCCGCGGTGTGGACGAGGCTTTGGTTGCAATTCAATACAGTATTTTCGGAACACAGGCAATTACGATTATCAATATTCCGATTGCGATAGCGTCGGCGATGTCTTCAACATCCATCCCAAGTATCTCAGCGACATTTGCTACCCACAAAGAGAATGAAACGCGCCATAAAGTAAGACTGGCGACACAGATGACAATGATTCTGGCGATTCCATGCGCTGTCGGTTTATGCGTTCTTTCCAAACCGATTGTGCAGTTTATATATCCACAGAAAGAGGCGCTGGATACGGCGTCAAAACTCATTCGGGTGCTTGGCATTACCGTTATTCTCTATGGGCTTTCCACATTGACAAATGCCGTTTTACAGGGAATCGGTAAAGTAAATATTCCGGTTATCCATGCCGTTATCGCACTGGCTGCGCAGGTTACTCTACTGATTGCGCTGCTTTTATATACGGATTTGAATTTGTACGCGCTTGCCATAGCTAATATCGTTTATTCCCTGATTATGTGCATTTTGAATCATGCCGCAGTGAAGCGGTATTTGAATTACCGTGAGGATGTGATGAAAACGTTTGTTAAACCGGGGATTGCCGCGGCGTGTATGGGTGCGGCGGCGTTCGGTATTTATCACGGACTCTTTTACTTTGTGCCAATCAGCAGAATTGCACTGCTTGTCGCCATCGCTATCGCCGCGTCGGTCTATTTTATTCTGATTATTAAGCTGGGCGTCGTGAATGAAGTCGAGTTAAAGGCATTTCCGAAAGGGCATATACTTGTCGCCGTCGCGAAAAAATTGCACTTATTAAAATAAAAATAACACGAATAATTTATTTGCCAATGTTAAATACTAAGACTGCAATAAATTGAAAGCAGGAGGTAATCGAAATTGGCAAATTTATCAGAATTGGAATTACAAAACCTTCGTCATCTTATGGGCGGCTATGATGTGACGCATTGCAAAATGAAAGAATACGCGGAGTCTGCAACTGATTCCGAGGTAAAGCAGTTTTTTGAAAAAGGCGCAAAGTCCGCAATGCAGAACAAGCAGCAGTTGATGGAATTTTTGCAGTAGAGGCAGGCAAATAAGAGAATGGAGGTAGGAAAAATGCAGTTGCAGGAAAAAACAATGGTAGCGGATACGCTGACAGGAATCAACGGAGAGTTGGTTCGCTTCGGGGAAATGATTCCCCAGACGGAGAATAAGGAGTTAAAGCAGACTTTGAAACAGTTCAGAAACGCCTGTGAACAGTCGCAGGAGGAGCTGTATCAGATAGCAAGGGAAAAATCCTATTATGTGCCGGCGGCAAAGGCGACACAGGCGGAAATAGACCATGTGAAGTCCTTATTTACGGAAAAAACAATCTAAATTTAAAAGTTAAATCCTCTGTTAATTTTTGAAGTGCGGAAAATAACAGAGGATTTTTGTCGATACAGATAAAAAATAACATACGTCCGGTTTATGACAAAATCTGCTCCAAGCCCGAGATATCGGAATCAATCGCCATGGAATAATTCGTATAATAGATGACAAAGCCCGGCTTAGCGCCATTGGGCTTTTTCACGTTTTTCCGCTGGAGGTAGTCAATCTCCACTTTTTCTTGTTCCCGCCCTTTGGAATAGTAGGCGGCAAGTCTTGCGGCGTCCTCAAAAGTGGTGTCCGGCAGCTCTTTCCCCTCCGATTTGACGATGACATGGGAGCCGGGCATTCCCTTGGCATGGAACCACCAGTCGTTACCGGTCGCCAGTTTAAAGGTCAGCTCGTCGTTTTGATAATTGTTTTTGCCGACATAGATGTGGAAACCGTCGGAACTGATATAGTGGAACGGTTTACTTGTTATTTTTACCTTTTTGCCGCCGCCTTTCCTGCGGATATAACCGCTTTCAATCAATTCTTCCTTAATCTGGACAAGGTCGTCCTCTTGTAAGGCGATATCCAGAGCCGCAGCAATGGATTCTAAGTGTGTAATCTCTTGTTTGACTTCTACGGTCAATTCAGAGAGCGCTTCGTAGGTTCTTTTCAGTTTCCCGTATTTATCAAAATATTTTTTGGCATTCTCGGAGGGGGAGAGCGTCTCGTCCAGAGGAATAGTAATCATCTCGTTCGTATAATAATTTAACGCCTCCAGCGATTTTGCGCCGGGGGATACGTCATATCCGTAGGTATTTAACAATTCGCCATAGACGCGGTATTTGTCGCGCTTTTGCGTATCCTGTATCTGCTTTAGCTGTAAATCGTACTTTTTGACGTTGCGCTCCAGCGCGGTCTGGACGATTTTGCGCAAATCCGCCGATTTCTGCCGGATGCGGGTCAGGGTGTTTTTTTCTGCATAGTAACGTTCCAGTACCTCGCTGATAGTATCGAAGCGAACGCTTTCTTTGTCGGCATAGAGCGTTAAGGGAAGCGAAGAGAACTCCAGCGGGCTTTTCTTATCATGGATAGTGTCATAGATAATATTGGGTTCAAAAAAACCACCTGTAATTTTTTCTATGACGGCGCAAAAAACCGCATAGAGTCTTTCCCGCGAAGAGGAGTCCAAAGCGTTGGCGGGCATATCTGCGTTGATTCCCGCACGAAAACAGATTTCCTGCGATATGATAGGGGAAAAGCCGGTAAAGGAATTGTATAATGCCTTATAAACGGGCATCGGCATGGCAGAGAGTTTTTGTATAAAATCCTGTTTTGATTTTTCATCAATAAAGGAAAGCGGATTTAATTTTTCCTGCGTCATAGGAATAAAATATTCCCTGCCGGGTAAAACCTCCCGCACGGAACTTACCATGCCGGAAATATGCTTGATACTGTCGATTATCATGTTATCCGCGTTGCAGAAAATAATGTTGCTGTGTTTCCCCATGATTTCAATAACGAGTGTTTTTTGACAGGGGTCGCCCATTTCGTTTAAATGCTCCACATGGATTTGGACGATACGCTCCAAGCCGGGTTGGGTAATATCCGTAATTCTTGCGTTTTGCAGATGTTTTCTGAGTAACATGCAGAATCCCGGCGCGGTCATGGGGCTTTGTTTATTTTTATCCGTCAGATAAATAAGCGGAAGCGAAGCGTCCGCAGACAGTAACAGCCGGTATTGGGAACTGTTGTTTTTAATCGTTAGTAACAGTTCGTCTGTCTCCGGCTGCGCGATTTTATAGATACGCCCACCGGTTAAAACATGATTTAATTCTTTAACAATGTTTGCAATCGTAATGCCATCAAAAGCCATAGCGGTACAGTTTCCTTTCGTTTACGCTTATCTTTCACTATCATATGAAATAGATTTTACAATATATTGTGACGCATTTCAACGTTAGAATGCTTGACTAGGGTTTGCGATTATCTTATAATATTAACGGTTGTCAATATCACAGGACAGAAATGGGAGATTCATATGATAAAGAGCATGACCGGGTTTGGCAGGAGCGAACTTGTCAGAGAAGACCGCAAGATTACGGTGGAAATGAAGTCTGTCAACCACAGATATCTGGATGTTACGATTAAAATGCCGAAAAAACTGAATTTTTTTGAAGCGGCTATCCGTAATGAGTTAAAGAATTACATCCAGAGGGGCAAAGTCGATATTTTTATTACCTATGAGGATTATACGGAATCGAATATCTGTGTAAAATACAATAAGGAACTGGCCGGTGAGTATATGAAATATCTGGCACAGATGGCGGAAGACTTTTCTCTGGATAATGACGTCAGGGTTTCCGCATTGTCCAGATATCCGGAAGTATTGAGCATGGAAGAGCAGACCATTGACGAAGAGGAACTTTGGATTTTATTAAATGAGGCAATCGAAAATGCGGCTAAAGGCTTTGTGGATTCCCGCATCAAAGAGGGCGAGAACTTAAAAGAAGATCTGATTGCCAAGCTGGACGGTATGCTTGTCCATGTGGACTATATTACAGAGCGTTCTCCGGAAATCATTACACAGTACCGCTTAAAACTGGAAGAGAAGGTAAAGGAGTTATTGGGAGACGCCCAGATAGATGAAACAAGGCTTTTGACGGAAGTTACCATTTTTGCGGATAAGGTCTGCGTTGATGAGGAACTGGTGCGCTTAAGAAGCCATATCGAGACAATGAAAGAGAATCTGACAGAGGGCGGCGGCATCGGACGGAAACTGGATTTTATCGCGCAGGAGATGAACCGCGAGGCGAATACGATTCTTTCCAAAGCCAACGATTTGGAGATATCCAACCGGGCGATTGAGTTAAAAACAGAGATTGAGAAAGTGCGTGAGCAGATTCAGAATATAGAATAACAATAGTTATGATAAAGGCGGGCGTGGCGATTGAGTAAGCTGATTCATATAGGATTTGGAAATGTTGTCAATATAGGGAAAATCATTGCGATTGTCGCTCCGGATTCCGCGCCGATTAAGCGTATGATACAGAAAGCAAAGGAAAACGGAACGGTTGTTGACGCGACGCAGGGCAGGAAAACGAAAGCCGTGCTGATTATGGAGAACAGTCAAATCGTGTTGTCAGCGCTTTTGCCGGAGACCATTACGAGCAGGGCGCAGGCTCAGATTGGAGATACGGATGAAACGTGAGGGAATTTTAATTGTAGTGTCCGGCTTTTCGGGAGCGGGCAAAGGCACTTTAATGAAAAAGCTGGTACAGGAGTATGATGATTACGCCCTGTCCATATCGGCTACGACCAGAACGCCCAGACCGGGCGAAGAGGACGGCAGAGAGTATTTTTTTATCAGCAGGGAAGCGTTTGAAGAAAAAATCGCCGCAGACGGGCTGTTGGAATATGCTTCCTATTGCGATAATTACTACGGTACGCCGAAAGATTATGTGCAGAAAAATCTAAGCGAGGGGAAAAATGTCATTCTGGAAATTGAGATTCAGGGTGCATTAAAGATAAAGAAGAAGTATCCGGATGCGTTGTTACTATTTGTGATGCCGCCGGATGCGGGAGAGTTAAAACGCCGTCTGACGAAGAGAGGAACGGAGACGGAGGACGATATCCAAAAACGGATGGAACGCGCCGTGAAAGAGGCGGAGGGTATTGAAGAATATGATTATATTGTCATTAACGACGATTTGGATACCTGCGTAAAAGAACTTCATGAAATTATTCTGGCAGCTGCCAATGCGCCGCTTCGGAACAAAAAATTTATAGAAAATATCAGAACAGAACTGGAAAGTTTTGCGAAAGGAGAAAAATAATGTTACATCCATCTTACACAGATTTAATGAACGTAGTAAACAGCGACGTTGACGAGGGGGAGGCTCCGGTAGTCAGCAGCCGTTATTCTATCGTGATGGCAACGTCGAAAAGGGCAAGACAGATTATTTCGGGGGATGATCCGCTTGTGGAAAGTTACCGCGGACAGAAACCGCTTTCTATCGCCGTAGAGGAATTGAATCAGGCGCAGATTAAAATTTTGAATGAAGATGAATAAAAATAAGAAAATACTGTTTATCTCTTTAGGCTGTGATAAAAACCTGGTGGATTCGGAAAAGATGCTTGCGCTTTTAGCAGGCCGGGGATATGAGTTTACCGATGATGAGGCACAGGCGGATATTATCGTTATCAATACCTGTTGTTTTATTAACGACGCGAAGCAGGAAAGCATCGATACGATTCTGGAGATTGCAAAACTGCGGGAAAACGGCGATATTCAGGCGCTTATCGTAACGGGATGCCTTGCGCAGCGTTACCGGGAAGAAATACAAAAAGAAATTCCCGAGGTGGATATGATTATCGGTACGGCCGCGATTGATGAGATTGCGCAGGCCTTGGATGATTATTTTGACGGGAAAAGAGAAAATCATTACAGAAACCTTGATACAAGACCGTGGGCGGATACAGGGCGTATCGTCACGACGGGAGGGCATTACGCCTATTTAAAGATTGCGGAAGGCTGCGATAAACACTGCACTTACTGTATTATCCCGAAAGTGCGCGGCAGCTACAGAAGCATTCCGATGGAAAACCTGTTAAAAGAGGCAAAGGCGTTAGCGGAAGGCGGCGTAAAGGAACTGATTTTGGTAGCGCAGGAAACCACGGTTTACGGAGTGGACTTATATGGAAAAAAGACGCTCCCCGAACTGCTGCGAAATTTATGCCGGATAGAAAACCTCCACTGGATTCGCATTTTATACTGCTATCCGGAGGAAATTGACGATACCTTGATACAGGTAATAAAAGAGGAGCCGAAAATCTGTCATTATCTGGATTTGCCGATTCAGCACGGGTGCGATACTATTTTAAAGCGGATGGGGCGCAGGACAAACCGCAAAGAACTGATGGGGATTGTGAAAAAGCTTCGTGATAACATACCGGATATCTGCATCAGGACCACGTTAATAACCGGATTTCCCGGAGAGACGGATAAGGAACATGAAGAACTGTTGGACTTCGTAGCACAGATGGAATTTGACCGTCTGGGTGTTTTTACTTATTCACAAGAGGAAGATACGCCCGCCGCTTCCATGCCGGGACAGATTGACGAGGATATAAAAGAAGAACGCTGCAGACAGCTTATGCAGCTGCAACAGGAGATTGCTTTCGATATGGCGGCAGCTATGGAAGGAAAAGTGGTGGAAGCCATGGTTGAAGGCAAAGTGGCGGACGAGGACGCCTATGTGGCAAGAACCTATAAAGACGCGCCGAATGTCGATGGTTTGCTTTTTATCAATACGACAAGACAGCTCATGTCCGGTGATTTTGTGAAATGTCGGATTACCGGCGCATATGAATATGATTTGATTGGAGAATTAGAAGATGAACCTGCCCAATAAACTGACTTTATTTCGTGTACTGTTAATTCCGTTTTTTGTCCTTTTTATGCTGGTTGATATCACGGATATGGACAAATGGATAGCACTTGTTATTTTTATTGTGGCAAGTCTTACGGATTTACTGGACGGCAAGATTGCCAGAAAGTATAATCTGGTTACGAATTTCGGAAAATTCATGGATCCGCTGGCGGATAAGCTCTTGGTATGTTCCGCCTTGATTTGTCTGGTGGAAATGGCTAAACTGCCCGCGTGGATAGTTATTATTATCATTGCGAGGGAATTTATCATCAGCGGTTTCCGTTTAATTGCCGCCGATAACGGCGTTGTCATTGCAGCGAGTTATTGGGGGAAATTTAAGACAACTTTTCAGATGGTTATGATTTGTCTGCTGATTGCGGATATAGAAGCCATTCAGGATTTGACGGCGGTCATCGTGTGTATTGCACTTCTTTTAACGGTTATTTCCCTGATTGATTATCTGGTTAAAAATAAAGCTGTCATGAAAGAGACAAAGTAATTTTAAGAAGGAGTGGCAACATGGTAGTAGAAATTATTTCAGTAGGAACTGAAATTTTATTAGGTAATATTGTCAATACCAACGCGGCATATCTGTCTGAAAAATGCGCGGGAATCGGTCTGTCATGCTATTATCAGGATGTTGTTGGCGACAATGAAGAACGGCTGACGGGCGTATTGCAGACGGCGCTTTCCAGGGCGGATGTCCTGCTCTTATCCGGAGGGCTCGGACCGACGCAGGATGATTTGACAAAAGAGGTGGCGGCAAAAGTGCTTGGTAAAAACCTTTATCTGCATGAACCGAGCAAGGAAGCTTTGGTAGCGTTTTTTCAGAGCAGGGGCATGGAGATGACGGACAATAACTGGAAACAGGCGATGGTGCCGGAGGGCTGTATTGTAGTCGATAATCCGAACGGCACGGCGCCGGGGATTATTATAGAAGATAACAGCAAGCATATTATTCTGATGCCGGGGCCGCCAAATGAATTGATACCGATGTTTGAAAATGCAATTATGCCTTATTTGAATGCGCTGGAACCGGGAACGATTTATTCCCAGACGGTTAAGATATGCGGTATCGGCGAGAGTAAAGCGGAATCCATGGTGGAGGATTTGATTGATAAGCAGTCCAACCCGACGATTGCAACATATGCTAAGACCGGAGAGGTACATCTGCGTGTGACGGCGAGGGCGGAGGATGAAAAAGAGGCTAAAAAGCTGATAAAGCCGGTTGTCAAGGAGTTAAAGGGACGTTTTGGCAATCATATTTATACAACGCAGGAAGACGTTACCTTGGAAAAGGCAGTTGTGGATTTACTGCTCGCCAATGATTTGACGGTCAGCACGGTGGAATCCTGTACCGGCGGTATGCTGGCGGCAAGGCTGATTAATGTGCCGGGCGTTTCGGAAGTATTTAAGACAGGATATATCACGTATTCCAATAAATCAAAACGCAAAATTTTAGGGATTAAAAAGTCCACTTTAGAAAAGCATGGCGCGGTCAGCGCGGAAATTGCCAAAGAGATGGCAAAGGGGGCAGCACTTTTTGCAAAAGCGGATGTGACGGTCGGTATTACCGGCGTTGCGGGGCCGGACGGCGGTTCTGCGGAAAAACCGGTAGGACTTGTCTATATTGCATGCAGTGTGTGCGGACGTGTGAATGTACGGGAGTGCCATTTCAGCGGGAGCCGGATGAAAATTCGGGAAAGCAGCGTTGCGGCGGCGTTATCTTTAATGCGGGAATCCATTCTTGCTTATTATAGCGAGGTGACGTTTGGAGCAAAGAAGTGATAGAAACAGGGAAACATAAGAAGAAAAAAGTGCAGGAGGGCTGCCAAAATGAATGAACAGGAACAGATTCCAGGCATGACGGATGCAGTAGACGAAACTAACACGCAGCAGACAGATAACGGGATTTATACAACGCCGGATGTATATCAGACACAGACAGGTCAGGATGTATATGGCACACCGGATACGGAAGCCGCACATCACGATACGGGCGGGATGTTTTCGGGCGACCAGCCAAAGAACCGGATTGACGGACAGCAGTATGGCGGTAATATGCAGTATGGCAGCGGCCAATATGCCAACGGGAATAATCCATATAACGGCGGTCAATACGCCGGCGGCCAGTATGCCAACGGGAATAATCCATATAGCGGTGGTCAATATGCCGGCGGCCAGTATGCTAACGGAAATAACCAGTATAATGGCGGTCAGTACCAATACGGCAATAACCAGTACCAAAATTCGTACCAAACCAACCCATATGGCAATAACCCATACAGCCCTTATGCCACCCCGCCGGCTAAGAAGCATACGGGATTGATTATCGGCGTTATAATTGCAGGTGTTATTCTTTTCTTAATTGCTATTTTTGCCTTATTTTATCATATATTGGATAGAGCGATAGAGAAAAAAGAAGTCAATGATATTATAGATTATTATGATTCCGAAAATCATAATAATGACGAAGATTATCACGGCAATAACTATGATAATGATAATAACTATTATCATGGCTATAATGATGATGATTATGGACATCATAATGATGATTACGACTATCATGACGGATATCATTATGATTATGATGATGATTATCATGACAATTATGGCTATTATGACGAGTATGATGATGATGAATATTATACGCTGCATGACGATATTAAAGAGAATCTTTCCTATTCTATTGAATGGGAATATTATGAATATGAACCGGATGACAGTGATGTGCTAATTTTAATAGATTATCCGGTTATTATCGGAAACAGGGTGCCGAATCTGGACAGGATTAACGAGGTGTTAGCGGACGAGGTGGCTGTTTTTACGGAATATTATGAAGATGAATATGCCAATTACATGTATGGAGAAGACAATTACTTTTATGCTACGGCAACGGGATATGTAACCTATATGAGCGAAGATGTGTTGAGTGTTGTTTTCTCGGAGATGATATATTCGGATTATTATGATTCCGCATACTGTTACAGCATTAATATTGATATGCGGGATGGCATTATTATGGACAATACGGATATCATTACTGTGGATGATGATTTTTCCGTGGATTTCCGTTATAGAAGCGACAGGCAGAATGGAAACGCCGTTGAGTGGGCATCCGACCAGGAGATTACGGAATTTTTGACCTCTCCGGGAAACCTGATTATATATTACGTGCCGCAGGGAATGGAAATCGGGTTTAATTATGATGAGGGCTGGGTTACGGTTACCTATCATGACTATGAGGATTTTTTGAAAATTTTCTAAAAAGAACTTACCGCATCAAAAGTTGACAGGGCATTTTTCATAGGTTATCATAAGTGTAGGGGAAATGCTCTGTGAAATATTCTGCTTTGCATATCCGGCGTCTCGCCAACATTTCAAAGCAAAAAGAAAAAATATCGGACAGGGGGGATGAAGGGATGTTTATTGGACTTTATAAATGATAAAATAGCAGTACATTTAGAAAAACAGGAAAAGTAAATGTTGACAAAAACGAACATTTGTTTTATTCTAAAATAAGAACAAATGTTCTGGAATGAAAAGGAGACCAAATCATGGAAAAAGAAGAAAAATTAAAAGCATTAGACGCTGCTCTGGGGCAGATAGAGAGACAGTTTGGAAAAGGCGCGGTCATGAAACTGGGCGACCCGTCCGTACAGATGAATGTGGAGACGATTCCCACCGGCTCATTGAGTCTGGATATTGCGTTAGGACTGGGCGGAATCCCGAAGGGAAGAATCGTGGAAATCTACGGACCTGAATCAAGTGGTAAAACGACCGTAACATTACATATGATAGCGGAAGTGCAGAAAAGAGGCGGCATTGCAGGCTTTATTGATGCGGAACATGCCTTAGACCCTGTTTATGCCAAAAATATCGGCGTTGATGTAGATAATTTATATATTTCGCAGCCGGATAACGGCGAGCAGGCATTGGAGATTACGGAGACAATGGTGCGTTCCGGCGCGATTGATATTGTCGTGGTAGACTCTGTTGCAGCCCTTGTGCCGAAAGCCGAGATTGACGGCGATATGGGAGACGCCCATGTAGGTCTGCAGGCAAGATTGATGTCACAGGCGCTTCGTAAACTGACAGGCGTTATCAGTAAATCAAATTGTACGGTTGTTTTCATTAACCAGCTGCGTGAGAAAGTCGGTATTATGTTTGGCAATCCAGAGACGACGACGGGCGGACGCGCGCTGAAATTTTACTCTTCCGTCAGACTGGACGTCAGAAGAATCGAGGCAATCAAGCAGGGCGGTGAGGTAATTGGCAACCGGACGAGAGTTAAGGTTGTGAAAAATAAGATTGCGCCGCCTTTTAAAGAAGCGGAGTTTGATATCATGTTTGGCGAGGGTATTTCCACTGCGGGGGATATCTTAGACCTTGCGGCTGAAAACAACATTATTAACAAAAGCGGCGCATGGTATGCCTACGAGGGAAATAAAATCGGACAGGGCAGGGAGAATGCCAAACAGTATTTGAAAGACAACCCGGCGGTATGCGAGGAAGTGGAAAGAAAGGTCAGGGAGTTATTTAATCTGGAAACATCCGAAGAGCCGGTAAAAGACAGCGGGGAAAAACCCGCGAAAGAAAAATCTTCAGCCGGAAAGGATGAAAAAGAGAAAGCGGAGTAATTACCGGTAAAAGCGATGGCGGCAGATAGCGGCCAAGAATCAAAGACAGGGATAGTATAAAGGCGTGAGTATTGGTATGGTGATAACGGAAGTTGCAGCGGTGACAAAGTCAAGATACCGCATTGTCCTGGATGGGGAGATTGCATTTGTATTATATAAGGGTGAACTGCGCCGTTTTCATATCGTGCAGGGGGAAGAATTGCATGAAGATGCCAGACAGAGTATTTTTCAGGAGATTCTTCCCAAAAGAGCTAAACTGCGCTGTATGAATTTGTTAAAAACCAAGGATTATACCCAAAAACAGTTGGAGGATAAATTACGGCAGGGAGGATATCCACCGGAAATTATTGAGCAGGCGGTGGCTTATGTAGAGTCTTACGGCTATATTGACGACAAAAATTATGCCAGAAGCTATATAGAATGCAATATGCAGAAAAAGAGCAGAAAACGGATTGAGAACGATTTGTCACAAAAAGGCATAAGCAGAGAATTAACCAGGGAAGTGTTTGAGGAACTGAAAGAAGACGGAGTGGAAATGGACGAGGCGGCCATGATACGGGAACTTCTTTTGAAAAAAAATTTTCATTTTCAGGAAAGCACTTATGCGGAAAGACAAAAAATGTGCGCATTCCTCTATAGAAAGGGATTTCACGCCGATATAATCTCCAAGGTACTTCTGCTTGACATAACATCATTTTAGAGGTAGAATTAAATTGTTGTAATTTTCGATTATTAATTCTGATAGATTTGGAATTAGTAATATGTAATTAGAATGTTTTGGTATATACATTCTGTTATAGATATGTACAATGAAAATTTAATAAGGAGGTGCTCCTGTAAATGCTTGATGTTGTGATAGCAGTAGTCATCACGTTAGTCGTGGCGATTCCGATTACAGCCGTAGCAGCGACCAATTACCGTAAAAAGGTAGTGGAAGCGAAGATTGGCAACGCGGATGAAAAGGCACGGGAAATTATTGATGAAGCTCTCAAAACAGCCGAAACGAAGAAGCGTGAAGCGTTACTTGAAGCAAAAGAAGAAACCATTCATACCAAAAATGAATTGGACAAGGAAATCAAGGAACGTCGTGCCGAGGCGCAGAGATATGAGCGCAGGGTTCAGCAGAAAGAAGAGAACATCGATAAAAAAGCGGATGCTATTGAGAAAAAGGAAGCAAGTTTGGTAGCAAGAGAAGAATCCCTTGCCAAACAACGCGAAGAAATTGCAAAACTAAATGAGCAGAGATTACAGGAACTGGAACGAATCTCAGGTTTGACCTCCGAACAAGCAAAAGATTATTTGTTGAAAATTGTTGAAGATGAAGTAAAACATGAAGCCGCTGTGATGATTAAAGAAGTGGAAAGCAGGGCGAAAGAGGAAGCAGATAAGAAAGCGAAGGAATATGTTGTAACGGCGATTCAAAAATGCGCCGCCGACCATGTTTCCGAGACAACGATATCTGTTGTACAGCTTCCGAATGACGAAATGAAAGGCAGAATTATCGGTAGAGAGGGTCGTAATATCAGAACCCTTGAGACGATGACGGGCGTTGATTTGATTATTGACGATACGCCGGAAGCGGTTATCCTGTCAGGATTTGACCCGATTCGTCGTGAAGTGGCGAGAATTGCGCTTGAAAAACTGATTGTTGACGGACGTATTCATCCGGCGAGAATCGAAGAAATGGTTGAAAAGGCGCAAAAAGAAGTGGAAGTTATGATAAAAGAAGAGGGTGAAGCCGCGACACTGGAAGTCGGTGTACATGGCATCCATCCGGAACTTGTCAGATTGCTGGGTAAGATGAAGTTCAGAACCAGTTATGGACAGAACGCATTAAAGCATTCCATTGAAGTGGCGCAGTTATCAGGGCTGTTAGCGGCAGAAATGGGACTGGATGTCAGAGTGGCTAAACGTGCGGGTCTTCTGCATGATATTGGTAAGGCGGTAGACCATGAAATGGAAGGCTCTCATATTCAGTTAGGTGTGAATCTGTGTAGAAAATACAAGGAATCACCGATTGTCATTAATGCGGTAGAGTCTCATCATGGCGATGTTGAGCCTCAGTCATTGATTGCATGTCTGGTACAGGCGGCAGATACTATTTCCGCTGCAAGACCGGGTGCAAGAAGAGAAACATTAGAAACATATACAAGCAGGTTAAAACAATTAGAAGACATTACAAACAATTTCAAAGGTGTTGATAAATCTTTTGCTATTCAGGCAGGTAGAGAGATTCGTGTGATGGTAGTTCCGGAACAGATTACGGATGCGGACATGGTATTACTCGCAAGAGATATTTCCAAGCAGATTGAAGCTGAATTGGAATATCCGGGTCAGATTAAAGTCAATGTTATCCGTGAAAGTCGTGTTATCGACTATGCCAAATAGTACTTAAAACGCTGTAGAGACATCTACAGCGTTTTTTTGTAAGAAAAATTCGTGATATGCGGAAAAAATGAAAGGGAACGGTTATGATGAGAATTTTATTTATGCCCGGATTGTGATGAAGTGGGCGTTGTGAAAGAGAAGCCTTTTGAAGAACATGACAGCGATAGGTTTTGCCCGGAATGCGGGAAAGAATTGGCTATGGCTTATATTTATGATATGTGCGCGCATTGCATGGATGAACTTATCGAGAGAAAACCACTTGTGGAAGATTATGACAGTGATAAATTCTGTCCCAAATGCAGAAGAAAACTGGACATGGCAATTTATGGCACACAAAAACTGGAGGATACAAGATACAAAATCATCTTAAAAGGCGGCAGCATAATAGTAGACTTCAGAAGAGAGAGATTTTTGAAAACATTGATGAAGATAGGCAATATTAGTTATGAAGAGGCTTTAGAAAAATATCATACAAAAAATTCCCTGATTTTTGAAGGCGACGCCAGAGGAGTTTATATTAGTGACAATTTGTTACATGGTTTTTCAGACGCCATGAAGTATGAAATTATTCCGGAATTTCCATTTCAGCGCTGCCTTGGTCCTTTTTATTCTATATGTCCGACCTGCGGCAGTGATACGGTGTGGAAAGAGGACGGTTGTTTCTGTGAAAAATGTAATAAGTGGCTGCTTGGCGGCGATATGATTTTGTGATAGTGAGTGAATAAAGGCGCTTGTGGAATAAAGTCCAAGCGTCTTTATTATGTTTTTGTATTCTAATTTCAGATAGGGGCTTGTTTTCAGGAATGGTTTGTAGTAAAATACATAGCGGTGTATGATTGTATACAATAATGCAATGGCGTGAAAGAAAGGGCAGGGTTATAATTATGAAGTCTTACAAAGAGATGAACAAAGAAGAACTTTTATCCTTGAAAGCAGAATTGGAAAAGCAGTTTGAAGAAGCAAAGAGCAAAGGATTAAAACTGGATATGTCCAGAGGAAAACAGTCTACGGCGCAGCTTGATATGACAATGGGCGTTATCGGCACTTTGGATTCCGGTTCTGAACTTAGGACGGCGGATGGCATTGATTGTAGAAATTACGGATTGTTGGAGGGTATTCCGGAGGCAAGGCATTTATTGGGCGATATGATGGGAGTTCCGGCAGAAAATGTGCTTGTATTTGGAAATTCGAGTTTAAGTATTATGTATGATGCGGTTTCCCATGCCATGATACATGGAGTCATGGGTTCTACGCCCTGGTGTAAGCTTGATACAGTAAAATTTTTGTGTCCGGTGCCGGGATATGACAGGCACTTTAAAATTACGGAATATTTCGGTATTGAGATGATTAACATACCAATGAATGCGGAAGGACCCGATATGGATTTGGTAGAAAAATATGTGAACAGTGACCCGGCGGTGAAAGGCATCTGGTGTGTGCCGAAGTACTCTAATCCGTCAGGCATTTCCTATTCGGATGAAGTGGTAAGAAGATTTGCGAATTTAAAACCTGCTGCAAAAGATTTTAGGATTTACTGGGATAATGCCTATGCTATCCATCATTTATATGATGATAAGCAGGATGAAATTCTGGAAATTTTAAGCGAATGTGAAAAAGCCGGAAATCCTGATATGGTGTATGAGTTCTGCTCTACTTCCAAAGTAACTTTTGCAGGCGGAGGAATTGCGGGATTTGCCTCTTCGGCCGCCAATGTGGAAGCTGTTAAAAAATCCATGACAGTCCGTACGATTGGTTACGATAAGGTCAACCAGCTTCGTCATGCAAGATATTTTAAAGATAAAGCGGGTTTGCTTGAACATATGAAGAAACACGCGGAAATTATCCGTCCTAAATTCGAGGCGGTTTTAGATGTTTTAGAGAAAGAAATCGGCAGTCTTGGCATTGGTGAGTGGACAAAGCCGGTAGGCGGATATTTTATCTCTTTTGACGCGATGGAGGGCTGTGCGAAAGCGATTGTGGAAAAATGTAAAGAGGCGGGCGTTACGCTTACGGGCGCAGGAGCGACCTTTCCTTACGGAAAGGATCCGAAAGACAGCAATATCCGTATTGCTCCGACTTTCCCAACACCGGAAGAAATGGCGGCGGCAACAGATTTGTTTGTGCTTTGCGTAAAACTTGTCAGTGTTACTAAACTCTTAGAGACAATGTAAATAGCAACTGTTATTATAAGAAAAGGAGTCAGGTTGTGGCAATGGAGAAATTTGAGCGGTTGAATCGAGAGCTGGTGTATAAAGGCGTTATCATAGACTTTTATCAGGATACGGTCAAAGTGCCTAACGGCAATGTTGTCAAATGGGATTTTATCGGGCATAAAGGCGCGGCAGCGGTTGTGGCGGTAAATGAAGACGGAAAGCTGTTAATGGTGCGCCAGTACCGTAATGCGTTAGACAGGGAAACGCTGGAAATACCGGCGGGCGCGTTAGACAGCGTAGAAGAGCCGACAGACGCTGCTGCGGCAAGAGAATTGGAGGAAGAGACCGGATATAAAGCGGGAAAGCTGGAACTGCTGATTACCCTGCGGACAACGGTTGCTTTTTGCAATGAGAGAATAGACGTCTATGTGGCGACCGATTTACAGCCCAGTAAGCAGAATCTGGACGAGGACGAGTTTATCAATGTGGAACTGCATGACATCGACGAACTGGTACAGATGATATATGACTGTAAAATTGAGGACAGTAAGACCGTAGCGGCGCTTATGGCATATAAAAATAAATTCTGCCGCTAATTTGTTATATGGAACTTCTTTTCAACATATGATTAGAAAGGCGAACTTGTTCGTCTTGCATGTGTGGGAAAGAGGGCGGACATATGTTTCTGAAACAAATGAACAGAAGCGGATACTATCTTTTGTACTTATTTATGATAGGCTTATTTTTAGGGATACTGCTTGTGAATATCAAATATGATGTGTGGATGCAGGATGACGGCCTTTTGAATGCGGCAATGTTAAGAAAGCTCCAGGGCAGTGAACTAGACGGCGGCTATTTGTTTGGATATATTATGAAACACCGGGTTTTCACCATACTGATTATCGGTATGCTGGCATCCACGATCATAGGGCTTCCTATTGTCTGCGGATATGTCTGTTATCTTGGAATCAGCGCAGGCTGTATTCTCTCGATAGCGGTTATCCGTTATGGCGTCAGAGGCCTTTTTTTCGTGGCTGCGGGCGTTTTTCCACAGGCGGTTTTATTGATACCGGGGTATTTTCTGCTTTTTCGATGGGGAATAGACTGTAACAGAAAATTATATAAAAGAAACGACGGTCTGGAAGGGCGGTATCTGGTCGGCGGGCAGTTTATTCTAAAAAAGGGAATCGGACTGGCGGGAATACTGATTATCGTTATTCTTGGGTGTGTTTTAGAAAGTTATGTAAACCCCAAAATCCTCCATTTTATTTTAAAAATTCTTCTGTCTGCATAAAAAATTTTTTTCAAGATATGGTATACATAAAATACCTCTTTGCCGATATGTTGTGCTTTCGGGCAAAAGTACCGAAAATGCCCGTAAAATCGGGAAAAAATCCATTTGCTTTTCCTGGAAAATCTGCTTATAATGGTAAATGTACAGCGGTTTCATTAACATAAAACCAAACAGGCAGGAGAGGCATTCGGATTAATGGAAAAAGAAATTACAGCATTTATATCTTATTTACATAATGTGAAAAAAACTTCAAACAATACCGAAATGTCTTATAGACGGGATTTGGAAAAGTTTCAGCACTTTATGGCGCAAAAAGGCATTCAAAGTGTTGAGGATGTAACCAAAGAGACGTTGGATGCCTATATACAATATCTGGAGGACAATCATTTTGCGGCGGCTACCGTTTCCAGGAGCATTGCCTCGTTAAAAGCGTTTTATCATTTTCTGGTGCAGGAAAATATTGTGAGCGAGGATATATCGGAGAGGCTGAAGGCGCCCAAAATAGAGAAGAAGATGCCTGAAATTATGTCTCCGGAAGAAGTGGTGAGGCTTTTGGAGCAGCCAAACGGCGATTCTCCGAAAGAAATCCGTGATAAGGCGATGCTGGAACTTTTATATGCGACGGGAATCAGGGTGACGGAATTAATTACGTTAAAAGTTTCCGATATCAACATGCAGATGAATTTTTTAATCTGCCGGGATGCCAATAAGGAGAGGGTGATTCCGTTCGGAGGTGCGGCAAAGGCGGCGCTGGATAAGTATTTAGGCGGTGTCAGGGAGTCGATGATAGAGGATAAGAAGTCGGATATTTTATTTGCCAACTGCTCCGGACAGCCGATGAGCAGACAGGGATTCTGGAAATTGATAAAATATTATGCCAGAAAGGCGGATATCAAGGCGGATATTACACCGCACACGCTGCGTCATTCGTTTGCCGCGCATCTGGTGGAAAATGGGGCGGATTTAAGAAGCGTACAGGAGATGTTAGGGCATTCGGACATTTCTACAACGCAAATTTATGCGCATTTGAATCATAATCGTATCAGGGAAGTATACGCAAAGGCTCATCCGAGAGGATGAGCCTTTATATATTATAACATGTGTAATGTTATTAGTCATATTCTGCAATATCATAGACAAGCCTTTCGGAGGCTTCCCAGCCAAGGCAGGGGTCGGTAATGGATTTTCCGTAAATGCCCTCGCCGATTTTCTGGCTGCCCTCTATTAGATAGCTTTCTATCATGACGCCTTTTACTAACTTATAGATATCCGGGCTTAATTTCCTGCTGTGCATGACTTCTTTGACAATCCGTATCTGCTGCTCATATTCTTTGTTGGAGTTACTATGGTTGGCGTCGATAATGCAGGCTGGATTTATCAGGTCGCGTTCGTTATATAAATCCAGCAGTCGTATTAAATCTTCATAGTGATAGTTGGGAATGCTCTGTCCGTGTTTATTGACGGCGCCGCGCAGTACCGTGTGGGCTAAGGGATTGCCGCTTGTTTTCACCTCATAGCCGCGGTAGATAAAAGAATGGGAATGCTGCGCCGCATAAACGGAATTTAACATAACGGAGAGCGTACCGCTGGTCGGGTTTTTCATGCCGCTTGCCACATCAAAGCCGCTTACGGTCATACGGTGCTGCTGGTCTTCCACGGAACGCGCGCCGATAGCAACATAGGAAAGAATATCCTCTACATAGCCCCAGTTGTCGGGGTAGAGCATTTCATCCGCGGCGGTCAGCCCGGATTCTTCCATAGCGCGGATGTGCATTTTGCGCATAGCGATTAACCCGGCGGTAAAATCGGGCTTTTTTTCCGGGTCGGGCTGGCTTACGATTCCCTTATAGCCTTCTCCGGTTGTCCGGGGTTTATTGGTATAGATTCTGGGAATTAAAATCAGCTTGTCCTTCACCTTTTCGTTCAGTACGGCAAGACGGCTGATATATTCGCAGACGGCGTCCTCGTTGTCTGCGGAACAGGGTCCGATAATGACAAGGAACTTATTGCTTTTCCCGGTGATAACGTCGCTGATTTCCCGGTCGCGTTGTTTTTTTAACTTAGCAAGGCTTTCCGGAACCGGAAACTGGTTTCTGATTTCCTCCGGCGTCGGAAGCTGGCTGACATATTGAAAAGACATGATAATATATACTCCTTCATCTTGTATGTATTGCGAAAACACATCCATTATAGTATATTAATGAAAGAATCGCAAGTAAAAACATGCGCTTTTAGTCTGTCTGCAGCCGGAAAGAAATACGCAGGGCGGAGACGGTGCAGAGAAACGTCTGCACTATCTGGCTTGCCAGCATACCCCACAGGTAGCCTTTGATACCCCATATGGGGATGGCAAAAAAGACGAACAGCAGGCGGACAAGCAGACTGATAATGCTGTATAAAAAGGTGAGGCCCGTTTTGCCAAGGCCGTTTAAGATGCTGTTTAAGGTGCTGGCAACGTATAAAAAAGGGCAGATAAAGCTTAACGTCAAAATAAAGCTGCCGGCAAGTTTATTGTGGAATAAGAGGTCTCCGGCCATGCGCCCGCATAGAAGAAATGCGCCGGTACAGCCAAAGCCGAGTAACAGGCAGTATTTAATGGATTTTAAAATCGCTTTGGTGACGGCGTTCTGGTTGCCGCTTGCGTCCGCTTCGGAGACGATAGGCAAAAGTAAAACGGAAATGGAATTAGTAATGGCGGAGGGAAAAAGAATAAGCGGCAGGCTCATACCGGTCAGCACGCCGTATACGCCTAGGGCATCGGCATTATTTAAGCCGTATGTCATCAGTTTGTTGGGAATGAAAATCGCTTCAATGCTTTGCAGGACATTGATAATAATACGGTTAGCCGATAGCGGAACGGCGAGCCGCAGCAGATTGTTTCCAATATGCAGGTACGACGAAGCCAGGCTTTCGCGCGCTGCAGAGTATGCCCGTAAACGCGCAGGTTTGTCAAATACGTTAAAGGAGCGGGCGATAATAGCAACGGCGGAGACAATCATCGACGCGCCCTCGCCAATGACAAGTCCGACAACGGCGAAACTGATAGTGGGCGTCATATGGCGGAGTGTGCAAATATGATGAATCAGATAGACCGAGCCTACCCGCACCACCTGTTCCGATAGCTGTGACAAGGCGGGAATGGCGGTTTTTTTGATTCCGTAAAAATAGCCGTTAATGCAGGAATGAACTGTAGCCATGGGAATGGAAAGGGCTATGATACGTAGCAGGGGAGCGGTTCTTTCTTCTAACAGAAACGCCGTGGCAATCCATTCGGAATATCTGTAAATAAAAGCCATACAGCCGAAAGAGAGCGCCATGGAAAGAAGAAAACCGACCCACAGGGTACGGAAAGACGTCTTATAGTCATGCGTCGTCGTCTCGCTTGCGACATATTTGGAAATAGCGGTCTGCATTCCCGATACGGTCAAAGAAAAGGAAAGCGCCAGCACCGGGGAAATGAGCTGATAGATGCCCATGCCCTCCGCGCCGAATACGTTAGATAGAAAAATACGATAGAAAAAGCCGATAAAGCGGCTTAAAAGTCCGGTAACGGTTAAAATAACGGTTCCAATCAACAGAGGATTTTTACGCTGCATATCACACCAATAGGGAAGTCTATTATTTCATAGTATGCAAAACGGGAAAAAAGCAGAACAGGAAGAAAGGTTCGGTTATTCATATGAAAAAAAAGGTAGTAGTGGGAATGTCGGGGGGCGTGGATTCCTCCGTGGCGGCATATCTTTTAAAAGAGCAGGGATATGATGTGATTGGCGTTACCATGCAGATATGGCAGGACGAAGAAGTCGAGACACAGGCAAAAAACGGAGGCTGCTGTGGTTTATCCGCCGTTGATGATGCAAGGGCGGTTGCGCAGAAACTGGATATTCCGTACTATGTCATGAATTTTAAAAAGGAATTTAAAGAAAAGGTCATCGACTATTTTGTGGAGGCCTATTTAAAAGGAGAGACGCCGAATCCTTGTATCGCCTGTAACCGCTATGTGAAATGGGAATCTTTATTGCAAAGAAGCCTGGAAATCGGCGCGGATTATATCGCGACGGGACACTACGCCGGAATCATAAGTTTACCAAACGGGCGTTATGTGGTTGCCAATTCCGTGACCGCAGCAAAAGACCAGACATATGCGCTTTATAATCTGACGCAGTATCAGCTTGCCCATACGTTAATGCCTGTGGGGGCATATACAAAAGAGCAGATACGTGATATTGCGAAAAGAGAAAATCTTCCCGTGGCTGCGAAACCGGACAGCCAGGAAATCTGTTTTATACCGGATAACGATTATGCGGGCTTTATTGATAGGAAAGCGCCTGAGAGAGCGCCGGGGAAAGGAAAGTTCGTGACAAAAGACGGCGAGGTCTTAGGAGAGCATCAAGGGATTACCCATTATACGATAGGACAGCGTAAGGGCTTAAATCTTGCCATGGGCCATCCTGTTTTTGTGACAAAAATCTGCCCGCAGAGCAATGAGGTTGTGATTGGAGAGGCGCAGGATGTGTTTGGCGACGTGCTTTTTTGCAATCAGTTAAACTGGATGGGGATAGAAGAACTGGAAAAACCGCGCAAGGTTCTGGCAAAGATACGGTACGCACATGCCGGAGAGACGTGTCTGATTGAAAAGGCGGGGGACGACTGTGTAAAGTGCAGTTTCCAAAGCCCCGTCCGTGCGATTACGCCGGGACAGGCCGTCGTTTTTTATGAGGACTCTCATGTGCTGGGCGGCGGCACGATACTATCATAGATAAAATAGCATATGCTATCGTATTTTATGGAAAGCAGCGCTCCTTTTTTCAAAAGTGCAATAATAGCGGAAGCCGCATTCGCTTAAAACTGCCGCCGCTTTGTCAAAATGCGCTGCAATATGTTCCGGTCTGTGTGCGTCGGAGCCTACCGTGATAATTTCACCGCCCAGTTCTTTATAGCGGCGGATAACGGCGCGGCAGGGATGAACGTCTTTTAACCCCTTGGAAAGTCCGGCGGTGTTTACTTCAATCCCTTTGCCGTCTGCAATCAGTTTTTCCAAAATGGCGTCAATAATATCACGATACTGCTCGTAAGAATAATTCTTATCCTGATTTGGCGCATAGCGTACGATATAGTCCAGATGCCCGTAGACGTCGAAGTTACTGAAAAATTTCAGGTTTTCAAGAATCGACTCAAAGTACTCGCGGAAAGCTTCTTTTTCACTTTTTCCCTCATAAAATTCCGGAAAGCCGGGGTCTTGTCTGTTGCAAAGGTGGGAAGAGGCAATGATAAAGTCATAATCGTGCGCTTTGGCAAATGCCGCATTTTTCTTCGATAAATGAGGCTGTAAACCAAGTTCGACGCCAAAACCAAGTGCTATTTTATCCGCATATTTTTCCCTGTATTTCAAAAAATCATAAAGATAAGAATCGGGATTTATTTCAAAAAATCCTGCGGGAAATTGTTCCGACACCGGAAAATCGAAATCCTGATGTTCCGTAAAGCACATATGGGTTAGTCCAATCCGTATTCCCTGTAAAATCATTTCTTCCATAGGGCTGTCGGAATCCCCGGAAAAAGAAGAGTGCATATGGTAATCGGCTGTTATCGGCATAGTTTTTCTCCTTTTGTGGCATACTTTTGGCAGGCGGGAAAAGCCCGGATGCTTTTTTTAGTGTAGCACAGAGCATGAAAATGTGCAATTACGGGGCGTTTATGCGCTAAAACATTGCTAAAAAATGGCGCGCGCGGAAGTTTTATCATAAATTTCCAAATATTTTCGATTTACACCTTGAATTTTGAGGACAAATTAGGTAAAATAATTTTGTTGACAAAATTTTGTCAATCTGTTTTTACAGTTTGGCGAAATAATATAAAATATATTATATTTTATTAGGAGGAAACGAAAATGGCAGTAAAAGTAGCAATCAATGGTTTTGGTCGTATCGGTCGTCTTGCATTCAGACAGATGTTCGGTGCAGATGGATACGAAGTAGTAGCAATTAACGATTTAACAAGTCCTAAGATGTTGGCGCATCTGTTGAAGTATGACTCTTCACAGGGCAGATATGAAAAAGGCGACACAGTTTCAGCCGGCGAAGATTCCATCACGGTTGACGGTAAGACTCTTAAAATTTATAAAGAGCCTGACGCAAATAACTGCCCTTGGAAAGAACTGGGCGTAGATGTTGTTTTGGAATGTTCCGGATTCTACACATCCAAAGAAAAAGCACAGGCACATATCAATGCTGGCGCAAAGAAAGTTGTTATTTCCGCTCCTGCAGGAAATGACCTTCCGACAATCGTTTACAATGTAAACCACACAACATTGACAAAGGATGATAAGATTATTTCAGCAGCTTCCTGTACAACAAACTGCCTGGCTCCTATGGCAAAAGCGCTGAATGATTTGGCAACCATCAAATCCGGTATCATGAGTACCATCCATGCTTACACAGGCGACCAGATGATTTTGGACGGTCCTCAGAGAAAAGGCGATTTAAGAAGAAGCCGTGCAGGCGCTATCAACATCGTTCCTAACAGCACAGGCGCAGCTAAGGCAATCGGCCTTGTTATTCCTGAACTGAACGGAAAGTTAATCGGTTCCGCACAGCGTGTTCCTACTCCGACAGGTTCTACTACAATCCTGGTAGCAACTGTTGAGAAATCCGTAACAAAAGACGAAATCAATGCAGCTATGAAAAAAGCAGCAAATGAGTCCTTTGGTTACAATGATGAAGAGATTGTATCTTCCGACGTTATCGGTATGAGATATGGTTCTCTCTTCGACGCAACTCAGACAATGGTAGGCGCTGACAATCTGGTACAGGTTGTTTCATGGTATGATAACGAGAACAGCTACACAAGCCAGATGGTTAGAACAATCAAATACTTCGCTGAGTTAGGTTAATTCATGGAAAGTATTCCATCAAGGTCCGGCCTCATGGGCCGGACCTTTTTAGTCGATAAGGCTCGCGTCAGCACGCCCATGGACAGGATGGAAAAATAGTGAAATAAATAAAAGGAGGAAATAGAAATGGGATTAAATAAAAAATCCGTAGACGATATTAATGTAAAAGGGAAACGCGTTCTGGTAAGATGCGATTTTAACGTACCGCTTAAAAATGGCGAGATTACGGACGAGACCCGTATCGTGGCGGCGCTTCCTACAATTAATAAATTAATCAAGGACGGCGGCAAGGTAATTCTTTGCTCCCATCTGGGCAAGGTAAAGAACGGTCCTAACGAGGGCGAGTCTTTAGCTCCGGTAGCGAAAAGATTATCTGAAAAACTTGGCAAGGCGGTAAACTTTGTTTCCGATTATAACGTAACGGGTGAGGCGGCGACGGCAGCCGTTGCGGCTATGAACGAGGGCGACGTTGTTTTATTGCAGAATACCCGTTTCCGCGGTTCTGAGGAGACAAAGAACGGCGAGGCATTCAGTAAAGAACTTGCCGACCTTGCAGACGTATATGTATGCGACGCATTCGGTTCTTCCCATAGAGCGCATGCTTCCGTAGCGGGCGTTACGAAATGTATTTCAGCTAAAGGCGGAGAGAATGCGGTTGGTTACTTAATGCAGAAAGAAATTGATTTCCTCGGCAATGCGGTAGAAAATCCGGTAAGACCTTTCGTAGCAATCCTTGGCGGCGCGAAAGTAGCCGATAAGTTAAACGTTATCAATAACCTGTTGGAGAAATGCGATACGCTGATTATCGGCGGCGGTATGGCGTTTACGTTCTTAAAGGCAAAGGGAATGGAAGTTGGTAATTCTTTAGTAGATAACGAGAAGCTGGACTATTGTAAAGAAATGATGGCGAAAGCTGATAAACTTGGTAAGAAACTGTTACTCCCGGTTGATACGACGATTGCAGACCATTTCCCTGACCCGATTGACGGACCGATTGATGTAGAGGTTGTATCTGTAGATAAGATTCCGGCTGATAAAGAGGGTCTTGATATCGGTATAGAGACAGCTAAATTATATGCAGATGCAGTAAAATCCGCTAAGACGGTTGTATGGAACGGACCTATGGGCGTATTCGAGAACCCGACATTGGCGGCAGGTACGATTGCGGTTGCAAAATCCCTTGCTGAAACGGACGCTACAACAATTATCGGCGGCGGCGACAGTGCGGCAGCGGTAAACCAGCTTGGTTTTGCAGACAAGATGAGCCATATTTCCACGGGCGGCGGCGCTTCCCTTGAGTTCCTTGAAGGAAAAGAACTGCCGGGCGTAGTGGCGGCGGACGACAAATAAGAGGAATGGAGAATAAGAAGATGGCAAGAAGAAAGATTGTAGCCGGAAACTGGAAGATGAATATGACTCCCAGCGAGGCGGTAAAATTGTGTAATGAGTTAAAAGACCTGGTAAAATCCGACAGCGTAGACGTTGTATATTGCGTACCTGCGGTTGATATTGTTCCGGTTGTAGAGGCTGTAAAAGGCACAAACGTAGAAGTAGGCGCGGAGAATATGTATTTCGAGGAAAAGGGCGCATACACAGGCGAGATTTCCGCGGCAATGTTAAAAGATGCAGGCGTAAAATATGTTATTATCGGTCACTCCGAGAGACGTGATTATTTCAAGGAGGACGACGCGCTTTTGAATAAAAAAGTGAAGAAAGCGCTGGAGGCAGGTCTTGTACCGATTCTTTGCTGCGGTGAGACATTGGAGCAGAGAGAAATGGGCGTAACGATGGATTGGATTAGATTACAGATTAAATCTGATTTGACAGGCGTTACGGCAGACCAGGTAAAAGGCATGGTTATCGCATACGAGCCTATCTGGGCTATCGGCACGGGCAAGACGGCTACTACCGAGCAGGCGGAAGAAGTATGTAAGGGCATTCGCGACTGCATCGCTGAGATTTACGATGCAGCGACAGCAGAAGCAGTCCGTATCCAGTACGGCGGTTCCGTAAATGCGGGTAACGCGGCGGAGTTGTTTGCACAGCCTGATATCGACGGCGGTCTTGTTGGCGGCGCGTCTTTGAAAGCGGATTTTGGGAAGATTGTGAACTATTGATTCGCTTCGCAAATGAACCATAGAATCTGATAGTTAAAAAGTGCAGTAAAAAAGGGATATCAAGAAAAGAAAGTTTCTTTGATATCCCTTTTTCGTGTCAATAGAGTTGACTAAAATACTGTAACAACTGTTATTAATACTTATTCATGCAGCACGCTGTTTGCCCGTCCCGTGTCTAGTGCGGCGTTGCAGGCGTCATCCAGCATTTTTGCACATTCCTGCGGGGTGATGCTTTTTGCCAGCAGTTCGTGGATATTGGGCCAGAACACGCTGCGGACGGAGGTATCTTCTCCCTGCCAATTCGGGCTGTTATTCATAAAATCCACCACATTGACGGCATTTTTGGTAAATTCATCCAACATTGTGATTTGATCCTGATATTTGTCGGAAACCTTTTTGCTGGCGGGAATATTACCGGCGGACAGTTCCAGCCATTCGTCGTTGTCATAGATGTATTTAATAAAGTCTTTAGCCGCCTGTACTTTCAATTCATTGCCGTTATCGAATACTTCAAAGCCTGTTACAAAAGAGGTCGCAACATGATTCGGAAAATTCACATAGCCGTAATTTTCCATATTATCGTAAAGCGTAAAGTTTGCATTGTTAAATATCTGAATCGCAAGCTGTCCATTGCTGAACAATTCGTTACAGTCCGAGATTTCCAGATTCTCCGGATGGGGAGGGTACCATCCCTTGTCTACGCCGGCCTGGAGCCAGGATAAAGCCTTGACGGCAGCGTCGGTTTCAAGGTCGAAATTACCCTCCTCATCAAAAATCGTACTGCCAAAGGCGCGGATATAGGACATGATATGGGTATCACCCTGGTTATTTTTCCCATACATCATCATCGGATAAGTCTGATCCGGCAGTTTTGCGGCAAGCGTATCCAGAATATCAGTCCATTCCTCTATCGTCCAGCTTTGAATCGTAACCGTGTCGGCAAAATATTTATCCAGTCCGCAGTCTTGGAAAAGTTCTTTATTGTAGATTAAAATGTTCTGCATACTTAAAAATGGCATCATATAGGTTTTTCCATTCGCCATGCTCATTGCCCATGATGCGGCGTCGATATCATTTCGCAGTTCGTCTGATATGATATCATCCAACGGAACTACTTTGCCGGTATGCAGATAGGACGCCATATTAAAATACCCTTCATACAGAATATCCGTTGCATCCTCCGTATCAAAGCAGCCTGTAATTGCCGCCATTTCATCCACATAGGCAAAAGACTCCACCCGGATTGTGACGTCGGCTTTTTCGTACTGCGCCGCGAAAGCCTCGCCCGCTTTTTGTAAAAACATACTTGAATCTATCATATCGGGATTGCTGACAGAATTCATGGCAAGATTAGGAGCCTTAACGATAAGGGTTATAGCTTCCTTGGGTTTACTGCCGCAGCCTGTCATAAGACCGCAGCATAGTGCGAGCGTAAGCGCCGCAGAGATTAATTTTCTTGTCATAATTTGGATTCCTCTTTCTGTTTTATTTTTCTCTTTTCCGTAATTTTTTTAGCAGGACATTTACATCAATCGGCTTTGTCAAAAAGTCGTTCATGCCGCTGGCAAGAGCCTGTTCCCTGTCCTCCTGGAACATATTGGCGGTACAGGCGTAAATGAGGACGGACTTTGCATCGGTCCGGTCTAATTTCCTGATATTCTTAGAAGCGGTGCATCCGTCCATAACAGGCATCTGCATATCCATCAGGATAATATCAAATTCCCCGACTTCAGAGTGCGCGAATGTATCCAAAGCCTCCTGTCCGTTTTTGGCGAGTGCGGTTTCAAAGCCTTCCATTTTCAGGATTTCCAATAAAATCTCCGCATTGAGTTCCACATCTTCGGCTACGAGAATTTTAATCGGTTTACCGTCCGCCCTATAGACAGAATCGTTTGCCTGCGCCGTTTCATCCGTTTCCTTAGGAAGTTCCAAATCGGCGGGGATGTCCTGTATGATTTTGGAGGGAATCGTAACCGTAAAGGTACTTCCGGCATTAAGAACGCTCTCTACCGTGATATCGCCGCCCATCGCATTTGCAAGCAGCTTGCTGATTGCCATGCCGAGTCCGGTTCCCTTGATGCCTTTATTGTTTCTGTTCCGCTCTTGACTAAATGAGTCAAAAATTTTATCAATGTAATCCTCGGAGATGCCAATGCCGGTATCTTCGCAGCGGTAAGTCGTGATAACGTGCGTATCGTCCGTTTTTTGCTGCGTGACGGACAAGCGGATCCATTTGCCCTCCGGCGTAAACTTGGCGGCATTGCCGACAATGTTCATTAAAATCTGTTTCGTGCGGGTAATATCGCCCTCGATACAAGGAACGGTGATATCTTTTTCCACAAAAAATTCCACGCCCCGGTTTTTGATGTTGTCAGCCTGCATTGCCGCAATCTCGTCAATCATCGCAGAGACCAGCATAGGTTCCTCTATGATGTCCACTTTTCCCGCCTGCAGTTTTGACATATCCAGAATATCGTTCACTAGGGAGAGTAGGTAGTTTGCCGTGCTGTGTGACTTTTTCAGCCATTCCTTAATCTGCGTTTTCTGGCTTTCGTCATCGATATTTACCATGATAAGATGGTTCATGCCGATTAAGCCGTTTAGCGGCGTCCGTATTTCGTGGCTCATATTGGAGAGAAACTCTTTCTGCGAGCGGGCGGCTTCCGTTGTCCGCACCGTTTTTAACTGTAAGCGCATAATAATGAACAGCATAACAAAGACGGTAATCATAGCGACTATCGCCATTGTCATACTGAGAGATACGAACGTTCTGCGCTGTTCTACAAAAACTTCCTCATTAACGGACATGATAAAATACAAATCGAAGCTGTCGTCAAACGGTATGAAATAGAAAAGCTCTTTGCCCTGTTCTCCGGCGTGGGAGTGGTAGAACCCGAAAGTTTCCCGATTGTGAAGCTTTTCGTGAACCTCGTCATTTGTCAAATCGGAAGTCTCGGCTTCCGTTAGATGCTCGTATAAATTGTTCTGCTTGTTTAAGTAAATTTCTTTGTTGATATTGACGATATAATTTCCGTTCATGTCAATCAGGGCGCTGTGGCCGCGGACATTTCCGTTTTTGATAAAGCTGTCGATGACCATGTTGTCCTGAATGGATGAGATATCGCTGATACCGATTAAGGCAAACATTTTTACGCCGTCCACACTATAGTCGTGCAGACGGATTCCGTACAGAATACTTTCTTTTGCCAGCCATCCGCCTTCTGTCTTATCGTCGAAGCGGATAACAATGTTATCGTTTCCGTGATCAAAATAAGAAAGAAAATCCAGATTTCTGTTTAACGTAACGTTATCCGGCGTATAAATAACATATTTATCGGTATAGACAGTGCCGTCCTCGGCAACCAGATAGATATGCGTAAACCCGCTGGAGGCGCACTCCAGATTGATTCTTGTTTCAACGTCCTCAATCGTTTTACATTCAAAGCTGGTAAAACGCTCCGCGATTCTGTGAAGGTCTTTCCAGCAGATTTCAATATATGTTTGGATAGTCGCTTTGTCATGCTCCGCGATTTCACTGATAGAATTAATAATATTTTCCGAGATTGCTTTATTCATCTGGCGCACATAAATAAAGGCGACCAGACTGACAATGATTGATGCAGAAACAATGACCAGCAGATAAAATAATCTATGTTTCTTTTTCACTTTCCGTACCCCTTATTGCACTTTTTTTTCATTTTACACTGCATATATTATAAATATTTTCGCGAAAAAAGTCCACTATGTTTTATTGAGATTTTGTTTTAGGGATTGACATATATTTAACAAAGTGATATAGTTCTTTCACGAGTGGAGAATACGGGAGGCGCTTATATAATGGAAAAAGAATTGAATACGAAGAAAAACGGTAATCAGGCTATGCTGAAAATATGCGGGTTTATTGTAGATAAGAGAAATCTTTTTTTCCTGCTTTTCGGAATCCTGATTATTTTTTCGGCCATTTCAAGAAATTGGGTCGGCGTGGAAAATTCCATGGCCTATTATCTGCCGGGAACGACGGAGACAAGGCAGGGTTTGGATTTAATGGAAGAGGAGTTTATTACATACGGAACCTGTAATGTGATGATAGCCAATGTCTCTTATGAACAGGCGGCGGATATCTGCGAACGTATGGAGCGGATAGAGGGTGTTTTCTCCATAGATTTTGATGATTCGCCGGAACATTATACGAACGGCTCCGCTTACTATAATGTTACTTTTGATTATGATGAGACGGATGATGCGTGTCTGGTATCTTTAGATAAGGTCAAAGGGCTGCTGGCGGACTATGATTACTATTTGACAACGGGGCTTGGCAATACGCAGGCGGAACTTATCGGACAGGAAATGAACACGATTTCCGTACTGGTGGCGATTATCGTAGTCTCGGTTTTACTGTTGACGACACAGGCATATGCGGAGATACCGGTGCTTTTGATTACATTTTTGTCGGCGGCGGTTATCCAGATGGGTACGAATTTTCTTTTGGGAACGATTTCTTTCGTGTCCAATTCGGTTACGATTGTATTGCAGTTAGCCTTATCGGTTGACTATGCGGTTATTTTATTAAACAGGTATAAAGAAGAACACGCCGGGCTGGAAGCGCGTGAAGCAGTTATCATTGCGCTGAGTAAGGCGATTCCGGAGATTGCGGGAAGTTCCTTAACGACCATCGGCGGCTTGATAGCCATGACCTTTATGCAGTATAAGATGGGTCCGGATTTGGGCGTTGTTTTGATTAAAGCGATTTTACTAAGCTTGTGTGCGGTATTTTTACTGATGCCGGGCGTTATTATGCTGTTTTCCAAATTGATGGATACGACGAAACATAAAAATTTTATTCCCGATATTCCGTTTGTCGGAAAGTTTGCTTATATTTCCCGATATATTGTCGCGCCGCTTTTTCTGGTGGCTATCATTGCCGGTTATATGATATCGAAAAACTGTCCGTATGTGTTCGGTTACAGTACGGTGACGCCTCCGCTGCAAAATAACGTGCAGAAAGCGGAACAGATGCAGGAAACCAACTTCGGGGAGTCCAATATGGTGGCGCTTATTGTGCCTGCGGGCGATTATGAGAGTGAAAAGGCGATGCTGCGCGATTTGGATAGGTGTCCGGAAGTGGACTATACGATGGGGCTGGCCAATATCGAAGCAATGGACGGTTATAATTTAACGGACAAGCTGACGCCGAGGCAGTTTTCGGAGTTAATTGACCTTGATTATGAGGTGGCGGAGCTAATCTATACCGCGTACGCCGTAAACGACGAGGACTATGCGAAAGTAGTCAACGGTCTGTCCGATTATCAGGTGCCGCTTATCGACATGTTTATGTTTGTTTATGACGAGGTGGAAGAAGGTTATGTGACGTTGGAGGACGATTTGCAGGAAACGCTGGACGACGCCTATAAACAGATGAATTTTGCCAAGAATCAGTTACAGGGAGAAAATTACAGCCGTATGCTCGTCTATCTGACGCTGCCGGAAGAGAGCGAGGAGACGTTTGCCTTTTTAGATAAGATGCACGAGATAGCGGGCAGATATTATGACGGCACGGTGCTTGTCTGCGGCGAATCGGTCAGCCAGTATGATTTGCAAAAGACGTTTTCCAGAGACAATATGGTCGTCAGCGTAGTGTCGATTCTGGTAGTATTGGTCGTTTTATTATTTACCTTTAAGTCGGCGGGTATGCCGGTGCTTTTGATAGCCGTGATTCAGGGAAGTATCTGGATTAACTTTTCGGTACCTGCATTGCAGCACGATAACCTGTTTTTCTTAGGATATCTGATTGTCAGCTCGATTCAGATGGGTGCGAATATCGACTATGCGATTGTCATTGCGAGCCGTTATACGGATTTGCGCAAGACTATGGAAAGAAAAGAGGCTATTATTGATACGATGAATCTTTCGTTCCCGACGATTGTCACTTCCGGTACGATGTTAGCGGTGGCGGGTATCCTGATTGGAAAACTGACTTCCGATGTGGCGATTTTTGGTATCGGTAAATGTTTGGGAAGAGGTACGATAATCTCTATTTTCATTACAATGTTCGTACTGCCGCAGATTCTTCTGGTAGGCGATACCATTATTGAAAAGACGGCGTTTGTGATGAATATGCCAATCCGTACCAAGAATGCTACGGGCCTGATGAAAGTAGATGGTCTGGTGCGCGGTAAGATTGACGGTACGGTAACGGGTACCATGAATGCAATTATCAGAGGTAACGTCAGCGCTTATGTGGAGGCGGGAGACGTGACGGAACTGACAGAGGATGAATACCAAAAACTGTCGGAGAAGATGACGGAGAAAAAAGCAGGTCAGGCAGAGAACGGGGAGGTGGAAAGCTATGTGTAGAAAAAGAATTACTTCCTTTTTACTGGCGGCGTTAATAGGAATAACACCAGTTATGAATGTCTGTGCGGAGGAAAAGAAAGAAACGGCAGATAAGACGGAAAAAGAAGCGGATGAGGCAGAGAATATAGAGAATAGCGAGGATGCGGAAGAGGTTGCCACGCTGGAAGACGCAAACGAGACGCTGGATTCTTATGATGACGTGGAAATGGAGTGGCAGGAAGTATACATAGAATCCGTGGAGGATTTAAAAGCGTTTTCCAGAAACTGCTGGCTGGATACATGGTCACAGGATAAGAAAGTCTATCTGTCGGCGGATTTGGATTTAACGGGCAGTGACTTTGTGTCCATCCCTACTTTTGGCGGATATTTTGACGGGCAGGGGCATACGATAAGCGGCCTGTCCATCAGAGACGCCGTATCATATACAGGGCTGTTTTGTTATACACAAAAAAGCGCGGTCATCATCAATCTTACCGTAAAAGGCGTAGTGCGTCCTGCAGGAGAACAGATTGTGGTGGGCGGCATTGTCGGCGATAACAGCGGTATCCTGATGAACTGTAACTTTGCAGGAACGATAGAGGGAAACGATTATGTCGGCGGCATTACGGGCTTTAATGAAATAAGCGGCATCCTGATAGACTGTAAGAATAGCGGCAAGGTGACGGGGGCGCATTATACGGGCGGCATTGCCGGCGATAATATGGGCAATATCGCGGGCTGTGTCAATGAGGCGGATGTCAATATTTCCAATGCGGACAAAGGAAAATCAATAGAGGATATCAATATCGAGCAATATACTTCCGGATTGCTGGAGGCGGGAGAGGGCGGCGAAAGCGGCAAGGAAGAATCCATCAATAACAATACGATTGATTCCGGCGGCATTGCCGGGCTTTCTACCGGTATCATACAGTTTTGCGTCAATAAGGGAACCATCGGCTATGAGCATGTCGGCTATAATATGGGCGGTATCGTAGGACGCCAGTCCGGTTATGTCTATGCCTGTGAAAATAACGGAACGGTATACGGGCGTAAGGACGTCGGCGGAATCGCCGGTCAGACAGAGCCGTATATTGCGATTGATTTGACAAAAGATATTGCCTATCAGCTTGCGGAAAATATAGATGATATGCACGATTTGACGGATAAAATGTTAGGTGATGCGGGCGCGGAATCCGATACGATTTCCGGAAGACTTTCCATCATACAGGATTTTGCGGCAAAAGCGTTGGACGATACTTCCGTTCTGGCTGATAGGACGGTGGAATGGACGGACGGGATGATTGGTTCCGTCAACGACGCCATCAACAGGCTGGATTATGTGATGGACGAGGCGGCAAAAAACGGCGGTATGCTCGATAGCGCAAAGGGCGCAGCAAGTGATGTCAAAGACGCGGCAGATGAGCTGGTGGATACGATAGATGCGCTGGATATCTATCAGTATATGACGCCGGAGGAGCGGACGCGTTACGATGCCGCCAAGGAAAATATTGACAGCGCGAACAGGGAGCGCGCCGGATATTACGCGGATGCGGTGCAGGCGTATAATAACTATTATATTAACCAGGCGCGGGATGAATATTCCTCTAATGAGAGCGATTTAGTACCAAAGCTTAAGGATGGCACGGTTAAGGATAGCGGTATCAGCGGAACGGGCGGATATAAAGCTTTTCTGGATGTAGACGAATGGGTGCATTATTATGACGACGGAAACGGCAATATGATAGAGGGGGAATTTCCGGCGTCCGACGAGCCGCAGAGAAGTTATGATGAGGCTGTGCTTGACAGAGCGTCTGAACTGGTTACGGATAATGCTGATAAGATTGCCGAGGATGCTTCTGCTTATGCCAAAGAGAAATACCCGGATGCAAAATATTCTGCTGTTTTAGAGGATAATCTGGAAACAATATCTGAGATTGTGGCGGCGCACGAAAGCGAAATGACGGATAATGTGGTAAGCGAGCTGCAGGATGCGGTCGGCTATGCAAGGGACGCTTCCGAAAATCTGGAAACGGCGGGCAATGAGGCGAAAAATATTGTCGATACGTTAAACGAAATGCCCGATATCAGTATGCCGCAGCTTGGGGAGGGTTACCGCTCCAGGACGAACAGTTTATCTTCTAATCTGCAAGGTTTGTCGGAAAATATCGGTTATCTGAATAATGAAATGTCTTCAACCAATGACGTGCTGTTGGGCGATATGGAGGATTTAAACGACCAGTTCAGCACGATTATGAGACTGTATACGGATGCGATTGACGGAGTGCTGGATATGGATTATTCCAATATCTATGAGGATAATTCCGTAGAGGACGCCGAGACAAGCACGGAGGCGACGATTGCCGATTGCGTCAACAACGGTATCGTACGCGGAGATATTAATATCTCCGGGATAGCGGGTACGATGGCGATTGAATATGATTTTGACTTGGAAAGCGACGTAACGGGCATTGAAGATGCAAAACTCAATTCCACGTTTTTAACGAAATGCGTTTTGCGTGGGAATGAAAACAACGGCAGAGTCACGGCGTTAAAAAGTTATGCGGGCGGTATCTGCGGCATGCAGGAGATGGGTACGATTCTGTGGTGTGAGGATTACGGAAAGATTGTCAGCACATCCGGCAGTTATGTCGGCGGCATAGCCGGAGAGTCGCGTTCTCATATCATGGAAAGTTATGCGAAATGCAGCGTTTCGGGAGACGAATATGTGGCAGGTATTGCGGGCGCGGCTTCCAGCATCAGCGACTGCTGCGCTATGGCGCGGATTCAGGAGGCGACCGCTTTTTCGGGAGCCATCGCGGGAACGGTGGACGAAAACGGAACTGTCGAGAGGAATTTCTTCGTCTCGGATGAGATTGCGGGTATCGACCGTATCAGCTACAGCGGTAAGGCGGAACCAATCAGCTACAGGAAAATGCTCGAAATAGAAGGCATACCGAACAGGTTCCGTATGATGACGATAACGTTCTATGCGGATGACGAGGTGATTGAGACGTTGGAATGCCCATACGGCGGCATTGTGCTGAACACCATGTATCCTGAAATTCCGGTCAAAGAGGGTTTTTATGCGGATTGGGATATTAAGGGGTTAAGGGAGCTGCTCCACGACGAGGAAGTGACGGTGGAGTATGTGCGTTATTTAACCACGATTGCTTCCGAACAGACAAGGGCGAACGGGCAGTCGGCATTTCTGGTGGACGGCACATTTGAAAAAGAGGCGGTTCTGACATTAGATAGTTTGGATTATTCTGAATCGGAACCGGAAGAAACGGCGGAGCATTGGCGCTTAAGTTTTCCTGATGACGGCGCAAAAGAGCATCAGGTTCGTTATCAGGCGCCGCTTGGACAGACCAAAGGCGTTAAAATCTATATTAAAAATGATGGCGGATGGGAACAGGCGGACACGGAACTGATGGGGATTTACCACCTGTTTACGATTGATGGGATGGGAGCGGAGATTGCGGTCTGCGTTTATGAAAAGGGGATTGTGGATTATATGGTTTACATAATTCCAACGGCGGTTATTATTATCCTTGCCATCGTATTGATTGTCAGAAAAATAAAAAAGAAGAAAAAAGCGGGAAAAGAAAAGGAGGAGGACTCCTTAGAGGAAAAGCAAGAAGAGAATAAGCCGCAGCATTGACAATTATCGTATGATTTGATATCGTTTTCTTATTCGTAAGATGTGTAATTTAGGAGGACTTTATGGTTAAACCACAGGCGAATAAAAGAATTTCCAAGAGCGATACCTACTTAAACTGCGCGGAGGCTTTTGCTTATCGAAGCACCTGTATCAAACGTAAATACGGCGCCGTTATCGTAAAAGACGACGCCGTTATTTCGACCGGGTACAACGGTTCTCCGCGCGGTTTTGAGAACTGTTGCGATATCGGCGCATGTCCGCGTATTCCACGCAATATGCACCAGGGAGAGGGATATGAAATCTGCCGCGCCATCCATGCCGAGGCAAACGCGCTTTTAAACTGCTCCAGAGAACAGACGATTGGCGCAGATTTATATCTGGCGGGCATCAATCCCGAGGACTGTTCCGTACATAAAGCAAAGCCCTGTCCGTTATGCGCCCGGATGATTATCCAGGCGGGCATCCGCAATGTGATACTGCGGGTCGGAGAGGGCGCGGATAATTTCGTGACGATACCGGCCGCAGAGCTGGACTGGTATAAGGAAGCATAAAAAGCGAAAAATCATCTTTTGGTATTTACAAGGCTTTTCTTTTCTCCTTTATCTGTTCCCGTTTACTGACTTCCAATTTCTCGAATATGTTAGAAATATGCTTCTTGACGGTTGTTTCGGAGATACATAGCTGCGCTGCAATTTCCGCGTTGCTAAGACCCTGTTCAATCCGGATAGCAAGCTCTGCCTCCCTGTTTGTCAGACCAAGCGCCCTGTAGGCTTCATAGATCTGCGTTGCGCTCATAGGCTCCTCATTGGGCGATTCTCTGGCGGATTCTTTATCTTTCCTTGCTTTTTCCGTATCGTCCGAGAAGATGAGCGAAAGGGCAAGCCCGTATAAAACGGGACGGCAGTTTTTGGCAATTTCCGGTATGATGTTATCGGCGTCCATCTGCGTGGAAAAGGCGATAAAAAGCAGGATAAAAGTCTGGATATAACCGGCAAGCAGAGCGCATTTTCCAAACTGCGCGGTATCAAATTTTCCGTTTTCCGTGCGTTTATATGCCGGGAGAAATAAAACAGCCATGCCGATAATCACAAGGACAAGCTGTTTTATATCGAATAACTGCGTCAGTTTAAAATCCAGCATAAACGACATTATCAAAATATAGATAAAAACCGCGATAAGCTTTGAGACATATTTCATAACCTACTCCATTTCTTTTTCCGGCGTTTCTTTTTCAGTCAGCTCTTTTTCAGTCAGCTCTTTTCCGGCAGCGTCTGCATTTCCTTCCTGCATAAATTCTATCACGCGTACGTTTAAAATAGATTTTATCGGTAAAAGCAGCAGGGTGATGATAAGCGCATATGCCCATGTGATGAGGGCGACGGACAGAACCGGACCGAGGGCGGAAAGGTCGTCAAGGCCTCGCAGTATCAATAACAGTGAAGCGACAAGCAGAAAAAGACCGGAACTAAGCAGGGTCCTCATCATGAGGGTGACGGCTTCTAAGGCGCGTCTGATTGCGATGAGGCTGCTTTCCCTTTTTTTGGAGAGGGCAATCCGGAACGCATTGTTAAAGTCTTTAAACAGACCGGCGGAAATCAAAATCGGTATGCAGATAAGCAGAATCATTAAGAAACTGGGTAAATCCATAAAGTAAACAAGAGAAAAACTGCCTGAACTGCATCCTATAAGGATGGTTACAAAAATAATAGCTAGAATAGAAATAAAATACATAATGATACCTCGCTTTCTTTTTTCATTTTTAACGGCATATATGCGTTACATCATCAACATACAAATAATTCATCCCAAAGACAATACTTCTTATGGTAGTATTTTAGTAGTATACCTGTTATTACGCTTTATTTCAATGATACGAGTCGATATCCCTAGACAAACCCTGATAAAACAGGTATACTTAAAAAAGGCTTGCAGCAGGCTGAATGGGGATAGGAGAGGGTTTTTATATGGAGTATGGAGCAGTTCCGTTTGACAAAAGAATAAAAGAGAATATTAAAAATTATGCGATGGATAATCTGTATCCGGTCGATTCTTTGCGGGCGCATTTAAAGGCGATTGCCGCGATTACGGGGGCGGAACTTCTGCTGACGGACAGACACGGGGAAAAGGTTGTTTCTATCGGTAATTTTGCAGGCTTTATACCGGACGTGGTAGGAGAGCCGGGCAGAAAGGTACGGGTCTATAACAGGACGATAGCGCATCTGTACAGCAAGACGGATGGCATCGCGGACGATAAAAAACAGGACGTGGAGAAGATGCTGGACGAGGCGGTAACGCTGTTTTCGTGTCTGGGGGAAGAGGCGTACCTGCACAGGGAGTACGCGATTTATGTGGATGAACTGGAAGAGAAGTTAGATGAAAAACATACGCAGACTGCGGAGGGCGAGAATGTGGATGCGCTGACGGGCGTGTACCATAAATTCTATTTTGAGGAACGCATGAAGGCCATGGACGCATCAGGAGTTGCCCCGGTGGCGGTTATCAATGCCAATATCAATGACTGGAAATATGTCAATGATAATTTCGGGGATGAAGAAAGCGACAGGCTGATTCAGACGATTGCGGGAATTTTGAAAAAAGAGGCAAAACCGGACTATTGTTTGGGGCGGATAGACGGCGATGTGTTTATCATTTTGATACCGATGGCGGATGACGGGGAGGCGGAGGATTACTGCGCCAGAGTACAGGCGGCATGTCTTGCTTATGAGGATGACATTATCGCGCCGTCTGCCGCATGCGGCATTGTCTATAAGACCAATGTGGAAGAAATGATAGCGGATAAGTTACCGGATGCGGAATATGAAATGTTTAATAATAAATTTGAGATGAAAAATTCACCCGGTTACAGAGAGCGTCTGGAAAAGAAAAAATAAAGAGTTTGCCGTTCCTTTGCCAATCAGGCAGTTATGGCGGGAACGGTCTTTTTTTGTAGTTGGATATAATGGGAGTAAAATAACGACAGATGGGAGTATGGAAACGTGGAACGGGAAGAACAGATAAAAATGCTGTACTGTGAAAACTGCCATGCCGTCATACCGGCGGACAGCGCAAAGTGTCCGTATTGCGGCGCATTGAATGTATCCGGCGGGGAAAAGCAGTATATGGAGAAGCTTTTTACCTTAAGAGAAGATGTGGAAGAGCTGAAAGACGTGCCGATTGACGCTTACAAAAAAGAATTTGGCAAAAGCGGAAAGGTAATCAGACGGACGCTGGTCGTATGCTGCGTTGCAGCGATTCTGGTCTTTGGGGCGGTTTTCATTTTCCGTAAAATTCAGGATGCCACCGTGCCGATGGCAGGAACAAAAGAACAAATGCTCTGGGAAAAAGAGAACTTTCCCAAGATGAATGAGATGTATGCAGCCGGGGATTATGAGGGCATTGTGGAATTTGAGGCACAAAACTGCAAAAACGGATATTATTCCACCTATAGCTGGGAACACTCGGATTTTATGACCATCTATAACTGGTATACATATTGCGCATACAGCGCCGAACAGGCGAAGGCAAAAGGCTATGATGATGACAGTGTGCAGCAGTTTATCATGGATGCGCTGTGTATGCTGCAAACCAGAGAATACGTCGTCTATGATGAAAAAGAACAGGAAATGGTTGACGAATATCAGGACGTTGTCAGAGAAATGTTAAGCAGTCAGTTGGATATGCAGCCGGAAGATTTTGACGCCCTGTATCAGGAATGCTGTAAAGAAGACGAATACGGAGTTTATTTTGATTATAGTCTTGCGGAAAAGAAAGTAAAAAGTTATGTAAATCAAAATATGAAAAACGGAAAGGTTGTGCGATAATATGAAATGCCCTACATGTGGTGCAAATTTGCAGATAGAGGATGAAAAGTGTCCGTTTTGCCAAAATCCAAATCCCTTTGCGCAAAAACACAGACAGGATATGAGGCGTTATCATCAGGAGTTTCAGAAGACGAAAAGGGAAGTGGAGCAAAAGACCAGCCGCTTTACGTCTGTGACGGTGAAAATTACGGTGATAATCATTCTTGCCGTGTTGATAGCGGCCATGGTCTATATGAAAAGAGACGGGTATTATATGATCCAGATGAACCGCACCAGGAAAGATATCCAAATGAATAAGGAAAGTTACGCGGCGCAGTTGACGGCGTACGAAGAAGAGGGTAACTGGCTGGAATTATATGCTTTTTATAATATAAAGGAGCTGTATTTGGACAGCGACAGTTTCAGGCCATATATGGCGGTTTATTCCGCTTCCTGTAATTATAAGGGGATTGTGGATTATATTACGCGTTATTACAGTGACTCCGACTATTATAGTCCGAAAGAGGTCACCCGTTGGTTTGCGGAGTATCTGGACGGTTTTTATGATTATGCGCAGCGGACATCCTATGCGGGCGGGTATTATGATGCCTGCTATACGCCCGAGCATCAGGAAGCGCTTATGCGTATGTGGGAGGATTTGGATGCGCTGCTTATCACCTACTGCCATCTGACGGAAGAGGAACTGGCGCTTTTACCTGATTATTCCACGGCCAAAAAGGGCAGTCTGATTGAAGAGGGGCTGCTTCGGGAGAGTGCGGATGAAACCGGTGAGGAGGATATGGATAAATGAACAAAGTCATGAATATTATTATTGCAGCGCTTTCGGTTGTTTTGTTTGTACAGATTTTTCTTTTTACCGGCTATGTGCTGGAGCGTGAATTGGTGTATGGATACGACAGCGATGAAGAGGATTTAGTCAATGACATGAAGTATCAGGATTATGATAATCTGCTAAACGCCGTGCATCAGAATGAGGCTATGGGAGTGCAGAAGACAGGCGAAATGGAAGCGTTGTACGCAGTGGCCTATTATTATGAAAATGCCATGATGTACCATGCCTACCGGACTGCCGGGAATAGGGAAATGGCGCAGCAAAGATACGATAGGATGCTGGAATATGAAATGCAGATGGGAGAATACAGCTTTGCCAAAGAGGAAATTTTGGATTATCTGGGCATAGAATAGAAAGCGGATATAAAATTATAAAAAAAGTATTAAATCCCAGCTTTTGGAGAATGATAAGAAAACGAGAGAAAAACAAAGAAAACGAGAGAAAAAAGCATAATACGATATAAAATACGCCATTATTTACGTTTGCAAAGTAGAATGGATGAATTTAATATATGCTTTAGTGATTAGCACTCGACCTGAATGAGTGCTAACAAACAGAAAGAAAACGGCAGCCGCGGGAGAATAAGCAGTTGCGCAAAGAAATATGGACAGAAAAATGAAGGAGGCAGAAATATGAAATTAGCACCACTTGGCGACAGAGTTGTATTGAAACAGTTAGAAGCGGAGGAAACAACCAAATCAGGCATTGTTCTTCCCGGACAGAACAAAGAGAAACCGCAGCAGGCAGAAGTGATTGCAGTCGGCCCGGGCGGCGTTGTAGACGGTAAGGAAGTAAAGATGGAAGTCAAAGTTGGCGACCAGGTTATTTACTCCAAATATTCCGGAACGGAAGTAAAAATCGAAGAAGACGAGTACATTATTGTAAGACAGAGCGATATTCTGGCAATCATCCAGTAAATAACAGAAATTAAAATTCAGGAGGCAGATTTATTATGGCAAAAGAAATTAAATTTGGCGCAGAAGCAAGAACCGCATTAGAGGCAGGCGTAAATCAGTTATCGGATACCGTAAGAGTAACGCTTGGACCGAAAGGAAGAAACGTTGTATTGGATAAATCCTACGGCGCTCCGCTTATCACAAACGACGGTGTGACAATCGCAAAAGAAATCGAATTGGAAGATGCGTTCGAGAATATGGGCGCACAGCTTGTAAAAGAAGTAGCGACAAAGACTAATGACGTAGCGGGCGACGGTACAACGACAGCAACCGTTTTGGCGCAGGCTATGGTAAACGCAGGTATGAAAAACCTGGCGGCGGGCGCAAACCCGATTATCTTAAGAAAAGGTATGAAAAAAGCGACGGACGTTGCCGTAGATGCAATCGCAAAAATGAGTTCTAAAGTAAACGGCAAGGAGCATATCGCGAGGGTAGCGGCTATTTCCGCGGGAGACGAGGAAGTGGGCGAACTGGTAGCGGACGCTATGGAAAAGGTTTCCGGCGACGGCGTTATTACGATTGAAGAGAGCAAAACCATGCTGACGGAACTGGATTTGGTAGAAGGTATGCAGTTTGACAGAGGTTATATCTCCGCATATATGGCAACCGATATGGATAAGATGGAGGCAACCTTAGAAAATCCTTATATTCTGATTACAGATAAGAAAATCTCCAACATTCAGGAAATTCTTCCTATTCTGGAGCAGATTGTGCAGTCCGGCGCAAAACTGTTAATTATTGCGGAGGACGTAGAGGGCGAGGCTCTTACGACTTTAATCGTCAACAAACTGCGCGGCACATTTAACGTAGTAGCGGTAAAAGCTCCGGGATACGGCGACAGAAGAAAAGCAATGTTAGAGGATATCGCTATTTTAACGGGCGGTCAGGTTATCAGTTCCGAACTCGGTTTGGAATTAAAAGATGCGACCATGGACCAGCTCGGACGTGCGAAATCCGTAAAAGTACAGAAAGAAAATACCGTTATTATCGACGGCGAGGGAGATAAGGCGGCGATTGAAGCAAGAGTCGGACAGATTAGAAAACAGATTGAAGAGACAACATCCGATTTTGACAGGGAGAAACTGCAGGAGCGTCTTGCCAAACTTGCAGGCGGCGTTGCGGTAATCCGTGTCGGCGCGGCTACGGAAACAGAGATGAAAGAAGCAAAACTGCGTCTGGAAGATGCGCTTGCGGCAACAAGAGCGGCAGTGGAAGAGGGCATTATCGCCGGAGGCGGTTCCGCATATATCCATGCGTCCAAAGAAGTTGCAAAACTGGCGGACACACTGGAGGGCGATGAAAAGACAGGCGCGCAGATTGTTTTGAAAGCTTTGGAGGCTCCGTTATATCATATCGTGGCAAATGCAGGACTGGAAGGTTCCGTTATTATCAATAAGGTAAGAGAGTCTGAAATCGGCGTTGGCTTTGACGCGCTGAAAGAAGAATATGTCAATATGGTGGAAGCGGGTATTCTTGACCCTGCGAAAGTATCAAGAAGCGCATTACAGAACGCGACGAGCGTTGCTTCTACACTGTTGACAACAGAGTCGGTTGTTGCCAATATCAAAGAGGCAGAACCGGCAATGCCTGCTGGAGCCGGCGGCATGGGGGGTATGATGTAAAATGTGAGAAGAACTTCTAAAGACGTCTCGCCATAGGACGAGACGCCAAGAAGTTCTACGATTTGCAAGCAAATCTTTCTCGCATCGAAGAATCGCTGATGCGATTCTTCCTAGTATGAATAGCATGAAAAATAAGAGGCATGGGATGATTTTAGTATCATTTCGTGTCTCTTTTTGCGGCGATATGGACAAAATACTTTCTTTATGATAATAAATGGTGTATAATTTATCACAATGGGTATTTTGTTTATATGGACTAAAAAGGCGCAAGTAAAGTGACGGGTGATGACAAATGGCAGAAGAAGAGAAAAAAGAGGTTGTTTTTGATGATGGAAGAATCGAGGCAATAGAGGAATTTCAGAGTCCTGAGACATTGTATCAGGAATTAATTGCCCGTGTGAAAAAATATCATCCGTCCGACGATATTTCCCTGATTGAAAAAGCCTATCAGGTGGCGTATGAGGCGCATAAGGACCAGGTTCGTAAATCCGGAGAGCCGTATATCATCCATCCTCTTTGCGTGGCGATTATTCTGGCCGATTTGGAACTGGATAAGGAGACGATAGTAGCGGGGCTTTTGCACGACGTTGTGGAGGATACGCCGATAACGGACGAGGAAATCGAGGAAAAATTCGGCGCGGACGTGGCGCTTTTGGTAGACGGCGTTACCAAACTGGATAAGCTGAATTTCCACGGGGAAAACAATAACGATAAGGATGCGGAGAAGCTGGAGAGACAGGCGGAAAATCTGCGGAAGATGTTTTTAGCGATGGCAAAGGATATCCGCGTTATTATCATTAAACTGGCCGACAGGCTGCATAATATGAGAACCCTGCAATACAGAAGCCCGGAAAAACAAAAGGAAGTCGCAAGGGAAACGCTGGATATTTATTCGCCTATCGCGCAGAGGCTTGGCATTTCCAGAATTAAGGTGGAACTGGATGATTTATCGTTAAAATATCTGGAGCCGGAAGCGTATTATGACTTGGTAGACACGATTGCGGTCCGTAAGAGCGTAAGGGAGAAATATATCCAGTCTATCGTAGACGAAGTGAGCGAGCATATCGTGCGCGCGGGCATCAAGGCGCATATCGACGGGCGTATTAAGCATTTTTTCAGTATCTATAAAAAGATGAAAAATCAGAATAAGACGATTGACCAGATTTATGATTTGTTTGCGGTGCGTATTATTGTGGATACGGTGAAAGACTGTTACGCGGCGCTTGGCGTTATCCACGAGATGTATAAACCGATTCCGGGGCGTTTTAAGGACTATATTGCGATGCCGAAACCCAATATGTACCAATCGCTGCATACAACGTTAATCGGTTCCGGCGGTCAGCCTTTTGAGATACAGATACGGACGTATGAGATGCACAAGGCGGCGGAATACGGTATTGCGGCGCATTGGAAATATAAAGAAGCCTCCGACGGCAAAAAGGTGGAAACGCAGGAGGAGGAGAAGTTAGTCTGGCTGCGCCAGATTTTGGAATGGCAGCAGACGGCGGAGGATAACAAGGAATTTTTAAAGCTCTTAAAAAGCGATTTGAATCTGTTTTCGGATTATGTGTACTGCTTTACGCCGACGGGAGACGTTAAAAACCTGCCGGCAGGCTCTACGCCGATTGATTTTGCCTATAATATCCATAGCGCGGTCGGCAATAAAATGATTGGCGCGAGGGTAAACGGCAAGCTTGTAACGATAGATTACGAGATAAAAAACGGCGACCAGATAGAAATTATGACGTCGCAAAACTCCAAGGGACCGAGCCGCGACTGGTTAAACATTGTCAGAAGCACACAGGCAAAAAATAAAATCAACCAGTGGTTTAAACAGCAGTTAAAAGAGGACAATATTGTCAAAGGAAAAGAATTAATTACAAACTACTGTAAGGCGAAGTCCATTAATACACAGGATATTATGATTCCGCAGTATGAGAGCGCAATCATGAAAAAGTACGGGTTCAGGGATTGGGATTCCGTGCTGGCGGCGGTTGGACATGGCGGACTCAAAGAGGGTCAGATTATCAACCGGATGCAGGAGATGTATGACGCCGACCATAAGAGGGAAGTATCCGACGAAGAAGTGCTTGCCGAAGTACAGGAAAATGCACAGCGCAGCAGAATGCAGTCCAAAAAGGGAAGCAGCGGCATCGTCGTAAAGGGCATCCATGATGTGGCGGTCAGATTTTCCAAGTGCTGCTCTCCCGTGCCGGGAGATGAAATTGTCGGTTTTGTGACGAGAGGACGGGGCGTTTCCATTCACCGTACGGACTGTATCAATATATTGAATCTGCCGGAAATTGACCGTGTCAGGCTGATTGACGCGGAGTGGCAGCGTGCCGTGGACGAGGACGGAGACGAAAAATATTTTGCGGAAATCAGCATTTATGCGCATAACAGAAACGGTCTTTTAGCGGATGTTTCCAGGGCGCTTACCGAAAAGGATATTGATATTCTTGCTTTAAATACCAGAATTAATAAACAGGGAACGGCAACGATGGAAGTCAGTTTTGAAATTCGCAGCAGGGAGGAACTGAACCGGATTATCGATAAGATTCGGACAATCGAGAGTGTGATTGATATCGAAAGAACGACCAGTTGATATTTTCGAGAGAAAGGAGTATAATGCCATATGGCGAATTTGAAAGTCGGAAGGCTGATGTTGGGAATCTGCCAGACAAACTGCTACTTTGTGTATGAAGAGGGAAAAAAAGACGTGATTTTTTTTGACCCGGCAGATAAAGGCGACTATATTTATGAAGCATTGTCCGGGCAGGGGTTTCGGATAGCGGGCATTTTACTGACGCACGGACATTTTGACCATATATGGGGAACCAATAAACTGCGGGAGTTATCCGGTGCGCCGATTTATGCCTATGAAGAGGAAAAGGCATTGTGCGAGGACGCGGTTACCAATGTATCGGAGCAGGTCGGCAGGCCCTATACGGTTATCCCCGACGGATATTTAAAAGACGGGGAGAAAATTACGATTGCGGATATGACCTGTGAGCTGATTGCCACGCCCGGACATACGATTGGGAGCTGCTGCTACTATTTTAAAGAGGACGGCATTTTAATCAGCGGCGACACGCTCTTTCAGGAATCGGTGGGCAGGACGGATTTGGCGACGGGCAGCATGAGCGCGATTGTCCGCTCCATTAAGGAAAGACTGTTTATCCTGCCGGATGATGTAAAAGTATATCCCGGACACGGACCCGTAACGGATATCGGACATGAAAAACAGTATAATCCATTTTGTTAAAATGTAATATCAGGAGGACATAAAAGATGAAAAGATGTTTAGGCGTATTAAAGTTTGTTTATTTTGGAACCTGCTTTTTTATATTGATGGGTAATACCGCATTTGCTTATATAGACCCGTCGGCAGTAACCTATATTATCCAAGCGGTGGCGGCGGTATTTATCGCGCTTGGCGCAGTGCTTACCGTATTCCGCCATAAAATATTCGCGTTCTTTAAAAAGAATTCCAAGAAAACGGCAAAAAGGGAAATTCACGTAAAAGAAGATGCGTCTGAAGATACGAAAGCGGATGAATAGAAAGGACTATTGGTAGACGGTTATGCAGATAATAGGAGATGTGTTCGGCTGGATTATGTATGGATGTTATAATATCACGCATAATCATTCTTACGGCCTTACAATTATATTATTCACACTGCTGACGAAAATTATCTTACTGCCCGTTTCTGTTATGGTGCAGAAAAACTCCATTAAAATGGTGAAGATGTATCCGCAGATGAATCATATCAAGGCAAAATATTTCGGTAATAAGGATATGATTTCTGAGGAACAGTATGCTCTTTATAAAAAAGAGAAATACCATCCTATGTTAGACCTTTTACCGGTTATTTTACAGTTGATTGTACTGATGGGGGTCATTGATGTTATTTATAAGCCGCTGCGCCATCTTTTACACATTGGGCAGGAATATATTGATGCGGCGGTTATGACATTCAGTTCCCTTACCGGCATCAGCGCCGAAGTCGGCTCCGTGCAGATACAACTGGTGGATTATTTTACCAATACGGAAGATATCTCAGCTTTTGCGGCGGTTTTACCAAACAATATTTTAAATCAGATTGATTCGCTGGATTTAACTTTCTGCGGGTTTGATTTAGGCGTGGTTCCGTCTGCGATGGGGTGGAATATTTCGATTCTGGTACCGATACTGGCGGCGCTTTCTGCATGGCTTATGTGTTATACACAGAATAAAGCCAATGTTTTGCAGTCGGAGCAGAGTAAAACCAATCAGATGGTGACCCTGCTGCTATCTGTAGGCTTATCCTTGTATCTGGGCTTTTTTGTGCCTGCGGGAGTCGGTTTCTATTGGATTTTAAGCAATTTAATGTCGATTGCGATAATGTATATCCTGAATTTTTGCATCAATCCTAAAAAATATATTGATTATGAGGCATTGGAGGAAAGCAAAGAAGAACTTGCCAATGTGCAGCAGTATATGACTAAGGCGGACGGCAAAGCGGATAAGGAGTTTGCCGCTTTGGAAAAGCAGGATTACAAAAGGTTTTTGAAATATGAAAATAAGCAGCTTGTATTTTATTCTGAAAAGAACGGTTTTTATAAATATTTTCAGGATATCATTGAAATCATTTTAAAAAAGACGGACATTGTGATTCACTATATTACAAGCGACCCGCATGATGCAGCGCTTACACTGCAAAGCGAGAATTTTCAGGTCTATTATATCGGCGAAAACAAGCTGATTGTTTTGATGATGAAGATGGATGCGGATATGGTTGTGATGACGACGCCGGATTTGCAAAAGTACCATATTAAGCGTTCTATGGTCAGGGATGATGTGGAGTATGTGTATATAGACCATGGCATTAACAGTACCAATCTGATGTTCAGAAAACATGCGTTGGATTATTTCGATACGGTATTTGTTTCCAATGATATCAGCTATCAGGAAATCAAAAAGCAGGAGGAAGTCTACGGCTTAAAACCTAAGACGCTTGTCAGATACGGGTACGCATTGATTGATAATATGATAGCAAGCTATGAAAGCCAGCCGGTAAGAAATAATGAACCTAAGGTAATTCTAATCGCTCCGTCATGGCAGGAAAATAATATACTTGATTTGTGCATTGATGATATTTTGCAAAACGTACTAGGGGGGGGATATCACGTTATATTACGGCCTCATCCGCAGTATATAAGACATTTTGAGGGGAAACTGACTGCCTTAAAAGAGAAGTACGCAAAATATCCTGATTTTGAGATGCAGATGGATTTTTCATCCAATGAAACAGTATTTAATGCGGACATTCTGATAACGGACTGGTCGGGAATCGCTTATGAGTATTCTTTTACGACATTAAAACCGACGTTATTTATTAATACACCTATGAAAATGTTAAATCCGGATTATGAAGAGATAGGAGTTACGCCGTTTGATATTGTTATCAGAAATCAGATGGGAATATCTCTTGAAACAGATCAGCTTGCCAATATGAATGAAGTGGTGCAGAAACTGTTATATGATAACAGCTATAACAAAGAAGAGCTTCGTCGAATGAGAGAAAAATATTTATATAATATTTCCAGCAGCGCAAAAGTCGGGGCGGATTATATGATTAACCGTTTAATTGAAATTTCCCGAAACGCTTAAATGGAGAAAGAGGCGGTACAAGAATGAATAAACAGTGGCAGAATATATGGAATAAAAAAACGATGGACGGCATTGACTTAAACAGAGATGAGTTCAGCGTGTTTTGCGACTTGAAAAAGGCGGACGGTTTTGATGTGAACGTACATGATGAAGAAGCATATTTTCAGGCTTTTTACCGGGAGTGGATGGAAATGTATGAGCGGTTAAAGGAAATCACCCCCAATGCCATCCAAAGCGTCTATGAAGTCGGGTGTGGAAGCGGGGTTAATCTATATCTTTTTAACAACCGGATAAAAGACGCTGTGATAGGCGGCATTGATTATTCTCAGGGGTTGGTTGATATTGCACGGAATATACTCTCGGGGGGGGGCAATAACGTGTGGAAGCGCAGATACCATAGATATAGAAGAGAAATATGACTTAGTTATGGCAGACAGCGTATTTCAGTATTTCGGCAGTCTTACATATGCAGAGGATGTTTTAAATAAAATGATTAAAAAGTCCAATAAGGCGGTATATGTATCAGAAATACATGATGTGGAGCTGAAAGAGGAATGGCTTGCGTATAGAAGAAAGTCCATGGAAGATTATGACCGGATTTATGAAGGGCTTGACAAGTTGTTTTACGGCAGGGAATGGTTTACGGATATTGCCGGGAAGCATGGAAAGCAGGCGGTTTTTACAAAGGGTGAAAATCCTGAATATTGGAACAGTAAATATGTGTTTAATTGTTTTATTTTTTAATCGGGAAGGAATACGGTATTATGCAGGCGGTAATATTAGCGGCCGGAATGGGAAAACGGCTTCAAAAATTAACAAAAAATAATACAAAGTGTATGGTAGAAGTGAACGGCGTTACGCTGATAGAGAGAGCCTTGCGCATTCTGGATAAGAAGTGCTTGAGCCGTATTATTATTGTTGTCGGTTATGAGAGTAAAAAACTGATGGATTATATTGAGAGTCTGCATATTAATACGCCAGTTCGGTATATCGATAACAAGATTTATCATAAAACGAATAATATTTATTCGCTGGCGCTGGCAAAGGATTGCCTGACGGCAGAAGATACGCTTATCCTGGAATCGGATTTGATATTTGAGGAAGCGGTTATCGATATTTTATTGCAGGATAAGCGGGAAACGCTTGCACTGGCGGACAAGTTTGAAAGTTGGATGGACGGCACCTGTATGGTATTGGATGATGATGACTGTATTTGTGATTTTATTCCGGGCAAATACTTAAAGTTCAGTGAAAAGGAAAAGTATTATAAGACGGTTAATATCTATAAGTTCAGCCAGCATTTTTCCAAGAACACTTATGTGCCGTTTTTAGAGGCTTATGAGACGGCCATGGGCAATAATGAGTATTACGAGTCGGTTATTAAACTGATTGCACTGCTGGATACGAAAGAAATACGTGCAAAACGGTTGGATGGACAGATTTGGTATGAAATAGACGATATTCAGGATTTGGATGTTGCGTGTAGTCTGTTTACGGAGGATGATGCGGATAAATACAGGGCAATCACAAAACGCTATGGCGGTTATTGGCGTTACCCCAAACTTCTGGATTTCTGTTACCTCGTAAATCCATATTATCCGCCGGAAAAAATGACGGAGGAAATAAAGTCCAATTTTGAGACATTATTAACGCAGTATCCGTCGGGAATGCGGGTAAACAGCCTGCTTGCGGCCAAAAACTTCAATATAGACCAGGATTATATTGTGATAGGAAACGGAGCGGCTGAATTGATTCAGGTATTGATGAGAAACATACAGGGAAAAGCGGGATTTATAAGGCCGACATTTGAGGAATATCCGAACCGTTACCAGGAAGAGAACAGCGTTTATATGAATGTGGATAGCGAATACTTTTCCTATTCGGCGGATGATATTATTACCTTTTTCGGGGAAAATCCGGTGGATGTTTTAGTCATTGTAAATCCGGATAATCCCAGTGGAAACTATATCAACATGGCGGGATTAAAACGCCTGATAGAGTGGTGTAAGCAAAATAATATAAAACTTATCATTGATGAAAGTTTTGTGGATTTTGTTGACAGTGATGATTCTTTGGAGCAGTTGACGCTGATTGCAGAAGATATTCTGGAAACATATGAAGGTCTGTTTGTGATTAAGAGCATATCCAAGTCTTATGGCATTCCGGGCATCCGGCTTGGCGTTATGGCAAGCGCAGACAAAGAAGCGATAAAACAGATAAAGGTTGAAATTCCTATCTGGAATATTAATTCCTTTGGCGAATTTTATATGCAGATAGCGGAAAAGTACCGTAAAGCCTATATAGCGGCAATTACTAAGATTAAGGAAACACGAAATGACTTTTTGGGCAAATTAGAGAAAATGGAAATGCTGCATGTCATTCCGTCACAGGCCAATTATATTATGTGTGAAATTGTGGACGGAACAAACAGCAATGATTTAGCATGTTATCTTTTGCAAAGAAATATACTGATTAAAGATTTAGCGGAAAAGATAAAAAATGGAAGACAGTATATTCGTTTAGCCGTCAGGCGCAGGGAAGAAAACGATTATTTAATTCAGTGCCTGCAGGAATATGAAAAAAGGGGCTGACGCTACTGCGTCAGCCACATGGAGTCAAAAGCTACGGACAGTATGCGCATATCCGGATTACTTCTGTCAAGCTGATTCGGCGTTACCGCATTGGGAAAGACCATGCGGATTATCAGTTCATTATCTGTTATATCTTCTTTGGGAATGACAACGGTCATTTCTTTTCCCATATCATCCCGCGTACAGACGATATTTTCCACTTTATTGCCATTGGCATAGAGCCGTATCTTCTGCGAATCGTTGTAAAGATTTGAATAAGTAAAATGAAGCGATATATCGCCCTTTTTATAGTCCGTGAGCGCAAAGCATACGCTTAATTCGTTGCTGGCGGTTGCTGCGCCGTTTTCTTTATAAAGGCGGTAGTTTATCTCATCCGCATATTCATTATCCGCAGTAAAGTCAATCATATCGCCGATGGCATAGTCGATGCGGTTTATTTCGTGTGGGTTCCAGACAGTATATTCCAGGGCGTCTGCATCTCCCGAAATGATGAGACGGATATATTCTGATGATTCATCATAATTTTTCAATTTGATGCGTTCCATGATGGAATCGTCAATCGTATGCAGCCTTTCTGTGTCGCTGTCATCTGTAATATCATAGATAGCCGGGCCATAGACCGAGTAATCATCCAGTACAGTTGCGGCTATGGTAGCGGTAATATAACGGAAATGAGCGGGAGCGGAATTGTATGCCAGTTCATGCGTTTCCTGCGGCAGTTTTATTAAAAGCGCAGGATTGGATTCCGGATTATCGTTGGTATGCTGTCCATGGTCTCCCGCGATAATAATTGTGCTTGCATCATATACTCCGTTTCTTTTCATTTCTTCTATGTAAGCGTATATGATTTTCATATCGCCTTGTAAGACCTTTTGTTCTCCCACGCCAAAATCCCATACTCTGTCAAAATATTCCGTCATAGAGTAAGGCGGATGTACGCCGTTAAAATGGTATAGGCGAAAGGCCTTTTGATAATCGGTTTGCAGGCTTTCGTCCGCCGCCAGAAAATCATTGTGAAAATAGACGTCGTCTATCTTATAATCCACATTTTGGATGGTGTATAATAACGTATCTGTAGATATCCAGAACCGTTCTTTTAAAAGCTGCGGCATTAACAGATAGTTTACTAATTGGTATAGTGATTGGCTAAAGGCAGAGTAGTCGTCAATCCAACTGTCACCAATAGCTATATAATTATCAAACAGCGTGTCAGGGAAATTGGAAATGGCGGTAATTTCGGAATAGAGACGGATATCATAACCGTTTTGGCGTAAATCATCATATAAGGATGTTTCCGTCCAGGCTTCCGTTTTATAATCCGTATATGACTGTGTCGGGTCATATTCCATACCGGTTAAAAAAAGAGGCAGGGCAACTGCTGTCGGAGCGCCTCCGGCTACGGTATTATCAAAAAAAGTAAAGTCGTCTAACGTGCCGTCTCGTCCATAGGCCTCTGATGCCAGATACTCTTTCATTGTGCTTGCCTGTAACGTGTCTACAATAAATATGATGATGTTTTCATCCGTGCCAATGCTAAATTCCCCTTCTTTGGAAAAACCGTAAGAAGAGGTATCTTTTAACGGATTTGTTATGATTAATACGACAAGAGAGACTAACTGTACGGCGCTTATAAAGCTGGAAATGTATTTGACGCATTTTTCCGTTTTTTCAGTCTTCCAATAAGTGAGAGCCAGAATGCCGACAATGCAAAGAACCCAGAGAAGCGTGCTGATAATCCTCTCTGTGCGATAGCCGCTCCAGTCAATTAATGCGCCATCCAGTATAGGCAGTTTGGGGTTAAGAAAATTTCCCTGCAAATACGTGGACAATGCTATGCCAAAGATAAATGCAATATAAAAAGGCAGCGCTTTTTTTCGCAGCAGGCAAAATGCAATAAAGTAAATAGCGGCAAAAAGAAAAAGAGTCATAAATAATAGTGTAGGTATAATATCTTTGTAATGGAGTGAAAATTCATCTATATTGCCTAAAAACAAAGAACTCGGGGTATAGATGGCGTAAGTGACAATCAGAAATAAAGCCGCCGGAAAGACTCTTAGGGCAGTCTGCTTTACTGTGGCCGGATGCAGTCTGCGGATATTTCCGGCAATCCATGTAATCAGTATGGATAACGCCAATTCCAGCGCAATCCACTTTATTTTAAATCTGGCGCTCATTTCAAATAAAGAGAAGCTTTGCATACCGATGCATTTTAAACCAATCAAAATAAGAAGATTGGGAATCAGTAAATAAAACAGGATGCAGACGGTAATTTTTTTTAAGTAAATCTTATCATAGCATTTTCGGTATATCAAAAACGCTATGATAATGGGCAGAATAATAATTATAAATTCCAGCATAAAGATATTCCTTTCTTCCTTCGTTTACTGCGTCAGCCACATGGAGTCAAAAGCTACGGACAGTATGCGCATATCCGGATTACTTCTGTCAAGCTGATTCGGCGTTACCGCATTGGGAAAGACCATGCGGATTATCAGTTCATTATCTGTTATATCTTCTTTGGGAATGACAACGGTCATTTCTTTTCCCATATCATCCCGCGTACAGACGATATTTTCCACTTTATTGCCATTGGCATAGAGCCGTATCTTCTGCGAATCGTTGTAAAGATTTGAATAAGTAAAGTGAAGCATTATATCGCCCTTTTTATAGTTTGTGAGCGCAAAGCATACGCTTAATTCGTTGCTGGCGGTTGCAGCGCCGTTTTCTTTATAAAGGCGGTAGTTTATCCCATCCCCATATTCATTATCCGCAGTAAAGTCAATCATATCGCCGATGGAATAGTCGATACGGTTTATTTCGTGTGGGTTCCAGACTTCATATTCTCCGTTCCCGGATTGTCCGTAGGTAATCAGCCTGAGGTCATCTAACGAATGGTCATAAGGTTCGTTTATCGTGACTCTGCCTCGGATTGTTTCATCGATTGTATGCAGCCGTTCCACATCACTTTCTGTCGATATATCATAAACTGACGGCCCATAGGATGAATAGTCGTCCATAATACATCCGGCGATGGCTGCAGTCAGGTTGCGGAAGTGTACGGGAGCGGAATTGTATGTCAGCGTATCTTGCGTTTCATGGGGAAGTTTTATCAGGACGCCCGGATTGTCTTCTATATTGTTGGATTCGTGCAGTCCATGGTCGCCCAGAATGATGATGGCGCTTGTATCATACGTGTTTGTCATTTTTAATTGTTCGATATATTCCCTGATAATTTTCATATCGCCCTGAAGCGCTGCGTCTTCTCCATCATTGCCCGGTTTGGCCTGTGCATCTATCATACATGGCAGATGTATGCCCCAAAGGTGATAAAGGCGGAATGCCTTTTCATAATCGGCGCTAAGACATCCGGACGCCTGAAAATCGCTGTAAAACTGGGCGTCATCAAGCTGGTAGCGGGTATCGGCCGAGGCAATGTCGTTTAGCAGTTCGGTACCGGATGACCAGAAATATTGTTTGACAAATTGCGGCATAAGATAAAAGTTCGTCAGTTTATAAAGCTGAAAGCCAAAGTCGGGATAATCGCCTATCCATTGGCTGCCGGTAATGGTATAATTATCTACGGCGTTTTCAGGAAAGGTCAATAAAGATTTTGTCGTTGTGTAAAAACGTACATCATAACCGTTATCATGAAATTCATCATATAAAGCCGTTTCTTCGCGGATGTCCTGTAAAAAGGAGTCGCGCGGCTGCATCGGGTCATATTCCATTCCGAATAAGAAAACCGGCAGGGCATAGTGCGTTGGCGCACCTCCGGATGTAACGTTGTCAAAGAACGTAAAATCATTTAAAAAGCCGTCTGCATAAGCGTCCGATACAAGATATTCTTCCAGTTTATAAGCCTGCAGGGCATCGACGATAAAGATAATAACGTTTTCCTGTGAGCCAATGGAAAATTCACCGTCTTTGGCATAGCCATAGTTGGCAGTGTCATCCGCTTTGACAGTCAATAAAAGTACGATAAGGGATGCTGCCTGCACGGCGCTTAAAAAATAAGAAATATATTTTATGGCTTTTTCCGTTTTATCTTTTTTCAGGCAGACTAAGGTAAGGCATACCACCATACATAACAGCCAGAAAGAAACGCTGATAACCGTTTCCCGTCCATATAAAGACCAGTCAATTTTGGCGCCATCAAGAGTCGGAAATTTAGGATTTAAAAAGTTTCCCTGAATATAGAAACTAAGTGTAAGGCCAAAGAAAAAAGCAATAAAAATATGCAGTATTTTTTCATTGGCGATGCAGATTGATAAAATAGAAAGCCCTGCCGCCAAAAGAAAGGAAACCGCTAATAAAATGGGAAGAATTTGATGATAGGAAATCATAAATTCATCAATATTTTCCAAAAATAAGGAACTCGGCGTAAAAACCGCATAGGTGATGATTAGAAAAAGCATCACCGGAAAAATCCTGGTAAGGATGCGCCTGCATACGGAAAGGCTGATATGGCGGAGATTAAAAAATACGATGGACATGATAAGCGTAATCGCCAATTCCAGCGCAATCCACTTTATTTTAAATCTGGCGCTCATTTCCCATAAATTAAATTTCTGCATACCAATCAGTTTTAAACCGATAAGAATACAGAGGTTTGTGATGATAGTATAGGAAATAATATAAAGAAGCATTGTTTTCCGGTCAGAATCCTGTTTCTTTTTATGCAAAAGGCGGTATATGAAAAACGCCAATGTTCCGGGTAAAACAGCAATTATCAGTTCCAACATAGATTTCGCATCCTTTTTTATAGTATAAGGACAAAAGCCTCCGTACAATTATATAATATAAAATGATTTTATGCTATAATAAAATGAAAAGGAAAGCTGCCGTCATCCGCGCAGCTACCTCAGGTTGGGTAAAAGGCATGGTTATGGATATGGATAAACAAAAGCAGATATCGACGCTTGCCCGCGATATTATCAGGTTGTCGCATGACGGCATTTTAATGAATATGCGTTTTTTGGATGTGGCATTGTCTGCGCTGAAGCTGGAAGAAAAAGCGGGGATGGGCGTTTTTGCCTATGACGGCGCAACGCTTTATTATGACCCGGCTCTTGTACTTGGCAGATACCATAAAGAACCGCATTATATGGTAAGATTATATTTACATGTGCTTTTACATGCCATTTTTTACCATAGCTTTCGGACGGATAAATTAGAGAGAGATATCTGGAATCTGGCAACCGATATAGCCGTGGAAAATACGATTCTGGAAATGAACCTATATCTTGCCGCCATGCCGTCGGATACACTTTTAAAAAGCAGACTGGATATTTTAAAAAAACAGGCGGGCGGACTAAGCGCAGAGAAACTGTACAGGCATTTTAGGGTAGAGCCTCCGTCGCATAAGGCGTTAAGGCAGTGGCGTGAACTTTGTTATTATGATGAGCATTTGTACTGGGATAGAAAAGAAGAACTGACGCTTTCGCAGGAACAGTGGCGCAAAGTAAGCGAACGTATCAAAGCGGACTTGAAAAGCTTTTCCAAGGATAAGAATAATGCGCAGAGCATGGAGGAGAATTTGAAGGAAGCGACAAGGCAAAGATACGACTACCGTGATTTCCTAAAACGTTTTATGGTAATGGGTGAGACGCTGCAGGTCAATGATGAGGAATTTGACTATATTTATTATATGTACGGATTGTCGCAATATGGAAATATGCCGCTTGTAGAGCCGCTTGAATATAAGGATGCCAATAAAATTAAGGATTTTGCCATTGCGATTGACACTTCGGCTTCCTGCCGCGGGGAAGTGGTGCAGGCTTTTTTACAGCAGACATATCAGATTATGCAGCAGAGAGAAAATTTTTTTAGGAAAATCAACGTTCATATCATCCAATGCGATAATGAGGTGCAAAGCGATACGAAAATAACGTGTCGGGAAGATTTTGAAGATTTTTTAAAAAACGGAAAGCTTCACGGGTTTGGCTCCACCGATTTCAGGCCGGTATTTGAGTATGTGGAAAAGTTAAGACAGGACGGCGGCTTTGAAAATCTGAAAGGACTTCTCTATTTTACGGACGGCTACGGCATTTATCCCGATAGGATGCCGGATTATGATACGGCGTTTGTATTTTTGCGGGAAGACGGGGAAGCGCCGGAGGTTCCGCCGTGGGCGATTAAAGTTGTAGTAACAAAAGAGCAGTGTGAAACAGAAAAAGAGGAAGATGAGGATAGCGATGAATATTAAGCAGGCAAAAGAATATATTAAGGATTCCGTAACATTATATCTGAAAAAAGATGAAGAGGGGGAATACAGGATTCCCGTTGTCAGGCAGCGGCCTATTTTTCTTTTGGGCGCGCCGGGCATTGGTAAGACAGCTGTTATGGAACAGATAGCACAGGAACTTGGAATCGCGCTTGTCGCTTATTCCATGACGCACCATACGAGACAGTCGGCGTTAGGGCTTCCTTTTATTGCCCATAAGGAATATGAAGGATGGTCTTATGACGTATCGGAGTATACAATGAGTGAAATCATTGCTTCGATTTATGATGTGATGGCGGACAGCGGCATAAAAGAGGGCATTCTTTTTCTGGATGAGATTAACTGTGTATCGGAGACATTGGCGCCATCCATGCTGCAGTTTTTGCAATATAAGGTATTCGGGCGGCATAAAGTGCCGGACGGCTGGGTCATTGTAACGGCGGGAAATCCGCCGGAGTATAATAAGTCGGTGCGGGAATTTGATATTGTGACGTTAGACAGGATGAAGATTTTGGAAGTTGAGGCGGACTATGCGGTCTGGAAAGAATATGCGAAAGACAGGCATCTGCATACGGCCATTACCAATTATCTGGATTTAAAGAAAGAGGATTTTTACCAGGTAGAGACAACCGTCAGAGGCAAGAATTACATCACGGCAAGAGGCTGGGAAGATTTGTCGGCGATGATAACTCTCTACGAGGAAGAAAACTTGAAAGTGGAAGAGTCGTTAATAGAACAGTATATCAGAAATCCCCGCGTTGTCAGGGAATTTAGCGCATACTATGACTTATACCAAAAATATAAAAGAGATTATCATGTGGAGGATATTATGGCGGGCAGCGCGCCCGCGCAGGTAAGCGAAAGAGCCAGAAAAGCGGATTTTGATGAAAGGCTCTCATTAATGGGCATGTTAATCGATTATGTACAGCATGAAATGCAGGAAAATATGGAACGGCTTGACTGTATCAGCAATTTCCTTGTGCATATGAAAGCCGTTAAGAACAGCGTGGCAAAAGAAAAAAAGACGGCGGATGATGTGATAAAGATGCTAAATACACAGGCGGATGGCAGGCAAAAAGGAATGGAAGCGCTGCAAAAGGCGGGTTCTTTATCGGACAGGGAAAAAAGAAAGCAGCGGGGCGTTATAAAGTTTTTACGGGACTGCGAAAAGAATCTTCGTCAGGCGGATATCGAAAGCGGAGAGGATGCACTTTCTTTTTTGAAGACCCGTTATGAAAAAGAGGTGGACGCTTATAAAAGCGCGACTCAAAAGACGGGAGAAAAACTGCACCATCTTTTTGCCTTTGTGGAGGATACTTTCGGCAGCGGCAACGAAATGCTGATTCTTATGACAGAGTGTACGGTGAATCAGGACAGCGCCAAATTTATCGGTATGTATGGCTGCGAGGATTATCAACGTCATAACGAAGAGATGATGATATCGGAGCGGGAAGATATATTGATGCGCCAGATTGAGGCGTTGGATTTATAGAAACACAGTTTTAGCGGATAAAAGGACAGTAAAATGATGGCAGTTAAAATACTGGAAACAGACACGGATTATGGCAGGATACAATATGAAATTACAGAAGAATATGCTGTGGCATCCGGCTATCGGGGCAAAGATATGTCCGTCACGATACCGGAGCAGGTAGCGGATAAACCCGTTACCATCATTGGCAAAAAAGCTTTTCTGGGCGCGAAAAGTTTACAGACGCTTTTTTTACCGGAAAGTATTATAACGATACAGGACTGGGCGTTTGCCTCCTGCAGTTCTCTGGAGAAAATGACGCTGCCGCGAAAAAAATTAAATATCGGACAGGGAATTTTAAAAGACTGCGTAAGCCTCAAGCAGATTGTAACCGCGGGGGAGTTTTCACAGGACGCGGACGTATCTTACTTACTGGCGGCGGTTATGAATAAGCTGGATGCCTTTTATCTGTTCGATGCAGCCGCGGCGGGCAGCGCGGAATGGCTGAAACAGTGGGATATGAGAATGCTGTCGCTTATGGAAAAAGAGGATGCGGACGGGTTTTCCAAAATGCTTTTATGCGGCGAGGAAGACTATGGCAGCAGGGAGAATAATCTGGATTATTACATGGAGCAGAAAAGACGCTCCAAAGTCAGGCTGGCGATGCTTAGGCTGATGCACGATATTTGCCTAAAGGATGACGTGAGAAAAAAGCTGTTGTCCTATTTGCAGAGCCATAAAAAAGGAGAGCGTTTTGAGGAGACATGGCGGGTTGTTCTGGAAGAGCATGGAGATGAAAAAGAGTATTATCAATTTTTACTGGACAATGAATGTATTACGAATGAAAATATGAATGCGGTTTTAGAGGATATGGGCGGACAGCATACCGAGATGAAAGCGTTTCTGATGCATTGGCAAAGCGGTCGGATAAGCGGTGAGGATGCGTTTGCGGGGCTGGAGTGGTGAAAAAAATAAAAAAGTATTGCATCTTTGATGATATTTTTGTATAATAAAAATAAGTTTAGTACCATACTAAATTTACATCATAAGTTCAAATAAAAATTTATTCAAATCGCCATCATAGAGATGGCTCACAGTGTGTGAACAAAAGCCTGCTTTGCAGGTTTTTTTGTTTATCGGTATATACGATATATACAAATTTTCCAATAATTTATCCAAATATGAAAATGAATGGTATTTATATAAATTCAATGGTATAATATGGTAAAATATGACAAGTTACAACAGGATATAGGAAAGGCGGTACATATGGAAAAAGAGTATTATTTAGGATTGGATTTAGGAACGGGCTCGCTTGGCTGGGCTATAACTGATGAAAAATATGAAGTGTTGCGAAAACATGGTAATGCTCTTTGTGGAGTCAGATTATTTGAGAGTGCAAAGACCGCAGAAGAAAGAAGAATGTTTCGGACGGCAAGAAGGCGGCTTGCCCGACGAAATTGGAGGATAGAACTACTGCAGGAAATTTTCGCAGAGGAAATTAATAAAACGGATGACGGCTTTTATCTTAGAATGAAAGAAAGCCGCTATTTGCCGGAAGATAAGAGAAATGCCGATAAGGAATGTCCAAAACTTCCGTACGCATTATTTGTTGATTCTGATTATACCGATAAGGACTATCATAAACAGTTTCCCAGTATTTATCATCTAAGATATTGGCTGATGACGACAGAGGAGACGCCGGATATACGCTTGGTTTATTTAGCGTTACATCATTTGATGAAGCATAGAGGGCATTTCCTTTTTACGGGAAACTTTGAAAATATCAGGGAGGTTAAAGATATTTTCAGGCAATTTATACAAAGCATAAAAGACGAAGAATTGGATTGTCATTTAGATATTACGGATGAAAATATCATAGAAGTTGAAAATATTTTAAAAGACAGCAGGCTGACAAAATCGGCTAAAAAAACAGGGTTAGTGAAGCTTTTAAATGCTCATACAACATGTGAAAAGGCTGTTTTATCTTTAATTTGCGGAGGGAAAGTCAGTTTAAGCGATATTTTTGATAATAAAGAATTAGATAATTGTGAAAAACCTAAAATTTCTTTTGCGGAAAACGGTTATGACGATTATGTTAATGTAGTAGAGTCTGATTTAGGAGAGCAGTTTATGATTATCGCGCAGGCAAAAGCGATTTATGACTGGGCAATTTTAGCGGATATTTTAGGCGAATATAATTCCATTTCCGAAGCGAAAGTCGCTGTTTATGAAAAACATAAAAATGATTTGAAATATTTAAAAAATTTAGTAAAAGAAAATTTGGGAAAAGAAACATATAAGAAAGTTTTTGTTAAAACAGATGAAAAAATGATGAATTACAGCGCTTATGTCGGTATAGCGAAGCAAAATGGGAAAAAGCAGACATTGAAGGGAAAACGATGCAGCAAGGAAGATTTTTATTCTTTTTTAAAAAAGGAGATAATCAATAAAATTACTGACGAAAATAAAACCGCATATATAAGAGATGAAATTGAAAAGGGCACATTTTTGCCAAAGCAGGTGACAAAAGATAACGGAGTCATTCCTTATCAGGTGCATTATAATGAATTAAAGCAGATTATTCAGCACTTGAAAGACCGCATTCCGTTATTAAAAGAAAATGAAGAAAAGCTATGCAGCCTTTTTACATTTAAAATTCCGTACTATGTGGGACCGTTAAATGGTATTAGAAAAAATAACGATACGACAAATTGGGTGCAAAAAAGAAGCAGTGAGAAGATATATCCATGGAATTTTAGCGAAATAGTTGACGAAGAAGCCAGTGCAGAGCAGTTTATTCGGAGAATGACGAATAAATGCACATATTTAATTCATGAAGATGTGCTGCCTAAAAATTCTATGCTGTATAGTAAATTTATAGTTTTGAATGAACTTAATAATTTGAAAATTAACGGAGAACCGATTAGCGTCGATTTGAAACAGCAGATTTATACCAATTTGTTTCAACGCTACAGAAAAGTAACGCAAAAGAAATTGAGAGATTATCTTGTGCGGGAGGGAATTGCAGAAAAAAGTGTTGAGATTAGCGGAATTGACGGAGATTTCAAGGGCGCATTAACGACTTATCATGATTTTAAAGAAAAATTGACGGACTGTGATTTATCACAGAATGAAAAAGAAAATATCATTTTAAATATTACCCTATTTGGTGAGGATAAAAAGCTTTTGCAACAGAGGCTTACAAAGCTGTATCCCGGATTAACGGCGGCGCAGGTAAAAGCATTATGTACGCTTTCCTATACGGGTTGGGGACGGCTTTCCAAGACTTTTTTGGAAGAACTCACAGAATGCTCACCGGAAACAGGAGAGGATTGGAGCATTATACAGGTGTTATGGGAAACAAACGATAACCTTATGCAGATATTAAGTGAGAAATACTCATTTGCGCGGGCGGTTGAGAAAGAAAATAATAAAGAAAAAAGCGAAGAAATATCGTATGAGTATGTTGAGAAACTGAATGTTTCACCCGCGGTAAAGCGGCAGATTTGGCAGACAATTCTCGTTGTGAAGGAACTATGTAAAGTAATGGAAAATCCTCCGGCAAGAGTGTTTGTAGAAATGGCAAGAGGAGAAGAGGAAAAGAAAAGAACAAATTCCCGTAAGAAAAGATTACTGGAGTTATATAAAAATTGTAAACAAGAGGAGCGGGACTGGATAGAGGCACTAGAAAATACGGAAGAACATCAGTTAAGAAGCGACAAACTTTATCTGTATTATACGCAGAAAGGGCGTTGTATGTATTCGGGTGAAGTCATTCAGTTAGAAGATTTGTGGGATAATCGTAAATATGATATAGACCATATCTATCCGCAGTCAAAGGTTATGGATGACAGTTTAGATAACCGAGTGCTGGTAAAAAAGGAATATAACGCAGAAAAATCTGATACTTACCCAATTAACGAGAGTGTCAGAAAGAAAATGCAGCCATTTTGGAAAGCGTTGTTGGAGAGTGATTTTATATCAAGAGAAAAGTATGAACGCTTGATAAGAAGCACAGAGTTTGAGCCGAATGAACTGGCAGGTTTTATTGCAAGGCAGATAGTAGAAACACGGCAGGGAACAAAGGCGGTAGCCTCTATATTAAAGCAAATGCTGCCTGATACAGAGATTGTTTATGTAAAAGCCCAAATTGCTTCGCAATTCAGGCAGGAATTTGATTTAATAAAAGTGCGTGAGATGAATGACTTGCATCATGCGAAAGACGCTTATTTGAATATTGTAGTGGGTAATGTTTATTATACAAAATTTACAAGCAACGCCGCATGGTTTATAGAAAAAAATCCCGGAAGAAGCTACAATTTAAAAAGGATGTTTACATCAGAGAAAGATATTGTCCGCAATGGAAAGACAGCGTGGAAATCGGGAGAGGACGGCACAATTCGCACTGTAAAAAGAATCATGAATAAAAATAATATTCTGGTGACAAGAAGAAGTTATGAAATGCGAGGCGGCTTGTTTGACCAACAACTGATGAAAAAAGGAAAAGGGCAAGTGCCAATTAAAGGCAGTGATGAAAGATTGTGTGATATTCAAAAATACGGAGGATATAATAAAGCAACCGGTACTTATTATATGCTGGTAGAATCAGAAGATAAAAAGGGCAATAAAATAAGGACAGTAGAATATGTACCTTTGCATTTAAAAAGTAGGATAGAGCAAAACGAAAGGGAAGCGTTACAATATTTAATCAATGAGAGAAAATTGAAAAATCCAAGAATAGCATTAAGCAAAATAAAAATTGACACGTTATTTAAAGTAGATGGTTTTTATATGCGATTATCAGGAAGAACCGGTAATCAATTATTGTTTTGTGGGGCAACGCAACTGATTTTAGGTGCAAAAGATGAACAAATATTAAAGAAAGTAACGAAATTTGTATTACGGAAAAAAGAGAATAAAGAGGCAAAGATTGTAGAGCATGATAAGCTGAAGGAAACAGATTTGCTGTATTTGTATGACTTGTTTTTAGATAAAATACGGCATACGGTATATCAAGCGAGATTGAGCGCACAGGAAAAGACATTAATGGAAGGGCGAGATACTTTTATCAGTTTAAATAAAGAAGATAAATGTATTGTGCTAAATGAAATATTACATATGTTTCAATGTCAGAGCGGTGCGGCGAATTTACAATTGATTGGCGGACCTGCAAAAGCGGGAATTTTGGTGTTGAATAATGATATTACAAAGTGTAAACAAATATCTATTATCAATCAATCTCCGACAGGCATCTATCAACAAGAGATTGATTTAAAGAAGATATGAGCTGGCGGATTGTTGTTATCTCGAAACGGGCAAAACTGGACTACCAGTTAGGGTATATGGTAGTAAGAAGCGACGAGATAACCAAAATTCATTTAGGAGAAATCTCCACAATATTAGTAGAATCCACAGCGGTTTCTATTACGACCGGTTTGCTTTCGGAATTGGCAAAGAAGAAAATTAAAGTGATTTTTTGTGATGAGAAGAGAAATCCATCCTCGGAATTAGTTGGTTATTATGGAAGCCATGATACCAGTAATAAAGTCAGAAAGCAGATTCAATGGAACAAAAATACAAAAGAGGCGGTTTGGACTGAAATCGTAACGGAAAAGATACGGAAACAGAAAGAACTGCTGGAATATTTGGGGAAGGAGGAATCGGAACTATTAGCAGGCTATCTGAAAGAAATTAATTGGAATGATGAGTCTAACAGAGAGGGACATGCTGCAAAAGTATATTTTAATGCATTGTTTGGCTTGGATTTTACGCGCACTGCAGATAATTTTATAAATGCGGCATTAAATTATGGGTATTCTATTATTTTATCTGCATTTACGAGAGAAATTACAGCTAACGGCTATATCACACAGCTTGGACTATTTCACGATAATATGTTTAATCAATTCAATCTTGCCTCGGATTTGATGGAGCCTTTTAGAATACTGATTGATAAAAAGGTCGTTAGTATGAGTTTGAACCAATTTGGGCATGACGAAAAGATGCAGATAGTTAATATCCTAAATGATGAAATAAGGATAGATGGAAAAGTCCAATATGTAAATAATGCAATCAAAATATATTGTAAGAGTGTATTTGACGCCTTAAATGAAAATGATAGTTCCTTGATTCGATTTTATCAAATTGAGTTATAGATTTATGAGAGTTTTAGTATTTTTTGATTTACCTGTTTTAACGGGGGAGCAGCGCAGAGCGTATACTAAGTTTCGCAAATTCCTTTTAAAGAGTGGGTTTTTAATGCTGCAGGAATCTGTTTATTGCAAGTTGGCATTGAATGGAACTGCTGTTCAGGGTATTGTTGATAATATCCATAAAAACAGCCCGGCAGAAGGACTGGTGCAATTATTGACAGTCACAGAAAAACAGTATGCCAAAATGGATTTGATTATAGGTGAGATAAAAAGCGAAGTATTAGACAGCGACGAGAGGTTGGTAATTTTATGAAACTGGTTCATCCGGAATTGGAACGGCAGATTTTATTTGAAAATTGTCAAAGCTGCGAGTGGGTGATAGAATCCCCTGTATTATTTGCGAAATATGTGGAAGAATTATATTTGCAATCAGAGGGAAAAGAGGGCGGATTTGTTTTATCGGAAGATGATAAGGAAATGGATATAGGAAAATCGTTGGAGGTCATTATCAATCCTTTTGCAGTTAGTGTGAATGACAAAAGAATTTTAAATAAGTTATATACCAAACTATCAGAAGTATCGGTGATGGAAGATATGTATTTGCTAACGCAGAAGATACAAAGCGAATTGCAAACTTATATGCTACAGTTAGAATACATATGCCCATATATGTTAGCGATGGATGCGGAAGTCGATATGACAAATATGATGAAAGCGATGGGAGTCAGGATTGAAAATTATGCCGATGATTATTTTGAAAATTTAATACTATATATTAAAATGATAGCGGAGTTGATGCAGAAAAAAATAGTCGTTTTAGTAAATATTGGGAGTTATATTGAACGGGAGCAAGCAGAACAATTATTTATGGCGGCGCTGCATAGTGAGATAAAGCTGCTCTTAATTGAAAATGAGCAGAGAAGCTTTTCAAATGAAGTCGCTCGGTATATAATTGATAAAGATGGTTGTGAAATTTAAGCAATATGTTTGAGTACCGATTTTATGCAGATGATGGCATTTCATTTTTGAATTTGAGGTTTGAGAATGATGTAAAAATGTATGGTACTCAAACAATCGGGAATATAAATACTTTTTATATCTTGTTTGAGAATGATGTAAAAATGTATGGTACTCAAACGTCAAGGAATGCAAGAAAGTTCTATTTTTGGTTTGAGAATGATGTAAAAATGTATGGTACTCAAACGATAAACTTTGTATTAGACGCAGGAATATCGTTTGAGAATGATGTAAAAATGTATGGTACTCAAACGATGATTCAATCCAGGTGGCGTTAAGCAACGTTTGAGAATGATGTAAAAATGTATGGTACTCAAACGTTAAATCTACACTGTACTTTTATAAAATAGTTTGAGAATGATGTAAAAATGTATGGTACTCAAACTTATATCCAGCCGTAATGCATAGCAACAGCGTTTGAGAATGATGTAAAAATGTATGGTACTCAAATAGCGCGGCATAGAGGTTGAACACAAGAAAGGTTTGAGAATGATGTAAAAATGTATGATACTCAACAATGTTGTTTATTACAGTGGGTAAGATGGAATTTGAGTGAAGAAGGATATTATAATAAGTGGGATGGTGATAAGAGGGAACTTGTCAGAGTAGGAGCAAAGACTTATAATGATTTTAGGAAAAAACGAATGAAACCATAGAAGCCGCAAAAGAGGAAATAAAAGTGCATCTGGTTGGGAAAATAGATAAAAATATTTATAAATGTATAACAGATGATATTGTTACAGATGAAGTTATTATTACGGATAGTCAGATTCAGCATATAAAGAATCGACATCCGAATGATTATGAGAGGTTTTCACAATATTTTAATCAAATTCTCAAAGAACCAGATTACATCATCGAAGCAAATAAATTAGATACAGCAGTGATTCTAAAAGAAATTGTGGATAATGGGGAAAAATTTCAAACAGTACTCAGATTATGCACATCAAAAGAACCGGATGGATATAAAAACTCAATTATTACTTTTCTTAAAATAGATGAAAAAAGATGGAAACGTTATTTAAGGACAAAGAAGATTCTTTACAAAAAGGAATAATTTTGCTATACTGTGGATACAATAAAAAAGTCCTTTGAGGTGGTCAATTTCGTGGCAGCCACACACCTTTTAGGTCAAAAGAGATGCAGGGGAACGCCACGCCTGCCAAAGGACTTTTTTTAGGACAAATAAAGGTTCGTTTGAGGTGGAAAATTCGTGTCGCAAAGGAGTCTTTTACTGGCCTTGAATCTTAGAATAATAACTTTGTTATAAAAAACAGCCTAGCCGGCTGTTTTTTAAATATTCCCATTCGTCAACGGTGACGTAAAACCGACCAAGTAAAAAGACAGAGAGGAACGGGAAACGCCACTTAATTCAACCAGCTTGGGAACGGATAAGTCTTTTGCAATCCATATTTCTTTTAATTTCATAAATTGTAAATGAGTATCATATCAAGAAAAGTGGTGAGAAAGAAAAGCAAAAACTTTACAATTACATCTTGCATACCCGCCATTTCTATGATAAACTAGATTCTGCTTGATATAGGGAAAGGAGCAGTTTTTCAATGGGAGCGTTAAGGATTGTATTAACCGTTATATATATTATTATTTGTATTGCGCTTGTGATACTGGTATTGATGCAGGAGGGAAAATCCGCGGGCTTGGGAGCCGTCAGCGGTGCAGCCGAAACATATTGGGGAAAGAATAAAGGCCGTTCCATGGAAGGAAAGCTTGTTAAGATTTCAACGGGTCTGGCGGTGGCATTTATGCTGTTAGCCATTATTCTGAACCTGAATATTTTTTAGGTAATGCGGAACGCTCTTGCAAAAGGGCGTTTTTTTATGCACACGATTGTAAGTGGAAATGGCAGCAGGCAGAGTAGGGAATAGACACAGATGGAAACAAATCAGGAATTATTTGAAAAAAGAAAAAAATTAATATGCGAACTTGTGGCAGACGAGTTGTATACACCGATGAAAGAAAAGGAACTGGCCGCGTTCATGCAGGTTGCCAAAGCGGACAGAGAGGCGTTTAAGCAGGTGCTTGACGCGCTTTTGGCGGAGGGGAAAATCGAACTGACCGCCAAGGGGAAGTATGTCAAATCGGACTCTCGTTTTTTGACAGGTACTTTTATCGGCAATGCCAGAGGATTTGGTTTTGTAGAGATAGAGGGAAGAGAGGAAGATTTGTATATACCGGAAACCATGACGAGCCATGCCTTTCATCTGGACAAAGTACAGGTGGAACTGTTACCGGGAAAGCGTGGCAAGAGGCAGGAGGCGGTTGTCCGCAAAATTTTGGAACACGGCATGGTTCAGATTGTGGGAACGTATGAACAGTCGGCGTCTTTTGGTTTTGTGATTCCGGATAACGCAAAATTGGCTTCGGATATTTTTGTACCCAAAGAGCGTTCTAAGGGAGCGGTAAGCGGGCATAAAGTAGTGGTAGAGCTGACAAGCTATGGGGATGAGAAACATAAGCCGGAAGGCAAAGTAGTAGAGATTCTGGGGCATATCAATGACCCCGGCGTGGATATCATGTCGATTATTCGTGGCTTTGATTTGCCTGTCGCATTCGGGGAAAAAGTGATGAATCAGGCACAGCGGATTCCGGACGAAATACAGGAAGCTGATATGGCAGGGCGTTTGGACTTGCGGGATGTGGAAATGGTGACAATAGACGGCGAGGATGCAAAGGATTTGGATGATGCGGTCAGCCTTTCCAAAGAGGGGGAGTTATATCATCTGGGCGTCCATATTGCGGACGTGTCTAATTATGTGCAGGAAAATTCCGCATTGGACTGGGAAGCGTATGAGCGTGGAACGAGCGTTTATCTTGTGGACAGAGTGATTCCCATGCTGCCGCATAAACTCTCCAACGGTATCTGTTCCTTAAATCAGGGGGTGGACAGACTGGCTCTAAGCTGCCTGATGACGATTGATAAAAAAGGAAACGTAACGGATTATCAGATAGCGGAAACGGTCATCCGCGTAGATAGAAGAATGACTTATACAAGCGTAAAAAAGATTTTGGAAGACCATGACGAGGCCGAGTGTAAGGAATACGAGACGTTTGTGCCGATGTTTGAACTGATGGAAAAACTGGCGGCGGTTTTACGGCAAAAAAGGCATAAGCGCGGTTCTATTGACTTTGATTTTCCGGAGAGTAAGATTTTGCTGGACGGGGAGGGGCATCCGATAGAGATTAAACCATATGAGCGTAATGTGGCGACCAAGATTATCGAGGATTTTATGTTGATTGCCAATGAGACCGTGGCGCAGCATTTTTTCTGGATGGAAATACCGTTTGTCTATCGTACCCATGACAATCCCGACCCGGAGAAAATTGCGAAGCTTTCCACGTTCCTGCATAATTTTGGCTATTATATGAAAACCGCAAAAGAGGAGGTACATCCGAAAGAGATACAGAAGCTTTTAGATAAAATGGAGGGTACGCCGGAGGAAACGCTGATTAGTAGATTGACGCTGCGGAGCATGAAACAGGCAAAGTATACCGTGGAGTGCAGCGGGCATTTCGGGCTTGCCTGCCGGTATTATTGTCATTTTACCTCGCCTATCAGGCGTTATCCGGATTTGCAGATACACAGGATTATTAAAGAGCAGTTACGGGGGCGGTTACAGGAGAAGCGAATCGAGCATTATCAGAGCAGGCTGCCGGTTGTGGCAAAACATTCCTCCGAAAGGGAACGTCGCGCCGAAGAAGCGGAGCGGGAGACGGATAAATTAAAGAAAGCCGAATATATGGAGGCGCATATCGGAGAAACGTTTGACGGCGTCATATCAGGCATTACGAGCTGGGGCGTCTATGTGGAACTGCCAAATACGATAGAAGGCATGATACATGTAGCCAAACTGCCGGGCGATTATTATGTCTATGATGAAAATGCCTACGAGATGATAGGAGAAAAGACCGGTAAAAAATATCGCCTTGGAGAGCAGATTAGCATTCGGGTGGATGGTGTGGAACGGATGACAAGGACGATAAATTTTTCGGTTTGGGAAAAAGAAGATTGAGGGAAAGGCATGGTTATAGAAGATGGCAAAGGAAGCAATGAAGTTAGTTGCGAATAATAAAAAGGCATATCATGACTTTTTCATAGAAGAAAAGTATGAGGCGGGTATCGCCCTGCACGGTACGGAGGTAAAATCCCTGCGGCTTGGAAAGTGCAGCATCAAAGAGGGGTTTATCCGCATAGAAAACGGGGAAGCCTTTGTATATGGCATGAATATCAGTCCGTATGAAAAAGGTAATATTTTCAATAAAGACCCGCTGCGTGTCAGGAAACTGTTACTGCATAAAATGGAAATACGTAAGTTAGCAGGAAAGATAAGCGAACAGGGATATACGATTGTTCCTTTGCAGGTCTATTTTAAAGACGGCAGGGCAAAATTGGAAATCGGGCTTGCCAAAGGTAAAAAACTTTATGATAAGAGACAGGATATCGCCAAAAAAGACCAGCGCAGAGAACACGAGAGAGATTTTAAAATCAGAAATCTCTAAAAAGAATAGAAAAATCAACAAGGTTATGCTATAATGTAATAGCCGCAAAAGAAAAACAAGCGACTGCGAAACAGACAATAGAGCGCTGAAAGCGTGGGTTTGCGAGTCAAATAAACAGAATAAGGGCCAGTCAAGGTTTCGACAGGGGTCTTGCAGCTGGAGAAGCTATCCGCAGGTGATGCGTCAAATCACAAAACTAAATATAAACGCTGAAGATAATTTAGCATACGCTGCCTAAAGGCAGCTGTCCGCCTTAACGCACCTGCACATTAAGAATCGGGCATCGACTATGCAGGAAACGACACAGGCAAAGCTTTGAGCCTGTGGGCGTATGATGAAGCTACTAAACGTATCGGGGCGTCTGTTTCCTGATACGGGAGGGAATGAGGAGCAATCCGCAATAACAGACTATGATAGTAGAAGGACAGGGAATGGGCTTTTGGACACGGGTTCGACTCCCGTCTGGTCCACTTAAGGAGTCGGGATTTTACAAGGAGGGAGGATAAGCGGCATGGATAAAGAAATAAAAATAATGGTCAATACAATTATTGATGAGATGGGCCGTATGGAAGAACGGATAAACAAACGCTTTGAGAATGTGGACAAACGCTTTGATAAAATAGAACAACGTTTAGATATGATGCAGCAGGAGATTAATGCTTGTAAGCTGGAAAAAGATACGATAGAGATTCTAATCCGCAAAATAGACCAGTTAGAAAAAAGGATTGAGGAATTGGAACGAAAGACGGCATAGGAAATTAATATGGCAAAATGGGTGGTATCGGCCAAGAGGGCTGATTTTGCAAAAATCGCAGAAACATTCGGGATTGACCCCGTCATTGCCCGCATTATCCGTAACAGGGATATCGTGGGGGATGAACAGATTGATTTCTTCCTGAATGGAACAATAAAAGATTTACACGCACCGCGGCTGCTTTATGATATGGAGAAAGCAGTCGCTTTTATACTGTCCAAAATAAAAGAAAACGTTTCCATACGAATTATCGGCGACTATGACATTGACGGTATCTGTTCCGCCTATATTCTGTTTCGTGGATTAAGCGTATGTGGAGCGAAAGTGGATACGGTGATTCCGCACCGCATCAAGGACGGTTACGGGCTAAATGATGCGTTAATTGAAGAAGCGCATAAAGACGGCATTGATACGATAATAACCTGCGATAACGGCATTGCGGCCGCGGAGCAGATTGCCTATGCGAAAGAGCTTGGCATAGACGTTATTGTGACCGACCATCATGAAGTGCCTTACGAAGTTATGGAGGATGGAACCCGGAAAGAACTGCTTCCTTTGGCCGTGGCGGTCATCGACCCGAAACAGGAAAAGTGCGCTTATCCGTTTGACGGTATCTGCGGAGCGGTTGTGGCGTATAAGTTTGTGCAGGTTCTACTGGAAGAATATGCAAAAGACAGCAGTGCGGATAACATCCGACAGGATGAACTGTTAGAGGAATTGATGGAATTTGCGGCATTTGCTACGGTAGGCGATGTCATGGAGCTGCTTGATGAAAACAGGGTATTGGTAAAGTACGGATTAAAAAAGATGGAACAGCCCCAAAATCCCGGACTGCGGGCTTTGATAGAGGTAAACGGGATGCAGGGAAAGCCTTTGTCAGCCTACCATATCGGTTTTGTATTAGGCCCGTGCCTGAATGCGACCGGCAGGCTGGATACGGCGGCAAAAGCATTGCAGATGCTTACCTGTCATGATTTTGCAAAAGCGGTTACGATTGCCGGGGAATTAAAGGAATTAAACGACAGCAGAAAGGAAATGACAAGGCAGGGAACGCAGCAGGCCATTGATATGATAGAAAAAAGCGGGTTGCGGGAGGATAAGGTGCTTGTCGTTTATCTGCCGGAGTGCCATGAGAGTCTGGCGGGCATCATTGCCGGACGGATTAAGGAAAAATACCACAAGCCTGTTTTTGTACTGACAAAGGCACAGGAGGGCGTGAAAGGTTCGGGGCGTTCGATAGAGGCGTATCATATGTATGAGCAGATGAGCCTGTGCAAACATCTTTTTACCCGTTACGGCGGACATAAAATGGCGGCAGGGCTGTCGATGCCGGAAAAAAATGTAGATAAGTTCCGCGCCGCTCTTAACAGAAACTGCCAACTGTCCGATGAAGATTTTATAGAGAAAATTGTGATTGATGTGCCGATGCCGCTTTCCTATATCAGCATGGACTTTGTCAGACAGCTTCAGATGCTGGAACCGTTCGGCAATGGAAATCCGAAACCTGTTTTTGCGCAGAAAAATGTACATATACTGCAGGGCAGGCTTCTTGGGAAGAATGAAAACGTAGGGAAATATCGGATTCAGGACGAGCAGGGAAATTTCTACGAAATGGTTTATTTCGGCGATTTGGAAAAGTGGCACGGTTTTTTGGAGGACGCTTTCGGCAAAAAGGAGCGGGAAAGACTCTACCGCGAGGGCAGCGAAAGTGTTGTCATACAGATGATTTATTATCCGGACATCAATGTATATAAAGGACGGGAAAGCCTACAGATTGTAATGCAAGACTACGCAGACTGAGGAGAATGGAGGATAGTGTGAAAAATCACACTGATGTGCTGATTTTTCACAGTCTGAACTTGTTCAGACTGCAATTATGAGTCAGAGCCTCAAATATGCCTTGAGCGCAGCCGAGAATTTGAGATTCTCGGCGCGGCATCATCGCAGCAAGCTGCTCTGATATGGAGGACTATTATGGTACTTACGGTAACGCTGAATCCGGCAGTGGATAAGACCTATACAGCGGGGGAATTAATTACAGGGCATGTCAACAGGATGCGCACGGTGATGTCGCTTGCGGGAGGCAAGGGCATCAATGTGACAAGGGCGCTGCGCCAGTATGGCGTTCCGGTATGCGCAACGGGATTTTTAGGCGGATATGCGGGAAATTTTATTGAGGATGATTTAAAAGGCCGGGATGTGGATTGTCAATTTATCCGGGTGGATGGTGAAACGAGAAGCAATATGAATATTCTGGCGGATAACGGGTATGTAACGGAGATTTTAGAGCCGGGGCCGGAGATTACGAAAGAGCAGTTAGAACAGTTTATGATACAGTATGAGAGCCTTTTATCCGGTTGTGAACTTGTCGTTTTGTCCGGCAGCGCGGCAAGGGGCGTACCGGAAAATATTTATGCGCTGTTAATTGAAAAGGCGCGAAACAGAGGAATTAAGACGTTACTGGATACAAGCGGGGAGAATCTGCAAAGGGGCATTGCGGCAAAACCTTATCTGATGAAACCGAATTTAAAGGAATTAGAATATATTGTAGGGCATAAACTTGGTAATAGGGAAGCGGCAATGGAGGCGGCGCTTGCCCTGCATGAAGCGGGCATTGCCCATGTTGTTGTATCCATGGGGCAAAAGGGGCTTTTTTCGGTAAGCAGCGGCGGACGCGTTTATTTCGCCAAAGCGGGAAGAGTGCCGGTATTAAATACGGTAGGATGCGGAGACTGTGTGGTGGCATCTTATGCCATGTCGATTCTAAAAAGAGAATCCGAAGAAGAATCATTAAAAAAGGCGGCGGCCATTTCGGCGGCAAACGCCACAACGTTAAAAAGTGCGGATATCCCGATGGATGTAGCGGATGAATTGATGGAGAGTATTACGGTGGAGAAATTACGATAGGAACGCAGTGAAAAAGCCTGAGAAATTCTCAGGCTTTTTCGTATTTTCTTATGAGGGGGGAGATAGTGAGTTATTCAACTATCTTGATTTTTATCATAGATGGGAAATGTGTCTAAAATGTGTTTTCTTTCTAATAAAAATATAAATTTCCTTTAACAAAAATATAAACTTCCATAAAGAAAATCGGAAAAGTTGAAAAAGAGTGTGTTTCGTGATATTTTATTTAGAGGGGTGAAAAGAAGAAATGACTTTTCATTCCGGAAAGGAATATGGTAATGGGAAAATTAAAGGAATTGTTGGGAAATATAGAATATGAATGTATCAAAGGTACGATAGAGACAGAAGTGACAGAGGTCGTTTATGATTCCAGAAAAGCAGCGTCCGGCTGTCTTTTTATATGTATTCCGGGAGCGAAAGCGGACGGTCATGATTATGCTGCACAGGTAGTATCGGCGGGGGCTGCAGCGTTAGTTGTGGAAAAGGAAGTGGAACTTCCGAAAGAAGCCGAAGTAACCGTGATTAAGGTGGCGAATGCACGCTATGCCATGGCATTTATCTGTGCTGCGTATTTTGGGCATCCGGCCAGGGAAATGCAGATAATCGGCATTACCGGAACGAAAGGAAAGACGACGACGACGTATCTCGTAAAATCCATTTTGGAGCAGGCCGGACGTAAGGTCGGATTGATTGGCACGATTGAGGTGATTATCGGCGATACCCATATCCACGCGGATAATACGACGCCGGAGTCTTATCTGATACAGCAGTATTTCAGGCAGATGGCGGACGCCGGATGCGATACGGTTGTCATGGAGGTATCTTCACAGGGGCTGATGCTTCACAGAACGCAGGGATTTGTCTTTGATTACGGCATCTTTACGAATATTGAACCCGACCATATCGGACCGAATGAGCATAAGGACTTTGACGATTATCTGCATTGTAAGGGAATGCTTTTTAAACAGTGCAGGGTCGGGATTGTCAATCGGGATGATGCGCACTGGGAGCATGTGATAAAGGAACATACCTGTGCGCTTGAGACATACGGCATACAGACGGATGCCGATTTGAAAGCGCAAAATTTGAAACTGCTCTCTGGCGGCGGAAAGCTGGGCGTTTCTTTTGATGTGACGGGGCTTATGAACTTTCCCGTCGAAGTTGCCACACCAGGTAAATTCAGCGTATATAATGCCCTGACGGCGATTGCCATATGCAGGCATTTTCAGGTTCCGCAGGATGCCATACAGAAAGCGCTTTTACAGGCAAAGGTAAAGGGTCGGATTGAACTTGTGAAAGTATCGGACGATTTTACCCTGATGATTGACTATGCCCATAACGCTATGGCGCTGCAAAGTCTTTTATCCACCTTAAAAGAATATCATCCGCATCGTTTAATCAGCGTGTTTGGCTGCGGCGGGAACCGTTCTAAGCTCAGACGTTACGAGATGGGAGAAGTCAGCGGCAGACTGGCGGATATAACGATTATTACCTCGGATAATCCCCGTTTTGAAGAGCCGCAGGATATTATTGACGATATTAAAACGGGAATTGGCAAAACGGACGGAAAGTATATAGAAATCTGCGACAGGAAAGAGGCGATTGCCTACGCGATAGCGCATGGCGAGCCGGGAGACATTATTGTGCTGGCAGGAAAGGGACACGAGGATTACCAGGAGATAAAAGGGGTAAAATATCCGATGGACGAAAGGGATTTAATCCGTGATATCCTGGCAGAGAAAAAGCAGGATAAATAAAAGATAAGAGGGTAGTGGATGAGTGAACAATATGCGGATGTGATTATAGATATTTCCCATGAAAAAGTTGACAGGCCTTTTCAATATAGAATCCCGAATGAATTATCCGATAAGATTGTTCCGGGAATCCGGGTGCATGTGCCGTTTGGAAAGGGCAATAAGGATATGACGGGATATGTGGTCGAATTATCGGATAAGACGGATTATCCGCAGGATAAGATAAAAGAGATTCGATGTATTGATGAAAAGGCGACTACGCTGGAAAGCGATTTGATACAGACCGCGTACTGGATGAAGAGCCATTACGGTTCAACGATGATAACAGCCTTAAAAACAACGCTTCCCGTGAAACAGAAATTAAAACAGCCGGAAAAAAAGAAAATCGTCCGCTGTTGCAGTGAAGAAGAGATAAAAGAGCAGATAGAGAAGTGCGCCATAAAAAAACAGAGGGCGAAAGTCAGAGTATTGGAAGCGTTACAGGAAGAGGAGATTTTACCGTACGCACTGCTTAGGGAGAAGTTAAACGTAGCGGCGCCGACCTTGCACAGTCTGGAAAAACAAGGTATTATTTCCATAGAGACGGAAAGTTATTATAGAAATCCGGTGAAAAGAATATCCGGAAAGGAAGCGGCCAGACCGCTCAGTGAGGAACAGAACTTTATTATCGAGGACATTGTAAAAGATTACCGGGAAGGCAAAAACGGCACATATCTGATACACGGCATTACCGGCAGCGGAAAAACGGAAGTCTATATGGGGATTATTGAGAAGATGATAGCGATGGGCAGGCAGGCGATTGTCCTGATTCCAGAAATCGCACTGACCTATCAGACGCTGCTTCGGTTTTATAAAAGATTTGGCGACAGAGTTTCCGTAATGAATTCCACGCTGTCCATGGGGGAAAAATATGACCAGATGGAACGTGCCAGACGGGGAGAGTTAGACGTTATTATTGGTCCCCGTTCGGCGTTATTTACGCCTTTTCCGAGTCTGGGCGTGATTGTGATGGATGAGGAGCATGAGAACAGTTATAAAAGCGAATCCATGCCCAAATATCACGCCAGGGAAACCGCTATACAGATTGCTTCCATGAAAGGGGCAAGCGTTGTGCTTGGTTCCGCAACGCCCTCTTTAGAAGCTTATTACCGCGCCGGAAAAGGAGAATATAAGTTGTACCGCTTAAAAAGGCGTTTGAGCGGGGGCTGTCTGCCGCGGGTCTATACGGTAGATTTACGGAAAGAACTACAAGAAGGAAACCGCTCTATTTTCAGCAGAAAGTTAAAAAGTCTTTTGGAAGAGCGGTTGACGGCGGGCGAACAGAGTATGCTTTTTTTAAACCGCAGAGGATACGCAGGTTTTATTTCATGCAGGGCCTGTGGTCACGTGATGAAATGTCCGCACTGCGACGTATCTTTGTCGGAGCATCGAAACGGTATGCTGGTCTGTCATTACTGCGGTTATGAGGAGCGGCGGGAGAAAAACTGTCCGGTCTGCGGTTCGCCGTATCTGTTGGGATTTAAGGCCGGTACGGAACAGATAGAGGAAGCCATCCATAAGGAATTTCCGGGAGCAAGGGTGCTGCGGATGGATGCGGATTCCACAAGGACCAAGGAAAGCTATGAGAAAATACTGTCGGCGTTTGCCGACGGCAGGGCGGATATTCTGGTGGGAACGCAGATGATAGTGAAAGGGCATGATTTTCCCAATGTTACGCTGGTTGGCATCCTGGCGGCTGATTTATCCTTAAATCAGAATGACTACCGCGCGGGTGAAAGAACTTTTCAACTGCTGACGCAGGCTGCGGGCAGAGCGGGCAGAGGCACGAAAGCAGGAGAAGTCGTTATCCAGACTTATCAGCCGGAGCATTACAGTATTGTACATGCCGCGAATCAGGATTATGAGAGCTTTTATGCGGAAGAAATCATGTACCGGGAGTTATTGCAGTATCCACCGGCGGCGCATATGCTGGCCGTGCTTTTGCTTTCCAGGGAAAAAGAGGAAGGAGAAGTTTTGCTGGAGAGATTCTGCAGTTTAATCAGAAAATATTTTACAGAGGAAAAGGAACCGTATATCATAGGTCCGGCACAGGCCGCCATTTCCAAAATAAATGACTGGTATCGCCATACGCTGTATTTAAAACATGCAGATTACGAAAATCTGGTTAAGATAAAGGATATGATGGAAGAATATGCGAAAGAGCAAAATGTTAAAAACGTAACGATTCAATTTGATTTTGACCCGATGACTACATACTGAACAAAAAGAAAAGGAGCATGGTAAGAAATGGCAATCAGGAATATTAGGGAAATAGGGGATTATGTGTTGGGAAAAAGCTGTAAGGAAGTAAAGGAGATAACGCCCAGAATACAGGAGTTGATTGACGATATGTTTGATACGTTGTATGACGCAAACGGCGTCGGGCTGGCAGCGCCGCAGGTCGGTATTTTAAAGCGGATAGTCGTTATTGATACGACGGGGGAAGACCCGATTTTATTGATAAACCCGCAGGTTTTGGAAACAAGCGGGGAACAGACCGGTTACGAGGGATGCCTTAGCGTGCCGGGCAAGACAGGACAGGTAACAAGACCCAATTATGTGAAACTGCTTGCCTATGATGAAAATTTAGAGCCTTTCGAGATAGAGGGAACGGAACTGCTCGCAAGAGCCATGATGCACGAACTCGACCATCTGGAAGGACATCTGTATGTGGAAAAGGTGGAGGGCGAGTTACAGGATGTAGAGGACGCAGAAAATGAATAAAGGATGTGGTATGAATGAAAGTGATATTTATGGGAACGCCGGATTTTGCGGTAGGAGCATTGGAGGCGCTGATAAAGGCGGGGCATCAGGTTGCGCTTGTCGTTACGCAGCCGGATAAGCCCAAAGGGCGCGGTAAGGAAATGCAGATGACGCCGGTGAAAGCATGCGCGTTACAATATGATATTCCGGTTTTTCAGCCTCTTAAGGTAAAAGACGCCGAGGCCGTAGAGACGCTTCGTACGTATGGCGCGGATATTTTTGTCGTGGCGGCTTTCGGACAGATTCTTTCACAGGAGATTCTTACCATGCCAAAATACGGCTGTATCAATATCCACGCTTCCCTGCTGCCCAAATACCGCGGGGCAGGGCCGATTCAATGGGCGATTTTGAACGGGGAAAAAGAAACCGGCATCACGATTATGCAGATGGATAAAGGCATTGATACCGGAGATATGTTACTGCAAAGTATTGTGCCGATTGCTGAAAAAGAGACCGGAGACAGCTTACATGATAAACTGACCAAAGCGGGAGCCGGATTGATTGTAGAAGCCCTTGAAAAGATAGAGGCGGGAGATATTTCTCCCAGGAAACAAAACGACGCGGATTCTTGTTATGCCAGGATGTTACAAAAGTCGATGGGAAAAATTGACTGGACGAAAAATGCCGTACAGATAGAAAGAATGGTGCGGGGATTAAATTCCTGGCCGAGCGCGTATACTTCATATCATGGAAAAAATCTAAAAATATGGGAAAGCGATGTATGCGGGGAAGACAAGACGTTTGCAAACGCGCTGCCCGGTACGATAACGGCGGTGGAAAAAGACGCTTTCTATGTGCAGACCGGTGAAAAGACGTTAAAAGTCACCAGTGTGCAGTTAGAAGGGAAAAAGAAAATGGCGGTAAAGGAGTTTTTGCTTGGCTGCCAAATGAAAGCAGGGGAGGCGCTTGGATAGATATGAGATATTATGGTGGATATTATGGGATGTATTTTGACCCTACGTACTGGCTTGTAATTGTTGGCGCAATTCTATGTATTGTAGCACAGATGCGCATCAGCACGACGTTTCGGAAATACTCCGGGGTAAGGAGCGCGAGCGGACTGACAGGGGCGCAGGCGGCACAACGGATTTTACAGCTTTCCGGTATCTATGATGTGCGTATCGAACATATCAGAGGGGAACTTACGGATCATTACGACCCGTCTTCTAAAATACTCAGACTTTCGGATGCAACGTACGGTTCGACCTCCGTTGCGGCAATCGGCGTGGCGGCTCACGAATGCGGTCATGCCGTGCAGCATCATAAAGGATATGCGCCGTTAAAAATCCGTACGGCTTTAGTGCCGGCGGCCAATATTGGTTCCCGGCTCGGCATTCCGATTATTTTACTCGGTGCATTGCTAGGGATGAATCAGTTGTTTATTCAGATAGGCATTTGGGTATTTGCCCTTGCCGTTTTATTTCAGATTGTTACGCTGCCGGTAGAATTTAACGCGTCCGGCAGGGCGCTTGCCATGCTTGGCAGTTATGGCATCATGGGGGATGAAGAGACAAGGGGATGTCGGAAAGTGTTAAGCGCGGCGGCATTGACCTATGTTGCGGCGGCAGCTTCCTCTATTTTGCAGCTTCTCCGGTTGGTTCTTTTGTTTGGGAACAACAATAGAAGAAGGGATTAACGCGAGTGGCAGCCATATGAATACAAGAGAAATCATTTTAGATATTTTGCTGGAACTGGCAAAGATGGGTAGTTATGTAAACTTGTTGCTGGCGGACGTACTGGAAAAATACGATTATCTTTTACCAAAGGAAAAGGCTTTTATCAAAAGAGTCACGGAAGGAACCGTAGAGCGCAGGATTCAGATTGATTATATATTGAATCAGGTTTCCAGAACGCCGGTGGAAAAGATGAAGCCGCTTATCCGGGAACTGCTGCGGATGAGCGTCTATCAGATAATGTTTATGGACGCCGTTCCCGACGCCGCGGTCTGTAACGAGGCGGTCCGCCTTGCCAAGAAGAGAAGATTTGGTTCTTTACAGGGATATGTAAACGGCGTACTGCGCAACATTTCCAGACAGAAGCAGGATATGGTATATCCTGATGCAGAAAAAGAGCCGCTTGCTTATCTTTCCGTTATGTATTCCATGCCGCAGTGGCTGGCAGAGCATTTTTTAGCGGCTTATGATAAAGAAACCGTGGAGAAGATGCTAGACGCGTTTTTAAGACGCACTCCGGTGACATTAAGGATAGAAGAGTCTGTCGCGGAGGATGAAAGAGAAAAGCTTTTTGCGTCATGGCGGAAAAAAGGGGTCGTAGTGGAAAGGCATCCTTATCTGTCTTACGCCGTCACCGTAGAAAAAACGGACGGTATCAGGCATCTGCCCGGTTATGAAGAGGGGCTTTTTATCGTACAGGACGTCAGTTCCATGCTGGTTGTAGAGGCGGCGGGCATGCAAAAAGGGCAGACCGTTATCGACGTTTGCGCGTCGCCCGGCGGTAAGTCGCTCCATGCGGCTTCCAAACTGGAACATACGGGGAAAGTGCTTGCTTTTGACATAACGGAGACAAAACTTACGCGCATGGAAGAAAACCGTATCCGGATGAAAAAAGAGAATATGGAAACTGCAATAGCCGATGCCAGACAGTATCATGAGAAGTTATATCAGGCGGCGGACGTCGTGCTGGCGGATGTGCCGTGTTCGGGGCTTGGCGTTATCGGCAAAAAGCCGGATATTAAGTACCATGTATCAGAGCAGTCTTTAGAAGAAATTTTACCGCTGCAAAAGGAAATACTGCAAAATGCGGTATCTTATATCAAGCCGGGCGGTGTTTTGCTGTACAGCACCTGCACCGTCAATCCGCAGGAAAATGAGAAAACGGTAGAATGGCTGTGCGATACGTTTTCATTGGCATTGGAAGATATGAGCGCATATCTGCCCGCATGTTTAAAAAAAGCCGGGGAAAGCGGCATGATACAGCTTCTTCCGGGCATTCATGAAACGGACGGTTTCTTTTTTGCCAAACTGCGTAAAGCGTTATCTTGAGCCATAAATGGATAAAACGTCGTCATATCAGGAGAGGAAAACGATGGTATGGAAGATATTAAATCGTTCACATTAATGGAATTACAGGAAAAGATGCAGGAAATGTCCGAAAAGCCCTACCGGGCAAAGCAGTTATACGACTGGATGCATGTGAAACTCGCCAGAAATTATGACGAGATGAGCAATCTGCCGAATACACTGAAAGAAAAGTGCCGGGAGCGTTTTTCGTATACGGCGCTTGATGCGGTCAGGGTACAGGAGTCTGCCATCGATGGTACAAAAAAGTTTTTGTTTGCGCTATCCGACGGCAATGTGGTGGAGAGCGTCTGGATGCAATATAAGCATGGCAATTCCGTCTGCATTTCCTCGCAGGTAGGCTGCCGGATGGGGTGCAGGTTTTGCGCCTCCACCATAGACGGATGGGAAAGAAATTTGCTGCCGTCAGAGATGTTAGACCAGGTTTATGCGATTACGCTTCTTACCGGTGAGAGAGTGTCCCATGTGGTCGTAATGGGAACCGGGGAGCCGCTTGATAACTATGATAATCTTATTCGCTTTATACGGCTTTTGACGGATGAAAACGGATTACATATCAGCCAGCGCAATATTACGGTTTCCACCTGCGGCATCGTGCCTAATATGCGCCGTCTTGCGGACGAAGGCTTACAGATTACACTGGCCTTATCCCTCCATGCGGCTGATAATGATAAAAGACGCGGATTAATGCCGATTGCTAATCAGTATTCATTGGATGAATTGAGAAAAGTATGCGCATACTATTTTGCAAAAACAGGAAGAAGGATTACGTTTGAGTACAGTCTGGCGGACGGAGTTAATGATACAAAAGAGGATATGGAGAAGCTGACAGCCTTTGCAAAACCGCTGAATGCCCATGTGAATCTGATTCCGATAAACCCGGTAAAAGAACGGGATTTTGTACAGTCGAAGCGGGCTGCGATAGATGTATTTAAAAATAAACTTGAAAAAAATGGAATAAATGTTACTATTAGAAGGGAAATGGGCAGGGATATCGACGGCGCCTGCGGACAGCTTAGACGGAAATATATTGCGAAGCAGTCATAGGAGGAAAATACAGTGTTACAGTCCTATGCGATTACAGACATTGGTCGTAGAAGAAAACTGAATCAGGATTTTATCTATATTTCGGAGTCTCCGGTCGGAAACCTGCCGAACGTGTTTATTGTGGCGGATGGTATGGGCGGACATAACGCGGGGGATTTTGCGTCACGTTATACGGTGGAAACGATAGTAGAGGAAATCACTGCGTCTTTTGAAAAGAACCCCGTTGTGATTATGGGCAAAGCGATTGAAAAGGCGAATGCCTGCACAAGGAAGAAAGCAAAGGAAGATACTGCGCTTTCGGGCATGGGAACAACTGTTGTCATTGCTACCTGTATCGGCAGGTATCTTGAGGTTGCCAACGTGGGGGACAGTAGGCTTTACCTTGTCAATGATGACATCAAACAGATTACGGTAGACCACTCCTTAGTGGAGGAAATGATACGGATGGGCGGTATCGATAGGGAGTCGGCGAAAAACCATCCGGATAAAAATATTATTACAAGAGCGATTGGCGCAAGAGATACGGTGGAAGCGGATTTCTTTAATCTCGAATTGAATGCGGGAGATATTGTGCTTCTGTGTTCGGACGGACTGACCAATATGGTGGACGATACGGACATACAACAGATTTTAAAAAGTGGAAAAAGTTTGAAAGAGAGAGCTGAAACATTGGTGCAAAGAGCCAATGATAACGGCGGTAAGGATAATATTTCGGTGATTATTATTGAACCGTTAGCAGATGAGGTGGAACATGGTTAAAATTGGAATGATAATCGGAGACCGATATGAAATTCTGGAAAAAATCGGTACCGGCGGCATGTCGGATGTATATAAAGCAAAAGACCACAAATTGAATCGGTTTGTGGCGGTTAAGGTATTAAAACAGGAATTCAGCGAAAACGAGAACTTTGTGTCAAAGTTCAGGATAGAGGCGCAGGCGGCGGCAGGCCTGATGCACCCTAATATTGTCAATGTCTATGATGTTGGGGAGGAAAGTGACATCTACTATATTGTCATGGAACTGGTAGAGGGCATTACGCTGAAAAAATATATTGAAAAGAAAGCGAGGCTTTCCGTCAAGGAGGCTATCAGCATTGCTATTCAGGTTTCCATGGGAATCGAAGCCGCACATAATAATCATATTATTCACCGTGACATTAAGCCGCAGAATATTATTATCTCCAAAGAGGGCAAAGTCAAGGTGACAGATTTCGGTATTGCAAAAGCAGCGACGAGCAATACCATTACATCAAACGTTATGGGTTCGGTTCACTATACTTCACCGGAGCAGGCGAGAGGCGGCTACAGTGATGAAAAGAGCGATATCTATTCTCTGGGCATTACCATGTTTGAGATGCTGACGGGGCGTGTTCCGTTTAACGGCGAGACGACGGTTGCTATTGCGATTAAGCATATTCAGGAGGAATTACCCTCCCCGAGAGAATATATATCGGAAATTCCGGTCAGCGTGGAGCAGATAGTGTATAAATGCTGCCAGAAGAGTCCGGACAGAAGATATCAGTCCATGGGGGAACTGATTGTTGATTTAAAACAGTCCCTGATGCATCCGGACGAGGATTTTGTCAAAGTGATAGACCCGGATGAAGAGGCTTCCACCAGAATGATTACGGACAGAGATATGGCACAGATTAAGAGACAGTCCGAGAAAAGAGATTCCATGGAAGAAGCGATGCGTCTTAGGAAAAATGAAGAGTATTATCGTGATGACGAGGAAGACGAAGAAGAGGATGACGAAGACGAAGACGACGAAGATGAATATTATGAGGATGATGAAGACGACGAGGAGGATGATGATTACGACCCTAAGATGGAGAGCATCACAACCATCCTGGCAGTCGTAGCGGCGCTTTTGGTCGGCGGTATCATTATTTTTATCATAGGAAATTATTTCGGTATATTCGGTGAAAGATTACAGTTTGGACGGCAGGAGGAGCAGGAAGAAGAACAGCAGCAGGTAGAACAGGTGGAAATGATAGAGGTGGAGGGAAAGTCGCTGGATGAAGTCAAACGGGCTTTGATTTCCCTCGGTTTAACGCCCGAAATTGAATATGAAGTGACGCAGGCTTATGAAGAGGGCATTGTCATGCGGGCAAGCGTAAGAGCCGGGCAGATGGTGGATATTAACAGTAACGTTATTTTGACCGTTGCGGAGGGAACCGATGCGGTAGATGTGCCAAGCGTTGTCGGCAAGTCGCAGTCGGAGGCGACCTCCATGCTGGAAAAAGCCGGTTTTGTCGTGAATATTACGCAGAGCTACGACTCCGTTGTACAAAGCGGCTATGTCATTGCGCAGTCTCCCGAGGCGGGTAAAACGGCGCCTCCGGAGTCCTCGATAACCATTCGTATCAGCCAGGGCGCGGAAATTACCAAAGTCCAGGTGCCGAATGTCATAGGCATGGAAGAGATGGATGCGGTCGCCACTCTGACAGAGAGCGGTCTGACGGTAGGAACGATATCGCAGGTAAATAATGAGGACGCTGCGCTGATTGATAAAATCTGTTACCAGAGTTTTTCGGTAGGTTCCTACGTGGATAAGGGAACCGTGATAGATTTAAAGGTCAGCATAGGACCATCGGCGGTTACGTATAAATATGCGGATAATATAACCGCACCTACGGAAGACGGGGATTATCAAAGCGGCATGAACGTTACCGTTACGATTACGACGGCGGACGGCACACAGCTATTAAATACGCAGACTTCTTCTTTCCCGGTAGGAGTCAATTATACGGGAATCAAGTCCGCGACAGGTACGATACAGTTTCGGTTTACTGTTACCACACCGGCTTCAACGAATCCGGATACAGGAGAAACGATAGAGGAAACATCCATAGAAAAGACAGTAAACAGGGAGATTTCGTTTACCGCAGAGTGAGGATAGATGACAGGAAAAATCATTAAAGGGATTGCGGGATTTTATTATGTGCATATAGAAAATAAGGGTGTATATGCGTGCAGGGCAAAAGGTATTTTCCGAAATGTCAACATCAAACCGTTAGTGGGCGACAATGTCCGTATTGATGTGCTGGATGAAGAGGCAAAAGAAGGAAATGTAACGGAGGTTTTGGAACGGAAAAATGAACTGATACGTCCTGCGGTAGCCAATATCGACCAGGCATTGATTATATTTGCCATTGCAAAACCGGCGCCGAATCTGAATCTGCTGGACAGATTTTTAATCCGGATGGAGAGACAGCATCTGCCCAGTATCATCTGTTTTAATAAACAGGATATTGCATCGGAAAAAGAAAAGGCAGCGTTACGAGAAGTGTACAGCGTGTGCGGAAGCGATGTCCTTTTTATCAGCGCCTTGGAAAAAGAGGGCGTAGAGAATCTGCGAGGCCTTTTATGCGGGAAAACAACGACCGTGGCGGGACCAAGCGGCGTAGGGAAGTCCACGCTGATTAACTGCCTTCATCCCGAGGCAAAGATGGAGACCGGAAGCATCAGCCGTAAAATAGAAAGAGGAAAGCACACGACCAGGCACTCGGAAATGATTGCCCTGGGCGATGAGACTTATATTATGGATACGCCCGGCTTTACTTCTCTTAGCATCGCGGAGATTCCCAAGGAGGAACTGGCGTACTGCTATCCGGAGTTCAGGCAGTATGAGCCATATTGCAGGTTTGGCGGCTGCGCGCATATAGGTGAGCCGGACTGCGGCATAAAAGAGGCATTAGAGCGCGGCGATATCAGCCGGACGCGCTATGAAAATTATAAACTGCTGTATCAGGAGCTGCAGGCGGTGAAAAGATATTAATTATTTTCCATAAAATTTATTATGCCATTTGACGGCTTCATCGCGGTATTTCATGGCGGTGTCCATAAGTTCCTCATATTGTTTGCGGATGCTTTGTATCAACTGGTCGCGCATGGAAAGTTCCGACTGCAGTTTGTCGATTTGATTTTGTGTCTGCAAAAGAAGTTCTTTACTGTTATCCGGTTCTGTAACCGGAATGGAAGAAGCCGGTATCAGTTTCTCACATTGAAGAGATTCATTGATTGAAAAAATAAATTCCTTCGTATCATGTGATAGATGCAGTAAAAGCATTGTGTCGGAAGATACAATCTGCAGTGTGGGAAGTGAAGAAAATACCGCTTCGCCGGGGGCGGGGGAAGCTTCTTGATTCGATGAAAAAAGCGTTCCCGGCAGTGTCAGTTTTCGTTCCGGTTCAAAGGGAAGAAGAGCCTTGAAACAGAAACTGTTATCAATCGGATTTTTCACAAAATAAAATAGAATCAGCGTTTTTTGTATTGCTGCGATTTGAGGATAGAAGCAGTCCGGTGTATTCTGGCTGCTTATTTTATATAAATTATCCCGTTCGATAACGCTGCGGATGATAATATCCTGATTTGTGTTTTGATATGCGTAGTAGATAGTGCTGTTGTAAATGATATCGGAAAGGCCGGAGGCGTAATCGCTGCGCAGAATAATCGGCCTTGTCAGATTTTCACCGATTGCAGTTCTTAAGCATATATAATTTCTAGCGCTGTATATGATTAGATTTTGTTCCGTGTCAATCGCATATACATTTCCCATAATAATCTCCATTCTTATATGGCCTGCCATATTTATGCGGTCATTTTGCGTAATATTTCTTTTTCATAATAATATATGGCACATGATAAGAAAAAATAACATATTATAAGATAAAATAACAAAAAAAGAAGGGAATATAGATTATGGCGAAATGTAAATCAGGAAAATGCGGGTGCAAGGCAAGGATTGTCAGCGATGTGGTTCAGAATATGCAGGGAAGTAACTGCATAGACGTATGCACCAATCCAATCTGTGAGCCGCCCAAGGTTTTAAGCCTTATGGCGCCTTTGATTTATGATGAAATCGGGATTAATCTCTGCACATCTTTTGCGCTGGGTGCGGATATTTCGACGACCTATCCGACGGCAGTGTCGGCAACGGCCCGTGTGCTGAATATCAGTTATACCTATGGCGATGGAGATGTCGTGATTGAAGCGATTACAGGCAGGCCGAATTGCTATGTTGTTACCTTGTCCAATCTGTCGGTTGAGTTTGCCGTCAACCTTTATGACGAAAACTGCCGTCTGGTGACTACGCTTTATCCAACTGCCGTTTATCTGCCGCCGGAAACGACAGCGGCAACCTATGATGAAGATACCAATCCTACATCCGTGGAACTGGAGATTTTTGCACCGTATGGAATCAGCTATGATGCGGGAACGGCTCCTGCCGCGCCGACTCCGAACATCAATTATGTTGGTTTCCTGGACAGCAATAATTATATCAGACAAGGCTTAAATCTTTATGCGATGGCAAAGGTTTTAGGGTTTGATACGGATGACGATACCATTACGGTTGGGCTGACGCTTGTTTTGCAGAGTCTGTACTTCGCAGGATACCGTGTGGAGAGCGCGGGTAAGATTAACACACCCAAGGGAAGCCTTATTACGCCGGATAACAGCAGTTGTCTGCGTTTTGTTGCAGGCGATTTACTGGATTTGGCGATTAAGCCCTTAGAACTGGGACCTCCGCTTTGCGAGGAACAGTATAAGGAAAGCTGCGTTGTTCCGTGCAATTCGCGCTGTGGCATGGAAGTTGGCGCGGGGGATGACACGATTGTCCTTCCCGGCATCGATACGACAACCACAGGCGGCGGCGCCGCAACGACGGGCAATACCGGAAATACAGAAAGTTAGTTGTCCAAAAAGACATGAAATACAGAAAGGCTGTCGTTTGTACGATTGAAAATCGGAAAGCGGCAGCTTTCTCTATGTAAGTTATGTAAACCATGCATTCTCTGAGAGGAGCTTATTGATACAGCGCTGCAGCGGGATGCAACGGAAAGTAGCATAAAAAAATAAAATGTATACAACTGTTGGTGGTGCGGTTTGGGCTTTTTCATTATGATTATCACATACCTTACGGCATTTGCGGGTCAACTTTGTTGACTCTATATACATACAGGCATGTCCGCCTGGCTCATTGCACGAAGGAAACAAAAGAAAGGCGGTTTTATTACATTATGGACAAACAGACAGTCATATCGGCAAAGCATTTGAAAAAGGCTTTTGGCAAAGGCGAAAGTATTCAGGTTATTTATTCCGACCTGAATATTGATA